>JBBRZO010000013.1:0-171272 GCA_038236615.1 Caulobacterales bacterium
CGCTCCGGCTCCCGAAAAGAAGTAAGTCTTTTCGCGATAACGTTTACGGAAGGGCCGTCCGCGAGGGCGGCCCTTTTCGTCTATAGTCGCCCTCCTCAGCTACCTCTGCTCCAGGACATCCGGCCATGACCCTTCGCCTTCGCAAGTTCGCCCCCCGTACCGCCTTGTTGGCCGCCGTCGCCCTGTCGGCCCTGAGCCTCGCCGCCTGCCACAAGCCGGGCGCCGACGCCGCGCCGGCCGCCACGCCGGGCGACGCCCCCGCCGCCTCCACCGAGGCCGCCGACAAGGCCGCCGCCGCGGCCGCCGCCGACGCCTCGACCGCCGCAGCCCCGCCGTCGGCCACGCCGGCCGCCGGGACTGTTGCCCCGGACGCCGCGCCCTCCACGGTCGATGAAGCCGCCGCCGCCGGCGACACCTCGCCCGCCGCCCCGCCGCCGGTCGTTCCGGCCGAAAAGAAGTAGGGGCGGACAGTCCATCTCAGTCGAAGGGCCGTCCTCCAGGGCGGCCCTTTTGCTATGGAGGCTTGGTGAACCAGACCGACTCCCCCGTTGAATGGACCGCCGAGGGTCTGCCGCGCTCGCGGCTCTACGACGATGTCTATTTCTCCAGCCAGGACGGGCTGGCCGAATCGCGGGCGGTGTTCCTCACCGGTTGCGGACTGCCGGGGGCCTGGCAGGGCCGGACACGGTTCACGGTCGGGGAGCTGGGGTTCGGGTCGGGACTGAACATCGCCGCCCTGCTGACTCTCTGGCGTGAGACCGCGCCAGAGGGCGCCCATCTCAGTATCTTCAGCGTCGAGGCCCATCCGATGCCGGCCGACGACGCCCGCCGGGTCCTCGCCCATTGGCCGGAGATCGCGCAAGCGGCCCGGGTTCTGACCGACGCCTGGCCCAGCGCCGCGCGGGGCTTCCATCGGCTGGACCTTCCCGAGTTTCGCGCCAGCCTGGACCTGGCGGTGATGGACGTCGGTGACGCGCTGGCAGCCTGGGACGGGGCCGCTGACGCCTGGCTGCTGGATGGCTTCGCGCCCGCCGCCAATCCCGGCATGTGGCGCCAGGACGTGCTGAATCTGGTGGCGTCCCGCTCGGCCCCCGGCGCCAGGGCCGCCACCTTCACCGTCGCCGGCGCGGTGCGGCGCGGCCTGACCGAGGCCGGGTTCAACGTCGACAAGCGGCCGGGTTTCGGACGCAAACGTGAACGGCTGGAGGCGCGCCTGCCGGGAGAGGCCGCGACCCCGCCAACACCGCCGACCGTTGCCGTGATCGGAGGCGGCATCGCCGGTTGCTGCCTGGTCCAGGCCCTGGCGCGGCAGGGCGTCCGAGCCCTGCTGGTCGACCAGGACGGTCTTGGCGCCGGCGCCTCGGGCAATCCCGCCGCCCTGGTCACACCGCGCCTGGACGCGGGGCTTGGCCCGGTGGCCGCCCTGTTCGCCCAGGCCTTTCGCCATGCCGTCAGCCTCTATGAAGCGGTCCCTGACGCGGTGATCGCCCGGGGCGCCCTGCAGCTGGCGGTCGGCGAGCGGGACGCCGGCCGGTTCGGCAAGATCGCCGCCAGCGACCTGTTCGTCCCGGACGACCTGTCCCTGCTGGAGGCGTTGGACGCCAGCGGCAGGCTGGGCGAATCGGTCGGGCCGGCCCTGGTTTTTCCGGGGGCCCTGGTAATCGAGCCCGCCAGGCTGCTGCCGGTTCTGGCCGCCGAAGCCGAGCGCCTCTCCGCCAGGGTCGAAAGCCTGGAACGCACGCCCCGGGGCTGGCGGCTGTTAGACGCCGCCGAGGCCGAGATCGCCAGCGTCGACGCCGTTGTCCTGGCGGCCGGAACCGACAACGCCCGGCTGGCGCCCTCGCTGGACTTGCGGCCGGTGCGCGGCCAGGCCAGCTGGACACCGGAGAGCGCCGGTCCGGCTGTGGCGTTCGGCGGCTATGCGATCCCGACGCGCGAGGGCCTGCTGTTCGGCGCCACCCACGACCGGGGCCGAGAGGACCGCGCTGCGGTCCCGGAGGACGACGCCCGCAATCTCGCCACCCTGGCCAAGGGCCTGCCCGAACTGGCCGCCCGACTGAACGGACTCCCCCTGCAGTCGCGCGCCTCCATTCGCGCCACGACGGCCGACCATCTGCCGCTGGCGGGTGCGGTCGACGAGGCGGGTCTGTTTGTGCTGAGCGGTCTGGGCTCACGCGGCTTTTGCCTGGCGCCCTTGCTGGCCGCGCATCTGGCGGCGTTGGTCGCAGGCGCCCCATCGCCTCTACCCCGCGACCTCGCCAGGCTGATCGATCCTGGACGGTTCGCGCGGCGCGCCGCAATCTCGGCAACTTGAGAGGCTAAGTCAGCGTTGGGACGGAACCTGGACACGGAGGTCAGCATGACCCGAACCATCCTTATCGCTCTTTCGGTCACGGCCCTGGCCGGGGTCGCGGGACTAGGCGCCGCCGGCGCGTCTCCGGCAGCCCCCAAGCCGACCCGTTCCTGCTTCTTCTCCGATCAGGTCAACGGCTGGCGGCAGGCCGGCGACAAGGCCGTGCTGGTCAATGTCGGCGCCAAGCAGGTCTATCGCCTGGACCTGTTCGGTCCCTGTCGCGACCTGGACACCAACTTCACCATCGGACTGGAAACCCGCGGCGGCGGCAACAGCATCTGCGACGGGCTGGACGCGACCATCATCGCCAGCTCGCCCATCGGGCCGATGCGCTGTCCGGTGACCAAGGTCACCAAGCTGACCCCGGAAGAGATCGCCGCCCTGCCCAAAAAAGACATCCCCTGATCTTAGAAAGAAACGGGCCCTGACCCACATATTCATGGGCGCGACATTCGGTCCGCTGATCCTGAGCCTCGCGCTGGAGTAGCTTGTTGACGAACGCCGTTCTGCCGACGGCCTTCGAGGGACAAAACGAGCTTGGACGGAGAGACCGCGCTAGCGCCTATGATCTTCCGGCCGGAAAGCTTCTTTCTGGGCCGCACCGAAGGCTGGGCCGAAGCCAGGCCCCTGCTGGGCGGGCCTTCCCGCCGCGCCAAAGTGACGACCGAGGGCCACCTCGACGCCACCTATAGCGCCCTGCATGTCGCCGAGACCTTTGAATGGGAGAACGGCGCCAGCGAGATCTGGCGCTGGGTGATGACCCGGGGCCTGGACGGCCAGTATGTCACCTCCGAGGCCATGGCCGGGGCCGGCATAGTCGGCCGGCATGAGGGCGGCGACTATCTGCTGGACTTCCGCCGCCCGCTGAGCGCCCGCAGTCCGCTGTTCAAGGGCGGTTATGCCACTCGCTTTTCGATGCTCACGCCCCGGACCGCGCTCAAGCGGGTGCGACTGAGCCTGCTGGGCCTGCCGTTGGCGGTAATGGTCGGCGAGCACCACCGCCTGGACTAACTTCACCCCCGGCGTTGCCGCGTGACTGGACCGATGCGATATTGCAACTGGTTAGTCGCGGAGAGTCAGTTTGCCCAAGCCCATGCTCGACGACGGTCAACGGTCGGGCTGCCCGATCAACCTGACCCTGGAGGTGCTGGGCGACCGCTGGAGCCTGCTGGTCATCCGCGACCTGATGTTCGGCAACCGCCGCCACTTCCGCGAGCTGCTGTCCCAGTCCGAGGAGGGGATCGCCTCCAACATCCTGGCTGACCGGCTAAAACGGCTGCTGGAGAAGGGGCTGATCACCCGAGCCGACGACCCCAGCCACAAGCAGAAGGCCATCTACAGCCTGACTGAACAGGCCATCCAGCTGGCGCCCCTCCTGGCGCATATGGGGGCTTGGGGCCGGCGGCACCTCAAGGTCAGCGCCGAGCTGAGCATCCGCGCGAAGTTGCTGGAAGACGGCGGCCAGCCGATGTGGGACGCCTTCATGGACGAGCTGCGCGATAGCCACCTGGGCCCCGGCCACCGGCTGTCGCCGCCTGGCCCCTCGGTCGCCGCCCAACTGCAGGCGGCTTATGAGGCGGTCCGCTCGAACCTGGAACCGGGCCAGACGCAGTAGCCGCCGGGCGGGAAACGCCACCACCGACCTCGCGGACAAGGCCGGCTTTGTGGCGTGATCCGCGATATCTATGACATTTTCGCCAACGAGTTCCGCATCTAGGGTTCCTGTCGCCGCAACACCGCGGCTTCTAAGGAGAGACCCTGATGATCAACTGCCCCCCCACCGCCTGCGCTTGCGATCCCTGCCAGTGCGAAACCTGCGCCTGCCAAGCCTGCGCTTGCGGCGCTGACTGCTCCTGCGGCGATGCCTGCCAGTGCGCCGCGCCTGCTCAGGCCGACTAGCCAGCCCAACCAGCCGGCATGGCCGCGGTCAATCCGGCCGCGGCCGCTCGCCCTCCTTCAGGAAGACCCCATGCGCTCGCAAATGATCCTTATCTCGGTTCTGGCCCTTGTGCTGGGCGCCGATCTCTCGTCTGCCCAGGCCGACCCGTCGGTCCAGGCCGTCGCTCCCGCGGAGGGCCGCCTGGTCCTGCCCAAACCCAAGGCCGGCCGCCTCAAGCCGCTGGTCGTGGTGGTGGGCGAGAACGGCGGGGCCGAAACCACCGACTTCATCATCCCCTACGGCGTCCTCAAGGCCTCTGGCCTGGCCGAGGTCCGCAGCCTCTCGACCGGCCCCGGCCCGGTCCAGCTGCACATGGCCCTGCGCATTCAAGCTGACCAGACCCTAGCGCAGTTCGACGCGGCCGAACCGGCCGGCGCCGACATCGTCATCGTCCCCGCCCAGATGATCCCCAAGGATCCGGCGCTGACCGCCTGGGTCGCCGCCCAGGCCGCGCGCGGGGCGACCATCGTTTCGATCTGCGAGGGCGCCCGGGTCCTGGCCGCCGCCGGCCTGCTGGACGGTCGCCGGGCCGTCACCCACTGGGCGGCCATGAAGCCCCTTGAGAAGGCGTATCCCGGCACGACCTGGGTCCGCGACCGGCGCTACCTGCAGGACGGTCCGATCATCACCACGACCGGCGTCACCGCTTCAATCCCCGCTTCGCTCGCCCTGGTCGAGGCGCTGGGCGGGCATGACGCAGCTAAGGACCTGGCCACACGGCTGGGCGTCAGCGACTGGGGTCCGGCACACCACACCGACGACTTCAAAATCACCTCTGGCGACTATCTGCGGGGCATCCTCTCGCTGCTGGCGGTCTGGAGCCATGAGACGGTCGAGGCGCCCGTGGCCGATGGGACCGACGAGGTCGCTCTGGCCCTTTGGGCTGACACCTGGCAGCGCAGCTATCGCACCCGCGTCGTCGCCACCCGGCCTGGTCTGGCGCCGATCCGCTCTCTGCATGGCCTCACCCTGCTGCCGGACGCCGAGCCCAAGACGGGCCGCTACCGCCTGCCGATCGGCCCGGGCCCCTCCGCCGGCCAGCTCGACCTGGCCCTGGACGCCCTGGGCGATCGATATGGGAAAGGCAGTCAGCGGCTTGCCTGGCTGGGTCTGGAATATGACCGGCCGAAAACGCCAAAGGGCTCCTCAAAATAGAGCTGCAAAGCGGGCGGCTGAGCGCCGGGGTCAGCCCTGGTTTCCGGCCGCCTCAGGCGACTTCAGAGCGAGAACGTCCCTGCTTCTGGTGGGGGCGTTTTTCGTTCGAGCGTCGCGCAGCCCGCGTCCCACAAGATATTCACTCGCGTGATAGTCAGTATTGACAGGGGCGCGAACGTGATCCAGCTTTCACCTCGCGCCGGAGAGCGCAGGCCCATGAAGGCAGGGGGAGACGATGAAGATCCACGCATTGTGGCTGAGCGCGTCAGTGCTGGCGCTAGCTTGGGGCGGCGCTGCCGCGGCCCAGGATACGGCGCCCAAGGAACCGACGGCTGAAACGCAGGTCGGCGAGGTGGTGGTCACCGCCGAGCGTCGCAGCACCAATCTGCAGCAGACTCCGATCGCCGCCACGGTGATCACCGGCGAAAAACTGGAGCAGAAGGGGATCACTTCGGTCGACCAGCTGCAGTTCGCCGTGCCCGCCGCCGTCATCAACAATTTCGGCCAGGGCATCGACTTCAATATCCGCGGCATCGGCAAGTCCGAGCACAACAGCCAGACCCTGACCGGCGTCATCACCTACCGCGACAACATCGCGACCTTCCCGGGCTATTTCACCGGCGAGCCCTACTACGATGTCTCCAGCATTGAAGTGCTGCGCGGCCCGCAGGGCACGTTTGTCGGCCAGAACGCCACCGGCGGGGCGGTCTTCGTCAGCACCAACAATCCGGTCATCGGCGGGACCATGAGCGGCTACGTCGCCGGTCAGCTTGGCAACTATGGCGACGTCGCGGCCCAGGCCGCGGTCAACCTGCCGATCAGCGACACCTTCGCCGCCCGCATCGCCGTCAATGTCGAACAGCGCGACAGCTTCTATGACGTCACCGGCCCGGCCAGCGCCACCGGCAACGAAGGCCTGCGCTTCTACAATGCCCGCCTGACCCTGTTGTGGAAGCCGACCGACAAGCTGACGGTCAATTTCAAGACCGACTACAACTACCTCAACTACGGCGGCTATCCGTCCGACCCGGTGCTGTCGACCAACGATCCTTTCAAGATCACCGCCAACGCCCCGATGTTCGCCCGCGACCGTTTCGTGCGTTCGGCCCTGCGTATCGACTACGTCTTCGACAACGGCATCACCCTGCGTTCGGTCAGCGGCTACCAGTATGGCAACACCGCCTACAATGCCGACCTGGACGGCAAGAGCAGCACAAACTGGACCTTCTTCGACTATGTCCAGGAAGAGACCCATTCGCAGGAATTCAACCTGATCTCTCCCAACGCGGGCCGGTTGACCTGGGTGCTGGGCGCCTACTACCAGTCGGACGAGGCCAAGTTCCCGCCGGGCATGTTCTTCATCGGCGTGCCGCCCGGCAGCATCGCGACGCAGTACAAGCTGGACGGGACCAACCCCAAGCAGAACACCGCGGTGTTCGGCCAGGTCGGCTACAAGCTGACGGACAGCCTCGAGCTGCAGATCGGCGCCCGCTACTCCGACTCCCGCACGACCAATCACGTCAACGTGCTGCAGTACGGCCTGCCCATCACCCAGGAGCAGTCCTCCAAGTCCAACAGCACCTCCGGCAAGATCGCGCTGAACTGGACGATCGACCCGCACAACTTCGTCTACGCCTTCGTCGCCACCGGCTATAAGCCCGGCGGTCTCAACGTGCCGGTCGGCCTGGGCCTGCCCGCGCCGTTCGGCCCGGAGAAGGTGACCGAGTACGAAATCGGCTGGAAGGCCGGCTTCTTCGGCGGCCAGCTGCGCACCCAGGTCGACGCCTTCTACAATGACTACAAGGGCTTCCAGGTCATCATCGGCTACCCCGCCTTCCCGGTCTTCGGCTTCGAGCTGAACAACCCCAACCCGACCAAGATGTACGGCGTCGAAGCCCAGTTTGAGGCGGTATTCGGCAACCTGTCGGTCGACGGCGGCGGAGCCTGGATGCGCAGCTCGCTGGGCAAATTCTACGCGCATGATCCGCGCATTCCGGGCTTCGGGGCCTGCAATCCCGAGACCGGTCCGGCCAGCGCCACGTGCTTCAACCTGGATGGACGGGACCAGACCTACGCGCCGAACTTCACCTTCAACATCGGCGCCCAGTACCGGTACAGCCTGGCCAACGGTGACACCCTGACCCCGCGGCTGAACTACGGTTATGTCTCGCCGCAGTGGGCCACCCTGTTCGAGAACCGCGCCCGCGGCGACCGGATCGAGGAGCGCAACATCTTCAACGGCCAGCTGTCCTGGCTCCATGGCGGAATCGTCACCACCCTCTATGCGACCAACCTGACGGACCAGCACTACGTCGGCGCGATCAATTCGGGCCTGAGGTTCGCCGGTCCGCCCCGCCAGTACGGCATTCGGGTCGTCAAGGCGTTCTAGACAGCGCCACTGACCCTCACCGGCCGCCGCCCCTCCCCTCCGGCGGCGGCCGGTTTTTCGCTTCAAAGAGTGCCCGCCGGTCCATGCAGCCCTACGCCCTCACGGTAGACAAGTTCCTCGACCATGCCGCCAAGTGGTCGGGCGATCGCGAGGTCGTCACGGCGGCCCAGTCCGGCGAGGACACCGGCCGTATCGGCTACGCCGCCCTGCGCGAACGCGCCAACCGCTTCAGCGGCGCCCTGCTGGGCCTGGGCCTCACCTTTGGCGACCGCATCGCCACCCTGGCCTGGAACACGCAGCATCATCTCGAGACCTACTACGCCGCCATGGGCGCGGGGCTGGTCTGCCACACGCTCAACCCGCGGCTCACCGCCGCCCATCTGGCCGCCATGGTCACCGAGGCGCAGGACAGGGTCCTGGCGGTTCCGGCCAGCCTGGCGCCACTGGCCGCCGAGTTGCTGGCGCTCTGCCCCTGCCTGGGGCATGTCATCATCCTGGATGGCGGTAGCGCCGACCTGGCGCGACCCGGAGTCCACGTCTGGTCCTACGAGGACCTGCTCGAAGCCTACGGCGCCCCCGCTGCCTGGGGCGGGTTCGACGAGAACGCCGACGCGGGCCTCTGCTACACCTCCGGCACCACCGGGCAGCCCAAGGGCGTGGTCTACACGCACCGATCCAACTACCTGCACACCCTTCGCACCCTGCAGGCCGACGCCTTCGCCCTGACCGCGGCCGACAGCCTGCTGGTCGCCGTGCCGATGTTCCACGCCAACGGCTGGGGCATGCCCTTCGCCGCGCCCGCCGTCGGGGCCAAGCTGGTCCTGCCGGGCAGGCAGGCTGACGGCGCCAGCCTGGCCCGGCTGATGGCCGAGGAAGGCGTCACTGTCGCCGCCGGCGTTCAGACGGTGTGGATCGGCGTGCTGGACCACCTCGACGCCACCGGCGGCGACCTGCCCGAGCTGAAACGCATCCTGATCGGCGGCTCGGCCTGTCCTGACGCCCTGCTCCGCCGCATGGAAGATCGGCTGGGCGTGCAGGTGCAGACCAGCTGGGGCATGACCGAACTTTCGCCACTGGGCACCATTGCTCCGGCCGGCCCCCCTAGCCGCGCCTCCGGTCGCCCGCCCATGGGGCTGGATCTCAAGTTGACCGACGCGGAAGGGCGGACACTCCCGGACCAGCGCGGCGGGGTCGGCCATCTGAAAGTGCGCGGTCACAGCGTCGTCGACCGTTACTTCAAGGCCAGCGCCGACTCGCTGGACGCCGAGGGCTATTTCGACACCGGGGACCTGGCCAGCATCGATGAGACCGGAGCCCTGACGCTCTGCGGCCGCTCCAAGGACCTGATCAAGTCCGGCGGCGAATGGATCAATCCCGCCGAGATCGAGGCCATCGTCGGCGCCCATCCAACGGTCGGCCAAGTGGCGGTGATCGGCCGCGAGGACGCCCGCTGGGGCGAGCGCCCGGTGTTGATCGTCGAGCCCTGCCCCGGCCAATCCATCGACGCCCGTGTCCTGGTGGACTGCCTGCGCGGCAAGGTCGCCGACTGGTGGCTGCCCGATCAGGTGGTGCAGCTTGCGGCAATGCCGCTGGCGGCCACCGGAAAGATTGACAAGATGCGGCTGCGTGCCGACTACGTCAGCGGGGAGATGGTCGCCCAGGGAGTCCCGCGCCAATAATGTCGGAAGCCGTCAAACGCACGCGTCGCACCAAGGCCGAGCAGCGGGCGGAGACGCTTGAACAGATCATGGACGCCGCCGAGTATCTGTTCTCCAAGCACGGACTGAACGGGGTGACCCTGCGCGATGTGGCCCTGCGGGTGGGCGTCCACACCACGCTTCTGCACTATTACTTCGACGACAAGCGGGCCCTGTTCGAAGCCGTCTACGCCCGGCGGGCCGAGGTCAGCAGCAGCCGCCGCATGGATGCGCTGGACCGCTACGAGCGCGAGGCCGGCGGCGCCCCTACGGTCGAAGGCGCTCTGCACGCCTTTCTCGACACAGACTTCGACCTCTACATGGAGGGCGGCGAGCTTTGGATGAACTGGGCGGCCTTCTGCGCCCGGATGAGCAACACCCCGGAGGGGGCGATCCTGATGGACGTCCATTTCGACCCGGTGGTCCTCAAGCTGGTCGGTATCCTGCGCAAGGCTCTGCCCGACTATTCGGACGAGGACATCTTCTGGGGCTACCATTTTGTGACCGGCGCGCTGATGAACACCTTCGCGCGCACCGGCCGCATTGACCGGCTGTCGGGCGGCCTCTGCCACTCGGACGACTTCGGCGCGGTGAAGCAGCGCATGGCCCGCTTCATGGCGGCGGGGTTCCTGTCGCTGAAGGCCTAGCTGGGCCGTTAAAATTTCCGCTCATCCCCGCGAAGGCGGGGACCCAGGTGTTTTAGCGGGCTGTCAGCCACAGCGGGCCTGTAACCCGGCTCCGCGGCTGTTCAACCGCCGAAACGAAAAAAGCCTGGGTCCCCGCCTTCGCGGGGATGAGCGGAATGAAGGGTCGAGCTCAACACCCCTCCACTTTCGGCGGCACCACCCCGGCCGCCAGGCCCAGGTTCCACACCCAGGGCTGGGTCCCCGCCGCGCGGCGACGACAGACCACCCGCTCGTTCAGGGCAAAGACGCCCGGCAGCAGGTTGGCAGATACCTTCGGCACATCCTGGAAGGCCATGAAGTAGCCGGGCGCGCCGTAGGCCGGCCAGTCGGGCGCGCCCTTGGCCCTGGGCCGGCCGCTGGCGGCGAAGCTGACCCAGTAGTCGACCATGGCGTCGGCCATCGCCCGCTCGCCGGGGGTCTGCGGGATAGCGGGCCAGTAGGGCGAGGTGCGGCCGATATTGCCGAACATGTAGGGCAGCTCGCTGCCGTGGAAGGCGTGCAGCTCGGCATTGTCCATGGCCGGGTAGCCATGGTCGAAGATGTAGAGATAGCTCGGCTGTCCCAGCGCCGTCTGCTTCACGGCCAGTCGCATGGCCGTCCAGCCGTAGAGGCCGTCGCGCGTGGTCGACAGGATGCTCTCGCCCATATTGCCGCCGGGATAGAGCTTCAGGAAATCGTCGGCCAGATCGCCGTAGTTGGCGCGGATGGTCTTTTCGTAGGCCGCTGCGGTGAGCGGGATCTTCGGGGCCAGGCCCATCAGTGAGCGGATTTCGCCGCTGTTGAAACCGGCGATCAGTGGAACGGGGGCCTGCTCGCCGCGGTCGAACGTATCCACCAGCTGGCGCGGGATCAGCTTCCCGTCGACCGTCGGGAAGGGGAAGTAGGCGAAGGCAGCCTTGTTGGTCAGCTTCTCGGCGTCCATGGCTCTCAGGGCTGCGATGTCCGATGCGCCAAGCTTGGCGGCCAGGGCCTCACCGGCGGCCTCGGCGGAGGGCGTGCCGTTGCTTAGCCGTTTCAGCGCCGCCGCCGAAGTGGTGTAGGCGCTCTGCAGGATGGCCTTGGCGAACAGTCCCCGCGCCGAGGGCATGGCCATCAGATAGGCCACCGACAGCCCGCCGGCCGATTCTCCGGCGATGGTGACATTGGCCGGATCGCCTCCAAAGGCGGCGATGTTGCGCTGGATCCAGCGCAGGGCCTCGATCTGGTCGAGCAGGCCGTAATTGCCCGACAGGCCGTCCGGCGACTCGGCCGACAGTCCCGGATGGGCCAGGAAACCCAGGACGCCGAGACGATAATTGATCGAGACAACCACCACGCCCTTCGAGGCCATCCGGGTTCCCTCATAGAGGGTCTCGCGGCTGGAACCGCCGGAGAAGGCGCCGCCGTGAATCCAGACGATCACCGGGGCTTTCGCCGCCCCTGGCGCGGCCCAGATGTTCAGCGACAGGCAGTCCTCGCTCATCGGCGGCGGCGGGGCCCAGTAGACGCCGCCGGGCGGCGCCTTGAACTGCAGGCAGGCCGGGCCGAAGTCGTCGGCATGGCGAACGCCTTCCCAGGTCGCCACCGTCCTGGGCGGGGCCCAGCGCAGGGCGCCGACCGGGGCCTGGGCATAAGGGATGCCCTTGAAGGCGCGGACCTCGCCGCTCATGCGGCCTTCCAGCTTGCCGGCCGGGGCGTCGACGATGGGGTTGCTCGCGGCCCAGGCGGGGGCGACGCAAACGAGGCTCAGCAGGGCGGCGGCGATCAGGCGTTTCATGCGCTGGCTTTCTCTACTGCCGCCTCGCGCTTCAGCACGCCGGCGAGGATGAGGAAGATGAGGATGGCCAGGCCGTAGAAGGGCAGAAGCCACAGGAAGGCGATCTGCAGCGATGTCCCCGGATGGGCGGCGTGGACATGCTGGCTGATCGCCCCGACCAGGGTCGGACCAACGCCCATGCCGATCAGGTTCATCATCAGCAGCATCAGGGCGCCCGACAGCACCCGCTGGCTGGCCGGGGTCTCCGCCTGCATCAGGGCGATGGAGGAGGAGAGATAGTAGTAGTTGAGGAAGGTTGGCCCGATCGACAGAGCCAACGCCACGGGCCAGGACGGCTGCACCGTGAAGGCGATGTAGAGGGGGACGGCCAGGGTGAGGCTGATGGCGGGCAGCAGGGCGTAGGCCTGTTTCCAGCGCTTGGTGCTCCAGTCGATCAGGGGGCCGGAGAGGGCGATGCCGCCGCCCATGCCGACGATCACCGCCAGCGGGCTCCAATGTGCGACATCGATCAGAGTCATCCCCTTCTCGCGCATCATCATCAGGGTGGTGAAGTTGCCAGAGCCATAGGTGACGATCTGGGTCGCCCCGCCGCCGAGGGCCGCCAGAACCAGCGCGCGTCGGCCGAAGAAGGCCCGTACCGTCGTCCGGAAGCTGGCCTTCTCGGTTGTCTCGTCGACGGGATCGAGCCCGCCGCGCTTGGGCTCGCGCACCACCATCAGCACCGCCAGGGCCGCGACCAGGCCGACGCTGCCCAGCGCCACGAAGGCGTCGCGCCAGCTGTAGGCGGCCGCAATCCCGGCCCCGAACGCCACCCCCAGGGCCTGGCCGATCGGCGGGCCCAGGTTGAACAGGCTCAGCGCCGTCGCCCGCTGGCCGGGCGGAAAATAGTCCGAGATGATGGCGTAGGACGGCGGCACGCCGCCCGCCTCGCCGATCCCCACCGTCATCCGCGCGCCCACCAGCTGCGGATAGGTCCGCGCCAGGCCGCAGGCCATGGTCGCCGCGCTCCACAGCGCGCAGGCGAAGGCCAGCACCCAGGTCCGATTGGTGCGGTCGGCCAGCCAGCCGACCGGGATGGCGATCAGGCAGTAGAACAGCGCGAAATACAGCCCGCCGATCAGCCCCAGCTGCCCATCGGTGACTCCCAGGCTGTCCTGGATCGGCTTGGCCAGGATCGACAGCAACTGCCGGTCCAGGAAGTTCAGGACATAGACAAAACACAGCATGCCCAGGACCATCCAGGCCCTCGCTCCGGGCTTGTGGCCTGACACGGCCGATACGCTTCCCACGCTTCCCCCTTCCGGCTTGGCGCGCCGGGGTAATTTTGCAGGAGGATGACGTTGGATTTGGGCGGGCGTCAACACTCACTATCGTGAGTGTGAATATCTTTCGCGGGGCGTCAGGAAGCCGTCGCGCCGTGTTTGCGCAGCCAGGCGGTCACCGCCTCGTCGCGGTCCTCGCTGCCGGGGATGGCGAAGGCGACCTTGGCGTCGGGACGGACCACGAAGGTGGGATCGTAGGACCCTCCCTTTGGGTAGTAGCGATGCCGGTTGACCAGCAGATAGCCTCGGTAGGGGCCCGACCGGATCACCGCCAGGCTGTTGGCGTCGATGACGTAGTGTTCCTGGCCGGTCTTCAGATTGACCTGATGCACCGCCGCCGAGGTCACCCAGGCGTCGGCCAGCACATAGATGAAGCCGCCCTCCAGCGAGAAAACCGGCCCGCCGATGCGGGTAAAGTCCTGGCTGACCTCGTCGCTGGCGTGGGGCGCGGCGACTCGGCGGGTTTTGCCCGTGGCCAGGTCACAGACCCACAGGGACGAGGGCGGAAAGCCGTAGTCGTCGGCCGGCTTGCCCTGATCATCGTGGATGTAGGCGACCAGCAGGCCGTCAGGCGACAGCACGGGCTGGCGGTTGGCCCCATCGCGGGTCAGCCGCCGCTCGGCGCCCGCATCGGCGATCCATATGTCGCCGTCCCGCTCGGAAACCTTCGCGCCGGCGGCCAGAGCAGGGCCAGCGCCCATGAGGCCTCCAGCCACGATCAGACCAAGGCCGGCGCGGCGCGTGAGAGTCATGTCAGGGGAACCAGTGGCTGGCGGAACTTGATCGGGCGCTCAGCCTGCTACGACTCGAGCGCGGCCGCCATCACCGGGATATGGGGGAGAAATGCAAAGGCCGAGGACGTGTCCTGCGAAGCTCCGAAGGAGCGAAGCAGGATGGTGGACGCGGCTGGGATTGAACCAGCGACCCCCTCGATGTCAACGAGGTGCTCTCCCACTGAGCTACGCATCCGTTCCGGCGGGAGGGGGCGATATACCCATGCGCGGCGCGGGACGCAAGCGGCCCTTTAGGCGGCCGCCATCATCCGTTCGACCTCGGTGACGATCTCGCGCAGATGCACGGGCTTGGACAGCACCTTGGACCCGGCCGGCGCGCGCTCGGGGGCGGTCAGGGCGACGGCGGCGAAGCCGGTGATGAACATGATGCGCAGGCCGGGATGCCGGGCCGCCGCGTGACGGGCGACCTCGATGCCGTCCATGCCGGGCATGACGATGTCGGTCAGCAGCAGGTCCCAGTCTTCGTCGAGGCAGGCGGCGGCCTCCTCACCGTCGGCGCAGGCCTTGACCTCATAGCCGGCCCTTTCGAGCGCCCGGGCCAGAAAGCCTCGCAGCGAGTCGTCGTCTTCGGCCAGCAGGATGCGGGGCATGAGGGCCTCTTTGGTGATCTTGGACGGCAAGCTTAATAGGAGAGGTGTAAAGGTGCGGTGAAAGGCTTTGACCGACGTAGCGGACGCCGGTGATTATGCCCGCAATGAACGCCATCCAGCCGCCCGGCGCCCTATCTGTCGATCCGCCATTCGCCATAGCGCGGCCGGGTCCGGATGCGCCGGAGACGCCGCTGGTGTTCGCTTCGCCCCACTCCGGCAACATCTACCCGGCCGAGATGATGGCCGCCTCGAAGTTGGACGCCGCCGCCATCCGCCGCTCGGAGGACGCCCTGGTCGACCGCCTGGTGGCCGGCGCCCCGGCCGGCGGCGCGACCCTGATCACCGCCCGCCTCGCCCGGGCCTGGATCGACGTCAACCGCGAGCCCTGGGAGCTGGACCAGGGCATGTTCGAGGACGAACTGCCCGACTTCGCCAAGGGCCGCTCGGCGCGGGTGGCCGCAGGGCTCGGCAGCATCGCCAAGGTGGTTTCCGAAGGCCGTGAGATCTATGCCCGCAAGCTGACCTTCGCCGAGGCCAAGTTGCGGGTCGACAGCGTCCACCGCCCCTATCACGACAACCTGGCGAGGCTTTTGGCGGAAGCCCGTGGGCTGCACGGCTTGGCGGTGCTGATCGACTGGCACTCCATGCCGGCGGCGGCGGCCAGCGGCGTGGTGACTACCCGCCATGGCCGGGGCTGCGACATCGTGCTGGGCGACCGGTTCGGCGCGGCCTGCGCCCCGGCCCTGACCACCCTGGTCGAGCGCGAGCTGGAAGCCATGGGCTATCGCTGCGCCCGCAACAGCCCCTACGCCGGCGGCTACACGACCGAGCATTACGGCCGACCCGCCCGCAAGACCCACGCCCTGCAGATCGAGATCAACCGGGCGCTCTATCTCGACGAGGCGACCCTGGAGCCCACCGAGGGGCTGGCCCGGCTGAAAGCGGACATTGAGCGGCTGACCGGGGTGTTAGCCCGCGAATGGGGGAAATTGAGGTAGGGCTCCGGCCCTCCTTTTATCCGCTCATCCCCGCGAAGGCGGGGACCCAGGCTTTTTTCGTTTCGGCGGTTCAACCGGCGCGGAATTCTGGAAACAGGACACCGCGGCCGAGGCGCGCTCAAAAACACCTGGGTCCCCGCCTTCGCGGGGATGAGCGGGGTTTGGGTTGGGCTCAGGCCAAAAAAAAAGCGGCGCCAGAGAACCGGCGCCGCAGTTTATTAGGGAGGAAACGCCCAGGAAGGGCAGAGGCGGCAAAGCCAGCCTCACGAGATAAAGATAGGGTGCAGCGCACAACGCATCAAGAGAAAATGTGTGCGGTGCAGCAAATTTTTCCGCGACAATCTACCACCGCACCCGCTAGCCCAGGGGAAGGACTTACCCCAACGGCAATGGTGCGTCGCACAAAAATCAGGCGATCCACGCCTATATTCACGTCATGATGAATAAAAACAGGCGGTTGCGGGCGCCGTGATCTTGCGCCCGCCTGGCCCAACCTCACCGGAAAGGCGGCTCGTCGAAAGCGCGGAGCTTGCGGCTGTGCAATCCGGGGCCTTCCTTGCGCAGCAGGTCGACCGTGGCGATGCCGATCTGCAGGTGCTGGCCGATGGCCCGCTCGTAGAAGGCGTTGGCCTGGCCCGGCAGCTTGATCTCGCCATGCAGTGGCTTGTCCGACACGCAGAGCAGCGTCCCGTACGGCACCCGGAAGCGGTAGCCCTGGGCGGCGATGGTGGCGCTTTCCATGTCGATGCCGACCGCCCGGCTCTGGTTGAAGCGCAGAGCGCTGGAGGTGTAGCGGAGCTCCCAGTTGCGGTCGTCGGTGGTGACCACCGTGCCGGTGCGCAGGCGGCGCTTGAGCATCTCGCCGCTCTCGCCGCTGACCTCCTTGGCCGCGTCGTAGAGGGCGCGCTGCACCTCGGCGATCGAGGGGATGGGGATGTCGGTCGGCAGGATGCTGTCCAGCACATGGTCGTCGCGCAGATAGGCGTGGGCCAGCACATAGTCGCCGATGGTCTGGCTGCCGCGCAGGCCGCCGCAGTGGCCGATCATCAGCCAGGCCTGCGGGCGGAGCACCGCCAGGTGGTCGGTGATGGTCTTGGCGTTCGAAGGGCCGACCCCGATGTTGACCAGGCTGATCCCCTGCCCGTTCGCCGCCATCAGGTGATAGGCCGGCATCTGGTGACGCCGCCAGGGTCCGTTAGCGACCGCCGCTTCCGGGTCGGGGGTATCCTTGGTGACCAGCACCGCGCCGCTGCAGCTCAGCGCCGTGTAGGGCGTGTTCTCGTCCTTCAGCCGCTCGCAGGCCCAACGGACGAACTCGTCGACATAGCGGTGGTAGTTGGTGAACAGGATGTACTGCTGGACATGCTCGGCGGGGGCGCCGGTGTAGTGCTTGAGCCGCGCCAGCGAGAAGTCGGCGCGCAGGCCGTCGAACAGGGCCAGCGGGCGATCAAAGCCCAGTCCGGAATCCCACTCGCCGTCGGCCACTTCATCGCCGATGAAGGCCAGTTCCGTGGTTGGGAAATGCCGGGCGATCTCGCTGGCGGCCGCGTCGGCCAGGTCCAGGTCGCCGCCGTCCAGCACATAGGGGAAGGGGATTTCCTGTTCCGACCGGCCAACCTCGACAGTGACCTTGAAGTCGGCGATCAGCAGCGACAGCTGCTCGACCAGATAGTCGTGGAACACAGCCGGCCGGGTGACGGTGGTGGTGTAGACGCCCGGCTCGGCCAGGCGCGCATAGGCCCGGGAGATGCGCGGATAGCCGCTCTCGCCGGTCCAGGTCAGCCGCAGCTCGGGATAGGTGTAGGCGCCCCCGTCGCGCACGGCGGGGTCGGGGGCTTTGCCGGTTTTCAGGAAGGCCTTGAGGTCGCTGCGCAGTGCGGCGACGGAGGTCTGGTATTCAGCTTCAAGTCGCTCGACGATGGCGACAGCTTGTTTTTCGCTTTCATTTTGCATGCGGGCTTATAGCGGCCCGAACGTGACGTTGCTAGCGGCTGAACTGCAACGGTTCCGCATAGAGTTTTGCCGCCGCCTCAGTCAGCGCCGCCAGTTCCTCGAACAACGCCCCGTCCGCCGCCCTGAAGTTCAGGCAGGACTTGCCCTGCATCCGCTTCTTCAGCTCGGGGGACAGGGTCTCCAGCAACGCCGCATGGGTGTAGAGCGGCATCAGGTGATAGCTGGCGTAGGCCTTGCCCGACCTTACCCCGCCAAACCACATCGGTTGCTTGGGATGCAGGGGATTGGGGTGCGGGGCAACCATCTCCAGGCCGGTTTCGCCCCCCTTGGTCTCGATCATGCCCACGGCGTGGCGGCGCATCAGGGCGGCCAGCTGGGCGGCGACGGCGTCATGCGCTCCGGTCATGTTCGGAGACTGCACTTCCCGTTTGGGTCGGGGAAGGGCAAAGATGCGCAGCCGATATTCGCGGGGGCCGCATGAATCGCCTGTTCACCATCTTCATCGTCCTGGCCATGGTGCTCGGGGTTGCCGTGGGCCTGGTTTGTCACAACCTCTGGGGTGACCCGGCGCACGAGGCGCAGCTGACCGTCGCGATCGCCAAGGCCCATGAGGCGCGGCTGGCTATCGCCATGGAAGGCTTCAAGCTGGTCACCGACCTGTTCTTGACGCTCATCAAGATGATCCTCGCACCTCTGGTGTTCACCACCTTGGTGGCGGGTGTCGCTCATATGGAAGACGCTGCCGCGATCCGGGGCGTGGGCTTTAAGTCGATCAGCTGGTTCATCCTGGCCTCGATTGTCTCGCTGACCGTGGGCCTCTTGATGTTCCACCTGCTGCAGCCCGGCGGCGATCTCAAGCTGGCGACCGAGCTGGGCGCCAAGGCCAAGCCGGTCGATATGTCGGCCTTCACGATACAAGACTTCATCGTCCATCTGGTCCCAAGCTCGATCTTCGACGCAATGGCCAAGAACGCTATCCTGCAGATTGTGGTCTTCTCCCTGTTCGTCGGCACGGCCGTGGCCTCGCTCGACGACCGTGCGCCGGCCGTCATGGCCCTGGTCGAACAGGGCTTGGCCATCATGCTGAAGGTGACTGGCTATGTGATGAGCCTGGCGCCGTTCGCCATCTTCGCCGCCCTGGCCGCCGCTATCGCCAAGGAAGGGGTCGATATCATCCGAATCTATGCGGAGTTCGTCGGCGGCTTCTACCTGTCGCTAGGCGTACTGTGGGGTCTGCTGTTCCTGGTCGCCCTGCTGGCCCTTGGCGGCCGGGCGCTGGGCCTGATCGGAGCGATCAGCCAGCCCACGCTGCTGGCCTTCTCCACCGCCAGTTCAGAGGCCGCCCTGCCACGCACATTGGCCGCTCTGGAAAAGTTCGGCCTGCCTAGGAAGGTGGTCAGCTTCGTCCTGCCGCTGGGCTACAGCTTCAATCTCGACGGCTCGATGATGTACTGCACCTTCGCCACGCTGTTCATCGCCCACGCCCACGGCATCGTCCTGACCGTCCCCCAGCAGGTCAGCATGCTGCTGTTGTTGATGGTCACCTCCAAAGGCATGGCGGGCGTCCCCCGCGCCTCGCTGGTCGTCATCATGGCGACACTCACCTATTTCGGCATGGACGAGGCCTGGATCGCCCTGGTGCTGGCCGTCGACCATCTGCTGGACATGGGCCGCTCGGCGACCAATGTGGTCGGCAACTCGGTGGCCGCCGCGGTGGTGTCGCGCTGGGAAGGCTTCCGGGTCGATCGCAAGCCGCCGCCGGAGCCGGCTCCCGACGCGGCCTGATCGGGTTCTGAAAAGAAACCCTCTTGCCTTCCGCTGCGTCGGCCGTCACATCGTGCCGTAAGCATCCAATGGAGGGATTCATGCCGGATGAGTTTGGACCCACGGTTTCCTGGGCAACCCAGGGCGCCACGGCCATCGTCACCATCGAGCGGCCCGACCGGCGCAACGCCGTCGATGGCCCCACGGCGCGCGGCCTCTACGACGCCTTCACGAGGTTCGAGGCCGACAAGGCGCTGAGCGTCGCCATCCTCACCGGCTCGGGCCGAAGTTTCTGCGCCGGGGCGGACCTGAAGGCCATCGCCTCGGGCAAGGGCAACCGGGTCGAGCCGGCCGGCGACTTCGGACCGATGGGCCCCACCCGGATGACCCTCTCCAAGCCGGTGATCGCCGCCGTCGAAGGCTTCGCGGTCGCGGGCGGCCTGGAGCTGTCGCTCTGGTGCGATCTTCGGGTCGCCGCCGAGAGCGCCACGTTCGGGGTCTTCTGTCGCCGGTTCGGGGTGCCGCTGATCGATCTGGGCACGGTGCGCCTGCCCCGGCTGATCGGCGCCTCTAGGGCCATGGACATGATCCTCACCGGCCGGGCGGTCGGCGCGGCGGAGGCCCAGCAGATGGGCCTGGCCAACCGCGTCGTCCCCGACGGCCAGGCGCTGACGGCGGCGCTCGAGCTGGCCGAGCAGATCGCGGCCTTCCCGCAACTCTGCCTGCGTAACGACCGCCGCTCAGCCATGGAGCAGTGGAGCCTCCCCTGGGACGAAGCGACCAGCCGCGAAATCGTCCTGGGCATGGAAACCCTGCGCACCGGCTCCTCCATCGAGGGCGCCAGCCGCTTCACCGCCGGCCAGGGCCGAGGCGGGTCGTTCAAATGAGCGAGACAGTAGCCGCTGCCGGCACGGCCGAAGCCTTCGATGAGCGGATCGGCGCCCGCATCCGCGCCGCCCTGCAGAGCCAGGGGCTGTTCCGCCATCTGGGCGCCCAGGTTGAAGATGTCGGCCTTGGCACGCTGACTCTCAGCCTGCCCTTCCGGCCGGAGGTCGCCCAGCAGCATGGCTTCTTCCACGGCGGCGCGATCGGCTTCCTGGTCGACAACACCACCACGGCCGCCGCCGGCACGGTGCTCAGAGGCCCGGACCAGGCGGTGCTGACCGCCGAATACAAGCTCAACATCCTGGCCCCCGGCGTCGGCCGGCGGTTGATCTGCCGCGCCAACGTCATCAAGCCCGGCCGCATGCTGATCCCGGTCGAGGCCAAGGTCTTTGCCGAGGCCGAGGACGGCTCCGAAAAGCTGATCGCCGTAGGCCTGGCCACCATTGCTGTCATCGACGCCGCCCGTGTCGGCGGCCGCGCCTGAAGGAAAGCGTCATGTCCGAAGACTTCTCCGCCGATTTCACCGAGCGTCAGAAGGGCCACCTGCCCGCCCACCTGGGCATCGAATGGGATCTGGTCAGCAAGGGCGAGGTGCGCGGCCGCTTCACGGTGGCCAAGCATCACATGGCCCCCAACGGTTTCCTGCACGCCGCCAGCGCCGTGGCCCTGGCCGACAGCGCCGCCGGCTATGGCTGCATGGTCTCGCGACCCGAGGGAGCCAGTGGTTTCACCACCATCGAACTGAAGTCCAACTTCCTGGGCACAGCCCGCGAGGGCGTGGTGACCTGCCGGGCCTGGCTGGTCCATGGCGGCCGCAACACCCAGGTCTGGGACGCCGAGGTGCGGCACCTGGAGTCCAATAAAATGATCTGTCTGTTCCGCTGCACCCAAATGATTCTCTGGCCGAAAACCTGAGGCTTGCAACAGTGAGGCCGCATCGCTAGGTTCCGCGCCTCGCGCTCAGGGAGCCTTCACGGGCTCCCCACACCGATATGGAGAGGTGGCAGAGTGGTCGAATGTACCGCACTCGAAATGCGGCGTGCCTGGAAGGGTACCGTGGGTTCGAATCCCACCCTCTCCGCCAACCACCCCGCTCTTTGGTCTCTTGCGGCCGGCGCCCCCTGTAACGCCCGGTAATCGGGCGCCTTCCTGGCTTCATTCCCGTGCGGCTCGCCCTGTTCGGGCCGGTCTCCGCGGCCATTCCCACCTGTGCGTTCACCAACAGGCTACGGGTGGCTTTTTCTGGGGGCATGTCGTCCTCTTCGATTGCTGAGGCGCGACGGCCGCGCCCCTTACGAGACGAGCAAGGCTCGCAATCCGCAGCCAGTCCGGAATTGTCGTCGCCTGCCGGAGGCTCGTTCGCGCCCCCGACGCCGACACCAGGAGGCCGCCTCACCTTGCTAATCCTCAAGGCGCCGCCCTTCAGATAACGTTGTTTGCAATTATTGAGAGAATCGCTCAGTCTACTCGCGGGAGCGGCGTCGACATGTTTCCGGCCTGATGGCCGTAGGCGCTGCGCAGGGATCAGAATGATCGCTGACGCTATTGAATTTGTCCGCAAAGAACTATGCGAGAGTCTTGGCGTGCCCGACGACGCGGTCATCGCGAACTCAGCGCGCAAGCTCATCGAGGACAACAACGCCCCCGGCGCCTACATCTCGCTGATCAACGTCCAGGAAGAAGCCGCGCTCAAGAATACGCCATTTACAGAGCGCAGGGGTGACAAGACCTACTACATCGAGCCGCCGGTGCACGTGAACCTGTACCTGCTGTTCGCCTTCGAATTCCAGACCTACGCCTCAAGCCTGGTCTACCTGTCGCGCACCATCGAGTTCTTCCAGGAAAAGCGCTGGTTCGACGCCAGCCGCGGCACGAACTTTCCGGCCAGCCTGGAGAAGCTGACCTTCGAAATGGTCAGCATGACATTCGAGGAACTCAACAACCTGTGGGGCCTGCTCGGTGGGGCCTACTTCCCGTCCGTCGTCTACAAGTTGCGGCTGATCAGGCTGCAGGCGACCACCCCGGCCAAGCCGGGGCCGCAAATCACCAAGACCGAACTCGAGGCGTTGGTGAAGAAATGACCCTCGTCGCCCTCATCCCCAGCGCCGTCCTGGCCGGCCGCCTGCGTCACGCGGGGGCGGTGGTCTTTCGACGACGAGGCTGACCGATCCGCCGGCAGGTCCGGCCACCACCAGCACTCCCATCCCAGAAGGCGGACGGCATCATGGCCAGCTACAGCACCCCCGGCGTCTACATCACGGAGACCTCGGCCTTCCCACCCTCGGTGGCGCCGGTGGCGACCGCCATCCCGGCCTTCATCGGCTACACGGAATTCGCCAAGGACAGCCTGGGTAAGGACCTGAGGAAAAAAGCCGTCCGAATAACCTCGCTGATGGAATACGAGGCGATGTTCGGCAAGGCGGCGCGGGAGACGCTGTCGGTCAACGTCACCAAACGCGTGACGGAGCCGGGTGGCGCGCTGATCGGTGTCCAGGTTACGTGGAATTCCGCGCCGCTCTTCGTCCCCAACTATCTCCTGTACTATGAACTACAGCTCTATTTCGCGAACGGGGGCGGCCCCTGCTACATCTACTCGGTCGGCCCCTACGCCGCCGCGACGCCCTTTGTGGTCAAGGGCGAGTTCACGGCCGGCATCACGGCTCTGGAAGCGGTGGACGAACCGACCCTGCTGGTCTTCCCTGACGCCGTCGGGCTCCAGGATAGCGAATACGGCAACATCGTCGACGCCGCTCTGATCAGCTGCAACAAGACCCAGGATCGGTTCGCGATCGTCGACGTCCGGAATGCCGTGACCGGTGGAACCGCCACCAACACGGATGTCGGTAGCAATTTCCGGACGCTCGTGGCCCAGAAGGCGGAAGCGTTTGCCAAATATGGCGCCGCCTATTTCCCCTACCTCTCAACCAACCTGCCGTTCCAGATCGCCGACGCCGATGTGGAAATCGCCAGCTACAAACTCGTCAAGGTCAAGGCCGACAACACGGAGGTGACGACCACACCGATCCCGGTCACCACGACCCCTGTCCCGCCCCTGCCCAGGCTGGATGACGCGACACTCGACTTCAAAACACTTGACCCAGCCGTCTACGGCGCGGTCCAGACCTCGCTCGGACTCCCCTGTGTCACCCTGCCGCCATCCGGCGTCATCGCCGGGGTCTACGCCCAGGTCGACCGGACCCGCGGCGTCTGGAAAGCGCCCGCCAATGTCGGCCTGACCGGGGTGGTCTCGGTAGCCGTGCCGATCACCAACGACCTCCAGGACGGCCTCAACATCGATCCCGCCACCGGCATGTCGGTAAACGCGATCCGCGACTTCTCGGTCAAGGGGACCCTGGTCTGGGGCGCCCGGACCCTGGCCGGCAACAGCGGCGACTGGCGCTTCATCAACGTCCGCCGCACCGTCATCATGGCCCAGGAATCCATCGGCAAGGCGACCGGCGGCTTCGTGTTCGAACCCAACGACGCCAACACCTGGGTCAAGGTCCGAACCATGATCGAGAACTTCCTCTTCAACCTGTGGCGGGACGGCGGCCTGGTTGGCGCCAAGCCGGCCGACGCCTTCCAGGTCCTGGTCGGGCTGAACCAGACGATGACCGCGCAGGACATTCTGGACGGCTACCTGAAAGTCCGGGTCCTGCTGGCTCTCAGCCGGCCGGCCGAGTTCATCGAGCTGAACTTCATGCAGCAGCTGCAGCAGTCCTGACCCCTTCAGACACCTGAATCGCGAGGCAAGAGATGACTGACTATCCGCTTCCGAACTTCCATTTCCAGGTCGAATGGGGTGGCGCGAACATCAGCTTTATGGAGGCCACCGGCCTGAATTTCGAGACCCAGGTCATCGAGTACCGCGACGGCGCTTCACCACAATACTCGACTCAGAAAATTCCAGGCCAGCAGAAGTACAGCAACGTCACGCTGAAACAGGCCGTCTTCCCCAACGATATCGCCTTCTACACCTGGTGGAACACGGTGGCGCTCAACACCGTCGAGCGGCGAACGGTCACCATATCCCTGCTGGGTCCCGACCATCAGCCGATCATCTTCTGGACGCTCAACAACGCCTGGCCGGTCAAGGTCTCCGTCCCGGATCTCAAGTCCAGCGCCAACGAGATCGCCGTGCAGTCCATCGAACTGGCCCACGACGGCCTGTCGGTTCAGAACGCCTGACGATGAGCGGCTACGCCCTGCCGGTCGGCTTCCATTTCAAGGTAGAGTTCGACGTCCCCCAAGCCACCGACCGCGACGTGCGGTTTCGGGACGTCTCCGGCCTGAGCATGGAGCTGGAGGAGCAGGTCTATAACGAAGGCGGCGAGAACCGCTTCTCGCACCGCCTGCCGGTGCGGGCGAAATATCCCGACCTGGTCCTGAAGCGAGGAATGTTCATCGACACCGGGCTGCGTGGCTGGATTCTCGACGCGGTGCAGAACCTGGTGGTCCGGCCGGTCACCGTCTGGGTCACCCTGCTCAACAGCGAACACCAGCCGTTGCAGACCCATACCGTGGTCGGCGCCTGGCCCAAGAAATGGGTTATTTCCGACTTCGGGGCCGAGTCCTCCGAGGTCGTCATCGAGACGCTGGAGCTGGCCTACCAGTATTTCCGCGTCGATGGCGGTCACTAGCCATGCCGGTGTTCATCAACAAGGTGGTGTTTCGGGGCGACATCCAGCCGGGTCCGGCCGTCGGCGACAAGCCGGCGGCGGCGGCCTCCGGTGCGGCGGAGGATTCGGCGGCGCAGGCCGCCCTCATCGAGGCGGTGACACGCGCGGTGCTGGATCATCTGGAACGCGAGCGTGATCGCGGCGAGGCGCGCTGAGCCATGGCCGGACCGCTGCTCAAGCTGACCATTATTCCCTTTTCGGAAGACAAGTCGGGCGCGATCGGCCAGCTCGATGGCGCGCCCTTCATCGTCCAGTTCAATCCGGAGACCTACAAGGACACGACGACCTTCAAGTTCGACAAGGACCTGCAGCCCATCGGCTCCGTCGGCTCGGCGGCCAAGTTCCAGGGCATAGAACCGAAGGAATACAGCTTCGACCTTCTGCTGGACGGGACCGGCGTCTCGCCGGCGCCGCCGCCTCTGGGCCAGCTTGGCGTTCCCGCGCCCTCGACAGGTGAGTCCGTCACCGCGCAGATCGAGCTCTTCCGGCTGACGGTGGGCTTTCGGGGCGATATCCACCGCCCCCGGTTTCTCATGCTGCTCTGGGGACGGCTGACGGCGACGACGGTGCTGAAAACCTTCTCCGTCAACTACACCCTGTTCTCGCCCCAGGGCCTGCCCCTGCGCGCCACCCTGTCGGCGACCTTCCGCGAGCATACCGAACAGGTGCTGGGCGAACTGCTCAAAAACCTCGGCTCGCCCGACGTGGACCATGCCTGCCCGGTCATGGTCGGCGACAATCTCACCACCCTGGTCGACCGGGTCTACAAGGACCCCGCCTATTACATGGCGGTCGCCGAGGCCAATCAGCTGAACACCGTCCGCGCCCTGCGACCGGGCAGCACCCTGCATTTCCCGCCGGTGCGGTGACGCCATGGTGGCCATACCCTCCCTGACCAGCTCCGGTTCGAAGCATCTGGTGACCTTCACGGTGAAGGCGGACGGCGAGCCGTTGCCGGCGACCTACGGCGTCATCTCGATCGAGATCCGCCGCGAAATCAACCGCGTGCCCAGAGCCACCCTGGTGCTGCGCGACGGGGACGCCGCCGAGCAGACCTTCGCCGTGTCGGAGGGCCAACTGCTGATCCCGGGCGCCGAACTGGAGATCCTCGCCGGCTATTCCTCGGAGGAGGCCACCCTGTTCAAAGGCCTGGTTACCCGCCACCGGGTCGAGGTCAACCGGCGCGGTTCGCGTCTGGTGGTCGAGCTGCGCGACCCGGTGTTCCGCATGACCCTGGGCCGGCACTCGCGCAACTTCACCGACGTCACCGACGGCGAGGTGATGGAGGCGCTTATCGGCCTCTATCCCGGCCTGCGGGCCGATGTCAGCCCGACCCGCTTCAGCCACCCGCAGATCGTCCAGCACCAGGTCAGCGACTGGGACTTCCTGATTATGCGCGCGGAAATGGCGGGCTTCGCGGTGATCTGCGACGACGGCGCGGTCTCCGCCGCTCCCTTCGCCGTCGCCGGTCCGGCCATGGTCGAGGCGGTGTTCGGCGAGGACGTGATTTCGGCGGAAATCGAACTGGACGCCGGCGACCAGCTGGAGACGGTCGAGGCCGGCGCCTGGGACATGGCCGGCCAGGCGTTGCTCACCGCTCAGGTCGACGACGTCCGCGCCACCGCCCCTGGCGACATCTCCGGCGCGGACCTGGCCCAGACCGGCGGCCGCGGCGCCGTGTTGCGCCACGCCGGCGCCCGCGACCAGGCCATGCTCGACCAGTGGGCCGACGCGGCGATGGGCCGCTCGCGCCGCGCCGCCGTCCAGGGCCGCGTGCAGGTGCAGGGCGACGGGGCGGTCGTCCCAGGCGTGCTGATCGAGCTGGGCGGGTTTGGCGAGCGGTTCAAGGGCAAGGCCCTGGTCCGTGGCGTGCGCCATCGGATCGAGGAAGGCGACTGGTCGACCGAGATCTTCATCGGCGCCCCGGCCAAAAGCCATGCCGAGCGGCACGCGGTGACCGCGCCGGCGGCGGGCGGCGGCATTCCGCCCGCGCGCGGTCTGCAGATCGGCGTGGTCGAGGCCTTGGAAGGCGATCCGGCCGGAGAGGAACGCCTGCAGATCCGGCTGGCGACGATCACCGAGACGGACGGGCTGGTCTGGGCCCGGCAGGCGCTGGCCGACGCCGGCAAGAACCGCGGCGTGATCTTCCGGCCCGAGATCGGCGATGAGGTCGTGGTGGGCTTCCTGGACGCCGATCCGCGCGACCCGGTGGTGCTGGGCGCCTTCCATTCCAGCGGCAGGCCCAGCCGCATCACGGCCAGTGACGACAATCACGAGAAGGCCATCGTCACCCGCTCGGGCATGCGCATCCACTGGAACGACGACAAGGTCGTGACAACCATCAGCACCCCAGCCGGCAACAGGATCGTGTTGTCCGAAGACGACGAGGGCCTGCTGATCGAGGATCAGAACGGCAACAAGATCCAGATGAACTCCGACGGGCTGGCTCTGGACAGCGCCTGCGACATCACCCTCTCGGCGACCGGCGACGTGAAGATCAAGGGGGTCAATGTCGAGATCTCCGCCAGCGCCAGCCTCAAGGCCGAGGGCTCGGGCGGCGCCGAACTGAAGTCCAGCGCCACCACGGTCATCAAGGGCTCACTGGTGACCATCAACTAGAAAGGGACCATCGATGCCGCCCGCCGTTCGCCTTACCGATTCCCACACCTGCCCGCTGGTCTCCGGTACGACCCCGCATGTGGGCGGACCGGTGCTTGGGCCCGGGGTGTCGACGGTGCTGATCGGCAAACTGCCCGCCGCCGTCGTCGGCGATAGCGCCGTCTGCGCCGGCCCGCCGGACTCCATCGCCGCCGGATCGACCAGCGTGATGATCGGCGGCAAGCCCGCCGCCCGCCTGGGCGACAGCACCGCCCACGGCGGCGCGGTGACCGGCGGCGACGCCACCGTACTGATCGGTTGAGGGAGCCCTGACGTGACCACCGAAAACCCCTTCATCGGCACGGGCTGGAGCTTCCCGCCCACCTTCGACCAGGCGAGCGGCGGGGTGGTGATGACGTCCGGGCCCCGGAACATCGAGGAAAGCCTGCAGATCATCTTCACCACCGCGCTGGGCGAGCGGATCATGAATCCGACCTTCGGCTGCGCGCTCGGCGAGCAGGTGTTCGAGGCGATGAACACCTCGCGGATCTCGCTCATCGAGACCCTGATCCGCAACGCCATCGTCTATCACGAGCGGCGGATCGACGCCGACCAGGTCATCGTGGAGCCGGACCAGGCCAACGGCCGGCTGACCATCCGTGTCAGCTACCGGATTCGCGGCGCCAACTCGCGGTTCAGCTTCGTCTATCCCTACTATCTGGCCGAGGGGTAGGCGTTTGGCCAGGCCCTGCAACCGCAGAAACCCGCTCATCCGGTCCGGCCTGACCCAGGACGCCCGGCGGCGCGCGGAACTGCGGCCCGACTACTTCCTGCCCGACGAGCGCGACCTCGCCGACCTCGTGCTGTTCGGCCAGCGGTTCGCCAAGCACATCCGCTACTACAGCCCCGAGAATATCGATGCCGGGGACTGGAGCCGGTTCTTCGAATCCGACGTCACGGCCGGCCTGGCGGCCCTGGCCAAACTGCCGGTGGAGACCTTCCGGACCTTCCAGAAGGACCTGGAAGCCTGGCTGTCGAAGGAGCCCGATCGCGACGTCGGCCAGCTGGCCAGCCATTTCCTGCTGGTGTTCCACCTGCCGGTGGCGCTGCTCGAGCGGGTCGCGGTGCTGCAGGCCCGCCTGCCCGCCGATCACCCCCTGGCCACGACCATCGTCCAGCTGACCCGGCGCGATCTGGCCCAGCCGCTGCGGGCCCTGGTCAGCTGGTTCAAGGGCGCGCTCACGGTTACCGGCGCAACGCTGATTACCGACACCATCGTACCGCGCATTGCCTATAATGTCGCCAATGAGAGTGTCGGGCCGGGCCTGCGGATTTCCGCGGCGATCGCCGATCTCGTCCTGGATCGCCCGGAGCTTTCACGCTCGTCGCTGCGGAGCGCCGTTCTCGCCCAGCCGACGCCGGGCGATTGGGGCAGTCTCTACTGGAACACCCCCGCCGACACGGCGCCCTATCTCGACGCGATCGGCCAGCCCCATCAGGCCTATGAGCAGATCTACGACGCGCTGAACTACAACCTGCTGACCACGACGATCGGTCAGATCTACCAGGTCATCGAAAGTATCCGTCGCGAGGCCGCCGCCCAGCTTGGCGCCTCGCTCGACAGCTTCGCCGGCCATACGCCCCACTACGGTCTCTGGCTGACCTTCCTGCAGCTGTTCCGGCACGCGCAAGCCGAGCTGAACACCTTCACCGGAAGGCATATGGATTTCTATTTCCGCGAGGTCCTGGGGCTGTCGTCCCGGCCCGGCGTCCCCGACAAGGCGCATGTCCTGCTGGAACTGGCCAAGGGACATGACAGCCATCTGCTGGCGGCCGGGGCTCTGTTTCGGGCCGGCAAGGACGCCCTGGGACGGACGGTCTCCTACACGACCGAGAACGACATCGTCGTCAACCGGGCCTATGTCGATCAGGTCCGCGGGCTGCAGGTCGCCACATCAGGGCCGCCCGAGGCGATCGGCCAGACGGCGCTGGCGGCCGCTGTCGTTCGATCACGGGATGGCGTGGGCGCAACCCCGCTGGCGGCCGGCGAGGCCTGGGCGCCGTTTGGACCCACCGACAGTCCGCACGCGCGGGTCGGCTTCGCGATCGCCGATCGCAAACTGTTCCTGCGCGAAGGCGCGCGGACCATCAGCATCCAGGCCGAGTTGAAAACCGTCCTGCCGGTCCCCGGCGTCTCGCCACGCTGGAAGGCCCGCCTGAGCGCCGAGAAGGGCTGGCTGGAACTGGCCGGGTCGGCCCGCATCGGCACGCGGTTCGACGGCGGGGTCCGGCGCGCCCAGGTCCTCGAAATCACCCTCTCGCTGAACGCCGACGATCCGGCGGTGATCCCCTTCGACGCCAAGCTGCATGGAACCGAGCACGCCCCCGGCGCACCGGTGGTCGAGATCGCCTTCGACTTCGAGGCGCCGGAATCGGCCCGGGCGTTCGCGGTGCTGCGCGACATCGAGGCCAGCCATGTCACCCTGCGCACGGAAGCGGCCGGCCTGAAGAACCTGACCGTCGTCGCCGACGGGGCCGGCGTCGACATCTCCAAGGCCTTCGCGCCGTTCGGAGCACAGCCCAAGGCCGGGGCGCCGCTGATCGTCGGTTCGTCGGAAATCTTCTCCAAGCCGATCGCCGCCCTGAGGTTGGGCCTGGACTGGGACACGCCCTACAACACCACCGGCTTCTTCTGGAACACGGCGTCACAGCGCTACAATCCCGCCGAGGCCGTGCTGCGGGCCGGGCGTTGGGAGACGGCCGCCAAGCTCGCCGACATCCAGCTTGGCGGGACGGGCGTGACCGTGGAGTTGAGCGGGGCCCCGCTCATCGACGGGCGGGCGCGCCAGACCTTGAAGAACCCGCCATTCGAGGCGACCTCGGTCAACGGCTTCCTGCGGCTGCGCCCGGCCCTGGGCTTCGGTCACGCCGCCTATCATCTCGAAAGCACCAAGGCGTTGCTCAGCTACGCCAGCGGCAAGCCCTACGTGTCGGGAGCGGAAATCAACGTCAGCAAAGCAACGCTGTACGCTCCTGAGGAACCGCTCAAGCCCTACACCCCGGTGATCACCCGTTTCGAAGCGGCCTACGAAACCCCGCGCGGGCCGGTCGAGGTCTTCAGCCTGCTGCACCCCTTCGGGACCAGCGCCGCCACGGTCGAGGGCCGGCTGTTCCCGGCCCTGCCGTTCGAGGGCGCGCTGCTGATCGGACTTGCCGACCTGGACCCGCCCTGCCGGATCACCCTGCTGATCCAGGTGGCCGATGGCTCGGGAAATCCCCTCAAGCCGGCGCCGGACCTAGCCTTCGCCTATTTGGCGGGCGACGCCTGGATCGACTTCCTGCCCCAGGAGGTCGACGACAAGACGGTGGGCCTGAGCACATCGGGAATTCTCGGCCTGAAGGTTCCGGAGCGGGCCGACACCGATCATCGCATCCTGCCGGCCGGCCGCCACTGGATCCGAATCGCCGTCCGCCGCGACGCCGACGCCCTCAACCGGCTGATGTCGATAGACGCCCAGGCCGTCCGCGTGGTGTTCGCCGACGCCGGCAACGACCCAGCCTTCCTGCGAACGCCCCTGGCGGCCGGAAGCATCAGCAAACTGGTCGTGCCGGACCTCGCCATCAAGAAGGTCCGGCAGCCCTACAGTTCCTTCGGGGGACGCGAACCGGAGCCGCCCGAGGCCTTCGCACCGAGGGTCAGCGAACGGCTGCGGCACAAGGACCGCGGCGTGACGATGTTCGACTACGAGACCCTGGTGCTGGAGGCCTTTCCCAATCTCCACCGGGTGAAATGTCTCAACACCACCGAGTTGCAACGCGATGGCCGCGGCATCGTCGTGGCGGACAACGAGCTGATGCCCGGCGCGGTCAGCATCGTCGTCATTCCCAAGACTCACGGGCGCAATATCAGCGATCCGCTGCGGCCGTGGGCCGATCAAGCGACGCTGCGGGCCGTCGACGCCTTTCTCCGGCGGCGCATTTCGCCCTTTGTCCGCCTGGAGGTGCAGAACCCCAAATTCGAAGAGGTCATCGTCGACTTCAAGGTCCGATTCAGGCCGGAAGTCGCCGACACGGCCTTCTATGCCGATGAGCTGAACATGGCCCTGGTCGGCTTCCTGACGCCCTGGTCGCGGCCGGATGGCGGCGAAATCACCTTCGGCGGCAAGCTGTGGAAATCGGCGATCATCGACTTCATCGAGGAGCAGCCGCAGGTCGATTTCGTCACCGACGTCATGCTGTTCCACAAGATCGACGCCGACGCCGGGCCGGGCGACTGGAGTCCGGCAGACGTCGAGCTGGTCGAGGCCAGCACCGCCCGATCCATCCTGGTCTCAGGGCTGAACAGGGTCCATGTCGATGCCTGAAACCCGCGCTCTCAGCCGCAAGATCGACCTGCCGCCGGCCGCCGACTATGCGGGCCTGCGGGCCGAGGGCCTGAGCCATATCCAGCAGCTGTCCAGCGAGATGTGGCGACAGCACTCCGACGTCGACGCCGGCATCACCACGCTCGAGATTCTCTGCTACGCCCTGACGGACCTGGCTTACCGCACCCGGCTTCCCACCCGCGACCTGCTGGCCGGGCCGGATGGCCGCATGGCCCCCGCGAGCCTGGCCGCGATCGCCCCGGCCCATGAGGTTCTCACCACCGCGCCCCGCACCCTGGCCGACTATCGGCGCCTGGGACTGGCTGTCCATGACGTCGACAACATCTGGCTGGACCCGATGACCGACCCGACGCGGACGGACAACTACCGGGTGTCGGAGAAGGACCTCTACGCCGACTGCGACACCGACGCCCTGAGCCTGAGGCCTACCGACGGCAGCCATCCGGTCAAGCTGTCGGGACTGTACAGGGTTCTGGTGTCGCTGGAGATCGACGACGAACTGGGCCCGCTCAATGAGACCGCGCTGATCTTTCGCGTCCGGCGGGGGCCGATGAAGGGGCTGACGCTCTCATTCGATGTTGCAGACTTCGACTACCGCCTGCTGCACCTGGATGCGTCCAGCCTGCTCGACCAGGCGGCGACCCAGGTTGCGTCCGTTTCGGTTCTCCCCGGAGACCAGGCCGGCGGGTTCTCCGCGAACCTGACCCTGACGCTTTCCGCCGGCGCGAGCCTGCCGCTGTTGGCCCAGATCAACATCGTCGAGGCGCGTCCAAAGCCCGGCCAGGCGCCGCTCGCCCCCACGACCGCCGATATCGCCGCCCTGCTCGGCGCTGTCGGGCCCGCCGATCTGATCCCCATGTTCTGGCGCAAGCAGCAGCGGCGGCGGCAGGCGCTGGAGGCGGTGGCCTGCGCGCTGCACGCCAATCGGGGACTGTGCGAGGACTACCTGTCGATCGCCACCGTGGCGCCCTTCCGGGTCGGCATCTGCGCGGACATCGAGGTGGCGCCGGGCGCGGACTTCGAATGGGTCCAGGCGCGGGTGTTCCACGAGATCGAGACCTACCTGACGCCCCCCGTCCAGTTTCACAGTCTGCAGGAGATGCTGGACCAGGGCCGGCAGCCCGACGAGATCTTCAACGGCCCGTTCTTCGATTTCGGCCTGACCTGCCACGGCGCGCCGGTGTTCACCAAGCCGGGCTTCATCACCGACGAGGCCCTGGCGGGCAGCGAGCTGCTGACCGCGGTGCAGGTCTCCGACATCATCAACCTGGTTGTCGAGATCGAGGGCGTCGAGGCCATCCGCGACGTCCAGTTGCGGGCCTATGACAGAGCCGGCCTTCCCAAGAGACCGGGCGTGAAATGGACGCTCGCCGTGCCAGCCGGCTGCCAGCCCGTCTTCTATATGGAAGGCTCGAAACTGCTGTTCCACAGGTCCGGCATTCCCTATCGCGCCCAGGTTACGGAATTCGAGCACACGCTCGCTCACCTGCGCGCCCTGGCCAGGCGGGACCTCTATATCGCGCCCGGCCAGGTTCTGCCCGCGCCGGTCGGCCGGTGGCGCGACCCCGCGGCGATCTACTCCGTGCAGCACGATTTCCCGGCCACCTACAAGATCGGCCCGGCGGGAATTTCCAGCCACGAGACGCCGCTGCGCATCGCCCAGGCCCGGCAGTTCAAGGGCTATCTGACCTTCTTCGACCAGATGCTGGCCGACTATCTCGGCCAGCTCGCCGGTCTACGGCGCCTCTATTCGCTGGATGACCTGAGCAGCACCTGGTTCAGCCAGTTCATGACCGGCATCGCCGGGTCGCGGGAGGCGTTCGAAACCGAGTTCTATATCGACGCGGCGACCTTGGCCGATGACGTCCAGCGCACGAGGCTGAACGAGTCCGAGGAGATCTTCCAGGAGCGGCGCAACCGTCTGCTCGATCATCTCATCGGGCTGTTCGCCGAGCGCTTCACCGACTATGCGCTGCTCACCTTCGACCTGACCGACGACCGGCCCAAGTCCGCGGCCCAGTTGATCGCCCAGAAGACCGAATTCCTGAAAGCCTATCCCAAGCTGTCGCGCGAGCGCGGCATGGGGCTGAACCTGAGGCCCGGCGACCCGACCCAGGTCTGGGACAGCGACAACATCACCGGCCTGGAGCAGCGGGTCGGCCGGCTGTTGGGCGTCAGGGACGTCGCCCGCCGGGACCTGCATTGCGGCGATCATTTCAGGGCGCTGTTCTCCACGAGCGGCGTAGGCGGCAACACGCGGGTGGTCATCGCGGGAGCGGCGGGTGAGCCTCTGTTCACATCGCAGGAGACCTTCCGCAGCGCTCGATCGGCCTGGTCGGCCGCGGCGGATATCTATGCACAGCTGAGGACGGAGGCGGCCTTCGGCATGGCCACCGTCCGCGACGGCGGAGCCACCTCCCTGACCATCAGGAGCGGCCGCCTGACGCTGACCCACGCCGAGGACTTCGCGACCCTTCTCGACGCGACGAAGGCGGCGCGGGCCATCGTCGACCGCTACGACGATCTGCTCGAAGCCGATTGCGACGTCGAGGGCATGCACCTGATCGAGCACATCCTGCTGCGGCCCGCCCGCACGGACGACCGGCTGATGCGCGTCTGCCTGGACGACGAGTGCGGCTTCTGCGGCGAGGAGGACCCCTATTCATTCCGGGTCTCGGTCGTGCTGCCCTACTGGCCCAAGCGGTTCCGCAACATGCATTTCCGCGCCCTCTTCGAACGGACAATCCGCGAAGAGGCGCCGGCCCATGTGCAGGTGAAGATCTGCTGGATCGGCCAGCAGCAGATGATCGTCTTCGACCAGGCCTATCGGGCCTGGCTCGAGGCGCGATCGCAGCACGACATCGTCTCCGCCCAGGTGGGGCAGGCGGCGCGAGACCTGATCGACATCCTTGAATCCCTGACCACGGTCTACCCGGCCGCCTCGCTGCACGACTGCGACGCGGGTGAAAACGAGACCATCGTCCGACTGGGCTCCACCGCCCTCGGCATCTTCTGAACTGGGGCGCGCATGACCAGCCAAAGCTTCTATCCCGTCTTCGAAACCGGTCAGGTCCTGACCTCCCAGAACCTCAACAACATCCTGGACTACCTGAAGCCCCAGGGTGAGCAGACGCGCATTCACCTGTCCGGGATCGGGATCGTCGGCGGCTTCAAGCCGGATTGGGACCAGGAGGCTGGAATCCTCACCCTGTCCGGGGGCGTGGCGGTGACCTCGGAGGGCTATCTGATCGCTCAGGACGCGGTCAGCTTCAATTGCGTGCGCGACTACTACGCGCCCATTCCCGCCGGCGCCGATGTGCGGCCCGAGGTTATCGCGGCCGCCCGCTATCCCTACCTCTTCCGAGGGGCGGACCAGTTGGGGGCCCTGGAACTGCTGCCGACAACCTTCCAGCCGGCTCCCGGCGACAACGCGCCGGCCGCACTGCGGGATGTGCCGCTCCCGGCCATGTGCGTGATGCTGTTCCTGGAGCGCAACCTTGAGTCCCTGAACAACTGCAGCGTCAATGACTGCTCCGACCTTGGGTTCGAGATGAACCTCACCCTGCGCGTCCTGCTGGTGAAACGCAGCGACGCCGACCGGATGCTTGTTGATGAGCAGGTGGTGGCCGGCAGGCCGGTCGACCGGGCGAACCATCCCCGCCGCAACCTGCGTCGCGTTGAACTGGACAAGCTCAATCTCCGCCGCTGGAACGTCGATACCCTCGGCGGTCTCTACGACCGCATCATGGATGTCGCCGGCAAGTCCATGCTCGAACTGCAGCCGGCCATGCAAAACGCCTGGAGCATCTATTGGCCGCTGCTGGGGGACATGTACCGGCAGAATCCCGTGCCGCCCCACCTCTTCCTGAATATGCTGGCAGGCGTAGCTGGCAACCCGACGCTGGCGCAGTATTTCTATGGCGCGGTTCACGACTTGGTCCTTGCCTACAATGAATTTGTCACCTGCGCCGCGCGCTTCGACGCGGAGTGCAATCCGAAGACCGGCCGATTTCCCCTGCATGTGCTAGCTGGCGATGTTGCCCCGCGTCCGGCGGGATTCGCTGGCGCGCCGGCCACCCTTGCTGAATACGAGGCCTACCGACCGCTCGACATCCCCATCGGACTGGCGCCGGAAGGCCTCCCCGCCCAGCGTCGCCATCATTTCGTCCCCTCGCTCGCGCTCGACAATGGCCAGGACAGGCTGGCTGAACTGCGGTCGCTGTTCGCCCGCATGATCCTCCTGACCCAGACCTTCGACCTGCGGGGCATCGGGGGCATAGGCAACCGCCTGACGCCGTCCCAGGCCGGGCGCGCGCTGGGCGATGGGGCCATTCCCTATTGCTACCGCTTCGAGATCACCGGCGACCTCTACAAGAACTGGTCCTGGCCCGCCGCGCGCCTGGACAACTTGGGTCGCAACCTCTCGTTCAAGGACGCCGCGAATTTCGACACCCACCCTTCCCATAAGCGACGGGACGACAAGAACTTCATCCGGGTCGAGGGCCTGGTCGGCAAACGCCTCGACGAGACCTTGCAGGACCTGGCGCAGCAGAAGCGCGACCTGGGCCTCTCGTTCGCTGTCCAGCCGGTATTCGTCGATCTGCCAAGCGGCGACGCCGCCAAGGACCAGGCGGCAAGGGACACGGCGCTGAAGGCGATGACGCCGATGCTGGTCTGCCGGATGGGCGAGCTGGACCTGTTCTTCGAGACCGCGATGAGCGGAATCTTCGCCTACATGTTCCTGCTGGTTCAGACGCTGGGCCAGATGGATGTGTCCAAGACCCTGAAGGCGACCCCTTCCACTTCCACTCAAACCAACAATGGCCGTCAGACCGTGAACGTGAGGGCCCCGGACTTCGAGGCCCAGGCCTTCATCAAGCCCTTGAACTACCGAAACCTCCAGCAGACCCTGGCTCGCAGGAGCAGTGAGGTCTTTCGGACCGCCTACAAGCAGAACCTGTTCATGACCGACAACCTGGTCTCCCATGTCACCGACAAGGCCTTGCTCGGCGTGGAACTCAAGGACGGCGCCGTTGCCGCCATTTACGGCAGGATTTCGCCGGAGCAACTCGGCGGGGACCTGCTGGCCCGCGTCTCAGCCAATATCGACGACATCAGCCTCGCCGTCGGCCGCCCCATTGCAGTGCAGGCGGTCTATCCCTCCATCGCCCTGATCGCCCAGGCCAACGCGATGATGAAACTGGTCGGGGCCGCCTCGCTCGCGACCTTCGACGAGGCGGCGTTCGCCGCGGCCGTTCGCGGCTTCGCCGACGCCTATGACAGCTATGCCGATCAGGCCGAGACCGATCCGGACAAGACCGACCGCGTCATCGCAGAGGTGAATGGCGCGATCGTCGCCCAGCGGGCTTCTATCCTGGCCGCCACGGCCCAGCTCAGCAACGGGGCGCTGACCGGCGAACTTCGCGCCCGGCTGAAGACGGCTTTCGAAGACCTGACCCTGGGCCGGTTCACCCACCTGCATCCCAGCCTGGATCACGGGGGCGGGACGCCGGTCGATGGCACGCTGGTCGTCCTCTACGCCAGCTACGCCGCCGTAAAGAGCGGGATGTCGGAGGCCATCGCGGCGCTCGCCCCGGGGCTTCGCGACCTTTGCTGGCGTTTGATCGGCCCCGGCCAGACCCCGGGTGTTGATGCTGACAAGGCGATCAGGGAGCTCGGTTCCGGCCCCGCGAACCCCAGCGGCCTCAATCAATTCGTGGTCCTGGGCGATTTCTACCTGGGCTATCGCTGCTGCGACGCCGACTGCACCGAGACCCCTTCAGCGGGCGGAACGGCGGCGGCAACGGCGGCGACATCGCCTCCCCCCGCCGCAACGACTACGACCACCACCACGTCAACCCCGCCTGCTCCAACGGGTGGGGCGATACCGACCACTGGCCAGGCGGCGGCCGGAGGGATAGCGGACACGGCGGCGGATACAGCGGCGCCGGCTAGTGCGGAGACGAATGCGGCGATCGAACAGGCGCTCGGGACATCAAAGGTTTCAGCGAAAACGGGCAAGGTCACCGGACAGATCCGGGATGTCCCGGTCGACGAGAAGGCGGCGAGGGTCGACCCAGCGGCGGTGTCGAAAGCGACGCGGGCGGACAGGATCGTCACGCCGGCGTCCGATCCCAATGCGCCCGGCCAGCTGCGGATAACCATCAAAGGCCATGAGGGAGTCGATATCGGCGCGGTGCTGCGAGGCGCCGTCGTCGTGGTGACCGATACCAAGACCGGCAAGGCCGAAAAGATCCCGGTCAGCGAGCCGCTCCTCGAACTCAGCCGGCCGCCCGGTGACTATCTGGTCGAGGCGGCGTCCCGGATGGGCAAGGCCGAGGCGCAGAAGGTGACGATGCCGGCCGGCGGGGTCCTGGAGCTGACCCTGCTGATCCTCTGACAAAGGGAACGGACCGACCTTGGCCACAGCCGAGCATCAGGTGGGACGAGTCGTCTTCGAGATCGCCGCGCCCGACCGGTCGGCCTTCGAGGCGTTCTTCGATCTCGTTCGGGGCCATTTCGACGCAAGCGTCGGGGCGCCGCTCCAGCGGGCCTGTGATCGGTTCGAGGCCGGCGAGGGGTTGGTCCGGCTGGCCCGGCTGGACGTCGATCTGGGAGACCTCGACCCCGGCTCACTCTCGCCGGCGATCCTGGCCGAGCGGATCGGCGCCGCGGTCGCCTCCGCCCTGGCCAACCATCCGGTCGCCGCCCCGGCCACGGGCGAGGGCGCGCCGGACCTGGTCTCCGACCTCGTGGCCTTTCTGCGCACGGGCCGGATGGATTGGCCGCAGCCCGGCAAGGCGCTGGCCGCGCTGATCGCCGCCCTCTCCGCGCTGGACGCCGCGGCCATCGGGCGGCTGTCCGAACGGCTGCGTCCGGTCCTGGCCGACAGGCGGTCCGCCGAGCGGCTGGCGAGCCAACTGCCCCTCGACCTGGTCGAACGGTTTCTGCACGCCCTGTCGCAAGGGCGCTCGACGGCGGCCGGCGGCAGGACGTCGGACATCGCGAAGCCGCGGGCAGGGTCGCCAAGGGATCCGGCCACGGACCTGGCCACGGAAATTAAGCGATGGTCGGGGAGCGGGGCCATTAACGACGTCCTCAACATACCCGCCGACGGGCCTGTCGACGCCAAGGCCGGCCCGACTGGTGAGATCCCTGAGCCGCTTTCCCCGGGTTCTTCGTCTGATCCCGGGGCGGCCGATCCCCCAGCCAGAAGGAGTCCGGAGGAGGCTGGTCCAACGCCACCGATGGCGACCTCGTTCGGTCCCGAGCCTGCCGGGACTTCGCCGGCGGAACCCGCGCCCGCGCCGGCCGGCCATGCGGTTCATGCCGCCGGCGCGGTGCTGCTGCATCCCTTCCTCGGCGCCTTCTATGAAAGGCTGGATCTTCTGGCCGGGCCCGGCCAGTTCCGCGACCCGGCGGCCCAGCATCGCGCCGTGCTGCTGACCCATTATCTGGCGACCGGCCAGGAAGACGCGCCTGAGCCCGACACCCTGCTCTTCAAGCTGCTGTGCGGCCTGGACCTGGACGCACCGCTGGCGCGCGCCCTCTCGCCGACGGCGGAGGAGCGGAGCCAAGCCGAGTCCCTGTTGGGCAGTGTCATCGCCCACTGGACGATCCTGGGGAACACCTCCGTGGCCGGGCTGCGGGAGACCTTCCTGCTTCGTCCCGGTCGGCTGGAGGGCGCCGCCGACCAGCAGCGCCTGACGGTCGAGCGGCGCGGCTTCGATGTCCTGCTGGACAGCCTGCCCTGGACCATCTCGCTGGTCAGGACGCCGTTCATGCCCGCGATGCTGTCGGTGAACTGGCGATGAGCCGATGAAGGCGGCCCTCGCCCAGCGCCAGTCGGCCACGCCCGATCAGGAGCCGGCCGGACGCGCGCGCCGGCCGTTCTTCGATCGCAACAGCCCCGCGCCGCTGGAAGAGACGCTGTCTCGGCGGCTCCAGCCTGAGGAGGTCCACGCCCCGACACTTCTCACTGAGACGCAGGCCGAGCCGCAGCTGATAGAGCCAGCGCCCGAGGCGCGTGACAGCCCGCCCCAACCTGCTCCGACCCCGGCGCCCGCGCCGGCCATCGCGCCGCCCCAGTCGGAGCCCGAGCGCCGCGCCGAAGAGGCCCCCGAAGTTCCGGTTCAGGCCGCCGCGCCCGTGGCGCAGATTCTGGAGCCGACGCCGCCCTCCCCGCCCGCCGACAAGCCGGGCCCGCAGGCAGAAGCTGCCCCCGCACCATCGCCGGAGGTCTCCAGCGGTCCTTCAGCGGAACCCCCGGCGCCCGTCATCGAAAACCCGGCGCCGTCCCTGGCCCCGACACCCCGGCCCGAGACGCTCCAACCGGCCCTCCCGGAGGTCGAGGCCCGCGTCCCCGACAGCGTCATCGAGCCGGTCGATGCCTCGCCGCCGACGGTGGAACTGGCCCATCCGCCCCGCGTCGAGGCCCCGAGGGACGATCGCGTGGTCGCGGTCCAGGCGGCCGACCTCTCCGGCGGATCCGACACCGCGGTCGCGGCCTTCACCCAGGCCAGCCCCTCGGCCATGGCCGCCGGCCAGGCCCGGTTCGGCGAAGCTGTGGACGGCGAACTGAAGCGCGAGCAAACGGCGCTGGCCGCCGCGCCCCCGGTGATCGTGGTCAAGACCACCGGCGAGGACCTGCCGCTGGTCGCCGCGCCGGTTCTCGCGCCGCCGGGCGAGGCCACGATCAGCGACGGGGTGACGGCTACCGCGCCCGGCCGGATCGGTCCCGTGGCCCTGCCGGCCCCGGCCCCATTCAAGGCCAATGTCCGGCATACCGAGAAGCTGGCCGCCGAGTCTGCCCCCGCCGACAACGCCTTCAAGGCCGCGGTGGCCAGTTCGGTCGGGGCGATCCAGACCCGGGACGACGAGGTCGACACCTCGGCCGGCGCCCGTCCGGCCGTTGAGCTGACCGCCGAGGCCGACCCCTCGCGCCTCAATCGCCAGCGGGACGACGGCCTGCGCGCGGTCAAGGACCAGCGCGACGCCCACGCCAAGGCGCTGCTCCAGCACCCCGGCCAGTCGAACATCCGGCCGCGGGCGATCAGCAAGCGCCAGTCCGTCGCCATCAGCGCCACCCCGACGGTGGCGATGGAATCGCGCGACGACGCCGACGTCCGCGCCTATGCCCTGAGCCCCCTGCCGGCCGATGTCCGTGTGGCCGCCGACGCCAAGATCGCCCGCACGCTGACGCCGCACCTGGCCCAGGCCCGAGGCCAGGCGCTCGACGCCGCCGCGGCCCGAGACCGCGACAAGACCCGCCAGGTCGATACGGTGCAACAGGCGGCCGACAGCCTCAGCGCCGAAACCGACTCGGCCCAGCGCCGGCTGGTCATCGAGAACCGGGGCAAGGTCGCCAAGCTGCAGGGCGAGGGGATCGCCGAGGCCAATGCGGGCGCCGGCGCCTTTTCCCGCGACGCCGCCCTCGAGCAGACCAGGCAACAGCAGGCTATCGGCGATCACGTCGCCACCGAGCAGGGCAAGGCCAGCGCCGAACTGGATAAGGGGGAGAAGGCCGCCGAGGAGAAGAAGCGCGAGGGCGAGCGGGAAGCCGGGGAAAAGAAGCAGGAGCTCGAGAAGGAACAGCAGGACAACAGCTTTTGGGGGAAGGTCCAAAGCGCCATCAAGAAGCGGGTCGATGAGGCGATCACCCTGATCGACCACGTCTTCAACAAGATCCGGGCCGCCGTCAAATCGGTGATCGAGGCGGCCAAGAACGCCGCCATCGGCCTGGTCAACGCCGCCCGCAGCTGGGTGGTCGACAAGCTGAACAAGTTCCGGGACTGGGCCAAGACCCAGGTCGACAAATACCTCAAGGACGCCTTCCCGGCCCTGGCCAAACGGATCAACGCCGGCATCGACGCCGTCGCCGACCAGGCGCGCAAGGCCGTCGACGCCATCGCCGACGTGGCCGTCGCCAGCGTCAGCCGGCTGGCGGACGGCCTGGCCGGCGCGCTCGACAAGGTGCTGGGCGTCTTCCAGACGGTGCTGAAGACCGCCGTCAGGGTAGTGGGGGCGGTGATGCAGGGCGACTTCGCCGGCGCCCTGCGCGCCGCGGTCGAGGGGGCCTGCGATATCGCCGGGGTCGATCCCAAGACCGTGTTCAACTTCCTCGACCGCGCCGGCAAGGCGATCGGCGCCATTCTCGCCCACCCGATCAAGTTCATCGGCGACCTGTTCGGGGCGGTCGGGACCGGGATCTCCAACTTCGCCAAGAACATCGAAAAGCACCTGATCGAGGGGGCGCTCGGCTGGCTGACCGGCGCCCTGCCGGAGATCAACCTGACCGGCCCGTTCGAGTTCAGCCCCAAGGGCATACTGAAGATCGTGCTCGAGCTGCTGGGGATCACCTACGACAACATCAAGGCCCGGGTCATCAAGGGGCTGCCGGCCGCCGCCGGCGTGTTCGACGCCGTCGAGAAGGGCTTCCCGCTGCTGGCCAGGATCGCCGTCGAAGGGCCCGGCGCCCTGTGGGACGAGGTCAAGGCGCGGATGTCGGACCTCAAGGAGACCGTGCTGGGGTCGATCCGCAGCTGGCTGATCACCAATGTGATCGAGGGCGGGATCGCCTGGCTGCTGTCGCTGACCAACCCGGCCTCGGCCATCGTCAAGGCGGTGATGCTGCTCTACGACCTGGTGAAATTCCTCATCGAACGCTACCAGCAGATCAAGACCTTCATCCTCACGGTCTATGACGCGGTCTCCGACATGGCCGTGGGCAACTTCCCCAAGGTGGTCTCCGGCATCGAGGACTCCCTGGCTAAGGTCCTGCCGGTGCTCATCTCGCTGCTGGCGACCCTGCTCCACCTGGGCGGCATCGCCAAGAAGGTCCGGGAGGTGCTGCAGCGGGTCACCAAGCCGATCAACGCCATCGTCGACAAGGTGGTCGATGGGGTGATCAAGTTCGCCAGGTCCATGCTGGCCAAGGGCAAGGCCGCGGTGACGGCGGTGAAGGCCAAGGGCGCGGCGGTCATCGACAAGATCCGGGAGAAGTTCTGGCCAAAGCGGAAATTCACCGTCGATGGCGAAAGCCACACGATCTATTTCGAGGAGCGCGGCGGCCGGATGGAGCCCTTCATGCGCTCGACGCCCACAGCCCTGGCCGACTTCGTCGCCGCCTGGGAGAAGAACGCCGGTCCCGACATCAACGCAACCAAACGCAAGCACCTGGCCGCGGCCAAGGCGACCATCGGCGAAATGACTGCCCTGAGCGACAAGATGGACAAACTCAAGGACGCCAACAAGGACATCCCCGCCGCCCACCAGCAGGAGATGCTGGCCTTGCAAACCGATCTCTGCGTCAGCCTGAGCGGCCTGTTGGGCAAAAAGAGCGACCTGGCCAAGGCGGTCGAGCGCTACAAACTGGAGGGCCTCGCCGGAACCTACGCGGCCGTGCCCAAGCCCAGCTATGACGACATGACCGGCGACCACCAGCCCCAGGCCGCCGCGATCAAGCTTCTCGCCGCACGGCCCTATTTCAAGCAGGGCCCGGAAGGGGAGAAGATGCGGCATCGGGCCGACGGCGGTCACGCTGACAACGCCTATGTGGTCAACCTGCAGTCCAAGCGGCACATCGACGGCCGCACCTATGGCTCCAAAGGCGCGTCCAGCAAGGCGGACTTCGAGAGCCATGTGCTGGCGATGGAAAAGGTCGAGGGCAGCAAGGAGAAACGCCGCAGCAAGGCCGTGGCGTTGCTGAAGCACGAACTGGCGCTGGACGTCGAGGTGATGCGCGGAGTCTATGAGAGGACGGCCGACCATGAAATCTGGAAGGACCTCAACCCCTTCGTTGCCGGTACCGAGAAGACCGATCTGGTGAAGCAGATCCAGGACCAGGTGAGGCGCGGCATCAACATCATCGCCGACCAACCCATGGACGAGCTGGCGGGCTGAGGGGGCGAGCATGGCGGGCGGCGGCAACGAAACCAATCTGGAGCGGGGGCTCGAATTCCTGGCCGCCCTGATCCAGGCGCGCATCGCCGAGGAGGCCGGCCGCGAGGCGTCGCTGCCGGCCCCCGGCTATCTGGACGACGGCTCGCCCCTGGCGCGGCTTGTCGCCGAGCGGAAGCCGAAATTCGACGAGTTCACTGTCCTGATGCTGGCCCTGGCGCCGCATGTCCGGCCCATGTTGCTGGACGCCAAAATCCATGCGGCCCTCGGCCGGGAAGGCGACTTTCCGGAGATCGGCGGCGTCCGGGACGCTGACAGCCGCGCCTTTCTGCCGACCGGCGAGACCGCGGCCTTCCTCCTGGCCGGCCAGACTCTGGAGGCGCGGTTCGCCGTCCAGCGCCTGTTTGCCAGCGACCACTGGTTCGCCGACGAGGGCCTGCTGCATCTCGAACCGGCCAAGGACGGGGCGCCGATCCTCTCGGGCAGGATCGTGATGGCCCGCGACTGGGTCGAGCGATTCACCCTGGGCGCGCCGCAAACCCCGGCTTTCGGGGCCGGCTTTCCGGCCAGGCGAATTCGCACGGCCCTGAACTGGGACGATCTGGTGCTCACCCAGACGGTCCGTGAACAGGTCTCCGAAGTGACCAAATGGGTCCAGCACCGCGAAACGCTGCGCCAGGACTGGGGCATGGCCGGCCGTCTGAGGCCGGGCTACCGCGCGCTGTTCTACGGTCCGCCAGGCACGGGAAAGACTCTGACCGCGACCCTGCTGGGCGAGGCGACTGGCCGCGAGGTCTATCGCGTGGATCTCTCGGCCGTGGTCTCGAAGTATATCGGCGAGACCGAGGAGAACCTCGGCTCGCTGTTCGACCAGGCGCACCATCGGGACTGGATCCTGTTCTTCGACGAAGCCGACGCCCTCTTCGGCAAGCGCACCGGCGTCAAGGACTCGCACGACCGCTACGCCAATCAACAGGTCAGTTATCTGCTTCAGCGGGTGGAGGATTTCGACGGCCTGGTCATCCTGGCCTCGAACCTGCGCGCGAACATGGACGAGGCCTTCCTTCGACGATTCAATTCCACCATCCATTTTCCGTTTCCATCCCTGGAAGAACGCCGCGCCATCTGGCTCCGCAGCCTCCCGAGCCGGGCGGGAGCACAGCATCTGGCGGAACAAATGGCAGTGTTCGAGTTGTCCGGCGGCGCCATCGTCAACATCGTTCAGTTCGCCGCAATTGAGGCGATCGCCGCTGGACGCGACACGGTCAGCCTGCCGGACGCCCTCAAGGGCGCGCAACGCGAAATCGAAAAGGGAGGAAATGTGTTCCGCAACCTCCTGGAGGCCGAGTTGATGGACAACGCGCGCCAAGAGGTTTCGGGCGCCCAGTCGCCGGCAGTTCGCTAACTTGAGTTCCTAGCTGTGGCGTCGCAACCGGCGTGACGTGGATCACGCCCCTATCGCCTCGGCTCCTCCATCATCGATTGACTCAATCGTATCGTCGGGGGGAGCAGTCGCCCCGGCCATGAACCGGGGGGTGTATCGTGGCCTGGGAATCCATCCTGGAAGTCTGGTCGTTGGCCAAACCGCGAGCCAACGGGGCTGACGCCGTTCCCGGCGCGGGACCCTTCCACACGGTCTTCGACCTGACGGTGTTCGCCGAGTGCGAGAACAAGTCGGCCGAGGTCCGCGCCCTGTGCCAGGGCGTGCCGATCCAGCCAATGTCTGAGCCCGACCTTCCAGACGACCAAAGCGGCTCGCACAAGGGCATACAGATCACTGACGTCATCGGTTTTCGGTTCCGTAAGAACAGCTGGCCCGGCACCGCCGACCTGATCGGCGCCGCGCTGCCGCTCCGCCAGCCCATCGCCAGCCAGACCGCCCCGTACGGTCCCCACTCGAAAAACGCCCTCTACCCGGCCGGCGATTTGCCCTTCTCCGCGCCGGGCTATCGCTCCTATGGCCGCCTCGCCCGGATCGCCGGCTGGGAGGGCAGCATGGTGCGCCTCTCCGTGGAAGACAGCGGCGAGTGGTGGCTGATGTTCCGCCTGCCGTTCCGCGCCCCCCTGGTGGGCGACGCCGCGGGCCGCCTGGCCGCGCCGGCTGAAGACCAGCTGGACCCGCGCCTGGCGACTGGGCTGGCCGAACTGAAGCTGGGGGCCGATCCTGCCGTCCTGGAGGCGCGCGACCTTGCCGAGGCGCGCGCCGCCGGCCGGGCGCGCACACCGTATTTCGCCGGCGTCATCGCCCGCCCCGGGGGCCGGGACGCCGGCGCGACGACGGGGTCGAACCCCTTCGAGGCCCTGGCGGTCAACGCCGGCGCCCTGACGCTGCAGCACGCCCTGGCGATCGACCCGACCAAGCTGGACGAGTCGCCGGCCAACAAAGGCCTGCGGCCCGAGACGACTTCGAGCGACGGGCTCGATGACGCCGTCCTGTGGGGGCGGGCCACGGCCCTGGTCGATGGCTTCTGGTGGGCCAAGAACAGCCTCCGGTTCCACCGCGACACCGCCAAGGGGCCTAACGCCGCCCTGGCGAGTATCAATCTGGGATCAGGCAAGGCCAGCGCCGTGGGGCTACAGGCGCTGCTGGCGGATTGCCAGGACGTGCCCGGCCTGCCCGGGGGCAAGACCAGCGCCCCGGTGCTGGCCGCCGTCGCCTCGGTTTCGCCGGCGAGCAACGATCCGCCGGCCGACCACACCCCCTCCCTGGCCGTGCTGGACCTGCTGGGCTGGACGGCCGCTCCCACGCCCTGGCCAACGGCCAAGGCCGCTCTGGCCGGAGCCGTGCGGCCCGACAACTATCTGCATACCCGCCTGGTCACAGTCGGCGGCCAGCTGACCTTCGAATGGTCCCGCTGGGTCAAGGTCGCCCGGACCGTCGGCCATGGCGAGGCGGTTCCGGTCCTGGTGCGTGTTCGCCAGGGCTGGCCCGATCAGCCCGCCGGCATCGACCCCGCCGCGCAAAGCGCCAAATACACTGTCTGGCTGGAGGGCCTGTCGCCGGGCCTTGCGCTGGATTTCTGGTCGCGGCAGGTGGCGGGCCGGCTGCGCGCCAAGGTGACCGACGCCTTCGGCCGCAAGGCGCCCAATCTCTTGCCCGACCTCGACGCCGAGGCCCTGGCCGCCGACGCCTCCGGCGACTGGGTGCTGCGGCTGGAATGCGAGGAGAGCCAGGCCCCGGCAACCCTGGCCACCGCCCAGGCCCAGCCCGCCCTGCCCGTCTCGTTCCTGAGCAAGGCGACCCTCTTCCAGGCCGCGCCGCCGGCCCAGCAGATCCCGACCGGCGAACCGCCCAAGCCCAAGCCCGCCACCGCGCCCTCTCCAGTGATCTCAAACGGCCGGGCGACCTTCCAGGGTCTGAGAACCACGTCCGGACCGCCGTTGGCGCTGGAAACCGGCGATATCTCCATCGACTTCGGAGAGGGCAAGAGCCGGGCGTTCGTGTTCACCTTCACCGGCGGCTCCCTGACCCAGGTCAACCCGCATAAACTAAGCTTCTCGACCGCTGCGGCGCGGGCCAAGCCGCCCACGACGATGGCTATCGGGGCATTCGATCTGACCCCAGCGGTCGCCGCCGCTCCCCTCGCCGGCGCCGGGACGCTGCTCATCGAGATTACCGACGTCACCAGTGTCGAGGGCTATCAGGTCACCACCCCGGGCCCCTCGCCCGCCGGTCTGCGCCTCGACCAGGTCATCGTCGGCGGCGCCGATGACCAGGACCGGCAGATCCGCGACCAGTCACTGATCTGGTCGAAGGGCAGGTTCATCGGCGCCTGCGACCTGGTCTTGAGCGACCGGTATGCGCCCGACCAGCGCCGCCGGCGCACGCTGCTGACCATCAAGCCGGCCAAGGATGCTCCGGCGCACACTGAGAACAGCCAGGTCACCGTGCTGGACCCCGAGCCGATGAGCGTGGCGCGGGTCAAGCTGACGACCCAGACCGGGGGCGCGGCCGGGGGCGACGTGATCGCCGCCTGGAATTCCGACGAAGGGGTCTGGCGCCTGCCCGACCGCGACCAGCAAGGTCCGCCGTCCTCGACGCTGATCCTGCCGCCCCAGGGGCTGGGCGAATCCTGGGAGCGCCGCAAGAAGGAGGAGGAGCCAAAGCAGAAGAAAGGCGACTCCGCCTACCTCCCTGAAGACCAGTTGATCGAGGGACAGAGGGCCACGGCCGTCTTGACCCCGACCGCCAGTCTGGAGATCGAAACCGAGGAGCGGCAGCGCAATCCCGTCGCGCCCTGGAACCTGCGGCGGCTGTTCACCGACCTGGATGTCGACCTGCCCGGCGCCAGGCTGAAGAAGATCGCACGCCTTGAGGCGCTCTACGGGCTGGAAGCCCACGACACAGCCACGCCCGGCATCCGGCTGGCCGAGCTGTCGGCCTGGCGCGGCGTCCCACGCGATCCGCCGCAGGCCGGCGACCAATCGCAGGAGGACATCGCCCAGCGCAACGGCCGCTGGCGCAAGGCCTACCGCACCTGGCGGCGGCGGCTGGCGGTGCTGGACGCCCGCGCCGACAGCGATCCTATGGCCCGGCCGGTCATCGAGGCGGTCGACTATCGACTGCGTCCCGAAGGCCGCTACGTCAAACCCTCAGAGAACCTGACCGTCCATCCCACTTGGTGGAAAGCCGCCAGCGAAGGGGTGCTGGGCGGCGCCCTGGCGGGGTTCGAGGACAACAACCTCATCAAGGATCTACTGGACGACGCCGCCAACGGCCGGGGTTCGATCGATGGCCTGCAGCTGTCGGCGCTGGGCGCCTGGACCAAGCCGCGCGCGACCTTCAACAACGAGCTGACCCTGATCTCGGCCGATGTGCAGATGGGCCGCACCCAGGAGGCCCGGTTCGAGCGCAAGGGCCGCATCGGGGTGCTGCGCAACAAGGCCAAGCACGTCATCGTCTATCGCCGCGCCTTCCTCCCGAGCCTGCAGTTCGCCGCCGACCAGGAATACCATCGCGGTCGTCCGGTGGTGCGCAAGGTCGAGGAATATATCGAGCTGACTCAGCCGGTTCGCAGCTATCCGGACGAGTCCTCCGCCACCGACCGCGAGGCCGGACCGGTGCTGGCGGCTCGATTCAGGACCATCCGCATTCCGGTGCACGGCTCATGGCGCCGCCCCCTGCCCGGCGATCGTCCGGGCTACGCCATCCCCCTGTGGCGGCAAGGCGCCGACCCGGACATCTACCCCCGGCCGGTGATCGAGCTGGTGGTGGCGGGCGATCCGGAGCGCAACGAACCGGAGCCGGCGGCCCGGCGGGTGGTCAATCCGCAGGACATGGTCTTCTACACTCTGACCAACGGCCCCAACTTCGTCCCCGACCGCGACACCGACCTCTGGCCGAACGTGTATGGCGTGGATTTCGCCGACCGGCCGATAGACTCGCCCCTGTCCTCGTTCAGCCCGCCACCGCGCCAAAGCGATTTCCAGGCGCCGGGCGACCCCGCCGTCCTGCTGCCCCCCGCGCCCCTGACACCGAGCGGCATGGAGCCCTTCACCTTCCGCCTGGAGCCGGGTCCGGCGGTCAATCTGGGCCAGGGCCGGGCCGACAAGGCCATCCTGGCCGACCTGGGCTCGGTCACCCTGATGCGGGCCCGCCGTGTCGCCGGCCAGGTCCAGTCGGACCTCCACAAGGCCGTGGCCGCCGGGCAGGACATCGAGGCGCTGCGCCAGGCGGTGCAGGCGAAAATCGCCGGGCTGGCGGCCACGATCGCGATGGGATCGGCGAGCGCGACCCTGGCGGAGCTGAAGGCGCGGGCCGTCGGGGCGGCGAACGACCAACTTGGCCGTGCCAAGGACGTGTTCAAGGCCGCCAGAGACCTCGGCCCCAAGGCGGATCTGATCTGCGGCTGGAGCCACAGTCAGGCCGACGCCGTCGGCAAGGGCGCTTATGGCTTCATCGCCGAGTTGAAAGGCTCCCTCCAGGCCGCCGAAGCGAACTGGGCCAGCGGCCGTCAGCGGCTGCTGGACAGCCTGGCGGCGGTGGAAAGCCGGCTGAGCAGTCTCGAGCCACCCAACGCCGCCATCGTCCGGCTCATCGACGGTCCGCTGGAAGCGGCGCAAACCGAATTGGCGGCTCTGCAGGCCGAAATTGTTAAGGCGGTTGACCAGCTTGACCAGACCGGCCCGCTGAAGGTCCAGCTCAGGAAACTGTATGCTCCGGTCAGCAAGGACCTGCGGGAAGCGGCCGATGCTCTGACCGTCGCCCCACCCAGCCTTGCCCTGGCCCGAACCGCCGTGCAGCGCCTGCGCGAGGCCGCCCGCCAGGTTGCTGATTGGTCGGCCGATCTCGAGCTTGCAGCCGACAAGGCGACCCAGGGACTTCGGACGGCGGCCAGGCTGGTCGTGCCGCTGGCCCCGCCGCTGGAGGCCGGACTGCGGGGGCTCATCGGGCGGATCGGCGACGTGCGGACCACCGCGTCGACCGGTCTGTGGGACATCCATCGGTTGCTGCTCGCACAGGCCCAGCATGCTGACGACCTGGTTGTCGCCGCTCAGGCCGATCTGGCGAGCGCGGCCGACGCGGTGGCGAGCGAACTGCGGGCCATCGCCGGCGTGATCGATTCCGCCGACACGGCCTCGCCAAAGCCACCCTTCAAGGCGCTGCTGGAAAGTCTCGGCAAACTCAGCGCCCTGATCGCGAGCCTGAAGGCGGACGCCCAGGCGCAGTTCAAGAACCTCAACACCTTCCTGGTCGATGCGCGCGCCAGGCTGATCACCGCGGCCGGCCAGACGGACCTGGCAAAGCTGCCCACAGAGTTGGCGACGGCCATCCGAGCGGCGCGTGACAAGATCACGGTGGACACCCGCCCCGTCGCAGAGCTCGCCGCGCTGTCGGCGGCCTTGCAGGCCCTTGAGTCGGTAGCCGTCGGCGCGATGGCCAAGGTAACGGCCGCCGTCGACGCCCTGTGCGGCCTGGCGACCGGGGGCGCCGACGCGGTCCAGCTTTGGATGGACAAGGCTGAAGACCAGGTCAAGCAGCTGGTCAAAGACCTCGACGCCGCCGTCGACCATTCGGCGTTGGCCCAGACGCTCGACCGGGCGGCGCGCGAGTTCGACGCCGCAGCCGCGCAATGGACCGGCGGGGTCCGAAGTTGGGTCGACGGGCAGGCCGCCAGCGGCGCCGCGGCGGTGGCCTTCGCCAATCATGAGGCGATGAGCATCCTGCGGGCCGCCGGCGCGCCGCCGATCGTCGCCAACCTGGCCTTCAACCGCGAGCAGATCGGCTACTATTTCGACGAGGCTCGCCAGATCGTCACCACCCCGATGACGGCCCTGCTGGACCAGGCGCAGGTCGAACTGCGCGGGCTGGGCGCCGCCCTGCCGACCCTGGGCCTGCACGACACCCTGCTGCCGCCCGTGGGGACCTTCTTCGAGCAGTTCGGCGATCCGGATTTCAAGGGGCGGCTGACCGCCATCGAGAACGACATCAAGCTCAGGGCGCAGGATGTCCTCAAGGACTTCGCCGGCCTCAAGGACCTGCTGCCCAGCCTGAAGTTCGACAATGCCCTGGCCCGGGCCGTGAAAATCACCCACGACTTCGACGCCAAGACCCGCACCGCCTGGCTGCAGGCCGACATCAGCTATCAGCCCGGCGACGTCGACATCTTCCGGCTGTCGGAATTCGCTCTCAAGGCCTATGGGGCCAGCCTGGTCGGCCAGTCCCGCTACGAGCGCAGCCTGGCCGGCGCCGAAACCCGGCGGGTCGAGGCCAGCCTTTCGGCGGACCTGGCCATGGAGCTGGGCGGCATGGCCCTGGTCAAGATCAAGCGGGCCGCCGCCCGCTACAACGACCGGGACGGGATGAGCTTCGACATCAAGCCCGAGAACATCGAGTTCGACGGCGCCCTGCAGGCGGTGTCCAGGATGCTGGCCGCGTTCAGCGGCGAGGACACCGCCCTGAAGCTGGAGTTGATCCTGGAGGGCGGCCGGCCGGTCGGCCTGCGGTCCCGCTACGACATGCCGCCCACGACCTTCACGGCCGGGGCCTTCACGGTGTTTAACGCCTGCCTGGGCGTGCACCTGGACCTGGCGCAGAAGTCCGAGTTCGAGATCCGCACCTTCGCCTATTTCGGCCGCAAGGCCGCGCCGTTCGCCCTGGTGATCACCTGGCTGGGCGGCGGCGGATATCTGGAAGCCGAGGCCCTGCACCGGCCTAGGTCGGGCGCGACCGACGTGGCGGTCAGCCTGAGCCTGGGCGCCTGCGCCGGGACCGGCTTCAGCTTCGGGCCCCTGGCGGGCAGCATCCAGGTCTATTTCGGCATCGTCGCCAGCTACCGCTCCGGCGCCGGCCACTCGCGACTGGATATCGCCGCCCTGATCGTCATCCACGGCTCGGTGACCGCCTGGGGCTTCGTCACGGTGGGGTTGGGGGTGACCATGCTGATCACCTACGAAGGCGGCCGGCCCGTTGGCCATGGCCATATCGACATCGAGGTCCGCATCAGTTGCTTCTGCAAGAAGAGCTTCAGCCGGCCCATTGAGTATCGGATCTGACCCATGGCCACCAAGTTCATCGACGTCACAATCCACATCGAAACCTGCCTGGCGCAGGTCGCCGAGAACCCTCCCGCCTTCTGGCTGGGCGGGGCGCTGATGGTCAGCTGCGGACCGGTCCCGGACGAGCTGACCAGCGCCCATGCCGCCTGGACGCCGCTGATGGCCCTGTTGTCGCCCTGGCGATGGCAGAACGCCACCTGGCAGGATGGACCGCCGCCCCCTACCGCCCAGCCCCCCAAAGCCATCACCGACGAAGCCGACGCCGTCCTGGCCGAGATCTTCTCGGGCCGCCAGTGGGCCCGGCTCTCCCAGATGGGCAGCGACACTGACGCCGACGAAGCCAGGCCCCAGTGGCTGACACTGCTGGCGCAGCTGGGCCGGCTGCCCGCCGAGTTCACCCACCCCCTGCAGCTGGGCTTCGCCTATGACATCGTCGATGTCGGCGCCTATGTCGAACCTCGCCTGTCGATGCTTCACGCGGCGGACCTCGATTTCACCGTGGGGGCGGCCACGCTGTTTGGCGATATCGGGATCAGGCTTCTGGTTGAAACCGCGCCGTCGCCCACCCTGACCCAACTGACGGAGCGCCCCGGCCTGATCAACGGCCTGACCCGGCGCGTGGCCAGCAGCAGCACCGGCGGCGCCATCGGCACGGTCCACAACTGGATGGCCAATCTCGACGAGCAGATCGGGGCGGCCTTCCATCCCGTGCTGCGCCTGGCCGATGTCAGCGACGAAGCCCCTGGCGGCGACCTGGCCGTGCTGGACGCGGCGGCAAGCAAGGCCTTCACCCGCCTGCTCGAGGCGCTGGACGCCCCGGTGCTGCAGGCCGTCGCGGTCGGCGATCGGGCCGCCCTGCTGGCCGGGGACAAGACGGCCCGGCTCCAGGTGGAGGACTTCGCCCGGGCCTGGGCCTCGGAATGGGTCCAGGGTCGTCCCGGCGCGGATGAACTCGACGCCAGGCTGGACCTCAGCCACTTCGCCCAGGGCATCTGGCCGCTGGAAGCGGGCGCCGCGCCACCGGCCGACTGGGCCGCCGAGCTGAGCGGCTATCTGCAGGGGTCCGACCATCGCCCGGCGAGTGACAATACGCCCATCGAGTCGTTCCGCGACCGGGTGCGGCGCCGGCTCACCGCCCTGATCCCGACCGGAAACGCCGCCGGCTACGATGCGGCGCGCGCCGCGGCCCAGGCCACCCTCGCCGAGCCCCGCCGGGTCGATGGATTGTTCACCGTCCTGATGCCGATGCGCGCCGCCGTCACGTTTCGCAACCTGGTGGTGGCCGGGGCCGCCGCCGCGGCGGACACATCCGACGTCGCCGCTCTACGCCAGGCCTTCATCGACCTCTTCAAGACCGAGTTCACCAGCCTGATGGGCTGGGCCGGAGGCGGTCCCTTCGACGCGGCGATCGCCATCGTGGCGGCGCGGCAGGCCGCCTCGCTGGCGGCGACGCCCGAGGCCGTGGACGCCGCGGCCCTGGGCGGCCTGTGTTTCCGGGCGGACTCCGTTCTGGGGCCCAAGACCGAGGTGACCCCCGGCGCCGGCCAGTTCGTCGATCTGCACAGCCGCTTCGACGGCTTTATGGCCGCCGTGCGCCGCTCGAAGCTGGGGCTGCCCGCCATTAATCCCGACGTGCTGAGCAGCGCCGACAATGACTGGGAAGACTTCGAGTTGGTCACCCGGGCCAAGCTGGCGGTTAACGGAACGCTGCTGGCCGACGACCTGGGCGTGGCCCTGCCGGTCGCCCTGGAACTGGACCCGGCGGCGCAAGGCGGGGCCGGCGACAACGAGGTCCGGCACGCCATCGTCACCTATGACGGGCGGGCGCTGTATCCGGTCGCGACGCCGCTGGACGCCACCGCCGAACAACCGGTTTTCAAGCTCGAATACGGTCCGACTCAGGCCAAGACCGACCTGCCTCAGCTGGCCTACGGGCAGGTCTATCAGGCGGCCATCGGCTATCGCTCGCTCGGCGGCATCCTGCCGCTGGGCTTTGGCGAGGTCGCATCGCCCACCACCCTGCCCTCCGCGGCGCCTCTCAAACCCGACGGCCCGCTGAAGACCGGCGTCATCCTGCGCACCCTGCCGCCCGGCCCGCCACGGCTGGAGCCGCCGGTGGAGCGGCCGCATATCAAGCTCAACGCTATTCTCACCAAGCCCGACGACGCCAAGGTCAAACCCCTGTGGGTCGAGTGGCTGCGGCGGTGGTCCGACGAGCCCGCCAGGGCGCGGTTCCGCGGCGCGACGACCTGCTTCCTCGACGCCCTGACCCCGGGCCGCGAGGACGTCGAATTCGACCTGCGGCCGCCCGTCCTGGCCCTGGGCGGCAAGAATGAACCGCACGCCGACACCCGCTTCAACGATCAGGTCTGGGCCTATTGGCAGAACCGGACGGCCGAACATCTGGGCCAGCCGCCTTTGGCTTCCCCCCTCAATCAGGACGTCGACGATCCGGCGGTGGTCGAAATCCCCCACGGCGCGACGGACCCGCTGGGCCGCGGGGGGGTCTGGCTGGAAATCGTCGAGATGACCCGAACCGGGCCCGTGTCCGCCCGGCCACGCCAGAGGGTTCGCCTGGCCGGCCAGGGCGCCCGCCGGCGCGTCAAGGTCATTTGTCAGACGGGCGCGGTCGCCGCCACGGTCGTCGAAAATGCCGACACCTTGACCATCAATCTCCCGCCGGCCCGCCAGTTCGCGGTGAGTTTCCGCACCTGCATCGACCGCGATTACCTGCCCGGCGGATCGGACCCGCGGATATCGAGCGCCATCGTCGATCCGACCCTGACGGACCGGCCGTGGGCGGCGCCTGTGGGGAAGGACGTCGATGGGACCTATCTGTTCGGCGAGGCGACCCTGGTCTTCGAGTGCCTGCCGGCCCTGGACCACCTGCCGACCAGCCTGGAGCTGTTCAAGGCCCTGTCCATCGAGGAGATCGGCGACTCGGCCGTGGCCAGGTTCAAGCCTCGGGGCGCCGTCGGCGAGCCCTTCATCGGCAGTCTGAGAACCTGGCGCCAGACCTGGCGCTGGGACGGCGGCCCTATTCCCGACGACGACTGGAAGGACGAAGCTGGTTCCACCCTGACCGGGCTGGCCGCGGCGTTCGGCGGCGCCGGCGGCGATGTGGCCGAGAGCGGCGTCCGGCCAGCCAAGGTGGTGGCGTTCGAGCAAAGCCTGTTCCAGGAGCGTGGCCAGTCGGGCTCCGAGGCTAACGCCCCCTATGCGGCCGACGCCGACGGCATCGAACTGTTCAGGCTGGAGCTGCCGGCCGACCGCGGCGCGGACTGGCTGCGCCTGCGGCTGCAGGCCATCAGCCGCTATGCGCCGCTGAGAAGCCGGGCCGATCCGGACGGCGCCAATCTGAAGCGCGCCGCCCAGGCTAGCGGCGCCCGTCCCATCGACGAATGGTTCGCCCATGGCCTGAAGCTGAAGCGCCGCACGCCACTGCCAACGCCCAAGGTCCGGGTCGCCGCGCCGATCTTCGGCAAGGTGGGGGCCGATGTCGGCCATGCGGGCGGTTTCAACCTGTATCTGGACGAAACCGCCTATGACGTGCGCAGCGGCGGCGGGTTGGCCGAACGTGTCGTCGCCGAGGTGATCATCGAAACCGTCGAGCGCGACCTCACCGTCACACCCCCGATCCCGGGTTTGAGCCGTCAGCTGGCCGTCGGGATGGATCCGATCCTCAGCGGCAAGGGACAGCCTTATCTTGGCCAGTCAAACCCCATTCCCCCAACTGAGCCATCCGCCAATCTCTCCGCAAGGTTCCGGCGGGCGGCGGTGTTGGGCGAGACGCTGGAGCCAAACTCGCCGGCTCCGATACTGCCGTTCGCCTCGGTGATGTTCGATCCGGTGCTTGAGGCCGGCGCCGCCTCCGCGCCGCTTCGTCCTGGGACCATGGCCCGCATCCGTCTGCGGACCGAAGCGCTGGCCGAGCTTTGCGGGTCGCCGGGCGAAGCCCAGGCGGCGGTGTCGGAATGGTCGGCGCCGGTCTGGGTGCAGATGATGAGCGACATGGACTATGACGGGGAACTGAACTGCCAGGTCACCACCGCCGGCGGCGTGTCGTCCTTCACCCTCTCGCCAAAGGTGGCAGGCGCCACGGTGTTCGAGCGCTGGATCGAGCGGGCGACCGAGGACGCCTTGCCCGCGCCCAGCAGGCCCACCGGCCCGCAGCTGTCGTCTGGCCTGGTCGCGGTGATCGGCCTGGTGGTCACCGACATCGCCGGGGCTCAGGTCCTGCGGCCCCGCGCGGCGGTGCGTGGCCGGTTGAACGGACCGGCCAAAACCCTGACCTTCGACAACGTCACTCTGGGCCCGGCTCCGTCCGGCCTATTCCTGCAGCTGCTGGAAACCCAGACCGAGGGCGACGATCCCTTCTCCGACCTGGACAGCGCGGCCAATCGGTGGCTGGCCGACAGCGTGGCTGACGCCAAGGAGCGCATCGTCGGTTTTGGGCCGCGCCTGTTCATGTCGGCGCCGCCGGCCTGAGCGGCGCCGTCGAGCAGGTGGGCGAAATCGCCGAGTTCAAATTCGAGGTTTCCGCCAGAACTCGGGAACAGGCCGATGCCCTTTGGGGCGCCAATTCCGTAGCGACCGAAGTGGACGCCGACAGCAAGGTGAGCCCACAACCTGCCCAGGATTGCTTCGTGGCTGTCCAGAACGTCAATGCCGGTACGCATGAGCTCGGAGAGATCATCGAATCCTTCGCCGTGAGCCACGGCGGTGCGGGCAGGCAGTTCAGGGCCGCTTGAGGACATAGTCGGGAGCCCTGCCTGAGCGAACTGGAGACGAGTTGCCGCAGGGCGAGCCAGGGCGCTAGATCGCCAGGCAAACCGCCCGGGTATCGAGATACTCCTCCAGCCCCGCCCGCGCGCCCTCGCGGCCCAGGCCAGACTCCTTGACCCCGCCGAACGGTGAGACCTCGGTGGAGATCAGGCCGGTGTTGAGGCCCACCATGCCGTATTCCAGCCCCTCGGCCAGCCGCCAGGCGCGGGAGAGGTCGCGGGTGTAGGCGTATGCGGCCAGGCCTGCCGGGGTGTCGTTGGCCATGACGATGGCGGCGTCTTCGGCCTCGAAGGGCACGAGGCCCGCGACCGGGCCGAAGGTCTCCTCGCGGGTCAGCAGGGCGCCGTGCCGCACGCCGGCCAGCACGGTGGGGGCGTAGAAGGCCGCCCCCGCCGCATGGCCCTGGCCGCCCGTCAGGAGCCTGGCCCCGCCGGCCAAGGCGTCGGCGACATGGGTCTCGACCTTGGCCAGGCCTGCGGCGTTGATCAGGGGTCCCTGGTCGGTGGGCCCGGCCAGGCCGTCGCCGACCTTGAAGGCCGCCACCCGGACCGCGAGCCGTTCGGCCACTTCTTCATGCACCGAAGCCTCGACATAGATGCGGTTGGCGCAGACGCAGGTCTGGCCGGTGTTGCGGAACTTGCTGGCGATCAGGCCCTCGACCGCCGCGTCCAGGTCGGCGTCGGCGAAGATCAGGAAGGGCGCGTTGCCGCCCAGCTCCAGCGACACCCGCTTGACCGTCTCCATGCAGCGCGCGCCCAGCCGTTTGCCCACCGCCGTCGAGCCGGTGAAGGTGAACTTGCGGATGCGCGGATCGCCGGTCAGCACCGCCCCGATCGGGGCCGGAGCGCCGGTGACGATGTTGAACACGCCGGGCGGGACGCCGGCCGCCTCGCCCAGGACGGCCAGGGCCAGGGCGCTGAACGGTGTCAGCTCCGAGGGCTTCAGCACCACCGTGCAGCCGGCGGCCAGGGCCGGGCCAACCTTGCGGGTGATCATGGCGGCGGGGAAGTTCCACGGCGTGATGGCCGCCACCACGCCCACGGGGCGCTTCAGCGTGAACAGCCGCCGGTCGGGCGCGTGGCCTGGGATGGTCTCGCCATAGGCGCGGCGGCCCTCCTCGGCGAACCATTCGAAGAAACTGGCGGCATAGGCGATTTCGCCCTCCGATTCCTTGAGCGGCTTGCCCTGTTCGAGGGTCATCAACCGGGCCAGCTCCGCCTGGTTCGCCATCATCAGCTCGGCCCAGCGCCGCAGCACCTGGCCGCGATCCTTGGCCGTTCGGGCCCGCCAGGCCGGCAGGGCGGCCTCGGCGGCGGCCACCGCGTCGAGCGTCTCAGCTTCGCCGAGGTCGGGAACATGGCCGATCACCGCGCCGGTGGCGGGGTTGTCCACGGCGATGCTGGCGGAGCCGCCGACCCAGCGCCCACCGATGTAGGCTTCCTGACGCAACAGACTAACCACGAGCTGCCTCGGCGTTCAGGGCCTGCTCCAGCCGGTCCATGCCCTCGTCGACCAGCGCATCGGACGCGGTCAGCGGCATCAGCAGCCGGATGGTTTCGCCATGGATGCCGCAGGAGAGCAGCACCAGGCCCTCGTCCAGGGCCCGGACGGTGACCAACTTGGCCATGGCTCCGTCGGGCTCATGGCCGCCCCGCGACTTGACGATATCGAAGGCGACCATGGCCCCCGGCCCGCGGATGGCGGCAATGGGGAGTAGGTCGTTGCGGCGGCTGAACGCCTCCAGCCGCGCCTTCAGCCGGTCGCCCAGCACATCGGCCCGGGCCAGCAGCCCTTCTTCCTCGATGACGTCCAGCACCGCCAGGGCGGCGGCGCAGGCCACGGGCGAGCCGGCATAGGTGCCGCCCAGGCCGCCAGGCTCGGCCGCCTGCATGATCTCGTCCCGGCCAATCACGCCGGAGAGCGGGAAGCCGCCGGCCAGCGACTTGGCCACGCAGACCAGGTCCGGCTCGACGCCGCTGTGCTCGATGCCGAACATCCTGCCGGTGCGGGCGAACCCGGCCTGCACCTCGTCGTCGATCAGCACGATGCCGTGGCGGTCGCAGATCTCGCGCAGCGCCCGCAGGAAGGCGGGCGGGGCGGTGTGGAAGCCGCCTTCGCCCTGCACGGGCTCCAGGATGATGGCCGCCACGCGGTCGGGCTCAACGTCAGCGCGGAAGATGAACTCCAGGGCCTTGAGGCTATCCTCGACGCTGGTGCCGTAATGCTCGATCGGGAAGGGCGCGTGATAGACCTCGGGCGGCATCGGCCCGAACTTGCGCTTGTAAGGCAGCGCCTTGCCGGTCATCGCCGTCGCCATCATCGTGCGGCCGTGGAAGCCGCCCGAGAAGGCGATCACCGCCGAGCGGCCGGTGTGGGCCCGGGCGATCTTCACCGCGTTCTCGGTCGCTTCGGCCCCGGTGGTGAACAGGATGGTGCGGGCCGGGCCGCTGAACGGGGCCAGGGCATTGAGCCGCTCGGCGAGGACCACATAGGGCTCGTAGGCCGCCACCTGGAAGGCGGTGTGGGTGTAGCGCTCCAGCTGGGCGTGGACCGCCGCCATCACCTTGGGATGGCGGTGGCCGGTGTTGAGCACGGCGATGCCGCCGGCGAAATCGACATAGCGGTTGCCCTCGACGTCCCACAGCTCGGCGTTCAGGGCGCGGTCGATGAAGATCGGGGCGCCGGTGGCGACCCCGCGCGGCACGGCGCTGGTGCGGCGTTCAAGAAGATCGGCGTTGGTCATTTCGCAGGTTCCGAGGTTGGACGGCCGGCGCGGTCGCTCAGCCAGGCGGGCCAGACGGCCGCCACGGTCGAGGCCAGCAGGCCGAGGATTGAGATGTCGATCAGCAGGCCGTAGCGGGTCTCGTGCAGCAGGATCGCCGCGACCGCCGGCCCGGAGGCCAGGCCCATCTTGGAGAAGAAGCCGGCCAGGCTGGCGGTGCGTCCGGTGGGATCGAAGGCGGCGCAGAGGCCCAGCAGATAGGGAACCACGAAGGCCCAGGTGATGGCGGTGCCGCAGTTGGCCAGGAAGTAGATCAGCCCGCTGCCGCTGAGATGGAACGCCCAGGTTCCTGCCAGGGTCAGAACCATGGCCGCCAGGATCGGCCACAGCCGTCCAGCGCGACCGGCCAGGACAATGACCAGCGCCGCGCCCAGCATGGCGATCCAGGACGAGACGCCCATCGCGGGGCCGATGATATCCTGGGTCAGGCCGTAGGCCCGGCCGAGGCCAATGATGTAGGCCGCCAGCCCCATGTTCGCCGCCTGGAACAGGAAGAGGGCAATCAGCGCCGCGCCCAGCGGCGCGATCCGCATGCGCCCATTGTCTTTGGCCCCAACCTGCACCGGCGCGACGGGCCTGGGCGGGTACTCGGCCAGCCAGGTCATGAACAGCAGGGTGACGGCGGTGAAGGCCGCCAGGCTGAGGAAGAGGACGCTGACCCCGAACCTCGGCACCAGCGGCGGCAGAAGCATGTTGCCGAGCCCACCCAGCCCGTACTGCACAAAGAGCAGCATACCGAACCCTCGGTCGGGCACGGCCGTGCGAGCGATGACCGCCAGGGCCAGGCCGACCGACATGCCGCCGACCAGCCCGTGGACGAAGCGCAGCGGGATCATCACCTCGGGCTTGGCCACCAGCATCGAGACCATGTCGAGCGCGATCAGAGTCGGCAGCAGCACGATCTGCATCCGCCGCCAGGGGATGCGCCGCACCAGGAAGACCGAGGCCAGCGCTCCGGCCGCCGCGCCATAGACATTGGCCGAGGCGACGAGTCCGGCCTGCCGGGCCGAAAAGCCCAGCCCGTCGCTGAGGCCCGTGACGATGGCCGGCATGATGTTGACGTAGAACAGGCCGGCCGTGGCCAGGAAGGCCAGCAGGAAGGCGGCGAGGAGCCCGTCAGGCGGCGCGCGTTTCATGAACAGAGGCTCCTGATGCTGTGGGCGGCGCGGGCCACGTCGGACCAGCCGTGCTCGTAGCTGTCGCTGACCATCCAAAAGGTCAGGCCGTTGGGGAACATGACCAGGCTGATCCCGCCGTAGCCGGACATGAAGGGCGTCCAGACCGGGCCGGAACACCCCAGCAGCGGCCCGACATCCCGCGCCCAGAAGCCGTTCTGGTAGCGGAAGATCGGCCATCCGGCCTCCAGCCCCCGCGCGGCAGGATCGCGCTGCATGGCCTTGGCAAGCTCACCTGCATCGACCGCCGGCTGGCCGTCGATCAGCGCTCCGCCCTGCAGCCAGGCCCCGATCCGGGCCAGGTCGTCGCCCTGGAAGACCAGGCCATACCCGGTAAAGGGCTGGGCGGCGGCGTCGGGCGTGCGGCGGGTGGTCATGGCCACGGGGCTGAGCCCCAGAGGCCGCCAAAGCGGACCGGCGACCAGGGCTTCATAGCTGTCACCGGCCAGCCCCCGGCGGCGGGCCGCCTCGCTGAGGGCGGCGCCCAGGATCCAGGTCTCGGCGGTGTGGTAGACCCAGCGCTGGCCGGGCGGCTCTTTGCGGGGCAGCTTTCCGCAAGCCAGGGCCAGCTTGTCGGTGTTGGTCTTCAGATCGAGGAAGTCGCCGGTGAGGTCGCTGTCCTCGTCGGCCATGTAGGCCGGATTGACCCAATGGCCGCTGGCCATGTCGAGCAGGTTGTCGAGCGTCACGTCGCGCCAGGCCGCGCAGGCCGGGACCAGATCGCCAACCGGCGTGGCGCCGATCCCTGGCGACAGCTGCTCCAACCGCATCTGGCCCAGGCCCGCGAACAGCGACTTGGCCATCGAATAGGACGGCAGGTCGCGCTCGGCGCAGAATGGGTCGGGGCCGAACCGGGTCGGGCAGTCGGAGGCGTAGTGCATCCCGTCCACCACCAGCCCGAAGGCGGTTACCCCGTCCGGCGTCTTCTCGCCGTCCAGGCCGGCCAGGTCGATCTGCGGAAAGGCGGCCTTCAGGTCAGCCAGGGAGCGGCGCGGCAGGCGGCGGGCGAGCAGGGCCCGGTCGGCCGAGACCAGGTCGGCGGCGCCCGTGACGGGGCCGGGCATGTAATCGACGCGGGCGGTCCCCCACGCGTCGAACTGCAGGTAGCCGCAGGTCTCCGAGCCGATCTGCCAGACCGCCTGGGAGGTACTGCCGTCCGCCTTGAACAGGAAAGTCAGCAGGCCGTTGTGCAGGCAGTTGGCGTTGTATTCCTCCAGCACGAAGGGCACGGCCGCCCGCGTCCAGTCGCCATCGCCGGCCTCGCGCCAGACCCGGCCCGGCTCGAACAGCCACTGCCAGACGCCGTTGCCGCCCGCCAGCGGCCCGCGTCCTGTCGGAATGAGGCGGTCGCCGTCCTGCACGAAATTCATGGCGACGTTCGGAATCCGCTCGGCCGTCCTGGCTTGTCGGAACCGATCGATGCGGGTTTCGGAGCGGGTGATGAGCGGAAGCAGGGTCAGCATCCCCTCGAACCGCGCCGCCGGCGCGGTGGCCCCCACGGCCGGCGCGAAGGCCGAGGTGGGAACCGGCCCCTTCAGCGGCGCGTCAACGGCCAGGTCAGCGGCGAACAGGTTAGTTCGTGGTCCGGCCGCTTGCGGCGCGGGCGGCCGTTCGACCTGGATGTCGTCGGCCCAGCAGCTGTCGGCTCTGTCGCCCACCGCCCGGACCCGCACGATCAGCTTGCCGGAAGACGCCACCGTCGCCGCCCCGCGCCAGAGGGTGACGGCGTCATCGCGGCCCTTCTCGACCTTCACGATGGTCCGCCAGGCGGCGCCGTCGCCCGAAGCCTCGATCAGGCAGGCGTCGCCCGCCTCCAGCGACTGGCCGGCCATCGCGCCGCGCACGATGACATCGCCCGCCGCCGGCAGGGTCATCGACAGCAGGGCCTGGCCGCCGCCCAGCAGGCGCATGGAAACGTTGTCGCCGTAGGTGGTGAGGCGAACCTCGCCCCCCGACAGGCCCCAGCCCCGGGCCTGGCCGTCCTGGAAATCCTCGGTGAAGAGGGGGGCGGCCAGCAGCGTGGCGGCGGCCAGGATGGCGCTCAGCACGGCACGCCCTCGCGGTTCAGCACCGCCCGCAGCGGCTCAAGCCCCGCCAGCCGGCGGCCCGCCCCGACCGAGCGGCTGTGCAGCGGCTGGCGCACCTGCACGGCGCTGGCCGTGGCGGCCGGCGCCGCAGCGCGGTGAAAGTCCAGACAGGCGGGCTCGAAGGTGAGGCCACAGCCGGCCAGCAGCCGCCGGGTCTGGCCTTCCTGATCGGCGGTGAGGTCTTCGTAGGCGACGTCGAGGATGCGGCCGGGGAACAGCGCCCGCCAGTGGGCCATCAGCCGGTGGTAGCCAGCGTAGTAGCGGCCCAGGTCCTCCAGGTCGTAGCTGTAGGGATATCCCATCCGGAACAGCGTCTTGTAGATGGCGTAGCAGGCGTCCACCGGGTCGCGGCGCAGGTGCACGACCTTGGCGCCCGGCAGGCTCTTGAGGATCAGGCCGAGGTTCAGGAAGTTGGACGGCGTCTTGTCCACCAGCCGCGGCCCCGCCGCTTCATAGCCGGCTAACCGGTCCTGATAGGCCGCCCCCAGCGCCGCCGGATCGATGGCCGCCGCCCGCTGGACCAGCGTCTCGCGCGGCCCCTCCCCGGCCAGCCGCATCATAGCGAGGGCGAAGTCCGGGATCTCGCCCAGGCTGTCGACCTGGCTGTGCGCCGCCAGAATGCGATCGGTCAGGGTCGAGCCGGTGCGCGGCAGGCCCAGCACCAAGATCGGCTCGCCGGGCGCGCCCTGACAGCCGTCCTCGGCCCAGGCGCGGTCGAAGACGGCGGCAAGCTGGTCCATCATCGCCAGGTCCGTCTCGACCCGATAGCTCAGCCTCGCCCGGCGTCGCCCAGCCGCGGTGGAGAGCGCCGCGAACGCCTCGCCATGGCGGCCGAGATCCTCCAGCTCCTTGGCCAGCGCGAAGCCTAGCGGTATCGCCGCCGGCCCCTGCCCCATCCGCTCCAGGGCGGCGGCCAGAGCCTCGATGTCGTTGTCGTCCTCTGTGGCGGTGCGAAGGGTGGCGCGGTTGTGCCAGGCGTCGCCGTCGGTGGGATCCAGCGCGATGACCCTGTCCAGCACCCGCCGGGCCTCGTCATGGCGGCCCGTGGCGATCAAGGCGGCCGAGAGATTGTAGAGCGCGCGGGAATCCTCCCCCACCAAGGCCGCCGCCTGGCGATACAGCGCCAGGGCCAGGTCGTGGTCGCCGATATGGCTGAGCAGCTCGGCCAGTCGCTGCAGGGCGAGGGGATCGCCAACGACCTGCCGCGACAGTTCCAAAGCCCCTGCCCTGGCCTCGCCCCGGCGCCCTTCGGCGAAGGCCTGGGCGGCGGAACGCAGGCGCGCGTCAAACCCTTGATCGACGCGCGCCGCTTCCATCTCAGAACCGGTAGGTCAGCACCGCGCCCACGGTTCTGGGCAGGGCGATCAGGTCTTTGGACCCGTTGCCGTAATAGCCGACCGATGGACGGGTCCCCATGTAGTTCTCGGTATAGGCGCCGGTGACGCCGGGCTCGTTGAAGATGTTCTTCACGTACAGGTTCAGGTCCCACTTGGCGAAAGACAAGCTGGTCGAGGCATCCCAGATCGAGAAGCCCTCGAACGTTCGGTCAAACAGCGGCGAGGTCCCGATCGAGTTGCGGGTCTCCGACTGGTAGTAGCCGTTCAGCCAGCTGTTCCAGATCACCCCATTTGAGAGGGTATGGGTCCAGTTGAGGCCGATATTGAACGAGTTTTTCGGCGTCCCCGGCAGCATGGCCCCCGACCGCGCGATAGGCGTGATCGAATTGACCGGCGAGAACATGTCCTCGACCAGCTTGGCGTCGACATAGGTGTAGCCGAGATTGAAGCGCAGCTCTTGGCTTAGCCTGCCCTGCAGCTCGGCTTCCAGGCCCTGGGTGCGGGCCTTGCCGCCGTTTTGCACGACGTAGAAGCCCCAGTTGGGGGTCGAGGTGTTGAGCTGGATGTCCTTCCAGTCGATGCGGAACAGGGTGACCGTATAGCGGAAGCGGTCGTTGCTCCCCTTGACCCCGATCTCGTAGTTGTTGACCCGGTCGGGGCCGTAGACCTGCCAGCGCGGATCCTCGGCGAAGGTGCCGGTCAGCGGCACGGCGTTGGAGCCGCCGCGGCGGTAGCCCTGTGAGACCGTCGCATAGAGCATGTTGTCCGGATTGAAGTTCCAGGAGGCGTTGCCCTTGAACAGCCAGCCGCTGTCGGAATTGGAATAAGTGACGTCGGTCGGCGGGGCGAACCCGACATAGAGCGGCAGCGCGATGTGGGTGTCATTGTCGGAGTCGTTGGTGAAGTAGCGGACCCCGCCGGTCAGCTGCACCGTGTCGCTGGCATGCCAGGTCAGCTCGCCAAAGCCGGCGGCCGTCTTGAAGCTCTCTTCGCGCTTGTAGTCGAAATCCTGATCCCCGGCGACCAGACCCGGCAGGCCCGTCGCCGCGTCCCACCAGCGTTTGAAGCCGCGCAGATAGCTCTGCTGGGCCGAGAGCAGCTTCTGGTCCTGATAGTAGGCGCCGACCACGTAGTCGAAAGGTCCGCCGGTCTTGGAGACTAGCCGCAGCTCCTGCACCCAGGACTTGTCGCCATACTGCCGGACCGCCGAGGCCATCGGCCGGGGGTAGTTGTAGTAGAAGGCCAGGAAGCCGGCCTTGGCGTAGAAGCCGGTGTTCTCGCTGACGCTGTCGCCGTGGTGGTCGTAGTAGCTGGTCGAGGAGGTCAGGGTGGCGAAGCCCAGGTCCAGTGTGGCTTCCAGGCTGCCCAGATCGACCTGACGGGTCGAGGGCTCCAGTTGCACCGAGCCGTTCTGGTACTCGCCATAGCGCTGGCCGTAGCCGTCGAATCCGGTGGTCACCTGGCGGCGGCCGCCGATCTTGTCGGCCTGGTGGACGTAGGAGAGCTTGAGCTTGAAGTTGTCGGTCGGCTCGAGCAGCAGGGCGGCCTGCAGATACTTGATGTCGACGGTGTCGGCGTCCTTCTGGGTCCGGTACTCCGCCGCCGGGTTCAACACGCCGGACGGAGCTTTGGGCGCGCCGGTGCTATCCAGCACATAGAGGTTCACGTAGTCGGTGACGCCCGGATAGTCGAGGATGGCGCCGTTGATCCGAAGGGCCGCCTTGTCGCCCAGCGGGATATTCAGCGTGGCGTCCGACCGCCAGCCGACGCTATCGGAGCCCTCGACCTTGGAGAGTCCGCCGCTGACCGACCCCGAGAATCCGGCCGGATTGGGATCGCGGGTGATGTAGCGCACCGTGCCGCCCAGCGAGCCGGAGCCGTAGAGGGTGCCTTGCGGCCCCCGCAGCACCTCGACCCGCTCGACATCCTTGAGGATGAAGTTGGCGAAGATCGGCGTGTCGTCGACGTAGGTCGAGACGGTCGAGACGCCCGAGACGGCGTAGTCACCCAGGGCCGAGCCATCGACATTCAGCCCGCGGATGAAGACGCCGTTGGTGACGCCGCTGTTGCGGTAGCCGCGGTCGACCACCGCCACGCCCGGCACGCTGCGCAGCAGTTCGGGCGCATCGACGATGGCCTTGGCCTCGATGTCGGCCCCGGACACCGCCGAGATGTTGTACGGGATGTCCTCGACCTTCTGTTCGCGGCGGCCGGCGGTGACCACCACCTCGTCCACCACGGGCACGGCCGGCGGCGCATCCTCGGCATGCGCCGCACCGGCGGTCATCAGGGCGCCCCAGGCCATGGCGGCCGAGGCCAGAAGAAGCTGCTTTCTCATCGTCCTAGTACCCCCTTGTTGCCGCCGCCGGCTTAGTCCGACGCTTCGCCGGTCGGCGTCTTGATTGTCTTTGCTGGTTTGGCGGGCGCCTCGACGCCGGGCCGCTCCAGCGGGCCCAGGTCGTCAAGGAAGCGCGAACGCGCCGCCGCTTCGTAAGGTGGAAAACCGCGCGGGCCGTCCCGGAAGCTCTTGAGGGTCTGGCCCAGGCCATTCCAGCCGCGCCGGCGCACCCGGCGGACCAGCTCCAGATCCAGGTCCAGGGCCACCACCTCGCGGCCCGACCCCGCTTCCCAGATGACCTCGCCGCCCGGGCCGTAGAAGCCCGACCGCCCGAACCCCAGGTCGCCGGCGCCGTTCAGGTCCAGGAAGTAGCACTGGTTGATGGCGGCGCTGGCCCGGGCGATCGAACGCTCGGCCTCGCGGTCGATGGTGTTGGTCAGGCTGGGATGCAGGATGACCTCGGCCCCCTGCCAGACCAGGGTCCGCACCGTCTCCGGGAACCACATGTCGTAGCAGATCGACAACCCGAACCGCCCGACGCCCGGCACATCGAAAACGACCGGCTCATCGCCGGGAGCGACGCCTGTCTCATAGGGCTGGAACGGATAGAGCTTGCGGTAGCGGGCGATGACCTGGCCGCTCGGGTCGACGACCGGGGCGGTATTGTGAACCTTGCCGCCGGCCCGCTCGAACAGGGTGCCCGGGATCAGCCAGATGCCCAGCTCGGCGGCCAGGGCGGCGAAGAAATCCTCGGCGGGCCCGGGCATCGGCTGGGCGTGGACAGGCGAGACCCCGAACGCGAACAGCTCGGGCAGCAGCATCATCTGCAGCCAGGGCAGCCGCGCCTTGGCCGCACGGATCTCACGGGCGATCTCGGCGAGGTTATCGCCGGGGCCCAGGGCCAATTGCAGACATCCAACGCCAAACCCCGACAAACCAAACCCCTTTCAATCCAGAGGTCGACTGTGGGACCAGTCCGCCGGCGCCGTTAGAGCCAGTTACGAGTGTTCGATGGGGCCAGTTTCAGGCAGGTCCGGCGTAGCTTCGGCCAAAACGCCGCTGTCGATCAGCCGCCCGTCGGCGGCGAACCATTTGACGGTCCGGCCCTCCAGCACGGTATGGAACCCAGCCGGCTCGCCATAGGCCCAGCTGGTCCACTGGCGATGCCAGACATCATCTTCGATCCACCAGCGGCCGGCATCCCGGTCCTCGTTGGCGTATCCCGCCCGGCCGATCATTGCCCCGTCCTGGGCCAGTTCGATGGTGCAGGGCTCGCCGTAAACCGTGCGGTAGAGCAGGGTCGCTCCCGACATCACCCGCCGCAGGTCCTCGCCCCGAAGCCGCGCCCCGCGCGCCGTCTCCAGCCGCTCCTCGGCGCCGCCGGTCAGTTCGCGCGCTACCTGGGCCAGCACCGCCACCCCCGGGCGGATGCGGTCCAGCGGCAGGCTGGTCACCCCCAGCCTGAAGGCGCTGGCGGCCTGCGATCCCGGTCGGGCGAAATAGGCGTCGACCGGCTCGATGAGCACCCCGCGCCGGGCCGCCTCATGGGCCAGGCGCCGGGCGTCCAGCCCGGGCGGGCCCTGCACCCAGACCGCTGTGCCGCCCTCGCTTAGACGCACATCGACGAACTGCGGCAGGTAGTGATTGAGCGCATCGCGCAACGCCATCCGGCGCTGGCCGAACGTGCGGGCCAACCGCAGCAGGGTGGCGTCGTGGTGGCCCAGCGACAGGAAGAAGGCCGCCGCCCGCTGGTTGGTCATCGGCGGGTGGCGCACGGTCAGCCGGCGCAGCTTGCGCAGCTCGTCCAGCAGTTCGGGCGCGGCGACCACGAAGCCCAGCCGCAGGGCCGGCGACAAAATCTTGGAGAGGCCGGCGGCGTAGATCACCCGCCCCTCCTCATCCAGCGCCTTGAGGGCCGGTGGGCCGGGGTCGAGATAGTTGGCGTCGGCGTCGATATCGTCCTCGACGATCACCGCATCCTCTTCCCTGGCCAGCGCCAGCAGAGCGCGGCGGCGAGCCAGGCTCAGAGTGGCGCCGGTCGGGAACTGGTGGCTGGGGGTGACGACGATCAGGTCGGCGCCCTTCAGACCCTCGTCGACCACCATGCCTTCGCCATCGACCGGCTGGTGGATCAGGCTGGCCCCGCGCCGCCGCAGCATCTGGCGCAGGTCCGGATAGCCGGGCTCCTCCACCGCCACCCGGCTCTTGCGGTCGACCAACAGCTCGCAGAGGGCGTGCAATGCCTGCTGCACCCCCATGGTCACCAGGATCTCCTCCGGCCGCGCCTCGATACCCCGGCGCGGCAGGATCTTGGTGCGGATCTCCTCGACCAGCAGCGGATCGTCCGCTTCGCCTCCGTCGATGCTCCACTCGCCGATATCGCGCGCGCCGAGAGCCAACCGCGAAGCCTCCCGCCAGTCGTTCAGCGGATAGGCCGAAACGTCGAACCGGCCGTCGACGAAGGGATAAGGATAGCGCCGCCAGTCCGGCGGACAGCGGAATCCAGCCGGCCGCGCCACCCGCCCCTTGAGCCGAGGCCGCCAGGCCAGGCCCGCCACCGGCTGGCGCGCCTGGGTGGGGCCAGCGCCAGGCCGAAGCGCGGCCAACTGCTCGGCGACAAACAGGCCGCTGCGCTCGCGGCCCGCGACCAGCCCTTCGTTCAGCAGCTGGGCGTAGGCCAGGCTGACCGTGTTGCGTGAAACGCCCAGCGCCTCTGCCAGGCCTCGCGTCGAGGGCAATCGCGCGCCCTCCGGCGCGGCGCCGGACAGGATGGCCGAGGCCAGCTGGCCGCGCAGCTGGGCCTGCAGGCTGACCTCGCTCTCGCGATCCAGACGAAGTATCCCCGAGATCGCCGAACGCCGCCCCATGCCCGCAGCATGCCGACTCGCCGCGAAGAATGCACCCAACGGATCGCGGCCCGCTTTGCAGGAAAGCTGCCGCTAGCCTCCCGGGTGCAACCCCGGCGCTTCCTGGCCCGTGCGAGCGACATATTCCGTATAGCCGCCGCCATATTGGTGGACGCCCTCAGGCGTCAGTTCCAGCACGCGGTTCGACAGCGCCCCCAGGAAATGGCGATCGTGCGAGACGAAGAGCATGGTCCCCTCGAAGTCCGCCAGCGCGGCGACCAGCATTTCCTTGGTCTGCATGTCGAGGTGGTTGGTCGGCTCGTCGAGCACCAGGAGGTTAGGCGGGTCGAACAGCATCTTGGCCATGACCAGGCGGGCCTTCTCGCCGCCGCTGAGGACGCGGCAGGGTTTTTCGACATCGTCGCCGGAGAATCCGAAACACCCCGCCAGGGTCCGTAGCGCGCCCTGGCCCGCCTGCGGGAATGAGCCTTCCAGGGACTCGCAGACGGTCTCTTCGCCGTCCAGCAGGTCCATGGAGTGCTGGGCGAAGTAGCCCATCCTGACGCTGGCGCCGATGTTGACCCGGCCCTGGTCGGGCGCGGTGGAGCCGGCCACCAGCTTCAGCAGCGTCGACTTGCCGGCCCCATTGGCCCCCAGCACGCACCAGCGCTCCTTGCGGCGCACCAGGAAATCGAAGTCTTCGTAGATCGTCTGGGCGCCGTAACCCTTGTGGACGCCCCGCAGGTTGATGACGTCCTCGCCCGAGCGCGGCGGGCTTTGGAAGTCGAACTGCACCGACTGGCGGCGGCGCGGCGCCTCGACGCGCTCGATCTTGTCGAGCTTCTTCACCCGGCTCTGGACCTGGGCGGCGTGGCTGGCGCGCGCCTTGAATTTCTCGATGAACTTGATTTCCTTGGCCAGCATGGCCTGCTGGCGCTCGTACTGCGCCTGGCGTTGCGCCTCGCCCAGCGCGCGCTGCTGGTCGTAGAAGTCGAGATCGCCGGAATAGGTAATCAGCGAGCCGGCGTCGATCTCCACCACCTTGCCGATGATGCGGTTCATGAAGGCGCGGTCGTGCGAGGTCATCAGCAGGGCGCCGTCGTAGGCCTTGAGGAAGGCCTCCAGCCAGATCAGGCTTTCCAGGTCGAGGTGGTTGCTGGGTTCGTCCAGCAGCATGCCGTCGGGCCGCATCAGCAGGATGCGGGCCAGGGCCACGCGCATCTTCCAGCCGCCCGACAGCAGGCCGACATCGCCGTCCATGCGCTCCTGGCTGAAGGAGAGGCCCGCCAGCACTTCGCGCGCCCGCGCCTCCAGCGCATAGCCGTCCAGCTCCTCGAACTGGTGCTGCACCTCGCCATAGCGCTCGATGATCGCGTCGAACTGGTCGGCCCCCTCTCCCGCTAGAATGTCGGGATCGGCCATGGCCGCCTCGAGTTTGGCCATTTCGGCGGCCAGGGCGCTGACGGGCCCCACGCCATCCATCACCGCGGCGACCGCGCTCTGGCCCGACATCTCGCCGACGTCCTGGCTGAAATAGCCGATGGTCATGCCGGGATCGATGACGACCAGCCCGTCGTCGGACTGCTCCTGGCCGGTGATCATGCGGAACAGCGTGGTCTTGCCGGCGCCGTTGGGGCCGACCAGCCCGACCTTCTCGCCCTTCTGGACACCCATCGAGGCTTCGATGAACAGGAGCTGGTGGCCGTTCTGCTTGGTGATGTTGTCGAGGCGGATCATGGGGCGGTCTGCTAGCTCGCGTGGGCCAGGAACGCCAGCCTTGGAGCCTTCCGGGCGCGACAATTGAGCCAGAGGCCCTAGTCGCGGCTTTGAGCCCGCGCCGTCAGCCTGCTCCGATCTCTCAGGATCAGGGCCGCAAGATAGGCGGCGGCCACCACGTCGTAGGTGAGACAGAACATCGGCCACCAGGTCGGCGCCCCCGGGTTGGCGATGAGATGGGGATGGACCAGATCAAACAGCCCGTGCCCGGCCAGCGCGGCGACGACCAGCCACAGGTTCCGCTTGAACCCCAGGACCGCGACGACGGCGAACAGGACCATCATCGGCGCTTCCGCGATCAGGGCCGAGATCGAGCCGCCCATGACAGCGAAGAGGCCGTAGTAGCTGGCGACCACGATCAGCACGACCGGGTAGAAACCGCGCTCGCGGTCAAGGCGGACCAGGGTGGCGAAGACGCCAACCCCAAGGGCCAGGAGCGCCCCCACCAGGTATTCCATGTCAGTACTCCTCCGAATGCGGTTTTGCGGCTGAAAGCCGAACGGCGGCGTCTTGGACGATCATCGCAGCAGCGCTGGGATCGAGCCGGCAAACAGCACCAGGAAGCCGCCGACTTCACCGGCGATCAGGGCGTAGATGTAGACGCTCATCACCCCGCCGTGGATCTGGCGGCGGCCCAGCTGGTGGGGTTTGCGGAGCTGGTTGTCGGTGTCGCGCAGGACCCCGTGCACGCCATAGGCCGCCACCGCCGAAGCGAAGAAGGCGACGGGCGCGGCCACGGCGATCAGGTTGACGAGCGGCGGCCAGAGGCTGAGCCGGGCGAATTCGGCCAGCACCAGGCAGGCGAAGGCGTACATCAGCGCCGCCCGATGGCAGATATCGACATAGACGGGCGCCTGCCCGTCAGGGTCGGTGATCATGCAGCGATACTTCCAGACCCCCGTTGCCAGGCCGATCAGGAACAAGGAACCACAGCTGAGCTGGGCCAGATGAACCGCGGTCATGATGATCTCCCCCATGGCGGCGCCGCAGATTGGCGTGGAGGCAACCCTAGGAGTCCAGGAGGCTTGCGGAAATGTCGTATGAGCCGCACTTTCAGCCATGCTCCAGTCTCATGACGCCCCCCGCAAGATCGCGATCGTCGGTTATCGCGGCGCGCAATCGCTCGATATCACCGGTCCGTTCGAGGTCTTCGCGATGGCCAACCGCTTCGGCGGATTCGCCGCCTATGAGCTGCTCCTGGCCTCGCCCGATGGCGGCGAGATCCTGTGCAACTCGGGCCTCGCGATCGCGGGCTCGCTGGCCCTGACGGCGTTGCCCGACGACCTGGACACCATCCTGGTGGCGGGCGGGGATGAGGGCGGCCTTCGAAGCATGCGCGACAACCACATGCTGGAATGGCTTTCCGACCGCGCGCGCTCGACACGGCGGGTGGGCAGTGTCTGCTCCGGGGCGTTCGTTCTTGCGGCGGCCGGATTGCTGGATGGGCGCCGCGCTACGACGCACTGGGAGGTCTGCGATGAGATGCGCGCCTACCGGCCGGCAGTGCTTCTAGAGCCGGACGCCATCTTCGTGGCCGATCCGCCCTTCTATACCTCCGCTGGGGTGACCGCCGGGATTGACCTTTGCCTGTCGTTCGTCGAGCACGACTGCGGGCCGGAGGTGGCGCTGGCGGTGGCCCGGAATCTGGTGCTGTTCATGCGCCGGCCGGGCGGACAAACCCAGTACAGCACCGGCCTGAATGTCCAGGTCGCGGCGACGCCGAAACTCCGCACCCTGATTGCCGACATCAGCGCCGACCCCTGCGGCGACCGCACCTTGCCGGCCCTGGCCGACAGCGTCGGCATGACGGAGCGCACCTTCAGCCGGGTCTTCCACAAGGAGACCGGGACGACGCCGGCGGCGTTCGTGGAAACCGCCCGGGTCAATCGGGCCAAGGCGCTCCTGGAGACCTCCGACTGGCCCCTGGCCCGCATCGTCGAGCGGTCAGGCTTCGGCAGCCTGGACGCCCTGCATCGGGCCTTTCAGAAGCGCGTCGGCGCGACGCCGGGTGATTATCGGGCCCGGTTCGGTCGCCATCAGATTCAGTAGGCGGGCGGGAGCGTCGGCTCTCCCGAGGGCTCGGCGGCATGGTCGATCGTACGGCGGGTCCAATCGTATTGCATGTAGTTGGCGGTCGCTTCGGCGCTGTCAGCGCCCATTCGCCGCGAGACCAGGTGCAGCGCGCCGTCGATGCCCGCGCTAATGCCCGCCGTGGTCACGATGCGACCGTTGTCGACCACCCGGGCGTCTGGGCGCACCTCGCCGCAATCAAGCGCTCTGAGTTCATCGAGCGCGGCGAAATGGGTGGTGGCCGCCAGCCCGCGCAGCAAACCGGCCGCGCCAAGGATCAGGGCGCCGGTGCAGACCGACATCGTGACCTGCGCTGAAGCGCTGGCGCGGCGCACGAACGCCAGGGTGTCTTCATCGCGCATCGCCCGGCGCGCGCCGAAGCCGCCCGGCGCCACCAGGATGTCCGCCCGGCCCATCTCGGCCGCGGTAACGTGGGGCAGCACGCGCAGGCCATTGCGCGCCTCGACAGGCCCCGCCTTCAGGGCGACGGTGACAACCTCGAAGCCGAACGCGCCCCGCCGGTCCCGGGCCACGCCGAACACCTCGAAGGGCCCGGCGAAGTCCAGGACCTCCACGCCGTCAAAAATGAGCACCGCGACCCGCCAGGGCGAGCTCACATCAGTGTCGATCGATAGGGCTTCTGGTCCGATCTGGGGTAGCAATGCAGTCTCCGTTTTTTACCGCTTGGGGGTGATTTCATCGAGGGTGCGAAGGAAGGCGACGAGCTGCCGGCGTTCGACGGGGCTCAGATTGAGCGGGCGAATCTCCGACGTTCCGCCAGGCGGGCTGGGTGCGCGGCTGTAGTGGTCGATGACCTCTTCCAGCGACGAAAACTGGCCAGCGTACATATAGGGCGCTCGCTGGCCGACCCCGCGCAGAGACGGAACCTTGTAGGCCCGCACCTGACCGGGACTGTCGACGACAGCGAACCGCAGTTCTTCGCAACCCGCCGGGGCGTCGCTATAGGCGCCCGCACAGTTGAAGGGATCCGCGATGGCGGTGCGGACGCCGATCGCCCGTCCCAGGTCGCCCGGATTGCTCGGGCGAACGGGCACACCGGTATTGGCGAAGCCATTGTTGGTGAACAGCGGGCCGTTGTGGCAGGTCGAACACTGGGCCCTGCCGATGAACAGCCGCAGGCCCGCCACCTCGTCGGGCGACAACGTCGCGCGCCGGCCTGGGGCGCCGAACACGCCGGCCAGATACTCATCAAAGCGGCTGGGCCGCACCTTCAGCGTCCGCTCGAAGGCGGCCACGGCCTTGCCGAAATTGGCGTAGACGCCGTTGACCAAGTCCTGGTCCGCGATGGTCATGCCCGCCCAGGCGGCCGCTGCCGCCTTGTCGCCGCCCGGCGCGGCCCGCAGCGGAAAGCGTTTGCGGTCCGTCATGTCCGGCAAGGGGCCGAAGAGCCGCTCGTAGGGCGCGCGATAGTGCGTGGCGATGACCCGCGCGACCTCGAGGCGGGTGAACCCGTGCTCGACGGGATTCTCAACCGGCCCCAGGGCCTGCGACCACAGGCTGTCGGCCCGACCATCCCAGAACTGCCAGGGAGAATAGACCGCCGCGGCGATCGGCATGGTCCGGCGGTTGCCCGTTCCGACCCCCTGACCGACCGGCAGGTCGTCGGTGAAGGCGCGGTCCGGGCGATGACAGCTGGCGCAGGAGACCTGATCGTTGGCGCTCAGCCGTGTGTCGGAAAACAACGCCCGCCCCAGGTCCGCCGCCAGGGGGGTGTCGGCGACTTTGTTGGACGGGTCGGCCGGCGGCGGGCCCAGGTCGCGGATCCAGAGTGAGCGCAGCGTCCTGAGGTCTTCCGCGGTCCAGGCAGGCGGGGGCGCCGCCGCGCCGAGCGTCAGAAAAGCCGATAGCGCGGCGCCCAGGACGATCCCGCGCCGCCTCACAGGACCACATTGAACGTGACGCCGTCCGTTCTCCCGTCAGTCGATTTGATCCTCAGCTTCAGCTGCCACCAGCCGGTCATGGAGAACTTCATGCCGTTGATCACATAGTCTCCGGGCGTGGCGGCCGGAGTCGCGCGCGGCGCCGTCGGCAGGCCGTGGTGATGCTGCGGCATGCCGCCATCGACGGCGATGTCGGCGCCGCTGACAGGAAGGCCGGCCTGATCGGTCAGATGAACCGTCCACTGATGGATCCGCGCCATCGGGATCGGCCTGATCTGGCTATCGATCCGAACGTGAAACACGCCCTGGTCGGACAGTCGGTCCAGCGACAAATCGAGACCCTTGGGCCCCGCCGCCGCCGACCAAGCCACCAGGAACGCGGCGGTCAGCGCCGTGCCGCGGAGCGCGCGGCGGATAACGGTTCGACGGTTCACGCTTGCGGATTGAGGCATCGGGATCTCCTTGTGGCGAGCACGAGATGCCGTAGACCACAGGACGGCGCTGTCCTGAATGACAAGGATATCGCAGTTTACGCCAAGGCCTCTGGCGCGAGCAGGAAGCGGCTCATAGCGCTCAAGTAGTCGGGAAACTTCTCGCGCCGGATGTTGTGGCCAGCCGCCGGAATCCGGACAGTGACGACGGCCCCATTGAGCCTGTGCGCTTCCGCGGCGATATCTTCGGTCACCAGGCCGGCGTCGCCGTAAAGCAGCAAGGTCGGCGCCGTGATCCGCTTCAAGGCCTCGCGCCAGGGCGTAGCGAAGCGGGGCATGGCGCTGGGGTCGACCTGCCGCTTGCCGTCGCGCCAGGCCGGGAATTCCTCATGCGCCCAGCCGGGATGGATCGCCCGCCAATGGTCGGCGATCGCCCCGTCGGAGAGGGCCTGTAGCGCCTCCACATCCCGCATGAACTTCAACCGCCGTTGCTCAGCCGCCTCGGCGTTCAGCTGCGGCAGAAGGGGTGGGTCCTCGAGGATCAGCCTTGAGACGCGCCGCGGGTGCGCACCGGCGAAATCCAGCGCCGCGCGTCCGCCGACGGAGTGGCCGATCACGATGGGCGATTCCAGGCCGAGCGCGTCACAGGCCTGGGCCAGATCCTCACCCGGATCGAAGGACGCGTCAGGCGCTACCCGTGAGCTTTCGCCGTGGCCGCGCGCGTCCAGCAGGACAAGATCGAAGCGATCCTCCAGCGCCCGGGCCAGCCGGGTCCAGCACAGGCCGTTGTCGGTCAGGCCGTGGGCCAGCACGACCGGCGGGCCGTCGCCACCCGTTCGATGGTAGGCCAGCCGTCCGCCGGCGATGTCAGCCCAGCCCTTGGTCCAGCCCACCCCCGTCACCAGGCCCCCCCCTCACCAGGCATAGGCTTCCGGCGCCGGGCCGCAGGCCGGGAAGACGGCGTCCAGCGCCGCCAGGTCCGCCACCGTCAGGACCAGCGCGGCAGCCTGGGCGGCTTCGGCGAGCTGCGCCTGGGTCCGAGGTCCGACGATAGCCGCCGTTACGCCCGGCTGATGCAGCAGCCAGGCCAGGGCCACCGCGCCGGGAGCCTGGCCCATTCCCGCGCAGAAGGCGAAGAAGCGGCCTAACTGCCCGACCCGCGCCTCGGCCTCGTCGCGAACCCCGTCGGCCTGCCGCCGACCCGCCGCCTCGTCGGGTGGGCCCGCCAGCAGTCCGCCGGCCAGGGGGCTCCAGACCAGCAGGCCCAGACCGTATTCGCTGCAGGCCGGGATGACCTCCAGTTCGGCGCGGCGTTCCACCAGATTGTAGAGCCCCTGCTCGGAGACCAGCCCCAGTCGACCTCGCGCCTGAGCCCGCTCGTTCATCTGGGCAATTTTCCAGCCCGGGAAGTTGCTGGACCCGGCATAGATGATCTTGCCCTGGTCGATCAGGCGGTCCATCGCCTGCCAGACCTCCTCGGGCCGGGCCAGGCGGTCGATATGGTGCATCTGGTAGAGGTCGATGCAGTCGATCCGCAGCCGCCGCAGGCTGGCCTCGCAGGCCATCTGGATGTGCCGCGCCGACAGACCACGGTCGTTGATGTCGTCCGACATCGGCTCATGGACCTTGGTGGCGATCACCAGGCGCTGGCGCCTGTCGCGGTTCTGGGCCAGCCAGTCGCCGACGATGGTCTCGGTCGCCCCAACCCCCAGCGCGCCGCCGTACTGGTTGGCGGTGTCGAAGAGGTTGATCCCCAGGTCCGCCGCCTGGCTCATGATGGCGAAGGCCTCGGCGGGCGGGGTGCGCGGGCCGAAGTTCATGGTGCCGAGCGCCAGGCGGCTGACCTTCAGCGCCGAGCGGCCCAGAGTGCGGTGCTGCAGGGTCACGGCGCGCGCAGGGTCGGGCCGGTCACCAGAGTCTGGCTGGAATCGGCGACGCAGAACCGCGCCATCCGCCGCCCGGTCTCGGAAAGCTTCTGGTAGTCGGCGTAGCTGATGCCCGGAACCGCCGGCTCGCGGAACCAGGGGGCGTAGAATTCCAGGTTGGGGATCGAGCGGGCCGCATCGGAGACATTGGGTGTGCCGCCATGCCAGGCCCGCACGTCCCGGACCATGATCGCCCCGGCCGGCGCCGGGCAGACCGTGCTCAGACGCATCCATTCCGGCTCTTCGTCCAGACTGGGGATGCGGGCGCGGGATTTCTGGGTGCCGGGAATCTGCCGGGTCGGGCCGTTCAGCCGGGTGACGTCCTGGGGCAGGAAGTTCACGCAGACATAGGGACAGGGCAGGTCCCGGATGGTCATCTCGCCGCTGGGATCGTGGAAGGCGCTGAACGGGGTGGTCTGGGCGCTCTGCCAGTCGCGGATATCCGAATGCAGCGGCTGGTAGCCGACGGCGCCGGGCAGGCAGAAGTCGCCACTGGCCGCCCGCAGCGCATAGTCGGGCGAGCCGAAGATGGCCGTCACCACCTGGTCGACGACCGGAACGTCGAGCAGCATCTGCCATTCGGGCCGGTGCAGCTGGCTGCGGGTCAGACTGGAACCGCCAAAGGAATAGCGATGCGAACCCCGGTTGCCGGCCCGCGCCTCGTCCAGGGCCAGAATCTCGCCCATCACCTCGGCGCAGCCTGCCGCCAGCCGGGCCGTCTGTTCCGAGGTCAGGGCGTTGGCGATGACCACGAAGCCGTCGCGGCGGAACAGCTCGGCGGCGTGGCGCACGTCGGAGACCTCGAGGATCTCCAGGCCCTTCAGGCCGTTGTTGGCCTCCAGATGGGCCCGCAGGCGGGCGATCTCGGCCTCGGGGGCGTCGTCGTTGCTGTGCTGCGGACGGCTCATGGCAGATCTCCGGATGGCGTCTGGGCGCGGCGCTCGGCCAGGGCGGCGGCGATTTCCGCCTGGCGGCCGCGGGTAATGCCGTAGCGGGCGAAGATGATCAGCGAGATCACCGCCACAATGGCCGCCGCCGGTCCCCAGATGAAGACGATGCGGCTCTGCATCTCGGGCGAGATCTGAGCGGCGGGGTGCGAACCGATGCTGGAGGGAAAGCGCGCCAGATCCAGCGCCGCCCCGGCCAGCAGGACGCCCAGCCCGGACGCTGACTTGCTGGCGAACCCCAGCCCGGCGAAATAGAGGCCCTCGCGGCGGGTCCCGTAGATGAACTCATGCTCGTCCGAGGCGTCGGCCATCATCGAGGGATAGACCACCGACACCAGGCCCGTGCCGATGCCGGCGACGAACGAGTTGAGCTGCATGGGTCCCAGCGCATGGTCGCCGAGCGGCAGGTAGAGGTGCAGAAGCATCGCCCCCTGCAGCACCAGCCAGTTGCCGATCAGCAGGGCGAAACCGATGATCACCAGCCGCTTCTTCTCGAGCACGTCCTGCATCCAGGGCGCGGCCAGCACGCCCAGCAGGATGCCGGCCAGATAGGCGTAGCCGATGAACTGGATCTGCTCGCTCTTGATCTTCCAGACGAAGATGAAGGCGTGACTGTTGAGGCTGGCGTTCAGGCCGGTCGCCGAGAACAGCACTACCGCCGAAATGAACAGCACCCTGAAGGAGCGGTTAGAGAACACCTCCTTGAGCTCGCCCAGCAATCGTCCAAACAGAGGGGCGTGGACCGTGTCAGCCCTCGGCAGGCTGGCCGCATAGCGCCGCACGCCCAGGCAGCAGAGACCGGTACAGACCAGCAGCACCGCCGCCACCGTCCAGCCGAAACCCGGATAACCCGCCGCCCGCTGCAGTCCGCCATTGGCGAAAAACACCGAATAGCCGACGGCGGTGATGCCGACCGCCGCCAGCATCCCCGCGAAGGCGCGGTACATCACCACTTCGGTGCGGCCGCGATAGTCGCTGGTCATCTCCGCGCCCAGGGCGATGTAAGGCACGTTGAACAGCGAAATGGCGCTGCGGGCGCCCACTGAAAAGGCCATCAGCCAGGCGAAGAGGCCGATCTGGCCGAGGTTGGCCGGCGGGGTGAACAGCAGGCCGATGGACAGGGAGACCAGCGGGATGGCCAGAATCATCAGCGGCAGGCGCCGGCCGAGCCGCGACTTCAAGGCGTCGGACCAGGAGCCGACCAGGGGGTCGACCACCGCATCGACCGCCAGGCTGATCGCCAGGGCCGCGCCAACCAGGCCGGCCGAGAGGCCAAGCACCGCGGCGTAGTAGAAGAAGATGAAGCCGATCGCGACGTCGAAGCCGCCGTTCTGGGCCGCCTGCCCCAGACTGTAGGACAGCTTGGCGAGGAAGGGCGGGCGTTGGTCCGGAGCCAGGCTCGCAGCCTCGGTGGTTGTTGCCTCTGCGGCCAAGTCCTTGCTCCATTCGCAATGGCGGCCCTTGGGCGCCCCCCATGGGGCATCCTGTCACCGCCGACGCCGTTCAGAAAGAAGCGTCGGCTCTTTCACTGAAAGAGCCGACGCCAGTTGATCGGTCGGGGATAAGAGAACGACCTAGAACGACTTGGCGACGATGACCCCGATGGTCCGCGGCTCCAGCAGGCGGGCGTTGCGGTACCGGCCGATCAGGGCATCCTCGATGATGATGCTGGTGATGTTGTCGGCGTCGGTCAGGTTCTTGACGAAGAACCGCACGTCCATCCGCATCGGCGCGTTGCTGAACCGCGCGGACAGGTCGATGACGCCCCAGCTGTCGATGCGGTCAGTGGGGGTGTTGTACTCGCGCGCCCAGTAGGAGTCCTGCCAGGTCGCGTCGACCCGCCAGGTGGCCGTCCAGTCGCCCCAGATCGGATCGGTGGTGTACTGGCCCCCGAACTTGATTTTCTTGTCCGGCGCGTTGGGCAGTTCGTTGCCGGCCAGGTTGACCTGCACCGTCGGCGTGGTGGCGGTGAGGCTCTGGGCCGGGTTGGCGGCGTCCTCGCTGAAGAAGGTCCCAAGCTCGGTGTGCAGGTAGGACAGGTTGGCGTCGAACAGCCACTTGGCCGTCGGGGCGTACTGGAACTCGCCCTCCAGGCCCCAGATGGTGGCGTCGGCATTACGGGTCACGACCCCGCCGTTGATCCGCTGACCCAGCTGCAGCCCGCTATAGTCGTAGTAGAAGGCCGCGAGATTGGCCTGCAGCCGGCCGTCGTCGAGGGTGTTCTTGGCGCCCACTTCGTAGGAGCTGACCGTCTCCGGCCCATAGGTCGGGACCGTGCCGCTGTTGTTCAGGCCCCCGCCTTTGTAGCCAGTGGCAAACGAAGCATAGACCAGGGTATCGTCGGTGAAGCTGAGATCGGGCGTCCAGTCCAGCACCGCCTTGTAGGTCGCGCGATTACCCTTGTACTGAGAGAAGGTCCAGGGGACGAGGCCGGTCAGCACGATCGAGCGCGACTCGCCGGAACGCTCCTCGTCGGTGTAGCGGGCCCCCAGGGTCAGGCGCAGGTCGTCGGTCAGCTTGAAATAGGATTCCCCGAAGAAGGCCCAGGTCTGGTTCTTGCCGTCGCGCGAAAGGGCCGAGACATGCCAGGTCTCCTGCGGCCGGCCCAGCGCCTTCTGGAACGCCTCGATAGCCGGGTGCCAGGTCTCGAAGCCGCCCGAGCTGGTTCCCTTCAGGCCAAAGGCGCCGATCAGGAAGTTGAAGCGGCCGTCATAGTTCGAGGCCAGCCGCAGCTCGGCCGTCTTGGTGGTGGACTTGGCGGTGTAGCTGTCGGTGGTCAGCAGGCGGTTGGTGGTGACAGTGGTGTTGCGGTCGACATTGTAGGTGATCGGCGCGGTGAAGCGGAACGGCAGGTTGGCGTTGTCCCAGTCGGTGTTCTGCTCGGTCGAGCCATCGGCATAGCCCAGGATGGCGGTGAACTTCAGGTCGCCGAAATCATGGTTGAAGTCGAAGGTCGCGAAGTCCTGGCTCAGCAGGTAGCGCGGGTCGGTATCGGCATCGACCTTGCGCAGGTCGTGCGGGTTCGGCGCCCCGGCATAGATGTTGCCGCCGACCGGGAAGGGCGTGAAGAACTTGGCCAGGGTCTGCAGGATGACCGTGTTGGCGTCAGGGGAATCGAAGCCCAGCTGGCGCGGATCGCAGCCCAGCACCGGGTGGGCTTTGCAGAGCCGCTTGCCTTCGCGGGCGCGGGTGCTGTCCTCGTCATAGCGGCCGAAGATCAGGGTGGCGTCGGTATTGTCGCCCAGGTCGAAGGTGGTGGTGGCCCGGAAGGCCCACTGGTCACGGCCGTCGATGTTGTTCCCGGTGCCCAGGTTCTCGGTATAGCCGTCGCGCTTCAGGACATAGCCGGCGATGCGCGTGCTGACTTTGGCTCCCAACGGAATGTCCAGGGCGCCGCCGAACCGGACATTGTCATAGTTGCCCAGCTGCAGGCTGGCGTCACCGCCGAATTCGCTGCCCGGCCGCTTGGTGATCAGGTTGATGGCCCCGCCCGTGGTGTTGCGGCCATAGAGCGTGCCCTGCGGCCCGCGCAGCACTTCCACTCGCGCCATGTCGAACAGCTCGTTCTGCGGCAGGTAGCCGATCGCCGCGCCGTTGATGAAGGACTGCACGCCCAGGTCCGAGGAGCCCAGCGCGTTGGTGCCGATGCCGCGCATGGTGAACTTGTCGTTGCCGACCAGCACGGTGTTGGGGATCGAGAGTTGCAGGTCGCTGGCGTCCTCGATCTGCGCCCGGTCCAGCGCGGCGGCCGAGAAGGCGCTGACGGCGATCGGCACGTCCTGGAGCTGCTGCTCCTTCTTCTGGGCGGTGACGACGATGGCTTCGAGATTGGTCGCATCGTCAGCGGCTGGGGCGGCGGCCGGAGAGGCGGCGGAATCGGCAAACGCCGGGGCCGCGAGACCGCAGACACTCAGCGCCACGGCTGACACGGTGGCGAGCAGCACGCGCGAACGCATAGCTTGGGCCATTGTAGTTTCCTCCTGGACGACCTGCCCCGCCCCCCACGGGCGCTGGCTTATTATATGGTTCGTCAATAGGATTAGCTGAGGAATTGGCCTGGCGTCAATATTTATTGCGTGGATCGTCAATAGCGTTGCGGGATGGCCACATCTGGTCTAGGAGGCCCGGCCCATGCAGCAGGTCTTCATCGAGACGGACGACGGATGTGTTCTGCACGCGGTGCGCGATGGCGCCGGGCCGCCGGTGATCCTGTGCCACGGCTTTCCGGACTTCTGGCGCGGCTGGCAGGCCCAGCTGGCCGCCCTCTCAGCCTCCTTCACGGTGGTCGCCCCGGACGGGCGAGGCTGCAATCTGTCGGGCAAGCCGGCGGCGGTCGGAGCCTATCGGCTGGAGCGGCTGGTCGCCGACCTGGACAGCGTGATCGGTGAGATGGCCGGGGGGCGCCCGCCGCTGCTGGTCGGCCACGACTGGGGCGGAGCGGTCGCCTGGGCCTATGCCTGCCGCCATCCCGAGCGCCTGGCCGGGCTGGCGGTGCTGTGCGCGCCGCATCCGGCCATCCTGCAACAGGCGCTGCGGGACGATCCGGCCCAGCGCGAGGCCTCCGCCTACATGGCGCGGCTGCGCGGCGCGGGCGCCGAGGCGGCGCTCGAGGCGGACGACCGGGCGGTGCTGCGCGCCATGCTGGACCGCCTCAGGGCGCAGGGCCTGTCCAACGCCGAGGATGAGGCGGCCTACCTTGCGGCCTGGTCGCGACCGGGCGCCCTGACCGGCGCGCTGAACTGGTATCGCGCCAATCCGCTGGACGGGGAGGACCCCATCGCGCCGCTGACGCCGCTGGCCCTGCCGACCCTGCTGCTGTGGGGCGCGGAAGACACCGCCCTGCTGCCGAGCCTCGTCGAACGTCACCGCGTCTTCGCCGCCAACCTGGAGATCGAGATCGCCCAGGGCGCCGGCCACTGGCTGCAGCGCGAGCAGCCGGCCTGGGTCAACGAGAGGCTCGAAGCCTTCGCGCGGCGGGTGTTCAGCCCCTCGCCGAATGAAGAAAACTCGCTTTAGCCCACTGATTCTATTACATTACTAGTCAATAGCCGAGGGGTAGAGCTCCCCCAGCCGCCGGCCGCCGGCAATGATGATCTGCACGCACATTTCCTCGGCGGTGGGGATGTCGATCAGTCCCTCGGAGACCAGCTTGCCGGCCCGATCGGTGGAGGCCATCAGCAGCTGCACGGCCACGGTGGCGACCTCCAGGCTCATGCCATACTCGCGCTTGGTCTCGCGGACGAAGTATCGGATCGTCCGCTCCAGGCCCCGGGCGTTCTCGGCCTCCATCAGCCGGGCGACGGACGGGTCGGCGAGCAGAGCCTGGATCAGCGGCCCCCGCTCACTCGACTGCTGCAGATAGACCCGCGTGGTCTGGCGGATCAGGTCCTCGAACGACTCGGCCTGCAGCGCCTTTTCGATGCCACGGCTGTTGAGGTCGTCCTGCTCGCGCTGCAGCAGCGCCGCCATCAGCGCCTCGCGGCTGGGAAAATAGTTGTAGACCAGCGCCTTGCTGACCCCGGTCTCGCGGCCCAGCCGCTCCATGGAGACGGCGGTCAGCCCCTCTTCCAGCACCAGCCGCGCGGCCTCGTCCAGGATCTGGCTCCGGCGGGTCTCGGGCGAGAGCCGGGTGCGTTTCTTGGCGGCGGGGCTGGGGGCGGTCATGCGAGTCTTCCGGGAACAGGACCATCTTCCCGCAATCCCCGTCCGGCGCAACGGCCAGGCGCCCGTTTTGCGAGAGACTTCCGGTCCCCAGACCGGTCTGCGGCGCCCCGCTGCCCGGCCTGTCGCGCCACCGGCGCGGGCTTTTGACGATTCCTGCAATAGCGGGATTACAGCTATTGACTATTTATATAATAGCGCACTAGGTCTGCCTCCAGCCAGGAGGGCTCGATGATCCGCGGCGTCCACCACATCGGAATTTCGGTCGGCGATCTGCCGCGCGCGGTCGCGGGCTTCACCGCCGTCGCCGGCTTTGAACCGGCCGCCCGCTGGGAAGAGCCACAGGGCCCGGCGGTCCTGCTGCGCGGCGTCAACGGCTACCTTCGGGTCAGTGAGCAGGCCAAGGCCGCAAGTCCCGACGGGCCGCCGGTCAACGCCGCCGGCATCACTCATTTCTGCGCCCAGGGCCGCGCCATCGAGGCGGTGATCGCCGGGCTGGAGGAGGCGGGCTACGCCTTCCCCCAGGCTCCTGTCGACCTGGGCACGGGCTTTCTCTACGCCTACGGGCGCTCGCCCGAGGGGGCGGTCATCGAGGCGGAAGGCGCGCCCTTCGCCACCGCCGGCGAGGCCAGCTGGATCGGCCATGTCGCCTTCGCCACCCACGACCTGCAGCGGCTGAGCGGCTTCTACGCCGCCCTGCTCGGCGGCGAGGCGCAGTTCAGCCCCCGCCTGCGCAACAACCCGAAATACGATCTGGTGACCGGGCTGCGGGACGTCGACGTCCTGGCCGCCTGGGTGCGCGGAGCCAACATCGCCCTGGAGTTCTGGCAGTACCTCAACCCGGCGACCACGCCCCGGCCTTCGCCGCCCTCTTCCCGGGCGCTGGGCTATAGCCATGTCGCCTTCGAAGTCGAGGACCTGGCGGCGGCGACCGCGTTCGCCCTGTCAGTCGGCGCCGCCGGTCTCGAACCCCTGCCGGGTGAGGCCGGCTGCGAGTCTGTCCAGCTGCGCGATCCGGACGGCAATGCCTTCAGGCTGGTCTCCTGGCCCGGCGCCGCCGGGGAACTGGGCGTGGCGGCGTTGGCCGCCCCCGACATCCTGGCCCAGGTCGCCGCCGACTTCGACCGCCGACCCCGTCCCTCTCCGGAAGTAAAGTCATGAGCGTAAAAGACCGCCGAGCCGCCCTGGTCACGGGCGCCGCCCGCGGCATCGGCCTGGCCGCCGCCGAGGCCCTCAGCCGGGTCGGCGCCGACATCCTGCTGTTCGACCTCCCCGGCTCGCCGCTGCGGGAGGCGGCCGCGGCCGTAGCGGCGCAGGGTGGAAGGGCGGTGGTCTTCGAGGGTGACGTGTCGGCCGAGGCGGACTGGCGGGCTGCGGTGGCGCGCTGCCTTGAGGCCTTCGGCCGGCTGGACATCCTGGTCAACAACGCCGGCGTTTCCGGGCCGATCGGCCCGCTCGTCGATTGCTCGGTGGAGGCGTTCGACCAGGTGCAGGCGGTCAATGTGCGCGGGGTCTTCCTGGGCATGAAGCATGCGGCGGCGGCCCTGGCGGAGCGCGGCGGCAGCATCGTCAACGTATCCTCGATTTCCGGCCTGGGCGGGGGACGCAACACCGTCGCCTACACCGCCAGCAAGCATGCCGTCGTCGGGCTAACCAAGTTGGCGGCCATGGAGTTCGCGCCCCGGGGCGTGCGGGTGAACGCCGTCTGCCCGGCCCCCACCACCACCGACATGACCCTGGCCCTGGCCCGCCACATGCGCCCGGACGATCCCGACAGCTTTGCCGAAGACTTCGCCAAGTTCATCCCGCTTGGCCGCTACGGCGAGCCGCCCGAGATCGCCGAGGCGATCGTGTTCCTCGCCGGCCCGGCGGCCAGCTTCATCACCGGGGTCGCGCTGCCAGTCGATGGCGGCGCCTGCGCCCGCTAACCAGGAGACGATACAATGGACCTGCAAATGAAGGGCATGCGCGCCCTGGTGACCGGCGGCACGCGAGGCATCGGGCTGGAGATCGTCCGCGCCCTGCTGGCCGAGGGCTGCACGGTGGCCACCTGCGCCCGCGGCGCCGAGGGCCTGGCCCGGCTGGCTGACGAGGCCCGCGAGATGGGCGGCGTGGTGCGGGGCGAGGCCTTGGATGTCCGCGATAAGGACGCCTTTTCGGCCTGGTTCGGCCGGGCGGTCGCGGGCCTGGGCGGCCTGGATGTGGTGGTCAGCAATGTTTCCACCCGCCCCGTCAAGCAGGGCGAAGCGATGTGGACCGAGACCTTCGAGACCGACCTGTTGCAGCATGTGCGCGTGGCGGAACTGGCCCTGCCCCACCTGGTCCAGGGCCGCTCGGCCTCACTGACCTTCATCGCCTCGATCGCCAGCGTGTTGACCCAGCTGCCGCCCGGCGAGGAGGCCTACGGAACCATGAAGGCGGCGCTGATCAACTATTCGGGCCAGCTGTCCCAGCGCTATGGATCCCGGGGCGTGCGGATCAACGCGGTCTCGCCGGGCCCGATCAATTTCGAGGGCGGCTTCTGGGATCAGGTGCGCATCCACCAGCCGGCGCTGTTCGACTCGGCCGCCTCGCGCTCGGTGATGAACCGGCACGGCGCGCCCCAGGAGGTCGCCAACGCCGTGGTCTTCCTGGCCAGCCCGTTGTCCGGCTACACCACCGGCGCGAACCTGCGCATCGACGGCGGCATGGTGAAGTCGGCCAATTTCTAGTCTTGCGGGTCAATGAGTGGTGAGCCGGTGAGGGTGTTCACCACGACTCCGCTATCTGGCGAGGGGACTTCCGGTCTGGTTCTTCGCAAGGTACGTTTTGCGAATGAGCTTCATCATCCTCCTGGGCGCGTTCATCACCGCCCTGACCATGATCCCCGTTGTGATGCAGCTGCGCAGTCAGCCGCGCGGCCTGATCATCGTGTTCTTCGCCGAGACCTGGGAGCGGTTCTCCTACTACGGCATGCGGGCGCTGCTGATCTTCTATCTGACTCAGCATTTCCTGTTCGACGACAAGGTCGCCGCGGGCCGCTACGGCGCCTACACCACCATGGTCGCATTGTTGCCCCTGGCCGGCGGCATCGTCGCCGACCGGATCCTGGGCGTCCGCAAGGCGGTGGCGTTCGGGGCCCTGCTGCTGGTGGCCGGCCACCTGACCATGGCCATGGAGGGCCGGCCGGCCGAGAACATTCTCACCAGCCACGGCCACACCTACGCCGTCCAGACCGAGGGCCGGGCCTCAACCCGCCAAGTCCGGCTCGAGGTGGACGGCAAGCTCTACGCCTTCAAGTCAAACCCGGACGGGGCCCTTGATATCCAGGGCCTGCCCGCCGGCGCCTCAATCCCCGCCCATCTGCCAAAGGCCGACTACCAGATCAGCGTGATCGGCCGCGACCCGCTGCACGCCAACCTGTTGTTCCTGGCGCTGTCGCTGATCGTCATGGGCGTGGCCTTCCTGAAGACCGCCCCGCTGGTCGCGCAGATGTACGGCCGGGATGACCCCCGGCGGGCCGGCGGCTTCACCCTCTACTATTACGGCGTCAACCTGGGGGCCTTCTGGGCCGGCATTCTCTGCGGCTGGCTGGGCGAGACGATCGGCTGGTGGGCCGGCTTCGGCGCGGCGGCGGCCGGGATGATCGCCGGCTATCTGGTGTTTGTGCTTGGCAAGCCGTTGCTGGACGGCGCCGGCGAGCCTCCCAATCCCGTCCGACTGGCCCAGAAGGTCGTCGGGCCCATCCGCCGTGAGCACCTGATCTATGTCGCCGCCCTGGTGGGCGTCGGCGGCGTCAATCTCCTGATGCGGCAAAGCGCGGTCGTCGGAACCGCCCTCTCCCTCGTCACCGTGGCGGCGCTGATTTACCTCGGCCACTACATGGTGACGAAATGCACGTCGGTAGAGCGCCGGCGGATCGGCCTGGCCTTCGTGCTGATGCTGGGCTCGGTGGTGTTCTGGACCCTGTTCGAACAGGCCGGCAGCTCGCTCAGCCTGTTTGCTGACCGCAACACCAACCTCGCCATCCTGGCGGCGCCCGTTCAGTTCCCGCTGTTCGGCCACACCGTCTTCCTCGGCTCCAAGGCCATGCTGGCCGCCGCCAACCTCACCCCTGATCAGGTCTGGTGGGTCGACATGACTCTGACCTCGTCCCAGACCCAATCCATCAACCCCGGCTTCATCCTGATCGGCGCGCCGATCTTCGCGGCCCTGTGGGCCTACCTTGGCCGGCGGCAGGCCGACCCGCCGCCCATGCTCAAGTTCGGCCTCGCACTGCTGCAGGTCGGGGCCGGATTCCTGTTCCTGGTCTGGGGCGCACAGTTCGCGCACGAATATCGCGTGCCGCTGTATTTCCTGGTCGGCGCCTACCTGCTGCACACCACCGGAGAGCTCTGTCTCTCGCCCGTGGGCCTGTCGGTGGTGAGCCGCCTGTCGCCCACGGCGCTGGTGGCGACCATGCTGGCCATGTGGACCCTGTCGAGCTCCTGGGCGCGCTTCATCGGCGGCAAGATCGCCGCCATGGCTTCCAGCGAAACGGTCGGCGGCCAGGTGCTGGACCCAGCCGCCGCCCTGCACAGCGCACTTCAGGTCTTCACCATTATCGGCGCGGCCGGCATTGCCTTTGGCGTGGTGTTCCTGGTGGTCGGACCCTTCATCCGCCGCTGGGGCGAGGACGAGGATGTTGAGGCGCAACCGTCGGAAGCCTAGCCCATGACCGACACCCCGGCCCTCATTTCATTCGGCGCCCGGCTCTCGCAGTTGGCGGCTGAGAAACCCGATGCGCCGGCCATCACCGACGCAGCCCACACCGTCACCTGGCGCGAACTGGACCGGCGGACCAACGCCATCGCCCGGGGCCTGGCCAAGGTGGGTGTGAAGCCCGGCGACGTCGTTTCCATCGCCCTCCCCAACACCTCCGCCTACCTGGAGGCAGCCTTCGGCCTGTGGAAGGCCGGCGCGACGCCACAGATGCTCAGCTACCGCCTCCCGCGCCACGAGGCCGACGCGGTGATGGAGCTGGCCGAAACCCCCATCCTGATCTCCGACGGTTCGGTCGAGAGCAGTCGGCCCAGCTATGACGCCCAGGCCCTGGCGGCGCTGGGCGGCGACGACAGTCCCCTAACGGACATCATCGCCCCGGTGTTCAAGGCCGCCACCAGCGGCGGCTCGACCGGCCGGCCCAAGCTGATCCTGTCGGGCGCGCCGGGGGTGACTATGGCGGCCGGCGGCGAGACCTATCGCATCGGGCCGAACGACACCTGCGTCATGCCGGGTCCGCTCTATCACAACGCCCCGTTCAACTGCTCAGTCAACGCCCTCTGCCAGGGCGCCCATGTCGTCCTGCTCCCGAAGTTCGACGCCGAGGAAACGCTGAAGGCTGTCGACCGGCATCATGCGACCTGGCTCTACGTTGTGCCGACCATGATGAGCCGCATCTGGAAGCTGCCCGATGAGGTGAAGGCGAAATACGACGTCTCCGGCCTGCACACGGTCTGGCACATGGCCGCCCCCTGTCCGCCCTGGCTGAAGGAGGCCTGGATCGACTGGATCGGGGCCGAGGCGATCATGGAGCTCTACGCCGGCACCGAGGCGCAGTCGGCGACCATCATCACCGGGACGGAATGGCTGGCTCACCGGGGCAGCGTCGGCAAGGTTGTCGCGGGTGAGATGGCCGCCTTCAACGAGGCCGGCGAGAAATTGCCGCCCGGCGAGATCGGCGAGATCTACCTGCGCCGGCCCGCCGAGCTGGGCGCCTCCTACGCCTATCGCGGCGCCACGGCCCGCACCCTGCCCGGCGGCTGGGAGAGCCTGGGCGACATCGGCAGCTTCGACGCGGACGGCTATCTCTACCTGGCCGACCGCCGCACCGACATGATCCTGGTCGGCGGGGCCAACATCTATCCGGCAGAGATAGAGGCGGCCCTGGACGAGCATCCGGCCGTGCACTCCTCGGCCATCATCGGCCTGCCACATGATGAGCTGGGGGCCACGATCCACGCCATCGTCCATCCCGGCGCGGACGTGTCGGAAGACGATCTGCGCGCCCACCTGAAGGACTACCTGGCCCCCTACAAGCAGCCGCGGACCTACGAGTTCGTCGCCGCCCCCGTGCGCGATGACGCCGGCAAGGTTCGCCGCACCCAGCTGCGCGACGATCGCATCGCCGCCGGCCACAAGCCGTGACGACCCCGGAATACCAAGGCCTGATGGCCCAGGCCTGGGATCTGCTGCGCGGGGACTATGCCAACTGGCCTGACCGGCCCTTCTACCGGGCGCTGATCGAGCGGCAGGGCGGGCCGGCCCTGGATGTGGGCTGCGGCACGGGGCGGCTGCTGCTCGACTACCTGGCCGCCGGGCTCGATGTCGATGGAGTCGACAACTCGGCCGAGATGCTGGCGATCTGTCGCGATAAGGCCGTCGGCCTGGGGCTGGACGTCGAAGGCCGGCTGTTCACTCAGGCCATGGACAGCCTCGACCTGCCGCGCCGCTACGCGACGATCTTCGTGCCGTCCTCATCCTTCCAGCTGCTGACCGACCCGGCCGCCGCTGCTCTGGCCCTGGCGCGCTTTCATGACCACCTGGAGCCCGGCGGCCTGCTGGTCATGTCGATCATGTCCAAGCTCTGGCCGGGCCGCCGCTCCCCGCCGCAGATGCAGTGGTCGGACTGGTTCATGATGAGCGAGCGGCCGCGTGAAGGCGACAGCGTGCGGCGCTGGATCCGCACCCGCTACGACCATGACCAGCAGCTGGAGCATGAGGAGAACCGTTACGAGGTGCTGCGGGACGGGGTGGTTGTCCAGGAAGAGGTCTACGCCAACTCGCCGGGCGTCCGCTGGTACTCGCAGGCTCAGGCGATGGATTGCCTCGTCCAGGCCGGCTTCACCGGCGTGGAGGTCACCTCCGGGTTCACCTTCGATCCGGCGGCGCCCGAAGACACCACCTTCTGCGTCGTCGCGACTCGCCCTGCCCTCGCCCTGTGAGGCGGCGGCGGGCGTGCTATACGCGCCCCATCACCACCTCAAGGATTTGCCGTGAGCCAGCTTGTCATGGGCGCCGTCGCCTACGCCCCTAAGGTGGTCACCATCTGGGAGGGGTTCAAAGCCTGGTTCGCCCAGCAGGGCCTGGCCTTCGACTACGTGCTGTATTCCAACTACGAGGCCCAGGTGGAAGCGCAGTTCGACGGGACGCTGCATCTGGCCTGGAACTCGCCGCTGGCCTGGGTGCGGGCCGACCGCATGGCCCGGGCGCGCGGCCAGACGGTGCAGGCCGTGGCCATGCGTAACACCGACTGCAACCTGCGCTCGGTCATCGTCGTGCGCGCCGACAGTCCACTGCAGAGCGCCGCCGACCTGCGCGGCCTGACCCTCGGCGTCGGGGCGATCGATTCACCGCAGGCGACCCTGCTGCCGCTGCATCACCTGCGGCAGGCGGGCCTGGTCGGCGGGCAGGATTTCACCGTCCGCCGTTTCGACGTGCTGGCCGGCAAGCATGGCGACCATATCGGCGGTGAGCGCGACGCGGCCCTGGCCCTGCTGGCCGGCGAGGTCGACGCCTGTTGCATGATCGACGGCAATCACCTGGGCTTTGGCCTGGATGGCACCCTGCCGGCGGGCAGCACGCGGATCATCGAGCGCACCGAGCCCTATGACCACTGCAATTTCACCACCAGCCCCGGCGCGCCGCAGGCCGAGATCGACCGGTTCGTGGCCCTGCTGATGGCCATGCAGTGGGACGACCCGCAGGTTCGGCCGCTGCTGGAACTGGAAGGCCTGAAGAAATGGAAGCCGGGCCGCGTCGACTTCTACCCCGCCCTGGCCCAGGCGGTGGACGAGGAAGGTTTCTACAGCGCCGACGGACGCATCCTCCGTGCCGACTATCGATATTGAGGCCCTGGGCCTGGACGAGGGCGCCTTGCTGCTCGTCCGCCGGGCCCTGGCCGACATCCCCGTGGGCGAAACGCTCAGCGTGCGTGGCCGCGCGCCAGGCTGGGACCTGCATCTGACCGCCTGGTGCCGCCAGCAGGGACATGACGTCGAAACCCGGGACCTCGGCGATGGCCAGGTCGAGGTGATGCTGACCCGCGGCCCCTGGGCGGAGGGCCGCTGGCGGGGCGCCCTGACGACCGGCCACTCAAGCCTGGCCGATGGTGAGCAGCCGGCCGAGGTCGCCGACCCCGCCTGGGGCCTGGCGCCGCGTGGCGCGACTGTCGAGGCGGGCAGTCCGGTGATCGGCTTTGGCCTGAGCCGCCGGGACGAGATCTGGGCCGCCACGGCCGGCGATCTCTATCGGCAGGCCGCCGCCGCCCAATGGGATCCGCAGACCGCCATCGACTGGAACGCGGCCTTCGACCTGCCGCCCGCCATCGAGGCGGCGGTAGCCCAGGTGATGACCTATCTGATCGAAAACGAGAACGCCGCCCTGGTGGTGCCCGCCCGGCACCTGGGCCAGGTGCATCCTCACTATCGCGAGGTCCAGCAGGCCCTGGCCCTGCAGTGCGCCGACGAGGCGCGCCACATTGAGGTGTTTACCCGGCGCCTGGGCCTCAAGGGCTGCGCGCCGATGCTGTCGACGGCCGGCGGCCAGGCCTCGCTGCACAGCCTGATGCAGGCGCCGGACTTCTCGACGGCGACCTTCCTGCTGTCGGTGCTGGGCGAGGGCAGCTTCATCACCCTGCTGCACTTCCTGCACGACCATGCGCCCGACCCGGTCACCGGGCAGATCTGCCGCCTGGCCGCCCGCGACGAGGCCCGGCATGTCGCCTTCGGCATGGCCCATCTGGAGCATCGGCTAGCCGCCCAGCCTCATTACCAGACCCGCCTGCGCAACGCCGTCGAGCAGCGGCATGACGAGCTGGCCGCCACCGCCGGGCTCAACGAAGAGGTGTTCGACGCCCTGGTGCTGCTGTCCGCCGGCGACCTGACCCCTGCCGCCATCGCGCGAGGCCATGCCGCGGTTCAGCAGCTCAAGCTGGACATGGCCGCCGGCCGCCGGGCCCGCCTGCTGCGCCTGGGCTTCGATCCGGTCGAGGCCCAGCGGCTGGCCGACCTGCACACCCGCAACTTCATGTGAGCCCGTCTCCAGCGTGGATACGGTCCAGCGTCAGTTGTTCAGGGACGAACGTGTGCGTTTGGTGGGACTCCTGAACAGCAGCACCAGCAGTAGGGCCAGGGCCGCCGGCGCGGCCTGGGTGTAGAGGATGGCCGGTTTGACAGTCAGCCCGCCGAACGTCCCGGCCACGACCACGCAACTCAGGAAGAAGACCTTCAGGTCCAGGCGCCGCGCGACCAGGGCCCAGAGCAGTCCGACCGCCAGGAAACCGTTATAGAGCGCCTGATTGGCCGCCAGCGGCGCGGCCTGGGCGGCGAATTCCGGCGTCGTGCCAAAGACCTGCCGCCCGATCGGTCCCTTCCACAGGAACATCTCCAGGATCAGGAAGGCCACGTGCTCGAGCGCCACCAGCGCCACCATCAGGTTGGCGACAATCCTCATGATCGGTTCCTCCCGGGGCAGGCTTTGTCGCCCGGCCCCGGGACCCTAGCGCCATATCAGCCGTAGCTACAGCGCAGGTTGAGCCGCTCGTTTTTCGACTTGGCCGCGTCCAGCAGCATCTGCAGGGTGGGGATCAGGGCGTTGGCCGCCGCGACCACTTCCGGCGGGTCGTCGCCGGGCTTGGCCTGCTGCAGATTCTTGATGGCCTCCACAACGTCCTTGCAGGGGACCTTGCTGGTCATGAAGGCCTTGCCCGACCAGCGCTGCATGGCGGTGCAGGCCTGAAGCTGCGAGCCCAGGGCCCAGCGCGAGACCTTGCCGTATTCGTACTTCATCTGCTCGCCCTGCAGCCCGTCGCAGGCGGCGGCCATGTTGGCGACCAGCTGATCCTTGTTGGCCAGCTTCTCCGCGTCAGTGGACGCGTTGTCGTTGATGCCCTTGCTGAACACCTGGGCCATGGTGTTGGTGCGCGCCACCCACCAGCTGGTCGCCTCGGGTTTGAAGTCGGTGGCGCCAGCCGTACCGGCGACCAGGAATGCTACTGCCGCCACGGCGCTGGCGAGCCCTTTAACTCTGATCATGTCGTCCTCGCATGGATAGGGTCAGCCCCGAGCCCGTGAGGCCAATAGGTCGCGAACGGGCGCGAGCGGCTACCTCTGAAAAGGTGTGATCAGCTTTGGCGGTCCCGCTCAAGCCATGCCTGCACACCGGCAGCCGCGGCGACGCCCGAGGCCATCGAGGCCTGCAGCAGGTAGCCGCCCGTCGGGGCCTCCCAGTCCAGCATCTCGCCGGCCACGAAGACGCCGGGCAGGGCCTTCAGCATCAGATGGTCGTCGACCTGATCGAGGGCGACACCGCCGGCCGAGGAGATGGCGCGGGCTAAGCCCTGCACGCCGGTCAAGGTCAGGCGGACGGACTTGATACGGCGGGCCAGCTTCTCGGTTCCGGCCGGCAGCTCGCCGGGTATCTCCCTGAGCAGCCCGATGGCGGCGGGCGAGAGGCCGGCGGTCTTGCGCAGCCAGTTGGTGACGCTGTCCTTGCCCCGCGCCTTGGTCAGCCGGTTAGCGAGCGCGTCGATGGAAAGGTCGGGCCGCAGGTCCACGGTCAAGGTGGCCGAACCGTCGCGGGCGATGGCGTCGCGCAGGCCGGCCGACAACGCGTAGACCGCCCCGCCCTCGATACCGTAGCCGGTGAGCATGGCTTCACCGCGCACCGCTTCCGCGCCGTACGAGAGCGCGATGGGCTTCAGCGGCTCGCCGGCAAACCGCTCGGCGAACACCGGCGACCAGGCCACGTCGAAGCCGACATTGGAGGGCCGGAACGGCGTCACCGCCACGCCCCGGTCGGCCAGCCACGGCGCCCAGGCCCCGTCGGAGCCCAGCCGGGGCCAGCTCGCCCCGCCCAGGGCCAGCACCACCGCGTCGGGGTGCTCAGTATGGGGGCCATCCGGCGTCTCGAACTTCTGGCCATCGCCATCGAACCCGACCCAGCGGGACCGCGTTCGCAGCTCGACCCCCGCCGCCGCCAACCGCGCCAGCCAGGCCCGCAGCAACGGCGAGGCTTTCATGGCCCGGGGGAACACCCGGCCCGACGAACCGACAAAGGTCGTCTGCCCCAGCCCCTCGGCCCAGCCGATCAGGTCGGTCGGCGAGAAGACCTTCAGCCAGGGCGCGACCACCGGCGCGGCCGCGCCATAGCGGCTGAGAAACCCCTCCATCGGCTCCGAATGGGTCAGGTTCAGTCCGCCTCGCCCGGCCATCAGCAGCTTGCGCGAAGGCGAGGGCATGGCCTCGTGGATCACCACGGCGAGGCCGGCTGCGGCCAGCCGCTCGGCGGCCATCAGGCCGGCGGGTCCGGCTCCCACGATATGGACAGTGCGTTGAGACATCGGCCCTTCTAGACCGTTGTCGCCGCCACGGGAACGGAGGGACCTAGCGGACCCGGCGCTCGCGCAGCGACAGGATCAGAAAGACCAGACCCAGGACGACGAAGGCCGCGCTGGCATAGTGCTCGGGCGGGTGATGGTCGCCGTGGGCGCCCTTCCCGAACCAGGCGGACCAGGCGCTCAGGGCCTGCATGATCAGCAGCATCAGCAGGGTCAGCGGCACGAGCGGCCGGTAACGCAGGGCGATGATCAGGACCAGCAGGCCGAAGGGGATCTGCAGGGCGCCGTACCAGGCGAAGATGGCGATGATGGTGTCGGCCCGGGTGGTCAGGTCGAGATGGGCGATCACCCCCGCCCCGCCGTCCGGCAACCCGTAGTGGATCAGACCCGGGACCACGGTCAGCAGGCCGGCCAGGGCGAGGAACCAGGCCGAGACGGCGGCGCCGCGGTAGTCGGCGTTGGTGCTGGGCGGGAGCAGGGCCATCGGGGATCTCCTGAGGTCAGGCCGCGGTCAGCAACAGGCCGATCTGGGCCAGAGCGGCGGCCAGGGCCAGCGCCAGGCCGACCCAGATTCGCGGGCCGGCCAGGGTCATGATCATCGGCCGGGTCGGAAAATTGAAGGTCTGCGGCATGGCCGCGTGCTTGAAGTCGTGCGCGCCGCCGAAGCGCGGATCGCAGATCAGCTGGCCCAGGTCGCGCCGGCTGCGGTAGCGGACATAACCCATCATCGACCAGGCGGGCCGCTCCGCGATCCCCCAGGTGTCGACCAGGCCGCCGACCCGGCGCGCGGCCAAGGCCGGGTGGCCGCCCCGGGCGAACAGGGCCGGCAGGAACATGCGGGTATAGCCCTGCATCATCTCGCGGGCGGGCTTCATCTCGCCGGTCACCGGATCGGCCACCGGTCCCTCGTTCAGGCGGATGACATTGAGCATGAAGAATTCGCGCCCGTCGTCCTCCTCCAGAAAGCGGCGGATCACCGGCATCTCGTCGTCGTCGCCATGGCCCACGCCGCTGGCGATCATCCGACCAACCAGGGCCTCTACCTCGGCCTTGGACAGCGGACCCCGCCAGTTGACGTACCAGGCCAGGAAGGCGGCGTAGACAGCCAGGGCCAGGCCCCAGACCCAGAATCCATTCAACATCATGCCGGTTAGTCCATCGCCTGCTTTGAGGCGAGGCTAGCCGCGAAGCGATCTAGTGACAACACGACTGCCACTTGTTGGCGCCAACGACGGTTTCGCCGCCGCTTCGGGGCGTCCACAATGAGGCCGCATCGCACCGAGGGAGTCGCCATGGACCTGGGCATCAAGGGCCGCACCGCATTGGTCGCCGGCGGCAGCGCGGGCCTGGGCGGGGCCAGCGCCCGGCTGCTGGCGGCCGAGGGGGTCAACCTGGTGGTCTCGGCGCGGGGCGAGGACCGGCTCAACGTCTTCGCCGCCGAGGTCGCGCGCCAGACGGGCGTGTCGGTCACGCCGGTGGCTGCCGACCATTCGACGCCTGAGGGCCGGGCCGGGCTGCTGGCCGCCTGTCCGAACCCGGACATTCTGGTGATCAGCTGCTCGCCGCCGCCCTATGTCGATGACCTCACAACCATCGCCGAGGCCCAGTGGCTGGAGGCGATCAACACCGCCTTCCTGGGTCCCATCGCCCTGATGAGCGCCGTGTTGCCCGGTATGGAGACGCGAGGCTTCGGCCGCGTCGTCAATATCGGCACGGTCAGCGGCAAGGCCCCCTGGGACAAGCGCGTGCTGTCCGGCGCGCCCCGCTCGGCCCTGCTCAACTATGTCCACGCCGCCAGCAAGCGGTTCGCGGCCAGCAATGTCACCCTCAACACCCTGCTGCCCGGCATGTTCGCCACCGAAGCGGCCATGGCCGGCTTCGCGGCCAAGGGCGGCGACGCCGAAGCCGAAATGCTCAGCGCCGCCCGAAAGATGCGCATCCCCGCCGGCCGCTATGGACGCCCCGAAGAACTGGCCCAGGCCTGCCTGCTGCTCTGCGGCGCACAGGCCGGCTTCATCACCGGCCAGAGTCTGGTGCTGGACGGCGGGGCGACGACTTCGCTGGTCTGAGGCTTGAGCCGGCGCTCCGGCCACCGCATCATGGCCGTCCAACGGAGGGGAATTCGATGAAGCGTATGGTTCTGGCCCTGGGCGCCGCCCTGGCGATGGCCGCCCTGGCCCCGGCCGCGCGGGCCTGCGAGATCGACCCGAAGGCGACCATCGCCCTGTGGCCGGGCGTCGCCGACATGCCCACCGACCGGGTGCAGAAGCTGCTCCCGTTGCTTAATCCCAAGTCCTACAATCCCGGTGATCCCCTGCCCGAGGACTGCAAGGTCCGCTGGAGCGTCGACAGGCGCTACGGCCGGATCAAGGACGACAAGCTGACCATCGCGCCGGGCGCGCCGGACGGCACGACGGTGACCGTGACCGGCTCGATCCGCACGACGGGCGGCCAGCGGACGGTCGAGGGCAAGCTGTTCGTCATCGACATGAGCAAACATCTGGTCGCCGGAAATTGGCGCCAGACCGGCATCACCTGCCCTGACCAGGACCCAACCGGCGGCGCGCCGCTCAATGAGTTGATCTTCAACGCTCGCGGCGGCTTCAAGGCCACCTGGCAGCCGTTCGAGTCCTATGTCGACTATTGGGGCGACTACGTCTTCGATCCCGCGACCGGCGCGATCACCCTCAAGCCAACCGGCGGCAATCACGTGCCCGGCGACGCCACGCTCAGCGGGACTGTCACCGTGACCGGCAACGAGATGCGCACCAAGGGTCTCAGCTTCGGCCAGCCCAATGGACCGGCCCTGTCAGCCAACTGCGAAATCACCTTCCAGCGGAGCGGGAGTTAGAGTCTTTGTTTTGGCGCGCGTTTGATCCGAAAACCGGTTCCCACTTTTCGGAACGCGCTCTAGGCGTTCCGCGCCATCAGCCCGCCGTCCACCGGAATGGTCACGCCGGTGATGTAGGACGAGGCCGGCAGGCAGAGACTAAGGGTCACCTGCGCCACCTCCTCGGGATCGCCGTAGCGGTGCATGGCCGTGCGTCGCTTGGCGTAGATCGCCTTGTGCTCGTCGCTGATCGAGCTGGTCATCGCCGTGGCGATGGGGCCGGGGCAGACGCAGTTGACGGTAATCCCCTCGCGGCCCAGCTCCACCGCCAGGGCGCGGGTCAGGCCGGTGACCCCAGCCTTGGCCGCTGAGTAGGGGCTGTCCATCGCCGTGGCGCCCAGAGCTTCGGTCGAGGCGATGTTGACGATGCGCGGGGCTTTCGACTTGCGAAGGTGTGGCAGGGCCGCCCGGATCACCCGGTGGTGCGAGGTCAGGAGCACTGACACGGCCCGGTCCCAGACCGCTTCGTAGTTGTCGGAATCGATCGGCGAGAAGGCCGAGATGCCGGCGTTATTGACCACGCTGTCCAGCCCGCCGAACCGGGCGGCGATGGCCTCGACCACGGTCTTGATCTCTTCGCCATTGGAAACATCCAGCCTCCAGGCCTGGGCTGAGCCGCCCGCCGCCGTGATCTCGGCCGCCACGGCCTGGGCGGAGGCGGCGTCATAGTCGGTGACCGCGACATTGGCGCCCTCGGACGCGAACACCCGGGCGGTCGCCGCCCCCATGCCGCTGCCGGCCCCGGTGACCAGGACAGTGAGGCCGCGCACGGATCGGCTGAGCTTGGCTAGGGACATGATTTCCTCCGGTTTTGCCATCATCAAGGCGGAAGGACCGTAGGGAAGGCAAGAGCGCCTCGGCCCGCTAGAGGGCGGTCACGTTGAAGGTCGTCAGGTCCAACACCAGCAGCCCTCCGGCCTCATCGGCCCAGAGCGACAACCGGGCTTCCCCGGAGCCGTCCGACCCCCTTGGGGGCTGAACGCCGCGCGCCAGGCAGACGAGATTCGCCTTGGGGTCGTGCTCGAAGGTGAAGCGCGGCGCATTGGGATAGGTATGCTCAAGGGTGATCGTAGCCAGTTCGCCGGGCTCGGTCGGCGGCGTGGCGCTGACGAAAGGCCGGCCGAAATCGCAGGACTGGAAGACGTCGCGGCCGGCGATTTCCGCCGCCACCCGCTCCCGGGCCTGGACCAGCGCCTGTCGCTCCATCTCATCGCTCCAGGGCGTGACCGGCATGCTGAGGTGATCGCGCCGGGTGGCGCGCAGCAGGTTCGGCGGCGTCCAGAACCAGTCCAGGGGCGGCGGAATGCCGCTCGCTCCAGGCGACGGGGCCAGGCAGAGGCTGGCGGTCATCTCGCCCGAATGGCGCAGCTGCCAGGCCTCCAGCAGGCCTGCCCGCCCGGGACTGACGTCCAGGGTCAACCAGCCGGACCCGTCGGTCTGGTGGGAGAAGGCCAACACCCGCAGCCGCTCGGTCAGGGCGCAGGACCACAGGAACTCGATGGCCGGCTCGGGCGCGCACAGTTTGGCCAGGTCCAGCCCGCCGATATCGCCGCCGATCTGGACCAGCCACTGACCCTCGGAGGTGACGTCGTGATGGGCGAACAGCCGCACTCGGCCGATGGTGTGGAAGCGGCGCTGGTGGGTGGCAAAGCGGGTCAGCAGGCTGGTTCCGTCCTCCTGCCGCTGAATGACCAGGGCATGTGGGCCGGTCCCGATCGCCACCAGACCCGTGACCTCGCTGACGGCCTGCTGCCACAGCAGCCCGCCATGCCGGTCCAGCAGCTGCAACAGGTTGCTCTGGCGCCAGATCAGCATCTCGCCATTGCCCATCAGGCAGGCGCGGCGGATCGCAGGCTGAACGGCGGCCGGGGGCGGCAGCCGCCAGCTGCCCTTCGTAGGGCGAAGCTCCACCTCGAATTTCATCAACTTGCCCAGTTCGGCGGACAGCACGGGAAGGCGGGACCGGTCCAGCAGATGCTTGAGCATCAGCATTTCGCGCCGGCCCAGCCGGTCCGATGCCGTGGTGATCCCGCCCAGCACCAGGCCCTCCACCAACACGGCCGCCGGTCCCCGCCAGAAGGCGGCCTGCTCGGCATGGTCCGGCTTGCCCAGGCGGGTCAGGGCCTGGAGCAGTCGGATGAGTTCGCCGCCGGCGTCGGGCGTCTCGCCCCGCGCGACCATCTGCAGCCAGGCCAGCACGGCGGGGAACGGCCCCTCGCCCTCGATCCGCGGCATATGAGGAAAGGCTTCCAGCCCCTGGGGCGAGATGTCCTCGGCGGTCCAGCGGGCGGCCAGCAGGGCCCGGGCGGCCAGCTCGGCCTGAAACCCGCCCTCGCCGTCGAGCCGCAGCGCATCGGCCAGCCAGCGGGCCCGGGCGGCGGTCAGCACGGCCGCGATGCCCTCTACCGAGGTCAGGGCGTCGGTGACCTGCAACGCCCGCAGCGGCTGGCCGGTCGCCAGCAGCAGGTCGGTCCAGGCCTCGATGACCAGGATATGGAAACGGGCGTCCTTGCCCTGGCTGTCCTGCGCCAGCTGGTCGAAGCAACCGGTGCGCCGGGCCAGGGCCAGGGCGGCGTCGGTCTGCCCGGCCTTGTAGAGCAGGCGGATGGTGGTCACCGGCGGCTGGCGGCTGTCCAGTGCCAGCTTGGCCGCGTCGGCGAACAGGCCGCCGGCCTCCAGCACCGCCACGGCCTTGGCATGGTTGTGGAGCAGCTGGGAGTAGATGTAGGCCGCCCGGCGATGGTCGCCATTCTTCTCCAGCCGCTCGGCGATGCCGGTATAGCGGTTGTGCAGGTTCAGCACGCCGGTCCCGTCCAGTAGCGGCGCGAAATACCGGCCTGTCCCGACCTTGAAATCCAGCCCGGCCCGCATTTCCGGCAGGCGGCTGGGATAGTGGTTTTTGCGGCGGGCCGCATCGCCGCCCAGGGCGATGGCCAGCTTCAAAGCCAGGTCGACATCGCCGGCGGCGAACAGCCGCTCGACCTGGCGCATTCGCTCGCCGATCTGCCCCTTGAGCGAATTGCCCAGAGGCGAATGCCAGCGGATCCAGCCCATCAGATTCTGCAGGACGCCGGGCTCGCCCTCGCCGTCTGCCGAGCGGCCTGGCCCCTTGCCCTGCAGCCGGCCCAGAGCCTGCCGGAAGATGGAGGACAGCCTGGTGCGCTCTTCCTGGGCCCGCAGTCGCGCCTCGATGTCATCCAGGATGTTGGGCGCGTCCTTGGTCACCGGGATCTTGGCATGGGACACCGGCGCCAGGGCCCCGTCCAAAGTCTTGGGCCGCTCCGCCAGCCCAGTCGCGGGAACCGCGGTCGGCGATCTGGCGGCATGGATGTTCAAGCGTGGCATGTCCCATAGCCCCGCCAAGGGCTGACGGATCAGGCCGTCGAGCGCCAGGCCATGCCGTCGGCCGGCCCACCACAGCTCCAGCCGGCGCAGGGATTCCCGAGAGGTCATCGGCGCGGGATCCAGGGCATCGTCGGGTCGCCGCCGGAAACTGCTGAGCACGCCGGTCGGCGAGGCGGCGAGCGGCAGGGCGGACGCCGGCAGGAAACCCTCGATCACCGTCGACGCCAGGAAGACCGCCACCAGCACTTGCGGCCCACCCGCGACCGGCTCCAGAGGCCCGCGCCAGACTCCCCACAGCGCTTCGCGCAGCGGCCGCAGATCGGGGGCGGACGCGCCGGGCGGCAGGACCATGACCGCCCCGTCCCAGGGCAGGTCCCGGGGCAGGGTCGGGTTGGCGGGGAAATCCCGCGCGGCGCCCTCGCCGCTCCGACGGATGGCGTGGCTGCGTCTAGCCATCCAGGGCGCTCACATCGATTTCCTTCGCCGTATCGCGCAGCGCCTGGAGGTCGAAGCGCGTGTTCGGCGTGCGGCTGTTGCGCTTGTTGTTCCGGAAAACCACCAGTTCCGCCGGCGCGCCGTCGGCGGTGACCGTCAGCGCCCAGATGCCCTCCTCGCCGATCTCCAGCTTGACGACGTGGGCGGCGTCGTCGCCCAGCTTCACATTGGGTTGATTGCGGACGATCTCGCCATCGGCCTCGCGGCGGAAGCTGCGCACGTCGCCGCTGCCACCCGCCCGGACGTCGGACCAGACGCGGGCGGCGATGCCGCCGCGATAGGGCCGGGCCGCCAGGACGTTCTCGTCCCGCGTGACCGTCAGGTCCAGCGCCCGCTCCTCGATGACCCCGGGCCGCACGCCCACCGACGCCGGGAGCGTCCACCGGTTTGGCGCCAGGCTGTAGGCGAGACTGCGTTCGCCTCGGGAATAGGTGACGCCATACAGGTGGTTGAGCGTCACCGGCTCGGGCCCCTCCCTGAAACTGTCGACCAGACCACTGCCGGGCTTCTGCACCCGCAGCAGGGCGCCCCCGCCCCCATCCTCCCGGACAATGTGATACAGGCCCGACACCCCAACAATCTGGGGCGCCTTGTAGAGGGGCCCGAACCCCAGATCGTGGTCCGTCCGGTAGGAGCCCAGCTCGAAAGCGTGGCCGGACGTCGAGTAGAACCGAAGGTCGGGGGTCTCGAAGATCGGCGGGATGGCGTAGGGGCTCTGCTTGGCGAAAAGATGCTCGGTGGCCACCGCCTGCGAGCGGACGATCGGCGGAAACCGGCGGTCGGCATTCAGCAGGAACCGCCCCAGGGCCATCCGGTCGCTTCCCGACCGCCGGCTGCGCGTCAGCAGTGTCAGCATCGCGAAGTTCACCCTGACCCCCGCCAGCACCGCGTCGGGCGGCAGGGCGACGAACCAGCGGTCGGCCAGGGTCAGTTTGTCCCCAAACCGAAGGATCAGCAGGCCGTCATCGAGCCGGACGATCAAGGTCCGTCGCTCAGGGGTGGTGAAATATCGCGGCTCCCAGCCGACCAGTTCGCGCCGCAGAGCCGGCAGGCTCGAGACCTGGCTGGGGGCCAACGGTCTGAAAGGGTCGTTGAGGGCCGAGACGCAAACCCTGTCGTCCGGAAAGCTCACACTGGCCCGCGAGCGCTCCCGCCCGCCCTGGCGCAGCGCCACGTCGGCGGACCGCGGCCCTTCGGGGGCCGGCGGGCCGAGCGCGAAGGACAGGGCGCCGCCCGCGACGGAGACCGCCGACCCTTCCCGGCGGGCGCCGATGGTCCAATCCACGGGGTCGAGCTTGCGGCCGACCCCTCCCTTGGCCCCTATCTTCGCCAGCTCCGACCACAGGGCGGTCGCCGCCTCAACGTCCTCGGGACTCATTTCCCGGAAGCTTGCTGCCCGCAGCAGCCGCCGCACGGTTTCGGGGGTCAGGGCGTCGAACCAGACCACCCCTTCCGGCCGGGGCAGGAAGCACCAATGAAGCTGGGCTTTGCGGCCATGGGCAATGCGAGCCAGAAAGAACAACGCCGCCAGCGCCACCATCCGGCCATGACCCAGGGACCCCGGCCCGATCGAGATCATCACCCGATAGGCCGGCCGCACGCCCGGATCGGCGTAACGCTTCTCGTGGTAGAGGGTCTCGGACTCGGCCAGCCGTCGCAGGAATTCCAGCGGCTCCTCGGTGCGCAGCAGCAATTCGCTCTGAATGATCTGACTGAGGTCGCCGCGCTGGGTGAGGCCGCCATAACCTTCGAAATCGCCATGGTCGGCCATGTCGGGGGCTTCCAGGATGCGGGCCATGCGCTCGAACTGGGCCAGCTGGCCCTGCAGGATGCGCAGCATGGGCTCCGACAGCTGCTCCAGCACCGGCAGGAAGGGCGCATAGGCGGCGGGCAGCCTGGGCGGCGCCTGGATGTCCTCGCTCATGCCGCCGCCTCCCGCGCGAACGGCGCCAGATGGCGGACGAGATAGAGGTCAGCCTCGTTGCTTTCGCCAATCGGCGCGACAATCGCCGGCGGGGTCAGGCCATAGTGCTCGCCGATAGCCTGCCACAGAGCCGGCTGCATGTGGTCCGGCGCCGCCAGGGCCCAGCCGACCGGCAGCCACCAGCCGGGCGAGGCTTCATACAACGGCATGGCCTCGGCCAGCCTTGGTAGCGCCCCGTCCTGTGCGAACAGCACGGCCCAATCCTCGCCGCGCGCGAACGGCAACGCCCGCAAGGCGGCGGGCTTGCCGTTCATGGCGCGGTTCAGGCCCTCCACTGCGCCCGGCCCCCGCACCAGAACAGCGCCGACCGTCTGAACCGGATCGGTGCGGATCCAGCGCATCAGTCGGCCTCGTCGACGTCCGTCGTGGCCGGGGCGGTCAGGTCCGGGATCCTGCCGTTCGAATGCGCCTCGAGCAGGCCCTCCAGGCTGGCCCGCACCGCCCGCAGGTGCTGGGGAATGGCCTTGGCGTCGAAGGCCGCATCGATCCGGGTCAGCAGGGTCTCAACCTGCACCAGCCAGCTCTCATAGAGGCTGTCGGTGGCCAGCGCCGGCCGCGATTCCAGCAGCAGCATGGCCTGCTCGGTCAGGTGGGCGGCGTGGGCGGTCGGGCCATAGGTCGCCCGGGCGACGCTGTTGGTCAGCACCGGGTTGCGGCTCTGCTTGAGCTCGACGGCCAGCACCTCGCGGACCTCGTCCTGCTGGGCCCTGGACTGCACCAGATAGGTCACCGGCCACAGGTCCTCCGGCCCAGCGGCGGTCGCGCCGCGCAGCAGGGCGGCGGCGGCGATCAGGGTCTGGCCCTTGACGATCTTGCGGTCGGTCAAGGTCACCCCGACCAGCCGGACCTTGCGCACGACATGGGCGTAGGCTTCGTGGATAGGGGCAAGGTCGATGGCCAGCGCCGCTTCGTGCAGTTCGGCGACGACGCCCCGGCCCAGGGGCGCGATGGGTTCTGCCGGCTCGGCTGTCTGGCGCCAGCCCGTGCGCATCAGCTCGGTCAACTCGTGGTCGCCCACCGGCTCGACAAACATGGTCATCAGGAAGCGGTCGGCGAAGGCCGCCAGCAGCGGGTCCTCGGGCATGGCGTTGGAGGCGGCGATGCAGGAAATCAGCGGCGTCGCCACGCTGAACTGGCCGCGCCGATAGGTCCGCTCGTTGAGAATCTTCAGCAGGGTGTTGAGGATGGCGGTCGAGCCCAGGAAGATCTCATCCAGGAAGGCGACATCGGCCTCGGGCAGCATGCCGGCGGTCACTGGCCGCACCTGGCCTTCCCGCAGAGCGTTCAGATCCAGCGCCCCGAACAGTTCCGAAGGCTCGGTGAACCGGCCGATCAGGTATTCGAAGGCGCGGGCTTCCAGCGCCCCGGCGATGGCGTGAACCACGGCCGACTTACCGGTGCCGGGCGGGCCGATCAGCAACACATGTTCGCGGGCGATCAGGCCCAGCATGACCAGCTCCAGCAGGGCGCGGCGCGAGACGAACCGGGCGCTGAGCGCGTCGAGATGGGCGTTGACCTGCGCGATGGCGACGGCGTGGCTGCCAGACGCGCGAACGGGGGACGGGGCGGACATTAAGGCTCCGGGCCGGCGACGCGTTACTTAATCCCCCCTCGGGACGCGCTGGCGCCTAGGGTTGTGATACGCCGGGAAGCGCTTTTCAAGCCGGGCGGACCTTCATATGGCGGCCTTGTCGGACATTCCGCTTGAAATCCGGCGAGGCGCCGATAGGACCTTTCCATACCCTGTTTTCGAAAGCGCCAGATGACCGACACCGCGACAACTCCAGAAAAGACGGGCATCGACAAGAAGGCCCTGCTGGCCAGATACATCGCCGAGCGCGACAAGCGGCTGCGGGCCGATGGCAATGACCAGTATCTGCGCGTGGCCGGGACGCTGACCCACTATCTGGACGACCCCTACACGCCCCGCGTCGAACGCGAGCCGAAGACCGATCACGTCACCTTTGCCTTCGTCGGCGGCGGCTTCGCCGGCCTGGTGACAGGCGCGCGGCTGGTCGAGCAGGGCGTCACCGACGTCCGGATCATCGAGAAGGGCGGCGACTTCGGCGGCACCTGGTACTGGAACCGCTATCCGGGCGCCCAGTGCGACACCGCCTCGATGATCTACATGCCGCTGCTGGAAGAGACCGGCCACCGGCCCACCGAGAAATACGCCCACGCCCCGGAAATTCTCGAGCAGTGCCAGCGCATCGGCCGCCAGTACGGCCTCTATGACAACGCCCTGTTCCATACCGAGGTGAAGTCACTGGTCTGGGAGCCGGAGCAGTCCCGCTGGCGTATCGAGACCAATCGGGGCGACAGTTTCACCGCCAGCTTCATCGGCATGGGCACCGGGCCGCTGCATGTGCCCAAGCTGCCCGGCATCCCGGGCATCGAAAGCTTCAAGGGCCACAGCTTCCACACCAGCCGCTGGGACTATGACTACACCGGCGGCGACACCAAGGGCGGGCTGATGACCAAGCTCGCCGACAAGCGGGTGGCCATCATCGGCACCGGGGCGACCTCGGTGCAGGCCGTGCCGCACCTGGCCCGGGCCTGCGGCACGCTCTACGTCGTGCAGCGCACCCCCTCGTCGGTTGATGTCCGCGCCAACCAGCCGATCGATCCGGACTGGTTCGCCGAGATCGCCACGCCCGGCTGGCAGAAGCGCTGGCTGGAGAACTTCACCGCCAACCAGGCCGGCGGCAACGCCAGCGAAGACCTGGTCATGGACGGCTGGACCGACCTGTCGCGCCGCATCCGCGCCAAGATCATGGAGCTGCCGCCGACCGAGCGGACGCCGCGCAACATGTGGGCGGCCTGGGAGGACAGCGACTTCGAAAAGATGGAGGAGATCCGCGCCCGGGTGGATTCCATCGTCGCCGACAAGGACGCCGCCGACAAGCTGAAGGCCTGGTACCGCCAGCTCTGCAAACGCCCCTGCTTCCACGACGCTTATCTGCAGGCCTTCAATGCGCCCAGCGCCCAGCTGATCGACACCGACGGCCAGGGCGTGGAGCGGATCGACGAGACCGGCTTCTGGGTCGGCGGCGTCCACTACGACGTCGACTGCATCATCTACGCCTCGGGCTTCGAGGTCGGCACCGAGTTCACCAGCCGGGCCGGTTTCGACCTGACCGGCGTGGATGGCCAGACGCTGTCGCAGGCCTGGGCCGACGGGATGCGCTCCCTGCATGGGACCCACATGCTGGGTTTCCCCAACGCCTTCATGGTGCAGCCTACCCAGGGGGCCAACCTGATCTCCAACGTGCCGCACAATCTGACGGAGTCGGGCGCCACCATCGCCAAGGTCATCCGCCATGCGATCGACGGCGGCTTCAAGGAGGTCGAGGTCACGCCACAAGCCCAGGAGGCCTGGGTCGAGCTGCTGCTCAGCGGCCCCGGTCGGATGATCGGCTCGGCCGACTGCACCCCTGGCTACTACAACAACGAGGGCAAGGACCCGGGCCCGGCCGCCAAGTACTATGTCGGCTACCCGGCCGGAGCGACGGCCTATTTCAAATACCTGGAGGATTGGCGCAGCAAGGGCGACTTCGCCGGCCTGGAATTCAGGTGATCCGCCAGGGCCGCGTCAGGCCGGCGCGGTCCTGAGGACATAGTCGATCAGGGCGGCGCCAAAGGCGGTGTTCTGGTCGCCGGCCACCATGTGCCGGGCGCCGGGCACCGTAACGATGGTCGCCTCCGGCATCAGGGCGCGGAAGGCCGTCACCTCCTCGGGGCCGACCAGCTCGCTTTCCTCGCCTCGCACCAGCAGCACCGGCGCGGTGACCGCCCGAGCCGCCTCGGCCATCCGCTCGGCGGTCATCTCGCTGTCCTGGAAGGTCCCCTCGATGAAGGCCGGGTCCCAGTGCCAGTGCAGGCGTCCGTCCCGCTGGCGCAGGTTCTTCATCAGCCCGCTGGGATCGCGCGGGCGGCGGCGGTGCGGCAGATAGCCGGCGACCGCCTCGGCCGCCTCGTCCAGGTCGGCGAAACCGTCCGGGCTGGCGCGCATGAAGTCGCGGATGCCGTCGGCGCCGCCGCGCGCCGGGGTCGGGGTGATATCGACCAGGACCAGCGCCCGCACCTGGCCCGGAGGGGTCTTGGCGCTGGCCAGCAGGGCCGACATGCCGCCCAGCGAGGCCCCGACCAGAACGACCGGCCGCCCGATGGTCTCGATGACCTCGAAGACGTCATCAGCGAAGGCGGCCAGACCGTATTCGCCTTGCGGGGCCCAGGCGCTGTCGCCGTGGCCGCGCAGGTCCATGGCGATGGCATGATAGCCGTGGACGGCCAGCATCCGCGCCGTCGCGCCCCAGGCATGGCGGGTCTGGCCGCCGCCGTGCAGCAGCAGCACCGGCGCGCCGTCCGCCTCGCCGTGCCGGTCGATCGCCAGGGCCAGACCGCCCCGGCCGGTGAAATATTGCCTGCTCATAGGCCCAGGACCGCTTTGGCCATGATGTTGCGCTGTATCTCGTTGGTCCCGGCATAGATCGAGCCGGCCCGGTCGTTGAGATACTTGGCCGCCACCGTCCAGCTATAGTCGGGGCCGACCCCGTCGTTCTGCGGCGGCGGGACGAAGCCCGGGGTCGGGCCGCCCGGCGAGACCATGTGCGGCTGGAAGACCCCGGCATAGGCGCCGGCCGCGGTCAGGGCGATCTCGGTCAGCCGCTGGCTGAGTTCGGTGCCGACGGTCTTGAGGATCGAGGATTCCGGTCCCGGCGCCCCGCCGACCGAAACGCTGGACATCACCCGAAATTCGATGGCCTCCAGCGCCGCGACCTGAATGGCCGCCTCGGCCAGTTGCCGGCGCAGAGCCTGACCTTCGCCCTCGGCGGGATCGGGGAACTGGGCGGCGATGATCCTGGCGGCCTTGGCGACGCGGGCCTTCATGCCGGGGCTGGCCACCCCGCCGCCGCGCTCGAACTGCATCAGGTGCTTGGCCACCGTCCAGCCCTGGCCGATGGGCCCGACGGCGTTGGCCTTAGGCACGCGGACGTCGGTGAAGAAGACATGGTTCTGGATGTGCTCGCCCGACAGCGAGACGATGGGGGTGACCTCCACGCCCGGGCTGGTCATGTCGATCAGCAGGAAGGTGATGCCCTTCTGCGGGATATCCTCCCTGGCCGTGCGCACCAGGCAGAAGATCCAGTTGGCCTCATGGGCGTGGGTCGTCCACAGCTTGTGGCCGGTGCAGATGAAGTCCTCGCCGTCCTCCACCGCGCTCATCTGCAGGGTGGCCAGGTCCGAGCCCGATTGCGGCTCGGAATAGCCCTGGCACCAGAAGTCCTCGCCGCCCAGCATCCGCGGCAGAAAATAGTCCTGCTGCGCCTTGGTCCCGTGCCCGATCAGCACCGGACCGCACATGCCGATCCCCATCGGCGAGGTTGGCGGAGCGCCGGCCGCCGCCAGTTCGGTGGCGAAGATGTAGCGCTGCACCACCGACCAGCCGCAGCCGCCGAACTCCACCGGCCAGGCCGGCGCCGCCCAGCCGCGGGCATGCAGGATACGCTGCCAGGCCATGCCGATCCGGTAGTCGGCATAGACGCTGGTCAGGCTGGACCCGGCCTGGCGCAGATCGTCGGTCAGGGCCGAGGCCAGAAAAGCCCGCACCTCGTCGCGGAAAGCCAGGTCCTCGGCGCTCCAGTCGATGTTCATGCGGCCTCCTCAAAGTAACCAGTCTGGCGCCGGCTGCGAAACAGTGTGGCCCGCTTGGCGTTGCGTAAGGCCAGGGGGTTCAACACGCGCCGATTTGGCCTATCTTTAACCGACCAACCCCAAGGAGACCGTCATGGCCGCAACGACCGAAACCGCCCTTCTCGCTGGCGGCTGCTTCTGGGGCGTCCAGGACCTGATCCGCAAGCAGCCCGGCGTGATCTCGACCCGGGTCGGCTATTCCGGCGGCGATGTCCTGCACGCCACCTACCGCAACCACGGCACGCACGCCGAGGCGGTGGAGATCGTCTTCGATCCCAGCCAGACGTCCTACCGCGACATCCTGGAGTTCTTCTTCCAGATCCACGATCCGTCGACGAAGAACCGCCAGGGCAACGACATCGGGACCAGCTACCGCTCGGCCATCTTTTACCTGAGCGATGAGCAGAAGCGCGTCGCCGAAGACACCATCGCCGACGTCGACGCCTCGGGCCTGTGGCCCGGCAAGGCGGTTACCGAGGTAGCCCCCGCCGGCCCGTTCTGGGAAGCCGAGCCTGAGCATCAGGACTATCTGGAACGCATCCCCAACGGCTACACCTGCCATTTCGTGCGGCCGGGCTGGAAGCTGCCCGTGCGCGCCAAGGCCAGCTGACAGGACCCTCCATGCTCAAGCCCGCGCTACTCGCCCTCTCGGCCGCCCTGATCGCCGGAGCGGCCCTGGCGGCGGCAGCGCCTGCGCCAGTCTATGCCGTGACCGGCTCCATCGCCGGGCCGGACGGCGGCTGGGACCTGCTCAGCATCGATCAAGCCAGTCAGACTCTGTTCGTCGCCCGCAGCGGCGGGGTGATGCGGGTCGATCTGGCCAGCAGCGCGGTGACCCCCAATGTCGTGGTCAGCAATCGCGGCCACGACGCCCTGGTCATTCCGGGCGCCGGGCGGGTGCTGTCCAGCAGCGGCGCCGACAACACCGTCACCCTCTTCGATGAAGCGACCGGCAAGGTGATCGCCACCCTACCGACCGGGACCAAGCCCGACGCCGAGACCTGGGATCCGGCGACCCGCACAGCCTGGGTGATGACGCCCGGCTCCGGCGGTATCACGGTCGTTGATCCGGTCGGCGCCAAGGTGATCGACACCATCAACGTTGGCGGCTCGCTGGAGCTGGGCGCGGCGGACGGCAAGGGCCTGCTGTTCGTCAATGTCGAGGACCGCAACGAGGTGGTGGTGCTGGACACCCGCAGCCGCAAGATCCTCCGGCGCTTTCCGCTGGCCGGCTGCGATGGCCCGACCGGCATCGCCTACGCGCCCGACTCCAAACTGATCCTCTCGGCCTGCGCCAACGGTGTGGCGATTGTCTCGGCGCTTGACGGCCGGCAGGTCGCCAGCCTGAAGATCGGCCCGCGCGCCGACGGCGCCGTCTATGACGTCCGCCGCAAGCTGGCCTTTGTGCCCTCGGGCGGCGACGGCACGCTGGCAGTGATCCGGCTGAGCGGCGTCCCGGCGGTGGTGGCCACCGTCCAGACGGCCAAGGGCGCCCGCACCGTGGCGCTGGATGAAAAGAGCGGCAGCCTCTACCTGCCCTCGGCGCAATACCTGCCCGCCGTGGGCGAGGCGCGTCCGGCCATGGTTCCGGGCAGCTTCAAGGTGCTGATCGTCTCTCCGGCCGCGCCGTAAGGTCAGCTAGGCGGTGATCCGCACGGGCAGGGTTTCATAGCCCTTCACGAAGCTGGAGCGGACCCGCTTGGGCTCGCCCATCACCTCGACAAAGCTCCAGCGCTTGAGGATTTCTTCCCAGACGATCTTCAGCTGCAGCTCGGCCAGGCGGTTGCCCACGCAGCGGTGGATGCCGAAGCCGAAGGACAGGTGCTGACGGGGCCGTTCGCGATCGATGATGAAGGCGTCGGGGTTCTCGATCATCTCGGCGTCGCGATTGCCCGAGACGTACCACATGACGACCTTGTCGCCCTTCTTGATGGTCTGGCCGCCGATCTCGTAGTCCTCCACCGCCGTGCGCCGCATGTGGGCCAGCGGGGTCTGGTAGCGGATGATCTCCGGCACCATCGAGGTGATCAGCTCCGGATTGGCCCGCAGCTTGGCGTACTCGTCCGGGAAGCGGTTCAGCGCCAGCACCCCGCCCGTGATCGAGTTGCGGGTGGTGTCGTTGCCGCCGACGATCAGCAGGATGATGTTGCCCAGATACTCGTCCGGGGTCATGTCGCGGGTGGCCTCGCCGTGCGCCATCATCGAGACCAGGTCGCCGGCCGGGGGCGCGTTGACCCGCTCGTTCCACAGCCGGGTGAAATAGGCCAGGCACTCCATCAGCTCGGCCTGGCGTTCCTCTTCAGTTTCAACCAGCCCGCCCTTCATGGGCAGCGAGGTGGCGACGTCCGACCAGCGGGTCAGCTTGCGGCGCTCCTCGAAGGGGAAGTCGAACAGGGTGGCCAGCATCTGGGTGGTCAGCTCGATCGACACCCGGTCGACCCAGTCGAATGTCTCGCCGATCGGCAGGCCGTCCAGAATAGTCTGCACCCGCCCGCGGATGATCGGCTCCATCTGGTGCAGGTTGGCCGGCGAGACGATGGGGCTGACTGTCTTGCGCTGCACGTCGTGGCGCGGCGGGTCCATGGCGATGAAGCTGGGCCGGCGCAGGTCGGGCCGGGCGTCCCGGATGGTGATGCCACCGAGGGCCGCGTCGGAGCTGAACACCTGATGGTTGGTGTCGATCGCCATGATGTCGTTATAGCGGGTCACCGACCAGTAGGGCCCGAACTCGCTGTCCTTGCACCAGTGGACGGGGGCCTCGGCGCGCAGCCGCTCGAAGTAGGGCCAGTGGGCATCATTGAGGAACAGGTCGGGATCGCCGGGGTTCAGATCCTCAAGCGGCGTGGTCCAGGCGTCACCTGCCGGTTTCATTGCGCCGTCGGCCATGGCCAGTCCCTCTCGTTTCCTCAAGCGGCCGTCCTTCATGGGGCGGCTCGGTGTTGACGACAGCAAACGCCAACGCGACCGTTTGAGCAATGGGCTTGCTTTCCCCGCGGTTCGTCTGCCATCCCGATAGCAACGGGAGGCACCATGATCTCATTTGCGCTCGACGAAGAGCAGACCATGATCCGCGACAGCCTGCAGGGCTTCGCACGCGATGTGCTGGCGCCGGGCGCGCGGGCCATCGACGAGGCCGGCACGGTGCCGGACGCCATCATCCAGCAGGGCTGGGACTTCGGCCTGATCGCTGCGGCCATTCCCGAGGCCTATGGCGGCGGCGGCATGGAGCGGTCCTCGATCACCAATGCGGTGGCGCTGGAGGCCCTGGGCGGCGGCTGCGCCAGCCAGGGGGCCGCCATCATGGCGCCGGGCCAGTTCGTCGGGGCGCTGATCGATTTCGGCAGCGACGAGCAGAAGGCGGAGTATCTGCCCAAGTTCGCCGGCGCGACGCCGGTGGCGGCGGCCCTGGCCCTGCAGGAAAGCCAGTTCGGCTTTGCCGCCGAAGACCAGCGCACCAGCGCCCGAAAGAGCGGCAACGGCTGGGTGCTATCGGGCGAGAAGCGGCTGGTCCCGCTGGGCGACCGGGCCGAGACCTTCCTGGTCCTGGCCAGGGACGAGAGCGGCGAGACCGCCGGCTTTCTGGTGCCGCGCGGCGCGGCCGGCCTGACCGTCGCGGCCGAGAGCGGCAGTATGGGCCTCAAGCCCCTGCCGCAGGCCAAGGTCACGCTGAGCGACGTCGAACTGCCGGGTTCCGCCCGCGTCTCCGTCGACGCCCAGAAGCTGGTGAACCAGGCCCGGATCGGCGCCGCCGCCATGGCCGTGGGCCTCTCGCGCCAGGCCACCGACTTCGCCATCCCCTACGCCAAGGAGCGGGTGGCGTTCGGCGAGCCGATCGGCAAGAAGCAGTCGATCGCCTTCATGCTGGCCGACATGCATATCGAGTGCGAGGCGATGCGCTGGATGGTCTGGAAGGCCGCCAGCCTGCTGGAACACAACGATCCGGGCGCGGCCAAGGCCAGCGTCCTGGCCCAGGACTATGTCCGCCGCAAATCGGTGAAGATCGCCGACGACGCCCTGCAGATCTTCGGCGGCCACGGCTTCATCCGCGAGCTGCCGCTGGAGATGTGGCTGCGCAACGCCAGAACCCTGACCGTCCTCGACGGTCCGGTCTCGGTCTGAGGAGAAACGAACATGGCTGACTTCCGCTTCTCCGCCATCGACCAGCAGATCCTCGACAAGGTCGTCGAGGTCGGCAATTCGACCAGCGCTCATACCCGCTATTATGAAGACCACGAGCACGAGACGCCGCCCGACCGTCTGGAGGGCGAGCGCGGTTTCGAAGAGGTCTTCCCGCTGTTCGGCCAGCGCGAGCCGGGCGACACGCCGATGATGACCCTGATGATGGCCGTCAGCATCGCTCGCGGCTCGACGAGCGGCGTGGTGCGGGGCCTGGGTCTGGCCATGCCGCAGGGCCGCGCCTCGGGCCTGGGCAACGCTGCCCTCCAATCGGCCGGCACGCCGGAGCAGAAGGCCAAGTGGGGCAACCTCTTCCTGGCCATGTCGATCACCGAGCCTGGCGTTGGCTCCGACACCAAGGCCATCCAGTCCACCGCCCGCCTCGAGGGCGACGAGTGGGTGATCAACGGCGACAAGATCTTCGTCACCGACGGGGTCAAGGCCGACGGGGCCATCGTCTGGGCGACCATCGACAAGTCGGCCGGCCGGGCCGGGATCAAGTCGTTCCTGGTGCTCAAGGACGCCCCTGGATTCAAGCTGGTCCGCCAGGAGAAGAAGCTGGGCATCCGCGCCTCGGACACCGCGGCTTACGCCTTCGTCGACTGCCGCGTGCCGCGCGACGCCCTGCTGGGCGGCGACGAGACCGTGCCCAAGGAGGGCGGCTCGGCCGGATACAAGGGGGTGATGAAGACCTTCAACATGACCCGCCCGGCTGTCGCCAGCGGCGGGGTCGCCAAGGCCAAGGGCGCTCTGGAATTCGCCAAGGCTGAGATGGCCAAGGAGGGTGTCGAAGTTGATTGGACCAAGAGCTTCCGCAATCGCTCCGCCGTCGAGCAGAAGCTGATCGAGATGGAGGCCGACACCGAGGCCGCCGCCCTGACCGTGCTGCGGGCCGCCTGGCTCAGCGACGTCAAGCAGCCCAACAACCTGGAAAGCTCGGTCTGTAAGGCCAAGGGCGGCGAGGTCTGCCGGACCATCCCGCAGGCGGCGATGGATGTGCTGGGCGGCATGTCGGTCAGCCACGACCACCTGGTCGAGAAGTTCCTCCGCGATGGCCGCATCAGCGACATCTATGAAGGGACGGGGCAGATCCAGCGGCTGATCATCGCCCGGGATATCCTGGGCTATTCCTCGGAAGAGCTGACCTAGGACCCAATACTCCGCTCATCCCCGCGAAGGCGGGGACCCAGGCTTTTTTCGTTGCGGCGGATAGGCTGGTGCGAACAGAGACAGGACAGCGCGGGCTGATCTGCCCTCAAACAAACCTGGGTCCCCGCCTTCGCGGGGATGAGCGGTTGAAACTATGCGGGCTCCTTCGCCGGAGATGCATCAGCCTCGCTGACCGCCGGCGGGGCCATGCCCACGTCCACCGCCGCGCCGACCGGCCGTGGGCCGTCCATCATGTGGGATTTCCGCCAGCCGCCCTTGAGATAGTAGAGGACGGTCAGCCCGCTCGACATCGCCGAGCCGAGCGGGAAACTCCACCAGATGGAATCAGGGCCCAGCCGCCCGGCCAGCAAGGCGGCGAACGGGATGCGGAAGCCGTAGATCGCCAGGGTCAGGATGATCAGCGGGGCCCAGACCGCTCCGGTCGCCCTGACCACGCCCGACAGCGAGAAGGTGACGCTGAACAGCACAAACCCCCACAGCACCCGGTCGTTGATGTGGTGGGCCAACGGCAGGGCGGGCGAACCGGCCGGCAGGAAGATGCGCAGGGTGAGGTCGCCCAGCAGATAGATGACTGCCGCCACGCCGCCGGTCACCGCCAGCCCGCTGAACACCCCCGACCGCGCCACGGCGTCCACCCGGTCCCACTTCCTGGCGCCGACGTTCTGGGCCGCCATGGCCGAGATGGCCGCGCCAAGCGCCATGGCCGGCATCTGGATATAGGTCCAGACCTGCGAGGCGGCGGTGTAGGCCGCGGCCATGGTGGCGCCGTAGCTGTTGACGAAGCCGATCATCACCATGGCGCTGCCCGACATGATCAGCATCTGCAGACCCATCGGCAGGCCGCGCACCACCAGGGCGCCCAGGATGAACCGCTCGGGCTTGAGCAGCTTCAGGTCCTCGCGCTGCAGGGCCAGCGGACTGCGGCGGCGATAGAGCAGCACGATCAGGCAGACCAGGCTGACCCCCTGGCCGATGAAGGTCGAGGTCGCCGAGCCGGCGATGCCCATCTTCGGGAAGGGGCCGATCCCCCGGATCAGCAGCGGGTTCAACACCACGTCCAGGGCCACGGCCAGCAGCATGAAATAGAAGGGCGTGCGGGCGTCGCCCACGCCGCGCTGGGCCATCTGCAGGAAGGCGAAGAAGTACATGAACGGCATCGCCAGGAAGACGATGCGCAGATAGGTCTCGGCCTCGGCCTTGGCCTCGCCGGGCGTTCCCATCAGGCCAAGGATGTGGGGCGCGGCCACGAAACCCAGTAGCGCCACCGACACTGACAGCACGACGAAGAAGGTGATGGCGGTGCCCATGACCCGCTTGATCATTGTCTGGTCGCCGGCTCCGACCGCCTGGCCGATCAGGATATTGGCCGCCATGCTGACCCCGAAGATCAGCCCCAGCATCAGCATCATCACGATGTTGGCGTTGCCGATGGCGGTGATGGCCGTGACGCCCAGCGAATGGCTGACCCAGAACTGGTTGGCCGTGCCGTTCAGCGACTGCAGCGCATTGCCGCCCAGCACCGGCAGGGCAAAGGTCAGCAGGGTGCGGGTGATCGGCCCCTGGGTGAGGTCAGGCCTCATCTTTCGGGCGGGGGGCGGATTTGAGCTCACACCCAATGCTATCTCGCCCGGCAGCCTGCGTCACGCGAGAGACGACTCCGGCGCTAGTCCGGGAGGCGGCGGGTCAAGGTCGTGGATGGCAGTTCGCCATACTTCTCCCGATAGCGGCGGGCAAAATGGCCGAAGCTGGAGAAACCGCATTTCAGCGCCACGTCGATGACCGACCCGCCGCCCGGGGCGAGAAGCATGTCGCGGGCGTGAGACAACCGCACATCCCGAAGATAGGCGGCGGGAGAGGCGCCCCTTTCCAACTTGAATCTGGCGAAGACGCTACGGCTGCTGGTCCTGCAGGCCTCGGCGATGTCTTCGACCGTCAGAGGCTTCTGCCAGTTGGCCTCGATATAGTCCGCCAGAAACTGGGCTTTGCTACGTCCCGTTAGGGTTGGCGGCATGGACAGGCCTTCAAGACTGTCGCGCAGGAAGCTACTTGTCAGGGCGTGCGACAGCTCGGCTACCGCCAGATCGCCCTCATCAATGGGTTCCGCGAATTGACCTGCCAGGGTCAGGGCGAGCGCCTTCAGTCGCCACAGGCGACCTGCCGGAATGGCTACCATCGTCGGCAGGCCGAGCGAGCCCGTCGGGCGCCGACCGGTCATCATTTCCAGCTTGTCGGCCAGCGCTTCGGGACTGAGCTGCAGCACCAGGTGGGAATAGTCGTCACTGTATTCGCCGATGAAATGCGTTTGGGGCGGAATGAGGCAGCTGACCCCCGGACCGACATCGACGCTTTGCGCGCCCACGGTGATCCTGCCGACGCCGCCGAGGCAGAGAATTTGGCGGTAGCCTTCCATTTCCGGGAAGGCGACCGTCGTGGCGATATCGTAGCGGCAGAAGTGAAGCCCGCCGTCCGGCAGCATGACGCGGCCCGCCGCCGCCAGGACAGGCTTGTCGCTCCGACCAAAACCCACCTGCCGCGCGCCATAGATACTTCTCAGCGCGGCATCGAGTTCCGAACGGCTGCTGACGCGAAAGACGGGCCTGGAAGCCAGTAGATCCGCGAATTGACCCGACAACGGCTCGCCCCTTTAAGACTGACGATCACGAGGCTGTCATAGAGACGTCGCCACGCGTTCCAGTAGAGAAATATTCCAAAACCGCAGTTAACTGCTCGTTTACCGAGAATTTGCACGCTTGGGACGCCGCGCCGCGCATTTCGAACTTAGATACCGTTTATCTAGGAAGCCTAAACAGCAAATCCAGACAAGTAGCTCACGTTTTGTCTTCGGAACAATCTCTCGCCTCATACAGCTTTGCGACAACGTTATAACTGAAATGGGTATGATCATGTTTGGAAGCAGCAGTATCGCGCGTGGCGACGCCCCGGCCGTTCTGGACGCCCTGGATCGCTCGCTCGCCATCATCGAATTCAATCCGAGCGGGACTATCCTGACCGCCAACGCCAATTTCTGCACTGCGCTGGGCTACAGCCTGGCCGAGATCAAGGGCCAGCATCACAGCCTGTTCGTCGATCCGGCGGTTGTTCAGAGCCCGGACTACAAGGCCTTCTGGGCCAAGCTCGCCCGAGGTGAGTTCGACGCCCAGGAATACCGGCGCATCGCCAAGGGCGGCCGCGACGTCTGGATCCAGGCCTCATACAACCCGGTCAAAAACAGCCGGGGCAAGGTGGTCAAGGTGGTCAAGATCGCTACCGACATCACCGCTGAAAAGCTGAAGAACGCCGAGTTCGAGGGCAAGATCAACGCCATTTCCCGGGTGCAGGCGGTGATCGAGTTCACGCCCTCCGGTGAGGTCATCACGGCCAACGAGAATTTCCTCAATACCCTGGGCTATCGCCTGGACGAAATCCGCGGCCGCCATCATCGGCTGTTCGTCGATCCGACCGAAGCCGGGTCCGCTGACTATCAGGCCTTCTGGAAAAAACTGAACAGCGGGGAATACATCGCCGCCGAGTTCCGGCGCGTGGGCAAGGGTGGCAAGGAGGTCTGGATCCAGGCGTCCTACAACCCGATTTTCGACCTGGGCGGCCGCGTCGCCAAGGTGGTCAAGTTCGCCACCGACGTTACCGAGCGGGTGCGCGCCGTGGCCGAGATCGGCGACGGCCTGGCCGAACTGGCCAACAACAATCTGCAGCACAGGCTGGATCGTCCGTTCTCTCCGGAGTTCGAGAAGGTCCGCGAAGACTACAACCGCTCGCTGGAAAGGCTGCAGGCGGTGATTTCCAGCGTGGTTCAGAGCTCCGAGGCCATCCGCTCCGGGACGCAGGAAATCTCCGACGCCTCCGACGACCTCTCGCGGCGCACCGAACAGCAGGCCGCCAGCCTGGAGGAAACCGCCGCCGCGCTGGACGAGATCACCGCCACCGTGCGGCGTAGCGCCGAGGGGGCCAAGCAGGCCAACCTGGCCGCCTCCGCCGCCAAGACCGACGCCGCCGCCTCGGGCGAGGTTATGACCCAGGCGATCACCGCCATGGGCGAGATCGAAAGCAGCGCCGGCCAGATCACCAACATCATCGGGGTGATCGACGAGATCGCCTTCCAGACCAACCTCCTGGCCCTGAACGCCGGTGTCGAGGCGGCTCGGGCCGGGGACGCCGGACGCGGCTTCGCGGTCGTCGCCCAGGAGGTCCGGGCCTTGGCCCAGCGCTCGGCCGAGGCGGCCAAGGAGATCAAGTCGCTGATCGCCTCCAGCTCCGACCAGGTAAAGCGCGGCGTCAAGCTGGTCGGTGACACCGGCCAGGCCCTGCACGGCATCGCGGCCAAGGTCACCGAGATCGACGCCCTGATCGCCGAAATGGCCCAGTCGGCCCAGGAGCAGTCCACCGGACTTGGCCAGGTCAACGTCGCCGTCAACCAGATGGACCAGGTCACCCAGCAGAACGCCGCCATGGTCGAGGAAGCCACCGCCGCGGCAAGTAGCCTGCGGTTGGAAGCCGACGGCATGGCCGATCAGATGGCCCAGTTCCGAACTGGAGCCAGCCTCACTCGGCCGGCTCGCGCCGCCGCCGGCCGGCCCCAGATGGCCCAGGCCGGGCGCGACACCCCCACGGCCAGCCCCGCCGGGCGCCTGCAGAACCGTCTGGCTACGGCCATGAGGGGCGGCGGCGCACAGCCGGCCGCCCAAGACTGGGAGGAATTCTGATGTCGCAATCCGAAGGCGAAGGCGGCGGCATTCTTGAACTGATCTCGTTTGAGATCGCCTCCCAGGAATTCTGCATCGACATCCGCGCCGTCCGGGAAATCCGGGGCTGGACGCCCGCGACGCCCCTGCCCCAGACCCCCGACTACGTGCAGGGCGTCATCAATCTGCGCGGCGCGGTCATCCCCGTCGTGGACCTGCGGCGGCGGCTGAACCTTGGGCATACCGAGCCCACCTCCCGGCACGTCATTGTCGTCATCCAGCACGGAGCCAATGTCGCCGGACTGCTGGTGGACGGCGTTCAGGAGACCTTCCAGGTCAGCGCCGATCTCATGCAGCCGCCACCGGCCTTGTCAGCGAGGCGCGGCGATCACTTCGTCGACGCCATCCTGCCGCTGGAGGGCCGCATGCTCAGCCGGCTGGTGGTGAGCTCGCTGATGCAGAGCGAAATGCTGGAAGCGGCCTGACCGCCTCTTGGCCAACCCTGCGTAAACCGGGCATGAGGGGGACCGCACAAGCGGAGATCGCCTCATGCCCGACGCCTTCAGCCCCCTGACCTTCAAGCACGGCCCGGCCATGAAGAACCGCTTCATGCTGGCCCCGTTGACCAACCTGCAGAGTCATCCGGACGGCCGGCTGTCGGACGACGAGTTTCGCTGGCTGACGAAGCGGGCCGAGGGCGGCTTTGGCCTGACCATGACCTGCGCCGCCCACGTCCAGGCGGTCGGCCAGGGTTTCCCCGGCCAACTTGGCGTGTTCTCCGACGACCACCTCGAAGGCCTGACCCGGCTGGCCACGGCGATCAAGGCGGCGGGCAGCGTCTCGTCCGTCCAGCTGCACCACGCCGGCAATCGCTCGCCCAAGGACCTGGTCGGCCAACCGGTCTGTCCATCCGACGATCCCGAGACAGACGCGCGCGGCCTGATGCCGGCTGAGGTCGAGGCGCTGGTGGAAGCTTTCGTGGCCGCCGCCGTCCGCGCCCAGACCGCCGGATTCGATGGCGTGGAGATCCATGGCGCCCACGGCTACATCCTGGCCCAGTTTCTCTCGGCCAAGATCAACCGGCGCGAGGACCGCTATGGCGGTTCCCTGGAGAACCGGGCCCGGATCATCCGCGAAATCATCGCCGGCGTCCGCGCCCGCTGCCGGCCGGACTTCCAGCTCGGCCTGCGGCTGTCGCCCGAGCGGTTCGACCTCAAACTGGCCGAAATCCGCGACCTGGCCGGCCAGCTGATGGCCGAGGGCGACATCGACTATCTCGACATGTCGCTGTGGGATGTCGGCAAGGAACCCGTCGAGGACGAGTTCAAGGGCCGCTCCCTGATGTCGTATTTCACAGAGCTGGAGCGTCACGGCGTGCGGCTGGGCGTGGCCGGCAAGATCACCAGCGGGACCAAGGTCGCCGAGACCCTCAGCGCAGGCGCCGACTTCGTGCTGATCGGCCGCGCAGCCATCGTCAATCACGATTTCCCGCGTCTGGTCCAGGCCGACCCGGCCTTTGGCCCCACGCCCTTGCCGGTGACACGCGAGCATCTGGCCGCCGAGGGCCTGGGCCCGGCCTTCATCACCTACATGGCCACCTGGCCCGGCTTCGTGGCGGTGGAAGAGGGCGCCACCGCCTGAGTGATCGCCGTAAACCCAGGCTCGCGCATCCCTCCCCGCCACGTTAAGAGATAAGAAAACGGGAGGACAACATGCAGGACGTCAGCGGCAAGACCGCCTTCATCACCGGCGGGGCCAGCGGCATCGGCCTGGCCATGGCCGAGGCCTTCGGCGCGGCGGGCATGCAGGTCATGCTGGCCGATATCGAAGAAACCGCCCTGAACGCCGCCGTGGCGCATCTGGAGGAGCGCCAGATCCGCGCCGCCGGCGTGCTGTGCGACGTCAGTGTCCGCGCCGCCGTCGAGCAAGCCGCCGAGGAAACCATCGCCAAGTTCGGCAAGGTCCATGTGGTCTGCAACAACGCCGGCGTCGGGGCCGGTGGCCCGGTCGGCCAGGTGCCCGCTGCCGACTGGGACTGGACGCTGGAGGTCAACCTGATGGGGGTGATCTACGGCCTGGACGCCTTCCTGCCCCACATCCGCGCTCACGGCGAAGGCGGCTACATCGTCAACACCGCCTCGATGGCTGGGCTGATCTCGCCGCCGGGCATGGAGCCCTACTGCGCCAGCAAATACGCCGTCGTCGCCCTGTCGGAAGGCTGGAACGCCCAGCTGGCGGCCGAGAACATCGGGGTCGGCGTCCTCTGCCCCGGCTTCGTGAAGACCCAGATCGACCGCTCGCGCCGCAACCGACCGGACCGCTTCGGAGGGGCCGAAACCGGTGACAACCTGATCGCCTCGGACTTCGTGCAGAACGGCATCGACCCGGCCCGGGTCGGCCAGCGGGTGCTGGAGGCCATTCGGGGCAATGAGCTCTACATCTTCACCCACCCCGGCATGCGGGTCGCGGTGCAGGACCGCTTCGGGCGGATCATGAAGGGCTTCGATCAGGCCGACGCCAGCCCGGCGCTGCAGGGCCTTGAAGAGCCGGCCTTCCCGGTCGAGGGCATGGCGCCCCAAAACTAGCGCTTCTTCACCCGCGTGAAGATCAGCGCCCCGCGCTGGCGGGCGGCGGCCTCGTCGCAGGTCCCGCCCAGTCGGGGAGTCGCCTTGAGCAGGTCGGTCAGACTGATCAGATCGGGCCAACGGGTCTGGGCCACGCAGACGGCGCCCGCGGGGCCCCAGCCGGCTTCGAAGGTGAAGGCCGGGTCGGTGAGGCTGTCGGCGGTCTGCACGCCGATGATGTCGGCGACGTCGATCTCGGTGCCGTTCTTGGTGTGGGCCTCGCCCCGGCCGTCATAGTTGGCGCGGACCGTGTACTGACAGGCCCGGTAGTAGGGGGCCAGGTCCTCGCCCTTGGGGCCTTTGGCCCAGGGGTCATAGCCCCACAGGACGCATTTGCCCTGCGAGCCGGAAGTGCAGGTCAGGAACCAGCGCCGGGCATCCCGGACATAGCGGCCGTCGGCGGTCCACCGGCCCGCGACCGGAAACCCGGCCTGTCGGCCGAAGGCGTCCTTGTCGCAGATCGGGGCCCAGGCGCCGGTGGCCGGGTCCTTGGCGCTGAAGCTGTGCAGCAGCAGGCCAGGCCGCTCCTTGGACGGCGTCACCGCGTCGATGCGGATGACTTGCCCCGCCTCGGTGCTCAGTTCGGCCCCGACCAGCTCGGTCGAAGTCAGGCGCTTGCCGTCCGGCAGGGTCAGCACGAAGCGCTCGCCCTCCACAGTGAGAGCGGCTGGGCGGGCGTTTGCAGTGGCGGTGAGGCCCAGCGCGAGGGCCAGGCCAAGGATCAGGGTGCGGGACATGGGATCAGCCTTTGGCCCCTCCCGGCGAACCGGGAGGGGTGGGATTGGCGAGGGTTGTCGGCGAAGGATCAGCGGACCGCGATGACGGCGCCATTGGCCAGGCGGATGCTGCTGACGGTCGGGGTCACGGCCAGGGGCTCGCAGGTATCGACGCAGACCGTGTGGCTGCCGGGGCCGCGCGTGCTGTTGGGCTCGATGCCGTTCAACACCATGCCGTTGAGGACGAAGCCGTTCTGACGCAGGCCGTTGACCCGTACACCGTTGACGCGCAGGCCATTGAGGACGAAGCCGTTCAGCCGCATGCCGTTGATCCGGACACCGTTGGTGCGTAGGCCGTTGAGGGTGAAGCCGTTGATCTTCACGCCGTTGAAATTGACCCCCTGAATGTTGCGGCCGTTGAGGACCATGCCGGCCTGGGCGGCGGGGGCGGCGGCGGTCAGGGCGATGGCGGCCAGAGCGGCGAGGGTGGCGATCTTCTTCATGTGGGTCTCTCCTGGGTTTGAGGTCCAGGCGGTTAGCCCGGATCCGTTGCGCCGAGGGCCTGTGCCGTCGACCCCCCTGTTCTGAGCCCCGTCCGGAAGGCGCGGCAGCTGCAATGGCGGGCAGGCCGTTGCAATGGCCGGAAGGCGGTTGCAACAGGTTGCAAAGGCCCTGTCCGGCGGGCCTAATGCTCGCGAACGAGGCCAGGGAATCCGCCATGCCCGAGACCGACGACGGGTTTGGCGCCAGGCTGAGCCTGGCCATGAAACTGCTCAATATCAGCCATGGCGCCCTGGCCTCCGCCGCCAGGGCTGACAAGTCGCTGGTCAGCCGCTGGGCCCGGGGCATGACCACCCCGCGCGGCCCCTACCTGGCGGTGCTGACCGAGATCATCCACGCCCGGGCCCCGCGTTTCACCCAGCTCACCTGGGACCTGCCGCTGGACGAGTTCGCCAGGGTGATCAGCGACGAGGCGCCGACAGCGGTCGCCCCGCCCCCGCCCGCGGCGGCCGCGCCGGTCTCCCGCAGGGTGCTGATCGCCGCCGGGGCCGGCGCGGTCGTGCTCGGCGGCGGGGCCTGGCTGTGGCTGGGCCGGAAGTCAGGCGATCGCGACGTCCCCGCCAGCGTGGCCCCGCTGATGGTTCAGGCCCAGGCGGCGCTGGGCCAGATGACCGTCGAAGGCGATTCCCAGGCGGTGGGTCTTTACCGCAAGGTGGCCGTTACCGCGCCGGACTATGCCGACGGCTGGGGCGCCCTGGCCTATGCCTATGCCACCGCCTCGCACAGCCGCTCGGCCGCTGAAGCGGTCGAGATGGCCGTCCGGGCCCGCGACGCCGCCGGTCATGCCTCGGCGCTGGATCCCGGCAATCCCTATGCCCCTGTCGCCCTGGCCCTGCTGCAACCGCGTCTGGGCCATTGGCGCGAGGTCGAGACGGCCCTGCGCTCAGCGCTCGCCAAGCGTCCCGACCATGAGGAATTCCTGGCCGCGCTCGGCATCCTGATGATGCAGGTCGGCCGGGTCCGTGAGGCGGCGGCGGCCTTCGACCGCGCCCTTGGCCGGGGCGGCCCGTCACCCCGTCTGGCCTTCCTGCGGTCGATCGCCCTGTGGTCGGGTGGGCGGCTGGACGAAGCCGACCGGGCCATCGCCGAAGCCGCCGCCCTCTATCCGACCCATGTCGGGGTCTGGTTCACCCGCTTCAACATGCTGCTCTACGGCGGCCGGGCCTCGGAAGCCCTGGCCATCGCCAACGACGCCAGCCGCCGGCCCAGCGGCATTCCGGAAGCCGGGTTCGAGATCAATATCGCCGAGGCCACCGCCATGGCCAGCCGCGCGCCGGCCGACGTCGATAAGGCGATGCGGCTCTACCTGGCCGCCGCCCGCACCGGCGCCGGCCACGCCCAGAACGCCATCTTCTTCGCCTCGGCCAACGGCCGGCTGGACGAGGCCTTCGCCATCGCGGGCGCCCTGTTCCTGGGCCAGGGCTTCGAGGTCGGCGACGTGCGATTTTCTTCGGTGCAGGGCAGCTACACTCGCCGGGCCGACCGCCACACCTATTTCCTGTTCGAGCCACCGGTCACGGCGATGCGCGCCGATCCACGGTTTGAGAAGCTGGTCGCGGATATCGGCCTCGCCCGCTACTGGCAGTCGGCGGGCGCGAAGGCTGACGATCGCAAGTGAACGCCCCCCTCCTCTATGGGGAGCAACTGAGGCCGGCTGGGTCGGCCAGCGCCGCGCGACTGATCAGCCGCGGCGGACGAGGCGCGCGACGGCGATCAGCAGCAGGACGACCGCCCCGGCCAGGGCCATCCAAGCGGGGATGACGTGGTTGTGCTGCTCGGCGACGAAGACCGCCACCAACCCCCAGGCGACCGCCAGCTCATAGCTGAAGGTCCGGCCTGCCCGGCCCACCAACAGCGCGACGAGCAAGGCGCCGGCGACCGTCACGCCGCCCGCTATCGTCGCTATGCCCGCCGGGATCAGTCCCAGCGCCGTGGCGGCGGTGATAAGATTCAGCGCCGTCGCGTCAGTCAGCCAGCCGGTCAGCAGACCCACCGCCAGGCAGGCAAGGTTGGCGCCCCAGCCCTGCGGCCCCTGGAGCCGGGCGCGGACCAGGGCGGTCACCGCCAGGCTCCAGGTGGCAATCAGGACCAGGCAGCTCAGCGCCTGCTGTCCCGCCGCGGCCGTGATGATCCACAGTCCGCAGCCCAGCGCCGCGCCGGCGAACGGCCAGGCCAAGGCGGCCAGGACCGGCCCGCTGCCTCGCGGTGGTCGCAGGCAAAACAGGGCGACCGCGATCATGCCGGCATAGATGACGCCCCAAATGCTGAAGGCGTAGGTCGCGGCCCGCAGGGTGGAATCGCCCTGATGCGAGAAGGCCGCCGCCGACAGGCCGATGTGACCCAGCGCCTGAACAGTCGGGATGGCGATCGATACGGCCACCGCCGCCAGCACGGCCAGACCGGCCGCCAGTGTGGGTCTGTCCTTAGTCACATCCGTCTCCATCGCCGCTCGCATCAAGCCGCCGTCTAACGGCGACGGCCCTTGTTGGTTGCCTTGCCGACGAAGCCTAGTGGTTGGCCAGTTCCGCCCGGCCGACCACCATGTGGTGCACCTCATCCGGGCCGTCGGCGAACCGCAGGTGGCGAACGTCCGTGTACATCTCGGCCAAGGGAGTCCATTCCGAGATGCCGGTGGCGCCATGGATCTGGATGGCCTGGTCGATGATCTCGCAGACCTTCTCCGGCACCATGGCCTTGACCATGCTGACCCAGACCCGGGCCTCGCGGTTGCCCAGCACGTCCATGGCCTTGGCGGCCTTGAGCACCATCAGCCGCATGGCCTCGATCTCGATCCGGGCCCGGGAGACCAGCTCCAGGTTCTTGCCCAGCTGGATCAGCGGCTTGCCGAAGGCGACGCGGGTGGTGGCGCGCTTGACCATCAGGTCCAGGGCCTTTTCGGCCTTGCCGATCGAGCGCATGCAGTGGTGGATTCGGCCCGGACCCAGGCGGACCTGGCTGATCTCGAAGCCGCGGCCCTCGCCCAGCAGGATGTTCTCCTTGGGCACCCGCACATTCTCAAGCTTGAGGTGCATGTGGCCGCGCGGGGCGTGGTCGTGGCCGAATACGTGCATCGGTCCGATGATCTTCACCCCGGGCGTGTCCATGGGCACCAGGATTTGCGACTGCTGGAACTGGCTGGGGGCGTCGGGGCTGGTCTTGACCATGCAGATCATGATCTTGCAGCGCGGATCGCCGGCCCCGGAGATGTAGTATTTCTCGCCGTTGATCACCCACTCGTCCCCGACCAGCTCGGCGCGGGTGGAGATGTTCTTGGCGTCGGAAGAGGCGACGTTCGGTTCGGTCATCGCATAGGCCGAGCGGATGTCGCCGTTTAGCAGGGGCTTGAGCCACCGCTCCTTCTGTTCCGGCGTGCCGACCCGCTCCAGAACTTCCATGTTGCCGGTGTCGGGGGCCGAGCAGTTGAGGCTTTCCGAGGCCAGCGGGCTCTTGCCCAGTTCGACGGCGATATAGGCGTAGTCGAGGTTGGTCAGTCCACGGCCGATCTCGCTGTCGGGCAGGAAAAAGTTCCACAGGCCCGAGGCCTTGGCCTTGTCCTTGGCGGTCTGCAGCAGCTCCAGCTGGCCCGGCGCCCAGCTCCAGCGGTCGGCCCGCCCTTCGCCCAGCCGGAAGAACTCCTCGGTGATCGGCTCGACGTTCTCGGCAATGTGCTTCTTGACCGCCTCCAGCAGCGGCTTGGCGCCCTCGGACATGGCGAGGTTGTTCATCTCGGCCTCGGCATCAGGGCGGATATCGACGATCTTGTTCATGGCGGTCCCTTTCAGCGGGCGGAAGACGAGAGGGCAAAGCCCCGATAATCGTTGGCGACGACGTCGTCGCAGTATTCGCGATACGGTCCGACCCCGCCGACATAGGGCATGAAGACCCTGGGCTTGCCGGGCACGTTGGCGCCCAGATACCAGCTGTTGGCCTGGGGATAGAGGGTGGTGTCGGCCACCTCGTTGACGTGAGCGACCCAGGCGTCCTCGGCCTCGAGCGTGGCCTCGATGGTGGTCAGCTGGCGGCCGTTCAGGTGGACGATACAGTCGCTGATCCAGTCGACGTGCTGCTCGATGGATACCACCATGTTGCTGAGCACCGAGGGGCTGCCCGGCCCCGTCACCAGGAAGAGGTTGGGGAAGCCCGCCACCATCAGGCCCAGATAGGTGCGGGGGCCGTGTTCCCACTTGTCCTTCAGCGCCGCGCCGGCCTTGCCCCGGATGTCGATCTTGTTGAGCGCCCCGGTCATGGCGTCGAAGCCGATGGCGTAGACCAGGGCGTCGAAGCTGTAGTCCGCGCCCGACGACAGGCGCAGGCCATCGGGGGTGATGGTCTCGATGGGGTCGCCCGAGATATCGACCAGGGTGACGTTGTCCTGGTTGAACACCTCGTAATAGCCGGTGTCGACGCAGAGCCGCTTGGTGCCGAACGGATAGCCCTTGGGGATCAGCTTTTCCGCCACGTCGGGATCCTTGACGATCCCGCGGATCTTCTCGGCGACGAATTCGGCGGCATAGCCGTTGGCCTCCAGGTTGATGGCCTGGTCGGCGAAGGCCCCACCGATGGCGAAGCCGCCCTTGCCCCACTTGGCTTCATAGATGGCCCGCCGCTCGGCCGGGTCGGTCTCCAGCGACAGCCGCTCGGTCGGCTCGACCGCCACGATGCCGGCGCCGGAGGTGCGGGCCTGCTGGCGGTAGGCCGCTCGATTGGCTTGCCAGTCTGCGACGACCGCCGCGTCGATGGGGCCGTTGTGGGCCGGAACGCTGTAGTTGGGCGTGCGCTGGAAGATCAGCAGTTCGCCGACGCTCTTGGCGATTTCGGTGATCGACTGGATGGCCGAGGAGCCGGTGCCGATGACCCCCACCCGCTTGCCGGTGAAGTCGACGCCCTCATGCGGCCAGCGGCCGGTGTGGTAGCTTGGGCCCTTGAAGCTTTCAGCGCCCGGAAACTTCGGCTCGTTGGGCGAGGAGAGACAGCCGGTGGCCATCACGCAGAATCGGGCCTCAACGGTCTCGCCCCGGTCGGTCGTGACAGTCCAGCGGGAGGTGGCTTCGTCGTAGATGGCCGAGACCACACGCGTCTCGAAGCTGATGTCGCGGCGCAGGTCGAAACGGTCGGCGACGTGGTTGAGATAGCGCAGCAGCTCCGGCTGAGCAGCGTAGCGCTCGGTCCACTGCCACTCGTCCTGCAGGGTCTCATCGAAGCTGTAGCTGTATTCCTGGCTTTCGATATCGACCCGCGCGCCTGGATAGCGGTTCCAGTACCAGGTGCCGCCGACCCCATCTCCGGCCTCGAACACCCGTGCGCTCAGCCCCAGGCCGCGCAGTTTGTGCAGCAGGTAGAGGCCCGAAAACCCAGCCCCGACGACGACCACGTCCAGCATCGATTCCTCACCCAACACTTGTTTGAACCCCAGCCTAAGCCAATGGTCCGGAGAGGCAATGTTGACGTTGGGTCTGGCTTGACGATCGTGCGCCGGCCCCTTCAAGTCGCCGCCAACAAACAGGGAGGCCCAAGGCCATGAAACTCTACACCTCGATCGGGCCCAATCCGCATGTCGTGCGCATGTTCGCCGCCGAGAAGGGCCTGACCCTCGACAGCGTCCAGGTCGATCTGATGGCCGGCGAGAACCGCCAGGCTCCCTATGTCGAAGGCGTCAACACGGCCGGCCAGACCCCGGCCCTGGCCCTGGAGAGCGGCCAGGTGGTCTCCGAGATCACGGTCATCTGCGAATATCTGGAAGAAAAGCACCCCAGCCCGGCCCTGATCGGCGCCACGCCGGAAGAGCGGGCCGAGACCCGGATGTGGACCCGCCGCATTGACCTCAACGTCTGCGAGCCCATGGCCAACGGCTTCCGCGCCACCGAAGGCCGGCGGATGTTCGAGAGCCGCATGAAGCTGGTCGGGGCCGAGGCCGCCGCCGACCTCAAGGCCATCGCCAAAGACCGCATCCTCTGGCTCGACGCCCAGCTGGCCGGCCGCCAGTTCGTCTGCGGCGACCGCTTCACCCTGGCCGATGTGCTGCTGTTCTGCTTCCTGGCCTTCGGCGCCCAGGTCGCCCAGCCCATTCCCGACGAAGCGGGCTGGGTGAAGGCCTGGTTCGAGCGGGTTAAGGCCCGGCCCAGCGCGGCGGCCTGACCGCGCGGCGCAAGCCGCGAGGAGTGTGATTTGGGTTACATTTAATTGGCATTCTTTGTGCCACAACCCTAAGCCTGAGCCAGACTTCTCGAGACCGTCCGATGTCCGTCGCCCCGCGCAGCCGCCGCCTGATCGCCTGCCTGGCGATGGTGAGCGTCCTGCTGGCCGGGGCCGCGGCGCCGGCCGGGGCCCCGACGCCGGTCGGCCCAGGGCCGGCCGCTACAGCCCGCAAGCCCAACATCGTCATGATCGTCGTCGACGACGCGGCGCTTATGGACTTCGGGGCCTTCGGCGGTGAGGCCCGCACGCCCAACATCGACCGGCTGGCGCGGCAGGGGGCGATGTTCAGCGCCTATCACACCTCGCCCCTCTGCTCACCCTCGCGGGCCATGCTGCTCACCGGCCTGGACAACCATCGGGCCGGGGTGGCGACCATCGAAGAAGTGCTGCCGCCCGCCCAGCGCGGCAAGCACGGCTATGGTCTGCATTTCGAGACCGGGGTGCTGACCATCGCCGACCGGCTGCGGGCCGGCGGCTATCGCACCCTGATGGCCGGCAAATGGCACCTGGGCCACGGTCCCGGCGACCTGCCGAATTCTCACGGCTTTGATCGCTCCCTGGCCCTGGACGCCTCGGGCGCCGACAACTGGGCCGCCAAGCCCTACATGCCCTACTACAAGGAAGCGCCCTGGTTCGAGGACGGCCGCAAGGCCCGGATGCCCAAGGCCTATTACAGCAGCGATCTGCTGGTCGACCGGCTGACCGGCTATATCGACGAGAAGCCGGCCGGGTCGCAGCCGTTCTTCGCCTATCTGGCCTTCCAGGCCGTCCATATCCCGGTCCAGGCCCCCAAGGCCTACAGCGATCACTATCGGGGCCGGTTCGATGGCGGCTGGACCGCCGTGCGCCAGGCCAGGGCCGCGCGGGCCAAGGCGCTGGGCCTGATCCCCGCCGACGCGCCGGTGGCCGACATGCCGGCCTTCGCCAGGGCCTGGGACAGCCTGCCGCCGAAGGAAAAGGCGCTCTATGCCCGCACCATGGAGGTCTACAGCGGCATGCTGGAGGCCATGGACGCCGACATCGGCCGGCTGATGACCCACCTGACCGAGCGGGGCGAACTGGACAACACCCTGTTCGTCATCACCTCCGACAACGGCCCCGAACCCAGCGACCCGGTGCACGCGCCGGGCATGGACCTGTGGATGGCCCTGCACGGCTATCGCTGGAAGCTGGACGGTCTCGGCGAGAAGGGCAGCCTGACCTATATCGGCCGCGACTGGGCCTCAGCCCTGTCCGCGCCCGGCAGCCTGTTCAAGTTCTACGCCGCCGAGGGCGGTCTACATGTGCCGCTGATCATTTCCGGCCCGGGGATCGCCGCCGGGACCCGGGTGAGCTCGCCGGCCTTCGCCATCGACATCACCCCGACCCTGGCCGACTTCGCCCAGGCGCCGGCCGCGCCCGGCGCTCTGGCCATGGACGGCGCCAGCCTGCGACCCGTGTTGACGGGTCAAAGTCCGCGCACCCACGATCCGGACCAGCCCATCGGGGTCGAGGTGTCCGGCAATTCGGCCCTGTTCCTTGGCGACTTCAAGGTCACCCGCAACCGTCCGCCGATCGGCGACGGCCGCTGGCGGCTTTACGACCTGAAGGCCGATCCCGGCGAGACCCGCGACCTGGCCGCCGCCCAGCCGGAGCGCTTCCAGGCGATGCTGGCCGACTATGCCGCCTATGAAGCGCGGGTTGGGGTGCAGGCCCTGCCGCCGGGCTATACCACCGACAGGCAACTGGCCGGCAACGCCATCGCCAAGCAGGGCGGCGTCATCGTCGCGGCGGTGGGCGGTCTGGTCCTGGCGATCCTGGGGCTGATCGGCTGGCTGGTCTGGCGGCGGCGGCGCGGAGCGGCGGCGTGAGGCCGGGACCCTACCGCCTGCACGGCCTGAAGCTGTCCTATTTCACCGGCAAGCTGGAAGGCTATCTCCGGGCCAAGGGCGTTCCCTTCGAGTTCGTCGAGATGGCCATGGCCGACTTCCGCGCCTGCGCCCGTGCGACGGGGGTGGCCCAGATGCCGCAACTTCAGGCCCCGGATGGCGGCTGGCTGACCGACACCACCGCCATCCTCGCCCATTTCGAAGCCGTACTGCCCGAGCCGGCCCTGCAGCCGTCCGAGCCTGCGGCGGCCTTTCTCAGCCTGCTGCTCGAGGACGCCTTCGACGAATGGCTATGGCGGCCGGCCCTCTACTACCGCTGGGCCTTCGCCGAGGACGCTGCGCTGATGAGCCGGCAGATCGCCCGCACCATGCTGCGTGATCTGCCCGCGCCGCTGTGGCTGCGCCGCCGGTTCATCCTGGCCCGGCAGCGGCGAGAGTATCTGCGCCAGGACGGCGTCACCGCCGCGACCGGCCCGGCCATCGAGACGCTCTACGGCGAGGTGCTGGACGTCTTGCAGCCGATCCTAGCGGCCCGGCCCTACCTGTTCGGCGAGCGGCCGGTCGCCGCCGATTTCGGCCTGTTCGGCCCAATGTTCCGCCACTTCTCCCATGACCCGACTCCCGCAGCGATCCTGCGCGAGCGGGCCCCGGCGGTGCTGGCCTGGACCGCGCGCCTGTGGGCGACAACCCCCGCCGGCCTGCCGGACACGGCGGTTCCCGAGAGCGCCCCGGCCGATCTCGACCCGCTGTTGGCCCTGGTTGCCCGGGACCATCTGCCGGAACTGGCCGCCCATGCCCGAGCCCTGTCGGCCGGCGAGCGCGACGTGCGGCTGACCATGAACGGCGTTGGCTGGCGCTATCCAGCCTCGCCCTATCGCGCCGGCTGCCTGGCCGCGCTGCGGTCCGGGTTCCTGGCGCTAGACGCGGCGGACCGGGCGCAGGTCACCGGCCGGCTCGGTCCGGCCGCCGCGGATATCCTGGCCCAGGCCGCCGCTGCGCCCGAGCCGCCGAAGCCGGGCGGCCGCCCGAGCAGCCGCCACTGGCGCTGACCCCAACCCCTTCAAAAATGCATACCCACCCCCCGGGGATCGGCAATTTCCGCTTGGACCAGGTTGGGCGAAGTCTCTCCCGCCTTCGCTGATCAGGACTCGCCACCATGTTTGTCGGACACTACGCCGTCGCCCTCGCCGCCAAGACCGCCGAGCCGCGCGCCAAACTGTGGACCTACGTCGCCGCCTGCCAGCTGCTGGATATCGGCTGGGGCGGGCTGGTCGCCGCCGGGGTCGAGAAGATGCGGGTCGACCCCAGCCTGCCGGGCAGTTCACTGGACCTCTACTACATGCCCTTCACCCACAGCCTGGTCGGCGCACTGGCCTGGTCGCTGGCAGGCATGCTGCTGGCCCGGCTGGTCCTGCGGCTGCCCTGGCGAGCGGCGGGCGTCGTCGGGCTGGTGGTGTTCTCCCACTGGCTGCTCGACCTGCTGGTCCATCGGCCGGACCTGGAACTCTGGGCCGGCCAAGCCAAGCTGGGCCTGGGCCTGTGGAACTACCCCCTGCCGGAGATGGCGCTGGAACTGGGCCTGGTCGGGATCACCGGCGGCATGCTGATCGCTCAGCGAAAGGAAGACGGCGCCAAGGCCTGGCCAGTCGTGGCCTTCCTGGCCTTCCTGACCGCCCTGCAGATGTTCGCCTCCTCGACCCCCTTCAACCCCGATCCGGTGATGACCGGCGCCATGACCCTGCTGGCCTATGGCGTCGCGACACTGGCGGCCTGGCCGGTCGACCGGCGCGGCTAGCCCAGCTATCCTTGAGATCTAGATTCCTGAGGGGCGCGCCATGCAGCACTGGCTGATCAAGTCCGAACCGACCGTCTTCAGCTTCGCCGACCTGCAGCGCGACGGCGGCACGGTCTGGGACGGGGTGCGCAACAACCAGGCGGCCCTCTATCTCAAGGCCATGAAGGTCGGCGACGAGGCCTTCTTCTACCACTCCCAGAAGGACCTGGCGGTGGTCGGGATCGCCAAGGTCGCCGAGGAGGCCTTCCTCGACCCGTCCGACCCGGCCGGCCGCTTCGTGGCGGTCAAGGTGGCCCCGGTCCGTCCGCTGAAAACCCCTGTGACCCTGGCCCAGATGAAGGCCAACCCGGACCTGGCCGGCATGGTGATGTTCCGCCAGTTCCGCCTGTCGGTGACTCCGATCAGCGAGGCGGAGTGGGCGGTGATCCTGGGGATGGCGGGCTAGCCGCGCCTCTGACATAACCGGCCGCGCCCTCGTTCAGGAGCCTAGTCGTGGCCGATCTTGCCGTCTTCTACGAGCATCCCCAGTGGTTCATTCCGCTGTTCGCGGCCCTGGACCGCCATGGCGTCGACTATGTCGCCATTCCCATCCAGGACCACGTCTTCGACCCGGCCGATCCGAAGCCGCCGGCCCCGGTCATCCTCAATCGCCTGGCCATGTCGTCCTTCCTGCGCCAGGAGGAGCACGCCCTCTTCTACTCTATGGCCGCGCTCGGCCACTGGCAGTCGCTGGGCGCCCGGGTGATCAACGGCCCCGGCGTCCTGGCCTACGACACCAACAAGGCCCGCCAGCTCAGCCTCTTCCACGCCGCCGGCCTGGCCATCCCCACGACCCGCGCCGCCCACCGCCGCCAGGACGCCCTGCGGCTGGCGAACGAGATCGGCTATCCGGTCATCGTCAAGGTCAATGTCGGCGGCTCCGGCTCCGGGGTCGTGCGCTACGACAGCGCCGAGGAACTCCAGGCCGCCATCGCCGAGGGCTCAGTCCCGATGGGCGTCGACGGCGTGCTGCTGGTGCAGGACTATGTCCCGGCCAAGGACGCGCGGGTGATCCGTTGCGAGGTGCTGGCCGGCAGGCTGATCTACGCCCTGGCCCTGGACGGCGCCGGCTCGACCTTCGACCTCTGCCCGGCCGATGTCTGCATGGTCGACAAGCCTTCCATCACCATTTCAGCCTTCACCCCGCCGACCGAACTCACCGCCGCCGTCGAGCGGGTCTCGGCGCTCGCCGGCCTCGACGTCGGCGGCATCGAATACATGATCGACGAGCGTGACGGGGTCCCGCGCTTCTACGACCTCAACGCCCTTTCCAACTTCGTCGCCAAGCCGCTGGACGTGCTGGGCTGGGACCCGCACGACAACCTGGTCGAGTTCCTCAAGAGCGAGATCGTCAGTCAACGGAGGATCGCTGCGTGAGGTACGGTTTCTGGACCCCGGTCTTCGGCGGCTGGCTGCGCAATATCGCTGACGAGCGGATGGAGGCGACCTGGGACTACACCAAGCGCCTCTGCCAGCGCGCCGAGCAGATCGGCTATGACCTGACCCTGGTCGCCGAGCTGAACCTCAACGACATCAAGGGGACCGACCAGCCGGCCCTGGACGCCTGGTCCACCGCCGCCGCCCTCGCCGCCGTCACCGAAAAGCTGGAGCTGATGGTCGCCGTCCGCCCCAACTTCCACCACCCGGCCCTGCTGGCCAAGCAGGCGGCCAATATCGATCGCATCTCAGGGGGCCGGCTGGCCCTGAATGTCGTCTCCAGCTGGTGGGCCGAGGAGGCGACCAGCTACGGCCTGCAGTTCGACCAGCATGACGACCGCTACGGCCGCACCCGCGAATGGCTCGACGTCGTCGACGGTCTGTGGACCCAGACCCCGTTCAGCTTCCAGGGCGAGCGCTACACCCTGGAAAATGCCATCTGCGAGCCCAAGCCGGTGCGCAAGCCGGTTATCTATGCCGGCGGCGAGTCCGACGCCGCCAAGACGATGATCGCCCGCCAGTGCGACGCCTATGTCATGCACGGCGACCCCGTCGAGGCCGTGGCCGAGAAGATCGCCGACATGCGGGCTCGCCGCGAGGCCGCCGGCGGCCCGCCGATGACCTTCGGCATGGCCGCCTACGCCATCGTCCGCGACACCGAGGAAGAGGCCCAGGCCGAGGTCGAGCGGATCACCACCCTGGATCCCGACGCGCCGGGCTTCTCCAACTTCGACCAGTGGCTGTCGGGCACCCAGCTCGAGCGCGAGATGAAGCGCCAGGAATACTCGGTCTCCAACCGCGGCCTGCGCCCAAATCTGGTCGGTACGCCGGCCCAGATCCGTGAACGGATTGCCGCCTACGAAGCCGCCGGCGTCGACCTGCTGCTGCTGCAGATGAGCCCGCAGTACGAGGAGATGGAGCGGTTCGCCGCGCAGGTGATCGCCGTATGCTGAGCCCCGACCCTGACGCCGCCCTGACCCGCCTGCGCGACCTGGCCCTCGCCCTGCCCGAGACGGACGAGATCGTCTCGCACGGCATGCCGGGCTTCCGGGTGGCCGGCAAGATGTTCGCATACTTCCGCCACAACCATCATGGCGATGGCCGCACCGTCGTCTGCCTCAAGACCACCGGCCGCGACGAGCAGGAAATGCTGATGGAGGCCGACCCCGACCTGTTCTGCTGGCCGGCCTATATCGGCGGGGCGGGGTGGATCAGCATGAGCCTGGCCGAGCCGGACTGGCCGCATGTCGCGGCGCGGCTGCAGAGCAGCTGGAACCTGGCGGCGCCGAAGCGGTTGCTGCGATAAGCGGGTCAGCCCGCCCCAGCGTCATGCTTGCGCCGAGCCGCGCCTCTGCTAGGGATTTCCGCAAAAGAGGGCCGTGACGGCTCCGGGCGGGAACGACAGACCATGCGCAAGCCAAGCGGCCGCGGCCTCATCCTGGGGACGTTGGGCCTCGCCCTGACCCTGCCCACGGCGGCCTCCGCCGCGCCCGCCGCCCAGGCCGATCCGGCGGCTACCGCCTGGGTGCTCAGCGCCTCGGCCCTGGTGCTGTTCATGACCCTGCCGGGCCTGGCCCTGTTCTATGGCGGGCTGGTCCGCCAGAAGAACCTGCTGTCGGTGATGATGCAGTGCGTGGCCATCGCCTGCCTGGGCTCGGTGCTGTGGATGGCCATCGGCTACAGCCTGGCCTTCGCGCCCGGCGGTCCTCTGCTGGGCGACCTCTCCAAGGCCTTCCTGGGCGCCGACCCGCGCGGCAGTGTGACGGGCGGCCTGCCCGAGCCGGTGTTCTTCATCTTCCAGACCACCTTCGCGGTGATCACCCCGGCCCTGATCATCGGGGCGGTGGTCGAGCGCACCCGGTTCGCGGGCGTCCTGCTGTTCTCCGGCCTGTGGCTGCTGGTGGTCTATGCGCCGGTCACCCACTGGATCTGGGGCGGCGGCTGGCTGGCCAGGATGGGGGTGATGGATTTCGCCGGCGGCCTGGTGGTGCATGCCACCGCCGGAGCCAGCGCCCTGGTCTTCGCCCGGGCGGTCGGCCCGCGCGACGGCTTTCCCAAGGACGCCCACACCCCGCACAGCCCCGGCCTGACCATGATCGGGGCCGGCATGCTGTGGGTGGGCTGGTTCGGCTTCAACGGCGGGAGCGCCCTGGCCGCCAACGCCCAGGCCGGCATGGCCATCACCGCCACCCACCTGTCGGCCTGCATGGCCGGCCTGGTCTGGGGCGGCTTGGAATGGGCCCGGTTCGGCCGACCCAGCCTGATCGGGGCGGTGACCGGCGTGGTCGCGGGCCTGGCCACCGTCACCCCGGCCTCGGGCTTCGTCAGCCCGGCCTCGGCGCTAGCCCTGGGGGCCGCCGGCAGCGTCATCTGCTTCTTCAGCGTCAACCTGGTCAAACAACGGCTGCGCATCGACGACTCGCTCGACGTCTTCGCCGTGCACGGCGTGGGCGGCATTGTCGGGGTGCTGCTGGTCGCCGTCCTGGCCAGCCCGGCGCTCGGCGGGGCGGGCCTGCCGCTGGGCCACGGGGTCGTCGGGCAGCTGGGAGTCCAGCTGCTGGGCGTGGCGGTGGTCGTCGCCTGGTCGGGCCTGGCCAGCTGGCTGCTGCTGCTGCTCACCCGCCGCCTGGTCGGGCTGCGGGCGCCGGACGTCGACATCGAGGACGGCCTGGACCTGACCGAACACGGCGAACGCGCCACGCAGATCTGAACCTGAGCCCAGGCCGGGGACTGGCTCGCCTCCGGCGTGCCTGTCCCATCAATTCCGCTTGTCTGAACCGGCAAAGACTGGACAAGGGACAGGCACGCCCGTCGGGCGAGCCAGTCCCAGCCCCCGGATGACGCCATGACCCTTCCTGCATCAACTTTGGTCGTCCACCACCTCGGCGTCTCGCAGTCCGAGCGCATCGTCTGGCTCTGCGAGGAGCTGGAGATCCCCTACGCGCTCAAGCTCTACGCCCGCGATCCGGTCACGCGCCTGGCCCCGGCTGAGTACAAGGCCCTGCACCCGATCGGCACCGCGCCGATCATCGATGACGGCGACATCCGCCTCTCTGAGTCAGGCGCCTGCGTCGACTACATCCTGGCCCGCTATGGCCAGGGCCGGCTGGCCGTCGCCCCCGACGCGCCCAACTTCGCCGACTATCTGTTCTGGCTGCACTTCGCCAACGGCTCGCTGGTCGCCAACGAGATGCTGAACATGATGTCCCGCTTCCTGGGGGCCGGCGAGGGTCACCCCGCCATGACCATGATCGACAGCCGCGCCGCCCGCGCTTACGGCCTGATCGAGGCCCGGCTGGGCGAGGCTCCCTGGTTCGCCGGCGACGACTTCACCGCCGCCGACATCATGATGGTCTTTGGCCTGACCACCATGCGCTACTTCGCGCCGAGGGACTTCGCGGCCAATCCCAACATCCTCGCCTACCTGCAGCGGGTCGGCGCGCGGCCGGCCTATCAGCGCGCCATGGCCAAGGGCGATCCGGGGATGGCGCTGCTGCTGACCTGACCGCCCTCAGGGCTTCTTGTCCTTCTTCTCCTCCGGCTTGGGGCCCGTGCCGCGCAGGTTGATCAGCTTGACCAGCAGCTGGAACCAGTAGGCGGCCCCCATCATCCCGGCCAGGGCGGTGACCAGCCAGCCCAGCAGGGACGACGCCACGATCCGGGGAAGCTCGGCCTGGTCAATCTTGGGGTCCCAACCGACCGGCGCGGTGATCAGCAGCACCGATGAGGCCTTCTCGATCGCGTCCTTGCAGGGCTTGAGATCATCCAGGCCGGGGGTGGCGGACGGCGCGCAGGATGTCTGCCCCGGCGGCCCGTTTGTCTTTACGAAGTCGCCCGCCGCCCGGACCATCGTCTCGCGCAGGGCCGGCTCGTTATAGAGCCGGTAGGCCACATGGACGGTGTCCACGTTGAACCCGATCGCCAGGCCCAGCGCGATCACGAAGGCCGCCAGCTGGGCGAAGCGCTTGTAGTCGCCGCTGAGCCGATCCATGGCGGCGTTGAACCAATCCTCGACGCCCTTTTTCAGCTTGTCCCAATCGCCCTGCGCCTCCTGGACGATGGCGGTCAGGGCGTCGCGCAGCTTGCCGGGCGGCAGGGCCGCCACCCCCGCCGTGACGTCGGCGACCAGGGCGCCGCTGGCGGCCCCGCGCAGCACGGCCAGCAGGGCGGAGGCGAACTGTTCCGGCGGCACATAGGAGGGCATGCCGCGGCCCTGATCGCCCCCGACCAGCGGATGGTTGTAGACCGCCTCGTAAGCCAGCCCGCCCGCCGGCCCGGGCCCCCGCGTCTTTTTGGCTTTGCCGAACAGGCCGACGAAATAGCTCAGCAGCGTCTTGGGCGTGGCGGGGTTCTCGATCAGCCGCACGAAAGCATCCTCAAGCGCCCTGGCCCGGAGCCTGAGCACCGCCGCCAGCGCCTCGGTGACGGTGGACAGCAGGATCGAAAACAGCAGGAAGGTAAACACCAGGCCGATGGCGACATCGAGTATGGGACCGAACATGGGGGGCTCCTGGGACCGAGTGGGATGGCCCATGAACCGCCCCTTCGGGGGCGCCGTCCGTGTCGTGCGTCACGGTTGGGTTGGGGAATTGCAGTGGAGGCCGGTCAGCGCCCCCTCGAGTTAGGCAATCCCTATGCAGAAGCGCTCCGAGGCCCGGCGGCGTCTACCGCAGCCGGCCGCGTTTGGGGATGTACCGCTGGCTCATCATGGACCCGGTGCGGTTCGAGACGGACCTGCGGTTGACCGTCCAGGCCCTGGGCTGGCGTGCGGACAAGGGCCCCTGCCGCTGTGGGACGACATGGCGTCGGTGGCGTTCTGGTACCAGACGCTGCCGACGGCGGGGTTTCACGGGTTGGGGGGTAGGGATGAGTTGGAAGTGGTGTGAAGTTTCACCATGAATCTATTTCCAGACCATCGCGTCATTCACAATATAGATTCCCGTGGCCCTGGCAAACGAGGCAGGTAAATCGCGATCTTCAATCGTCACATCTGCGGGACGAACAGCTCTAGCCTTCACGATCGTTGACTCACCAGGCCTCGGCGGCGGTACGTTGGCCGACCAAAGTACAACTATTTCCCGATACCCTTCGGTTGCCAAATAACTAGGATACGGAACACGGCCTATGTTTAAGATTGGACCTGGCTCAACAATCTTAATTTGGTCGTTCAGATTAATGATTTGAATTCGGTCGATACTGCGAATGCCTAACCGTTTCGCGTTGTCAGATTCAACGTCTTCGCTAATAGTGGCTTCGCCGACGCCATCAACACTTAGGATGACCTTTTTTACTCCAGCATCCCTGGCGGCTTGGATTAAGTCTTGAACACCCGAAATAACTAATCCGTCTTTCTTGGCGGAAGCTCGGACCTCAAGTTCCAAATCCTGATTATCTCTCCCACCGTCGGAAGGAGGAGCGGGAATATGGGTAACTGCCGAAATCAACCCCTGCTGTCCAACCAACGCCGACACGCACAAAAGTCCAATGACTGACAAATTTGCTATATTAGCAAGAAGCGCCGATTGTTGGACCTTCTTGCTCTTAGATACCTTACGTCGAGAGGTCGATCTTATCGCAAACGTGAATCTGATGGACCCTGCAGTTGGCGATGCACACAGTAGTAGTTCAGTTCGGACGTCGTAGATGCGAGCTATCCGGTTTATAGATGTGTCTAGCGCTTCTGCTACCCGCAACAATGCGCTGGGTGCCAAGAAAGTCGGCTCGTTGCCGAAACCATGAAACACCAAATCGAGGGTAGGTTCGCGGTCCACAATTCATCCTTGGTTGGAATTGAATAAACCATGGCACTCAATCGCCGGCCATTCAACCAATGCACAATGACACCGGCTCCGCCGCTCTCCTGTTGCCTTGGCCTCTATCGAAAGTGCGCCGTGAAATGGCTCACCACCGCCCCCACCGACTCCCGCGTAACCCCCGCATCATAGCGAAACGGCACCTCGCCGCCCGCGCCCTTGTGGGCCGTGGGGTCGTTGATGACGATGTCCGGTTCGCGGCGGTCCCAGGCGTGGCCGGCGTTCGGGTAGGTGATCTGGCGGACCACGGCGCGGGCGGCTTCGGGGAGGCCTGCCACCAGGGCTTCGGCGCTGCCCGGGTCATCGTAGAGGTCCATGCCGCCGGCCTGGATCAGAACCGGGGCGCCGGTCAGGTCGGTGAACTCGAAGCCGGGGACGCGGTTGTAGACCCAGCAGACCGGATAGAGCGGGGCGTGGGCGGCGAAGCTCAGGCCGGGGGGGCCGTACGCAGCGTTGTGGGCCGTGGTGGCGGTCAGCATCGAGACCACCCCACCCCATGAAAAGCCCATGATGCCGATCCGCGCCGGGTCGATCCCCGGCCGCGCGGCGAGGAAGGCCAGGGCGGCGAAGGCGTCGGGGAGGGTGTCGGTGACGGCCCTCGGCCGCTCGGCCGGGCTGGTGACGCCGCGGGCGGCCCAGAGGTCGATCTCCAGGGTGGCGAGGCCCGCGGCGTTCAGGGCCCCGGCATAGGTCGCGCCCCGGCTGTCGACGCCGCTGGAGCCGTGGACGATGACCACCGCGCCGCCGGTGGCGCCCTCCAGCGGCTCACGCAGTTCGCCGGCGGTGGCCCAGGCCTTGCCGCCGTGCGCCACGCTGAGGGCGACGAAGCTGGTCTTGACCGTGGTGCGGTCGGAATTGTCGCGGTCGTAGGCGTCCATAGCTTCCCCCTGTTTGACGTGAGCTTCCGTCATGGGCGGGGCTATGGCCAGCGTGGGTCAAAGAATTGACCACGAACAACACGAACAACACGAACGGAGCAAAGCCAGCACTGACAGCGACGCTTGGAAGGACGCCTCCGGCGTCGATAACACAGCCAATCCGTCAGCAGCCTGCCGAGGCCTGGACTCCGTTCGTGTTGTTCGTGTTGTTCGTGGTCAAAATCTTACGGCCCGAGACACCGCCTCGGGCCGCAACAAAAAAGCCTGGGTCCCCGCCTTCGCGGGGATGAGCGGCTTTGGGGTGGGCTGGGCTACAGCCCCTTCGCCGGGTTGATCAGGTATTTCTCGCCGGTGGTCTTGGCGTTGTAGCGGGCGATGACGTCCAGCTGCAGGGCCTCGGCCAGGGAGATCTCGGCGGTGTAGTGGCTGGCGAAGGTGGTCTTCAGCTCGTCCACCACCCGCTGGCGCAGGCGCTGCAGGCCCTCGAAGCCCAGCTTCATCAGGAAGGGCGTCAGCAGCCAGCCGCTGATCCCCCACATCATCCCGAAGGCGCGGTTGAACTCGGTGGGGCCGGTGTTCAGGCCGCCGTAGATGTAGACCTGCTTGTGCACCGAGGAGCCATAGCGGCTGTAGACGGTGGCCGTGCGGTTGATGGCCACCTCCATTGCGCTGAGGATCTGGCCGGCCAGCTTGCCGCCGCCGATGGCGTCGAAGGCCAGGGTGGCGCCGGTCTCGGCCAGGGCGTCGGTCAGCTCGGCGATGAAGTTGGGCGAGGTGGAATCGACGACATACTTGGCGCCGATGTCGGTCAGGATCTTCGCCTGCTCGGCGCTGCGCACGATGTTGACCAGCGGCACGCCGTCCTTGAGGCAGATCTTGTTGAGCATCTGGCCCAGGTTGCTGGCGGCGGCGGTGTGGACCAGGGCCTTGTGGCCTTCCAGGCGCATGACCTCGACCATGCTGAGCGCGGTCAGCGGGTTGACGAAGCAGCTGGCCCCGTCGGCGGCGCTGGCGTCGGCCGGCAGCGGCAGGGCGTCGGCGGCCTTCACGCAGCGATACTGGGCGTACATGGCGCCGCCAAGGATGGCGACCTTCTTGCCGATCAGGGCCTGGGCGGCGGGGCTGTCACCGGCGGCGATCACCGTGCCGGCCCCCTCGTTGCCGACCGGCATGGATTCGTCGAGCCGGGCGGCCATCATCTTCATGAACGGCGCCGGCACCTGGGCGGTCACCTTGCCGCCCTCGGCCTTGGCCGTGGACATGTCGGCGGCGCCCAGCAGCAGGCCCAGGTCGGAGGGGTTGATGGGCGTGCCCTCGACCCGGACCAGGATCTCGTCGGCGCCGGGCGTGGGGGTTTCGACACTGGCCAGGGAAAGCTCAAGCTCGCCGCTCGCCTTCAGCAGGGACCGCAGCTGCAGGCCGGTTGTCGGAACGCCCATGTGATTTTCTCCCGTCGTGTTGAGTCTTGTTATGGCTGTGTGAGGTGCAGATGGGGCTTTGACCAGAAAATTCCAGATGAACAGAACCTGACTGTGCCGGTTCAAAACCCGTTCAGGCGCGGCGGTGTCTTATGGGGTCATCGAAAGCGGGCCGGTCTGGTCCGCCCTCCAAAGAGAAAAACGGGAGACTAAAGTCATGAAGCGCACTGTAACCGCGATCCTGGCCGCCACCGTCGCGGCCAGCGCCTTCGCCGCCCCGATGATCGCCTCGGCCGAACCCTATAACGGCGGCTACCAAGGCGGTGGCTATCAGGGTGGTGGGTACCAAGGTGGTGGTTACCAAGGTGGTGGCCAATACCAAGGTGGCAGCCAGTACCAGGGCGGCGGCCAATACCAAGGCAGCGGCTACAACAACGGCGGCTACAACAACGGTGGCGGCTACGGCGGCCAGAACGCCTGCCAGGTGAAGAAGCGTCAGGGCTCGACCAACGGCGCGGTGATCGGCGCCCTGGCCGGCGCGGTCCTGGGCTCGCAGGTCAGCGGCCGCGGTCAACGCACTGAAGGCTCGGCGGTCGGCGCTGTCGCCGGTGCGGTCCTGGGTTCGCAGATCGGCCGCAGCTCGGCCAAGTCCTCGGACGATTGCCTGCGCTACGGCTACTACGACCAGCGCCAGGACTACCGGACCTACGGTCAGGCCTACTACTACCGCGACGGCTTCTATGACCAACGCGGCCAGTGGCACCGCTACGACCGCCGCTACGGCCGCGGCTACTATCAGCAGCAGTACGGCCAAGGCTCGTACTACGACAACAACAACTACGGCGGCGGCCGCGGCTGGTAAAAGCCCGCTCCGCTAGCTCGAAGGCCCCCGCTCTCCCCGGCGGGGGCCTTTTGCTGTCAGTTGACGGTCCCTGGCGTAGCATCGATGGCCGGTTCAGTGATCCAGTCGGGCCAGATGTCAGCCGGCCAGCCGGCGAGCCGATAGAGCCGGGCCAGCAGGCCCAGGGTCTGGCGCAGGGCCGGTTCATCGAAGTTGATGCTGCGCGACTGGTCCCCGAAATCGAACTTCACGAAAAAGCGGCCGTTCGCCGGGGTGACATGCACGGCGTTGACCAGGCCGCTGGGCGCCTGGGCCTTCAGCTTCACCGAGGGCGACTGGCCAAAGCCCTGCATGGCCGAGACCTGGGCCCAGGACTGCACGGTGGACTGGGCGACCGCGCCGCCGGCCTTGGCCGCGCCCTTCTCGGTCAACAGCTTGATCAGGGCCGGCGCCAGGTTGCGGCAGAGGCGCTCGGTCAGCCAAAGGCGGGTAGTCTCGCCGGCGGCGTCCTCGGTGTCGAAGGCCAGGCGGTCCTCGGCCGGGTCGTAGTTCAGCGAGAACTTCTGGATCTCCGCCATGCGCGGGTATCTAGCGCGGCGCCATGCGGATGGCCCCGTCCAGCCGCACGTCCTCGCCGTTGAAATAGCCGTTGGTGATCATGGCGTAGGCCAGCTTGGCGTACTCCTCGGGCATCCCCAGCCGCTTGGGGAAGGGCACCTGGGCGGCCAGGGCGGCCTTCACCGGCTCCGGCGCGCGGGCCAGCAGCGGGGTGTCGAACAGGCCGGGCAGGATGGTGTTGCAGCGGATCGCCTCGCTGGCCAGGTCCCGCGCCACGGTCAGGGTCAGGCCAACGATGCCGGCCTTGGAGGCGGTGTAGGCCACCTGGCCGATCTGGCCGTCCTCGGCCGCGACAGACGCGGTGTTGACGATGACACCCCGGTCGCCGTCTTCCAGCGGGTCCAGGGTCAGCATGCCGGCCGCGCTCTTGGTGATGCAACGGAAGGTGCCGATCAGGTTGATCTGGATGATCCGCTCGAAGTTCTCCAGCGGGTATTCCTTGATCTCGCGGGTCTCGCGGTCGCGCGACACCGTCTTGAACGAGCCGCCGACCCCGGCGCAGTTGACCAAGATGCGCTCCTGGCCGATGGCGGCGCGCGACCTTGCGAAGGCCGCGTCGACCTCGGGGCTGGAGGTCACGTTGACCAGGCAGAACACCCCGCCCAGCTCCTTGGCCAGGGCCTCGCCGCGCTCCTGGTTCAGATCGAACAGCGCGACCTTGACGCCATGCGAGGCCAGCAACCGGGCGGTGGCCTCACCCAGGCCCGAGGCGCCGCCGGTGATGACGGCGGAAATCGATGAGTCGAGTTGCATGGGTGTCTCCCTGGTTTAGCCAGACCGTTGCCGCTTTGAGGGCCGCGGAGCAAGCCTGACCTCACGCCAGCCATGCATTTCCGAAGCGCCACCCCACGACTTCATGCAATCGCGCATAGCCTCGGGCGGAGGCATGGTCCCGCTCAGCTTAACCCGACCCGGAGCTCGACCATGCCCACCCCAACCATCGCCGCCGTCCAAGGCGTCCCTCGCCTGTTGCTGCGGCTGGAGGCGGCGGTCGTGCTGGCCCTGGCGGTCTGGACCTACAGCCGGTTCGGCCAGGGCTGGCTGTTGTTCGCCGTGACCTTCCTGGTCCCGGACCTGTCCATGCTGGGTTATCTGCTGGGCCGGAGGGCCGGCGCGGTCAGCTACAACCTGGCTCACAGCTATGCCGGACCGGCGGCGCTTGGCGCGGCCGGGATTATCCAGAGTCAGCCGCTGATGACCGCCCTGGCCCTGGTGTGGGTCGCCCATGTCGGTTTCGACCGGATGCTGGGCTATGGCCTGAAGTACGCCAGCGCCTTCGGCCACACCCATCTGGGCGCCATCGGCAAAGCGAAAGCCGCCTAGCCGGCAGCCTTCTTCTCAGCCCGGAACTGGTGCAGCAGCGGCTCGGTGTAGCCGTTCGGCTGACTGACGCCCTCGAACACCAGAGCCCGCGCCGCCTGGAAGGCCAGGCTGTCGGACTCACGTCCGCTCATCGGGGTGTAGAGCGGATCGCCGGCGTTTTGGGCGTCGACCTTGGCGGCCATGCGGGCCATCGCCGCCTCGACCTCGGCCGGGGTGCAGACCCCGTGCAGCAGCCAGTTGGCGATGTGCTGGCTGGAGATGCGCAGGGTGGCGCGGTCTTCCATCAGGCCGATGTCGTGGATGTCGGGCACCTTGGAGCAGCCGACGCCCTGATCGATCCAGCGGACCACGTAACCCAGGATGCCCTGGGCGTTGTTGTCCAGCTCGTCGGCGACCTCCTTGGGCGTCCAGTTGTGGGCGCCGGCCAGGGGGATAGTCAGCAGCGGGTCAAGGCCGGTGACCGGCTCGACCATCCGCTCGACCTGGCGGGCATGGACGTCGACCGAGTGGTAGTGGGTGGCGTGCAGGGTCGCCGCCGTCGGCGAGGGCACCCAGGCGGTGCTGGCCCCCGTCTTCGGGTGGCCGATCTTCTGCTCCAGCATGTCGGCCATGCGGTCGGGGGCGGCCCACATGCCCTTGCCGATCTGCGCCTTGCCCGAGAAGCCGGCGGCCAGGGCGATCTGGACGTTGCGGTCCTCGTAGGAGGCGATCCAGGGCTGGGTCTTCATCTGGGCCTTGGGGATCATCGCCCCGGCCCGCATCGAGGTGTGGATCTCGTCGCCCGTGCGGTCCAGGAAGCCGGTGTTGATGAAGACGATGCGGTCCTTCAGGGCGGCGATGCAGGCCGCCAGATTTGCCGAGGTGCGGCGCTCCTCGTCCATCAGCCCGATCTTGATGGTGTTCGCTTCCAGGCCCAGCAGGGCCTCGACGGCGGCGCAGAGGCGGTTGGTCAGGTCGGCTTCCGCCGGGCCGTGCATCTTGGGTTTGACGATGTAGATCGAGCCGGCCGGGCTGTTCCTGAACCGGCCCAGGCCCTTGAGGTCATGCAGCGAGCAGAGGCTGGTGACGATGGCGTCGAGGATGCCCTCGGGGGCCTCCGAACCGTCCGGCAGCCGGACGGCCGGGTTGGTCATCAGGTGGCCGACATTGCGCACGAACAGCAGGCTGCGGCCGCGCAGGGTCAGCGGCTGGCCGTCGGCGCCGACATAGTCCCGGTCGCCGTTCAGCTCGCGGACGAAGGTCTTGCCGCCCTTGTCGACCGAGGCGGTCAGCTCGCCGCGCATCAGGCCCAGCCAGTTGCCATAGGCCTCAACCTTGTCGTCGGCGTCGACGGCGGCGATGGAGTCTTCCAGGTCGACGATGGTGGTCAGGGCCGATTCCAGCACCACGTCGGCCAGACCCGCCGGGTCGTCCTTGCCGATGGAGTGGCTGGGGTCGATGACCAGTTCGATATGCAGGCCGTTGTGGCGCAGCAGGATGTTCGCGCCAGCCGTGCCGACGAAGGCCGGGTGACCCTCCACAGCGGCGCGGGCGTCGGTGACCTGGTCCCAGGTCTTGCCGTCCAGCGGCACGGCGCGGTCGAGAAAGGCCTTGGCCCAGGCGATGACCTGCGCGCCGCGCACGGGGTCGTAACCCTTGCCCTCGGCCTCGCCTGGAATGGCGTCGGTGCCGTAGAGGGCGTCGTAGAGGCTGCCCCAACGGGCATTGGCGGCGTTGAGCACGAAGCGGGCGTTGAGCGAGGGCACCACGAGCTGCGGGCCCGCCAGGGTGGCGACTTCCGGGTCGACATTGGCCGAGCCGATCTTGAAGGGGGCGGGCTCGGCTTCCAGGTAGCCGATCTGGCGCAGGAAGGCCTGATAGGCGGTCAGGTCGAAGCTGTTGGCCTGGTGCCAGCCGTCGATCTGGGCCTGAAGGTCATCGCGCTTGGCCAGCAGGGCGCGGTTCTCCGGCGCGAATTTGGCGAAGATCGCGGCCACGCCGCTCCAGAAGGCGTCCGGCGCGATGCCGGTCCCGGGCAGGGCGCGGCTCTCGATGAAGTTGACGAGCGTGTCGGCGACCTGAAGCCCGGCCTTGTCGATCATGTGACGCTATCCCTGAAAAGCAGCGGTTCCTCTATCGGTTGGCGGCGGCAGGGGGAAGTAAGGGAAGGGCAGAAAATTGCGCGCGCCTCCCCAAATCCGTTGGCGCGCAGGTCAATCCTGCTGCGCCAGCCCGGCCGGACGCGGACCGCCTGTCGCCCAATCCAACAGCTCGACCAGATGCACGACCGGCGTTCCCGCCCGCCGCCCGATTTGCAGGGAGCAGCCCAGGTTGCCGGTGGCGATGACGTCGGCGGCCAGGGCGTCGAGGCTGGTCGCCTTGCGCTCGCCCAACTGGCCGGCGATGGCCGGCTGCAGGATGTTGTAGGTCCCGGCCGAGCCGCAGCAGAGGTGGGCGTTGGTCGGCGTGCGGACTGTGAAGCCGGCGGCTTCCAGCAGGCGGATCGGCAGGGTCGTGACCTTCTGGCCGTGCTGCAACGAACAGGCGGCGTGCCAGGCGACAGTGAGGCCCTTGGGCTCGGCGGGCGGCAGTTCGATGCCGGCCAGGAACTCGCTGATGTCCTGGGCCAGGCCCGAGACGCGAGCGGCCTTGTCGGCCCATTCCGGCTCGCCGCGCAGCATGAAGCCGTAGTCCTTCAGGGTGACGCCGCAGCCGGAGGTGGCGGTGAGGATGGCGGCCAGGCCCTGGCCTTCGATTTCGCGGGTCCAGGCGGCGACGTTGGTGCGCGCGGCGTCCAGGCTGTCGCGGCCCATGTGGTGGGCGAGGCCGCCGCAACACACCTCGCCGGGAGCGAAGATGACGTCGTAGCCGGCGCGGTTCAGCAGCCTGACGGTGGCCTCGCGAATCTGCGGGCCGAGTACGGGCTCAGCGCAGCCCTGCAGCAGGGCGACCCGGCCCTTGGCGCGGGGGACGATGGCGTTGGCGTTGGATGGCGCGGGCATGGCACGGGAAGGCGCCATCTCCAGCATGGCGGCGACCGGCGGGACGGCCCTGGCCAGCGGGGCCAGGGGTCTGATCAGCCGCGCCAGGGCGAGGGCCAGGCGGAGGCGGCCCGGATGCGGCAGCACGGCGGCCAGGGCGCCCCGGATCAGCCGGTCGATCAGCGGACGCCTGTATCGCTGTTCGACATAGGCCCGGGCGTGGTCGACAAGGTGCTGGTAGTCGACGCCCGACGGGCAGGTCGTCGTGCAGGCGAGGCATGAGAGGCAGCGGTCGATGTGCTTGACCACTTCGGGGGTCGGGACCCGCTCGTTCTCCAGCATGTCCTGCATCAGGTAGATGCGGCCGCGTGGGCTATCCAACTCGTCGCCCAGCAGCACATAGGTCGGACAGGTGGCCAGGCAGAAACCGCAATGGACGCACTTGCGGATCGCCGCCTCGGCGACAGCGGTGGCCGGGCCGGCCAGTTGGGCGGGGGTGAAGCTGGTCCTCATGCGAACCGCCCGGTTTCGAAAATGCCGGCGGGATCGAAGGCGCGGCGGACCCTCTCGGACAGCATCGCGACGCCGGCCGGCTGCGGATGCTCGCAGGGCATCGCGGCCCGCATGGCCTCCGGCGCGCGGACCAGCATGGCCTGGCCACCATGCGTCGCCGCCACGGCGCGGACATCGCCCTCCCCGGCCAGCCAGATCAGCCCGCCGCCCCAGTCCAGCCGGGCCTCGAGGTCCGGCAGTGCGGCGACGATGGCTGAGGCGGCGCTGGCCGGGCAATGCACCCGCCACAGCGGACGGTCGTCGGCCAGCGGCAGGGCGGCTTGCCAGAAGACCTCGGCCTCGCCTTCGCTGAGCCGGCGTCCGGGAAGCTGGGCGGCGCGAGCGTCCACCGAGGGGCCGAAGCCTTGCAGGCGCAGGCCCGTCCCGACGCCCGGCAGATGGGCTGCGGCGGCGACTTCCAGCGGCGCGCGCAGGGCGGCGGTCATGGCGGCGACGGCGGCCGGGATGTCGAGACCCTCGATCAGCATGGTGGCTCGGACGCGAGGGGCGGGCAGGACCTTTAGGGTCATCTGGGTCATGACGCCCAGGCGACCCCAGCTCCCGGCCATGACCTTGGGCAGATCGTAGCCGGTGACGTTCTTGACCACCTTGGCCCCGCCGATGAACCGCTCGCCCCGGCCTGACACCGCTTCGAAGCCCAGCAGGTGATCCCTCGCCGCGCCAAGGGCGAGACGCTGCGATCCCGAGACACCGGCCGCCACCACGCCGCCGATGGTCGCCGCCCCGGCCGGTCGACCGAACAGCGGGCCGTGGTCGAAGGGCTCGAAGGCCAGCATCTGGTTCTGCGAGGCGACCAGGGCCTGGATCTCGGCCAGCGGCGTCCCCGCCCCGACCGTCAGCACCAGTTCCGGAGGGTCGTAGTCGATGACGTCGCTGAAGCCCGCCGAGCTGACCAGCGTCGCCTCACGCGGCGCGCCGATGTCGGCCTTGCTGCCGCCGCCGCAGATCTCGAACTTTCCGCCCGCGCGGAACAGGTCGCAGAGCTCCTCGACGCTGGCGGGGGTCAGCACGTCAGAACCGGGGGATGTCAGGAAAGCGGACCTGGCCGCCGTGGACGTGCATGCGGCCGAGCTCGGCGCAGCGATGCAGGGTCGGGAAGACCTTGCCGGGATTGAGCAGCAGGTCCGGGTCGAAGGCGCACTTGACCCGCTGCTGGTGCGCCAGGTCCGTCTCGTTGAACATCAAGGGCATCAGGTCGCGCTTCTCGACCCCCACGCCATGTTCGCCGGTCAGCACCCCGCCGACCTCGACGCAGAGCCGCAGAATGTCTTCGCCGAACGCCTCGGCGCGCTCCAGCTGGCCCGGTTGGTTGGCGTCGTAGAGGATCAGCGGATGCAGGTTGCCGTCGCCGGCGTGGAAGACGTTGGCGACGCCAAGGTCGTGCTCGACGGCCAGCTCGCTGATGCGAGTCAGCACGTCGGGCAGGCGGCGGCGGGGGATGGTGCCGTCCATGCAGTAATAGTCGGGGGCGATGCGGCTGACCGCCGGGAAGGCCGCCTTGCGCCCGGCCCAGAAGGCCAGCCGCTCGGGCTCGCTGGTCGAGACCCGGCAGGACACCGCCCCGTTGGCCGTGGCGATGGCTTCGACCTCGGCGGAGAGGTGGTCGCATTCGGCGGCCGGGCCGTCGAGCTCGACGATCAGCAGGGCCTCGACGTCGAGCGGATAGCCGACCCGCACGAAGGCCTCGGCGGCGTGGATGGCCGGGCGGTCCATCATCTCCATGCCCGCCGGGATGATGCCGGCGGCGATGACCCCCGCCACGCAGGCCCCGGCGCCCTCGACCGTTGAGAAGCCGAGCAGCAGCGCCTTGGCCGTCTGGGGCTTGGGCAGGATGCGGACGGTGACCTCGGTGACGACGCCCAGCAGGCCTTCGGATCCGACCACCAGACCCAGCAGGTCCAGGCCCGCCGGGTCGAGATGGCGGCCGCCCAGCCGGACGATCTCGCCGTCCATCATCACCAGCTCGACGCCGAGCACGTTGTTGGTAGTCAGGCCGTACTTCAGGCAGTGCACCCCGCCGGAATTCTCGGCGACATTGCCGCCGATCGAGCAGGCGATCTGGCTGGAGGGATCGGGCGCGTAATAGAAGCCGCTTTCCTCCACGGCTTGGGTGACCGCCAGGTTGGTGACGCCCGGCTGCACCACGGCGAAGCGGTCGTCATAGTCGACCTCCAGCACCCGATTGAACTTCGCCAGGCCCAGCAGCACCGCATCGGCCAGCGGCAGGGCCCCGCCCGACAGCGAAGTCCCCGAGCCGCGCGGCACCACCTTGACCCCCTCGGTCCCGCAGTAGCGCAGGATGGCGGCGACCTGGGCGGTGGTTTCCGGCAGCACGGCCAGCATCGGCGGCTGCCGATAGGCTGTCAGGCCATCGGACTCGTAGGCCTTCAGCACCGACGGCTCGTCGATCACGCCGTCCGGCGCGATAGCCCGTAGCGCCGCCGCGATGGCCGCGCGGCGGGCGATGACCGCCTGGTCCGGCGCGGGCATGCAGAGCGTCATGTCACTCCTTGAACTGCCGGGCGCGTATCTTCTCGTCCGGCGGATCGCTGAGGAACTGGCCGGCCTTGCCCAGCCGCGCATTGCAGGCCGGGCACCGGATGATCTCCGCGGGCCCCTCTTTGCCGGTAATCACGACGATGCCGCCGCACGGCTTGCACTTCCACCGCAGGATGGGCTCCACCTTTTTCTTCGGCGGATTCTTCAGACTGAGGATGGGCCGTTTGCGCGGCGGTTCTTCCGTCATCAGTCGGCCAGCATCACTTCCAAGCGATTGCGGATGATGTCCTTCGCCTCGCTCATGATCCGGTCGATCAGTTCCTGGCAGGTGGGAATGTCGTGGATCAAACCGGCGACCATACCGCAGGACCAAGCCCCGGCGTCCATCTCGCCTTCCAGCATGATCTTGGGATAGACCCCGGCCACTTCGGCGATGATGTCCTCGAACTTGATGGCCGAGCCCAGCGCCTTTTCCTTCTCCAGCAGCCGCGTGACCCCGGCGTTGTTCAGCACCCGCTCGGTGTTGCGCAGCGGGCGCATGACCAGGCGGGTGTCCAGTTCGGACGCCGCGACGATGGCCTGTTTGACGTTCTCGTGGACCGGGGCTTCCTTCGTGGCGATGAAGCGGGTGCCCATGTTGATGCCGTCGGCGCCCAGCGCCAGGGCCGCCGCCAGCTGCGAGCCGGTGCCCACGCCGCCCGAGGCGACGAAGGGGATCTTCAGCTCTTCGGCCGCGCGGGGCAGCAGCACCCAGTTGCCGACATCGTCCTCGCCCGGGTGGCCGCCGCATTCGAAACCGTCGACGCTGACCGCGTCGCAGCCGACCTGCTCGGCCTTCAGGCTATGACGGACCGAGGTGCATTTGTGGATGACCTTGATCCCGGCTTCCTTGAGGGCCGGCATGTACTTCGAGGGGTTGTTGCCGGCCGTCTCGACGATCTTCACCCCGCCGTCGATGATGGCCTTCATGTAGCCGGGATAGTCCGGCGGATTGACCGAGGGCAGGAAGGTCAGGTTCACCCCGAACGGCTTGTCGGTCATCTCGCGGCAGCGGGCGATTTCCTTGGCCAGGTCGTCTGGGGTGCGCTGGGTCAAGCCGGTGATCAGGCCCAGCCCGCCGGCGTTGGACACCGCCGCCGCCATCTCGGCGAAGCCGACGAAGTGCATGCCGCCCTGGATGATGGGATATTTGATGCCGAACAGTTCGGTGATGCGGGTCTTCATGGGTCGCGCCCCTCGCTAGGTATGCAAGCTTGATAGCATCGCCCCACCGCTTGACCAGCCTTTCCCGGCGTCAGGGTCCGACCAAGGCCCCGACTGGACGGGATCCCGCGCCGCGCGCCCGCTGACCGGACGCCGCTCTATCCCCGGAATGGGCGCCAAAGATTCGGGGAACGCCCGATTTCGGCACGCTGACTGCTGAAAGCCCTCCCCGTCACCCGGAAAGGCGTCGACTTGCCCCAGATCGAGATTCTTCCCCCACATGCGCTGAGCTGGGCCGACCAGGACCGCTGGATGGGGCTCTGCGCTGACGAACCGGCCTTCGCCAGTCCGTTGCTGGGGCCGGCCTTTGCCCGGCTGGTGGGTGGGGTACGCTCGGACGCCGCGGTGGCGGTTGTTCGCCGGCGGGGGGTCGGCCTCGCCTATTTCGCGCATCATCGTCGGCCGGGCGGCGTCGCCCGTCCGATCGGCGCGCCCTTCTCCGATCTGCATGGGGTGATCTCTGGTCCGGGGCTGCCGCTAAGCGGGCCGGAACTGCTGCGGGGCGCGGGCATCCGGCGCTTTCCCTTCACCGCGCTGGTCGATCCGTATCGCCTGTTCGAGGGGACAGAGAGCGGATGGCAGACCAGCTACGCGATTGATCTGACCGACCCGACGCCGGTTGCCGGCCGAGGCCGCCATGCCAAGAAGATGCGTCGTTGGCGCGCCCGCCTGGAGGCCGACATCGGGCCGCTCAGCCTGACCATGCCCGACCAGGACCCGGCGAGCTTCGAGACCTTGCTGAACTGGAAGCGGGCGCAGTTCAACCGCACCGGCCTGCATGACGTTCTGCGCCCGGACTGGAGCCGGGCGCTGATGGCGCAGGCGTTTTCCCTGACGGAGCCGCCGCTGCGCGGGCTGCTGGCCGTGCTCCGGGCCGGCGGGCGACCCATTGCTGGACGGTTCGGCGTCGAAGGCGACGGGATCTATCACCCGTGGCTTGCCGCCTATGATCCGGCCATGGCCGCCTACGGCCCAGGCCATCTGCTGCTGTCCGCCATCCTCGAGGCCGCCGGGCGGCTGCCGCTCCGCGCCTACGAGCTGGGCAGCGGCCTGGATGAACAGAAGCGGTCAATTTCCAACCGGTCCATGGAGCTGCCATCCGGGGAAGCCCGGGCGGACGGCGCCGTTGCCCGGCGGCCCGCCGGCGGCAGACTGCTGCGGCTGGGACGGCGGCTGGATCAGATCGCCACGGTCGAACTCACCCTGTCCGGCCGCGCCTATGGTTTGGCCGATACGCTGGCCAAGGCGCGTCGGCGCTGGAGCGCGGGATAGCCACCGGCTAGGGTGGCGGCGTGAACATCCTGCTGATCACCCTCGACCAATTCCGCGGCGACTGCCTGGGGTGCGCCGGTCATCCGGTCGTCCAGACGCCCAACCTCGATCGCCTGGCGCGAGAGGGCGTGCGGCTGGCCCGCCACTACAGCCAATCCACGCCCTGCGGGCCGGGACGGGCCAGCCTCTATACCGGCCTCTACCAGATGAACCACCGCGTGGTGGCCAACGGCGCGCCGCTGGACGCTGGGCTGGACAACATCGCCTGGGCGGCGCGACGGGCCGGCTATGAGCCGACGCTGTTCGGCTACACCGACCAGGCCGTCGATCCGCGTGAGACCACCGGCTCCGACGATCCGCGCCTGCAGAGCTACGAAGGCGTGCTGCCGGGGTTTGCGGTCGGTTGCCACCTGCCGATGGGCGCGCCGACCGCGTGGCTGGACTGGCTGCGGGCCAGGGGGCACGCCGTCGGCGACGATCCGGACGCGGCCCTGGCCGGCGAACCCGACCGGCCCGCTGACCACAGCATGGCCGCCTTACTGACCGAGCGCCTGCTGGGCTGGATGGCGCGTCAGACCGGGCCATGGTTCGCCCATCTCAGCCATCTGCGGCCTCATCCGCCCTTCGGCGCGGCCGGCGACTACGCACGGATGTACGACCCCGCCGACGTGGGTCAGCCCATCGCTCCGGCCGCCAAGCGCCACCCGCTGCATGATCTGCTGATGGCCAATCCCCATCTCAGGGTCCCGGAAGATCCGTCGGCCATGCGGGCGCAGTACTATGGCATGATCAGCGAGGTGGACGCCCAGCTGGGCCGGGTCTGGGCGGCGCTGGAAGCCTCCGGACAGTGGGACGACACCTTCATCCTGGTCACCGCCGATCATGGCGAGCAGCTCGGCGACCACGGCCTGATCCAGAAGGCCGGCTGGTTCGAGGAGAGCCACCACGTCCTCGGTCTTGTCCGCGATCCTCGCCATCCGGAACGCCAAGGCGCTGTGGTCGAGACCTTCACCGAGAATGTCGATGTTCTGCCGACCCTGGCCGAGGTGATGGGGGTGGAGACGCGGACGGACGGCGTCTCGCTCTTGCCGTGGCTGGCGGGATCTGAGGCGCCACGCGGCGCGGCCCACTGGGAGTTCGACTGGCGGTTTCCGCTGATCGGCCGGCTGCCGCCCGGCGACCGGCGGCTGGAGACGATGAACCTGGCCGTGCTGCGCACGATCGAGGCGGCCTATGTGCAGTTCGCCGATGGAAGCTGGCTGGCCTTCAATCTCGCCGCCGACCCGACCTGGCGCACGGCCCTGACCGATCCGGCGCGGGTGCTGCCCCTCGCACAACAGATGCTGGCCTGGCGGGCCCAGCATACCGACAGGACCCTGACCGGTTTTCTGGTCAAGGACGGCGGCGTAGGCGAGGTGGCGCCCCGCCCCTCACTGGGAAGCGCTATTTCCTGAAGTTCACCCGCCCGGCCAGCGGCAGGGTGCGGCCATCGTGCTTGAGCAGGGGCGTATTGAAGGCGGTGATCAGGCCGATACCCTGACAGTGTCCGGCCTTGACCCCGTGGAGTTTCCCGCCCTTGACCTCCAGGGCGACGCCGATGAGGTCGAGGGTCAGGTCCAGGCCCATCTCCATGGCGGTGAGGACCTTGCCGCCATAGAGCAGATCCAGCTTGGGCCGGTGGGCCGAGGTCAGGCCGTGGTTGAACAGGCTGACCAGGGCAGTCGATTCCGGATCGTGCGAGGTCTCCTGCATGGCGGCGGTGACTTCGGCGATCGTGGTCCAGGGGCTGGACAGTATTCCCGCCAGCGGCAAGGCCAGGATCTGGTCGAGGGCCGAACCCATGACCGCAATGAAGGCCGACTTGCCGGCCTTGGGAAGGTGGTCCTTGGCGACCTCTTCGGCCTTGACGATGACCGGCCGGAAGACCGCCTTGGTGGGGCCGTCGGGGAAGAAGGACCGAATGGTGAGCTGGCTCATGCTGCGCCATCCTTGCGCCGAGGCGCGGACTGCACGCCGTTGTCCATCCTGACCCGCACCGAAAGCTGCGGAGCCAGCAGGTGACGCAGGCCCAGGCCCGCAGCGCCCAGCATGACAGCCAGGCCGCCCAGGGCGATCCAAAGAGCGTTGGGGTTGGAGGCCAACTGGGCAGGGCCTTCGACGATCGTCACGTTGTTGGCGACTGCCGGAGGGGTGGCAACGGTCGGCGGCGCGGGGGCCGCGGACGTTGTCGGCGGCGCGGCGGGCGACACGGGCGCGCCGGGCGCTGCGGTATGCGGGGCCGTCGGCGGGACCGGCTTGCCGCCGGCGGTCTTCATCGGCCCGGTGTCGGCGGCGGACTCATAGCCTGGCGCGGCGGGCGGATCGACATAGGGGATATCACCGCCAGAACCCGTATCCGGCGGCGGCGCGGCCGAACGGCGTGGCCGGGTGGTGCGGGTCCCGCCCGGTCCCATCGGCCCAAAGTCCGACCCGGCCTGGCCGGGCGATCCAGAGGACGGCATGCCGCTCACCCCGCCCGGATCGACCGGCATGGTGGGTACGGTGCGCGGGGTTGGCGAGGTGGGAGTCGGGCGCGGCGGAGCGGCCGTGGTCGGCTTGCTCGGGCCCTGGTCCGTGCGGGTCTGGGCCAGCGCCGGACCCGCCAGGGCCAGGCTAGCCAGAACCAGGACTGGGGTCAGGCGCGCCCGGGTGATCATCTCAGCTGCCGCACTGGCTGACGTCGCCCGCCTTGCAGGCGGCGACCTTGCGGGCCCAGGCAGCCTTGTCGGCCTCATACTTCTGGTCGGCGGCCCGCTTTTCGGCCAGCTTCTTCTGGTAGTCCTGCTGGGCCTGCAGATAGGCATCCTGCTGGGCTTTATACTCGGCCTGCTTCTTGGCGAAGTCGGCGGCGGCCTGGGCGTTGCGGGCATCGACGTCGGCGTTCTTCTGCGAGACGGCGTCGTTCAGGCGCACATCGCCGGTCCCGCCCGGATCGGCCCCGCCGGAATTGCCGCCCAGGCCAGTCGTGGCGGCGGGCTTGACCGCCGGCTTGGTCGCGGGTTTCACGGCCGGCTTGGGCGCGGCGGGCGGCGGAGTCTTGGCGGCGTCCGGGTGCTTGACCGTTCCGTCGGCGGCCGGCGACACGGCGGCGCTGATGGCCAGGCTGGCGGCCACGATGGCGGCGATGATCTGCATGAAATCCCCCACGAACCTTGATCGACTATCGGTCGGCGAACAGAAGCACAGGTTTACGGCGAAGTCAGCCAGGCGCGCGTGTCAGGAGAAGGGCTTGCTCCTGGGCTTTCGCAGCGCGATGGCCAGGGCCGCCAGCTGTACGACCAGCAGGGCCAGGTTGAACGGCTGGCCCGGGACCGTAACCGGCAGGGGCCGCCAGAGGTAGAGATTGACCATGGCCAGCGCCGTATCGACCACCTGCATGGCCAGGAACAGCGGGACGAGGTTTCGCCAACGCGTGACAATTGCCAGCTCGAAGACGCCCTTGGCCATCTGGCTCAGACCCAGGGTGGCGAACAGCGACAGCACGGTGGGCGTGGCGTCCAGCCCGGCGATGGAATGGGCGCCGCCGTCAGGCGCGAAGGCGTGGACGGCCCCGCGTCCCAGGTTGATCAACCCCATCAGAGCCAGCACGATGACCGGAACGAACCGCATGGGTCGCATGACATCTAGCGGCACGCTCAATGTCAATATATTGTCGCTGCAAAGATCGGGAGGGACGTTGCCATGAAGATCCTGCGCGGACTGGGGATTCTGCTTGCCGCCTTGGTGGTGCTGGCGGGCGTCGCCTACCTCAATCGCAGCTTCATCTTCCTGCATATCGGCAAGTGGACCTCGCCCCACATCGCCGAGAACATGCCGGTGACCTGGCAGCAGGGCCCAGCGACGGCGGCTCAGCCCCCCGGCAAACGCCCGCCCAACATCGTCTTCATCCTGGTCGACGACATGGGCTATAACGACATAACCTTCAACGGCGGCGGCGTGGCCGGCGGGGTGGTCCCGACCCCCAACATCGACGCCATCGGCCGCCAGGGCGTGGACCTGGAGAACGGCTACGCCGGCAACGCCACCTGCGCGCCCTCGCGCGCGGCGATCATGACCGGCCGCTACCCGACCCGCTTCGGTTTTGAATTCACCCCCACGCCGGTCGGCTTCTCGCGGCTGGTCGGCAGTTTCCGCACGCCGGGCTCGATCCATCCGCCGCACTTCAATCGCGAGCTGGTCAAGGACAACCCCAAGAACGTCGATGACGAAGCCGTGCCGACCGGCGAGATCACCATCGCCGAGATGCTCAAGGCTCAGGGCTATCACACCATCCACTTCGGCAAGTGGCACCTGGGCGGCAAGAAGGGCACCCGGCCCGAGGACCAGGGCTTCGACGAGAGCCTGGGCTTCATCCAGGGCGCCTCGATGTACCTGCCCGAGAACGACCCCGGCGTGGAAAACTCCAAGCAGGACTTCGACCCGATCGACAAGTTCCTGTGGGCCAACCTGCCCTACATGGTCCAGTACAACGGCGGGCCGCGCTTCAAGCCCAACGCCTACATGACCGACTACCTGACCAACGAGGCGATCAAGTCGATCCAGGCCAACCGGAACCGGCCCTTCTTCATGTACCTGGCCTACAACGGCATCCACACGCCGCTGCAGGCCACCAAGGCGGACTATGACGCCCTGCCGCAGATCAAGGACCACCGCCTGCGGGTCTACGGCGCCATGGTGCGCAACCTGGACCGCAACATCGGCCGGGTGATGGCCGAGCTGAAGGCCCAGGGCCTGGACGACAACACCCTGGTGATCTTCACCAGCGACAACGGCGGGGCCAACTATATCGGCCTGCCCGACATCAACCGGCCTTATCGCGGCTGGAAGGCCAGCTTCTTCGAGGGCGGCGTGCACGTGCCCTTCTTCCTGCGCTGGCCGGCGGTGCTGAAGGCGGGCGAGCGCTACGCCTACCCGGCCGGCCATGTCGACATCTTCGCCACCGCCGCCGGCGCGGCCGGAGCCAAGGTGCCGACCGACCGGGTCATCGACGGGGTCAACCTGATCCCCTACCTGACCGGCCTGAACAAGGACCGGCCGCACCAGGCGCTGTTCTGGCGCTCGGGGGCCTACAAGATGGTGCGGGTGGGCGACTGGAAGCTGCAGGTGCTGGCCAAGCCGAACAAGGTCTGGCTGTACGACCTGTCCACGGACCCCACCGAGAAGGTGAACCTGGCGACCTCGAACCCCGCCAAGGTCGCCGAGCTGATGGCGGTGCTCAAACAGATCGACGGCCAGATGGCCAAACCGGGCTGGCCCTCGCTGCTGCAAGGCCCGATCGCCATCGACCACCCGCTGGGCGTCCCGGACAAGCCGGGCGACGAGTACATCAACTGGGATAACTGAGGGCGCCGACGGGGACTGGCTCGGCTGCAAGCCGTGCCTGTCCCCAAAGCTTTGGCTGAGCCGAAAAGCCTTCCAGACGGGACAGGCACGCCTTCAGCGAGCCAGTCCCCGCCCCTCTACTCGCGCGGCTTGGTCTTGATGTTCAGCTGACCGGCCAGCCCCGCCATGCGGTGATGCTCGATGGCGTGCATCTCGGGTGACATGGCCATGTTGCGGAACGCCGCCAGCGACGGATACTCGGCCATCGCCACCATGTCCCAGAGGTCCTCGACCTCGCCGAGCAGCAGGCCGGTGACATTGCCGCTGAACCAGATCTTGCCGCCCAGCCCCTCGACCAGTTTGGAAACGGCGTCGCCATAGACGGCATAGGCCTCGCGGCCCGTCAGGCCCCGGTCGCCGTCGTCGTATTCAGCGCGGTCCTTGAAGCGCAGCAGGTTGACCATGACGAACGGGCCGTCCTCCGGCGCGGCGAAGAAGGCCATGGCCTGGTCCTGGGGCGGGAAGACGTGGTTGACGACCTTCATGATCAGCGCCTCTAGAGCAGGTTGTCGATGAGGGCGGCGATGGCGGCCGGGCTGTCTTCCTGCAGGAAGTGGCCGCCGGAGAGGATGACGTGACTCTGGCCCTTGGCCCCCGGCACACGGGCCTGGAAGACCTTCTCACCACCGGCGGTCACCGCGTCGCCATCGCTGAAGGCGGTGACGAAGGGCTTGTTGAAGGTCTCCAGCACCTTCCAGGCCGCGATGTTCTCGGCCACCGAGGCGTGCTCGGGCGTGATCGGCACCAGGGTCGGGAACTGGCGGGCGCCTTCCTTGTAGGTCTCGTCAGGGAAGGGGGCGTCGTAGGCGGCGATTTCCTCTGGGCTGAGGTCACGCTTGGAGCCGCCGCTGAGCAGCCGGCCGATGGGCATCTCGGGGACTGATTGGCTGAACTCCAGCCAGGCCTTGAAGCCGTCGGTCCAGCCCGTGCCGGTCGGCAGGCCGGTGTTGCCGACAACTACCGCCGCGAACCGCTCGGGGAAGGCGGCGACCAGGCGCAGGCCGATCAGCCCGCCCCAGTCCTGGCAGAACAGGGTGATGTCGTGCAGGCCCAGCTGCAGCAGCCAGTCGCTCATCCAGGCGACATGGCGCTCGTAGGTATAGTCGGTGCGGCTGGCCGGCTTGTCCGATCGGCCAAAGCCGATCAGGTCCGGGGCGATCACCCGCCGGCCGTCGGCCACCAGGGCCTTGATGATGTGGCGGTAGAGATAGGCCCAGCTGGGCTCGCCATGCATCAGCAGCACGACCGCGCCGTCGCGGGGACCTTCGTCGACATAGTGGAGGCGCAGGGCCGTGCCGTCAGCGTCGGTGACCGTCAGGTAGTGGGGCGCATAAGGCCAGTCGAGCAGGTTCTCGAAGCGGTCGTCGGGGGTGCGCAGGACATGCATCGGTTCGGGCCTCGGATCGGATGGTATTATGGCACCTCTCGTGCCATTTTATACTCCCTCGATCAAGCCTGAGCCGGCAGCCCCCGTCCCTGTTGCCGGCCAGGGCGTCCTCGGCGCCCCGGCGAACACGCTCTGCTTGAGCCACCGGGCGACGTTGCGCACCAGGCCGGGATCGCCCTCGATCAGCAGGTCCCCGGCGTCGATGGCCGACCGGAAGCTGCGATCCCCCATGAACAGGTCGTGCATGGTGCGCAGCGTGCAGTCCAGGAACACATTCACGTCGCGCCCCGGATCGACGACGCAGAGCTCCACCCGTTCCCCCGAGACCAGCAGCCAGTAGTCCTTCTGCTTGCTGAGATCATTGAAGCTGAACTGGATGACGGTCTCGCGGCCCGGCAGTTGGCTGGGCTCAATGCTGCGCTCCAGGTGGACCAGCAGCAGGTCGATATCCATCTCGGCGTCGAGCAGGTTGCTGCGGGCCCAGACCAGGCCCCATTCGCCGATGCCGATCAGCACCGGCAGCAGGGCGTTGCAGGCGTCGGTCGGGAAATACTCGTGCTGTCGCTCACCCGACGCGCGGCGGCGCACGATCAGGCCCTGAAGCTCCAGATCGCGGAGCCGCTTCGACAGGAGCGCGGGCGAGATATCGCCAAGGCCGCGCTGCAGTTCGCCAAACCGCCTTGCGCCCATCAGCAACTCCCGCACGATGAGGATTGTCCACTTCTCGCCGAGAATTTCGCTCGCCTTGGCGATCGGGCAGAATTGGCCGTAGCGCATCGCATGTCTCCGTCAGTGCGGCCGGCCTCTTGGCAGTTCGAAGCCGCGAAAGAAACTTCAGAATCTGTAGCGGGTTGCTTCAATCCGTGAACTGGCCAGCGGCCCTCACGCTCTCCATCAAGCCCGCCCGCCGTGTGCGACGGCTGATCAAACAACAGGAGAGCAAAGTGCCGCTGGTTACCGTTGAAGTTATCAAGGACGTTTTCACACCCGCCCAGAAGAAGGACATCATCAGCAAGGTGACCGACGCCATGGTCGGCGTCGAGGGCGAGGCCCTGCGTCCTGTGACCTGGGTGCGGATCGTGGAGATCGAGCAGGGCGATTGGGGTATCGGGGGTCAGGCGCTGACCGCCGCTGACGTCAAGGCTATGGCCGGCTAGTCCGCCAGCGCATCGCCGCTCGCCCCAAGAGGCGAGCGGCCTTGCGGCCGCGGGACCCAAGCGGCAAGTTCGGCTGGAGTCCCCCCCTGGAGCCCCTGCATGCCCGCCGCCACCCGACGTGAGATGATGGGTGGGGCGATGATGCTGGCCATGCTGGCCTGGGGCGGCCGGGCGCTGGCCGACAGCGATTCGATGATCGAGGGCCTGATCGGCCAGATGTCGGTCGAGGAAAAGGCCGGCCAGCTGACCCTGATGGGCGACCTGCTGCGGCTCCCCGAGACCTTCGCCCAGGTCAATCCGGGCTACCGCGAGACCAACGGCCAGAAGGCCGAGGCCGAGATCCGGGCCGGGCGGCTGGGCGGGCTGTTCAACGGGGCGGGCGTGGCGGCCGGCCGGCGGCTTCAAAAAGTGGCGACCGAGGAATCCCGGCTGAAGATCCCGCTGATCTTCGGCGCCGACGTCGTCCACGGCTTCCACACCGTCTTCCCCATCGGCCTGGGTGAAGCGGCCAGTTTCGAGCCCGAACTGGCCCGCCGCACCGCCCGCGCGGCGGCGCTGGAGGCGACAGCGTTCGGCCTGCACTGGACCTTCGCCCCGATGGTCGACATCGCGCGCGATCAGCGCTGGGGTCGGGCCGCCGAGGGGGCCGGCGAGGACACCCTGCTGGGCCGCCTGTTCGCCGAGGCGCGGGTCAAGGGCTTCCAGGGCAATGCCCTCAACGACCCCGACAGCCTGCTGGCCTGCCCCAAGCACATGGCGGCCTACGGGGCGGTCGGGGCCGGGATGGACTACAACAGCGTCGAGCTGTCGGACCAGACCCTCTACGAGGTCTATCTGCCGCCGTTCAGGCAAGCCTTCCTGGCCGGCGCCCTGTCGACCATGAGCGGCTTCAACGACATCAACGGCGTGCCGGCCAGCGCCAGCAAGCGGCTGCTGACCGACGTGCTGCGCCGCCAGTGGGGCTTCAAGGGCTTCGTGGTCAGTGACTATGAGTCCGACCTGGAGCTGGTCGCCCACGGCTATGCCAAAGACGAGCGCGACGCCGCCCGGCTGGCCCTGCTGGCGGGGGTCGATATGAGCATGGCCAGCGGCCTCTATATCAAGCACCTGCCCGGCTTGGTCGCCGACGGCAGCGTGCCGATGAGCGCGGTCGACGAGTCGGTGCGCCGGGTCCTGTTCGTCAAGAAGGCCCTGGGCCTGTTCGACGATCCCTACCGCTCGCTGGACCCGCAGAAGGAGGCCACCCGCTCGCTGACCCCGGCTACCCGGGCGCTGAGCCGCGAGGCCGGCCGCAAGTCCATCGTGCTGCTCAAGAACGACGGCGGCCTGCTGCCCCTGGCCCGCACGAGCCGTATCGCCCTGATCGGCCCCTTCGCCGACGATGTCGCCAACCTGAACGGCCCCTGGGCGCCCTTCGCCGACCGCCGCGTCGGGGTCAGCCTGGCCGAGGGCATCGGCGCCCGGATCCAGGGGCCGGGCGAGCTGACCGTGGTGAAGGGCTGCGATATCGAGTCGCCGATCCCCGGCGGTATCGACCAGGCCCTGGCCGCCGCCCGCGGCGCCGAGGTGATCCTGTTGGCCGTCGGCGAGGGCGCCGCCATGTCCGGCGAGGCCCAGTCGCGCACAGCCATCGTACTGCCCCCCGACCAGCAGGCCCTGGTTGAGGCCATGGCGGCGACCGGCAAGCCGGTGGTGATCCTGCTGCGCAGCGGCCGGGCCCTGGCGCTCGGCGGCGCGGCCCGCAACGCCCGCGCCATCCTGGCGACCTGGTTCCTGGGCACAGAGACCGGCAACGCCGTGGCGGACATCCTGTTCGGCGACACCAGTCCCAGCGGCCGTCTGCCGGTCAGCTTCCCCTTCGAGAGCGGCCAGGAGCCCTTCTACTACAACCACCGCGGCACCGGCCGGCCAGAGGAGGCCGGGCAGTCCAGCGAGTACAAGGCGCGCTATCGCGAGACCAGCAACGCCGCCCTCTTCCCGTTCGGCCACGGCCTGACCTATGGCGACATCCGCTACGACAAGCCGACAGTCAGCGCGCCGACCCTGCCCTGGGACGGAACGATCCGGGTCTCCGCCAAGGTCACCAACGCCGGCAAGCGCGAGGCCGAGGAGGTCGTGCAGCTCTACATCCACGACAAGGTCGCCAGCCTGACCCGGCCGGTGCTGGAGCTGAAGGGCTTCGAGAAGGTGCGACTGAAGCCGGGCGAGAGCCGGTTGGTGACCTTCGCTGTCACGCGCCGCGACCTGGAATTCATCGGCGAGGACCTGGTCCCCGTCGCCGAACCCGGCGAGTTCGAGGTCTGGATCTGCGGCTCGGCGGCGAGCGGCGTGGCGACGACCTTTACGCTCGCTTCCCAGTAAGGGGGCGGCCCAGTAAGGAGGGGCGAAAGCCGCCCCGGAGAAACGTCGTGGAACTGCTGGTCCAGAGCGATCTGCCCCTGCCCCTGCTGGCGCGCGGCAAGGTGCGGGAAGTCTATGCGGTCGGCGCCGACCGGCTGCTGCTGGTGGCCAGCGACCGAGTCAGCGCCTTCGACGTGGTCATGGCCGAGCCGGTCCCCCGCAAGGGCGCGGTGCTGACCCAGCTCTCCGCTTGGTGGTTCCGCCGCCTGGACGGGGTGGTTGACCACCACATGCTCAGCGCCGACGTCGATGAGATCATTGCCGCCGTTCCGGAGCTGGCGCCGCATCGCGCCGCCCTCGCCGGCCGGGCCATGCTGTGCCGGCGGGTCGCGGTGGTTCCCATCGAGTGCGTGGTGCGCGGCTATCTCTCCGGCTCGGCCTGGAAGGAATACCGCCAGAGCGGAACCCTGGCCGGCGATCCCCTGCCGCCCGGCCTGCAACAGAGCCAGAAGCTGGAGCCGGCGGTGTTCAGCCCGGCCACCAAGGCCGAGACCGGCCATGACGAGAACATCTCGCCCACCCGGATGGCGGACCTGATCGGCGCGGACCTCGCCGCCGAACTGGAGCGGCTGAGCCGGACCATCTACGCCGCCGGCCAGGCGGAGGCGGCCGAGCGTGAGCTGGTCATCGCCGACACCAAGTTCGAGTTCGGCCGCGATCCGACCGGCAAGGTGCTGCTGATCGACGAGGTGATGACCCCCGACAGCTCCCGCTTCTGGCCCGCCGACGGCTGGTCGCTCGGCGAGGTCCCGCCCAGCTTCGACAAGCAGCCGCTGCGCGACTACCTGGACGCCGAGCGGGCCGCCGGCCGCTGGAACGGCGACGCCCCGCCCCCGCCCCTGCCGGCCGAGGTCGTGGAGACGACCTCGGCGCGGTATCTGGAGCTGTATCGCCGGATGACGGGGGCGGAGCTGGCCTATTAGCGTTGACCGGTGGCCAGCCAACGGGCGCAGTCGTCGCCCAGCTCGGCTACAGCGCGGGCCTCGTACTCGGCTGACTCCTGCGCCGTCAGCACGTCCTTCCAGCGGCCGTTGACGCCCTTGTGGATGAAGTCGCCCGCGCCGCCCGAGAAGATGGCTCCGCCCAACGGGGCGACCTTGGGGGCGTTGGCCTTCATCCAGTCGAACTGGCAGTGCTCGATCACCGCCGGCCAGCGGCCTTCCGGGATGTCGCAGTCCAGGAATTCGGCAATGGCCCGCATCTGGCCTTCCAGGTCGGCCTTCAGATCGGCGAAGTGGACCAGCTTGACGTTGGGCAGGTCGCGCACTGCCCACCAGGAGCGGATGTTCTCGAAGAACGGCCAGAACGGCTGGCCGTCCTCAGCCACCCAAGTGCGGAAGTAGCGGTTGATGTCGGGGTCGGGCCGCTCGATCGGCTCGCCGACCAGGCCGGGCGTGCCGTTCAGCATGTCGTAGAACAGCTGGTTGGCGCTGGCGTGGTGGTTGTAGAGGGAAAACAGTACGTCCCGCCCGTCGCGGCCGATGTAGAGATACTTGGCCTTGCGGCTGAAATTCAGCGCGTCGACCGGCAGGTGGGTCTTGACGATGCGGCGGTGCTGCTGGGCCTCGAGTTGGTCGAGGATGTCCGGCGGCAAGATGCGCAGGTCCAGCCAGGGCGAAATGGCCCCAACCTCGACATCCGGGTCGCCGGCGAAGATCAGTTGGCCGACGATCTGCTGGGTCCAGGTGGTGCCCGACTTGCCGTAGGTGGCGACGATGACATCGTCGTTCCGGAAAGCGAAGTCGTCCCAGATGGCCGAGTTCATATGGTGGTTGTGGATGTCCCGGGTCTTGACCGGCCATTGGATCGTGGAAACCGGCGCAAAGCCGGTCGTATGGGCGTTCATCTGACGCTCCCCTTTCTTGCTTTGTCGGACGGATACGCGGGACGCGGAGAGCCGGGCGGCTCCCACGGCGATAAACACACCCGCCGCGGCCCCATTTCCCCGCGAGTCGCCTCAGAGGCGCGCCGTGGGGAGGCGGCGAAATAGTCGGGTTACGTGAAGATCAAAAGTGACAAGTTGTTAAATTACAGAGGCTTAATCCTACAAAACTGTAATATTGGCCCGCCCGCTAGGTCAGCGGCGGTGCGCCCGGCAGCGCGGCCATCCAGGTCAGCACCAGGGTCTCCAGGGCGATCCGCTGGTCGTTGAAGCCGTGGTCGGTGTCCAGGTCTTCAACCCGCAGGCTGGCGGGCCGCAGGCCGCGCAGGGGCGGTAGCAGGGCCAGGGCCTTGTCGTCGTCGTCGTCACGGCTGGCGGTGACGATCAGCAGGCGGCGCTGGGCCAGCTGCGGCGCCATGGCGCCCAGGCTCCAGCGCCCGCCGTCGGCCGCCAGGGTGTCGATGATCGAGCGGGCGGTGGCCCCGTTCAGGCGGCCGTCGATGTCGTTGAAACCGCCGGCGGCCAGGCGGTCGCGCTCGGCCGGACTGGCCTTGGCCATGGCGGCCTGGTCGGCGCTGGGGTCCCACGGCGCCAGCAGCACGCAACCCAGCAGCTCGGGATGAGACGCGCAAACGCGGGCAGTGACATAGCCGCCCATGCTGTGGCCCAGCACCACGATCCGACCAGGATCCAGCCGCAGCGCCTTGGCGTTGGCCGGGTCCTGCGTCCAGGCCAGGACCGCCGCTCCGTCTTCCACCGCGCCATCGAAGCTGAAGGTCCCGGCCGAACCCCATGACCCGCGATAATGCACGGTCACCACCGCCCAGCCGGCCCGCCGCAGCGCCTGGGCCAGGTCGAGGTTCTGCTCATTGCCCGGCAGGCCATGAAACAGGATGGCCACCGGATGCGGCCCCGCTCCAGCCGGACGGTAGAGCATGGCGTTCATCGCCTGGCCCTGGCTCATGATTTGGATGCCCATGCCGGACGCGGGGTAGGCGGCGTCGATGGGGGGATCCTGGAACAGGACTGCGGGCGGGGCGGCGACGGACGCCGGAGCGGCAGCGAGCGTCAGCAGGAATACGGCGGCGAGTCGGACGAAGGGCACGGCGGGCTCCAGACTTTGACGTGGTCGACGCAACTTGGGCGGACCCGATGCGGGCGGCAATGGAAACAATCTGAATCTCTGCCGCCCAACCGGCAGGCAAACCCCTGGCAGGCTCTTGCCAGACCGTCTCCCGCATCGGACCTTGTCGGCAACGACAAGCCGTTCAAGCGGCGTCCGCCTGGGAGTAGCGCGCATGGACTGGAATTTCGGCGACATTCTCGACACCGTCGGCGCCGCCGTGCCGCCGGACGCGCCAGCCTTCATCCATGGGGAGCGGGTGATCAGCTGGCGCGAGTCCGACGCCATGAGCAACAATCTGGCCCGCGCCCTGATCGAACGCGGCGCCAGGCCCGGCGACAAGCTGGCCATCTACATGCGCAACGCGCCGGAATACCTGATCGCCCTGGCGGCGGCGTTCAAGGGGCGGCTGACCCATGTCAACGTCAACTACCGCTACACGCCCGAGGAGGTTCACTACATTTTCGACAACGCCGACGCTCAGACGGTGGTCTATTCGGCCGAGTTCCGTCCCGCCGTCGAGGCCATCCGGCCGCGCCTGCCGAACGTGAAGACCTGGGTCGAGGTCGGTGAGCCTGGCGTCCCGGTCGCCCCGTTCGCCGAAGCCTTCCAGGCGCTCGCCGGCGAAGGCAACGGCGGGCCGCTGGGCATCGAGCGGTCGGGCGAGGACGAGTTCTTCATCTACACCGGCGGCACCACCGGCATGCCCAAGGGGGTGATCTGGGCTCACCAGGACCTGCGCGAGATCACCCTGCAGGCGGCCCGCAAGCTGGGGCCGGTGCCGGAAGACCATGCCCAGCTGGACGCCGCCATCCGCGCCGTCGGCCCAGGCGGGCGGCTGCTGCCGGCCCCGCCGCTGATGCATGGCACGGGCCTGCTGACCGCCATGGGGGCGATGTTCGCCGGCGGCTGCGTGGTCACCCTGCCGGGCGCCGCCTTCGAAGCTGAGGCCTTGCTGGACGCCATCGACGCCCACAAGCCGACGACCCTGGTCATCGTCGGCGACAGCTTCGGCAAGCCCATCCTGCAGGCGCTGGACGCCCATCCCGGCCGCTGGGATGTCTCGTCCATCGTCGCCATCATCTCTTCCGGGGTGATGTGGAGCGTCGAGGTCAAGCGCGGCATGCTGGAGCATATGCCCGGCGCCATGCTGAGCGACGGCTTCTCCTCGTCCGAGGCCCTGGGTATGGGCAGCTCGGTGATGGCCAAGGGCATGGAGGTGCAGACCGCCAAGTTCATGCTGGGGGAGCGCTGCCGGGTGTTCGACGAGAACGACCAGCCGGTCCTGCCCGGCTCCGGCGTCCACGGCATGGTGGCCATCGGCCCGCCCAATCCCATCGGCTACTACAAGGACCAGGCCAAGAGCGACCGCACCTTCCGCACCATCGGCGGGGTCCGCTACTCCATCCCCGGCGACTGGTGCGTGGTCGAGGCGGACGGCAGCCTGACCCTGCTGGGCCGCGGCAGCGCCTGCATCAACACCGCCGGCGAGAAGGTCTTCCCCGAAGAGGTCGAGGAGGCCCTGAAAACCCACCCCTCGGTCGAGGACGCCCTGGTGGTCGGCCTGCCCGACGAGAAGTGGGGCCAGGCGGTGACCGGGGTGGTGCGGTTGGCGCAGGGTCATACGCTGGACGAACCGGGCCTGAAGGCTCACGTCCGCGCCTCGCTGGCCGGCTACAAGACGCCCAAGCGGGTGGTGGCGACCGATGTCTCGCTGCGGGCGGCCAACGGCAAGGCCGACTATCCGGCGGCCAAGGCGGCGGCGGAGGCCTAGTTCTCCCGGTAGCGCTTGGCCGCGTCGGCGCGAACAGCGGCGACGCCCATCACCAGCTCGTCCGGCGGATCGCTCCTGCCGCAGGCCAGCTTGAGGGCGTCATCATTGACGCTCTTGGGTTCAACGACCTCCCAGTCCTTCTGGCCGTCACTGACCACCACCCTGCCCTGACCGTCCAGGACGATGCCGCCGGACCAGCGATGCAGGTGTTTGACGCAGTCAAAGCTCATCCGCTCGAGCATGATCCAGCCCAGATAGCCGGCGACCGGCTTGTCGGCCGGCGGCACGGTGGCGGTCCAGACGGTGATCAGGCCGTCGACCGGCTGCGTTCTGGGCAGCTCGATATAGGCCTGGGCCGGCGCATCGTCGCCGCCCATGGTGCTGAGGAAGACGAAGACGGTGTCATCCGGCGGTCCGCCCGAAGGGGTGGCCTTTTCCATGAAGTCGCCGGCCGAGGGGGCGGCCAAGGCGAGCGCGGGCAGCATGACGGCGACGGCGATGGCGGCGAAAAAGCGGATCATGCGGCCACTATGGCGGCCGTCAGGCGTTCGAACCAGTGGGATGTCGGCCGCGCCCATCCCCGTGCGTCCTAGGTCCGAAAGGAGCCCACCATGCCTCAAATCAATCCCTGCATCTGGTTCGACAACCAGGCCGAGGAAGCCGCCCACTTCTATTGCTCGATCTTCCCCAATTCCAAGATCCTCAACGTGCTGCACAACGACGAGGGCGGCCCGGGCAAGGCCGGCTCGGTATTGTATATCGAGTTCGAACTGGACGGCGCCAGGTTCGCTGGCCTGAACGGCGGCCCGGTGTTCCCCCAGACCGAGGCGGTGAGCTTCGTCGTTGACTGTGATGGCCAGGGCCAGGTCGACCGCTACTGGGACGCGCTACAGGCCGGCGGCGGGACGGAGTCGCAATGCGGCTGGCTGAAGGACCGCTACGGCGTGTCATGGCAGATCGTGCCCAAGCGGCTGATGGAACTGCAGCAGGATCCCGACCCCGCGCGACGGGGGCGGGTCATGGCGGCGATGATGCAGATGGTGAAGCTGGAAATCGCCGATCTGGAAAAGGCGGCGGAGGGCTAAAGTGTCCAGCGGATAGATGGGTAACGGTTTAGCCCGGTTGCATGGGTAACAGTCGCTGGCCGGTGTGATCGAGGATGCCGATAGGCTGAGCGTAGAACCAGAGCGTCCAGCCCCGTTGTGTCTGTTCCAGAGCGACAGTCTC
>JBBRZO010000014.1:0-152020 GCA_038236615.1 Caulobacterales bacterium
ATACTTCTTCGCCGTCGCCCCGCCCGACTTGGCCAGGATCATGGTGATCGCCGCCGTCAGCGTCGTCTTCCCATGGTCAACGTGACCGATCGTGCCGATGTTGCAGTGCGGCTTGGTGCGGGCGAATTTTTCCTTGGCCATTTTCTTAACTCCAGCCCCAGCGGGGCATCATTGTCTGGGGGGTGAGGGTTCTAGGCGTACTTCTTGATGACTTCGTCGGCGACGTGTTGCGGCACCGGCTCGTAGTGGTCGTAGGTCATGGTGAACTGGGCGCGGCCTTGGCTCATGCCGCGCAGGTTGCTCACGTAACCGAACATGTTGGCCAGCGGCACCATGGCGGAAACCACCTGGGCGTTGCCGCGGGTCTCGGAGCCCTGGATCTGGCCACGGCGGCTGTTCAGGTCGCCGATGACGTCGCCCATGTATTCGTCGGGGGTGACGACCTCGACCTTCATGATCGGCTCGAGCAGCTTGGGCGAACCCTTCTCGCGCAGTTCACGGAAGGCGGCGCGGCCGGCGATTTCGAAGGCCAGGACCGAGGAGTCGACGTCGTGGTAGCCGCCGTCATACAGCGTCGCCTTGAAGTCGATCATCGGGAAGCCGGCCAGCAGGCCGTTATCCTTGGCCGACTCGATGCCCTTCTGCACGCCCGGAATGAATTCCTTGGGCACGTTGCCGCCGACGACCTTGGATTCGAACACGAAGCCCGAACCCTGCTCGCCCGGCTCGAAGATGATCTTGACGCGGGCAAACTGGCCCGTACCGCCGGTCTGCTTCTTGTGGGTGTAGTCGATGTCGGCCTTGCGACCCAGGCTCTCGCGATAGGCCACCTGCGGCGCGCCGATGTTGGCTTCGACCTTGTAGGTGCGCTTGAGGATGTCGACCTTGATGTCGAGGTGCAGCTCGCCCATGCCCTTCATGATCGTCTGGCCCGACTCCTGGTCGGTGAAGACGGTGAAGGACGGATCTTCGGCGACCATCTTGGCCAGGGCGACGCCCAGCTTTTCCTGGTCGGCCTTGGACTTGGGCTCGATGGCGATCTCGATGACCGGATCGGGGAACTCCATGCGCTCCAGGATGACCGGCGACTTGGTGGGATCGCACAGGGTGTCGCCCGTGCGGGTGTCCTTCAGGCCGGCCAGGGCGACGATGTCGCCGGCATAGGCTTCCTTGATGTCTTCGCGGTTGTTGGAGTGCATCAGCAGCATGCGGCCGACGCGCTCTTTCTTGTCGCGCGTCGAATTCAGCAGGTTCATGCCGGTTTCCAGCTTGCCGGAATAGATGCGGCAGAAGGTCAGCGAACCGACGAAGGGGTCGTCCATGATCTTGAACGCCAGGACCGACAGGGGCTCGTCGTCCGAGGCCAGACGCACGACTTCGGCTTCAGTCTTGAAGTCGATGCCCTTGGTCGGCGGGATGTCCAGCGGCGAAGGCAGATAGTCGACGACGGCGTCGAGCAGGGGCTGCACGCCCTTGTTCTTGAAGGCCGAGCCGGCGAGGATCGGATAGAAGGCGCCGGTCAGCACGGCCTTGCGGATGCACTTCTTGATGATGGCTTCCGAGGGCTCTTCACCGCCGAGGTAGGCTTCCATGGCCTCGTCGTCGAGCTCGACGGCGTTCTCGATCATGTAGTGGCGAGCTTCCTCGCACTTGGCCTTCATGTCGGCCGGGATTTCTTCGTCGTGATAGTTGGCGCCCAGGCCTTCGCTGTCCCAGACAACGGCCTTCATGCGAACCAGGTCGACGATGCCCTTGAGGGCGGCTTCCGAACCGATCGGAATCTGGATCGGCACGGCCTTGACGCCCAGGCGATCACGGATGGTGGCCAGGCACATGTCGAAGTCGGCGCCGGTCTTGTCCATCTTGTTGACGAACACGATGCGCGGAACGTTGTACTTGTCGGCCTGACGCCAGACGGTTTCGGTCTGCGGCTCGACGCCCTGGTTGCCGTCGAGCACCGCCACGGCGCCGTCCAGCACGCGCAGCGAGCGTTCGACTTCGATGGTGAAGTCCACGTGCCCGGGGGTGTCGATGATGTTCAGCCGGTGACCGTTCCAGAAGGCGGTCGTCGCGGCCGACGTGATGGTGATGCCGCGTTCCTGCTCCTGGTCCATCCAGTCCATGGTGGCCGCGCCGTCATGGACTTCACCGATCTTATGGCTCTTGCCGGTGTAGTAGAGGATCCGCTCGGTCGTCGTCGTCTTGCCCGCATCGATGTGGGCCATGATGCCGAAGTTGCGGTAGTCGGAGAGGGGATGGACGCGGGGCATGGGATGCTCGGCTTTCGGACGGTTAGATCAAATCAGGACGGCGTAGTCGGACGTATCGGTATCGGTTTGATGACAGGCCCCAAATGCGGCGACGCGGGCGGTTTGCTTTCAAACCGCCCGCGCCCCGATCTGGAAGGCGCCGGCTCTTACCAGCGGTAGTGCGAGAAGGCCCGGTTGGCTTCGGCCATCTTGTGGGTGTCTTCGCGCTTCTTGACCGCGGTGCCGCGGTTGTTGGAGGCGTCGAGCAGCTCACCAGCCAGCTTTTCGGTCATGGTGTTCTCACCACGCTTGCGCGCGGCGGTCACCAGCCAGCGGATGGCCAGGGCCTTGCGGCGCTCGGGACGGACTTCGACGGGCACCTGGTAGGTGGCGCCGCCGACCCGGCGGGAGCGGACTTCGATGGCGGGGGCGACATTTTCCAGGGCGGAGTGGAAGGTTTCCAGGGGACCCTGGTCCTTGCGCTTGTCACCCAGGATGTCGAAGGCGCCGTAGAGAATGTTCTCGGCGACGGCCTTCTTGCCCTCGTACATCACGTAATTCATGAATTTGGTCACGACCAGATCCCCGAACTTGGGATCGGGCAGGACTTGGCGTTTCTCTGCGCGGCGGCGGCGGGACATATAAGATATTCCTTACTTCGGGCGCTTGGCGCCGTAGAGCGAACGGCGCTGCTTGCGGTCCTTGACACCCTGGGTGTCGAGAACGCCGCGCAGGATGTGATAGCGGACGCCGGGAAGGTCCTTCACGCGGCCCCCGCGGATCAGCACCACCGAGTGCTCCTGCAGGTTATGGCCTTCGCCGGGAATATAGCACACGGCTTCGATGCCGCTGGTCAGACGGACCTTGGCGACCTTACGAAGCGCCGAGTTGGGCTTCTTGGGGGTCGTCGTATAGACGCGGGTGCAGACGCCACGGCGCTGGGGGCAGCCTTTGAGGGCCGGCACCTTGTTGCGGGTGGGTTTCGGTTGCCGCGGCTTGCGGATGAGCTGGTTGACTGTTGGCATTCTTCTCTGTGCTCGGTGGAGACGTGTGCCTTTCGGCCGAAGCGTCTCGGGGTCCTTGTTGCTTCGTTCTTCGACTTGGCGAGGTCCCTTCTGAACACGAAAACTCGCCGGCGCGCGTGGTAGTGCGATCCGGCGGGCCTGCCCGTCTTGTCGCGGGACATCGGTCCATCAGGGCAGGGAGAATTAACCCGGCCTCGAAAAGAGGGCGCTAGATACTCGCGAGGGGCCGGAAGGTCAAGGGCGCGGGGGAGCCTAAGCCCCCTATCCCGTTGATGGCGCGGCAAGAAACCCCCTCACCGCCGCGCCGCAGACACGATTTGGCCCCGCCCCGCCCGGACTCTGGCGCCAATGACGGGATGGGCGGATATCAAAACGGCGGTGAGACGCCGTCGGCGCACGGTTGTGGCGGCTCTTTCGGCGCTCGGCCACCTGGCGCTGTTCGCCGTGGTCGGCCTGCAGACGCCACAGCTGCGCGAGATGATTCTGCCGGACCAGCAGACCGTCGAGGTGCAGTTGGTCCCGCCGGTCCTACCCCGTCAGTCCGCAGCGGCCCCGGCCAAGGCCCAGCCCATCCAGCCTCGCCCCACACCGGCCCCGCCCAAGGGCGTCGTTACCCTGCCTCTTCCCCCCGCCGAACCGGCCGCTAAGGGCGGCAGCGGCATCGGCACAGGCTATGCCCCCGCCCCCCTGCCCGCCGCGCCCGGCGCCGACCTGAAGAAGGCCCTGCGCGGCTTCTCGCCCGGCTGCCGCATGCGTGAGGCCGTGGGCCTGACCCGGGCCGAGCGGGACGCCTGCGACGAGCGGCTGGGGCGCGGCTCCGAATCCGCTACGTTCATCGCCCCGCCGATGGATCCCGCCAAACGCGCCGCCTACGACGCCCAGGCGGCGAAGGACGAGGCCTACCGCCGCTACAAGCAGGGCAATGTCCCGTCGGCTGTGTCGCCCAGCGCCGAGCCTGGCATGCCCGCCGGGTTGGGCGAGGATTTTCCGGGCCTGCGGCGGTAGGGAACTTGCGTTTAGAGTTCGGCGGAAGCGGAGGTGCATCCCTCGACGAGCACGAGCTTGCTGATCGTCGTCTCGTGGCGGACCTTGAACAGGTCCTGGATGTCCGGATCCGCCAGGAACGCCTCGGCGTTCGAGCGGTCTGGGAATTCGAGGATCACCATGTGCGCCGGCTTCCAGTCCCCCTCCATGACCGTCGGCGAGGCGCCGCGCACGATGTACTGCCCGCCGTGCCGGGTAATGTGGGCTGGAATTTCCTCGATATAGCGCCGGAAGCCGGCGAGGTCGGTGATCGCGAAGTCCAGCACCAGATAGGCTTTCATGGGTCACCTTCAGACGATTGGGTGGGGCGCGGCGCTAACACGGGCTCCAGGACGGTCCGTCGATAGGAACCCGCCACTGACCGAGCCGGATGGCGGGGTCGAGGGTGGCCGCCAATTTCCGTAGACCGGGGGGCAAGTCGGTCGCCCGCAAGGTCACGGATGGCGAGCTCATTAGCTCGTAGGCCTTCAAGTAGCCCCCTGCCCGATGGACATCCGACCAGTCGTAGACGTAGAGCCCGCGCTCGCTCAGGGCCAAAAAGCTGCTGCCATCTCCGTACTGTGCGTGTTGGACCGCCTTGGCGATCGGCGGCAGCCCGTGCAGCGCCTCCTCCACGTCAAGCACCGCGTCCCAGTCGTTCTCAAGGACCTGCGCGGGCATCGGGCCTCTTCCGGCGGTGACCATCGCAGCCACCCTGCCGGCGGCGTCCACCGCCAGCCAAGCCATGTCGATCTGCATGGGATAGTCCATGCGTCCAGCCTAGCCCGCGCCATGCCGGCTGGCCAACCCAGGCGGGCCTCGAATGCGAAAACGGCCCGGGATTGCTCCCGGGCCGTTTCGTCTTGCAGCGAAGGTGGAAGGACTAGCCTTCCACGGTCTCGGTGATCTCGATCGGCAGCGGCTCCATGGCCTCTTCGCGGGAGGCCGAGAGGGCCTCGTCGCGCTTGGCGGCGATCTTCTGCATGGTCCGCAGATAAGCGCCGGTGCCCGCCGGGATAAGCCGGCCGACGATGACGTTTTCCTTCAGGCCTTCCAGGGTGTCGATCTTGCCGTGCACCGAGGCGTCAGTCAGCACCCGGGTCGTTTCCTGGAAGGAAGCGGCCGAGATGAAGCTGCGGGTCTGCAGCGAAGCCTTGGTGATGCCCAGCAGGACCGGCTGGGTGATCGCCGGACGGCCGCCGCGGGCCACCGCCTTGGCGTCCTCGATGTCGAAGTCCGACTTGTCGAGGTGATCGCCACGGATCAGGCCGGTGTCGCCAGGCTCGACGATCTCGACCTTCTGCAGCATCTGCCGGACGATGACCTCGATGTGCTTGTCATTGATCGGCACGCCTTGCAGTCGGTAAACTTCCTGAATTTCGTTGACCAGGAAGTTGGCCAGCTCCTCGATGCCCAGGATGCGCAGGATGTCGTGCGGATCCGGGTTGCCGTCGATGATGTACTCGCCCTTGTGGATGACGTCGCCGTCGTGGACCGCGATGTGCTTGCCCTTGGGGATCAGGAACTCGACCGCTTCACCACCGTCTTCCGGGGTGATCTTGATGCGGCGCTTGTTCTTGTAGTCCTTGCCGAACTCAACACGGCCGTCCATCTCGGCGATGACGGCGCAGTCCTTCGGCCGGCGGGCCTCGAACAGTTCGGCCACGCGCGGCAGACCACCGGTGATGTCCCGGGTCTTGGCGCTTTCGGTCGGGATACGGGCGATGACCTCGCCGGGCCTCACTTCGTCGCCGTCGTTGACCGACAGAACCGCGGCCACCGGCAGATGGTAGCGGGCCTCGCCGCCCGAGGCGATGCGCTTGTAGGCGCCGTCGGCATCGAGGATGGCCAGGGCCGGACGCAGGTCCGAGCCACGGGCCGAGGCGCGCCAGTCGGCGATCACGCGGTTGGCGATGCCGGTGGCTTCGTCGGTCTCTTCACGCACCGAGATGCCGTCCACCAGGTCCTCGGTGCGGATCTTGCCCGCCACTTCGGTGATGATCGGGGTGGTGTAGGGGTCCCATTCGGCCAGGCGCTCGCCGCGCTTGATCTTGCCGCCGTCCTTGACCTTCAGCTTGGCGCCATAGGGCGGCTTGTAGGACTCGCGGTCCTTGCCTTCGACCTGGACGGAGATGACCAGGTTGCGGCTCATGACGACGAATTCGCCCTTGGGATCCTGAACGGTCGAGCCGCCCACGATCTTGACCGTGCCGTCGTTGGTGGCCTCGAAGAAGGACTGCTCGGCCACCTGGGCGGTGCCGCCGATGTGGAAGGTCCGCATGGTCAGCTGGGTGCCGGGCTCGCCGATCGACTGGGCGGCGATGACGCCCACCGCTTCGCCGATGTTCACCGCGGTGCCGCGGGCCAGGTCGCGGCCGTAGCAGGCGCCGCAGACGCCGACCTTGGCTTCGCAGGTCAGGACCGAGCGGACCTTGACCGACTGCACGCTGGCGGCTTCGACGACCTCGATGAGGTCCTCGACCATATAGGTGTCGGCCGGGAAGATGATTTCCCCGGTGTTCGGATCCTTGATGGCCTCGGCCGTGAAGCGACCCAGGATGCGGTTGCCGAGCGAGACCAGCACGTCACCGCCCTCGATCACGGCCCGCAGGGTGATGCCCCGGGTGGTGCCGCAGTCTTCTTCGGTGATGATCGAGTCCTGGGCCACGTCGACGAGACGACGGGTCAGATAGCCCGAGTTGGCGGTCTTCAGGGCGGTGTCGGCCAGACCCTTACGGGCGCCGTGGGTGGAGTTGAAGTACTCCTGAACGGTCAGGCCTTCCTTGAAGTTCGAGATGATCGGCGTTTCGATGATCTCGCCCGAGGGCTTGGCCATCAGGCCGCGCATGCCGCCCAGCTGCTTCATCTGGGCTTGCGAACCACGGGCGCCGGAGTGGGCCATCATGTAGATGGAGTTGATCTCCAGCTCGCGGCCGTCGGGCCCGACCTTGGGGGTCGAGATCTCGCCCATCATGGCGTCGGCCACCTGGTCGGTGGACTTGGCCCAGGCGTCGACGACCTTGTTGTACTTCTCGCCCTTGGTGATCAGGCCGTCGGCGTACTGCTGCTCGTATTCTTCCACGAGCTTGCGGGTGTCGGCGACGATGGTCTTCTTCGATTCCGGGATGATGATGTCATCCTTGCCGAAGGAGATGCCGGCCTTGGCCGCTTCCTTGAAGCCCAGGCCCATGATCTGGTCGGCGAAGATGACCGTCGCCTTCTGACCGCAGTGGCGATAGACCACGTCGATCAGGTTGCCGATCTCCTTCTTGGTCAGCGCCTTGGCGATCAGCCGGTGCCCGATAGCCGGGTGGGTCGGCAGCAGGGCGGCGATCTTCATCCGGCCCGGCGTGGTCTCGATCAGGCTGCGCACCACGGTGCCGTCGGCGTTGCTTTCGCTGAACCGGGCTTTGATCTTGGAGTGCAGGGTCACGACCTTGGCGTCGAGCGCCGCTTCGATCTCGCCCAGATCCGAGAAGATCTTGCCTTCGCCCGGCTCGTTCTCACGCGATTGCGAGAGGTAGTAGAGACCCAGGACGATGTCCTGCGAGGGCACGATGATCGGGCGGCCGTTGGCGGGGCTGAGGATGTTGTTGGTCGACATCATCAAGACGCGCGCTTCCAGCTGGGCCTCGAGGCTCAGCGGGACGTGCACGGCCATCTGGTCGCCGTCGAAGTCGGCGTTGAAGGCGGCGCAGACCAGCGGGTGCAGCTGGATGGCCTTGCCCTCGATCAGCTTGGGTTCGAACGCCTGGATGCCCAGGCGGTGAAGCGTCGGGGCCCGGTTCAGCATGACCGGGTGCTCGCGGATCACCTCTTCGAGGATGTCCCACACCTGCGGCTGCTCGCGCTCAACCATGCGCTTGGACTGCTTGACGGTGCCCGACAGGCCCTTGGCGTCCAGCCGCGCGTAGATGAACGGCTTGAACAGCTCCAGCGCCATCTTCTTGGGCAGGCCGCACTCATGCAGCTTGAGCTCAGGGCCCACGACGATGACCGACCGGCCGGAATAGTCGACGCGCTTGCCGAGCAGGTTCTGGCGGAAGCGGCCCTGCTTGCCCTTCAGCATGTCGGCGAGGGACTTCAGCGGACGCTTGTTGGCGCCGGTGATGACCCGGCCGCGGCGGCCGTTGTCGAACAGGGCGTCGACCGACTCCTGCAGCATCCGCTTTTCGTTGCGGATGATGATGTCGGGGGCGCGCAGCTCGATCAGGCGCTTGAGGCGGTTGTTACGGTTGATGACCCGGCGATAGAGGTCGTTCAGGTCGGAGGTGGCGAAGCGGCCGCCGTCCAGGGGGACCAGCGGGCGCAGTTCCGGCGGAATCACCGGGACCACCGTCAGGACCATCCATTCCGGCTTGTTGCCGGATTCCATGAAGGCCTCGATGATCTTCAGGCGCTTGGACGCCTTCTTCTGCTTGATCTCGGACGGCGTGCCGCCCAGCTCTTCGCGCAGCTTTTCGGCTTCGGCCGGCAGGTCGATGCCCTTCAGCAGGTTGAAGATGGCCTCGGCGCCGATCTCGGCGGTGAAGCTGTCATCGCCGAAGTCGTCCTGGAAGCGCATGAACTCGTCTTCGCTCAGCAGCTGATTGACCTTCAGCGCCGTCAGACCGGGTTCGGTGACGATGTAGTGCTCGAAATACAGGACCCGCTCGATGTCCTTCAGGGGCATGTCCAGCATCATGGCGATGCGGCTGGGCAGCGACTTCAGGAACCAGATGTGGGCGACCGGGCTGGCCAGTTCGATGTGGCCCATCCGCTCGCGCCGGACGCGGGCGAGGGTGACTTCAACACCGCACTTTTCGCAGATGATGCCCTTGTACTTCATGCGCTTGTACTTGCCGCACAGGCATTCGTAGTCCTTGGTCGGGCCAAAGATACGGGCGCAGAACAGGCCATCACGCTCCGGCTTGAAAGTCCGGTAGTTGATGGTCTCGGGCTTCTTGATCTCGCCGAACGACCAGGACCGGATCTTTTCCGGGCTGGCGAGGGCGATACGGATCTGGTCGAAGGTCGGAGCGGCCTGGACCGGATTGAAGATGTTCAGGACTTCCTGGTTCATCGGTAGCCTCAGTGCGGGATGACCCGCTTAAAAATTCAGTTTGATCGGGTGAAGAACTCCGGGTGGCGATCACGCCACCCGGTGGGTTCCGATCAGCTGTTCTCGAGCTCGACGTTCAGGCCCAGGGAACGCATTTCCTTGACCAGCACGTTGAAGCTTTCCGGGATGCCGGCCTCGAAGGTGTCGTCGCCGCGGACGATGCTTTCGTAGACCTTGGTCCGGCCCGCCACGTCGTCCGACTTCACTGTCAGCATTTCCTGCAGGGTGTAGGCGGCGCCGTAGGCTTCGAGCGCCCACACTTCCATTTCCCCGAAGCGCTGACCGCCGAACTGGGCCTTGCCGCCCAGCGGTTGCTGAGTAACCAGGCTGTAGGGGCCGATCGAACGGGCGTGGATCTTGTCGTCGACCAGGTGGTGCAGCTTCAGCATGTAGATGTAGCCGACCGTGACCGGACGCTTGAACTGCTCGCCCGACTGGCCGTCGAACAGGATCGACTGGCCAGAGCGGTTGAGACCGGCCGATTCCAGCAGATCCTCGATATCGCCGATGTGGGCGCCGTCGAAGACCGGGGTAGCGAAGGGCACGCCCTTGCTGAGGTTCCGGGCCAGTTCGACCAGGTCCTCGTCCGAGTCCGGCAGCTCCTGTTCGGGGCCGTAGATCTCGGTCAGGCGCTTGACCAGCTCGGCGCGTTGACCGCCGTGCTGCCAGGCGTCCAGCAGGTTGGCGATCTGCTTGCCGAGGCCAGCAGCGGCCCAGCCCAGGTGGGTTTCGAAGATCTGGCCGACGTTCATGCGCGAAGGCACGCCCAGCGGGTTCAGCACCACGTCGACGGCGGTGCCGTCTTCCAGGTGCGGCATGTCTTCGATCGGCAGGATCTTGGAGATGACCCCCTTGTTGCCGTGACGGCCGGCCATCTTGTCGCCGGGCTGCAGCTTGCGCTTCACCGCCACGAAGACCTTGACCATCTTCATCACGCCCGGAGGCAGTTCGTCGCCGCGTTGCAGCTTGTCGACCTTGTCCTCGAAGCGGCGGTCGAGACGCTTGCGGGCCTCGTCGAACTGGCGGCGCATGGCCTCCAGCTCGCCCATGGCCTTTTCGTCTTCCAGGGCAACCTGCCACCACAGACCGGGCGCGATCTCTTCCAGCTTCTCGGCGCTGACTTCGCCGCGGCCCAGGCCCTTGGGACCCGAGACGGCGGTCTTGCCGACGATCAGCTCGCGCAGACGCGAGGTCATGTTGCGGTTCAGGATGGCGAATTCGTCGTCGCGGTCCTTGCCCAGACGGTCGATTTCCGCGCGCTCGATGGCCAGGGCGCGCTCGTCTTTATCGACGCCGTGCCGGTTGAACACCCGCACTTCAACGACCGTGCCGGCGACGCCCGGGGGCAGGCGCAGGCTGGTGTCGCGGACGTCGGAAGCCTTCTCGCCGAAGATGGCGCGCAGCAGCTTCTCTTCCGGGGTCATCGGGCTCTCGCCCTTGGGCGTCACCTTGCCGACCAGGATGTCGCCCGGCAGGACCTCGGCGCCGATGGCCACGATGCCCGCTTCGTCGAGGTTGCGCAGGGCTTCCTCGCCGACGTTGGGGATGTCGCGGGTGATTTCTTCCGGACCAAGCTTGGTGTCGCGGGCCATGACTTCGAATTCCTCGAGGTGGATCGAGGTGAACACGTCATCGCGCACGATCCGCTCGGAGATCAGGATCGAGTCTTCGAAGTTGTAGCCATTCCAGGGCATGAAGGCGACGAGGGCGTTGCGGCCCAGGGCCAGTTCGCCCAGCTCGGTCGAGGGACCGTCGGCGATGATGTCGCCGGCGACGATCTTGTCCTTCACCCGCACCAGCGGACGCTGGTTGATGCAGGTGTTCTGGTTGGAGCGCTGGAACTTGCTCAGGCGGTAGATGTCGACGCCCGGCTTGGTGGGGTCGGTTTCTTCCGTGGCGCGGATGACGATCCGGGTGCCGTCGATCTGCTCGACGATGCCCGAGCGGCGGGCGACGACAACGGCGCCGGAGTCCCGGGCCACCACGTCTTCCATGCCGGTCCCGACCAGCGGGGCGTCGGACTGCACTAGAGGCACGGCCTGACGCTGCATGTTCGAGCCCATCAGGGCGCGGTTGGCGTCATCGTTTTCCAGGAAGGGGATCAGGGCCGCGGCGACCGAGACCACCTGCTTGGGCGAAACGTCCATCAGGTCGACGGCTTCACGCTGCAGCAGCGTGGGCTCGCCGTTGATCCGGCCAGGGACCAGATCGTCGGCGATCATGCCGTTTTCCATGCGGATGTTGGCCTGAGCGATGACGTGCTTGGCCTCTTCCATCGCCGACATGTAGACGACTTCGTCCTGCGGCTTGCCGTCGGTCACCCGGCGGTAAGGGCTCTCGATGAAGCCGTACTTGTTGACGCGGGCGTGGGTCGCCAGGCTGTTGATCAGGCCGATGTTCGGGCCTTCCGGCGTTTCGATCGGGCAGATCCGGCCGTAGTGGGTCGGGTGCACGTCGCGGACTTCGAAGCCGGCGCGCTCGCGGGTCAGACCGCCCGGGCCCAGCGCCGAGAGGCGGCGCTTGTGGGTGATTTCCGACAGCGGGTTGGTCTGGTCCATGAACTGCGACAGCTGCGAGGAGCCGAAGAATTCGCGGACGGCGGCGGCCGCCGGCTTGGCGTTGATCAGGTCGTGCGGCATCACGGTGTCGATGTCGACGCTCGACATGCGTTCCTTGATGGCGCGTTCCATGCGCAGCAGGCCGACGCGGTACTGGTTTTCCAGCAGCTCGCCCACCGAACGGACCCGGCGGTTGCCGAGGTTGTCGATGTCGTCGATTTCGCCGCGGCCGTCGCGCAGGCCGACCAGGACCTTCAGCACGGCCAGGACGTCTTCCTTGCGGAGAACGCGGACCTCGTCGTCGGTCTCTTGTTCCAGACGCATGTTCATCTTCACGCGGCCGACCGAGGACAGGTCGTAGCGCTCGGAATCGAAGAACAGCGACTTGAACATCGCCTCGGCGGCTTCCACCGTCGGCGGCTCGCCCGGACGCATGACGCGGTAGATGTCGAACAGGGCGTCTTCACGCACCGCGTTCTTGTCGACGCGCAGGGTGTTGCGCATGTAGGCGCCGACCGTGACGTGGTCGATGTCCAGCACGTCGATGGTGGTGAAGCCCTTTTCTTCCAGGGCCTCGATCGAGGTGGCGTCCAGCTCGTCGCCGGCCTCGGCGTAGATCTCGCCGGTCTCGAAGTTCACTTCGTCACGGGCCAGGTAGCGGCCGATCAGGGCTTCGGGCGACAGCAGCAGGGTCTTCAGGCCGCCGTCAGCCAGCTTCTTGGCGGCGCGGGCGCTGATCTTGGCGCCGGCCGGAGCCACTTCTTCGCCGGTGTCGGCGTCGATGAGGGCGAACTCCGGCTTCACGCCGCGCCAGCGCTCGGGCTTGTAGGGCGTGGCCCAGCCGCCGGGGCGCTTCTCGAAGGGCACGACATCATAGAACGTGGTGAGGATCTCTTCCCCATCCATGCCCAGGCCGTACAGGAAGGTGGTGGCCGGCAGCTTACGGCGGCGGTCGATGCGGACGTAGACGATGTCCTTGGCGTCGAACTCGAAGTCCAGCCACGAGCCGCGGTAGGGAATGACGCGGGCGGCGAACAGCAGCTTGCCGGACGAGTGGGTCTTGCCCTTGTCGTGGTCGAAGAACACGCCGGGCGAACGGTGCATCTGCGAGACGATGACCCGCTCGGTGCCGTTGACGATGAAGGTGCCCTTGTCCGTCATGAGCGGGATATCGCCCATGTAGACGTCCTGCTCCTTGATATCCTTGACCGACTTGGCGCCGGTCTCTTCTTCCATCTCGAACACGATCAGGCGCAGCTTGACCTTCAGCGGCGCCGCGTAGGTCATGTCGCGCTGGATGCACTCTTCGACGTCGTACTTGGGGTCTTCGAATTCGTACGAGACGTATTCGAGCACGGCGCGCTCGTTGAAGTCCTTGATCGGAAAGACGGACTTGAAGACCGCCTCGATGCCCTCGTCACGGCGCGACCCGGCGCGGACTTCGCGCTGCAGGAACTGCTCGTAGGAGGACCGCTGAACCTCGATGAGGTTCGGCATCTGCACGGCTTCGAGGATGCGGCCGAACGACTTGCGGATCCGCTTCTTGCCGGTGAAGGATTGCGCCATGTTTTTCCCTGTGGCGCACGGAGTCCCCGCGCGCGGTTTGTCTTCGCGTCCACCCTCGGTGATGAGAATCACCGGACGCTGACATCACCCCTGGCGTCCAGGGGCCGCCCCTTCGCACGAGCCCCAGGGTGGGGGGTCGGCCATCGGGCGTACACGCGCGAAATTGCGTCTCAATCGAACAGAAATTTCGCGAGAGGGGCGAGATAAGGCTTATCGCCTGAAAAGGGAAGAGGCTTTAAGCGCTTTTTTTACGTTAGGTCAGCGCGACGGATTGCGGACATCGTTGATGATAACGGGTTCAAGGCCGCGCAGGGACGGCGGCAGGCGCATAGAGAGATGCAGAGTACTGTTCTCGGAGTCGGGATAGAAGCCGACGAAGCCGCGAATGGGTTCGGGCGACTTGGCCAGCCAGCTCTTGGTCCCCAGCCCCTCGCGGTCGCGCGGCGTCTCATAGAGCACCATCGTCGGCGACAGGTAGGTCAGGCGGTCCGTCGGGAATGGCTTCCTCGGAAATTCGCCCGCCGGAGTGACCCCTTCGGCGACAACGCCATCGACAAATTTCTTCGCAGAAGGAAAGAGCCGCCCTGCCAGCTCTGCCGCCTCGAATCGTCCGGATGTCGAGCCCATGCTGTAGGCGACCTCGATGCCCCACCCCTTCAGCACGGTTCCCTCGGGCCGGGCGGCCAGTGGCTGAGGGGCAAGCAGGAAGTAGTCGCCGCTGGAACCGTAGAGATAGGCGCAATGCCATCCCCTCGGGCCGACCACGCCGTTAGCGCCCCCGCCATATTGAGACACGGCGTAGTAGGCCAATCGGCTCGCCAGGGCCGGCGGAAAGGTTGGTGTCGGCGCTTTGCTGGACGGCGGGTCCAGTGGACCTTGCTGCCCATCGCTGGCGCAAGGGACCAGCGGCAAGGCCTGTTTGCTCGGGGCGGCGCTCAGGCACATCATCGCCGTCAGGGCCAGCGACAAGGCGGCGAGCCGGCGGCTTGGCATGGGCAGATCCATAGATGGAAGCAGTGAGTCTACGCCTTCCCTTTCGCCTGGCAATCGGCGAGGCTCGTCCCAGGCGGGTATTTTTGAGGGGCCAACCCATGTTCAGATCAATCCTGGCCGGTGGCGCCGCCCTGGTCCTGCTGGCCGCCTGCAAACCGGCCCCGCCGCCGCCCATGCCAGCCGATCTGAACGCCGGCGAGCAGTGTTTCCGCGACCGTCATTTCGGCTGCGCGGCGCAGAACTTCTACGGCTATCTCAAGCTCTATCCCGCCGACACCCACGCCATGGTCATGGAAGGGTTCAGCCTGACCGAGCAGGGCGCCCACAAGGACGCCGTCTACTGGTACCGCAAGGCGGCCGAGGCCGGGGTCGGGACCTACGACTTCTACGCCTATTTCGCCCGCAGCCTGGAGGCCACCGGCGACCTGGACGGGGCGATCAAGTACAATCGGCGAGCCCTCGATCTGGTCCCCACCCTGGTCGATGTGCGCGGCTCGCTGGCCGAGGAACTGGTCAAGCAGGGCAAGCATCAGGAAGCGATCGACCTGCTGCAATCCTTCGACCGCGACCTGGTAAGGCAGGGCCAGCAACCCTACTTCGCCGGTCAGATCCTGGCCATCAAGGACCAGATGAAGGCCAAACCCGCTGGCGGCTAGCGCCCGACCGGCGCAGCGAGCCGGGAAGCTTCCCGGTCCAGCGTTTGAACGCCCGGGAAAAGGCGGCGTGTTCGGAATAGCCCAGCAGCCGGGCGGTCTCGTTCACCGACGCCTTGCGCTCCGTCAGATACTGGATCGCCAGCCTGTGGCGCAGTCCGTCCAGCACCTGTTCGAACCCGCCGCCTTCCGCCTTGAGCCGTCGCGACAGGGTGCGCGAGCTCATGCCAAGCTGGCTGGCGATCCTCTCCATCCCGAAGTCGTCCGTATGCAGGACCGGAGTCAGCAGCGCTTCGACGCGACCCCGAAGCGACTTGGAGTCCTCCAGCTTCTTCATCAGGCCTTCGGCGCGCTCGCTCAGCACATCGAAGACATAGCGTGGCTGAAGTTCGAGCTTCTGGGTCAGCCAATCGGCGTTGGCCAACAGGACCGCGTTTCTGTCGGCGCCGAAAACGACCGGCGCGGGGAATATCCGGTCGTATTCGGCGCGGTAGGCCGGCTCGGCATGGGTCACCTGCACCGCCTTCCAAAGCCCCGCCGAGCCCATCGTCCGCGACGCGCAGGCCATCCGCGCGAAACCCGACTCCGTGATTTCCGGAAAGTCGTTTGGATGCTCGCGGTGGTCGACCAGCCAGACGCCGCGTCTATCCCGCACCAGGGTGAACCGATCTCCGCCCCCTTTGACGTCCACCTCGATGATGAGACGCGATAGCCGGTTCTGCAGGGCGAAGGCGTCGCCGATGTTGGCGCTGCCCAGGCCCATCAGGGTCACGATCGAAAGCTGGGTAGGGTCGAACGCCTCGCCGAAGTGCAGCGCCAGGGCCGGGTCTGCGCAGAGGTCCTTGCCCGCACGGATCAGGGCGATGAACCTGGCCAGCGGGACGCGGCCATCGGGGTCTTCCAGAAGCCGCGCATCGATTTGTGAGCGCGCCAACAGGGCTGCGCGCGGGCCGCCCTTGGCGACCGCCAGGTCCAGCAGCGCGCGGACGTAGCTCGCCACGACCGTCGGATCCGGGATCGGTCCCGGCAGGTCTGGCAGCTCTAGATCCGAGCCTCTGGCTGGCCCGTCTTGTGTCGCCACTTCGCGATATCCACGCCCATGACCAGTAGCCACAGTAACAACGCCAGTTCCGCCACACCACCCGGCGCCACCAGGTAGACAAAGAACCGGGTCGCGAACGGCGGCCACAGAAAGACCAGCGCGCCCAGGCCGCCGATCATCATCAACACGCCGATAAACCGCGGCAGGAAGGTCGACCGGAAGATCAGCCAGCCGATGCAGAGATCGAACAGCCCGAACAACACAAACGAGACGTAATAGACCCGGCTATACATTTTCAGAGAAAACATCACGGCTGCGTGCAGCTGCTCTGGCGGGAAGCCGCTCAGCATCTGACTATCCTTCAGGAGGACGAGCGGCGCCATTTCGAACAGGCCGCCGACCAGCTGGACCGTGCAGCCCGCCAGGCTGAAGACCGCGAAGAACAGAGCCAGGCGTGCGCCGACCGGCTTGAGCAGGTCATAGAAGAGCGCGGTCAGGGCGATGTAGAGGATGTTGGCGACAAGGCCGAACGAGATGCCCAGCTGATACAGCGCCTCGTTGGCCAGAATGCTGTGGGCCGTTCCCGCCGCGTCGCCCGCTAGGATGAGACGGCTCACCAGAACGCTGCTGGGCGGGGAGGCCACGGCATAGAGCAGATAGACCAGGCCGATGAGCCGGCCTCTTGGGTGGGCTGACGCCTGGTCCATTGTTCTGCTCCCCCGCCCTCGCGCCGGACACCGCACGGTGCCGCCGATCCGGCCACAGGCCTATGACCGTGGGCGTCAGGAAAGTGACTATATCCGCCAACCCTCCCGAGTCGCAGGGCAACGCCTCAGTGCGGGGCGGCCAGGTTGAACAGGCCGGCGGCCGGGTGGTTGGTGCGCACCGGCTCGGTATGGAGCGAGGCCACCGCCGCGAGGCGTCGATCGTTGCGGGTGGCAAGGAAATCCAGCAGCATTTTCAGCCAGCCAAACGTAACCTGCTTATGGGTGGCGTGAGGCATTTCCACGGCGATCTCTCCTTGAATTCGTGCGATTTCCTAGGCAGGTTCTCGCGCTGGGGCCGCCGCGTGACAAACGCGTCCTCCTGCTCTATCCATCAGTACTGCTTATGTCAGACATCCTCGCCACAATCCCGCTCAGCGCCATCCGGGTCTTCGAGGCGGCCGCGCGGCTGAAAAGCTTCACTCGCGCCGCCGAGGAGCTGGGCATCACCCAGGCTGCCGTCAGCTGGCAGGTGAAGGCGCTGGAGCGGCGCCTGGGCCAGCCACTGTTCCGCCGCCTCCCCCGCGAAGTCGCCCTGACCCCGGCCGGCGAGCGACTGGCCCGGGCAGCCGGCGAGGCGGTGGGGGTGTTGCGCACGGCATTCAACGACCTGACCGAGACCGGCGAGGGCGTGCTGGCCATCTCGACCCTGCAGTCGCTGGCCACCCAGTGGCTGGCCCCGCGGCTGGGAGGCTTCCAGCTGGCCCATCCGAAGATCGCCGTGCGGCTGGAGACCAGTTCGCGGGTGATCGACCTAAACCACGAACCCATCGACCTGGCCCTGCGCGGCGGGGGCGGCGTTTGGCCCGGCCTGGAGAGCCACCGGATGTTCTCCTCGCAGGGCACGCCCGTTTGCACCCCGGCGCTGCGCGAGCAGCTGGGCGGCCTGGCCCGGCCGGAAGACCTGCTCGACGCTCCCCGCATCGGCAACGAAGCGGAATGGGCCGAGTGGTTCGAAGCGGCGGGCGTCACCCCGCCCAAGGCCCGGCGCGGCGGCCTGCGGCTAGAGGCCGACCTGCAGGCCATCGAGGTCGCCTCGGCCATGGCCGGACAGGGCGTGGCCCTGGCCTCGCCAATCCTGTTCGCCGGCGAGATATCGCGCGGCCAGCTGGTCCGGCCGTTCGCGACGGTCATCGACTATGGGCGCGGCTATTGGCTGGCCTATCCCACCGACCGCCGCCGCTCGCCCAAGATCGCCGCCTTCCGCGACTGGATTCTCAAGGTCCTGGCCGAGGACCCGCTGACTGCGACCGTTTTGCCGGACAGCGGATTGTGACTGGTCATCGCCGCGACGTGGGGGTTAGCTGCCCGCCACCGCGAGCACCGCCTGGAGGCCCCATGGCCGTGACGACCCCCGATCGAACTGGCCCAGATCGATCTGGCCCTGACCGTTCGAACGCTAGCGCGCTCGGCCAGACCTTCGATATCGGCCGGGTCATCGGACGGGTTTTCGTTACCTTCCGCCGCAACGCCGTCACCTTTGGGGTGGCCGGCGTGATCGTCTGGCTGCTGACGGCGCTCATCGAATTCGGTGTCTCGCTGGCCGCCGCCGTTGCGGTCAGCCCCGAACACCGCACCGAATGGATCAGCCATGGCTTCTTCGGCATGCTGGGCCTGCTCTGCATGCTGGGGTTCGTGCTGCCGCTGGCCTTCGTCCACGCCATGGTGGTCTGGGGCTCGATCAGCGACCTGACCGGCAAGCGGCCCGGAGTCGGCCAATGCCTGCGGGCCGGCTGGCGCAACATGCTGCCGGTCGCGGGAGTCGGAGCGCTCTATATGGCGGGTGTCTGGGCCGGGACCTGGTTCCTGGTTGTGCCGGGGCTGGCCCTCGCCACGGTCTGGGCGGCCGCTACGCCTTGCCGGGTCTGGGAAGGCGCCGGGGTGATCGAGTCCCTGACCCGCAGCTTCTATCTGACCGAGAACAACCGCCTGGCCATCTTTGGCCTACGCCTCGTCATGGGCCTGATCGGCTTTGGCGCGGCGGTGGGCACGCTCATGGTGATCAGCCTGGCCGTCAGCGCCACCATGCCGGCCATTGTCGAAGCCAATGCGCAATCCGATCCCCTGGCGGTAGGCCTGGGGGTCATCGACCTGCTGGCCTATATGGCCGCCACGGTCCTGCTGCTGGCCGGCGCTTCGGTGGTCCCGGCGGCCATCTATGTCGAGCTCAAGGCGGTGCGCGGCGAACTGCCGGGCGCCACCCTCGACACTATCTTCAGCTAGCGCCGCTCGCCGCTGCTCTGGGCGCGGACGCCGGCGAATTCCGAACCTGAGTTCCAGTCCGGCCAGACCCGGCTGTTGGCCAGCGCCCCGCCCGCCACATAGAGCAGCTCGACATCCTGAGCCGCGCCGCGCAGGTCCCATCTGCCCGAATAGCTGTCGCAGGTCTGGTGATAGCAGTTGGCCGTGTAGTCGCTGACCCATTGGTCGCCGGCCTTGCGGCCGCCCTTGACCAGATCGGCCCCGCCGCCGATCCCCATCAGCAGCAGCACCGGCACGCCGCGCTTGGCCAGTGAGAAGTGGTCGGCGCGGTAGAACAGGCCGCGCTCGGGCCTGGCGTCCGGCGTCACAGTGCGGCCCTGGCGGCCGGCGGCGTCGGCCAGGCCGCGCTCCAGGTCGTTCTGCCCGGCCCCGACCAGCACCACGTCACGGGCCGGCCCGGCGGTCTGCAGGACGTCCATGGTGTAGCTGCCGGCCACGCGGGCCAGCCGCACGGTCGGATGCTGGGCCCAGTATTCCGAGCCGAGCAGGCCACGCTCCTCCGCCGTCCACACCCCGAACACCAGGGTCCGGTCCGGGCGTGGGCCCTTGGCGAAGGCCCTGGCCAATTCCAGCAGGCCCGCGACCCCGATGGCGTCGTCGGCCGCGCCCCGGCGAATAGTCTGGCCGCCGGCGTCGGGGGTCGGGGCGATGCCATAGGCGTCCCAGTGAGCCGAGAACATGACGCTCTCGTCCGGCCGCTTGGCGCCGGGCAGCTTGGCCAGGATGTTGTGGCTGACCACCTGGGCTTGGGCGATCTTCAGGTCGGCGCTGAAGGTGACGCCCTCCAGGGTGACGGGTTTGAACCCGGCCGACCGGGCCTGGACTCGCAGGGCCGCCAGGTCCTGGCCCGCCGCCTTGAAGAGGCTCGCCGCCGCGTCGCCCTGGATCCAGCCTTGGAAAGGCACGCGGCCGGCCCCGCCATCCTCGCGCACCACGTCGAACATCTCGCCCTTGGGCGCGACCACCGTCTGCCAGCCATAGCCGGCCCCGGGGGTGTCATGGATGATCAGCGCCCCGGCCGCGCCGCGCCGGGCGGCTTCCTCGTACTTGTAGGTCCAGCGTCCGTAGTAGGTCATGGCCCGGCCACCGAACTTGCCGGCCACCGGCTCGCCCTCCTTGGCCTGGAAGTCGGGGTCATTGACCAGGAAGACGACGATCTTGCCCTTGAGGTCGACGCCCTTGAAGTCGTCCCAGCCACGCTCGGGCGCACTGACGCCGTAGCCGACGAAGACCAGGGGCAGGTCGGCGGCCTTGATCTCGTCCTTGGGCTGGACCGTCGAGAGATAGATGTCCTGGCCGATGACCAGCGGAACCTCGGCCTGGCCTTCGAGCAGGGACACCGTCGAGTCCGGCAGCACCTGGGTCTTCAGCAGCGGCACTTCCTGGGTCCAGGACCCGCCCGGCCCGGCCGGCTGCAGTCCCAACGCCTTGAAGCGCTTAACCAGGAAATCGATGGTCTTCTGCTCGCCGGGACCGGCCGGCGCGCGGCCGGCGAAGGAATCCGACGCCAGAGTCTTCACCACTCCGGCCAGGCGGCCGGGGCTGATCGGGCCGGAGCCCTTCTGCAGGGTCGCTGCAACTGCGGTGATCGGGATCAGGGCGGCGGCCAGCAGGGCCAGAAGGGAGAAGCGGCGCATGCTTCTCCTTTCCGCTCACCGGCCTTGACCGTCAAGCAGCGGCGGCCGCCGCCGGGACCAGGCTGTCCTCGATCCCGTCCAGCAGGGCGCGATCGTCCTTCTGCCAGGGATGGAAGCCGGGCCGGTACCAGGCCAGATAATGCGGCAGGATGCGGCGCAGTACGCCCGGCTTGCCGAACACGAAATAGCGCCAGGCCGCGCCGCGCATCGATCTGGGCTCGATGCCGTCCTGGCGCAGCAGGTCGGCGGTGTTGACGATCATGGAATGGGCGAAGGCCAGCGTGATCAGCGCCATGCTGATCGATCGCAGCAGCCAGCGACGGATCGGCGCCCGGTCAGCGACGACGGCCGCCAGCACGTCGAAGGCCACCGCCTTGTGCTCGATCTCCTCAACCGCGTGCCAACGCCAGAGCTTGACGATCTCTTCCGGGGCGCCGGCGAAGTCCTCGGGATGGGTCAGGGCGTCATGGGCCAGGATGGCGGTGAAATGCTCCAGCGCGGCCGTCGCGGCCAGCTGACCCAGGTGCGGCCGGGTGCGGGCGAAGGTCACCCGGTTCAGGGTGCGGGTCTCGATCCCGCTCATGTTGTAGCGCCGGCCGAGGGCCTGGTTGAAGGCCAGATGCTCGCGCGTATGGGCCGCTTCCTGGCGCACGAAGTCGCCGATCTGGCTGCGCAGCGGCTCGCCAACCCGGTCCTTGAAGCGGGTCACCGCTTCAATGAACAGCTTCTCGCCCTCCGGGAAGGTGCCGCTGAGCGCATTGTGCCAGGCCGTAGCCAGCGGATCACCGTTCAGCCACCAGCGGCCTTCACCAGGGTCGCCGCGAAAGCGGTAGTTCCGGGGACGGATGGTCAGGTCGGAGGGTGTGCGGCTGGCGTCGGGCATGCGGCTTCTCCATAGTCCCCTCACCACAAGACCATGAGCATTACTGACACAGATGTCAACAGTGAGACGTAGGCGATCCCCCGAGACCGCCAAGGCCGAGGCGGTGGCGGCGGCCCGGGACATCCTTCTGGAGGCCGGCCCGGCGGCTGTAACCCTCAAGGCGGTGGCCGCCCGGCTGGGCATGAGCCACGGCAATCTGCTGCATCACTTCGGCAGCGCCGGCGAACTGCAGTCGGCTCTGATGGGCTCCATGGTCAGCGACCTGACCGAGGCGCTGGAGACCGCGGTAGCGGCGGTTCGCGAGGGCCAGGCCCCCGTCGCCGCCCCGGTGGATATCGTGTTCGAGGCGTTCGGCGCGGGCGGCGCCGGCAAGCTCGCGGCCTGGCTGGCCCTGAATGACGAGACCCGCCTGCTCTCACCGATCGGTAGTCAGATCCACGCCCTGGTCGCGGCGCTGGAGACGCCCCTCAAGGCGCTGCCCGGCTATGACGCCCGGCTGGTGCGCCGGCTGGTGCTGGGGGTGGCCAATCAGGCTTTCGCAGAAGCTCTGATCGGCGAGTCGCTGCGCGGCATGCTGGGACTGGATCGCGAGGATGTGGTCGAGATGGCCAAGGCGCCGATCCTGGCGACCCACACCTGGATCACCGGCGATTAGACTCAGTCGTTCTGAAGGTTGCTCATGGCCACGTCGCCGATGATCACCTTGACGCCCATGAAATGCATGACGCCGTCGGTGAAGCGGACCTCATCGAGGCCGACTTCGCGGCTGCGCTTGATCAGCGCCGCGTCGCGGAAGGTCAGGTGCAGGGTCATCGCGCCGAGCTTGCCGCCGGCGGCCTCGGCCGTCTGGACGGCTTCACGCAGGCCGCCGATGCCCAGGGGCTTGGGCGGCAGAGCCGCCTTGGACGATGCTCGGCTCATGGCGAAGGCTCCAGATTGAGGTCGATCCTAGCACGTGCCGCAGACCGGAAGGGAATTAATGCGTCGGACTCATGACAGTGCGCAGGCCCGGAGACCGCGGGACAAGAAAAAACGGGCCGGCGCAGGGCCGGCCCGTTTCAAGCAGACGGATTGTCGACGGCCTTAGCCGGCCGACAGCTGACCGGCCGACATCTTGCCATTGCGAGCGTCGCGCTCGAGCTCATAGTTGAGCTTTTGGCCTTCATGGATCGAGCCGAGCGAGGAGCGCTCGACCGCGGAGATGTGGACGAACACGTCGCCGCCGCCTTCATCGGGAGCGATGAAGCCGAAGCCTTTTTGCGCGTTGAACCACTTAACGGTGCCGGTAGCCATAGATGATAACCTTGCGTAGATTGTATTCAGCCCGCGAGATGCGGCCGAGCGATCAAAAATCTTGAGGGTTTGGGATGGCGAATTCGGAGCCCTTGCGGGTATTCCGAAGTTGCGAGCCGCGCCATTTCGACGTCCGATTTAAACGGTATCCCACGAATAGGCTTGGCGAACAAGGATTTCCTGGAAAACAGGGTTTAGGGCGGATTCACATCCGCCCTTTTTGCAGCCCTAGGCGGCCATGGCCGTTGCCTTGCCGAGGATCATATCAGCGGCCTTCTCGGCGATCATGATGGTCGGGGCGTTGGTATTGCCCGAGACCAGGCGCGGCATGACCGAGGCGTCGACGACCCGCAGGCCTTCCACGCCGTGCACGTTTAGCTGAGGATCGACCACGGCGTTCGGCCCATGGCCCATCTGGCAGGTGCCGACCGGGTGATAGATGGTCGAGCCGCTCATCCGGGCGAATTCCAGCAGCGCCTCGTCCGACTGCAGGTCGGTCCCCGGCATCAGCTCGTGCTCGATATAGGGCTTGAGCGCCGGCTGGGCGGCGATGGCGCGCGACCATTTCAGCGAGGCGACCGCTACCTCCTGGTCCAGGGGATTGGACAGGTAGTTGGGCTGGATCGACGGATAGACGGTAGGATCGGCCGAGACGATACGGATCGTGCCCCGGCTTTCGGGGCGGACCTGGCAGGGGGCGATGGTCAGGCCGGGGACGCCTTCCAGCTCCATCTTCTGCTCGTTGACCAGTTTCTCGACATCCATGGTGGCCGGCAGGATGTGGAACTGGATATCCGGCGAGGACAGGTCCGGCCGCGACTTGCAGAAGGCGGCGATATGGGCGGCCGACAGGGTCAGCAGGCCCTTGCGCTGGAAGAGGTACTTCATCGCCTCGCCGATGAAGCGCGGCCCCTTGGTCAGCTCATTCACCGAGATGGTGCCGGCCTTCAGGCGATATGTGACGCTCATCACATAGTGGTCCTGCAGGTTCTCGCCGACCCCGGGGGCGTCGACCAGCACCTCGATGCCATGCTGCTTGAGCAGGGCCGCCGGGCCGATGCCGGACAGCTGCAGCAGCTGCGGCGAGTTGATCGCCCCGCCGCAGAGGATGACTTCCTTCTTCGCCTTAGCGGTCTTCTTGACCCCGCCCTGGCTGAACTCGACGCCCACGGCCTTCTTGCCTTCGAACAACACCTTGCCGGTCAGGGCCCGGGTCTCGACCCGCAGGTTGGCGCGGCCCATGGCCGGATGCAGATAGGCGACGGCGGCCGAGCAGCGCTGGCCGTTCTTGACAGTCAGCTGGTAGTAGCTGACGCCCTCCTGGTCCTCGCCGTTGACGTCGGCATTGCGTGGAATGCCCGCTTCGACACAGGCCTCGACCACGGCGTCAGACACTTCATGGGTGGTGGTGACGTCCGAGACGTTCAGCGGCCCGCCGGTGGCGTGCCAGTCGCCGGCCCCGCGCTCCTGGTGCTCGGCGCGCATGAAGTAGGGGCGTACGTCGTCCCAGCTCCAGCCCTCGCAGCCCAGCTGGCGCCAGTTGTCGTAATCGGCGTGCTGGCCGCGGATATAGAGCAGGCCGTTGATCGAGGACGAGCCGCCCAGCACCTTGCCGCGCGGCCACATGTGGACCCGGCCACCGGTGCCGGGATCGGGCTCGGTCGGGTAGAGCCAGTTGACCTTGGGATCCTTCAGGGTCTGGGCATAGCCGACCGGGATGTGGATCATCAGGTTGGACATGAACTGCGAGGGCTCTTTGGTGGGGCGGTCGTCGCCGCCGGCCTCCAGCAGCAGAACCCGGGTCTTGCCGTCGGCGCTCAGCCGGTTGGCCAGCACGCAGCCGGCGCTGCCCGCGCCCACGATGATGTAGTCGGCTTCCAGGTCGTTGCTCATGGTATCCTCTCCCGATCAGTGGCACATCCTCCCGCCGCCAGCGGAGGTCAAGCTTCACCTAGCGTCAAAGTCCGCCCATTGACGGACGCTCGCCGTCGCGCCATCCATGCTCGTCCCTTGAGCTGGAGTTCGGCATGGGACGCCCTTCCATGATTGCCGCTGACGTGCTGAGCCGCCTGGAAACCCAGCTGGCCAACGCCTACTGCCCCTATTCCAAGTTCCAGGTCGCCGCCGTCGTCGAGGACGACCAGGGCGGTCTGCACGCCGGCTGCAATGTCGAGAATGCCGCCTATCCGATCGGCAACTGCGCGGAGGTCTCGGCCCTGGCCGCGATGATCGCCTCCGGCGGAGCCCGTCGAGCCCGCACGATCTACGTCACGGCTGAAACCGCTGGGGAGCGTATCGCCGTCCAACCCTGCGGCGCCTGCCGCCAGCGCATCGCCGAACTGGCCTCGCCGGACGGCTGCGAGGTGGTGATGGTTGGGTCCGGCGGGACCATGGAGCGGGTGACGCTGGCGGAGCTCTTGCCTAACGCCTTCAAGCTTCCGCAAAACTAAATCCTCACCCGGAGGGGGAGGATTCAAGAGAGGGCCGCGGCCCTCGCAGACAAGAAAACGGCCCCGGAGATCGCTCTCCGGGGCCGCTGACTTTGGTCGCTTGGATCCCTGCTTTGGCTGCTACGCGCCTCTGCGGAGCAGTCGCAGGGATAGCTCGTGGAGCGCAATGCGCTCCATCGGCTACTTCACGGTGACGGAGGCGCCGGCTTCTTCCAGCTTCTTCTTCACTTCTTCGGCGACTTGCTTGGAGACGTTCTCGACGACGTTCTGCGGAGCGCCTTCGACCAGGTCCTTGGCTTCTTTCAGGCCGAGGTCCGGACGGACGCCGCGGACTTCCTTGATCACGTTGATCTTCTTGTCGCCACCGGCGGTCAGAACAACGGTGAACTCGGTTTGCTCTTCAGCGGCTTCAACCGGAGCGGCCGGGCCGGCGGCGGCGGCGGCGGCCACCGGAGCGGCGGCGGAGACGCCCCACTTTTCTTCCAGCATCTTGGACAGCTCAGCGGCTTCCAGGACGGTCAGGGTCGACAGTTCGTCGACGATCTTTTCAAGCTTGGACATGGGATAGGTTCCTTGAGGGTGTGTTGTCAGTTTGTGCGAAGATGACGGTCAGGCGGCGTCTTTGTTGGCGTAGGCGCCAACGACGCGAGCCAGCTGGCCAGCGGGGGCTTGCAGGATGCCGGCGATCTTGGTGGCCGGGGCTTGCAGCAGACCAACCAGCTTGCCGCGAAGTTCGTCGAGCGAAGGCAGCTTGGCCAACGTATCAACGCCCTTGGCGTCCAGGACTTGTTGGCCCATCAGGCCGCCAATGACGGTGAACTTGTCGTTCTCCTTGGCGTACTGGGCCGTGACCTTGGCGGCGGTGACGGCGTCCGGCGCATAGGCGATGGCGACCGGGCCTTTGAAGAGGGCGTCGCCATCTTCACCGACCGACCCGCCAAGGGCCTTCTGAACCAGAGTGTTCTTCACCACTTTCAGCGCGGCGCCTTCCTTGCGGAGGCGCAGACGCAGGTCCGTCATTTCCGCAACGGTCAGACCCATGTAGTGGGTCACGACCACAGCGCCGGCATCCGCGAAGACGCCCTTTAGGGCTTCGATCGCTTCCGCTTTTTGTGCGCGGTCCATTGCGGTCTCCTAGTCTTATCGGCGCCCGGACCATTCCGGACGTCGCAAACCGCCCGCGCGGGATCGCTCCCATGCGGGCGGACTTAGACCTGTCCCAAGGAAAGTCGGCCGGGATCGGGCTCGCAAAAAGGAGCCCGGCGAACCGGCGTCGCTATCCCTGTCTCCCGACGGCGAGGAAGGGCTCTTCCTCGTTTATGGCGACGGTGACCCCGGCGCTCCGTAGTTCTCAAACAGGACCGTCGCCTGGCAGGGCCGGGCGGCGGAAGCGGGGCGTATAGAGCAAGAGGCGCGGAATATCAACCGCAGGAGACGTCGGCCGGCTTCCAGTTCGTTGAACGCGGGGCCTTCGTGAAGGTCGCCGTGCAGAAGGTGACCGACTTGGGCAGGATGCGGACCTGCTTGGAGGTGCCGTAGCCACAGATCAGGGTGACGTTGTGTCCGGGCTGGAAGGTCCACTTGTTAATCAGCTTGCCGTCGGACTCATCGGAGGTATCGGGCGCCAGCGTGGCGTTGGCGGAAACCGGTCCATCATAGAAGTCGACCGCGCGCAGATAGGTCGGCGTGCCCGACAGCGGCCGGAAGCCTTCGCAGATGGTGCGCGACTTGGCCTCGGCGGAGGCGACGGTGGGGATGGCGGCCGGCAGCGTGCTCAGCACGAGGGCGGCGGCCAGAACGGAACGAAGGATCAAAACGGAAACTCCCAGATAGATTGGCCGGCACGCTGGCGGTCAGGGCCGTCTGGGTCAAGACAAAGTCTCGGCGGCTAGGGATGCCTGCGGCGAGGCTTAGGGGCTTTGGCGCCGGCGTTGGTGATCCATTCCGCCAAGAACAGCGCGGTCAACAAAGGGGCTGCGATAACAAGGATGATTGGTCCGTCCTTCGCGCGCCAGATGCCGATAGTGAACGCGGCGCTCACGCCGGACAGCACGATGGCCCTTAACCACAACATGACTCTGTCCTGCCTGGTCTTTAGGAAACCTTCGTCGGCAAGAGCACCGACAAATCGATTGGCAGCAGGGTTCTGTCCGGGCAACCGGAAGGCGCGCAGAGCCTTGATCTCCTTTATGGCGCCGGAGACAAACATCACCCACGCAAGGCCGGCCACGAATTGACTGGCGACGATCCCCCAGTTGCCGGCGGCAAAGCCGGAGAACAGGTCGCCAATTGCGTGGACAGACAGATGCGCCATGCCGCCAAGCCTATCAGGCCCCACCTCCAAAGAAAAAGGGCGGAGCCTCGCGGCCCCGCCCCAATTCGTAGCGATGGCAGACTTCTTAGAAGTCCATGTCGCCCATGCCGCCGCCCGGCATGGCCGGGGCGCCGCCGCCCTTTTTCGGGGCTTCGACGATGGCGGCTTCCGTGGTGATCAGCAGGCCGGCGACCGAAGCCGCGTCCTGCAGAGCCGTACGGACCACCTTGGCGGGGTCGATGACGCCGTCCTGGACCAGGTCGACATACTGTTCGGTCTGGGCGTTGAAGCCGAAGGTGGCCGAGGCGCTGTCCAGAACCTTGCCGACCACGATCGAACCTTCGACGCCGGCGTTCTCGGCGATCTGACGGATCGGGGCCTGCAGGGCGCGGCGGACGATGGCGATGCCGGCCGTCTGGTCGTCATTGTCGCCAACCATGTCGGCCAGGATCTTGGAGGCCTTCAGCAGGGCGACGCCGCCGCCGGGGACGATGCCTTCTTCCACGGCCGCGCGGGTCGCGTTGAGGGCGTCGTCGACGCGGTCCTTCTTTTCCTTAACTTCGACTTCGGTCGAGCCGCCGACGCGGATGACCGCGACGCCGCCGGCCAGCTTGGCCAGACGCTCTTGCAGCTTTTCCTTGTCGTAGTCCGAGGTGGTGTCTTCGATCTGCTTCTTGATCTGGCCGATGCGGGCTTCGATCCCGGCCTTGTCGCCCACGCCGTCGACGATGGTGGTGTCGTCCTTGGTGATGGTGACCTTCTTGGCCTTGCCGAGCATTTCGATGGTGACGTTCTCGAGCTTGATGCCCAGGTCTTCGCTGATGACTTCACCGCCGGTCAGGACGGAGATGTCTTCCAGCATGGCCTTGCGGCGATCGCCGAAGCCCGGAGCCTTGACCGCCGCGACCCGCAGGCCGCCGCGCAGCTTGTTGACCACCAGGGTGGCCAGGGCTTCGCCTTCGATGTCCTCGGCGATGATCAGCAGGGGACGGCCCGACTGAACCACGGCTTCCAGCACCGGCAGCAGGGGCTGCAGCGAGGAGAGCTTCTTTTCCGACAGCAGGATGAGCGGGTCTTCGAGGACGACCTCCATCTTGTCGGCGTTGGTGATGAAGTAGGGCGACAGGTAGCCGCGGTCGAACTGCATGCCTTCGACGACGTCGAGTTCGGTTTCCAGGCTCTTGGCCTCTTCAACCGTGATGACGCCTTCGTTGCCGACCTTGTCCATGGCCTTGGCGATCATGGCGCCGACATCGGCGTCGCCGTTGGCCGAGATGGTGCCGACCTGGGCGATTTCTTCGTTGGTGGTGACCTTCTTGGAGATCGACTTGATCTCGGCCACGACCTTGATGACGGCCTTTTCGATGCCGCGCTTCAGGTCCATCGGGTTCATGCCGGCCGCGACCGACTTGAGGCCTTCCACGACGATGGCCTGGGCCAGCACGGTGGCGGTGGTGGTGCCGTCGCCGGCCTTGTCGTTGGTCTTGGAGGCGACTTCGCGGATCAGCTGGGCGCCGAGGTTCTCGAAGCGGTCAGCCAGTTCGATTTCCTTGGCCACCGAGACGCCGTCCTTGGTCGAGCGCGGGGCGCCGAAGGACTTTTCGATGACGACGTTGCGGCCCTTGGGGCCCAGGGTCACCTTCACCGCGTTGGCGAGGATGTTGACGCCGCGCAGCATCTTGTCGCGCGCGTCGGAGGAGAAATAGACGTCTTTAGCGGCCATCTCGTTGTTCTCTTTTCTTTGAAATGTGGGGAGGAAGGATCGTCGCGGCGGCGGCTGTTAGGCCAGCACGCCCAGGACGTCGCTTTCCTTCATGATGATCAGGTCTTCGCCTTCGACCTTCACTTCGGTGCCCGACCACTTGCCGAACAGGATCTTGTCGCCGGCCTTCAGTTCCAGGGGCTGGACCTTGCCGGTTTCGTCACGGGCGCCGGGGCCCACGGCGATGACTTCGCCTTCCTGGGGCTTTTCCTTGGCGGTGTCGGGAATGATGATCCCGCCCTTGGTCTTGGATTCTTCTTCGACGCGCTTCACCAGCACGCGGTCGCCGAGGGGGCGAAATTTCATCGGGTCGTCTCCGTCCGAACGTTTATGCGAAAGGGGCTGCCGACGCTCCGGGGCGCTGCTGTTAGCAGTCGATGCCCGTGAGTGCCAACGCAGGCTGGGAGTTAGGGTCGAGGGCGTGGAGAGTCAAGGCGAGCGCCCCAAAATTCCCCGAGGATCGGAGCCCGGCCTTCAACGCTTTGGCCTTGCTATCGCCGCAACTGCTGGCGCATTCGTGACCTCTCCGGCCTGTTTCGAGTCCTGCCCTTGATGATCCTCTCCCTCCTCCTGGCCATCCTGGCCTGCAGCCTCGGCGGCGCGCTTGGCGGTTTCGTGCTGGCCAGGCCTGACCAGGCGGCCATCCGCATCGCCGCCGGCCCCTGGGGCGAGGACGCTGGGCGAGTGCAGGCCCGGGTTATCGGGGCCATGCTGCTGGTCAGTCACGGCGCGACGGCCGCCTTTCTCGGCTATTCGCCGACCCTGGGGGCCGCGATGGCGCTGGCCCTCTCCTTCCTGTGGTTCGGCGCCGCCGCCGGTCACGGCCTCTCCATGGCGCGCGGCCAGGCCAATGAGCGGGTCAATCTGTGGATGGCCCTGGCCGAGCTTGGACTTGCCGCCCTGCTGATGGCGCCCTTCCTGCGGATGAGCCGGGCCGTCAACGGACTTTGAATACCCGCAGCATTTGAACATGGACGAAAGTTCACGAGCACCCTGATTGACGATAGATGACTTTGTGATACAAAGCTCTCTATCAACTCGACAGGAGACGAGCGATGAAGATGTTTGCAAGCGTGCTGGCGGTGGCGGCCCTGGGTTTCGCGGGCCAGGCCCTGGCCGGAGATGTGACGGTGACCCTGACCGGCGTGCAGCCCAAGGGCGGCCAGATGCTGGTCTCGCTGCAGTCCCGCGACCAGTTCATGAAGCCCACGGCCGTGACCGGGACCCGGGCCCAGGTAACCGCCGGCGGCGACATGGTGCTGACCATCCCCAACGTGCCGGCCGGCGACTATGCGGTGATGGTGCTGCACGACGAGGACAGCAACTTCCAGATGGCCCGCGAAGACAACGGCAAGCCCAAGGAAGGCTGGGCCATGAGCGGAACCTTCGCCGGGGGCCGCAAGCCGACCTTCGACGAGGTCAAGGTCAGCATCCCGGCCGACGGCGCGACGCTGACCGAGGCGATGATCTATCCCTAGGATCAGCCGCCGATAAGAACAGCCCGATCTAAACTGGGGCCGGCGCTCGATGAGCGCGCCGGTCTCTATTTCTGCTTCAGGCGTTGGACCAGATCGCGCCGAAGTTCCCCGCGCACCGTCATCAGGCACTGGCCCAGCCAATTGGTCCCTTGCCAGTTAGCCTCGTCGAGGATGGCCGGGTCGCTCCAGGCCAGCTTCACGCCCCACACGGCGTCGTACCAGGCGCCCTCGACCAGGGTTTTGTCGCCGGTAGCCAACAGGTAGGCGCCAAGGTCGGCGTTCTGGCTGAACTTCAGCCGGTTGCCTTCGGTCACGATGTCCCGCGCCTTGCCGTCCCAGACCGCCGGATCAAAGTTGCGCACCTTGCGACCCCATTCCTTCTGGGTCTTGGGGTCCTTGGCGGCGAGGATGGCGTCCAGCGCTTCGTCGTCGCCGAACAGCGCCGCCTTGCCGGCCATCATGTACTGCTCAGCGGTCGAGAAGCGGAGGAAGCCGTCGCGCCCGGGAACAGTCCCGGTCATCGGATGACGGAACCATTGCGACAACGGCCCGGCTACGAAGTAAACATGTGACGCTGTGGTGGCGACCTTCCACTCATCGTCGACGGTCTCGAAACTCATGGCCGCGCCTAGACCCCGACCGCCGCTTCCAGCCAGGCCTTGAGGTCCTCGACCACTTCCTGCTGGTTGGTCTCGTTGAGCATCTCGTGGCGGCCGCCCGGATAGACCTTGAGCGTCACGTTGGTCAGGCCGGCGTCCTTGAAACGATCCAGCACAGGCTGCAGCCGGGCCAGGTGGTCGTTCAGCGGATCCTCGTCGCCGACCACCACATAGATGGGCAGGTCCTTGCGCACCTTGGCCAGGGCGTCCGGCATGACCTGGCGCATGACGACGGGGCCGAAGCTCTCGCGCGATTCCGGAGTGAAGTTGATGCCGCAGCGCGGGTCGGCGACATAGCGGTCGACCTCGGCGGGGTCGCGGCTCAGCCAGTCATAGGCCGTGCGGCCTTCGAAGCCGGCGTTGAAGTCGATGTCGGGCGGCAGCAGCTCGAAGGCGCAGGTCCCCGACAGCACGATGGCGTCGACCAGGTGCGAATGATCCAGCATCCAGGTCTGGGTCAGCATGGCTCCCATGCTGTGGCCCATCATCACCACCGGAACGCCGGGGTTCTCCTCGCGGATGCGCTCGGTCAGGGCGGTCATGTCGCCAATGACGGCCGAGGCGCCGCCGGGGCCGAAGTCGCCTAGCGAGTCAGGACTGGTCGCGCCGTGGCCGCGATGGTCGTCTGCGTAGAGGTCCCAGTTATCGTCGATCAGCAGGGACAGCGGCGCGGGATAGCGCCCGGCGTGCTCGCCGGCGCCGTGGGAGACCTGCAGCACCGCCTTGGCGGCTTTGAAGCCTTTCCAGCGATAGCCGGCGATGGAGGCGCCATCCTCGCCCTCGAACTTGAAACGGCGTTCCTGAAACATCCCGACCCCCAAAAAGGAAAATGAGCCTCAAAACGAAAACGGTCCGCGACCCTGAAGGCCGCGGACCGCATTCTGTCAACTCCGATCCTAGCGGATGCCGGCCACTTCCAGCTCGCGATCGCGGGCGGCCTTCTGCTGCATCTTCAGGTCGCCGTACTTGCCGAATTCATCGCGGGCGATGGTGCGGCAGTGGACTTCATCGGGACCGTCGGCCAGACGCAGGGTGCGCTGGTGAGCATAGGCCGATGCCAGGCCGAAGTCGGTGGTCACGCCGGCGCCGCCGTGGGCCTGAATGGCGTCGTCGATGATCTTCAGGGCGATGCGGGGCGCCGCCACCTTGATCATGGCGATCTCCAGCCGGGCCGACTTGTTGCCGGCCTTGTCCATCATGTCGGCGGCCTTGAGGCAGAGCAGACGGCACATCTCGATGTCGATGCGGGCCTCGGCGACGCGCTGTTCCCAGACGCTGTGGTCGGAAAGGTACTTGCCGAACGCCTTGCGGCTCATCAGGCGCTTGCACATCTTCTCCAGCGCCACTTCCGCCGTGCCGATGGTGCGCATGCAGTGGTGGATACGGCCCGGGCCCAGGCGGCCCTGGGCGATTTCGAAGCCGCGGCCTTCGCCCAGCAGCAGGCCGTCGATGATCGGGACGCGGACGTCCTTCAGCAGCACTTCGGCGTGGCCGTGCGGGGCGTCGTCATAGCCGAACACCGGCAGCATGCGGACGATCTCGATGCCGGGGGCGTCCATCGGCACCAGGATCTGCGACTGCTGGGCGTGACGGCTGGCGTTGGTCGGGTCGGTCTTGCCCATGACGATGGCGACCTTGCAGCGCGGATCACCGACGCCCGAGGACCACCATTTGCGGCCGTTGATCACGTAGTCGTCGCCGTCGCGCTCGATGCGGGTCTCGATGTTGGTGGCGTCCGAGGAGGCGACGTCCGGCTCGGTCATCAGGAAGGCCGAACGGATTTCGCCGTTCATCAGCGGCTTCAGCCAACGGTGCTTCTGCTCCAGCGTGCCGTAGCGCATCAGCACTTCCATGTTGCCGGTGTCGGGCGCGGAGCAGTTGAACACCTCGGACGCGAAGCCGATCTTGCCCATCTGCTCGGCGATCATGCTGTATTCGAGGTTGGTCAACTGGATGCCTTCGAACTGGAAGGTGTCGTCGACATGGGTCTGGCCGCTGTGCGGCGGCATGAAGAAGTTCCACAGGCCGGCGGCCTTGGCCTTGACCTTCAGCTCCTCGACGACCTGCACGACTTTCCAGCGGGCCGGGCCCAGGACGTTCATTTCCTCTTCGTAGCGCGGGATGGCCGGGCGGATGTGCTCTTCCATGAAGGCGACGACGCGGTCGAGAAACTGACGCTGTTTCGGCGAGATATCGAAGTCCATGGGGCGGCTCTTCCCTAGAGTTGTGTGTCAAACAGTTGTTTGAACGCATCTTGCACCAGCCTTCCCCACGGGGCAAGCGCGGTGAGACTACGTATTAGTCCTCAGAGGCGGCGCCGCCCCGCTCGGCGTCGGCGGGATCGAGGTCGTAGTCGAGCAAGTCGGCGGGCTTGCAGTCCAGCACCGCGCAGAGCGCCGCCAGGGTGTCGAAACGCACGCCGCGCACCTTGCCGGTGCGTAGCAGGGAGAGCTGGGTCTCGGAGAGGCCGATCCGCTGGGCCAGGTCCCGGGCCCGCATTTTTCTGCGGGCCAGCATGATGTCGAGGGTGACGACGACAGGCATCGTCAGACGAAGTCCGACAGCTCTGCCTTCAGCGACGCGTTTTCGGACTGGGCCAAGGCCATCATCCGACCCAGCACCAGGATGGCCCCGCCGACCACGGCGATGACCCATGTCTCCGGCTCCATCCGCAATCCGCGAAAGCCGGCTTCGCCGTCGATGGCGCCCAACAGGAGAGGCACGACAAACGCCGTCGCTGCCGCGCCCCACAGCAGGGATGAGCCGACGTTCGCGAGTCCCTTGGAATTGTTCCGCGAGAACAGCTCGCCGCCCGCCACCCGTCCGAAAATTCCCGCCGCAGCCAGCACGCCGCCCAGGTAGCAGACCACCGGCAGGAAGGTCACCAGCCGCCGCAGCACGGGGTTGGCGGCCTCCCAGAAGCCGGCCCATTCGCCCTGGCTCAAGGCGTCGGCCGCCGGACTGATCAGGCTCAGCGCCTTGAGCATTACCAGCAGCTGCACCGCAAGGGTGGCGGCGGCCACGTAGGCCACCACCTGGAAGGTCTTGGCCTGGTCGGTCAGTTTCGAATCGGCTTCGGCGGTCATCGTGGTCGGGCCCTGATCACATATCCTTCCATGCCTATTAGTTTAAGTTTTATATAAAATCAATAGCGTCTCGCGCTAAGCGGTTTGCAAGCACGCCGGGCTTTGCCACTCTGGCCTCATGAACCTGCGCCCCAAAATCCTCAAAGGCCGCTACGTGCGGCTCGAACCCGTAACCGCCGAGCACAAAGACGAACTGCGCGGCGCCGTCGACTGCGATCCCGAGGCCTGGGAGATCATGTCGGTGAACGGCTGTGGGGAAGGCTTCGATGAATGGTGGGCCTCCCTGCACGGCGAGACCGAGCGCGGCGAGCGGATCGGCTTTGCCATCCGCCAGCTCAGCGACAAGAAGGTGGTCGGCGCCACCTCGATCCTCAACATCCGGCGTCTGCACAAGGGGCTGGAGATCGGCTCGACCTTCCTCAACCCAGAGGTCCGCTCCGGCCCGGTCAACCCGGAGTCCAAGCGCCTGCTGCTGGGCCATGCCTTCGACGCCGGCGCGATCCGGGTCGAGTTCATGGTCGACAACCGCAATGTCCGCAGCCATGCGGCGGTGCTGAAGCTGGGCGCCACCGAGGAAGGGGTGCTGCGCAATCACAAGATCACCTGGACCGGGCATGTCCGCGACACGGCGGTGTTCTCGATCACCGACGACGACTGGCCCGCCGTGCGCGACCGCCTGGACTTCCGCCTGCAGGAGACCTTCGCGTGAGCGAGGCCCGTCCTCCGGCTGTGGCCCTGACCGGCCGGTTCGTGACGCTCGAACCGCTGGCCGAGGTCCACAAGGAAGACCTGCGGGCCGCCTGTGAGGCCGATCCGGACATCTGGGACCTCTACCCCTATTCAATGGCCGGCGAGCATTTCGAGCCCTACTGGACCGGCGCCATGAAGCGGGCTGGGTCGGGCGTCTTCCTGCCCTTCGCTGTCGTGGCCGAGGGCCGTTGCATGGGCGTCTCCTGCTACTTCATGGACCCGCCCAACAAGACCCTGGAGATCGGCGGCACCTACTACCACCCCGCCGTCCGCGGCACGGCCGTGAACCCCGAGAGCAAGCGCCTCCTGATGGCCCACGCCTTCGACCACGGGATCAAGCGGGTCGGCTACAAGGTCGACGCCCTCAACGCCCGCAGCCGGGCGGCGGTGCTGAAGCTGGGGGCGGTGCAGGAGGGCATTATCCGCGCTGACCGCATCACCTGGACCGGGCGGACGCGGGACACCGTCAACTTCTCGGTGCTGGCGGCGGAGTGGCCGGCGGTGCGCGAGCGGCTGGACGCGCGGCTCGCAGCGCTGAGTTGACGCCGATGTTCTTAAGGTGTTCCCTCCCCGCATAATCATCGCACCTGGGGAGGGCGCCAATGAAATGGGTACGTTTCGCGGCCGTAGTTCTGCTGGCCTGCTTCATCACCAGCTTCGCCGAGTGGGCCATCTCGGGCCAGTGGCTGACCCAGTACTACATGAAGGACCCCGACACCTGGCGGGTGGGCAATGAACAGGCGCGCATCCTGCATTCCGAGCTGGTCGGCCTAGTCAGCGCCATCGCCCTGACCTGGCTGATCGGCCGGGGCGGGCGTCCGGCGATGGGCTCGGCGATCGGCGTGGCCCTGCTGGCCTGGTTCGCCGGTCCGTTCCCGATGCTGGCTACAGATCACCTATGGATCCGCATGGACCACCACGTCGTCTTCGGCCACGCAGCCGAGTGGCTGGTCCGCTTCCTGCTGGTGGCGGTGCTGTCGTCGCTGCTGCTTGAGAAGAAGGCGGCCTAGCGGGCGCGGCGGGCGCGGAAGAAGGCCTTCAGCAGAGCCGAACCCTCCGCGGCCAGCACCCCGCCGGTAACCTCCGGCCGCCAGTGGCAGGTCGGCTGCTCGAAGAAGCGCGGGCCGTGCAGCACCGCCCCGCCCTTGGCGTCGTCGGCCCCGAACACCAGTCGGCCGATGCGGGCGTGGCTGATCGCCCCGGCGCACATGGCGCAGGGCTCCAGGGTGACGGCCAGGGTCAGGCCGGTCAGGCGATAGTTGCCCAGCTTCACCGCCGCGGCCCGCATGGCGACGATCTCGGCATGGGCGGTGGGATCGTGGGCGCCGATGGGCCCGTTTCCGGCCCGGGCGACGATCTCGCCCGACGCCGGATCGAACAGCACCGCGCCGACCGGCGTCTCGCCTCGGGCGGCCGCGCTTTCCGCCTCCGCCAAGGCCAATCGCATCAGGTCTTCGTCGGTCATGCTGGTCTGTGCTAGAGGGAGCGCCAAGCCCGTCGTGAGACGGCCTGATCCCCAATGAAGGAGCGCCAAGCATGGCCGCCAATCGCCCGCCCCACAACCAGCCAAAGCCCGCCTCAAAAGCCGAGGGCGCCGACAACGACCGGGTCGCCAAGGTCCTGGCCCGCGCAGGCGTCGCCTCGCGCCGCGAGATCGAGCGGCTGATCGAGGCCGGCCGCATCGCCGTCAACGGCATCGTGCTGACCACCCCGGCGGTGAAGATCGAGCCCGGCGACATTCTCACCTTCGACGGCGAGGTGGTGGCCGAGGCCGAACCGACCCGCCTGTTCCGCTACCACAAGCCGGTTGGCCTCTTGACCGCCCACGTCGATCCCAAGGGCCGGCCGACCGTGTTCCAGGCCCTGCCCCCCGGCCTGCCCCGGCTGATCTCCATCGGCCGGCTGGACCTCAATTCCGAGGGCCTGCTGCTGCTGACCAACGACGGCGGTCTGGCCCGGCAGCTGGAGATGCCGAGCAACGGCTGGATCCGCCGCTACCGCGCCCGCGCCTTCGGCTCGACCACCCAGGAAATCCTCGACAAGCTGAAGGACGGCGTCACCGTCGAGGGCGTCCACTATGGGGCGATCGAGGCCAAGCTGGACAAGGCCGCCGGCCGCAACGTCTGGATCACCGTCACCCTGAGCGAAGGCAAGAACCGCGAGGTCCGCCGGGTGCTGGAGTCCATCGGCCTGCAGGTCAACCGGCTGATCCGCGTCTCCTACGGCCCCTTCGCCCTGGCCGAGATGACCAGCGGCGGCGTCGAGGAGGTCGGGCCCCGGGTGATCCGCGAACTGCTCGCCGAACACATCGCCCCGGCCAACATGCCCAAGGGCGACAAGGTGGCCTTCAAGGTCTTCTCACCCGGCCCCTCCCGCCGCGACCCCGCCGTGGCCGCCGCCGCTCGCAAGGCGGCCGCGCCGAAGGAAGAGGTCAAGATGGTCTACAAGGCCGGCTGGGCCAAACCGAAGAAGAAGGTCAGACCCGCTGGATGGAAACCGCCGGAGAAGAAGCCGCGCGCAGAGCGTCCTGAGCGGACTGCGTCTTCAGCACCTCCACGAACGTCTTCCGCTCGTCCGCCAGCCCGTCCGACAAAGGGCGGTCCAAAGCGGCGCGGGTAAGCCGCTTGGCGGCGGCGACGCCCTCCGCCCCCTTGACCGCGAATTCGGCGGCGATCTCCAGGGCGCGGGCCAGCGGGTCAGCGGCCACTTCATGCACCAGGCCCATCTCGCCGGCCTCGATCCCCCCGACCGTGCGACCGCGCAGGATGAACTCCAGCGCCCGCGCCTCACCGATCACCCGGGGCAGCCGCTGGGTGCCGCCGCCGCCGGGGAAGATGCCGATGCGGGTCTCGGGCAGGCCAATGGCCTCCACCTCGGGCGCGGCCACCCGCAGGTCGCAGGCCAGTGAGATCTCGAACCCGCCGCCCATGCACAGGCCATTGATCGCCGCGATCACCGGCTTGGGCGCGGCGGCGATCAGGTCGACCAGGTCGGCAAAGCCAGGTCCCACAGGGGCTGGGGCGACCAGGGGCACGACGCCGTGCAGCACGTCGCTGATGTTGGCCAGCTCGCCCACGTCATAGTGGCGGATGAAGATGCCCGGCAGGCCGCCGGTCAGCACGATGGCGCGAACCGTGTCGTCGTCGACGGCCGCCTTCATCGCCGCATAGGTCTGGGCGGCCCCGGCGGCGGTCATCGTGCCGTGCGCCGGGTTGGCGTAGGTGATGACGGCGGTAACGCCCTCGCGGCGGCTGCTGACCAGGCTCATGATTTTTCCTTCAGACGGCGGGCCAGGGTGCGGGTGCGGCGCGCGGCCGTCCAGGCGGTTCCCAACGCGATAATGCCCAGGCCGATCGTCAGGCTCTCGCCGGACCAGCCCCACAGGGGCTCCAGCGCGGCGACCACGCAGGTGACGGTCAGGGTGAACATCCGGTGCGGCTTGGCCATCGGCCCGCTGAAGTCGGCCGCGAAGCCCAGGCCCCGGCCGAGCTCGCGGACATAGGCGGTCAGCACCGCCAGCACCGCGCAGGCCCAGCCCAGCGCCACGCCTGCGGCAATTCCGGCATCGGCCGAGGCGTACCCCGCCGCCACCAGAAAAAATGCGTCGGCGATACGGTCAGGCAGCTCGTTCCAGATCGGCCCGGCCGGCGAACCAAGCCCGTGCTCGACCGCCACCATGCCGTCGAGCATGTTGGCCAGCAGGCGCAGCTGCACGCAGGTCGCCGCGCCGATCAGGAAGATGGGTCGCAAGGCCCCCTCGCTCACCCCGCTGGCCAGCAGGCAGGCCGCCCCGGCCATGGCGAAGGCGATGCTGGTGGCCGAGATCAGGTCGGGACTGGCCCCGGCCTCACCCAGTCTGGCCGCCAGCGCCCGGGCCCAGCCGGCGCCCCGGGTTTTCAGCGGCCGGCGGTTTTCCGGTGTCTCGCTCATGCGGCGACCTTCCGTTGCCGGACCAGGCCGGCGTTGTAGACGATGGCGTAGAGGGTCGAGACGGTCCACGGGAAGGCGATGGTGCGGACCAGTTCGGGCGTGCCGATCAGCTTATGCACCACCACCAGCAAGGCCAGGATCGAGCCAGCGGTGATGGCCGGCGGGACGGCGTAGGCCAGAGCGCCGGAAAGCTTGCCGTCCAGCGCCTCGAGCGTCTTCTTCAGCGCCCCAGTCAGCAGGCCCGAGATCGTCCCCTGGGCCAGGGCCGGGACCCAGGCCTTGTCCAGGCCATGGCCGCTGTTGGCGTAGAGCGCCCAGCCGCCCATCAGCAGGAACCCGACCGCGACGTGTACGAGGCTCGAGCGGGCCAGGGTCTGCAGGGCTGGCGGCATGCGAAATCCCCGACGCGGTTGCATCGGGGAGAGTCGCGGCCCGCAAGAGCAGGGTCAAGGGCTCAGGCCCCGGCCAGCGCCTCGCGGGACGGCCGCCGCACGACCTGGGCGAACCGGGCGTGGTATTCCGGATGCTCGGTGCCCATCCATCGGTCCCACCAGGTGAAGTAGAGGCCGTAGTTATAGCCTGCTTGGGCGTGGTGCAGGTCGTGGTGGGTGACGGTGGTCATCCAGTCGAACAGCGGCTTGCCGTCGCGGTTCGCCGGGAACAGTTCGTAGCCGCTGTGGCCCAGCACGTTGCGCGCGATCTGATGCAGCATGAACAGGCCGAACGCGATCCACGACACAGGGAAGATCACCAGCCAGATCACCGTGAAGCTGGCCATCACCGCCGCCTCGCGCAGGTCGAAGCTGTAGGCGGTGAACGGGGTGGGGTTCATCGACCGGTGATGACGACGGTGGAATTTGCGGAACAACTTCGGGCGATGCATCAGCCGGTGCGCCCAATAGAAATAGGCGTCGTGGGCGACCACGGTGGCTATGAAGGAGCCGATGACCCATAGCGGCGTGGCGCTCTCGCGGATGGCGGATCCCCACATGAAGCCGCCCTTCTCCAGGCCCAGGGTCGCCAAGCTGACCGTCGAGAACACCGCGACCGAGCGGACCGAGCAGAACAGCTCGACCAGCATCTGCTTGGCCGTGGGGCTGTCGGGTCGGATTTTCCGGTTCCTCAATACGGGGGCGAGGATGACGCAGATCACCAGCCAGGCCAGCGGCGCGGCCAGGATATAGCGGGTCAGGTCGCTCTGGATGCCCATCACCCAATGGCGGCCAATCTCGGCGGCGATCGGCAGGATGGTATGCGGGTCGAAAGCCATGGGTGATCTCCGTTTGACGTTGGAGACAGGCTGACCGGATCGGCGACCTCGCGCTCCCGCGAGACTTAAGACGTCCGGCGATTTCGAAAACGGCGAGGCTTTTACGATTCCGGCGAGCTTGAGATGGCCGCCACCCGCCAGGCCGTGGGGGTCTCGCCGGTGGCGTCCTTGAAGGCGCGGTTGAAGGGGCCGAGCGAGGCATAGCCCAGCTCGAAGGCCAGCGCCGAAATGGAGGCGCGCGCGTTGGCGGGATCGCTGAGCGCCGCCTTGGCCGCCTCGATGCGGCGGGCGTTGAGATAGTCGGCGAAGTTACGGTAGCCGAGTTGGCCATTGATCAGCCGGCGTAGGCGGTGCTCCGGGACGCCGACCTCGCCGGCCACCTGGCCGATGGTCAGCCCCTCACGCCGCCAGGCCTGGCCCTCGCCCATCAGCGCCTCCAGCCGGCTGAGCGCGGGACGATCCAGCGGATCGATCGGTTCGGGCGTGGCGGCGCGGCGCTGGGCTTCGAACAGGCCCGGCCGGCCCTGCAGGAAGGCCCAGGCGGCGGCCAGGTTCAGCGGGACAAGGGTCACGGCCTGCAGGAAATTGGCCCATTCCAGATGACGGTTCAGCATGGTCTCGATCCCCTGCTGGATCGAGATCGCGATGCAGAAGAGGGTGATGGCGACCAGGATCGGCCCGCGCAGCGCCCGCCGGCTCTCGACCAGGTCCCCGCCCCGACCGCGCCAGACCACCATCAGCACATGCAGGGCCAGCAGCAGCTGCAGGATATTGAAGATCAGCCAGATGCCGGCCTCGAACGCCTCCGGCAGCAAGACGCCGAGAAAGCCGATCCCGGTCAGCAGGGCCACCGGGATCAACTGCTCCCAGGTCACGGCTCGGTCTTCGAACAGGGTCATGGCGAACAGCCAGAACCAGCCCAGCCCGCCCTGCGACAGGAACCAGACCGGAATATAGAACCAGTCCAGCGCCCGGGTCTCCGGCCCGCCCGAATGCACCGCGAAGGCCGCAGCCGACAGGCAGAACAGCGCCCCTGTCCAGCGGGCGGGATGCCGGCGGACGCTGCGCAGCAACCCGGCGCCGATCGCCAGGCCGGCGCCGGCCGCCATGCCGCGCAGCAGGACTTCGAGGGTCTGTATGTTGCTCATCCAGTCTCCGGCCGCCCACCATGTTCTCGGCGGCGGCAACCTGACATTCCCGTGCGCGGCCGTCGACAGGCTTGACCCTTAACCTTCAGTCGGCAAGCTGCGCTCCGCATCGGCCAGCCCCTCTGGGGTGAGCTGGAGGCGACTTGGGGGGCGACTTGAGCGACTTCGACAAGTTCCTGGTCTGGCTTCTGGGCCATCCCGCCAACCTGCTCTGGGGCCTGGGCGGCGTTGTCGGACTCTGCAGCCTGGGCGCTGTCGCCGGCATGATCCTGCCGCTGGTTCAGCCGAACAAGGACCACACCAATCTGCGCGAGCGGGTCGGCAGCTGGTGGGTGATGATCGCCATCCTGGCCACGGCCCTGCTGCTCGGCTGGGCGGCGGTCGTGGTGCTGTTCGCGGCGGTGTCGTTCATTGCGCTCAGGGAATTCCTGTCGCTGGCCCCCACCCGGCGCGAGGACCGGCTGATCATCCTGGCGGCCTATCTGACCATCCCGATCAGCTACTTCTTCATCGTCCTCAACATCTACCCGTTCTATCTGGTCTTCGTCCCGGTCTACTGCTTCCTGATCACCCCCTTCCTGATGGCCGCCATGGGCCAGACCCGGAACTACCTGGCGGCGGTCGCCATGTTCCACTGGGGGATGATGACCTGCATCTACAACCTCGGTTACGTCGCCTTCCTGATGCGCACGCCCGAGAGCGAGCCGCTGCCGGCCGGGCCGGCGGGGCTGGTCTTCCTGCTGCTGGTGGCCACCGAGTTCAACGACGTGGCGCAGTACGTCTGGGGCAAGCTGTTCGGCCGCCACAAGATCACCCCCACCGTCAGCCCCAACAAGACCTGGGAAGGCTTCATCGGCGGCTGGGTCTCGACCGCCGCCCTGATCTGGTTCCTGGGCCCCTACTTCGCCCCCATCCACGGCGTCGGCCTGGCGGTGATCGCCGCCAGCCTGCCGCTGGCCGGCTTCGCGGGCGACGTGACCATGAGCGCCATCAAGCGCGACATCGGGGTCAAGGACACCAGCCACCTGATCCCCGGCCATGGCGGCGTGCTGGACCGCATCGACAGCCTGACCTTCACGGCCCCGCTGTATTTCCACCTGATGGCCTTTTACGCCCTGCAACGGTTCTAGATGAAGTTCCTGCGGTTCCTGCTGCTGCTGCTGGTCGCCCGGCCGATCGCCCGCTTCCTGACCGGGGCGGACGTTACGGGCCGGCAACTGCTGCCGCTCAAGGGCCCGGCCATCGTGGCGGCCAACCACAACAGCCACATCGACACCCTGCTGCTGCTGACCATCTTCCCCTCAAGAGCCATGCTGCGGATCAGGCCGGCGGCGGCCAGCGACTACTTCCTCAAGGACCCGGTGATCGGCTGGTTCTCGCGCAATCTGATCGGCATCGTTCCGGTGGCCCGCGACCGGGCCGGCACGGGCGAGGACATCCTGGCCCCGGCCCGCGAGGCCCTGGCGGCCGGCGACATCATCGTGGTCTTCCCCGAAGGCACGCGCGGCGACGCCAATGACGAGATGGCCCGGCTCAAGAACGGCGTGGCGCGGCTGGCCGAAGCCTTCCCGGACGCGCCGGTGACCCCTGTCTGGATTCAGGGCGCGGGCCGGGTGCTGCCCAAGGGGACACATATCCCGGTGCCGATGAACTGCGCGGTGCTGGTCGGTGAGCCGCTCCACTGGGAGGGCCACCGCACCGCTTTCATGGAAGGTCTGAGAGACTCGCTTCTGGCTCTGAAGGCTCAGGCGCCGCCCCTGCGCTGGGGCTGACGGTGCTGAGGCTGGTCCGCCGGGCGACGATCTCAACTAGCACCAGCAGGGCCAGGCTGCCGGCGATATCCAGGGCCGATTGCAGCGGCGGCGTGCGGGATGCGATGTCGACGTCGTTCAGCAGCGGCTCGATGAAGAGGGCGATCAGCAGGTTGTTCGCCGCATGGGCGCCGACCGCGAAGGCGATGCCGCCCAGCCGGATCGCCGACCAGGCCAGCACGATGCCGAACACTGCGCGTGCGGCCATAGCGCCCGGCTCAAGGTCGCCATGGCTGAGGGCGAATAGCGCACCGTCGGCCAGCAGGACGACCCCCAGGTTGCGGGTCAGGGCCGCGAACTGCTGCAGCAGCCAGCCGCGGAACAGAACCTCCTCGAAGAAGGCCCAGACCGGCAGGAAGGCCAGGCAGGCGACGGCGTAGGCGATCTTGATGGCCATGGCGTCGGGCAGGGCGAACGGGACGGGCGCGGCCGTCTGGCCAATCGTCACGGCGGCGATGTCGAAGGGCGCTATGACCAGGGCCCCACCGGCCAGGCCCAGCAAGGCCAGCCGCCAATTGAAATCGCCGATCCAGCTGCGCGGCGCGCGGCCCATCAGCAGGCCCAGGGCCAACAGCACGGCGACCGTGGCGGCGGCGAACCAGATCGCCCCCTGCATCATCGTCAGGCTGGAACAGGTCAGGGAGGAGGTGGAAAGGCACCCTCCCAGGCCACGCTCGGCCGTCGAGGCCAGCCCCAGGCCTGAGACCCCGCCCGATATCCGATCACCCAGCCATTGGCCGGCGGGCTGGGCGACGATCCCGACCAGCACGATCAGCGCCACGACCACGACCGGGGCCAGCGCCACGCGCCAGAGCATGCGGTCCTTCGGTCCCAGCACCGCCAGGAAGGCGGGCGGCTCGATCAGACGCAGGAAACGGTCGGTGCGCAGCGCGGTCATCCCCTTCATACATTCGTCCGGATTCGCGACCCAGCGATAGTGCTGGCGCGACACGCTTGCAGGATGGCGGCGAAACGGGCGATCTAGCCGGTGCAGGCTGGGGAGCAAAGCGAATGTCGATGGATTTGCTGGAGGGCCACGCCAAGGGCGTGAAGGACTACGGCCTGGAACGGCTGATCATGCTGTCGGACGGGGTGTTCGCCATCGCCATCACCCTGCTGGCCCTGGAGATCCGGCCGCCCGAGAAGTGGGACTTCACCCTGCGCGGCCTGATCCAAGCCGATGCCGGCGAGTTGATCGCCTATGTGTCGTCCTTCTTCCTGATCGCCATCTACTGGGCCAGCCACCGGCGCACCTTCGAGCGCTTCCGCAGGTCCGACGGCATCCTTACCGCGATCAATTTCGTGTTGCTGGGCCTGGTCACTCTGATGCCCTTCGCCAACCGGGTGCTGGCCGAGGCGCGGCTGCAGGGCGACACCTTCATGATGTACATGGGGCTGGTCACCGGCGTCGGCGTGAGCAACGCGGCGCTGTGGGGATATGCGGCCTTCGTCGGCGACATCCTGAAGGAAAAACTGGGGCTGGGCCTGAAGGTCACCATCCTGTTGGTGCTGCTGCTGGTGCCCTCGACCATGGCCGCCGCCGGCCTGATGGCCAGCAATCCAAAAAACTGGTGGGTGGTGCTGCTGCTGGTCGCCTTCAGCTTCTCGATCGCCTTCATCCGCCGGCGGATGGAGCCGAAGAAACCCAGGAAGGCCTGAGCTTGCGCATCGTCGGTGGACAATATCGGGGGCGCAGTCTGGCCGCCCCTCCCGGACAGAACACCCGGCCCACCTCGGATCGGGCGCGGCAGGCGGTGTTCAACATCCTCGAACATGCCCCCTGGGCCGGCGAGCTGCATGGCGCGCGGGCGCTCGACCTGTTCGCCGGTTCAGGCGCTCTTGGTTTCGAGGCCCTGTCGCGCGGCGCCGCCTTCTGCCTGTTCGTGGAGACCGACGATGCGGCGCGGGGCGCGATCCGCGAGAGCATTGAGAGCTTCGACCTGTTCGGCGCCACCCGCATTCATCGCCGCGACGCTACCGATCTGGGTCCCCGCCCCGGCAGCGCCGGCGCCCCCTTCGACCTGGCCTTCCTCGATCCGCCCTACGCCCAGGGCCTGGCGGAGAAGGCGCTGGCCGAGCTGGTCGCCCACGACTGGCTGGTCCCAGGCGCCATCGCGGTGGTCGAGCGCGGCGCGGGCGAGGCTGATATCAGCCCTGATGGCTTCGAGGTTCTGGACCGCCGCGACTATGGCGCGGCGCGGGTCACGTTCCTGCGACGGGCTGCTTAGTCCCTCGCCGATGCAGGGCCCGCGACCGGGCCCGCAACACCAGCACTACGGCCACCGCCAGCAGATAGGCGCCCGGCAGGGCCAGCAGCCCGGCGTGATAGCTTCCGGTCGACTGCTTGGCGAACCCCCAGGCGATGGGCGACAGGATCGAGCCGACCTGACTGATGGTGTTGATCGCCGCGGCGCTGACGGCGATGACCCCGGGGGCCAGCAGATCGCCAGGCAACGACCAGACGACACCGTTGCAGGCCTGGAAGCCGGCCACGGTCAGCACGAAGCCGGCCATGGCCGCCAAGGGTTGGCCGCCCAGCCCCACCAGCGCATAGCCGACCGCCACCAGGGCCATGGGAACGGCCAGGTGAATGTAGCGCTCGCCCTGGTGATCGGAATGCCAGCCATTGGTCAGCATGGTCACGGCGCCGACCAGCCCCGCTCCGGCAATCAGGAAGTCAACATGGGTCGGATCCAGGCCGGTGGTCTCGGCGAGGATCTGCGGCGCCGAGAGGTTGAAGGCGTAGCTGACCCCGACCTGCAAGAAGCCCAGCAGGCCGAGCAGCAATACCGCCGGATGGGTCAGGGCGCGAAAGATGTTGTGGTCGGCCGCTTCGGGATGGGCGGCTTCCTCCGCGGCCAGCCGCCCGGCGATCCAGGCCTTTTCCGGTGGGGTCAGCCAGCTCACCGTTTCCGGCCGGTCAGGCAGCCACAGCAGGATGACCAGACTCATCAGGATGGCGGGCGTCCCCTCGATCAGGAACAGCCACTGCCAGCCGTGCAGCCCAAGCCGGCCATCCAGCCCCAGCAGAGCGCCGGCGATGGAGCCCATCAACACCGAGCTTAGCGGCAAGGCGACGTAGAAGCGGCTGACGGCGCGACCCCGATGGGCGATGGGGAACCACTGGGTCAGATAATAGATCACGCCCGGAAAGAACCCCGCCTCGGCCAGGCCCAGCAGGAAGCGGACGATGTAGAACTGGGTCGGGGTGCGGATCAGCATCATCGCCACCGCCAGCACGCCCCAGGTCAGCATGATCCGGGCGATCCAGCGCCGGGCGCCGAACCGGACCAGCAGCAGGTTGGAAGGCACCTCGAACAGGGCGTAGCTGACAAAGAACAGGCCCGCGCCCAGGCCGTAGATCGCCGGGCTGAAATTCAGGTCCGCGTTCATCCGCGCGGCGGCGAAACCGATATTGATCCGGTCCATGTAGGCCACGGCGTAGCTCAGCCCGATCAGGGGCAGGATGCGCCAGGAGGCCTTCCGCAGGGCTGATCGTTCGAGATCATCATCGGTGTCTTGCGTGGTCATGAGCCCCCCGGCCGGATGGGGCATCTGGGCACGACTGGAACGTCGCGTCGAGAGGCGGCGCGGTGGCCGCCCCTCTCGCGCTGACCGATGCCCGCCTGTGCGTCACCAGGCCCTCACGCTGACCCGATTGTCGGCCTGGGCGCGCAGGGCCAGCAGCCCCTCGCGGTTGATGCGATAGGGCTGGCCGCCCTGGCTGGCGATCAGCCGCCGGCGCTTGAGAGCGCGGAAGACGGCCAGGCTGCAATCGGTCAGCACCCAGCCCTCGCGGGTCAGGCATTCGGCGTTGATCAGCTGGCCGGCGTCGTCGCGGGTCAGCACAATGCGTCCGCCCTGGGCGAGCGCGTGCAGCGTGCGCTGCTGCGGTTTGGGGATGTTCACTGGAGGAAGGTCCGTATCGAGGCGTGACGGGTCGCGCCCCCGCGTTGGACGGGAGCGGGCGGTCAGGGGACCTCAAGCGGATCGCTTAGGCCCCGGCCTCGATGGCAAGGGGTGACATGGACGCCTCTAAGTTCGTGGCGGCAGGTTAGCCTGGGACGCCGGGAGGTTTCAACAACGGCTTGACCCTCACACCACGTCAGCCCTGATGAGATCGTCCATTCGGCGAGGAACAAGGACGTGACCAGGCTCTACACGGTCAAGCAGATGGCGCGGCTTTCGGGCGTTTCGGTCCGGGCGTTGCACCACTACGATCAGATCGGCCTGCTCAGGCCCGCCAGCGTCGGGGAGAACGGCTATCGTTACTATGGGCGGGAGGAACTGCTGCGGCTGCAGCAGATCCTGCTGCACAGGGAACTGGACCTGCCGCTGGGCGAGATCGCCGCGGTGCTGGACGCCGCCGGCTTCGACCGGCTGGCGGCGCTTCGCACCCATCGCGACCGGCTGGCGGCCAAGACCGAGCGCTACCGCCAACTCCTTGAGACGCTGGACCACACCCTCGCCGCCCTCGAAGGAGAGCAGACGATGGACGACAAGGACCTCTACCAGGGCTTCGCGCCGGAGAAGCAGGCGGCGTATGAGGCCTGGCTGATCGACCGCCACGGCGAGCCGATGCGCGAGCGGATCGCCGAAGCCAAGGACGGCATCCGCCAGCGCGTACGAGATCTGGGCCCGCCCGGCCTCGAATCGCTCAGAAGCGAATCGGCCGATATCGAGCAGGCCATGGGTCGGGCCCTCGCGGAGGGTCTGCCCGCCGATTGCGAGACGGTGCGGGTCCTGATGCGCCGTCACCGCGACTGGATCGCCGCCAGCTGGAATCGACCCCCAACAGCGGACGCCTTCGCCGGCCTCGCGGGCCTGTATCTCGAGCACCCCGACTTCAAGACTCGCTACGAAGCCGTTCAGCCGGGCCTGACCGAGTATCTGGCCGAGGCGATGCGGTCGTTCGCGGAGGCGGAGATGTGACGGCTAGCGCCGCCCGAACAGCCGCTCGATGTCCGCCAGCTTCAGCTCGACATAGGTCGGGCGGCCGTGGTTGCACTGGCCGGAGTGGGGGGTGACCTCCATCTCGCGCAGCAGGGCGTTCATCTCGGCGGCGGTGAGGCGGCGGCCGGCGCGGACCGAGCCGTGGCAGGCCATGGTCGAGCAGACCTCTTCCAGCCGCTCCTTCAGGGCCAGGGCGTCGCCGCCTTCGGAGAGGTCATCGGCGATGTCACGGATCAGGCCGGCCGCGTCTGTGTCGCCCAGCAGGGCCGGGGTCTCGCGGACCAGCACCGCGCCCGGCCCGAAGGCCTCGATGACCAGGCCCAGAGCGGCCAGCTCCTCGGCCTTGGCCACCACCCGCTCGGCCTCGGCGGGATCGAGATCGACCACCTCGGGCAGCAGCAGGGTCTGGCGCATCACCCCGCCGGCCGCCATCTCGCCCTTCATCCGCTCGTAGACCAGCCGCTCATGGGCGGCGTGCTGGTCGACCACGACGATGCCGTCGCGGGTCTGGGCGACGATGTAGGTCTCGTGCACCTGGGCCCGGGCGGCGCCGAGCGGATAGTCGACGGGGTCGATGACCTGGCCGGAATCGGGGGCCGACGAAGGTTCGGGTGTCTCGTACTCGACCCGCGCGGTGGCCTCGGCCATGCCGGGCAGGCTGTAGCTGGGCTGGCTGCGGGTGGGCGTCCAGCCGCCCGCCTGCCAGGCGGAATAGCCGGCCGGCGAAGGTCCCGAAGGCGGAAAGTGCTCGGCGCGGAACCCCGCCAGGGCCGAGGCGGCGACGGTGGTCGAGGCGCGGTGGCCGGCGCCGGCCAGGGCATGGCGCAGGGCGCCGACGATCAGGCCGCGCACCAGCGAGGGGTCGCGGAAGCGCACCTCGGCCTTGGCGGGGTGGACGTTGACGTCGACCATCTGCGGGTCGAGCTCGAGATAGAGGGCCGCCGCCGGGTGGCGGTCGCGGGCCAGATAGTCGGCATAGGCGCCGCGCAGCGCCCCCTGCAGCAGGCGGTCGCGCACCGGACGGCCGTTGACGAACAGGTACTGGTGGCCGGCGTTGCCGCGATTGTAGGTCGGCAGGCCGGCGAATCCGGTCAGCCGCACCCCGTCCCGCTCCTGGTCGATCAGCAGGGCGTTGTCCTGGAACTCCCGCCCCAGCACAGCCGCCAGCCTGGCCAGTCGTCCTTCCGAACCGGGATGCTCAGCGGACAGCCGCAAAGCGCGGCGGCCGTCGATGTCGAGGGTGAAGGCGACGGCCTCATGGGCCATGGCCTGGCGCTTGACCTCCTCGGCGATGGCCATCTGCTCGGCCCGCTCGGACTTCATGAACTTCAACCGGGCGGGCGTGGCGTAGAACAGGTCGCGCACCTCGACCCTGGCGCCGTGGGGGCCGGCGAAGGCGGCAGGTCCCACATCGCCCATCGCCCCGCCCTCGACCAGGATGGCGTGGGCGGCCCCGCCCGCCTTGGGACGGCTCGCGATACTCAAGCGCGCCACCGAACCGATCGACGGCAGCGCCTCGCCCCGGAAGCCCATGGTCGAGATGTGCAGCAGGTCCCAGGTCCCATCCTCGGCCGGCGCCAGCTTGGAGGTCGCATGGCGCTCGACCGCCAGCAGCAGGTCGTCGGCCGACAGCCCCTGGCCGTCATCGGCCACCAGGATTCGGGTCAGTCCGCCGCCATCGGCTTCGATCTCGATTCGCGAGGCCCCAGCGTCCAGGGCGTTCTCCACCAGCTCCTTGACCGCACTGGCCGGCCGCTCGACCACCTCGCCGGCGGCGATGCGGTTGACGGTCTCCGGGGGCAGGCGACGGATGGGCATGGGGCCTATTTAGGCCGAGTCAGGGCGGGAACCCAGGGTCCCGACCAATAGAAAAGGGCGCGGGTGATCGGATCACCCACGCCCTTCCAAATAGTTCGACCAAAGGGCGGTGTCTTAGAGACCCGGCAGCTTCACGAACCCGCTCTTGTCGCGGGTGATGACGATGGCCTTGCCGCCGGTCAATTCCTTGAGGCGCGCCTCTTCGCCGGCGGCGTCGAGCGGGGTCATGGCGATGCCGCCACCCGCCTGGGCCACGGCGGCCTGGTGGGTTTCGGGCTTGTCCTTGCGCCAGAACATCACCGTGTCAGCGAAGCCCTTGTCCTTGTGAGCGATGTCGCCGAACTCGTCGTCGACGACATAGCGGATCAGCGGGTCTGACTTGTCGACGCCGGCCCGGGCGACCAGCAGCTTCTCGCCGTCCGAACGCTGCACGGCGTCGGCCTGGGCCAGCACCGTGGCGCGGGCGGCGCTGTCGGGCTGCAGTTCCGAGGGCTTGGCCTCGCCCGGCGCCGGCGGACGCAGGCTGTAGTCAGGCGGCACCACCAGGGGAGCCTTGGTGACCACGCGGAACTCGTCAGGCGTGATCTTGGCCACGCCCAGCGCCTTGGAGGTCGACTGGCAGCCCCCGAGACCGGCGGCGGCGATCAACGCAACAGCGGCGATGAGTTGGGTGGACTTCATGAACTAGCGCTCCAGCAGGCCGCCCCCGGCCTTCAAATTTCGACAGCTTCGATACGCCAAACCGAGGCAGGCGCCAACTGACTCAAGTGTCGCCCTTAATTTGCGGCTTTTCTGAGAGCCAGTTCACTGCGCACCGCGTCGACCACCAGCAACAGGATGCCGATGCTCAGGGCGCTGTCGGCGACATTGAACACCCAGGGGAAGCCCATGCGGGTGACGTCGATGAAGTCGGCTACCGAGCCGCGCCAGACACGGTCGATAAGGTTGCCGACCGCGCCACCCATGATCAACCCGACGGCGGCGGCCAGCATGGGCCGCTCGACCTTGCGGGCCCAGCCGGCGAGCACGGCAGCGACGGCCAGGGCGAAACCGGCCAACACCCAGCGCATCCAGGGATAGTCGAGCCGCAACAGGCCAAAGCTGATGCCGTTGTTCCACACCATGCTCAGGTGGATAGGTCCCAGCAGCGGCACGGAGAGCCGGTCAGGCAGATGGAAGACATCGACGATCCACATCTTTACCAACTGATCCACCACGATGGTGGCCAGAGCGGTGGCGTAGACCGCCGGCGACAGCTGCCGATGTTCAGGCAGAGGCGCGGCCGCGGCGGCGTTCTCCGGCGAGAGATGGGGCAGATCCGGCTCGCCTGAAGGCGATTGCGGGGTCGAATCGAATTGATCGGTCACGCGGCGCTCTCCTGGGCGTCCCACCATGCCACGGCGTCGGCGTCGCGCAAGGAAAGGTCGCGGTAGCGCGAATCGGATCCGACCTCGGGAAGGATGCGCCAGGACCGGGCGCACTTGTTCCCCTGCGCCTTCAACGGCTCGACCGCCACGCCCTTGACCTCGTCCTGACGGAAGGCCTCGGCGGGGCCCTCGTCAGCGACCAGGGTGGCCTGGCTGGTGCGGAAGAATTCGGCCGGGTCCAGCCCCTCGAAGGCGGCCAGCAGGTCGGCGTCGGCGATGTGCACCACGGGGGCGGCTTCCAGCGCTCCGCCGATGCGCTTTTCGCGGCGCTCGACCTCCAGGGCCCCGGTGACGACCCCGATGACCTTCTGAACCTTTTCCCAGCGCTCGGCCGCCGCGTCGTCGCGCCAGTCGGCCGGGGTCTGCGGGAAGACCCGCAGGCAGTTGGAGCCGGCCTCGGGGAAGCGGGTCAGCCAGGCCTCTTCCATGGTGAAGGGGGTCAGGGGCGCCAGCCAGATGGTCAGGCGCTCGAACACCAGGTCCAGGACCGTGCGGTAGGCCCCGCGCTTGAGGCTATCGGGCCGGTCGCAGTAGAGGCAGTCCTTGCGCACATCGAAGAAGAAGGTCGAGAGGTCCGCCTGGCAGAAGTCGAGGATCGGCTTCAAAGCGTCCTGGAAGGCGTAGGTCTCGTAGGCGGCGCGCACCTGGCCATCCAGCACCGCCAGGCGATGCAGGATGTGGCGCTCGAGGGCCGGCATGTCGGCCACGGCCACCCGCTCGGCGTCATCGAAGTCGGCCAGGGCGCCCAGCAGATAGCGAACGGTGTTGCGCAGCTTACGGTACGCATCGGTCGTCGTGGACAGGATGGTCTTGCCGATCCGCTGGTCCTCGGAATAGTCGACCACGGCGGCCCACAGGCGCAGGATCTCCGCGCCGCTTTCCTTGATGATGGTCTGGGGCTCGATCGTGTTGCCGATCGACTTGGACATCTTCTCCCCCTTCTCATCCATGGTGAAGCCATGGGTGACGAGGGCCTTGTAGGAGGGCCGGCCGCGCGAGCCGCAGCTCTCCAGCAGCGAGGACTGGAACCAGCCGCGATGCTGGTCCGAGCCTTCCAGACAGACATCGGCCGGCCAGTGGCTGTTGGCCCGGTTCTCGATCGTGAAGGCATGGGTCGAGCCGGAGTCGAACCAGACGTCGAGGATGTCCTCGATCTTCTCGTAGCGGTCCGGGTCGTGGTTGCCGAGGAAGTCGCCGACAGGACGGCTGAACCAGGCGTCAGCGCCCTCTTCCTTGATCAGCCGCACGATGCGCTCGTTCACCTCGGCGTCGTGCAGCGGCTGGTTGGTTTCCTTGTCGACGAACATGGCCAGGGGCGCGCCCCAGGCCCGCTGCCGGCTGATCAGCCAGTCGGGACGGCTCTCGACCATGCCGCGGATGCGGTTGCGGCCGGCGTCGGGATAGAAGGCGGTGGCCTCGATCCCTTCCAGAGCGGTCTCGCGCAGGGTGCGGCCGCCATGGGCGACGTCCTCCAGCGGCTCGTCCATGCGGATGAACCACTGCGGGGTGTTGCGGAAGATCACCGGGGCCTTGGACCGCCAGCTGTGCGGGTAGGTGTGCTCCAGTCGGCCGCGGGCCAGCAGGTTACCGGCCTCGATCAGCTTTTCGGTCACCGCCGGGTTGGCGGGTCCGAACTTGCCCGACTTCTTGCCCTCGGTTTCCAGGACCTTCAGTCCGGCGAACAGGCCGACATGCGGATAGTAGGCGCCGTCGGCGTCGACCGTGTCGGGGATCTCGCGGTGCCCGTGAGCCAGCCAGACCTGATAGTCTTCCTGGCCGTGGCCGGGGGCGGTGTGGACAAAGCCAGTGCCGGCGTCGTCGGTGACGTGATCGCCCGACAGCATCGGCACCGCGAACCCGTAGTAGCTGTCCAGATTGGCCAGTGGATGGGCCAGCTCCATGCCGGCGCAGTCGATCGTGTCGACGCCCTTGAACTTCGCCACCTTGGCGGCGGCGAAGACCTCGGCCGCGAGCTTCTCGGCCAGGATGAAGCGCTCACCGACCTTGGCCCAGGGCGCGAATTCCAGGCCTTCTTCCAGCGCTTCGACCTCATAGACCGCGTAGCTGATGTCGGGATTGTAGGAGACGGCGCGGTTGGCCGGGATGGTCCAGGGCGTCGTCGTCCAGATCACCACCGAGGCGCCGTCGGCGACGTCGGGGCCCTCGACCACGGGGAACTTCACCCAGACCGTGGGGCTGTTGTGGTCGTGGTATTCGACCTCGGCGTCGGCCAGGGCGGTTCGCTCGACCGGGCTCCACATCACCGGCTTGGAGCCGCGATAGAGCTGGTTGCTGGCCACGAACTTGTGGAACTCGCCGACGATCGCCGCCTCGCTTGTATAGTCCATGGTCGCGTAGCGGTGCTCCCAGTCGGCCAGCACGCCCAGGCGCCGGAACTCGCGGCCCTGCTCCTCGATCCAGTGGGCGGCATAGGCGCGGCATTCGGCGCGGAACTCGCCGACCGGCACGTCGTCCTTGCGCAGCCCCTTGGCGCGGTACTTCTCCTCGATCTTCCACTCGATCGGCAGGCCATGGCAGTCCCAGCCGGGCACGAAATCGACGTCGTAGCCGAGGGCGAAGCGCGAGCGGCCGATGAAGTCCTTGAGGATCTTGTTCAGCGAGTGGCCAATATGGATCGGGCCGTTGGCGTAGGGCGGGCCGTCATGGAAGACGAACAGCGGGGCGCCGTCGGCCTGCCGCTTGGCGCGGATGGCGTTGTAGAGGTCGGCCTCCGCCCATTTGGCCAGGATTTCCGGCTCCTTGGTGGGCAGGCCGCCCCGCATGGGGAAGGCGGTCTCGGGAAGAAAGACGGTGTCGCGGTAGTCGCGGGTGGCGTCGTCGGCCATGGCAATATCATCCGGCTCGGTAAAAGGTGCGGGCTCAAAAAGACCCGGCGCATGCGGGAGCTAACCCGGCGCTACGCCGGGCGGATAATTCGCGAGATTTTCCGCATCGAGACCATGGCGCGGGCTGTAGCAGAGGCTTGCGCGATGGGGAAGGTGTGAGGGGGCGACAGACTAGCCCCACAATTCCTCGCCCGTTGGGCGAGGGGGACCACGAAGTGGTGGAGTGGGCCGTGGACTGCACGACTTGTCATGCAGACCCACGCTGACGGCGTTCAATTCAGAAACCCCGTGTGGACCACGGCCCACTCCGTCGGCTTCGCCGCCACCTCGCCCAACGGGCGAGGAATTGCGGGTCCTATCCGATCCGCAGACCCTTGAGCAGTCCGCGCAGCGCCGCCACATGGGCCAGGCCCGTGGCGACCGGGTCCTCGGCGGCGGCGCAGGCGACGGCCGCCTCTGTGACCGCGCCACTCAGCAGCCGCCCCAGCGGTTCGACCGGCTGGTCTTCGATCAGACCGTCACGGATGGCCGCCCGCAAAGAGCCTGGGATCAGGCCGCCGAAGTGCTTGGCGTCAATCTCTCGCCAGCGCTGCCAGCCCAGCACGGCGGGGCCGTCGCGCAGGATGATGCGGGCAAAGGCCGGATCAGCGCAGGCGCGGAAGTAGGCCTCCGTACCGACGACGATGGAGTCCAGTTCGTCGGGCGCGGCCATCGCCACCTGGATGACGGGTCCGACCAAGCTGTGCGAGGCCGCTTCGAACACGGCCTCGAACACAGCCTCCTTGGAGGGGAAGTGGTGGTAGACCGCGCCCTTGGCCACGCCGGCCGCCTTGGCGATGTCGTCCACCGACGTCGCCGCGAACCCGGCTTCGGCGAACAGACGGTCGGCGGCGGTAAGGATCGCTCCCCGCGTCGTCGCCCGCCGCTCAGCCTGAGTCGCCATGCCCTGCTCCTAGCACAGGATGGACAAACCGACCGGGAGTCGATAATGCCGACTTGAAGTCGGTATTTGGAGTTCTGCCATGCCCAGCCCCGCCACCCTGAAGGCCTTCATCGCCGAGGTCGAAGCCGGACGCTTCGTCGAGGCCATGGAGGCCTACTACGCCGACCACGCCACCATGCGGGAAAACCTGGCTCCGCCGCGGGTGGGCCTGGCTAGGCTGATCGAGCACGAACGCCAGAGCCTGACGCGGTCCCACGCGGTCGTCGGCCGCCTGGTCGGCCCCGTCCTGCACGACGGCGACACCGTGGCGGCGCAGTGGCATTGGACCTTCGACGGCAGGGACGGGAAGACCCGGACGCTGGAGGAAGTCGCCTGGCAGCGCTGGGAGGGCGAACGGATCGTCGAGGAACGATTCTTCTACGATCCCTCGCAGATGGGATGACGGCTGATTAGGCCCCCGCCGCGATCCAGCCTAGGGTCGCCCATGAGCCGGATGTTCGAAGAGATCGACTATCGCGAGACCCCGATGGGGCCGATCTCGCTGCGGCGACGGCACATCCTGTCCATCGAGACCGACGTCTACGAGGTGATGCTCGGCGACGAGCATCTGATGTCCAGCCTGTTCACGGCCGGCGAGATTGCCCTGGCGACCCTGGGCCTGGCCGCCGCCCCGGACCGGCCGCTGAGGATTCTCGTCGGTGGACTGGGGCTGGGCTACACGGCCAAGGCGGCCCTGGACGACCCGCGCGCGACCTCGGTGGTGGTGGTCGATGCGATGGAGGCCGTGGTCGACTGGCACAGGCAGAGGTTGGTGCCGCTGGGCGCGGAATTGAGCGCCGATCCACGCTGCGAATTCCAGCTCGGCGACTTCTTCGCCCTCGACCTGGCGCCGGGTGGGCTGGACGTCATCCTGCTGGATATCGATCACTCGCCGCGCAGCCTGCTCAACCCGGCCCATGCCCGGTTCTATACGCAAGAAGGACTGCAGAAGATGGTGGCGGCCCTGACCTCGGGCGGTGTCTTCGCCCTGTGGTCGGACGAGGGACCGGACGAGGCCTTCATGGGGCTGATGGCCCAGGTCTTCCGTGAGCCCACCGCGGAAGTCGTGACCTTCGACAACCCGCTGACCGGCGGCTCTTCCAGTTGCACCATCTACGTCGGTCGGACGGCGTAACCGAAAGACCCCTTGCTGGTCATGGTCTTGGGGCGCGAAGGTGACCCTGACCGGTCCAGCCGGCCGATTCGGACCCCGCCATGACCGATCTGCCCAAGCCTGCCGCCCCGCCCGCCCGGGCGCGGGCCAGCCTGGTTCCCAAGCTCTTCACCACCCTGACCACCGGCTACGGCTTTGGGCCGTTCCGGACCGACCTGCTGGCCGGGCTGACCGTGGCCATCGTCGCCCTGCCGCTGGCCATGGCGCTGGCCATCGCCTCGGGCGCGACGCCGGACAAGGGTCTGATCACCGTGGTGATCGCCGGCTTTCTCATTTCGGCCATGGGCGGCAGCCGGGTGCAGATCGGCGGGCCGACCGGCGCCTTCGTGGTGGTGGTGTTCAACGTCATCCAGACCCACGGCTATGACGGCTTGATCCTGGCCACGCTGATGGCCGGGGTCATCCTGGCGGTGGCGGGTTGGACAAGGCTGGGCGGCTATATCCGCTATGTGCCCGAGCCGGTGGTGACGGGATTCACCGCCGGCATCGCGGTGATCATCTTCTCCAGCCAGGTCCGCGACCTGCTGGGCCTGAGCATGACCAAGGTCCCGGCTGACTTCTTCGGCAAGTGGGCCGCCTTCTGGGCGGCGCGGGACAGCCTCTCGCCCATGGCCGTGGTCCTTTCGGCGGCTTGTCTGGGCGCCATCCTGCTAATCCTCAAGTTCGCGCCTCGTCTGCCCGCCTTCCTGATCGTGGTGGCCACGGCCTCGGTCGCCGCCGCCCTGATGCATCTGCCGGTCGAGACCATCGGCACGCGGTTCGGCGAGATGAGCGCCGCCCTCCCCGTCCCGCACCTGCCGGCCATCAGCCTGGATCGCCTGCGCGAACTGGCCCCCAGCGCCCTGACCATCGCCTTCCTGGCCGGAGTCGAGAGCCTGCTGTCGGCGGTGGTGGCCGACGGCATGATCGGCACCCGACACCGCTCCAACGCCGAGCTGGTGGCCCAGGGCGCCGCCAACTTCGCCTCGGCCCTGTTCGGCGGCCTGCCGGCCACGGGAGCCATCGCCCGCACAGCCACCAACGTCCGGGCCGGCGGCCGCTCGCCGGTGGCCGGGATGGCCCATGCGGTGTTCGTCCTGATCTTCATGCTGGTCGCCAGCCACTGGATGACCTTCGTACCGCTGGCCAGCCTGGCCGCCATCCTGGTGCTGGTGGCCTGGAACATGAGCGAGATCCCCCGCTTCCGCCGCCTGCTCAAAGCGCCGATGGGCGACCGGGTGGTGCTGCTGGCCAGTTTCCTGCTCACCGTCACCGTCGACCTGACCGTGGCCATCGCCGTCGGCGTGGTGCTGGCGGCGGTGGTCTTCATGCACCGCATGGCCGAGCTGGCCGGGGTTGAGCAGGGCGTGCCGGTCACCGGTCAGGAGGACGAGGACGACCACCTGCTGGCCGAAGACGCCGGCGAAGTCCGTGTCTACCGCCTGCGCGGCCCGCTGTTCTTCGGGGCCGCCTCGGGGCTGGGCGAACTGCTAACCGGCCTGCTGGCCTCAGGCAGCGCCTTGCCCAAGACCTTCCGCCTGGACATGACCGAGGTGCCCCTGGTCGACGCCAGCGGCGTCGGCGTGCTGCGCGAGTTCACCGAGCGCTGCCACAAACTGGGAGTCGCGGTGCGGCTGGAGCACGTCCAGGCCCAGCCGGCGCGGGTGCTGACGGCTATGGGCGTCGAGATCTAAAGCCAAGATCAGTGACGATACCCAATATCGTCGCTCATTATCTCCCAACCAGGGATTGCCAAAGCAGCTTCCAGAGCCACCAAGGTTCGCATTGGGAAAGGCGACCACCGGATACCAAATTCCGCCGGCCCAAAGGTGTCCCAGGCAGCCCTCGCGCCCGCAGCGATAGCCTTGGCGAATTCGTCCGACGAACAAACTGCCCAAAGCCCAAGGTCACCGGGCCCCTCAAAATCGCACCGTCGACGGCGGATCGTTACGGCGAGTTCCCGGCGCGGCGGATGAAATTCCGTCCTTTGGGTCAAACGTCCGCGCCAGTCAGGCTCGGGTTCGCCCTGCATCTGAAAATCAGCCTCCCACGAACCGGTAGCGATCAGCAGAGTTGCGCGGAGAAAATCATCGAGCGGATCATTGATCGCCCCGGTGATCTTCTCCATCGAGACTGTTTGGCGGCCAATGATCAGGTCACACGAGGCCCAGCCAGGCGCTCCAGGCAACAGCCGGAAATCAAATCGGATCGCGTCGCTCATAGGCGCGCAATAGCATAGATCGACGCTAGCTCTTTTTCCGCGCCTTGGGCGTGACGGTCACGCTCATCAGCTTGCCGGCCCGAATGATCTCGAATCGCGTCGGGCGGTCGATGCTGTGGTGGTCGAGGACGCGCAGCAGGTCGTCCAGACCGGTAATCGGCTTGCCGTCGGCGGCGACAATCAGGTCGCCCTCCGCCATGCCGGCCTTGGCCGCCGGTCCGTTGGCCTCCAGCGCGGCAACCCAGATGCCGTAGGCCTGGTTGACGCCCGCCGCCTTGGCCATGGCCGGCGGGATCGGGGTCTGCTGGGCGACCAGGCCGATGGAGCCGCGCCGCACATGGCCGTGAGCCAACAGCTCGGCCATCACGAACGAGGCGGTATTGGAGGCCACCGCGAAACAGAGGTTCTGGGCCCCGGCGATCACCGCCGTGGCGATGCCGACCACCTCGCCGGCCGAGCTGCAGAGCGGGCCGCCGCTGTTGCCGTAGTTGAGGGCTGCATCCGTCTGGATCAGATCCTCGATCAGCCGGCCGCGCTCGCCGCGCAAGGATCGGCCGAGCGCAGAGACAACGCCGGTGGTCACCGTGGCCTCGAAGCCCAGCGGCGCCCCGATGGCGATGACCAGCTGGCCCCGCCGCAGCTTCTTGGAATCGCCCAGCTTGGCGCAGGGCAGCCTCACCCCCTGCTCCAGCCGCAACAGGGCGATATCGGTGTCCGGGTCGTCGCCGACAATGCGGGCCGACAGCGCCCGGCCCTCGGCGGTAATGATCACGAAGCGGGAGAAGCCCTGGGCCACATGGCTGTTGGTCAGGATCAGGCCGTCGTTGGAGGCGACGAAGCCGGAGCCCTCGCCGACCGGGTCCTGGCTGGGGTTGATCGGGATGACCCGCACCACGGCCGGGCCGACGATCTCGACGGCCCGCACCACGGCGTTGGAATAGGCGTCCAGCAGGTCATGCTCGCCTGGCGGCATCCGCGGCCCCTGGGGCGGCGAGCCGTCATGGGCGTCGAAGACGAAGTTGGCCTCGGGCGGGAAAGACAGCGACGCGCTGCGCCGCCGGACGGGCCGGCGGGCCTTGGCGAATGCCCTGTACTTGATACCCTTCACGCTCGGCCCCCGCCTCTATTGGTTAACAGGGAACACCGGGACGGCTTAGGCGGCAAGGGTTGGATGCGAAGTTTCACCCAGGAGGGGAGCTAGGCGCCCAGGATCGCCCGCGCCTGCGCCTCGTCGCGATGGATCTGTTCGACCATCAGCTCGATGGAGCCGAACTTCTCCTCCGAGCGCAGGAACGCCACCAGTTCGGTCTCGATGACCTGGCCGTAGAGGTCCTCGTCGAAGTCGAACAGCCAGACCTCCAGCCGGGTCTCGACCTCGCCGGTGGTGGGGTTGTTGCCGATGTTGGCGACGCCGGGGAAGACCCGACCGCCCGGCAGGCGGGTGCGGGTCGCATAGACGCCCAGGCGCGGCACCACATAGTCGGCGATCATCACATTGGCGGTCGGAAAGCCCAGCTTGCGGCCCAGCTGCTGGCCGCGCCGCACCACGCCCTCGATGGCGAAGGGCCGGCCGAGGATGGCGGCGGCGGCTTGCGGATGGCCGTCGCGCAGGGCCTGGCGGACGGCGGTGGAGCTGTATTTGGCCCCCTCTTCGCCCACCGGCTCGGCGACCGAGACGGTGAAGCCCAGCTCCCGGCCATACTCGGCCATGGCCTCGGGACTGCCGGTGCGGCCCTTGCCGAACGAGATGTCGAAGCCGACGGCGACGTGCTTGACGCCCAGCCCGCCGGCCAGCACCGACTCGGCGAAGCCCCGGTCGGTGAAGTTGGCCATCTCGAAGTCGAAGGGCAGGACGTAGAAGCGCTCGACCCCCAGGGCCTCCAGCGCCCGGGCCTGCTGGTCGGGCGTCATCAGCCGGAAGGCCGGTTCCTCGGGCTGAAAGAGCCGGCGCGGATGCGGTTCGAAACTGATTACCCCCAGCGGCGCGCCCAGCTGCCGGGCAGCCTGCGCCGCCTCGGCGATCACCTCCTGGTGGCCCAGGTGCACGCCATCGAAATTGCCCAGCGCCACGGCCGCGCCGCGGTCGTCGAGGCTGAGGTTCTTCCAGCCGTGGATGATACGCAGGCTCAACTCAGGCGCCTTTCCGGGGAACCATGATCAGCGCCTCGCCGGTCAGCACTGGCTTGCCGCTGACCAGGCAGACGGTCTCCAAGGTGACGCGGGCCTTGTCGGTATCGATGGCGGTGATGGTGGCGCGGGCCGTGACCTCGTCGCCGATCTTTACGGGTCGGCGGAAGGTAAGCTGCTGGGACATGTAGATGGCCCCCGGCCCCGGCAGCTTGGCGCCGATCACCGCCGAGATGTAGCCGGCCGACAGCATGCCGTGGGCGATGCGCTCCTTGAAAGCGGTGCCGGCCGCATACTCAGCGTCGAGGTGGACGGGATTGTTGTCGCCGGTGACTTCCGCGAACAGCTCGATGGCCTTCTCGTCGACGGTGCGGACCAGCTCGGCGCTCTGCCCGACGCTCAGGTCTTCCAGAAACAGTCCCTGCACAGTGTTTTCTCCTACTAGGCCAAATCTACCAAGTGAGCTCGGCCATGGCGTAGCGGGCCTTGACGCCCTCGGCGGCCAGCAGGGCCTCGACAGCGTCGGCGTTGAGCTTGCCGTCCGGTCCCATGGCCGCCTCGCCATGGATGCCCTTGGCGATGAACAGGCAGTCCAGGCCATGGTCCTGGGCGCCCTTGACGTCGGTGATGGTCCCATCGCCGATGCACAGCACCCTGGCTGGATCGAGCGGGCGGCCCAGCAGCGCCTCGGCCTCGGCCAGGGCCAGGTCGTAGATCGGCCGGAACGGTTTGCCGGCCATCTGCACCGGCCCGCCCAGCTGGGCATAGAGGTCGGCCAGGGCGCCGCCGCAGTAGATCAGCTTGGAGCCGCGCTGCACCACATGGTCAGGGTTGGCGCAGATCATCGGCAGGCCCTTGGCGGCCGCATCGACGAAGCGGGCGCGGTAGTCCTCCGGCGTCTCGACCTCGTCGTCATAGGGGCCGGTGACGGTGATGAAGGCGGCGTCAGCCTCGTCGACGAAATCCAGGCCCAGTCCCTCGTAAAGCGGCGCGTCGCGGTCGGGGCCGATCCGCCAGGCCGGGCCGGGCGCGCGCGCGGCCAACAGCATGCGGGTGGCGTCGCCCGACGAGACGAAGGCGCTCCAGGCGTCGCGCGACACTTTCAGCGCATCAAGCTGCGGCAGCACATCGTTGGACGGGCGCGGGGCGTTGGAGATGAGCACGACCGGCCCCTTCTCCGCCTTCCACCTGGCCAGGGCGGCGCAGGGGACCGGGAAGCGCTCGTGGCCGTTATGGATGACCCCCCAGACGTCCGAGAGCAGGACGTCGTAGCGGTCGGCGAGTTCGGAAAGCCCGGCGGGGAGGTCGGTCATAGCCTCGGCGGGTAGCGGCTATGCCCCAACGCGTCAATCAAGGACGCGTCAATCGAGGCGATGGGCTCAGGCCGACAGGCGCTGTTCGATCTCGGCGTGAAGGGCGGCCAGACGGGACATGGCCAGCCACTGGCCCGACAGGATGACGTGCTGCTGCTTGAAATGCGGATTGGAGATCTCGTCGGACCTCTGGATCTGCTTTCGCGCCAGGGCGCGGCACTCATCGACGGACTTCATGGCGGGCGGCAACTCCAACCCCCGATTGCCAAGGAGAATGCCCGGCCGTCGCATTGGCTCCATCAAATCCGACTCGCAGCGCCTCCCGAGCCGCTAGCCGGCGTCGTGGAAGATCACGCCAAGCGTCCGGCGGCGGCCGGACCGGATGGTGGCCACGCCATGGCGCAGGATGCGGCGGTGGACCCCGCGGCTGCCCTCCGCCGGCCGGTCGCACACGGCGAAGATCACCCCGCAGCCCTTGGTCAACGGCACGACTTCGGGCCTGGACTGTTGGCGCGGCCGCTGCTCGACCAGCACGAACTCGCCACCCTCGAAGTCCAGACGTGGCTCGTCGAGCAGGAAGGCGGCCTGCAGCGGGAAGACCTCATCACCATAGAGGTCCTGGTGCAGGCAGTTGTAGTCGCCCGGACCGTAGGTGAGCATCAGCGGGGTCGGCCGCAGCTGCCCGGCCGCGTGGCAGCGGGCGGCGTAGGCCTCGTGGTTGTCTGGAAAGCCGCCCGTCCCGCCCAGCCGCTCGGCCCAACGGTTGGCGACCTTGGCGAGGTGCGGATAGAGGCCGGACCTCAAGGTCTGGACCAGATCGGGCAGCGGATAATCGAAGTAGCGATATTCGCCCTGGCCATAGCCGTGCCGGGCCATGACCACGGTCTTGCGAAAGCCGGCGGGCTGCTGGTAGAGACCTGCCAGCCGCTCGCAGTCAGCTCCATCCAACAACGGGCCCGTGAGCGCCCAGCCGCGCTCATCCAGCTCAGCGCCGATGCGAGTCCAATCGAGGTCAGCCGGCTCGATCACTGCGCTGCCTCGCGCGCCAGGAGGGCCCGCTTGCGCTCGACGCCCCAGCGATAGCCGGAGAGACCGCCATCAGCTCGCACCACCCGGTGGCAGGGGATGATGATGGCCAGCGGGTTGGCGGCGCAGGCCTGGGCGACCGCGCGGGCGGCTTTCGGCCGGCCGATGGCGGCCGCGACCTGCGCGTAGCTGGCGGTGGAGCCGGCCGGGATGGCGCGCAGGGCGGTCCAGACTACCTGCTGCAGGGGCGTGCCGGTCGCATCGAGCGGCAGGGCGACCGGCTTGCCGGGCTCGGCGACCAGCGCGGCGAGGATCTTCAGGGCCGGGGCGAGGGCCGCGGGGTCCTCGACCAACCGGGCGGCTGGGAAGCGCGCAGCCAGATCTGCGGTAAGGGCCTTGGCGTCATCGCCCAGGATGGCGAGGCGCAGACCGGCCTCGGAGACGGCGGCCAGGACCAGGCCAATCTCGGTCGGGCCGACGGCGTAGCGAAGGGTTTCTCGGGTCATTGGGATCTCTCCTTGCGATGAGGAGAGGTTGCGGCCAAGCGAGCCCGGAAGCATTCCGATGCTTGCTATCGAAATCAGAAACCTTGGCCGCAGTAATTCCTCGCCCGTTGGGCGAGGTGGCGGCGAAGCCGACGGAGTGGGCCGTGGCCCGCACGGGGCGTCAGGATACAGCCCTATCGAAGTGGGTCCTTCTTCAACCATGTGCGGTCGGAAGAGCCCACTCCACCACTTCGTGGTCCCCCTCGCCCAACGGGCGAGGAATGAAACTTATCGCGCCCCGACCCGGCGCAGCATGCTGGTGCGCATGAAGTCGGCCGGCGGGTCGGCTTCGGCCAGGACGGCGTCGCGGATAGCGCGGGGTTCGCCGAACAGGTGGCCCTGGCCAAAGGCGATGTCGAGCTCGAGGATGTCGACGATCTGCCGCTCGCTCTCGACCTTCTCGGCGATCACCTCGACCCCGTAGCGACGGGTCAGGCGGGCGAAGTCCGAGGCGTGCAGGTCGGGCAGGCTGCGCAGGACCAGGCGGCCGTCGGTCTCTTCCAACTGGTCGAGCATCATCTGAGCGCCGACCTTGACGAACTTGACGTCGGCCCGCGACAGGTCCTGGAAGTCGAGATCCAGGTCGATGACCTTGTCGAGGCTGAAGCGGAAGCCCAGGTCCGCCAGCCGGGCCATGTGCCGAGCCTCGACCGCGCCGCGTGAATCAAACGCCGACTGGCCCAGCTCGAAGATCAGGGCCCCGGCCAGATCCTTGTTGCCGGACAGGAATTCCAGGAACTGCGGGAAGAAGCTCTCATCGGCCAGGCTGGCCAGCGAGATGTTGCAGAAGATGCCGACCTTGCGGTCCTGCTTGGCCAGCCGTCGGACGATCTGCACGCAGCGGAACAGCAGCAGGTTGTCGATGGCGGCGACCAGGCCCTCAGGCTCGGCCACGGCCAGGTATTCGGCCGGCATCATCACCCGGCCGGTGTCGTCACGCAGCCGCGAGAAGCTTTCGTAGAAGACCGTGCGTCGCTGCGGCAGGCTGACCACCGGCTGCAGGTAGAGGTCGACCCGGCCCTCGGCCAGAGCGTCGCGGACGGTGTCGAGCAGGGCCGCCGACTGGGCGGAGCGCCCGGCGGCCGGGCGGGCCACCGCCACCTGATGGGTCAGGTTGTGCTCCAGCCGCTCGCCCATGCGCTGGACGATGTCCTCCAGCATGTGGACTTCGCTGGAAAGCGCCTCGGAACGGCGCATGGCGTCGTCGGTGACGGTCTCGACCAGCTCGGTCATCCGGGCGTCGATCTTCTCCAACTGTCCGGCCAGGATCAGCTGGGCCTCGCGCATGTTCTCGATCTCGCCACGTAGGGCCCCGCTCTCGAAGCCGCGCTGGATCAGGCCATGTACGGCCAGTAGAGCGCCCAGCGTGCCGACGAAGGCGACGACGCCAGTCGTCAGCCCGCCGCCCAGGACAACGGCCAGCGTCAGCGCGATACAGATGTAGGCGGCGCCAAACAGCGCCAGGGTGAGCCTTTGCATCGGGTCCTGACCAGACGAATCGATAAGGATTATCGACCGGGTCCGATCATGGTGTCCAAATGATTAAAGCTTTGCGGCTGCGGCTTGTGCGCGCTGCCGCAATTCGGGGCCTATCGCGTCGGGATCGGCACGTCGCCCCGGTAGTCGTAGAAGCCGCGCCCGGCCTTCTTGCCCAGCCAACCGGCCTCGACATATTTCACCAGCAGCGGACAGGGGCGGTACTTGCTGTCCGCTAGGCCGTCGTGCAGCACGTTCATGATCGACAGAACGGTGTCCAGGCCGATGAAGTCGCCCAGTTGCAGCGGGCCCATCGGGTGGTTGGCCCCCAGCTTCAGCGCGTTGTCGATGGCCTCGACGGTGCCGACGCCCTCGTACAGCGTGTAGATCGCCTCGTTGATCATCGGCACCAGCACGCGGTTGACGATGAAGGCCGGGAAATCCTCAGCGTTGGTAGTGATCTTGCCTAGCGAGCGGGCGAAGGCCACGGCCTGTTCGTAGGTGGCGACGTCGGTGGCGATGCCGCGGATGACCTCGACCAGCTTCATCTGGGCGACGGGGTTCATGAAGTGCAGGCCGATGAACCGCTCGGGCCGATCGGTGATCGAGGCCAGGCGGGTGATCGAGATCGACGAGGTGTTGGAGGCCAGCAGGGCCGTGGCCTTCAGGTGCGGGTGCAGCGAGCGGAAGATGGCCTTCTTGGTCTCTTCGTTCTCGGTGGCCGCCTCGATGATCAGGTCGGCGCCCCCGGTGGCGGCCAGATCGGCGGGCCGGATACGGGCCAGCGCGGCCAGGCGATCGGCGTCGGTGATGCCGCCCTTGGCAACCTGGCGGCTCATATGGCCGTCGATGACGGCCAGGGCTTCGGTGACCTTGTCGGCTTCGATGTCGTTGAGCAGCACATCATAGCCGCCAAGGGCGCAGACATGCGCGATGCCTTGACCCATCTGGCCCGCGCCGATGACGCCGACCGTCCTGATATCCACCATTGGGCCCAATTCCTTGGCGATTTGGGCGCGGCCCAACCGGGCCCGCCGCGACAGGCCGCCCTTCTAGCACGACAAACCGGGGGGACGGAAAGCGTTTGCTGCACCGCAACGAACTCTGTGTGACTCTCTTGCGACAGCGAAGGCGTGGGCGGCCTTCAGACCCCGTCGGCCTCCCGCGCCGCCTCGGCGACCAGCCAGTCGCGCAGACGGTGGATGCGGGCGAGTTTGGGATTGTCGGCGCGCCAGACCAGGAAATAGCCCATGTCGGCGCAGAGCTCGTCGGCGAACAGCCGCACCAGCCGACCTGAACGCAGGTCCTCGCCGATCAGGCCGCTGCGGGCCAGGGCCACGCCCATGCCCTGGACGGCTGCATCGAGGAGCATGGCCGAGTCCTCGAACACCAGCCCCCGCGCCGGCGGCGCCAGGCCCAGGCCCATCCGCTCGAACCACTGCCGCCAGGGCCAGACGGTGTGGTGCAGCAGCGGCTTATCGAGGATGTCGGCGGGCGCGGCCATAGGGTGCTGGGTCAGGAACTCTGGACTGGCCACCGGGAAAAGCCGGTCCATGAACAGCGGCGCTACTTCAAGGCCCGGCCAATTTCCCTCGCCGTGCCGCAGGCCGGCGTCGACGCCATCGGTGACGAAGTCGGCCATCCGCATCTCCACGCGCAGCAGCAGCTCGGTCTCCTCGATCTCGCTGGTCAGGCGGCCCAGCTTGGGCGCCAGCCAGCGGGTGGCGAAGGCCGGGACGGTGGAGAGCACCAGCGGGCCGCCGCACTGTTCTCGCACCGCCTCGACGCCGCGCCGCAGGCCGGCCAGCGCCTGCGCCACTTCGCCGGCCAGGGTCAGGGCCGACGCGGTCGGGACCATGCCGTTGCCCTGCCGCACGAAGAGGGTGGTTCCCAGTTCCTCCTCCAGACGGCGGATCTGCTGGCTGACGGCGCCGTGGGTCACCGCCAGCTCATCGGCGGCGCGGCTGTAGCTCTGGTGACGGGCGGCCGCCTCGAGGGCGCGAAGGGCGATGAAGGGCGGCAGGCGGCTCATGAGACGATGTTAGCGGAGCTCACAATCTTGAGCAAAAGCTATCGTTCGCAAATCGAGGCCGGCAGGCGCATCTGTCTCCTCACGGCGCCGCTTCCTCCCTCGCAACGAAAGACCCCGACCATGACCTTCCGCCCACTACTCCTGGCGGCGACGGCGCTCGCCGCTGTCGTCAGCCTCTCACAAGCCAACGCCTCTCCCGCCGCCGACCGGTGGCTGGCCGGGGCCCGTGGCCAGATCCAGCAGCGCCTTGCCGCCGCCGGCCTGACCGATCCCCTCGCCGTCCAGATCAAGGTCTCCACCGACCCGCGCGGCTACGCCTTGCAGCTTTCCGGCGGCAACCGCGACGACAACGCAGCGGCGCAGACCGCGCTCAAGGGCCTCAAGCTTACCAGCCCACCTGACGAACTGCTCGGCCGCCAGGTCACCTTTAAGCTCGGTGAGCCGCAAACAGCTGCGGCCGCCGGTGCGAAGACCGGCGGCCGCTAAGGCTCTTCAAAAGCTCCGAGCACTGCGGGAGGTCGGCTTGCCGGCCTCCCGGCTTTTTGCTGTCTACTTCCCGATGGCGGTCAGCGCGTCCATCAGTTCCGGCACCGCCGCCTTGTAGTCTGCGACCAGGCCATAGTCGGCGACCTGGAAGATCGGCGCGTCGGCGTCCTTGTTGATCGCCACGATGACCTTGGAGTCCTTCATGCCGGCCAGGTGCTGGATGGCGCCCGAGATGCCGATGGCGATGTAGAGCTCCGGGGCGACGACCTTGCCGGTCTGGCCGACCTGGTAGTCGTTCGGCGCGTAGCCGGCGTCGACGGCGGCGCGGCTGGCGCCCACGGCGGCGCCCAGCTTGTCGGCGAGGGGCTCGATCACCTTGTGGAACTCTTCAGCCGAACCCATCGCCCGGCCGCCCGACACCACGATCTTGGCGGCGGTCAGTTCCGGACGGTCCGACTTGACCATCTCTTCGGAGACGAACTTGACCTTGCCGGCGTCGTCGCCCGCCGCGGCCGACTCGACCGAGGCCGAGCCGCCTTCGCCGGCCGCCTTGAAGGCGGTGGCGCGGACGGTCAGCACCTTCTTGGCGTCGGACGACTGAACGGTCTCCAGCGCGTTGCCGGCATAGATCGGCCGGGTGAAGGTATCGGCGCTGACCACGGCCAGAACGTCGGAGATGATCGAGACGTCCAGCTTCGCCGCGACGCGCGGGGCGAAGTTCTTGCCGCCGGCGGTGGCCGGGACCAGCACGGCGTCGTAGCCGCCCATCAGGCCCACCACGGTGGCGGCCTGGGCTTCGGCGACGGCATGACCGAGGTCAGCGCTTTCGGCCAGCAGCACCTTGCGCACGCCTTCAATCTTGGCGGCGGCGTCGGCGACGGCCTTGGCGCCCTGGCCCATGACCAGGACATCGACGTCGGACGAGACCGCCAGGGCGGCGGTAATCGTCTTGTTGGTGGAATCGCGCAGGTGCGCGTTGTCGTTATCGGCGACGACGAGAACGGCCATCAGATAACCCCCGCTTCGTTCTTCAGCTTGCCGACTAGGTCGGCAGCGGTTTCAACCTTGACGCCGGCCGAGCGCTTGGCCGGCTCGGCGACCTTGATGACCTTCAGACGGGGCGCGATGTCGACGCCGTAATCGGCGACCGTCTTCATCGCGATTTCCTTCTTCTTGGCCTTCATGATGTTGGGCAAAGAAGCGTAGCGCGGCTCGTTGAGGCGCAGGTCGGCGGTGATCACCGCCGGCAGCTGGACCTCGATGGTCTGCAGACCGCCGTCCACTTCGCGGATGACGGCGGCCTTGCCGCCCGACACTTCAACCTTGGAAGCGAAGGTGGCTTGCGGCCAGTCCAGCAGGGCCGAGAGCATCTGGCCGACGGCGTTGTTGTCGCCGTCGATGGCCTGCTTGCCCATCAGCACCAGGTCCGGCTTTTCCTCATCGACCACCGCCTTGAGCAGCTTGGCGACAGCCAGGGGCTCGGGGTCGGTGTCCGTGACGATCAGGATGCCGCGGTCGCCGCCCATGGCCAGGCCGGTGCGGATGGTTTCTTGGGCCTGTTGCGGGCCGATCGAGACCAGCACCACCTCGGTGGCGACGCCCTTTTCCTTAAGGCGGACGGCTTCCTCGACGGCGATCTCGCAGAAGGGGTTCATCGCCATCTTGACGTTGGCGAGGTCGACGCCCGTCTGGTCGGGCTTAACCCGCGCCTTGACGTTGGAATCGATCACCCGCTTGACCGGGACAAGCAGCTTCATGGGTGTTTACCGCCCTATTGTGCGTTGCGAAAAGTATGCGGAGTCAGGGCAATACAGGCTTGCGCCAGCATTGCAAGTTTCCCGCTGGGGAAGCGCGCCAATGCGCCTCACCGGAAGCCTCATCTGGCAGGGCGGGAGTTCATAGGGTAGAGGCGGCGCATGAACGCATCGATCAACCGCCTGAAGATCATCTTCATGGGGATTTTCGCCGTCGCCGTGGTGGGCCTCTGGTCCTACGAGCTGCTCTGGGTCTGGCCCTCCAAGGACTGCGCCAAGGCGGGCGGCGAGTGGGACGGCAGCCAGCGGATCTGCGCCCGGCCCATCTACATCCCCAGCCTCACCGGCCGTCCGGCCGGGGTGAGTCGCGAGGCCTGGTCCAAGCTGCAGGCCGAGCGCCTGGCGCGGGGCGAGATCACCGACAATCCCTATGCCCCAATTCCGGTAAAGAAGCCGACGGCCGCTAAACCCGCGCCCTCGGCCAAGCCGGCGCCAGCGCCCGCGGCTCCCGCCAAGAAATAGTCAGCGGTTGGCGCCGGGGGTCCAGAGGACATCGGCGGCGCCCTTGCCGTTGGCCCAGCGGGCGGCGACGAACAGCAGGTCCGAGAGTCGGTTCAGGTATTTCACCGCCTCGGGACTGACGATTTCGCCTTCCAGCCCGGCCAGGGCTACGCAGACGCGCTCCGCGCGGCGGCAGACTGTGCGGGCGACGTGCAGATGCGCCGCCGCCGGTGAGCCGGCCGGCAGCACGAACGATGTCAGCGCGGAAAGTTCGGCGTTCATGGTGTCGATTTCAGCCTCGAGTCGATCAACCTGGGCCTGGACGATGCGAAGCGGCTCCCAGGCGGGCTTCTCTCCGGTGTCGGGGGTCGCCAGGTCAGCGCCCAGGTCAAAGAGATCGTTCTGGATGCGGATGAGGACGCCGTCGAGCCAAGGGTCGCCCGCCAAATGCAGCCGCGCCACGCCCAGGCAGGCATTGGTCTCGTCCACCCCGCCATAGGCCTCAACCCGTAGCGAGGCCTTGCTGACTGGCTCACCAGTCGCCAGCCGGGTCAGGCCCTGATCGCCGGTGCGGGTATAGATGCGGTTGAGGGTGACCATCGTTAGTGCGCCCCCTTCACTAGTGAGCGTGGGCCCGCCACCAGGCCGCGCCCACCAGCACCAGAATCGCGATGAACTGCAGCAGCACGCGCAGCCGCATCAGCTTGTTGGAATAGCTGCGGCCGAAGTCGCCGCCGCGGAACAGCGCATAAATACCGAAGGCCAACACCGTCGCGACGGCGAGCAGGGACAAGGTGATGGCGATATTGATCGTCAGGTTCATGGCCCGAGGTTAGCCCTCCGCAATCCCTTACGCCATATGGGTTTGCACTGCAGCATGTCGATCATGTTCAGCGAGTCTGTTCGGTGAGTTAGTTTGTCGCATCGCTCGCGGAATCGGCGAATGCTACCGGTATCTCACTCGAAATGTCGTGTTTTGGCCGTATTTTTTCACTTGCGTACCCGAAGCGGGGCTTGTAAAGCGCCCGACCCTGGCTCTGCGAAGCCAGTTCGTTGAACATGATCGACACCTCACCGCGGGTTAGTTCAACGCTTATTCGACGCGGGGAGGCAGGGAAGGAGCACGCATGGTCGCCCAGACCAGGCCGATGCCCGCCGCCTCCGAGGCTGCGGACCGGGAAGACACGATCAGTGAAGTGCGTCAGTTGATTTCCGACCTGCGCGACGCCGCCCAGGACGGGCGTCACCTCGCACAGCGTTATGCCGAAATTTTGCAGAACGTCGTTGACGAGTACTGCGTGGAATTCGAGAAGCGCGCGGAAGCCGCTCTCACGAGGTTGGAGTCGGTCCAGTGAACCATGTGCCCATGCGCGTAATTGCAGCGTCTACCCGTCCGGCCAAGGTTACCCGGCGGGCCCTGGCCAAACAGCAGACTCGCGAAAAGGTCCTGCTCGCCGCCCGCCAGCTCTTCACCGAGCGCGGCTATGAAGGCGCCACCATCCGTGACATCGCCAAGGCTGCCGGCATGTCGACCGGCGCGGTGTTTGCCAGCTTCGCCGACAAGTCGGAACTGTTCGGCGACATCCTGACGGCCGACCATGCCGCCCTGGCCGCGTCCATGCAGGATGCCGTCCAAGGCAAGACGACCATCGATTCTGCGCTAATGGCCATATTCAAGGCCGGCTATGAGTTCCACTATCCGCAACTGCCGCTGCTGGCCGCCGGTATGTCGGTGTCGTGGTCCTGGACGGAAGCATCCGAACAGCGCAACCGCGAAGCCGTCCGCCCGATCCGCGACCTGATCCTGCAACAACTTCGGGCCGGTGTTGAACGCGGCGAACTGGTCGAGCGGCACGACATGCGCCTGGTCGCCAGCACCTTGTGGGACACCTATGCCCGCAGCTATCGCCGGGCGGTGTTCGACGGCTGGTCGAGCGACGACCTGCTGAACTTGCTCCGCGACCAGATCGCCCTGATCCTGGCCGGCCTGAAAGCCTAGTTCCGAATAGCGGCCGGCGACTGTCGAGGCGGGGCAATTCCCCGAATCGGGCATGTCCGCCGGTCGCAGCGGGTTCGGCCGCGTCTTAGAGTAATGCCCCCGAGTCGGCCGATTTGGGGTGGTGTAGGCGCTAGGGGAAGCGTTTGGGGGTTAGAGAGAGTCAGAAACAGGAGACGCGACGCAAGGTGCTCGACGCCGCGCGCGACCTGTTCAACGAGATCGGCTTCGACGAGACGACCATCCGCGCGGTGGCCGAGCGGGCCGGCGTTTCCGTCGGCAGCGTCTTCACCACCTTTTCCAGCAAGGCCCACCTGCTCAGCCAGGTGATGGAGGACCGGGTCGACCTGTTGTTTCATGAACTTCAGCGCGTCGTGCCCCACCTGCGCGGCTCCACCGCCGACCGCCTCTGCTCGATCTTCGCCATCCACTACGAGTTCGAGACCCGGCGCGACAAACTGTTCCTGGCCCACATCGCCGCCGCCTTCAGCCCCAACCTGGAGGAAGGGGTCATCCCCTACGGCCAGAACGCCCGCTTCCGGGGCATGATCCTGGAAACCCTGCAGGGCGGACTGGCCAGGGGTGACGTCCATCCCGATACCGACCTGGATCTGGCCCTGGGCACGCTGATGGCCGCCTATGGCTGGAACTACCGCCTGGCCGCCCAGCAGAAGGCGACCGCTCAGGAGATGAGCGAGCTGATGGATCGGCAGATCCTGCTGCTGTTCAACGGCCTGAAGCCTCGGTGACCATTCTCTTTCCCCTCCAGGGGAGCAAAGAGAGTCTCAGTTCGGCCCGTCTTCCAGCAGCCGCCGGCCGATCACCTGGGCCTGGATCTCACCCGCCCCTTCGAAGATGTTGAGGATGCGGGCGTCGGCCAGGACGCGGCTGATCTCGTATTCCATGGCAAAGCCGTTGCCGCCGTGGATCTGCAGGGCGTTGTCGGCGGCGGCCCAGGCCACCCGTGCGGCGATCAGCTTGGCCATGCCGGCCTCCAGGTCGCAGCGCTTGCCCTCGTCCTTGGAGCGGGCGGCGAAATAGGTCAGCTGGCGCACGCCCATGATCTCGGCGGCCATCATCACCAGCTTGTTAGAGACCCGCGGGAATTCGAAGATTACCTGGCCGAACTGCTTGCGGTCCAGGGCATAGCTCAGCCCCAGCTCCAGTCCGCGCTGCGCGACCCCGATCGCGCGGGCCGCCGTCTGGATGCGGGCGCTCTCGAAGGTGGCCATCAGCTGCTTGAAGCCTTGGCCCTCGACCCCGCCCAGCAGGTTGGCGGCGGGAACCGTGAAGGCGTCGAAGCCAATCTCGTACTCTTTCATGCCGCGATAGCCGATCACCCCGATCTCGCCGCCGCTCATGCCGGGGGTCGGGAAGGGCTGGGCGTCATCGCCGCGCAGCTTGGGGGCCAGCAGCATCGAAAGGCCGCGATAGTCGCTGGTGGCCGGATCGGTGCGGACCAGCAGGGTCATGACGTCGGCCCGGGCGGCATGGGTGATCCAGGTCTTGTTGCCGGTCACACTATAGGTGTCGCCGCCCAGCACAGCCCGGGTGCGCAGCGAGCCCAGGTCCGAGCCGGTATTGGGCTCTGTGAACACGGCGGTCGGTAGGATCTCAGCGGTGGCGATCTTCGGCAGCCACTCGGCCTTCTGCGCCTCGGTCCCGCCGGTCAGGATCAGCTCGGCGGCGATCTCCGAGCGGGTGGCCAGCGAGCCGACCCCGATCCAGGCGCGGCTAAGCTCCTCGGAGACCACGCACATGGCGGTCTTACCCATGCCGGCGCCGTCATATTCCTCCGGAATGGTCAGGCCGAAGACGCCCAGTTCGCCCAGCGCCTGGACCACATCCATCGGGATCAGCTCGTCGCGCAGGTGCCAGCCATGGGCGTGCGGCACGACCTTCTCGTCGGCGAAGGCCCGGAACTGGTCGCGGATCATTTCGAAGGTTTCGTCGAGGCCCGTCTTCTCGACCGTGGCGTGGCCCTGGGCGCTGGCCAGCAGCCTGGCCAACTGATTCTTCACGCCCTGGCCGCCGCCCTCGGTCATCAGCTTGACCAGGGCGGGTGCGAACAGGCGGTTCATGGTCTCGCGCGAGTCAGTCAGGTCGGCTGGCCGGACGATCTCGCCCAGGTTCATCGGAATGCCGCCAACCAGTTGGGCCGCGTACTCGGCAAACAGCAGCTGGGCCAACAGGGCCTCGGTCTCGCCGAACGTCCCCTCGGCGGTCAGCCGCTCGGCCCAGCCGGCGACCTGGTTCATCAGCTCGGCATAGGAGGCGTACCAACCCAGGCCGTGCACCGCCTGCTGCTCGCGGTCGGCCGCGGCCCGGTCGACTTTGCCGCCGACAGTGATCTTGGTCTTCACCGCCCCACGCGCCTCATGCACGAAGGCGCCGGCCGCGTCGGCCGCATCGCGCAGCAGCGTCTTCAGGTCGGGCAGGATGGCGGTCATGAGGTGACTTCCCCGGAAATATGGTGCGGCGCACTATAGATATTCCGCGCCTGCGAACAATCGGCGAGCTTGCGGGCAGGAATTTGCGCGTGTCCAATGTGGACCTGACCGGAGCTAGTCCAGAAATGATCGTCGTCCATCACCTCAACGAGTCGCGCTCGCAGCGCATCCTCTGGCTGCTGGAGGAGCTGGGCCTGCCTTATGAGATCGTCTTCCACCAGCGCAACGCCGAGACCCGGCTGGCCCCGCCCGAACTGATCGCCGTGCATCCGCTGGGCAAGTCGCCGGTCATCACCGACGGCGACCTGACCGTCTTCGAATCGGGGGCCATCATCGACTACCTGATCCGCCGGCATGGCGGCGGCAAGCTGGCCCCCGATCCGTCCGGCGCCGACTACGACCGCTATCAGATGTGGCTGCACTACGCCGAAGGTTCGGCCATGCTGCCCCTGATGATCAACATGTATGTCATGCGGCTGGGCGAGGCGGGCGCGCCACTACATCCGCGCATCCAGAGCGAGGTCAACAACCACCTGACCTATGTCGACGGCGCCCTGAAGGGCCGCGACTTCATCGTCGGCTCCAGCCTGACCGGCGCCGACGTGCAGATGAGCTTCATCGCCGAGGTGGCCAAGGCGTTCGGCATCCTGAAGAACTTCCCGTCCCTGGAAGCCTGGATCGACAAGCTGCACGCCCGCCCGGCCTGGAAGAAGGCGCTGGAACGCGGCGGGCCCTACGCGCTGGGGAACTGACCACCGGGGACTGGCTCGCTTGTGTGCCTGTCCCCATCCAGGAAACTGAGCCGCTCAGCCAGACTCAAGGGGACAGGCACGCCAAATGGCGAGCCAGTCCCCGCCCTCAGCCGAACGGATCGTCCAGGTAGCCATCCAGAAAGTCGAACACCGCCGCCTTGAGCAGGGCGTGCGGGATGGCGTTGAAGTGGTCGCAGCCGGCCAGGGTGATGGCCTTGGCGCCGCGGATGGCGTCGGCCAGACCCTGCGGGTCGCCGGCCAGCTGATCCCGCGCGCCGGCGGCCACGAGCGTGGGAACGCTGATGGCGAAGAGATCGTCACGGTCGGGGACGCTGCGCGCGGCTTCGGTGCAGGCGGCCAGGGCCAGGCGGTCCTCGCCCTGCTCGTCGGCGAAATGGCGGAAGCTGCGCAGCATCGGGTCGCCGATCGATTCGGGATCGTCGGCCCGCATGGCCTCGGCCATTGAAGGTCCGGCCTCGCGCGGTTCGAACATCCGCCCGCCGACGCCGCCCAGAATCAGGTGGTTCAGCCGGTCCTGGTCGGTCAGGGCCAGGCCCAGCGATAGGTGGGCGCCCATCGAATAGCCGATCAGGTCGACCCGCCCGAGGTCCAGATGGTCTATCAGGCCCAGCACATCGCCGACCATCTTCGCCCGGCCATAGGCCTGCGTCTCATGCGGCTTGCCGCTCTCGCCATGACCGCGCAGGTCCAGCGTAATCACCCGCTGCCCTCGCCGCTCAAAGGCCGCGTACCAGCCCGTGCGTTGCCAGGCTTCATGGCGATTGGAGGAGAAGCCATGCACCAACACGGCCGGCCGGCCGTCGCGCGGTCCCACGTCGTCAAAGACGATCGGGACGCCATCGGAGATGAATTCAGCCATGCAGGCTCCGGCCCATCGTCGCCTCCCCCGAGGTGATGATTTTCCGGATAACCTGACGAGCGTCGGCCCGTTGTTCAAGCCCCGGCCAGGAAGGCGGCGATCTCGACATCGCTCCGCAGGCGGATCAACGGCGTGGCGGCCGCGTGCCGGGCGATGGCGGCCTCAAGCTTGGGTCGGGTGTCACGATCCCAGTTCCAGATGTAGCTGAGGAAGGCGATATCGACCTTTTCCTTGCAGCCTTCACCCATGTCCGCGCGGGTGCGGCCCCATTCGCGCACCACCCGGCCCAGCACGCGCCATACACAGAGCAGGCGGGGTTGATCGACCCAGACGATCGCATCCGCCCGGCCCAGGGTCAGATCGGCGACCCGGCTGACATAGGAGCCATCGACGATCCAGGCCTCGCCCGTCGTGGCGGCCTCGATCCGAGCCCGAAACGGCGCGGTCTCGCTCTCAGTCCAGTTGGGCAGCCAGAACAGGGCGTCCAGATGCACGGGCGGGGCGCCGATCCTCGACCCGAGCTTGCGGGCCAGGGTCGACTTGCCGCCTCCCGAGCGGCCGACGATGGCCACTCGCTTCATGACAGCGCCTTGAAGCCGGGTCCGCCCAGCCAGGTCTGCCAGCCCACCACGACCAGCCAGTGCAGGGCCACCGCCGGCCAGACCGAGCCGCTGCGCCAGCGCATCAGGCCGCAACCGATCCCCAGCACGCAGGCGCAGGCCAGGAAGTCAGGCCGCAGGAAGAGGCTGGCAGCCTTGGGCAGCACGACCAGGGCCTCGACCACATGCCAGAGGGTGAAGGCGGCGCTGGCCGGGACCAGGGAGCGCCAGACGCTGGGCTGTTCGGCCCGGCCGGGGGTGAGCAAGGCCCGGAAGGTCAGTTCCTCGCCAAGCGCCGGCACGAACAGCACCAGGAGCATTCGCTGGGCGAGACCGGGCGCGGTCGGCTGCAGGTGATAGAGCCCGCCCGCGAAGCCGATCGCCAGCATGAGGGCCAGGGTCGCGACGGCGACGCCGAGCGCCTCGAGCCAGGCGCTGCCAGATGGCCAGGTGGTCAGAGCCGTGATGACGCGCCGCCACAGGCGCTGGATCAGCTCTTCCATCTCAAGGTCGCCGATTCGACCGGATTGACGAAGGGCCGGCCCTCGGCGCGGCTGGCGGTCCATTCGCGCTTGAGCGCCTGGTACCACTTCGCTTGCCGATCAGCGTCGTCGATCCACAGCAGGCTGTGGTCGTAGCGCAGGCCCTCGTTCTGCAGGTTCACCATGTCGCCGTCCTGCTTGAGGAAGGCGCGCACGAACGGCTTGATGATCGGGGTCAGGATGAAGGCCGGGTGATCCGACCACAGGATCTGGGTGATGATCGTCGAAGTCTCGGTCACCGGGGTCAGGCAGGTCAGGGCCAGGACCTGGCGCTTGCCGATCTGGATGTGCTCCCAGCGAAGGCCGGGCAGGCGGAAGCTGATCTCCACCTCCGGCTGTCCGCCCAGAATGTCGTAGATGCGGTTGGCCTTGGAGCGCGGGTGGCGGGTCATGACGAAGCCGGCCGGGCCGGGCTCGAAATGCTTTTCCTTGTTGGACTGGCGCTTGGCGGACCGCGCCCACCAGGCCTCATGCACATAGGGGGCGTGGGTGGGGTCCATCAGCCCGACCACGGCGTGGTCCATGTGGGTGTCGAACACCATGCGCTCGACGATCTTCGGCGCGCCGGTCGCGCCCGGGAAGACCGGCGGCGGCTCGTCAGGCTCGCCCTCGCCGCGCGGATCGCTGGTAAACCAGACGAAGACCATGCCCTGGCTCTCGATAGCCGGATAGCGGCGCACCTTGATGCGGCTGATGTCGAGCGGCTGACTGTCGACCAGGGAGGGAATGGCCGTACAGGCCCCGTCGGTCCCGAACCGCCAGCCGTGATAGGGGCATTCGACGCTCTCGCGGCCGTCCGGCTCGGCGGTCAGCTTGCCGGCCGACAGCGGCGCGGCGCGGTGCGGGCAGATGTCGCGCAGGGCGTAGACCTCGCCCTTGCGGGTGCGGCCGAGCAGGACCGGCTCGCCCAGCATCTCGTAGCGCTTCAGGCCTGCGGACTTCACCTCGCGCGATAGCGCGGCGAAATACCAGCAGTCGCGCAGCAGGCCGGTCCCGAACCGCGCCGGGGCTTTCAAGGTCTTGGTGCTGCCGTCGGCCATCAAGTCGGTTTAGCGCAAAGGGTTCATAGCCAACAGCCCTTCCCCCGCTGGCGGGGGAAGTGGGCCGACGGCGCAGCCGGAGGCTCGTTGGGGGCCCTTTCCCACGGTGGGGATATCCGCCAACGCCGCTAGGACCCCCATCGACCTTCGATGCTGCGCATCTCAGGCCACTTCCCCCGCCAGCGGGGGAAGGGCTTGCGGCTCGCTAACCGGCCGAGGTGGCGATCAGCACGGCGTAAAACCGGGTCATCCGGCCCAGATTGTCGAGCGTCATGTGCTCGTTGGTGCCGTGGATCATCTCGAAGTCGGTCAGCGAGGCCAGCAGCGGCTGGTAGCGGTAGACGTCCGGGGTGACGATGCTCATCGAGCGGCTGTCGGTGCCGGCGGTGACCAGGCCAGGCGCGACCGGAGTCGTTCCGCCGTCCGAGGCCAGGGCGGCGATGACCTTCCAGCCGTCCGAACTGGTCGATGAGACCGGCGTCGCCTCCTTAGGCGGCTTGTCCCATCGGAAGGTGACGTTCAGCCCCTTGGTCGCCGCCTTGGCACGGTTGAGGATATCGGCCGAGGTATCGCCGGGAGCGATGCGGTAGTTGATCCAGGCCGAGGCGTCCTGCGGCAGGACGTTCTCCTTGGGGCTGCCCTTGAGCATGGTCGGGGCGATGGTGGTGTGCAGGCTGGAGGCGCCGGCAGGGCTCTTGGCGATCTGGGCCTTGAGCAGGCCGCCGAACAGCCAGGTGTTGGCCACCACGATACGGGTCATCAGGCTGGCCTGCGGGGCCAGGGTCCGAATCGAGTCGGCGCCGGGGCCCTTGAACTTCAGCGGGAACGGGTTGCCGGCGATCTTCAGCACCGCCTGGGCCAGGGTCGTTACGCCGGTCACCTTAGGCGGGGCCGAGCTGTGCCCGCCCTTGGCCGGCGCGGTGACCACCAGGGTGGCGTAGCCCTTCTCGGCGATCCCGATCAGCGCCACCGGCTTGCCGGTCAGCGGGTAGTCCTTGACCGTCGCCTGGCCCTCGTCGAGCGCCCAGGCCGCCTTGACCCCGCGGGCCTTGAGCGTAGCGGCCGCCAGTGCGGCGCCGGTACCGCCGGCCTCCTCGTCCTGGCCGCTGACAATGATGACCGTGCGCTTGGGCTTGAAGCCCGAGGCGGCCAGGGCGTCGACCGCCTCGAACAGGGTGACCAGCGAGCCCTTGTCGTCGACGCTGCCCCGACCCCAGACCGCGCCATCGGCGATGTCGCCGCTGAAGGGCGCGTGCTTCCAGTCCTTCTCAGTGCCGTCAGTCACCGGCACGACGTCCTGGTGGGCCATCAGGATGATCGGGGCCAGCGAGGGGTCCGAACCCTGCCAGGTGTAGAGCAGCGCCTTGTTGGGCAGGATTTCGCGGGTCATGGCCGCATGGGCGGCAGGATAGGTCGCCTGCAGCCAGGCGTGCAGCTTGTCCCACTGGCTGTAGTCGTTGTCGGCGATGTCCTGGTGGCTGATGGTGGGGATGCGCACCGCCTCGGCCAGGTGTTGGGCGGCCTTGGCCTGATCGATGGCCGGCGCGCTCGCCAGCTTGACCTGGCTGAAGTCCACCTGAGCCGGCGGCTTGTAGGTCGCCGTACGCACCGCGACCACGCCGACGCCGAGCGCCACGACTCCCAGCGCCGTCAGCGCCGTCTTGCTGGCCAGGCTCATCCCCGTACCCTCCCCGAATTTTCGTTGCCGCAACTTAGAGCCGGGAGAGGCGCGCCGCATAGGGGCCCAAGCGCCCTTGGGTGATTTCCCCGGTCGCCAGCACGGTCTCGCCCTCGAGATCGGCCGCCGTCGCCTCGCCACTCATGTTGAACTGACAGAGCCAGCGCTCGCCGCCATGACTGCGTTCGAAGACCAGCAGCGGCGCTGGCGATTCGCGGAAGACGATGTCGCCGAGCCGCAGGGCGTCCGAGCCCTGGCGCGCGGTCAGCAGGGCGCGCGAGAAGGCCAGGGTCGAATCGGGATCGGCTTCCTGGGCCGCGACAGTCAGGCCGGCATGCTCCGGTGCGACCGGGAGCCAGGGCTCGCCGCTCGAGAAGCCGAGGTTCTCGCCCGGCGCCCAGGGGATTGGGGTGCGGCAGCCGTCTCGGCCCTTGTGGACCGGCCAGTACAGATCGCCGACCGGGTCGCGCAGTTGCTCGCGGGTCAGGTCGGCTTCGGGCAGGCCCAGCTCCTCGCCCTGGTAGACCAGGATGGTGCCGCGCAGGCTGAGCAGCAGGGCCAGCATCAGCTTGGCCACCGGCTTTTCAGAGTTTGGGGAGCCGTCGCCGAACCGGCTGGCGGTGCGCGGGATGTCGTGGTTGCAGAAGCTGATGCAGGGCCAGTGGTCGGGATAGCGGGCCAGGTCGGCGAAGTGCCTGAGGATGAAGTCCGGCCCCATCTTGTGGGCGATCAGCAGGGGGAAGCTGTAGCCGGCATGCAGCCCCTCGATCGGCGAGGCGAAGCCGCCGCAGCGCTCGGCCTCTTCCGAGAACTCCCCGAACACGAAGCGGTCCGGGTGACGGTCGACCAACTTCCGGGTCTCGTCCAGCAGGGCGATGTTCTCCACGAGATTGGCGTCATTGTAGTGCAGCTGGAAGTTGGCGGCGGCCGACCAGCGGTGACCACTGTTGGAAGGATCGACCGGGTTATCGGTCAGCGCCGCGTCGTGCAGGAAGGCGTTGGCGACATCCAGCCGGAAGCCGTCGATCCCCTGCCCCAGCCAGTAGTCCAGCACCTCCAGGGCCGCCGCCTTGGCGTCGGGGTTGCGCCAGTTCAGCTTGGGCTGAACCTTTAGGAACTTGTGGTGATAGGCCAGTCGCCGGCCGGGCGCGTAGGCCCAGGCCGGGCCGCCGAACACTGCCAGCCAGTTGTTCGGCGCCGTACCGTCGTCCTTCAGCGGCGCCCAGACATACCAGTCCTTCTTCGCGCCGCCGGCCAGGGCGTCCTTGAACCAGGCGTGCTCGCCGGAGGTATGGGCCAGCACCTCGTCCAGCAGCACCTTCAGCCCCTTGGCGTGGGCAGCGTCGACCAGCGCCTTGAGGTCGGCCTCGGAGCCATAGTCGGGCTGCACGCCATGATAGTCGCTGACGTCGTAGCCCCAGTCGCGGTTGGGCGAGGGGTGGACCGGCGAGAGCCAGATGGCGTCGACGCCCAGCGACTTGATGTAGTCCAGCTTGGCCAGCACCCCCGGCAGATCCCCTTGGCCGTCGCCGTTGGAGTCATAAAAGCTGCGGACATAGATGTGATAGACGGTGGCGCCGCGCCACCAGGGAGTCTTCTGGCTCATGGCGCGAGACTAGTCGGTTTTTCGCATCGGGAGACAGCCTCATGACGATCCATCGGCGCGGCATGATCCTCACCGCCACTGCCGCCAGTTTGGCCGGCGCAGGCTGCGCCAAGGCCTCCAATGCCCCTGAGGGCAGCCTGCAGCGCATCGTTGACGAGACGGGGACGCCGGCCCTGGCCGGGGCGGTGGTGACCCGCGACGGCCTGAGCTACCTTGAGGCCGCCGGCGTGCGTCGCAAGGGCCAGTCGGACCTGGTCACCGCCAACGACAAATGGCACCTGGGCTCGAACACCAAGGCCATGACCGCCGCCCTCTATGGCCGGCTGGTCGAGCAGGGCAAGGCCAGGTGGGGCGCGACCCTGGCCGAGCTTTTCCCCGACCTGAAGCTGGACCCGGCCATCGCCTCGGCCACCATCGAGATTCTGATGAGCCACCGGGCCGGTGTATCCGACGCCGGACTGGTCGATGGCGCCTGGCTGCGGGCCGCTCACGCCGACGCCCGTTCGCTTCCCATCCAGCGCGCCGAGTTCGCGGCCAGGGCCCTGACCGCCAAGCCCGGCGGTGTTCCTGGCCAGTTTGCCTACGCCAACGCCAACTTCATGATCGCCGGGGCCGCCATCGAGCGGATCGCCGGTCGCGGCTGGGAAGAGACCATCAAGGCCGAGCTGTTCGATCCCCTGGGCATGGCCAGCGCCGGCTTCGGCGCCCCGAAAGGCGCCCAGCCCTGGGGCCACCAGTATCTGGGCGTGATGTTGAACCCGCTGGATCCCACTGGACCGTCCGACAACCCGGCCGCCCTCGGCCCGGCCGGAACGGCGCACATGTCGCTGACCGACTACGCCAAGTTCATCCGCCTGTTCCTCACTGACGGCGGCAAGCTGCTCAAGCCCGAGACCATTGCCCACCTGACCGCCCCCCCGACCCCGGGCGACCAGAGCTACGCCCTGGGCTGGATCACCTTCGCCCAGCGGCCCTGGGCCAAGGGCCCGGCCCTGGCCCATGAAGGCTCCAACACCTTCTGGCACGCCTTCGCGGCGGTCGGACCCAAGGCCGGCCTGGCGGTCATCACCGCCGCCAACGCCGACGCCGGCGGCGGGGCCACGGCGACCCAGACCCTGGCCCTGCAACTGATCAAGCGGTTTGCCTGATCTTCTCCTCCCCGCGAAACGGGGGAGGAAAGAATCATCCTAGCCTCGCCCCAGCATTCTCGGGGGAGCGCCATGCGACGTCCAACCGCCGGTCCGGCCCTGGTCATCGGTCTCTGCCTGTTGGCGTCGATGCTGGAGGGTTTCGACATCCAGTCGATGGGGGTCGCCGGCCCGGCCCTGGCCAAGGGTCTGGCACTCTCCAAAGCCCAGATGGGCTGGGCGTTCAGCGCCAGTCTGTTCGGACTGATGGGCGGGGCGGCCGGGGGCGGATGGCTGGCCGACCGGCTGGGGCGGCGCCCCGTTCTGATCGCCGCGACACTGATTTTCGGCCTGTTCTCGCTGGCCACGGCGGCGGCGCAGACCTATCCGCTGCTGGTCACGGCGCGGGTGTTGACGGGGCTGGGTCTGGGCGGGGCCATGCCGATGCTGATCGCCATCGCCGCCGAGCGGGCCAGCGCCACCCGCCGCACCTTCATGGTCACCCTGATTACCGCCGGCATGCCGCTGGGCGGGGCGCTGGTCGCGCTGCTGGCCCGGTCCAGTCTTGGCGCCGACTGGCGGATGATCTTCGTCTTCGGCGGCCTGCTGCCGCTGCTGATTGCCCCGGCCCTGTGGTGGTGGATGCCTGAAACCCTGGTCAAGCCGACCGCCGCTGATCCGCCCCGCCAGGACGCCCTGGCCGCCCTCTTCGCCCCCGAACGCCTGCCCACCACCCTGCTGCTGTGGATCGGATACGCCGCCACGGCCCTGGTGCTGCACCTCTTCCTTAACTGGCTGCCGACGCTGCTGATCGCTCGCGGCTTCGAAAAGGGCGAGGCGGCCCTGATCATGATGCTGTTCAATCTGGGCGGCGCGTCCGGCGCGCTGCTCATCGGTCTTAGCATCGATCGTCTGGGCGGCCGCTGGCCCCTGACCGTCGTCTTCCTCGCACTGGCCGGGGTGATCCAGGCCCTGGCCGGCGCCACGGTCGGCCTGGCGCCCACTGCCTTGATGGGATTCGTCGCCGGCGGGCTGCTGGTCGGCGGCCAGTTTGGCCTTTACGGCATCGGCCCCCACTACTATGCCCCGCCCGTCCGAGGACGCGGCGTCGGCGCAGCGGTGGCGGCCGGAAGGTTGGGCTCAGCGCTCGGCCCTCTGGCGGCGGTCCAACTGCTCACCGCCGGGGCGAGCGCCGGCCAAGTCACCGCAGCGACCGTGCCCATAGTGTTGCTGGCGGGTCTGGCGGCCCTGCTGCTTTCGTTCTTCGGCAAGCCGCAGAGTTAGACGCCTTAGCTAGACCGGGGTCCCCGACAGCTCCTGCACTTCCTCGAACGTCCGCAGGCCAGGCCGTTGCGCGCAGACCAGCACCGCCATGTTGCCCGGCGGATGCTTGTTGGCCAGCATCTTCTCGTGGGCGGCGGGGATGGCGTCCCAGGTGAAGACTTCCGACAGGGCCGGGTCCACGCGCCGGTCGATGACCAGCTGGTTGGCGGCCGAGGCCTGGGCCAGGTTGGCGAAGTGGCTGCCCTGCACGCGCTTCTGGCGCATCCACAGGAAGCGGGCGTCCATGGTCAGGTTGTAGCCGCTGGTGCCGGCGCAGATCACCACCATGCCGCCGCGTTTGACCAGGAAGACCGACACCGGGAAGGTCGCCTCGCCCGGGTGCTCGAAGATCAGGTCCACGTCGCGGTTGCCGGTGATCTGCCAGATCGCCTTCCCGAACTTGCGGCTCTCCTTCATGTAGTCGCCGAACTCGGGGCCGTTGACCTTGGGCAGCTGGCCCCAGCAATTGAAGTCGTTGCGGTTCAGCACCGCCTTGGCGCCCTGGCTGAGCACGAAGTCGACCTTGTCCTCGCTGGACACCACGCCGATGGCGTTGGCGCCGGCCACGGCGGCCAGCTGCACGGCAAAGACGCCCAGCCCCCCGGAGGCGCCCCAGACCAGCACGTTCTGGCCGGGCTTCAACTCATGCGGCTTGTGGCCGAACAGCATGCGGTAGGCGGTGGCCAGGGTCAGGGTGTAGCAGGCGCTCTCTTCCCAGGTCAGGTGCCGGGGACGCGGCATCAGCTGGCGCGACTGTACCCGGCAGAACTGGGCGAAGCTGCCGTCGGGCGTTTCATAGCCCCAGATGCGCTGGCTGGTGGAGAACATCGGGTCGCCGCCGTTGCACTCCTCGTCGTCGCCGTCGTCCTGGTTACAGTGGATGACGACCTCATCGCCGACCTTCCAGCGCTTCACCTTGGCGCCGACCTTGTAGACGATGCCCGCGGCGTCAGATCCGGCGATGTGATAGGGATGTTTGTGGCCGTCCAGCGGGCTGATCGGCTCGCCGAGCGCGGCCCAGACGCCGTTGTAGTTGACCCCGGCGGCCATCACGAGAACCAGCACCTCGTCCTCGCCGATCTCCCAGGTGGGCACCACCTCGACCTGCATGGCGGTCGACGGCGGGCCGTGACGGTCCTTGCGGATGGCCCAGGCGTACATCTTCGCGGGCACATGGCCCAGCGGCGGGATTTCGCCCAGCTCGTAGAGGTCCTTCAGAGCGGTCTTGTCTAGGGTCTCGGTGCTCATAAAGGGGCTCCCCGGTGGTCTTCCTGTTGCAATGCGGCAGCGCCGGGAAGTGTTCCGGCTCACGCTTCGTTGGGTCATTCCGAGTGGAAACAGACCGTCGAAGCGTCGAATTTTAGCTCGTGCGGGCCGGATCGTGTGACAGAGGCCTGAAACTGGCAAGCGGATTCTTGTGCAGCGCAGCAAGGGCGGCGGCTTGACGCGGGCGCGGGTCGGGTTGAGGAGTCCGCGCATGACCGCAGAACTCCATGTCTCCCGCCCCAACGACGGCGTCGCCCTGATCGAGATCGACGCCCCGCCGGCCAATGCGCTCGGCACCGCCATCCGTCGCCGGTTCCTGGCCGAGCTGGACGCCATCGAGCGCGACACCGACGTCCGGGCGCTGGTGATCACCGGCCGGGGCAACGCCTTCTGCTCCGGCGACGACCTCAAGGAAGCCGCCGAGCGCGGCGAAGGCGCCCTGGAGAGCCTGGACCAGTTCGCCGCCCTCTATGAAGCCATCGAGACCCTGCGCGTGCCGGTCATCGCCGCGGTCAACGGCTGGTGCATGGGCGGGGGGCTGGAGCTGGCCCTGGCCTGCGACATCCGCCTGGCCTCCAGCGCCGCCAGCTTCACCTGTTCGGGCGTCAATGTCGGCCTGATCGCCAGCGCCTACCGCCTGCCCCGGCTGATCGGCCCGGCCCACGCCAACACCATGCTGCTGACCGGCCTCCCTTTCGACGCCGTATCGGCGGTCAATTTCGGCCTGGTCGCCGCCGCCCACTCGCCCGAAGGCCTGCAGGAAGCCGCCCTGACCCTGGCCGGCCGCATCGCCTCCCGCGCCCCGCTGTCGGTCGAGGCCACCAAGCGCATCGTCAGCCTGGCGCTCGACACCGAGCCGGACGATGCGCTGAGCATCGTGGCTGAGGAACTGGCGACGCTGGCCGAGAGCGAGGATCATCGCAACGCGCTGGCGGCCTTCGCCGAGAAGCGGCAGCCGGTGTTTAGAAGGCGGTAGGTTCTATTAAATCCGCTCTTCCCCGCGAAGGCGGGGACCCAGGCTTTTTTCGTTTCGACGGACAGGCTGGCGCGAACGGAAACAGGGCTGCGCCGTCTGAACTGCTCTCAAACAAACCTGGGTCCCCGCCTTCGCGGGGATGAGCGGATATTGGGGTCGGTTGGGGCATTGTTGCACCGCACAAGACTCCCGCGCATTATCCGCCCCGATGAGCGACTTTCAGCACGACCGGGACGCCCCGTGGATCTTCCGCACCTATGCGGGCCACTCCACGGCGGCAAAGTCCAACGCCCTCTACCGGGCCAACCTCTCCAAGGGCCAGACCGGCCTGTCGGTGGCCTTCGACCTGCCGACCCAGACCGGCTACGACGCCGACCACATCCTGGCGCGCGGCGAGGTGGGCAAGGTGGGGGTGCCGATCGGCCATCTGGGCGACATGCGCACCCTGTTCGAGGCCATCCCGCTGGACCGGATGAACACCTCGATGACCATCAACGCCCCGGCTGCCTGGCTGCTGGCGCTGTATGTCGCCTTGGCCGACGAGCAAGGGTCGCCGCGCAACACCCTGCAGGGCACCACCCAGAACGATCTGATCAAGGAATACCTGTCGCGCGGCACCTACATCTTCCCGCCCGAGCCCTCACTTAGGCTGATCGGCGACATGGTGGCCTGGTGCTATCGCGAGACGCCCAAGTGGAACCCGATCAACGTCTGCAGCTATCACCTGCAGGAGGCCGGGGCGACGCCCGAGCAGGAGCTGGCCTTCGCCCTGGCCACCGCCATCGCCGTGCTCGATACGGTCAGGGCCGGCGGCCAGGTCCCCGACGAGGACTTCGACGTCGTCTGTTCGCGGATCAGCTTCTTCGTCAACGCCGGGGTCCGGTTCGTCACCGAGCTCTGCAAGATGCGCAGCTTCACCCAGCTGTGGGACGAGATCCTGCGCGACCGCTATGGCGTCAAGGACCCCAAGGCCCGCCGCTTCCGCTATGGCGTGCAGGTCAACAGCCTGGGCCTGACCGAGCAGCAGCCCGAGAACAACGTCTACCGCATACTGATCGAGGCCCTGGCCGTCACCCTCTCCAAGGACGCCCGCTGCCGGGCCCTGCAGCTGCCGGCCTGGAACGAGGCCCTGGGCCTGCCCCGCCCCTGGGACCAGCAGTGGTCGCTGCGGCTGCAGCAGGTGCTGGCCTATGAGACCGACCTGCTGGAATTCGAAGACCTGTTTGCCGGCAGCCATGTGGTCGAGGCCAAGGTCGCCGAGCTGAAGGCCGGGGCGCTCAGCCAGCTCGCCGAGATCGACGCCTTGGGCGGGGCCGGCACGGCCAGCGCCATTGGCCATATGAAGGGCGCCCTGGTCGGGGCCAACGCCGCTCGGCTGCGGGCCGTGGAGAGCGGCGAGCTCACCGTGGTCGGGGTCAACCGCTGGACCGACACCGAGACCTCGCCCCTGTCGGCGGGCGAAGGCTCCATCGAGACCGTCGATCCGAAACTTGAAGCGGAAGTCGTCGGCCGCCTCAAGGCCTGGCGCGCCGCCCGTGACCAGGCCGCCGCCGACGCCGCCCTGCGCGAGCTGAAGGCCGCCGCATCCGAGGGCCGCAACGTCATGGAGGCCTCGATCACCGCCGCCAAGGCTGGGGTCACCACCGGCGAATGGTCCGGCGCCCTGCGCGAGGTGTTCGGCGAATATCGCGGCCCGACCGGTGTCGCCCTGGTCATCTCATCCGAGGGCGGCGAGGACGAGGACGCCGTCCGCGCCGAGGTCGAGCGGGTCTCCGCCGCGCTCGGCCGCACCCTGACCTTCCTGGTCGGCAAGCCCGGCCTGGACGGCCACTCCAACGGCTCCGAACAGATCGCCACGAGAGCCGCCGCCGTCGGCATGGAGGTGGTCTATGACGGCATCCGCTCTACCCCGGACGAGATCGTCGCTCGCGCCAAGGAGAGCCGCGCCCATGTCGTCGGCCTCTCCATCCTGTCCGGCTCGCACCTGGACCTGGTGCAGGAGGTCGTGCGCCTGATGCGGGCCGAGGGCCTGGACGACGTGCCGGTGGTGGTCGGCGGCATCATCCCGCCGGAGGACGCCCTGATCCTCAAGCAGATGGGCGTGGCGCGCGTCTATACGCCCAAGGACTTCAAGCTGACCGGCATCATGGGCGATATGGTCAGGCTGGCTGAAGCGGCGGCGTTGGCGGAAGCCTAGATCGCCTAGGCGTCCGCCAGCACGGCCTGCCGGAAGAAGGCGTCCGACCGCGCCCACAGCGCCTCGTCCTCCGGGCGCGGCCCACGCCGGCGCGCGTCATGCGCCCAGGCCATCACCTCGGCGCAATAGGCGTCCAGGGCCGGGACGCGCGCCCCAAAGCCTGTTCCTTCGCCCGCGGCTTGCTTGGCCTCGCGCAGCGCCTGCAGCGCCTCGGCGGTCGCCGCCGGCAGGTCCAGGCCCTCGACCAGGGCCGGCAGGTTCATCGGCGCCGGCTCGCCCGGCCGTCGGCGCAGCCAGTCCAGGGTGATGGCCGGGCGCAGGACGTAGAAATACTTCTTCAGCTTCACCTGCTCGCGGTTCTCGATGAAGCTGCCCCACTGCCGGCGGGCCAGGCCGTAATAATGGGCGACGTCGCCGAAAGAGCCCCGCCAGGCCTGGACCAGGGGCGTGAAGGCCTCGCGAAATCCCGGCGCCTCGGCATAGACGATGGGCGAGGTCAGCCATTCGCCGACAATGGCATTGCCACGCGCCATCAAACGCAGCGCCTTGCCCAGGTCCCAGCCGCCGATATCAATCTCGCCCACGATTGGCCGCTCGATGACATCGCGCGGGGGCCGCAAGGCCAGATAGGCGTCGGCGGGGCGGGCATAAAGGAAGCGGATGTCGTAGTCGCTGTCGGGAGAATGGAAGCCCCAGGCCCGGCTGCCCGACTCTACGCAGAGCAGCACCCGCGCGCCCTCTTCCGCCGCCAGGGCGGCCAGGCGGGCGGCGATGTCGCGCCGCTGGTCGGGGGCGACGGCCGCCTCGGGATCGAAATCCAGGATCATGCCGATAGGCCATGCAAGGCGCGGCGCCGTGGGTCAAGCACAGCCGGAACGGGCATGTTATGAACCGAGCCTATGGCCGCCTACCGTGTTCCCCACCCGCATAACCAGAAAGCCGCGCGCCGCCAGACCCGCGCCGCCCGCTGGATCGGCTTCGTCCTGCTGTGGGCGATCGTCTTCTTGATGGGTTTTGTCGCCGACCGGGTGATCCCGCCTCAGCACCTGCCCTGGAAAACCCTCAGCGTCATTGATCCTGTCGGCCTGGCCACCAAGCTCAAGGCCGCCCGGGCCGGCGAGGACGCCGCGGCCTGCCGAGCCATCCTGACCCAGGGCGGCATCGACTATATCGCCGCGCCGGAGCAGACGTCCGGCGCATTCTGCCGGGTGCATGACGCGCTGGAGCTGACCTCGGGCATGGCGCCGCTCACCCCCGCCAAGCCGCCCCTGACCTGCAAGGAGGCCCTGGCGGTGACCATTTGGGAGCGCAAGGTGGTGCAGACCGCCGCCTTCGACACCTTGGGCCAAGGGGTCGTCGCCATCGACCACTACGGCAGCTATGCCTGCCGCCGCATCTACGACCGCGCCGAGGGCCCGGTCAGCGAGCACGCCACCGCCAACGCCCTGGACATCGCCGGCTTCCGGCTGGCCGACGGGACCGAAGTCAGTGTCGAGAAGGACTGGAACGACCGGGGTCCCAAGGGCGCCTTCCTGCACAGGGTCCGCGACGGAGCCTGTCAGGTGTTCATCACCGTGCTGTCGCCCGACTACAACGCCGAGCACGCCAACCACCTGCATCTGGACATGGGCGGCTGGGCCAAGTGCGCTTGACGCAAGGTCCTTGCGCCGTCAGTTTGGCTCAAAATCAAACAAACGTTTGGAGGATGCGCCATGGCCGCTGAAGGCAACCTGTTCGACCTGACCGGCAAGGTCGCCATCATCACCGGCAGCTCGCGCGGCATCGGCAAGGCCATCGCCGAGCGCATGGCCCAGCACGGCGCCAAGGTCGCCATCTCCTCGCGCAAGGCCGGTCCCTGCGAAGAGGTCGCCGCCGAGATCAACGCCGCCAACGGCGAGGGCACGGCCATCGCCTGCCCGGCCAACATCTCATCCAAGGAAGACCTGCAGCGGCTGGTCGACACCACGCGCGAAGCGTTCGGCAAGGTCGACATCGTGGTCTGCAACGCGGCTTCCAACCCGTATTACGGCCCCCTCGCCGGCATCACCGACGACGCCTTCAGCAAGATCCTCACCAACAACATCGTCGCCAACAACTGGCTGATCTCGATGGTCGTGCCCGAGATGATCGAGCGCAAGGACGGGGCGGTGATCATCGTCTCCTCCATCGGCGGCCTGCGCGGCTCGCCCATCATCGGGGCCTACAACATCTCCAAGGCCGCCGACTTCCAGCTGGCCCGCAACCTGGCGGTCGAGTACGGCCCCCACAATGTGCGGGTGAACTGCATCGCGCCGGGCCTGGTGAAGACCGATTTCGCCAAGGCGCTGTGGGACAACCCCCAGACGCTCAAGCGCTCGACCGAGACCGTTCCGCTGCGCCGCATCGGCGAGCCCGACGAGATCGCCGGGGCGGCGGTGTTCCTGGCGTCGGCGGCCGGCAGCTTCATCACCGGCCAGGCCATCGTGGCCGACGGCGGCGCGACGGTTTAGGCGCAGACGGCGTATGACTGCCCCTCCAGGCGGGTGAGCCGGCCAGAGCCGTCAGCGTCCCAACGGACCGCCCAGACCATCGAGCAGAGCAAACGCGTCCTGCTGAACTCCGCATAATGCTTGGCTGGCTTGACCCTGAAATGCTGCCGGCCCAGTTCGCTGACCAGAGCGCTTTCCGGCGAGCCCAGGGGTGACTTGGCAAGCAGCCTCTGGGTCATTGTCGCGCCGATGGCCTCGTAGGATTGGCCCTTCAGGTCGCGGATCAGAGGCGGCTGCGGCGTACAGCCGGCGAGCAGAAGAGCGGCCGCCAGGAGGATTGCGAATTTCATGGCCGCAAGTCTGGACGAACGGCATGGCCTTTGCCAACCTTCGCCCATGCAGATCCTCGACTACCAGCCCCGCCACGCCCAGGCCTGGAAGACGCTGAACGAGGCCTGGATCACCAAGCATTTCGCCCTCGAGGAAGCCGACCGGATCGTCCTGGACGACCCGGAAGCCAATGTGCTGGCCAAGGGCGGCCATATCTTCATCGGCGAGCAGGACGGGGCGGCTATCGGCTGCGTCGGCCTAAAAGCCATGGAGGACGGCGGCTTCGAGGTCATCAAGATGACGGTCAGCGAAGCGGCGCGGGGCACGGGCCTGGGCCGGCAGCTGATGCAGGCCTGTATCGACCGGGCCCGGGCGGTCGGGGCGCCGCGCCTCTATCTGGAAACCAACTCCGCATTGGGGCCAGCGCTGGCGCTCTACCGCGCCATGGGTTTCACCGACATCCCGGCCCGGGGCACGGACTATGCCCGCTGCGACGTGTGGATGGAGATGCCGCTCTAGCGGCGACGCTCGAGGCGAACGCCAGGAAAGGCCGGCGACGGACCCTCCAGCAGGGGCTCGGGCCTGCCTTTCAGCGTGTGGTCGAAGAACGCCAGGCTGTAGGCGCCCACGATGTGCTCGGCCTGGCGCGGATCGACTGGGCCGTCCAGACCCAGCCAGCGACCAAGCGGCGGGCGCAGGAACAGCGGCATGTCGGAAAAGTCCTGGTGATAGAAGCCCGGCGCCATGACCAGCCAACCCTCGCCCGGCAGCCGGTCGAACGTCGCGCGCATCGTCGTCTGGGTCTCGATCACATCGGCCTCGGCCCATCCCTCGCGGCGCATCAGGGCGGCGTCACGGCTGATCCACATGGTCGGCTGGGTGAGGCCCTGGCGCACGACCGCCGCCGGCATGAAGACGTCCATCGGCAGGCAGGCCTTCAGGCGCGGCTCGGTCAGGCAGGCCTGGGCCGTCACCGCGCCGCCGAGCGACAGCCCGAACATGCCGGCCCGCGACAGGTCCAGATGGCCGGTCAGCCGGCCCTGCGGATCGACCCGATCGACCTGGGCCAGTCTGTCGAGGACGAAGCTGGCATCCGTCGCCAGGAAGGGCGTGACCTGGTCGATGAAGCGGCGGTCCATCATCCGTGGGTCGAAGTCCGCCCGGCGGCCGTCCGGAAACACCACGCCGGTGGCCGCATAGGGCTGGGCCATGGCAACGACGACATAGCCGTGGCTGGCCAGCAGCTCGGCCTGGACGCTGTTGTGCTGGGCGTAGCCGCCGCGGCCATGGGCGAAGATCAGGACCGGGAACCGTCCAGGCGCCGCCGCGGCGGCCGGGATCGCGTTGGTGCGGACCAGGCCGAGGTGACTGACCATGAAGGCGGGCATCTTCAGGAGGCGGGCCAGGGGCGCCAGGGCCGTCGTGTCCGGCACATAGGGCGCGCGGCGGGGGTCCGTTGTCGGCGCGGCGGGATACCAGACCTGGACCATCAGTTCCCGGCGGTCGGCGGGGTCGGCAGTGAAGATCTCGGGCCTGCCCGCATCCACCCAGTGGTAGCTCACCGTCCCGATCGCATAGGGGCCGCCCGGCGGTGGCAGGTTGAACACCGGAAGCGCGATAGGCGGCGCGGCGCTGAGGATCACACCGAGGCCGGCGGCCACAATCATCGGCATCGGGGCGGATCGACCGCCTCGCGCCAGCAGGGTGGCTGCCAGGATCAGGGCAAGCCCGTAGGCCGGAAGCATCTGCCAGCGGGGCTGATCGACAAGCTGGCAGCCGCCAAGCGTGAACAGGATGGCCAGCACCGCCGGGCGCGCCAGCCAGGGCCGCGCCAGCGCGACCACGGCGAGCGCCATCGCCGCCAGCAGCAGAATCTCAAACGGCCGCATATCCCGCGCTCCAACCTGGAGCGACAACCTGCACCGGGCGGCGGGCGACCGCCTTGGCCTGGATCAAGCCTGGCGGACTACTCGTCCTTGACGCGACGCTTGCGGAAGCTGGGGTTCAGCACCTTTTTGCGCAGGCGGATCGACTTGGGCGTCACCTCGACCAGTTCGTCTTCCTCGATATAGGCAATGGCCTGCTCGAGGGTCATGCGGCGCGGCGGAGTCAGGCGGATGGACTCGTCCTTGCCCGAGGCGCGGACGTTGGTCAGCTGCTTGGCCTTCATCGGGTTGACGTCCAGGTCGTCCATCCGGGCGTTCTCGCCGATGATCATGCCCTGGTAGGTCTTCTCGTTGCCGCCGACGAACATGAAGCCGCGATCCTCCAGGTTCCACAATGCGTAGGCCTGGGTCTCGCCGTCGGAGTTGGAGATCAGGACGCCCTTGCGGCCGCCTTCGATCGAGCCCTTGTAGGGCTCATAGTGGCTGAACACCCGGTTCAGCACGCCGGTGCCGCGGGTGTCGGTCAGGAACTCGCCCTGATAGCCGATCAGCGAGCGCGAGGGGCTCATCAGGGTCAGGCGGGTCTTGCCGGCGCCCGAAGGGCCCATGTCCTTCAGTTCGGCCTTACGGGCCGACAGCTTCTCGATGACGATGCCGCTGAACTCGTCGTCGACGTCGATCATGACGTCTTCGATCGGCTCCATGCGCTCGCCGGTCTCTTCGTCGGTCTTGAACACCACGCGGGGGCGGCTGATCGACAGTTCGAAGCCTTCGCGGCGCATGCTCTCGATCAGCACACCCAGCTGCAGTTCGCCGCGGCCGGCCACTTCGAAAGCGTCCTTTTCCGAGGTCTCGGTGACCCGGATGGCGACGTTCTGCTCCAGCTCCTTCATCAGGCGGTCGCGGATGACCCGGCTCTGCACCTTGTCGCCTTCGCGGCCGGCCAGGGGGCTGTCGTTGACCGAGACCGTCATCGAGATGGTCGGCGGATCGATGGGCTGGGCCGGCAGCGCGTCGAGCACGTCGATGGCGCAGAGGGTGTCGGCCACGGTGGCTTTCGACAGTCCGGCGATGGCGACGATGTCGCCCGCTTCGGCGTCATCGACCGGCTGGCGCTTCAGGCCGCGGAAGGCCAGCACCTTGGTGATGCGGCCGCGCTCGATTTCCTTGCCGTCACGCGACAGAGCGTGGATGGCCATGCCGGGCACGGCCTTGCCGCTCTCGATGCGGCCGGTCAGCAGGCGGCCCAGGAAGGGGTCGCTTTCGATCAGCACCGAGAGAATCTGGAAGGGCTCGTCTTTGCGGGTGATCGCCTTGGGTTCGGGCACGTGCTTGACGATCAGGTCGAACAGCGGCGCCAGCGTGTCGTTGGGCTTGGCCATGTCCATCGTCGCCCAGCCGTTCTTGCCGGAAGCATAGATGTGCGGGAAGTCGAGCTGCTCATCGGTCGCGCCGATGGCGGCGAACAGGTCGAAGGCGTCGTTCAGGACCCGGTCGGGATCGGCGTGCGGCCGGTCGACCTTGTTGAGGCAGAGGATCGGGCGCAGGCCCATCTTCAGCGCCTTGCCCAGCACGAACTTGGTCTGGGGCATAACGCCTTCCTCGGCGTCGACCAGCAGGACGCAGCCGTCCACCATGCCCAGGATGCGCTCGACCTCACCGCCGAAGTCGGCATGGCCGGGGGTATCGATGATATTGATCCGGGTATCGCCCGCCTCGCCATGCCACAGGACGCTGGTGCACTTGGCCAGGATGGTGATGCCGCGCTCGCGCTCCTGGTCGTTGGAGTCCATCGCCCGCTCGGCATGCGCCTCGTTGGCTCGGAAGATGCCGGACTGCGCCAGCAGCTGGTCGACCAGGGTGGTCTTGCCATGGTCGACGTGGGCGATGATGGCGATGTTTCGCAAGGACATGCGGAAAGGCTTTCGGACGGCGGACAGCAAGAGCCCCCATGGGCTCTGGCGGCGGTTGGGGAGGCGGCGCTTTTACGCGAGACATGTGACGAAAGCCACCCCGTGCGACGGGGTGGCTCGCCGAACGCCGGTTTCGGCGTTTCTTACCGAGGTTCGGGAGGCTTGTGTGGCCCTACGATCATATGGCCGACCCAGCTGATCGCGCTGATGACCAGAGAGCCCAGCAGGGCCGGCATGAAGCCATCGACCCTCAGATCCTTCAGGACATAGGCGACCAGGCCCAGCATGGCGGCGTTAATGACCAGCAGGAACAGGCCCAGAGTCAGGACGGTGATCGGCAGGGTGAAGAAGAACACCACCGGCCGCACGATCGCGTTGACCACGCCCAGCAGCAGGGCGGCGATGGCCAAGGTCGGCCAGCCGCCGGTGTAGCTGATGCCCGGCACGAAATGGGCGGCGACCCACAGGCCGACGCCCGCGAACAGGATGCGAAGCAGAAAGCTGACCATCGGCAGGCCTCCCTCAGAGACTCATCAGTTCTGCGGGGCGAACGGGGTGAGTCCCAGGACGCCTTCCCAGGCTGCCCGCTGGATCACCAGGGTGGGCCCCTTGGGGTCCTTGGTGGCCTTGTCGTCGGCATAGAAGGCGCTGATCGGTAGCGGCTTGTCGGCCATGACCAGAACCTCGCAGGTGATAGCGATGGTCTTGGCGCCGGTCGTCCACGCGTCGGAAGCCCGGCGGTCGGCGCGACAGGTGTGGCTGCCGACCTGGATCACGATCGCCTGGGCCGCCTGGCCGGCGGCGGTCGAGGTGCCGGTGGCCTGCACGATATAGCGGCCGGCGGTCATGGCCGGGAATGTGCAGGTCGTCTGGGTCGGGCTCATGTTGCGGCAGTAGGCCGCGGTGATCTCGGGCTGGCTGTAGCCTGTGAGCCCCTTGGGCGGGCCCACGGGGGCCGGCGGCGCCGCGGGCGGGGCGACGGGCGGGGCGGCCGGGGTCTGGGCGGACGGGGCGGTCACGCCCAGCATCGACAGAATGGCGCCCATGATCACGATGCGCATGGCTTGGTGCTCCTTGTAGACTGAATGGCGCCGGGGCGCGGTCAGATGTCTTTGCGGTCGGTCTGGATGACGCCTTGGCGTTCCATGGCCGCCTGTAGGGTGTTGACCTTGTTGAAGAGATCCACCGCGCCATCCAGGTCCAGCACCAGGCGGCAGACCGGCAGCGACCGTCCCGCGCGTTTGCCAGGCTTGCCGGCTTTGGCGGCGGCCGGTTCGTCCATGCGAGCGACGCAGAATTCAATCCGCAAGGTGCGGCCGTCGAAGCTCATCCGCTGAACATTGTCGGCGAAGGTTTCCAGCAACTCGGGCCGATCTTCATAGCGAAGGTCGATATCCTCACCCGCTAGCTTAGGCATTCTTATACTCCCCCGTTTCAGGACCCCAAAACGACAGTGGGCCGGTCTTGCGACCGGCCCACCACCTTAATCCGGTCTGGCCTACCAGCGCCAGCGGAAGCCCACGTTGCCTTCCGTCGCCGTGTAGTTGTCCTTGAACTTCGTGCCGACAGTGGCGAAGGCCGAGAAGGCGTTGACCGTGCTGAACAGGTTCACGCTGCCCTGGATTTCGCCGAAGGTTCCGGAGAAGTCGTCGCCCAGCGGCAGGTCGGGTCCGCCGCTGTGAATGACCAGGTTGTTGCCGCCTTCGAACTCGTCCCAGATCCGGCCGGTCAGCGCGAACTTGGCGTTGAAGGTGTCCATCGAGCTGTTCAGGCCGATCCGGCCGCCCAGGCTTCCGCGGAAGCTGGTCTGGTCGTCCCAATCGATCGTCGCACCCGGGACCTTGACGTCGTCAATGGTGGTCTTGACGTAGGACAGGCTGGCCAGGGGCTCGAAGAAGCCCGAACCGCCCAGCGCGAAGGTCTTGCCGCCCTCGATCTGACCGCCCAGCGACTTGAGCTTGGAGCGGAAGATGTTCGAACCGGCCGGGGCCAGGGTCGGCGCCTGCCAGCTGAGGTCGAGGTTGTTGGCGTTGATCACCGCGTTGAGGAACAGGCCGTCCGACAGGTAGGTGGCGTAGCCGCCGATGTCGTAGCCTTCCATCGAGGCCACGGTCGGCGAGGCGTTGAAGCTGACGTCGCTGTCGACATAGCCGACCATGCCGCCAACCAGCCAGACCCCGTTGCTGGTCGAGTTCACCAGGTCGACACCCGTCATCAGCGACGAGGTGTTCTGGTCGTAGCCGGTGTCGAAGGACCAGGTGGTGCCCTTCAGGGTGAAGGTCGAGGTCAGGTCGCGGGAGGCGGCGCCGCCCGAGATCCGCATCCACACGCCGTAGCCGTTGCCGGTGATATCGCCCGCCTGATCCCGGATGTCGGCCTGACGGTCCGACCAGGTGCCAGTGGTTTGATACCAGGCGGTCTGAGCGGCCTGGCCCAGGGTGGTGAACTCAAAGGCCTCGCCGTCCGGAACGCCGACCAGCTCATGCTGCTTGGTCGCCGGATCCAGGATCAGGTCATACATGAACAGACCCTTGTCCAGCACGCCGTCCGGCGAGCTGGGGTCGGCGCGCCAGTAGCTGGAGGTGGGATCCAGCGAGAAGTTGGTGGCCGAGGTCGTGCCGCCGGAGACGTCGACCAGGACGATACCGCCCGGGTTGAAGGCGCCGAAGACGTTGGGGCTGTTGTCGGTGATCTTGATCAGCGTGCTGCCCGTCGTCGTGCCGCCGGTCAGGCTGAAGCAGTCGGCCGCCGTCAGCACCGCGCAGCTGGTCTGGACCGTGGCGCCGAGGTCGGCGTCCATGATCAGGCGGCTGGAGCCCGTGCCGTTGAAGGTGGTTCCGGCCGCGAAGACCCGGTCGTTATTGAACCCGTCCGATGTGGTGGATGCGGCGCTGCCGAAGATGATGTTGCCGGAGTTGTTCCAGGTTTCCAGGTTGGTGATGGTCAGGGTCGCCGCGCCTTGGACGGGCTCACCGACAACCAGGACGCCGGAGTTGGCGAACACGTCCACGCCGGCCCCGAAGTCGAACGAGGTGGCTGCCGCGCCGGCGTTGGTGAAGATCGCGCCGGTGTTGTTCAGCAGGTCGGCGCCCGGGGAGAAGATCGAGGCCCCGGTGGTGTGCCAGGAGGTCGTCGAGGTGTTGTTGAACACCACGTTGCCCGTCAGGCCCGAGAACCGAACCACACCCTGGATACGGCCGGCGTTGTTGACCACCACGCTGCCGCCGACGCCCCGGATAGCCAGGTCATCGTAGCCGGCGGTGGTGTTGTCGATCGAGCGAACCACCGAGTTGGCGCCGACCGTGAAGTTGGTCGTGCCGCCGGCGGCGGTGTTCAGGTCGACGACCCAGCCGTTCGCGCCGGCGCCGGCCCCGATCAGGGTGGTGCCGGTCCCGGTGTTGATGTTCACCGTCCCGCCATTGCTGGTGGTGCGGATGGCGCTGCCGACGGTGTCGGTGATGGTGCGGTTGGCGGCGCTGGTGACCGTGATGGTCCCCGTGCCGGTGGTCCCGGCGTTGATCGCCGAGAAGCCCGCGCCGGTCGCCGTGACGTTGGCGTTGATGTTGACGTTGGTGACGCCCGCACCGGTGTTGCTGGTCAGGACGCCGTTGGCCGTGCCGCTGACGGTGTTGTTGTTGGTCACCGTCACCGTGGCCGCCGTGGAGCCGGCCTGGATGCCGTCGCCGGCGCTGCCGATGACCACACCAGCCGTGGTCACTGTCACCACACCGCCGACCGAAGTGGCGTTGATGCCGTCGCCGCCCGTGCCGGTCACGGTCGACGCGGCATTGGTGATGACCGTGACAGGGCCGGCGCCGCTGGCCGTAGCCAGGATGCCGTTAGCGCTGCCAGTGACATTGGCCGAGGTCGTGACACTGACGAGGCCGCTGGTGTTTGAGGCGTCGATGCCGTCTCCGCCGGCATTGCCGGCCACCACGCCCAGGGTGGTCACGGTCACCGTGCCGCCGGTCGAGGAAGCATGGATGCCGTCGCCGCCGTTGCCGGTCACCGTCGAGGCCGCCGTGGTGTCCACGGTGACGACGCTGGTCCCGGTGCCCGTCGCCAGGATGCCGTTCAGGGCGCCCGTCACGTTGGCCGCCGTGTCGATGTCGATGATGCCGTTGACACCGGTCACATCCATGCCGTCGCCGGCGGAGGAGTTGAGCACACCCCCGGCCACGGTGAAGACGGTGCTGCCGCCGGTCCCGGTGTTGGTGGTGTGGATGGCGTCACCGGTGGAGTTGATCGCCCCGCTGGTGCCGACCGACAGGGTCCCATTGACGTTGGAGGCGTTGATGCCGATCGAGCCGGCCCCCGCCGTGGCGGTGATCGCCACATTGTTGGCCACCTGCACCAGACCACCGTTGCCGGCGGCGTTGATGCCGATTGAGTTCGCGTTGCTGACGGTGATCGCCGAGCCACCGCTGGTGAACACCTGGGTCGAACCGGACCCGGCATTGGTGGCGTTGATCCCGATGTTGCCGGCGAAGATGCCGAAGGCGCCGGTCGCCTGGATGTTGATGCCGCCGGCGCTGGCGCCGCTGGTGATCGCCGCGCTGATGCCGCGGCTGTCGATCGGGTTGAGGCTGGTGCCCAGGGCGCCGGTGCTGAAGATGCCGATGCCGCCAGTGCCGCTGCTGGTCGCGTTGATGCCGCGAACCGCGTTGCCGTTGATCGAGGCCGTGGCGTTGAAGTTGACAGTGATGTCGCCCGAACCGGCGTTGTTCAGGAACATGCCGTAGCCGAGGCCGCTATTGGTGTTCGGCGCGATGGCGCCGTTGGCGTTGACGATGATCGAGCTGCTGCTGGCCGCGTTGGTCACGTCGACCTGGATGCCGTCATCGCCGCCCGTGAGCGTCGTGCTGGCCGCCTGGTTGACGGTGACCAGCCCGGCGGTCCCCGATTTGGTCACCCGAACCGCGTCCTCCAGCGTCGAGCCGGCGTTGGCGTTGACGTTGACCGTCACCGCGCCCGTACCTGTGCTGGTCGCGAAGTCGGCGAAGCTGGAGGCCGTGCCAACCGTGGCGTTCTGATTGATGATCAGATTGCCGTTGACCGCGACCGCCTCGATGCCAGTGCCGCCGGACAGGATCTGGGCGGTGCTGGTCACCGTCACCGTACCGCTGCCGCCGGACTGGGCGTAGATGCCCGCTGCGGGTAGCGCGTTGTTGTTGACGAAGATCGAGGCGCCGCTGTTCACCGTGACGTTGCCGGTGGTCGAGGTGGCGCTGATGCCGGCGCTGCGGGTGAAGTTGCCGGCCGTGTCGAGGCTGTCCCCGGCCAGCAGGAAGATGCTGCCGCCGTTGGTGGTGACCGAGTTGGCCCCGCCGACCGTGCTGCTGAAGATGCCCGAGGTGTTGCTGCCCAGGATCGTCATGTTGAGGCCGGAGCCCACGACAATCGCGGTGCTGCCCGCCGCGCCGTTTTCGAGAGCGAGGATACCCACCCCACCGTCGGCGTCCCCGGGGACGCCGGCGCCGTTGTCGACGGTGATGGTCAGGCCAGTGCCCGTCTGCACGTCAATCGCCGGATTGCCCGCGCCCGCATCGGCCGCACGGCCGCTCACAGCGCGGATGCCGACGGCCACGGTGTCAGCGTCGGTGTTGTTGGTGTCGACGGTGACGTTGTTGCCGACCACCACGGTGGCGTCGCCGAGCACGGCCGTGCTGTTAATGCCGATGTCGGTCTGATGGTAGGTTGAACCCGCGCCGGCCGTCGCGGTCGCAACGCCCGAGCCCAGGGTGGCGGCAAGCAGTCCAACCGAACCGCCGGTCAGGACAGCGCCCGGATCGACCGAGGCCGAGGCGTTGGCGGTGCTGGCGCTGTTCTGAATGAAGGCGGCGACGCCGATGTCGCCGTAGTTGACCGAGGCGGCCGTGACCGTGATCGAGCCCGTGCCGGTCGCCGTCTGGAGACCGACCACGCCGTCGAAGCCGGCGGTGACAAGGCCATTGGTGTCGACGATGACATTGCCCGAGCCGGAGGTGCTGGCGAAGACGCCGTCAGTGTTGCCGGTCACCGCCGCATTGGTGGTCACCGAGTTCAGGCCATTGACCGTCGTCGAGTGAACGCCGTCCGCGCCGACGCCGCTGCCGAACACCGCCGCGCCCGTCACGATGGTGTTGCTGCCCGCGCCGGTGTTGGTGGCGACGATGCCCGAACCGCCCGTCGAGTTGACGATGCCGGTGGTGTCGACCGTCAGCACGCCGCCGGCCGAGGTGGCCGTGACCGCCGTGCCGGACGAGGTGACCGCCGCCACATCGACGTCGACCAGGCTGGCCCCGCCGGTGGTGGCAACCACGCCCAGACCGGCCGTGGCATTCACCGTGCCGCCGGAGGTGTTGACGGTCACCGTGCCGGTCCCCGACGTGGCGAGGATGCCGCCGCCGATGCCGTTGATGGTGTTGTTGTTGTTGACGACGACGTTACCCGAGGTCGAGGCCTGGGCAATGATCCCCGTGCCGGAGGTGGTGTTGGTGATCACCCCGGTGTTGCCCAGCGTGATGTTGCCGCTGGTGCTCGCGGCCTGCATGCCATCACCGCTGGTGATGTTGAGCGTGCCGCGGTTGGTGAAGTTGATCAGGCCGGTGGTGGTCGAGAAATTCTCGCCGTCGCCGCCGTTGACCGTGATGGTCAGCGGCGAGCCGGTGCCGCCGGTAATGGCGCCTGAACCGGTGGCCTGGGCGAAGATGCCGTCGCCGTTCGTAGCGTTGATGAAGCTGTTGATCGCCAGGCCGATGTTGCCATTGACGGATCCGGCGTGAACGCCGTCGCCGTTGTTGGAGGTGATCGTGCCCGCGGCAAACCCGAAGGTCTGGATTGAGACCGTGCCGTTGCCGCCGGTAACCCCGCCGACGCCGGCGGTGGTGAGACCCGCACCGTTCGTCACATTGATCGTCGCGCTGGACGTAATGTCGATATTGCCCGTGCCAGATAGCGCCCCGATGCCAACGCTGACCGGCAGGGTGCCGGCCGAGTCGACGCCATTGCCGCCGGTCAGGGTGATGGTTCCCGTGCCGACGTTGAGCCGGATATCCCCGCCCGTGCTGCTGCCGATGACGCCGCCGATGTTGTCACCCACGCCGGTAATCGACAGGCCGCCGCCGAGCAGGCTGACCCGAACCGAACCCGTGCCGGCCGTGTCGTTGATCGCATAGACGCCGATGCCGCCGTCCGCCGCGCCGCCCGCGCCGTCGTCGACCGTGATGGTCAGGTTAGAGCCGGCCGTCACTTCAACGGACGGATCGCCCAGAGCCGTATCCGCCGCGGCGGTCGAGTGGGTGAAGGTCCCGTAGGCGATCGCGTCGCCGTCCGTATTGTTGATGTCGATGGTGACGTTGTTGCCGATCGTGGTCGTCGCGTCGGTCGCCGCCGTGTCGTTCACGCCGTAGTCGTCCGGATCGATGATCACGCCATCGCCGACGGTCGAACTGGCCGCGCCGGCCGACGAGCTGGCGAAAAGACCAACCACGCCTCCGTTAATGGTGGCGCCCGCATCGGCGTTCGCCGCGGCGGCGCCGGTGTTCGAGGAAGCGGCCACCCCGCCGATCCCGCCGGTGACGGTCGAGCCCGCTCCGGCGGTGGCCGTGGCGTCGCCCGTGCCGGCGTTGGCGGCCAGGACGCCATAGACGCCGCCGGTGATGTTCGAGCCGGCGCCGGCCGTGGCCGTGGCGTCGCCCAGGCCCAGACCGTTGTTGACCTGAGCCACGACACCGAAGCTGCCGGTGGTGACCACCGTGCCGTTGGCGGTAGCGGAGGCGTTGCCCGTGCCGCTGGTGCGTGCGCCAACGCCGGCGCCGAGAATGCCCAGGCCGTCCGCATAGACATCGCCATTGACGGTGACATTGACGTCGGAACTGTTGCCGGCGCTGAAGATCACCCCGACGATGCCGTCCCGTCCAACCGCGTTGCCCAGGCCGCCAACATCGCCGTCGGCGGTGACGGTCACGCTGCCGCCGCCGGGGTTGAACACGCCCGCCGCGATGCCATAGCCGAAGTCGGCGTCGATGGTGCTGCCGGCGGCGGTGTTGACGACCACGTTGCCGGTATTGCTGTTGGCGTAAATCCCGAACAAGCCGCCGGCCGTGATGGCGCCGTCGCCATCGACCGTGACGTCACCGCTGTTGGTAAGGGCGAAAATGCCATCGCCCGTCGCATTGATAACGCTGGCCGCGCTCATGCCGACCTGGATATCGCCGCTGGCCGTGCCGATGGCATTGATACCGCTGCCGCCGGTCGCGGTCAGGGTTCCGTCCACATCGATCGTGGTCAGGCCCGAGCCGTTGGAGGTGGTGACGATGGCGCTGCCGGCCGTGCCGGTGACACTGCCGGTGTCGACATTGATGCCGCCGTTGCCGGTTGTGGTGACCGAGATGCCCGTCGTGCCGGTGACCAGGCCGCCGCCCGTGGTGTTCACCGTAGCCTGACCCTGCGCGCTGCTGGCGCTGATGCCGATGCCGCCGGTGCTGCTGACCGTACCGCCCGTGGTGACGGTGACGGTGTGGGTCAGCGCCGCGGTCGCGGTGATGCCGCTGAGCCCGCCGTTAATCGAGCCGCCCGTGGTGGTGACGCTGACGTCGCCCTGGCTGGAGGTCGCCGAGATGCCGTTGCCGGCCACGGCCGAGACCGATCCGGCCTGCACCGTGGAACCCAGACGGCCGTTGGAGAAGATGCCGTCGCCCAGGCTGCTGGTGATCAGGCCCGTCGTCGTAACCTGAGAGTCGCCCAGGGTCGAACGGGAGAACACCGCGGTGCCGGTCGAGGTCACCGTCGTGCCGCCGGTGAGGGAAACGCGCGTCGTTCCCGCGCCGCCGTCGGCGAAGATGCCGAAGCCCGCGGTGACGTTGATCGAGCCCTCATTCATGAGGACGCCGACATCGTTGGTGCCGTTCGTCGCGCGGATGCCCCGTCCGCCGGTGATGACGATCCCGGCGTCGCCCCCGTCGGCGCTGCGAAGGTCGACATCGACGCCCGCGGCGTCAGAAGTCTGAACCGAGATGGCGTAGCCGGCGGCGTTGGTGATGGTCGGGTCACCGCCGTTGATGACATTGGTCGTCGCCATGACGACCAGGTTGTTACCGGCGAAGCCGGTGATGGCGATGCCGCCGGTGACATTCACCCCATCCTCAAGATTGAGGGTCAAGGCGCCGTCCGTGGTCGGATAGGTGATGCCGGTCGGATAGGCGCCGACGCAGGTGAAGACGTCGTCCAGCCCCGCATTCGCGGAGGGATTGCCGCACTCGTTGCCGGCGGCAAAAGCCGTGCTGGGCGCCAGGGTGGCGATGCCGCCGACCCCCGCCATCAGCGTGGCGGCGACCAGCGACGAGCTGGCGAGCAGGGAAAGACGACGGCGAGCATACCGGCTGGACGAAGCAGACATTGGGCGAACCCCCTCAGGTTGGCTTAATTGGGCGCGGGGGAGAGGCCGACACACTCATCCCCAACTTGAACATCGTTCCACGACCCTAATTCGCCTGCGGCATTTCGTCCATGGTCTTTGCGCCCCCAATATGGGTGGTTTCTCCCCTGGCGGGAATTTGGGCGAAAAACTGTCCCAGCCCGGGACAGTAAACGCCGTTCAGTTGTAGAGTCAGGCCTGCCGGCCCCAAAGCCGCAACCGGCTGACACCCCCATCCGGGAAGATATTCAGCCGCACAAACCGCACTGGGGCCGATTCTGTTGACGTCAGATCGAAACGGTATTCGGCGTCGGCCTTCAGCTTGACCTCGGGCAGCAGGACGGGCCAGCCGGCCGATCGGGTTTCAAGGTTTTCGAGCGGCCCGCTGTCCTCCGCCGCGCCCTGGATCATGCAGCGATCGGGGTAGTTGCCCTTGAAGTGGCGGGTGTCGACCAGGATTTCCTCGATCCGCCCCAGATGACCCAAAGCCAATACCGCCCAGTCATGGCCAGGCTCTCGCCGGCGGCGGGTTTCCCAGCCGTCGCCCATGTCCTTGCCCCGGCCGGGCGCGGTCAGGTTTTCGACCCGGCCATAGTGCTCGTTGTTGGCCAGCAGGCCGCGTCCGCCGTTCTCCATCGCCAACAGGTCGACCCGTTGATCGCCGATGGCCTGCCAGTCGACCTCGATCCGGCCGTAGACCCGCAGCCGGGCGACGCCGCCGTCCGGAAAGATGTTGAGCCGCACATGGGTCCAGACGCCCGGCGCCTGCGCCGCGGCCAGCTGGCGGCTGTCGCCCTGCAGATCGGTCATCCCCAGCAGCGGCGTCCAGTCCGTATCCACCGGCGGTACCGCTTGGCGGCAATAGCAGCCGTCGATCGAGGCGTGGGGCGGGTAGTTGCCTGTGAAGTGGCTGGTGTCGATCTCGAAGCCGGCGATGTGGCCTGGCGCGCCCAGCCGCACGATGGCCCAGTCGTGACCCGGGATGCGTTTGCGGCGGCTCTCCCAGCCGTCCATCCACTTGCCGTTGTCGTCATACTTGCCGGGGATGAAGACCGGCGGGGCCGGATCGATCAGCCGGCTCTTGTCGGCGAAGAAGTCGTCGGTGGCGTAGACCACCTCGCCGCCCAGCCGGGGCTGAGCCAGGTCAATCAGGCCGGCGGCGTTGAAGTCGCTCATGAAGGCTCCGGCAGGTCCGCGAGCCGGAAGGCCGCGATGCGGTGAATCTGTTCGAGCGCCGTGTCGAACTCGGTTTGCGGATCGTTCTCCAGCCGCCTGCGGAAGGCGGCCAGGATGTCGGCCCGGGTGAGGCCCTTCACCGCAATGATGAAGGGAAAGCCGAAGCGGGCGTTGTAAGCGTCATTCAGCCGCCGGAACTCGGCGAACTCCTCCGGCGTGCAGCGGTCCAGCCCGGCGCCGGACTGCTCGCGCTTGGAGGCGTCGGCCATCTCGCCGGCGATGGCGGTGCGGCCGGCCAGCTCGGGGTGAGCGCGGACCAGGGCCAGCCTTTGAGCGTAGGGGGCCGCATCAACCGCCGCCCGCATGGCCGACGCCACGTCCACGGACAGCGGCCAGACGGCCTCGGCGACCCATGGGCTGTCCTCGTAGACCGCGCCAAAAGATTTCACGAAAACGTCGCGGTTCACGGCGCCTTGCTCAGGGCTTTCATCAGCCGGTACGAGAACTCGACATCCTCGTAGAAGGCGCTGACCAGGATGCGCTCGTCGCGGCCGTGGGCGCGGTTGTCCTCGATGTCGCTGAACATCCCTGACAGGCCATAGGTCGGGATGCCGGCGGCGCGGCTATAGAGGCCGTCGGTGGCGCCGGTCTCCATGGTCGGATTGACCGCCACGCCCGGCCACAGGCCCGAGACCACGCCCTGCACTGTCTTCATCAGGGCGGGCGTGGGCGGCGATTCGGCGCTGTCGGCGGCGGGATTGATCACGGTGACGGCCACCTGCGGGTCGTTCACCGCCTTGACGATGAGGGCCAGGGTGTCGGCCTGGGTGTCGCCCGGCATCATTCGGCACTGGATGGCCACTGTCGCCCGCTGAGGCAGGGCGTTCTCGGCATGGCCGCCCGCCAGCAGGGTGGGGGTGCAGGTCGTCCGCAGCATGGCGTTCCAGAACGGGTCCTGCGCCAGTCGCGCGGCGGCGGCGGGATCGGGCGCGACCTGGGCGACCGCCAGGAAGTCGGCCTTGCGCTGGCCCTCCTCGCGCCCCGCCTGGGCGGTGAACATGCCCCGGGTGGTGGCGGTAGTCTTCCAGGGCAGGTTCAGATTGGCATCCAGCCGGCCCAGCGCCGCCGCCAGCCGGTAGATGGCGTTCTCCTTGGGCGGCCGCGAGCTGTGGCCGCCGGCGTTGGTCACCTCCAGCTGGAAGGTGACATAGGTCTTCTCGCTGGTCTGAACGGTGTAGGCGATGCGTTGGCCCTTCAGGTAGGCCCCGCCACCGGCGTCGACATTGACCGCATACTCGGCGTCGACCGCGTCCCTGTGCTGCTTCATCAGGAAGTCGACGCCATTGGCGTCGCCGCTTTCCTCGTCGGCGGTGAAGGCGACGATGATGTCGCGGTCGGGGACGAAGCCCTCGCGCTTCATCCGCAGCAAGCCCATCAGGATGGCGACGTCATCACCCTTCATGTCCAGCACGCCACGGCCGTAGAACCAGCCATCCTTCTCGGTCAGCTGGAATGGCGGCAGGGTCCAGTCCTCGGGCTTGGCCTCGACCACGTCGATATGGCCCTCATAGAGAATGGGTTTGCCCTTCCCCTTGCCCTTCAGCCGCACCACGACATTGGCCCAGGCCTCCTGGCCCTTGGGGGCCAGCACCTGGATGTCGCTGTCCTGGAAGCCGCCCGCCTTCAGCCGCGCCACGATGGTGTCGGCCGCCTTGCGGGTGCCCTGCGGGTGGACAGTATTGATACTGATCAGTTCAGAGAGGATGTCGCGCGCCAGAACCTGGTCGGCGGCGGACGGCATGGGAGCAGCGGGTGGCGGCTTGGCGGCTTGCGCAACGCTGCCGGCGAGAAGCGCGCCGACGGCGGCGGCGGCGAGGAAGGCTCTCATGACGAAACTCCGGAATACGGGAAGCGCTCGCGCCAATGGCGGGCGATGTCGATGCGGCGGCAGAACCAGACACCGGAATGGCTCTGGGCATGGGCCAGGAAGCGGGCCAGGCCGGCCATCTTGCCCGGCCGTCCGGCCAGGCGGCAATGCAGGCCGATGCTCATCATCTTGGGGTTGTCCGAGCCCTCGGCGTAAAGCACGTCGAAGGCGTCGCGCAGATAGCTGAAGAACTGCTCGCCGGTGTTCAGCCCCGTGCCGGAGAAGCGCATGTCATTGGCTTCCAGCGTGTAGGGCACGATCAGGTGAGGGCGCCCCTCGATCCGGCTCCAGAACGGCAGGTCGTCGCTGTAGTCGTCGGCGTCGTAGAGGAAGCCCCCCTCCTCGGCCACCAGCCGCCGGGTGTTGGGACTGGTGCGGCCCAGATACCAGCCCAGCGGCCGCTCGCCGGTCAGCTGGCGGTGCAGGTCGATGGCCTGCTGCAGGTGTTCGCGTTCAATGGTCTCGGGAATGCCCTGGTAATTGATCCAGCGCAGGCCATGGGTGGCGATCTCGTGGCCGGCCTGCAGAAAGGCCTCGACCACCTGCGGATGGCGCTGCAGGGCCGTGGCGACGCCGAACACCGTGACCGGCAGGCCGAACTCCTCGAACAGGCGCATGAGCCGCCAGACCCCGGCCCGCGAGCCGTACTCGTAGATCGACTCCATACTCATATGCCGCGCGCCCTGGATGGCCGGCGGGTTGATCATGTCGGACAGGAAGCTCTCGGCGCCGGCGTCGCCGTGCAGGACGGAGTTCTCGCCACCCTCCTCGTAGTTCAGCACCACCTGCACGGCGATGCGGGCGCCGCCGGGCCAGGCGGCGTGCGGAGGATGGGGGCCGTAGCCGACAAGGTCGCGGGGATAGTCGGGGCTCATTGTCCGCCACGTTCCGGAATTCGCACGCGGATGCAAGCCGCGCGATTGAGCAGACTGACCGAAGGGCGTCGGGAAGCCTTGCAATTGTCCTTTCGATTCAGGATTCTGTCTTGCCGCGCCGAAAGCGCTCCCATCCGGATAAGTCCTTGAGCGGCCTCACCACCCACGTCCTCGATCTGGCCCACGGCCGCCCGGCGGCCGGGATGGTCCTGCGCCTCTATCGCGACGGCCAACAGCTGCGGACGGCCACCACCAACGCCGACGGCCGCTGCGACGCGCCGCTGCTGGCTGAGTTGGGCGTCGGCAAGTATCGGCTGGAGTTCGAGGTGGCCGCCTATTTCCGCAGCCAGGGCGTGGCGCTGGCCGAGCCAGCCTTTCTGGATGTGGTTGGGCTGGACTTCGGGATCAGCGACCCGACCCTGCACCATCACGTGCCGCTGCTGGTCTCGCCATACGGCTATTCGACCTACCGGGGCAGCTGACCATGCCCGGGACCATCCGCTTCTTGCTGAACGGCGAAGTTCGCGAGGTCGCCGGCGCAGACCCGACCCGCACCCTGCTGGAGTGGCTGCGCGAGGACGCCCGCCGAACCGGGACCAAGGAGGGCTGCGCCGAGGGCGACTGCGGGGCCTGCACCGTGGTGGTCGGTGAGCTGGTCGAGGACGCGGTGCGCTGGCGTGCGGTCAATGCCTGTATCCTGTTCCTGCCCGTGCTCGACGGCCGGGCCCTCATCACCGTCGAGGGCCTGTCGAAGGACGGCGAGCTGCACCCCGTGCAGCGGGCCATGGTCGAGACGCACGGCTCGCAATGCGGCTTCTGCACGCCGGGCTTCATCATGACCCTGACGGCCATGTGGCTGAACGGCGGTGAGCAGGACCCGGTAAAGATCAACGACGCCCTGGCCGGCAACCTCTGCCGCTGCACCGGCTATGGTCCGATCATCGCCGCGGCCCAGGCCATGGGCGGGCGGTCGAGCGCCACTGCCGACACCGCCGTCGCCGATCAGCTGAAGGCGCTCAGCCGCGAGACGCCGCTCGATCTGGACTTTACCGACCGCTTCAGCGGCGCCCGCCGCCGCTACCTGGCGCCGCGCTCGGCGGACGAGCTGGCGCAGGTGCTCAGCGCTTACCCGCGCGCCACGGTCCTGGCCGGCGGCACCGATGTCGGCCTGTGGGTCACCAAGCAACATCGCTCACTCGATGTGGTGGTCTCGCTCAACGAAGCCGCCGACCTGCGGGCCATCCGCGAGACGGACGAGGCTATCGAGATCGGCGCCGGCGCGCGCTATTCGGACGCATACGGACGACTCGCTAAGCTCTGGCCCGATTTCGGCGAGGTGCTGCGGCGGTTGGGCTCGACCCTGATCCGCAACAGCGGAACCATCGGCGGCAATATCGCCAACGGCTCGCCCATCGGCGACAGCCCTCCGCTGCTGATCGCGCTGGGCGCCACCCTGACCTTGCGCCAGGGCGAGACGACCCGCTCGATGCCGCTGGAAGACTACTTCCTCGCCTATGGGAAGCAGGATCGCCAGCCCGGCGAGTTCGTCCTGTCGGTCAGCATTCCCAAGCCGAAGCCCGGCGCGGTGTTCAGGGCCTGCAAGATTTCCAAACGGTTCGACCAGGACATCTCGGCCCTCTGCGGCGCCTTCCACCTATCCATGGATGGAGACCGGGTCACGAGCGCGCGCATCGCCTTCGGCGGCATGGCGGCGACGCCTAAGCGGGCCGCCGCCTGCGAAGCGGCGCTGACCGGCCAGTCGTTCGACGAAGCGACCCTTGACCGAGCCCTCGCCGCCCTCGACAGCGACTTCGCCCCGATCAGCGACATGCGCGCCTCGGCCGCCTATCGTTCGGCCGCGGCGCGGGGGCTGCTGCGCAAGCTCTGGCTGGAAACGAATGGCGACGCCGTCGGGACGGGAGGGCTGGTCGATGCGTGACACCGCCGTCGTCCATCAGTCCATCAAGCACGACAGCGCCGAGCGCCATGTCGCCGGCTCGGCCCTCTATATTGACGACCTGCCCGAACCGCCTGGCCTGCTGCATGTCCACATCGGCATGAGCGCCAGGGCCCACGCCAGGATCACGCGCCTGGACCTCTCGGCGGTGCGCGCCGCGCCGGGAGTCATCTGTGTACTGACCGCCGCCGACATTCCGGGAATCAACGACGTCGCCCCAGTGTTCAAGGACGACCCGGTCTTCGCCGTGGGCGAGGTCCTCTATGTCGGCCAGTCGCTGTTCGCCGTCGCCGCCGAAACCCGCGAGGCCGGCCGTGCCGCCGCCGCCCTGGCCGTGGTCGAATACGAGGACCTGCCGACCGCCCTGACCATCGCGCAGGCCCGCGCCGCCGGCCTGACCCTCGAGCCGGCGCAGGTGATGAAGCTGGGCGACGCCCACGCCGCGCTCGAAGCCGCCCCGCACAGGCTGCAAGGCAAACTCACCATCGGCGGTCAGGAGCATTTCTACCTGGAGAGCCAGTGCGCCCTGGCCCTCCCCGGCGAAGGCGATGAGATCCGCATCTTCTCCTCGACCCAGCACCCCAGCGAACTGCAGCATCTGATCGCCCACATGCTGCATGTGCCCAGCCACTCTGTCGTGGTCGAGGTGCGGCGCATGGGTGGCGGGTTCGGTGGCAAGGAGACCCAAGGCGCGCTGTTCGCTGCCGTGGCCGCCCTGGTGGCAGTCAAGACCGGCCGGCCCGCCAAGAGCCGCCCTGATCGTGACGCCGACATGATCATGACGGGAAAACGCCACGACTTCGAGATCGGCTGGGATGCCGGCTTCGACGAGACGGGCCGGCTGCACGGGATCGCCTTCGACCTGGCCAGCCGCTGCGGCTGCTCCAACGACCTGTCGCGGGCCATCAACGACCGGGCAATGTTCCACGCCGACAACTGCTACTTCCTGGGGGCGGCGGAGATCGTCTCGCACCGGTTCCAGACCCACACCGTCTCCAACACCGCCTTCCGGGGCTTTGGCGGGCCGCAGGGGATGGTGGGGATCGAGCGGGTGATGGACGCTATCGCCGCTGAGTTGGACCTCGACCCGCTGGCGGTGCGCAAGGCCAACCTCTACGGACCCGGCCGCGATACGACGCCCTATCACCAGACGGTCACCGACAACGTCGCGCCTGAACTGATCGCCGAGCTGGAACGGCGCTGCGACTACGCCGCCCGCCGCGCCGCCGTCGCCGATTTCAATGCCAAGAACTGCTGGCTGAAGAAGGGCATCGCCCTGACGCCGGTGAAGTTCGGCATCTCCTTCACCACCAGCCACCTCAACCAGGCCGGCGCCCTGGTGCATGTCTATGCCGACGGCTCCATCCTGCTGAACCATGGCGGGACCGAGATGGGCCAGGGGCTGTTCGTCAAGGTCGCCCAGGTCGCCGCCGACGCCTTCGGCGCGCCCCTGGAAGCCGTCAAAGTCAGCGCCACCGCCACCGACAAGGTGCCCAACACCTCGGCCACCGCCGCCTCGTCAGGAACCGACCTGAACGGCATGGCGACGCTGGCGGCCTGCGAGACGATCCGTGGACGGATGGTCGAGCTGCTGGCGCGGCTCTGGGGCTGCGATCCGCACGACATCCACTTCGCCGACGGGCGGGTCTGGGGCCCGGGGCATGACGTCAGCTTCGGCGAGGCGGCCCGAATCTGCCATCTGAACCGCATCTCGCTGAGCTCGACCGGCTATTACGCCACGCCCAAGATCCACTACGACCGCGCCACCCACACCGGCCGGCCCTTCTACTACTTTGCCTATGGCGCGGCCTGTTCGGAGGTGGTCATCGACACCCTGACCGGCGAGAACCGGGTGCTGCGGGTCGACATCCTGCACGACGTCGGCCGCTCGCTGAACCCGGCCATCGACCACGGCCAGATCGAGGGCGGCTTCATCCAGGGGATGGGCTGGCTGACCACCGAGGAGCTGGTCTTCGACGACAAGGGAAACCTCAGAACCCACGCCCCCTCGACCTACAAGATCCCCTGCGCCTCCGACCGGCCGCCGGTGTTCAACCTGGACCTCTGGGACGGCGAGAACACGCAAGCCACCATCCACCGCTCCAAGGCCGTCGGCGAGCCGCCGCTGATGCTGGCCATCTCGGTGTTCTCGGCCCTGACCCAGGCGGTGGCCGCCGCCGCCGACCACAATGTCTTCCCCGACCTCGACGCCCCGGCGACGCCGGAGCGCATCCTTATGGCCGTCGAGGACGTCCGCCGCCGGGCGGCCACAACATGATGAGCTGGGCCGCCTTCGCCCTGGAGCGGACCCGGCGCGGTGACCCCGTCGCCCTGGTCAGCGTCGCGGCCGTGCAGGGCTCGTCCCCACGCGAGGCCGGCGCCCGGATGGCTGTCACCGCGAGCGAGAGCTTCGGCACGATTGGCGGCGGCGCCCTGGAGCATCAAGCCATTGACCAGGCCCGCAAGCTGCTCGCGGCTGATGCCAGCCACGCTCTGCAGGACTGGCCGCTTGGCCCCTTCCTGCAGCAGTGCTGTGGCGGTCATGTGCGGCTGCTGATCGAGCGGGTCGGCGACACCGGCTGGCTGGAGGCGGCGCTGGCCTTCGAGACGGCGGGGCAGGACTTCACCATCCGCACCGACCTGGGACCCACGCTTAGCAAGACCGTCCGCCCGGACCTCGGTCAGAGTGAAGCGGTCCGCATCCTCTCCCGCGACGGCGGCTATCTCGGCGGAGCACGGCCGCCGATGGCGCAGGTCGGCGCCCTGGTCCAGCGGGAGGCCATCGCCCGCCCGCGCCTGCTGATGTTCGGGGCCGGCCATGTCGGCCAGGCGGTGGCGCGGGCGCTGGCGCCCCTGCCCTTCGACCTTGCCTGGTACGACAGCCGCCCGGAGTTCGCCCCGCCGGCGACCGTGGCCAACGAAACCGCCCAGCTTGAGGCCATCGGCCTGACCGCCCCGCAGAGCCTCTACCTGATCTTCACCCACAGCCACGCCCTGGACTACGCCCTGACCCGCGCCGTGCTGCGCCGGGGAGACGCCCGCTACTGTGGCCTGATCGGCTCCAGGACCAAGCGGGCGCGGTTCGTCTCCCGCCTGCGCGCCGAAGGCCTCGACGAGGCCGGCCTCACCTGCCCCATCGGCCTCGCCGCCCTGACCGGCAAGGCGCCCGAGGTGATCGCCGTCGGCGTCGTCGCCCAGCTGCTGATGCTCGTCCAGACCCCCGCCCGCTCGGAGATCCCGGCTTGAGCATCGACATCCTCGCCTGGCTGAACCTGGCCATCCGCTGGCTGCACGTCATCGCCGGCGTCGCCTGGATCGGGGCCAGCTTCTATTTCGTCTGGCTGGACAACAACCTTCGCCCCTCCAAAGCCGGGGCCAAGGGCGTCCATGGCGAGCTCTGGGCCGTGCACGGCGGCGGCTTCTACCATTCGCAGAAATACCTGGTGGCGCCGGGCGAGATGCCCGAGCCCCTGCACTGGTTCAAATGGGAGGCCTACACCACCTGGCTCTCGGGGACCGCCCTGCTGGCCGTGCTCTACTGGGCCCAGGCGCCGGTCTATCTGATCGACACCGCCAAGGCGCCGATGAGCCAGCCGGAAGCGGTGATGATCGGCATGGGCTGCCTGGCCGGCGGCTGGATGGTCTATGACGTGCTGTGCAAGGCGCTGGGCAATCGTCCGCGCCTCTTCGCCGTCGTCTGGTTCGCCGCCCTGACCGCTGCCGCCTTCGCTCTGACCCGCATTTTCAGCGACCGGGGCGCCTTCATCCATGTCGGGGCCATCATCGGCACGGCCATGGTCGGCAACGTGCTGCTGGTCATCATCCCCAACCAGCGCAAGGTCGTCGCCGACCTCGCCGCCGGTCGTAGCCCCGACCCGGCCCTGGGCAAACAGGGCAAGCAGCGGTCCGTTCACAACAACTACATGACCCTGCCGGTCATCTTCATCATGATCAGCAACCACTATCCGCTGGTCACGGGGCACCCGCTGAACTGGCTGCTGCTGGCGCTGCTATCCCTGGCCGGTATCTCGATCCGCCACTTCTTCAATCTCAAGCACGTCGGCAAGATCCGCTACGACTTCTGGGCTTATGGGATCGTACTGTTCCTGGTCGTGGCCGGGATCGCTTCGTCAGACCTCGGACGGCCCAGGCCCGAGCCGGTCGGCACGGTGCATTTCAGCGACATCGAGCCGCTGGTGAAGAAGCACTGCATCATGTGCCACTCGGCCCACCCGACCCATGACGGCTTCACCGCCCCGCCCAACGGCGTGGTCTATGATGCGCCCGCCGACCTGCAGAAATACGCCCCCAGGATCAAGGAGCGGGCGGTGCTGTCCAACTCCATGCCGATGGGCAACGAGACCGGCATGACCGCCGCCGAGCGCGCCAAGCTGGGCGCCTGGATCGACCAGGGCGCCAAGGTTCCATGAGGCGTCTCACCCCCCAACCCTTGACCGCCGAAGCCTTCGCCCCGTTCGGCGAGGTCATCGAGGCCGGCCCGGCCGCCGAGCAGCGGGCGATCAACTACGGCGCCACCACCCGATTCCATGATCTGGCCCGGGTCGACGTGGCCGAGGACGGCGGAGCGCCCCTGATCAGCATCTTCCGTTCCAGCCCCATCGAGCGCCCCGTCCGTATCCGGATCATGGAGCGCCACCCCGTCGCCAGCCAGGCTTTCATGCCGCTGTCGGATCGCCCCTACCTGGTCGTCGTCGCCCCGCCGGGAGACCTGGACCCCGACACGATCCGCGCCTTCATCGCCGCCCCCGGCCAGGGCGTGAACTATGCCCGTGGGACCTGGCACCACTACAGCCTGGCTCTCGACGCGGTCAGCGACTTCCTGGTCGTCGACAGAGGCGGGCCTGGGGACAATCTGGACGAGGTGGAACTGACGGAAAACCAGCAGTGGGTGGTGGATGTCTAGCCCCGCCATGCACCGCACCTACGCAGTTCCTCGCCCGTTGGGCGAGGTGGTGGCGAAGCCGACGGAGTGGGCCGTGGACCGCACGGGGTGTCAGAATCGAGCCCCTGCCGGAGTGGGTTTGCCTTCACGTGAGTGCGGTCGGAAGAGCCCACTCCACCACTTCGTGGTCCCCCTCGCCCAACGGGCGAGGAGTGATCAAGTCGGGCTTCCGTCATGAGCTCGAAGGCCTTCCGCGCCAGCCTCCTCTCCCTGCTGGACGATCCCCACGCCAACCCCGACGCCGTCGCCTGGCACGAGGACGGCCTGCTGCTGGTCGAGGACGGTCAGATCGTCTCGGTCGGCCCCTACGACGGCGACCCGGCGGGCGTCCCGGTCGAGCACCTCCCCGGCCGGATCATCATCCCCGGCCTGATCGACACCCACATCCACTTCCCGCAGACCGACATCATCGCCAGCTACGGCGCCCAGCTGCTCGACTGGCTGGAGACCCACACCTTCCCCGCCGAGCAGGCCTTCGCCGACCCCGCCCACGCCGCCCGGCTGGCCGAGGCCTTCCTGGACGAGCTGCTGCGTAACGGCACCACCACCGCCCTGGTGTTCGGCACCGTGCACAAACAATCCGTGGACGCCCTGTTCGCCGCCGCCCTGGCGCGGAACATGCGGCTGATCGCCGGCAAGTGCCTGATGGACCACGGCCCCGAGGGCCTTCGCGACACCGTTGATAGCGGCCGGGCCGACAGCGAGGCCCTGATCCGCGACTGGAGCCGGCGCGGGCGTCTCGGCTATGCCGTCACCCCCCGGTTCGCCCTCTCCTCGTCCCGCGAGCAGCTGACCAGCGCCGGCGAAATGTTGGCCGCCCACGACCATGTCTGGCTGCAGACCCACCTGTCGGAAAACCCCACCGAGATCCGCCTGACCGCCGAGCGCTTCCCCGAGGCCAAGGACTATCTCGACGTCTATGACCGCCACGGCCTGGTCGGCGAGCGCTCGGTCTTCGCTCACGGCATCCACCTGCGCGACCGCGAGATGGCCCGGATGGCGCAGGCCGGCAGCGCTGTCGCCTTCTGCCCGACCTCCAACCTGTTCCTGGGCAGCGGCCTCTTCGACCTGGCCCGCGCCGATAGCCACGGCCTGAAGGTCGCCATGGGCACCGACGTCGGAGCCGGCACCAGCTTCTCGCTCTTCGCCACCCTGGCCGAGGCCTACAAGGTCGGCCAGCTCCGGGGCAGCAACCTCGACCCCTTCCGCGCCCTCTACCTAGCCACCCTGGGCGGCGCGAGAGCCCTGAACCTGGCGGACCGCATCGGCAGCCTCCAGACCGGCCGCGAAGCCGACTTCCTGGTCCTCGACCCCGCCGCCACCCCGATCCTGGCCCGGCGCACGGCGCCAAAGAACCAGGGGGGCGGCGACCTGATGAGCCGCCTCTTCGCCCTGATCATGCTGGCCGACGACCGGGCAGTGGAGCGCACCTATGTGATGGGGCGGCTGGCGCACTCGCGATAAACGGGCGTAGTCTGGTCTTCACCCCCAAAGGAAAGCCCGTCATGGCCCCCTGGTTTGGACGCAAGCGGTTCGGCATCGGCGCCGGTCCCCGCACCTGGCAGGGCTACCTGATCGTGGCCGTCGTCCTGGGGCTCATCGTCGGGGCCCGCGCCCTCCACTGGCCGCACTAGCGCGCCGCCCTCCCGATGGTGTTCGCCAAACAGCTGCGCGACGGGGTCATCCGAGGCGACATAACCTGTAGCGTCCGCATCTGGCAGAGCCCGCGCGTGAGGGTCGGCGGCGCGTACCGGCTGGGCGCGGGCGCGGTGCATGTGACCGCAATCCGCCAGATCGGCCTGGAGGACATTACCCCGGCGCTGGCCCGCCGCTCAGGCTTCCTGGGCGTGGTGGATCTCTTGAAGGTGGCGAAACACGGCCCCGGCGAGAACGTCTATCTGGTCGAGTTCGACTACCGGCCGTAACGCACCCTGCTCATGGAAACGGCAGGTCGCACCCGACCGAAAAGGCCAGCTTGCGTCCACTGGAGTCGGTCTTCTTGCTGAAGTAGGTCCCGATGAACGACAGTTTGAAGTCCGCATCCGGCCTCGGGCTCATGGTGATCGTAGCCTTTCCGTCGGCGTTCGGGTTGGTGACCTGCAGAGAGCCATTCCCGCCGCCGCCCCCCCAATAGGCCTGGGTATCGCTTCGGCTGGTGGAGGCCCCGACGACTTGGTACGGCGGGTGTCCCGTCCAGGAGTCAAAATTGGCCCAGTCGTGATTGAGGGTCGGCAGATCGAATACGATTTCCAACGGATTCTCCTGATGCAGAAAATTGTACAGCGCCCAAGAGTAGGAGATGTCAGCGCTGGCCTCGACAATCTCTCCCACGCCAAATCCAACACTCAGGAAGCCACCGCAGTTGTCCTTCTCAATGAAGTGAAGCGGGATATTGCCGGCCAGGCCCATGGCGCCCACCAGGCCCTCACCCCCGTCCACATGCACCGACTGGCCCCAGCCGAGTATGTCGCTGACCTTCAGCGGGCTGATCCCGAGGGTGGCCACGGTTGATGCGCCGAAGGCGGCGCCCAGACTGCCCTTCATGTCCATGACCAGGGCAATGGAGATGGGGCTTTCGCCCAGCCCGAACAGAAAGCCGATGTCGTAGCCGCCGCCGGCGACCCATATCGCGGTCGCGCCGATGCCGAGATAGACGGTCTGGGGGTAGTGCATGGTCCCCGGGATCGATGACTGCCGGTCCCGCGCGTCCCTGACGGCCTGGGCGAAAGCCGTCACCCTGGGATCGGTGCTGAAATTCGCCGCGGCGGCGACCATGTCCGGCCCCGGGCTCACCCCCCGGAACAGGTTGGTGGGGCCCAGGATCGGCGACAGTATCTTCAAACCCTCGACCAGAGTCGCGCCGGCCGCCAGGACGCTGTCGATGTGCTGTCGCAGCACGCCGAAGTCATCCTTCCACCGGTCCACCCATTCCGTAGGGCTGGGCGCCGGCGCTCGCAGACGGCGGGCGGTGCTTGTCAGAACGGCGACATCGGCCAGATCGACCGATACCGCCTGGCTGCCGTCCAGAACGGACAGGTTGAACGTGGCGCGAACAGCGTTTCCTGAAGCCTGGCCGGGCAGCCTGGCCCCGGCGTCCCTGGTGTTTTCACTGACCGTGAAGACGCTTTTCCCGTCCTCCCAGAGCTGAACACCCATCGCGCTGACCGCAAGCAGGATGTCGCGCCAGTAGCCGTCCGGCTGGACGGCCGAGGTTCCCATGGGGGCCGGATCGGCGGTCAGGGCGTTGTAATAGAAGGCGCTGTCGGCTCCGGTATTGTGGTTCAGAACCAGCGTCACGCCGGCCGCGAGTTCAAGCTTTATGCGACAGGGCAGGGCCGTTTCATTGACGCGCAGGCGAAAGGAAATGAAGTTGCTGATCCCGGACTCCAGCGTGAAATCGTCGGAGATCGCCAAATCCAGAGTGCTGGCGCCGTCCCCGGCGAAAACGCCCGAAACATTCACCTGCCGCTCTTCGAACCGCGTGACCGTCCAGCCCTTGGGCGCGACCCCTATCGCCCAGGTGTCGGCGAGCGATCCGCCGCTGAAGAAATCGAATTGGCGAGGGCTGCCCAGCCCGACCGCGCCAATCCTGTCGAGCCTCTGCTCTGTGTGGTCCGCCTCTACGCCGTATTTCAATAAAACCGGATCGAGTCCGTAGGTATTGTCAGGCATATCGGCGCTTTCGAGAGATGAGAAACACGCTTCTTTGGAGAAACGATACACGCATCGGTGGAAAGACAAAAGTCGTCAAATCGCGAGGCGACCTGGTCTGCGCTGCCGATCTTCACGCTTTTCTGGGTGAATGGAGCAGAAGGCCCTTGGGTGCAGGGCCTCTCAGAGTCAGGCGCGAGCCTCTATCTGTGACAACGACTCTGACCCCTTTTTCTGCGTCAACACTAGTCGAAGCCGCCAGCGCAAAACCAAACTGACTCGGTTAGCGCGCGGTACATTGCGGTTTGCCACGAGTTAACCTGAGCAGCCCTGGCGCTTTCGGCTCTTTTCAAGAGTTCAGCTTGGATATCTGCAGTCGAGCCGCGCACAGCGATGCGCTGAAGCCCGTACCGAATATTAGTCAATTCCACACCGGAGTGAGAGGCGTACAGAGAACCGAGCCCGAAAGTCCGGAAATGGTTGAGCACCCGGGCTCGCTTCACAGCGGGCCAATTGACCGGGGGGTTTGGAAAGAAGCGCAAAGAAGCGGGGTTTGTCTCCTCAACCGCTGCGCAGAGCCAAACTCCGTCGTCAACATTGTCAAAATATGGGTGGAGCGTCTGCTCTTCTATAGACATCGGCTGCGCATCAAGCTTGGCCTTGTTACAATCGTTGCATGCAGGAATAAGGTTTGCAGGCGTTACAACCAATGCCGAATGCAAAGACTGAGCGAGATAGTGATCCAGACTTCCTACCGTGCGCTGCCCGCACATAGGGCAGATGTCATTTGTTGGTAGTTTCTTGATTGTATCGTAGATATTTCGGGTTCGAGAACTCTTGGAAAATGTCCCTTTGTAGACACGCTTCATCTCCTCCACAGTAACGCCACCAACGCCAGGCGTTTGTGGAATGAGGAAAAAGGTCCCCTCATCACCATGTTGGACATATGTAGCTTCGGCAGCCTCGACTTTATCGGCGATTAGAGCCAAGCGATCAGTAAGATCGTGATTCTGGATGCTCGCGATGCACAATTGTAAGATGTCACGGGCGGCAAACGCCGGGCGAATTAGATGTCGCATGATCTCCTACAGTTCGGCGTCGCGCTCGGCGACTAGAGCCCGCACAATCGCGCGTGCTTCTGCACCAAGTTGATCATCAAAATGTTCCAGCACCGCGTCGTATCCAAGGCGCCGAGCGTCCACCGCCTCAGTGAGCAGGCGATGGAAACCCGATTTGGTTACTTCGAAGCCAAACACTTCGCGCGTCAGAATACCTACGTTTTCGCCGAAGGTCTCGACGGCCGGACGTTCGGCGACGGCCACTTCGCGAGCGCGACGCAGCTTCCAGGCACAGGATTTGGGTACCTCCTGGAGCACCACAGGCGAATGCGTGGCGACTATTGCCACGCCATTTCGCTTTACTAGAAGATCGGAGAGGGCCCGAATAAATGCGGATAACAAGGGTGGGTGCAAATGGCCTTCCGGCTCATCGAGCAATACCAAGGTCCGTTCGTCGACCACCTCCACTAACCGCGTCATAGTCAATAGTACGATTGCGTGCCCCGAGCTGAGCCGCTTGAACAAGGTTACCGCCGCAGGCCCCCACTCTTCGTCACCCAAGTCCAAGAGCGCGGTGACATTCGCCTCGGCGAACAGGTCGTCTGCCTCCAAGGTTTCCACCGCTGCACGCCAACGGGTGGCACGCAGTCCTCGTCGGCAAGCGTTAAAGCTGTCTCGGAAATCGACGGCCAAATCCGCCGGCGTCTTCATGGTGGTGTACTCTTGCCTCTCATCCTCATCAAAATGCCATTCAACAAGACCGACTTGCTTAGAACGGATGAAGTCAAGCGGCTGGGGGCGCAGGTCAAAATCGTCGAAGGCGCTGAAGGAGATCATTGCCAGGCCAGCAAATGACCATTGTTCTGCGGCGTCATCGTTGAGAATGATTTTGCCGGTTGCTGCACCGTCGTCTCGCGTACGACCGAGAAGTGCTTCCGCGATCCCTCGCATACACCGAGTCTTACCCACGCCGTTTCGACCGATAAGGACATGGACGTTCGTGGGGGGCTGCGATTCGGGCATGACCTCAAAACGAAGCGTCGGAATATCGATACCTTCGCCGATCGGTGGAAACTCGTAGTCGAACTGAAACTCGGTGAGCGTTGCATCCCCCACGGACAGTCGATGTAGACGCCCTCGCACACTTTTCTCGCTGACACTCCTCAACAACGAGCGCTGCATCACCCCCTGGAAACGCTCGATTTCAAAAATATCCAAATCAAAAGCACAATCTCGGAGCCCCACTAGAACGCGATTACGTAAAAGTTCCGAAATTCCATTTAAGGTCTCGTAATAATTCTCGTCTTGTCCAAGGGAAAAGAAGCGCTCGTCCAAGGCATCAAATGTCGGTGCTAAATTCGGGAAGCGGGTATCTGGAGGCAAAACGGAACCTGCTGCAGCACTTCCGGAGGGCTGCAGCCCTCGCTGCCCGATCTTCACCGAGCCTACCTGATGACGCTCCCCTTGCTCATCGAACAGCCATAAGCTGAACATCGTTCTGAAGCTGAACCAGTCATCCCAATAGTCTGTAACAAGAAACGCAGCACTTCTGGAGCCTGCTGGTATTCCTCGGAAGTCGTCGACCACGGTGAAGAACATTTTAGGCTTCTAGTTCTCACATTTATCCAGAGCTATCGTATGAGCCGCCAGGCACTCTATGATAAGGAATTCAAAATGCCTAGCACGCGTATAGCGCGCGGATTGGATCGTTCCGTTGGCTAGTCAATCCGGCTGCTTGCGGTTTTCGCGAGGGATGCCGCCCATGGCCATAATCACAACTCCCGTTACCCCTACCGCCCCCTGAACACTCACCCTTAACCCCCCTTCACTGTCTTCGTTGAATATATCGCAAGTCCCCGCCCCGCATCCTCCCCACTGAGTTCGGGGGTTCGCCAAAAATTGGCGGACGACAGGCACGGGGGACAAGATGCGTCTCGCCACCATTGTGAGTTTGTCCGCTTCGGCGGTTCTGGGGGTTGGCGCCCTGTTTGTCGCCAAGGTGTGGTTGCCGGCCAATTCCGGGCCGGCCCGGGCCGTGGCGGCGCCGCAGATCGCGCTGACGCCGGTCGTGGCGGCCAAGGGCGACATTCCCTTCGGGACCAAGCTGGAAGCCAAGGACCTGATCCTGGTGCGGATGCCGGCCGACGCCGCGCCGCAGGGGGCGTTCAACAGCATTGACCAGGTGACCAGCCTGGACGGCGGCAAGGCCGTGACGCTGGCGGCCTTCTCGCCCAAGGAGCCGATCCTGCCGTCCAAGGTCTCGGGCGGCGCCAACCGCGCCTCGATGTCGGCGATCATCGCGCCGGGGATGCGGGCCTATACGATCAAGGTCAACGACACCTACGGCGGCGGCGGCCACATCCTGCCCGGCGACCGGGTTGATGTGGTCATGGTCAAGGAACTGGGCGGCGCCTATGTCGCCGAGGGGACCAACGCCAAGAGCATGGCCGCCTATGTCATCCTGCAGGACGTGCGGGTGCTGGGCATGGACCTCAATGCCGACCCCGCCTCGACCGACAAGGCCCTGCCCAAGACCGCCACGCTGGAGGTCTCGGTCAAGGACGCCGAGAAACTGTCCGTGGCCGGAGAGACCGGCATCCTGAGCCTGGCCCTGCGCCGCATCGGCTCCGCCGAGACCGATCCGGTGGCCGGCGTCCGCTCCTCCGATATCGGCGCGTTCGGAGCGGCTCTTGAGCCGGCCCCGACCCGCCGCGCCGGTCCGCGCCGACCGACCAGGAAGACCGGCCCGGCGGCCCCTGCCGGCTCCAGCCTGACCATCACCCAAGGCGACAAGAGCTCGTCCATGAGCGTCCCCGCCGACCGATCGGGAGCCGCCTGGTGAACAAGACCCGCAAACACGCCTTTGGCGCCTGCTTCATGGCGGCGCTGATCGCCGCCTCGGTTCCCGCCGCGCCGGTCTTCGCCCTTAACGACCAGGACTTCGGTTCCGCCGCCGACGGGGCCGCCAGCCGGGTGATCCAGGTCGCCAAGGACAAGTCCGTGGCCTTCCGCCTGGGCGCCCCGGCCAGCCAGATCGTCGTGGCCCAGCCCGAGATCGCCGAGATCGTCGCCAACACCGACGCCAGCCTCTATGTGCGCGGCAAGGCGTTCGGGGTGACCAACATCCTGGTCTATGACAAGAACCACCGGCTGGCCGAGGTCATCGACGTCAAGGTCGGCTACGACATCGCCTCGCTGCAGTCGGACCTGGCTGTCGCCCTGCCCGGCGAGGGCATCCGCGCCCAGGCCATGGCCGGCGGCATCATGCTGAGCGGCGAGGCCTCTACCACCCAGGCCGCCGACCGCGCCAAGGTGATCGCCGAGCGCTATGCGCCGCAGAACGTCTCCTCGGCCATCAACATCGCCGCCGCCCAGCAGGTGATGCTGGAGGTGCGCATCATCGAGGTCACCCGCAGCTCGCTGAAGGACCTGGGCGTCAACCTGGACGTCCACAATCTGTCCGGCTTCACCCTGGCCACCGGCACGGGCCTGGTCGGCAACAACCCGGCCCAGGGCACCATCGGCGTCTCGACCAACGTCGGCACCCTGTCGCTGGACGCCACCCTGCAGGCCCTGGAGGAAAAGGGCGTCATCCGCACTCTGGCCCGGCCCAACCTGGCCGCCATCTCGGGCGAGGAGGCCACCTTCCTGGCCGGGGGCGAGTTCCCCTATCCGGTGCCGCAGGGCAAGGACAACGTCTCCATCGAGTTCAAGCCGTTCGGCGTGACCCTGAAGTTCACCCCGACCGTCGAGGACCGCGGCCTGATCCGGCTGAAGGTCGCCCCGGAGGTCAGCGCCCTGGACTCCAGCCATGCGGTGAAGATCGGCAATTTCGAGCTGCCCAGCCTGCTGGTCCGGCGGGCCGCCACCACCATCGAGCTGAAGGACGGCGAGACCTTCGCCATCGCCGGGCTGTTCCAGCAGGACTACGCCAACACCGTGCGGCAGATCCCCTGGGCCGGCGACCTGCCGGTGCTGGGCGCCCTGTTCCGCTCGGCCCGCTGGCGCAAGCAGGAGACCGAGCTGGTCATCCTGGTGACGCCGCGCATGACCACCGCCGCCGGCAGCCGCGTCCTGGCCCCCGACCCGCTGGTCGCCACCAGCGAGCCGACCGCGCTGGACATGATCCTTCAGGGCATCGCCCAGGACCGGCCCATGGCCCCGTCCGTGGGTCAGAGTCCGGCGGCCGAACCTGCACTCGTCAGTAAGTGAGCGTAAGATGACCCAGAGTTTCGCCAGACGCATCCTGGTCGTCGGTCCGGGGCTGGAAGCCCTGGCCCGCGAGGCCTTCCCCGGCGCGCAGTTCGACGTCGGCGGGGCGGAGCGGCTGCAGAGCCGCTGGACCTTCGGCGAGACGCCCGACCTGGTGCTGATCGACGCCGCCGCCGCCACCGACCCCCTGGAGCTGACCGCCGCCATCGGGGCGCTGAGCCGGGCCGCCACCCCGCCCCCGGCCATCCTGGCGGGCGACCACCTGCCGGCCGCCCTGGTGCGGGCGCTGATGAAGCTGCCGCATTCCGACGTACTGGAAGCCCCCTTCACCGCCGCCGACCTGACCGAGGCCGCCCGCGCCCTGCTGGCTCCCAAGGACGCCGCGCCTCATGTCAGCGCCAGCCATTGCTGGGCGGTCACCGGGGCAGTCGGCGGGGCCGGCGCCACCATGCTCTCCATCGAAATCGCCAGCGCCCTGGCCGACCGCAAGGCCGGAGCCGGGCGGGTCTGCCTGGTCGACCTCAATCTGGCCGACGGGGCCGCCGCCGCCTATCTGGGCGCGCCGTCGAACATGCTGCTGTCCAGGGCCGCCCAGGCCCCCGACCGTATGGACGCGGCGATGCTGGAAGCCTTCGCTTCCACGGCCCCTGGCGGTTTCGACCTGCTGTCGGCGCCGCGGGACCCGCGCGCCTTCGCCAACACGCCGTCGGAGGTGATCATCCGTATGCTGGATGTCGCCTGCCAGGTTTACGACTTCGTGGTCGTCGACGCCCCGCGTCACCGGCATCCCTGGACCCTCGACGTGCTGGCCGGCTCGGACGAGCTGTTGGTGGTCTCGGAACTGACCGTGCCGGCGCTCTTGGCGGCGCGTTCGCTGGCTGGAGAACTGGAGGCGGACCTGGGCGCCGGCCCGCCACCGCGCATCGTGCTCAACCGCCTGGCCAAGCGGGTGTTCGGCCCGGCCCCCTCGATGGGTGAGGCCGAGAAGGCGCTCGGTCGCAAGGCCGACGCCGGCGTGACCTCCGACTGGGAAGCGGCGGCCGCCTCCGCCAATCTGGGCGGGCCGATCCGCCATCACCGGCCCAAGTCGCGCATCGTCAAGGACGTCGAGGAACTGGTCGACCGCCTGCTGGCCCAGCCCAGCGTCCGCTCCGCCGACAGCCAGGCGGCCGCCTGATGAGCCGCTTCTCGCTGCGCAAAGCCGTCGCCCCCGCGCCCGAACCGGTCGCCGCGCCGGTCGCGGTGGTGGCGCCGGAGCCGGCAAAGGCCTCGCCCACCGACGATATGCTCGACATCCGCCTGCGCCTGCACGGCCGGCTGATCGAGGAGCTGGACCTCTCGCGCCTCGACAAGCTGGACGAGGGCGAGATCCGCCGGCAGGTGCGCAAGCTGGTCGGCGAATTTGCCCGCGACGAGCGCATGGCCCTGAACAGCCTGGAGCTCGACGAGCTGGGCGCCCAGGTGTTCGACGAGATGATCGGGCTGGGGCCCATCGAGCCCTTGCTCAAGGACGAGTCGATCAACGACATCCTGATCAACGGGCCGTTCCAGGTCTACATCGAGCGGCGCGGTGAGCTGGAGCTGACCCCGGTCCGCTTCCGCGACAACGACCACCTGCTGCGCATCGTCAACCGCATCGTCGCCGCCGTCGGCCGCCGCATCGACGAGAGCTCGCCGATGGTTGACGCCCGCCTGGCCGACGGCAGCCGGGTCAACGCCGCCATCTATCCGATCACCGTCGACGGCGCCTGCGTCTCGATCCGCAAGTTCTCCAAGAAGCCGCTGAGCTTCGAGCGGCTGGTCGGGGTCGGGGCCATGCCGGCCTGCGTCGCCGAGTTTCTGCACGGCGCCATCAAGGCGCGGGTCTCCACCGTGATCAGCGGCGGCACCGGCTCTGGCAAGACCACCCTGCTCAACGCCATGTCGGCGGCGATCAGCGAGGGCGAGCGGCTGATCACCATCGAGGACGCCTGCGAACTGCAGCTGCAGCAGCCGCACGTGGTGCGCATGGAGACCCGGCCGCCGAACATCGAGGGCAAGGGCGAGATCCGCCAGCGCGAGCTGGTCAAGAACGCCCTGCGCATGCGGCCCGACCGGGTGATCCTGGGCGAAGTCCGGGGCGAGGAAGCCTTCGACATGCTGCAGGCCATGAACACCGGCCACGAAGGCTCTATGGCGACGATCCACGCCAACACCCCGCGCGACGCCATCACCCGTCTGGAGCAGATGGTGGCCATGGGCGGGCTGAAGCTGACGCCGGAGAGCATCCGTGGACAGATCGCCTCGGCGGTCGGGATGATCGTCCAGGTCATGCGGCTGTCGGACGGCAAGCGGAAGGTGATGAGCGTCTCGGAAATCACCGGCATGGAGGGCCAGGTGGTCCAGATGCAGGAGATCTTCGCCTTCCACCGCACCGGCACCGACGCCGAGGGCAATGTGCACGGCGAGTTCCGCGCCAGCGGCCTGCGCCCCAAATGCCTGGACGAGATGCTGCGGCGAGGCATCCCCTACGACACCGGCAACTTCGATCCGCAGAAGAAGCTGGTCTGATGGCCGTCGATCCGCGCTGGGTATTTCTGATCCTGGTCGCTGCGGCGGTGTTCACCGCGGCGCAGGCGGCGTCGGGCCTGGTGCGGGTCGGGGCGGCCAAGCGCAAGGTCAACAAGCGGCTGGCGACGGCCGACAAGATCGGCAACCTGGCCGACCTTGTCGTTGAGCTGCGCAAGCAGCGCGGGCTGGACGAGCACGGCAATCGGCGGCTGGTCCGGTGGTTCTCAGAGCTGGTGGTCCGCTCGGGCGTCTCCTACCAGCCCAGGCGCTGGGGCATTATCTGCATCGGCCTGGCCGTTGGGGTGTTCCTGGCCATCCTGATGTTTGCCCACAGCCTGCCGATCGCCGCAGTCGCGGGACCGGTGGCGGGGATCGTGCTGCCGCTGCTGTTCCTCAAATTCAAGGCCGGCAAGCGGGCCAAGATGCTGGGCGAGCAGCTGCCCAACGCCCTGGAAGTCATCATCCGCAGCCTGGAGGCCGGCCACCCGGTGCCCACGGCCGTCTCGCTCGTCGGCCGAGAGATGCCCGACCCGATCGGCTCGGAGTTCGGCATGGCCGGCGACGAGATCGCCTATGGCGCGACGCTGGAGCAGGCGGTGGGCCGCATCGCCGACCGCTGCCGTCACCCGGACATGGACCTGTTCGCCGCCACCATCCGGCTGCAGGAAAAGTCCGGCGGCAACCTGACCGGCCTTCTGAAAATGAATGCCAAGGCTGTCCGTGAACGGCATAAGATGCGGCTGAAGATCAAGGCCGCGTCGGCCGAAGGCAGCGCGTCCGCCCTGATCCTGACCGCCGCCCCGTTCGGGGTGCTGGCCATCCTGACCTTCGCCAGTCCGCACTTCTACGGCGACGTCATCCACGCCAAGCCGGTTCAGATGGGCCTCGCGGGCCTCGGCTTCTGGATGTTCCTCGGCAACATGGTCATGCGGCGCATGATCGACATGAGGATCTAGGGCCATGGACGCTGCGCAGCTGCAAACCTGGCTGACCTGGGCCGCCTGCGGAATGATCGCCCTGGGCGTCGGCGGCGGCGGCTTCCTGTGGCTGCGCGAGGCCGGCTTCAGCGCCAAGCGGCGGGCCCGGCTTTCCAATCCCGGCGGCGTCGTCCAGGGCGGCTCCGGCAATAGCGCCGCGGTCTCCACGGTCGTGGCCGGCGTCAAACGCCTGGGCGACCGCATGGCCATCCAGGACCCGGCCCAGATCTCGGCCATCCGCCAGACCCTGATCCAGGCCGGCTGGTACAACCGCGAGGCCGTGGCCTTCTATCTGGGCGCCCGGGGCTTCGCCCTGATCCTGGCGACCGGCGCGACCCTGTTCACGGTGCCCTGGGCGTTGAGCGGCATCGGCGGCCCGGCGGCCATCGGCGCGGCCGGCATCTTCGCGATCGCCGCCATTCTTGGCCCCGACCAGGTGGTCAAGGGCCGGCGTCGCAAGATGGCCCTGGAATATGTCGAGGGCTTTCCCGACATGCTCGACCTGATGGTCGCCTCGGTCGAGGCGGGCCTCAGCCTCGACGCCGCGGTCAGCCGCGTCGCCGACGAGATGGGCCGCCGCTATCCTAACCTCGCCAGCCACCTGCGCTTCCTGACCCTGGAACTGCGCGCCGGCCGATCGCGCAAGGACGCCTGGGGCAGCTTCGCCGAACGCTTAGGGATAGACGAGGCCGGCTCCCTGGCCACCATGCTGCGCCAGGCCGAGGAGATGGGCTCCAGCCTGGGCGAGACCCTGGCCGTCTTCTCCGACGACATGCGGGCCAAGCGCATGCTGCGCGCCGAGGAGAAGGCCATGGCCCTGCCGGCCAAGCTGATGGTGCCGCTGATCATGTTCATCTTCCCCTGCCTGATCGGGGTGCTGATGATTCCGGCGGCCTATCGGATCAGCCAGAGCTTTATCGGGGGGCACTAGCCGCCGACGACTGCCCCGCCGGCCTTCCACGACCGGTGCAGCAGCGAGCCGCCCAGCCAGTAGCTGAGCTCGGCCGGCCGCTCGATATTCCAGCAGGCCAGGTCCGCCGACTTGCCGACTTCCAGGGTTCCGACGTCCGCCAGACCCAGCGCCCGCGCCGCATTCCGGGTCGCGCCGGCCAGGCTCTCTTCGGGCGTCAGGCCGAATTGCGCACTGGCCAGCTGCATCGCCGCCCGCAACGACAGAAGCGGCGAGGTGCCGGGGTTGCAGTCACTGGCCACGGCCATCGGCACACCGGCGGCGCGCAGGGCGGCGACCGGGGGCTTCTGGGTCTCGGCCAGGGTAACGAAGGCGCCGGGCAGAAGGACCGCGACCGTGCCGGCCTCGGCCAGGGCCTCCACCCCGGCCTGCGAGGTGAACTCCAGATGGTCGGCCGACAGGGCGCCGTAGCGGGCGGCCAGGGCCGCGCCGCCGCCGTCCGCGAGTTGGTCGGCGTGCAGGCGGACGGGCAGGCCCAGGCTCTTGGCCTTGTCGAACAGCCGGGCGACCTCGGCCTCGTTGAAGGCGATGGATTCCAGGTAGGCGTCGACGATGTCGGCCCCGCAGGTGGGCAGCACTTCGTCGATCATCTGGTCGAGAAAGGCGGCGCGGTCGACGCCGGCCGGCAGAGTGTGGAGGCCGAGGAAACTGGTGACCACCGAGACGCGGTGGTCGGCCAGTCCCCTGGCGACCCGCAGCATCTTCAGCTCGGTCTCTGGGTCGAGGCCATAGCCGCTCTTGATCTCGATCGTGGTCACGCCCTCGGCGATGAAGGCCTCCAGGCGGCGGCGGGCCGAGGCGGTCAGCTGGGCCTCGCTCTCGGCCCGGGTGGCGGCGACGGTTGAGCGGATGCCGCCGCCGGCCGCGGCGATCTCGGCATAGGTCGCGCCGCCCAGCCGCCGCTCGAAATCGGCGATGCGGGCGCCGCCGAACACCAGGTGGGTGTGGCAGTCGATCAGACCCGGCGTCACCCAACGGCCGTCGAGGTCCAGGGTTTCACGGGCGTCCAGGACGGGCAGGTCGGCGCGCGGGCCGATCCAGGCGATCGTGCCTTCCGAGACCGCGATGGCGGCGTTCTCGACTGCGCCATACGGCCTGCCGCCGGCCGTCATCGTGGCGGCATGGCAGCCCGTCAGCAGAAGGTCGATCGTTTCCATCGTAACCACTTGCCAGCTCACCCTAGGGCAGCCTAGCTAGCCCTCGAAACGGGCGACGACAACGTGAACCTCTTCTTTCAGCAGGCGCGGCTGCCGGACGGCTGGGCGCGCAACGTCCGGGTCACCGTGACCGATGGCCAGATCTCCGCGGTCGAAAGTGGCGTGGACCCCGGCGACGCCGAGCGGGTCAGCGGCGCCGTCATCCCGGCCATGACCAACCTGCACAGCCACGCCTTCCAGCGGGCCATGGCGGGCCTGGCCGAGCGCGGCGGGGCGGGGGTCGACGACTTCTGGGCCTGGCGGGCGGCCATGTACGGCTTCCTCGGCAAGCTGACTCCCGATCAGGTCGAGGCCATCGCCGCCCAGCTGCAGGTCGAGCTGCTGGAGCAGGGTTACGCCGGCATCTGCGAGTTTCACTACCTGCACAACGCGCCCGACGGGGGCCACTACGACGACCCCGCCGAGATGGCCTGGGTGATCCGCCGGGCGGCCGAGACCACGGGGATCGGCCTGACCCTGACCCCGGTGCTCTACACCTCCAGCGGCTTTGGCGGCGCCCCGCCGACCGATGGCCAGAAGCGCTTCATCTTCGATGTCGACGGCTTCCTGAAGCTGGTCGAAACGACCAAGGCCGAGGCCATCTCCTTCCACAGCCTGCGGGCTGTGACGCCCGAGCAGATGGCCACCGTCCTGGCCGCGGCGCCCGACCTGCCCATCCACATCCACGCCGCCGAGCAGACCGGCGAGGTCGAGGCCTGCCTGGCCTGGTCGGGCGAGCGGCCGGTGGAATGGCTGCTGAACCACCAGGACCTGGGCGGCCGCTGGGCCCTGGTCCACGCCACCCACATGACCGACGCGGAGGCCACGGGCCTGGCCCGCTCGGGCGCCACAGCGGTGCTCTGCCCTTCGACCGAGGGTAATCTCGGCGACGGCTTTTTCAACGCAGCGCCCTACCTCGCCGCCGAGGGCCGGTTTGGCATCGGCACCGACAGCCATGTCTCGACCAACCCGGCCGAAGAATTGCGCTGGTTCGAATACGGCCGCCGCCTGCAGGCACGCCGTCGCACCTTAGGCGGCGAGGAGGGTGGCAACGTCGGCGCCTGGCTGTGGACCCAAGCCGCGAGGGCAGGCTCCGGCCCGACTGGCCGCTCCGTCGGCGAGATCGCCGTGGGCGCCCGGGCCGACTTCGTTGTCCTCGACCCTGATCACCCCACCCTCGCTGGCCGTAGCGGCGACTTGATCCTCGACAGCTTCGTGTTCAGCGGCCAGGGGGCAGTGCGCGAGGTCTGGGCCGGCGGCAAACGCTTGGTCCAGGACGGCCGCCACATCGCCCGCGACACGGTCGCCGCCCGCTACCGCTCCGCCATCCAAGCCCTCACCGATTGAGACACTTATGAGCGCCTCCAACAGCCGCATCGTCCGCGCCCCGCGAGGGACCGAGCTTTCCTGCAAGTCCTGGGTGACGGAAGCAGCACTCCGCATGCTGATGAACAACCTCGACCCCGAGGTCGCCGAGCGGCCAGAAGACCTGGTGGTCTATGGCGGCATCGGCAAGGCGGCGCGCAATTGGGAGGCGTTCGACAATATTGTCGCGGCCCTCAAGCGGCTGGAGAACGACGAGACCCTGCTGGTGCAGTCGGGCAAGCCGGTCGGCGTCTTCCGGACCCATGCGGACGCCCCGCGCGTGCTGATCGCCAACTCCAACCTGGTGCCGCGCTGGGCGACCTGGGAGCATTTCCACGAGCTCGATAAGCTGGGCCTGGCCATGTACGGCCAGATGACCGCCGGCTCCTGGATCTACATCGGCAGCCAGGGAATCGTGCAGGGCACCTATGAGACCTTCGTCGAGGTCGGTCGCCGGCATTTCGGCGGCGACCTGGCCGGCAAATGGATCCTGACCAGCGGCCTGGGCGGCATGGGCGGCGCCCAGCCGCTGGCGGCCACCATGGCCGGGGCCTCGATGCTGGCCGTCGAATGCCAGCCGCGCTGTATCGAGCGGCGCCTGGCCACCCGCTATCTCGACGAGGCGACCGAGCATCTGGACGACGCCCTGGCCCGTCTGGACAAGGCCAAGGCCGAGGGCCGCGCCGTCTCGGTCGGCCTGCTCGGCAACACGGCCGACATCTTCCCCGAACTGGTCCGCCGGGGTGTGCGGCCCGATGTGGTCACCGACCAGACCAGCGCCCACGACACCTTCAACGGCTATCTGCCGCGCGGCTGGAACCTGGAGCGCTGGGAGGCGGCACGTGTTTCCGACCCTGCCAGCGTCGACCGGGCCGCGCGCGACAGCATCGTGCCGCATGTCCAGGCCATGCTGGATTTCCACCGCATGGGCATCCCGACCCTCGACTACGGCAACAACATCCGCCAGGTCGCCAAGGAGGAGGGGCTGGAGGGCGCCTTCGATTTCCCGGGCTTCGTGCCGGCCTATATCCGCCCGCTGTTCTGCCGGGGCGTGGGACCATTCCGCTGGGCGGCGCTCAGCGGTGACCCGGCCGACATCGCCGCCACCGACGCCGCTGTGAAGCGCCTGCTGCCGGACGACAAACACCTGCACCGCTGGCTGGACATGGCCAAGGAGCGCATCGCCTTCCAAGGCCTCCCCGCCCGCATCTGCTGGGTGGGGCTGGGCGACCGCCACCGCATCGGGCTGGAGTTCAACCGCATGGTCGCCTCGGGCGAGCTGAAGGCCCCCATCGTCATTGGCCGCGACCACCTGGACAGCGGCTCCGTCGCCAGCCCTAACCGTGAGACCGAGGCCATGCAGGACGGCTCGGACGCTGTCTCCGATTGGCCGCTGCTCAACGCGCTTCTGAATACCGCCAGCGGCGCGACCTGGGTCTCACTGCACCACGGCGGCGGGGTCGGCATGGGTTTCAGCCAGCACGCCGGCATGGTCATCGTCGCCGACGGCACCGAGGACGCCGCACGCCGGCTGGAGCGGGTGCTGTGGAACGACCCGGCCACCGGCGTCATGCGCCATGCCGACGCCGGCTACGACATCGCCATCGACTGCGCCTGCGAGAAGGGGCTGGACCTGCCGTCGCTCGAGGCCGCGCGATGATCAACTCGATCCTGCTCGGCGAACGCGACCTGACCCTGGCCGACATCGAGGCGGTCATGGCCGCGCCGGCGCGGGTGACGCTGGACCCCACCGCCAGCGCCGCCGTCGACGCCTCGGCCGCCGCCATTGAGGCCATCCTGGCCGAGGGCCGCACCGTCTACGGGGTCAATACCGGCTTTGGCCTGCTGGCCAACCAGTCGATCCCACATGACCAACTGGCCGAACTGCAGCGCAATCTGCTGCTGTCGCACAGCGCGGGCCTGGGCGATCCGCTGCCGGACGATGTGGTCCGCCTGATCCTGCTGCTGAAAGTCGCCGGTCTGGCGCGCGGCTTTTCCGGCGTTCGGCCCGAACTGATCCAGGGCCTGGCCAATCTGCTGGAAGCCGACGCCCTGCCGGTCATCCCCGAGAAGGGTTCGGTCGGCGCCTCGGGCGATCTCGCGCCGCTGGCCCACATGGCCGCCGTGCTGATCGGCGAGGGCTCGGTCAAGGTCGAGGGCCAGGTGGTCACCGCCCGCGAGGGCCTGGCCCTGATCGGCATGAAGCCGATGACCCTGCGCGCCAAGGAGGGCCTGGCGCTGATCAACGGCACCCAGGTCTCGACAGCCCTGGCCCTGAAGGGTCTGGTGCTGACCAAGCGCGCCTTCGCCGCCGCTCTGACCGCCGGGGCGATGAGCGTCGACGCCGCCGCCGGCAGCGACGCGCCTTTCGATCCCCGCATCCATGCCGCCCGCGGCCAGCCCGGCCAGATCGCCGTCGCCCGAGCCCTGCGCGAGCGGCTGGCCGGCAGCGGCATCCGCGACAGCCATCGCGACTGCGAGCGGGTGCAGGACCCCTACTGCCTGCGCTGCCAGCCGCAGGTCATGGGCGCCATCCTCGACCTGATCGAGCGGGCCGAAGCCACCCTGCTGATCGAAGCCCAGGCCGTCACCGACAACCCCCTGGTCTTCGCCGACACCGGCGAGGCGCTGTCAGGCGGCAACTTCCACGCCGAGCCGGTGGCCTTTGCCGCCGATATTCTCGCACTGGCCCTGGCGGAGATTGGATCGCTCAGTGAGCGGAGGACCGCCCTGTTGATCGATCCGCACATGAGCGGCCTGCCCGCCTTCCTGGTAGAGCATCCCGGCCTGAACAGCGGCTTCATGATCGCCCAGGTCACTGCCGCCGCTCTGGTCAGCGAGAACAAGGGCCTGGCCCATCCGGCCAGCGTCGATTCCATCCCGACCAGCGCCAACCAGGAAGACCATGTCTCGATGGCCACCTGGGCCGCGCGCCGCCTGACCATGATGGCCCAGAACACCGCCGGGGTGGTCGCCGTCGAACTGCTCTGCGCCGCCCAGGGCATCGAGTTCCGCCGACCTCTGCGTTCGTCCGACATACTGGAAGCCGCCCACGCTTTGATCCGCACCGCCGCGCCGCGTTACGATCGCGACCGCTACATGGCGCCGGACCTGTCGGCGCTGCAGTCGCTGGTTCTGAAGGGAGCGTTCGGGTCATGACCGTCGCCGTCCGCCAGGGATTATCCCCCCTCGTCGTCAGCTTCCCGCATGTGGGAACCGACATCCCCGACGAGATCGCCGCGCGAATGAGCGGTGAGGCCCTGAAGCTGGACGACACCGATTTCGAGCAGCCCGCCCTCTACGATTTCGTGGCCGAGCTGGGCGCCACCACCCTGACACCCCGCTGGTCGCGGCTGGTCATCGACCTCAACCGCCCGCCGGACAACGCCCCCCTCTATCCCGGCCAGAACGGCACGGGCCTGATCCCGTTGGAGACCTTCGAAGGCGTCCCGATCTATGCGGAAAACCCCGGCGAGGCCGAGACCGCCCAGCGGCTGGAAAGCTTCTGGCGGCCCTACCACGAGGCGCTGAGCGAGGCCCTGGCAACGGCGGTCGAGCGGCACGGCTACGCTCTTCTCTGGGACGCCCACTCTATCAGCGGCGTCGTGCCCCGGCTGTTCGACGGCCAACTTCCAGACCTCAACCTGGGAACCGCCGACGGCAAGGCCTGCGGGGCCCCGGCGCGCGCCGCAGCCTGGGCGGCCTGCGAGGCGTCGGACTTCACTGCCGTGCTGGATGGCCGTTTCAAGGGCGGTTTCATCACCCGCCATTACGGCCGGCCCGGCTGGGGCGTCCACGCCATCCAGATGGAGCTGTGCAAGCACACCCACCTGGCCGATGACCCACCGGCCCGCATCGACGAGGCGCGCGCGGGGCGTCTGCGGCCCGTTTTGAAAGCGGCGATGACCGACGCCCTGGCGGCTACCCGGCCGTAAAAAGTTCCATCCTGTTGAACGGGTTCCCTGGTTCCGCGTTAGCCCAGAACACAGGGGCGAACAGGAATTCTCCATGCATGACAGCCGGCCGGAGGGCATCAACAAACAGGCGGCAACGGGCGTTGCCGGTTTGGACGAGATTCTTTCAGGCGGCCTTGAACGCGACCGGGTCTATCTGCTGGAAGGCAGTCCCGGCACCGGCAAGACCACCGCGGCGCTGAGTTTCCTGATGACCGGCGCGGCGCTCGGCGAGACCTGTCTCTACATCTCGCTCTCCGAAACCGACGAGGAACTGCGGGCCAGCGCCGCCTCGCACGGCTGGTCCCTTGATGGCATCACGATCTTCGAACTGGCGCCGCCGGAAAGCCTGCTGGACGAGCAACAGCAGCAGAGCCTGCTCTACTCCTCGGACCTGGAGCTGGGTGAAACCACGCGCATGATCTTTGAGCGGGTCGAGGCGCTGAAGCCTGACCGTGTGGTCATCGACAGCCTCTCGGAAATCCGTCTGCTGGCCCAGGGCTCGCTGCGCTATCGCCGCCAAGTCCTGGCGCTGAAACACTATTTCGCCAAGCACGGCGCCACGGTGCTGATGCTCGACGACCTGACAACCGACATCCTCGACAAGACCGTCCACAGCGTCGCCCACGGCGTCATCCGACTGGAAGAACTGGCCCCGGAATACGGCGCCGAGCGGCGGCGGGTGCGGATCATCAAGTACCGCGGCCGGCGCTTCAGGGGCGGCTACCACGACTTTAATATCAAGACCGGCGGGCTGGAGGTCTATCCGCGCCTCGTCGCCGCCGAGCACCGCACGCCTTTCGAGCGGGGCCGCACGACCAGCGGCATCACCGGCCTGGATGCTCTGCTGGGCGGCGGGGTGGAGCACGGCTCCAGCGCCCTGATCCTGGGACCGGCCGGCGCCGGCAAGTCACTGTTCGCCATCCATTTCGCCTGCGCCGCGGTCAGGCGCGGCGAGAAGGCGGCGCTCTTCATCTTCGATGAGGAACTGGGTCTGCTGTTCGACCGCATGCTCGGCCTGGGCATGGACCTTGAGGCGATGCGCAAGCAGGGCAACCTGATCATCGAACAGATCGACGCCGCGGAGCTGTCGCCCGGGGAGTTCACCGCCCGGGTTAGGGCCTGTGTCGACAAGCAAAACATCAAGACGGTCGTCGTCGACAGCCTCAATGGCTACCAGGCCTCAATGCCGGAAGAGAACTTCCTGGTCCTGCACATCCATGAGCTGTTGCAGTACCTGAACCGCCAGGGCGCCACGACCTTCCTGACCGTCGCCCAGCATGGACTGGTCGGCGAAATGAAGGCCCCCGTTGACGTCACCTACCTGGCCGACACCGTGGTGCTGTTGCGCTATTTCGAGGCGCTGGGCAGCGTGCGTCGCGCCGTCTCGGTGATCAAGAAGCGCGCCGGCCAACACGAAAAGACCATTCGCGAATACGAGATCGACAACCGCGGCCTTTCATTGGGCGAGCCTCTGGACGGCTTTCAGGGTGTCCTGCGCGGGGCGCCCAATTTCGTCGGCAGGGGGTCGGGTCTCATGGGCGACGCCTCCGCATGAGCAGGGGCGGCCCCCTATCGGAGCGGACCCTGGTCCTGGCTCCCAACGGCCGCGACGCCGCCCTCGCTCTTTCGATCCTGCGCGAGGCCGAACTGCACGCCACGATCTGCGACGACTTACCGACGCTGGTGCGTGAGCTGGTCCGCGGCGCCGCCGTGGCCGTGGCGGTGGAGGAAGCCCTCAGCGGCGGCGATCTGACCGAGCTGTCACACTGGATCGAGCAGCAGCCGGCCTGGTCGGACTTCCCGTTCGTTCTGCTGGCCCAGCGCGGCGGCGGCCTGGAACGTAACCCCGGCGCCAAGCGGCTTTCGACGGCGCTTGGCAATGTCAGCTTCCTGGAGCGGCCTTTTCATCCCACCACCCTGGTGAGTGTCGTCCGCACCGCCCTGCGTGGCCGGCTTCGCCAGTATGAGGCGCGCGAGCGGATCGAGGAGATTGGTCGCGCCGAGGCCCAGCTCGAAAAGCGGGTCGGGGAACGGACCGGCGAACTGGAAGCGGCCAACCGCCAGCTGGCGGACCAGATCGCGGAGCGGGAAAAGGCTGAAAAGGCCCTGCGGCAGGCCCAGCGGCTCGAAGCGGTCGGCCAGCTGACCAGCGGTGTGGCCCACGACTTCAATAACCTGCTGATGGTGGTGCTGGGCAACATCCGCCAGATGCAGAAGACCACCGCCGACCCAGCCACCTTGCGACGCCTCTCGATGATGGCCGAGGCGGCCGAGCGAGGGGCCAAGTTGACCGCCCAGATGCTGGCCTTCTCGCGCCGCCAGAAGCTGGAGCCTCGGGTCGTCGATCTCAATGACACCGTCCGGGGAATGCGCGACCTGCTGCAATCGACCATGGGCGGCTCGACCCGAATCGAAACCCGGCTCGGCCCGGCGCTGTGGCCGGCCATGGCCGACCCAACCCAGATCGAACTGGTGGTCCTGAACCTGGCCATCAACGCCCGTGACGCCATGGAGGTCGGGGGGACCCTGACGGTCGAGACCCGCAACTGCGAGCTGGGGGAGCCGCGCCGAGCGGAGGAACCCGCCGCCGGTGACTATGTGATGGTAGCCGTCAGTGACACCGGCTCGGGCATGACCGAGGAGGTCTTGAACAAGGCCTTCGAACCCTTTTTCACCACCAAGCCGGTCGGTTCCGGATCGGGCCTGGGCCTCTCCCAGGTCTTCGGCCTTGCGAAGCAGTCGGGCGGTGGGGTGGTGATCGACACCGAGCTCGGCCAGGGCGCCACGGTCAGGGTCTACCTGCCCCGCGCGGTCGCCGCCTGCCCGCCGGAAATCACGGCTTCTTCCCCGCCGCCGCCGACCAGGGCGCCGGACGGCTCGACAGTGCTGGTCGTCGACGACGACGCGGCGGTGCGCGAGATCACCGCCGGCATCCTGAGCGACCTGGGCTATCGGATCGTTGAGGCAGGCAGCGGCGGGGCGGCGCTGGAGGCGCTGGATCGCCAAGGGCCGATCGACGCGGTGCTGCTGGACTTTGCCATGCCGGGCATGAACGGGGCAGAAGTGGCTCGCGAGATCGCCACGCGTCGTCCCAGCCTGCCCATACTGTTCGCCACCGGCTATGCCGACGCTGCCGCACTGGTCGAGGCCACTGAAGACCGCATTGTCCACAAGCCCTTCGTCGACGGCGAGCTGGCCGAAAAACTGGCCGGCGCCCTGCAGGCTCCCGCACTGGACGAGGCGGCGGCGAGCTGAATTCCGGGGCGCCACTGGCGGCGGCTGGACGCAGGGCCTATCTGCCCTGCATCCTCAAGCAAGACCAAGGAAACGCTCCCAGTGTCCCTGTCCCTCTACGACGTCGCCATCCCCCTCTATCAGCGCATGCTGGCCAACCTCGCCTCGTTCCTGGACAAGGCCGAAGCTCACGCCCAGTCCGGCGGTCCCGGCGTCGACGCCCTGGCCGGCGCCAAACTGACCGACGACATGCATCCCTTCGTGCGGCAGATCCAGATGGCCAGCGACGCGGCCAAGGGCGGCGCCGCCCGCCTCGCCCAGCAGGAGCCGCCCTCCATGCCCGACACCGAGACGACCTTCCCGGAACTGAAGGAACGCATCGCCAAGACCCAGGCCTATCTGGCCTCGATCAAGCGCGAAGACGTCGACGGCGCCGAGGACCGCACCATCGAGCTGAAGTTCCCGGGCCGCACCATGAGCTTCAGCGGCACGGACTTCCTGACCAGCTTCTCGGTCCCCAACTTCCTGTTCCACGTCACCACGGCCTACGCCATTCTGCGGGCCCAAGGCGTGCCGCTGGGCAAGATGGACTTCCTGGCCGGCGGCCAGATGCCGGCGGCTTAAAGACAAAGGGAGGTGGCTTTGAAATCCTTACTGAGAAGCCCCCTCCCCGTCGCCCTGGCGCTGTGCCTGCTGAGCGGGCCGGCGCTAGCGGCGGCTGATGACTGGATCACCGTGAAGGCGGGCAAAGCTTTCACCTTCGAGGCGCCCGCCGATATCCAGCCGATTCCCGTGCAGGGGATCGACTCCTTTGTCGGTCAGTACGGGAGCGCCAGGTTCTCACTGCTGTTCGACTACGGAGCCTACTCCAACAGCCTGGGCGGTCCGGACGAGAACCCAGGATTCGATATCGAGAAGACGATGATCGACGGACGCCGGGCCTTGATCATCACCGGCCCGGCAAGAGACGCCAGCGGCGACTGCGAGTTCGAAACCGACGTCTATGTCGTGGTCCAGGAGGGCTCCCCGCCGCCCGTCGCCCTGACGATGACGGCCTGCTCCAACGGCTATGCCGGCGTGGTGCAACTGCACCGGTTGTTCAAATCACTGAAATTCAGCCAGCCGGCGGCGTAGCGGTTCGGGCGACCGACTAGACCCCCGCCCCCGACCAGTCGCCGAACCCGGCCCCGTCAGGCTTGCGACCTGTCACCTTGCCGTAGAGCCGAACGATGGCGCGGCTGCCGGTGGTCTTGAACAGGAAAGGGAAGAGGCCGTGGGCGAAGCAGGCCAGGCTGGCCATGAACAGCGCGCCGCCGACGCCCCAGGCGACGCCCATATGTTCGCCGTAGGTCTCGTTGACCGCGTTGGGATGGTCGGTGAAGGGGTTGGACATGGAGGTCTCCCAGGCTGACCCTTTCGTAGGGTGAGCCTCACCGTACGGCAACCAGACTCGCGCGTTTTTGCGGCGAGTCACTCACACTGTCACCCGGCCGTGCTTATATCTCCCCAACGGGCGCCAAAGGGCGGCGCCCTTGAAGGGGAAGACCTGATGAATCGACTGACCTCCGTGCTCCGGCTGCTGCCGGCGCTGGCTGTGGCCGTTGTGCTGTCCGGCTGCGGGATCAACTCCATTCCGACCAATGACGAGAAGACCAAGGCCGCTTGGGGCGAGGTGCAGAACCAATACCAGCGCCGCGCCGACCTGATCCCGAACCTGGTGTCGACCGTGAAGGGCTACGCGGCCCAGGAGAAATCCGTGCTGGTCGAAGTGACCGAGGCCCGGGCCAGCGCCACCCAGGTCAAGGTCGACGCCTCGACCATCAGCGATCCGGCCAAGTTCCAGCAATACGCCGCCGCCCAGGACAAGCTGTCGGGCGTGCTCGGCCGGCTGATGATGATCCAGGAAAACTACCCCGACCTGAAGTCGAACCAGAACTTCCTGGCCCTGCAGTCGCAGCTGGAAGGGACGGAGAACCGCATCGCCATCGCCCGGCGCGACTACAATGAGACCGCGCGGATCTACAACACCTCGCTGCGCACCTTCCCGAGCGTGATCTGGGCCAAGACCCTCTACGGCAGCCAGAAGCCGGCCCAGATCTTCCAGGCCACGGCCAGCGCCCAGACCGCGCCGACCGTCAGCTTCGATCCGGCCCCGGCGCCGGCTCCCGTGCCTGCCACGAAGTAGCCCGGTGAACCTCATCCCGCCTCGCGCGCGGGCCGTGATGCTGGGGCTTGCCCTGGCCTTCACGGCCCAGATGGCGCTAGCAGCGCCCAGCTTCCCTGCCCCCAACGGCACGCACGTCGTCGACCAGGCCAACATCCTGTCGGACGCCACCGAGGCGCAGCTCAACACCGAGCTGACCGACCTGGAGACCAAGACCAGCCATCAGGTCGTGGTCGCCACTGTCTCGTCCCTGCAGGGGCTGGAGATCGAGGACTACGGCTACCAGCTGGGCCGGACCTGGAAGATCGGCCGCGAGAAGGAGGATGACGGCGTCGTCCTGCTGGTCGCCCCGAATGACCGCAAGGTGCGGATCGAGGTCGGCTATGGCCTGGAGCCGGTGCTGACTGACGCCCTGTCCAGCGTCATCGTCAACCAGGCTATCCTGCCGAAATTCAAGGCCGGGGACTTCAACGGCGGGGTCATCGCCGGGACCGACGCCATCGTCCAGCAGCTGAGCCTGCCTGACGGGGAGGCCAAGGCGGTCGCCGCCAAGGCCAAGACGCGGTCCAGCGGCGGACCACCGCCCTTCGCCTTCCTGATCATGCTGATCGTCATCTTCGTGGTGCTGTCCAGCCTGCGCGGCCGGCGGCGCGGCGGCCTGGGCGAGGCTCTGCCCTGGATCATCCTGGGCAGCATGGGCGGCGGCGGCGGGCGTGACCGCGGCGGCTGGGGCGGCGGCGGGTTCGGCGGCGGCGGCGGAGGCTTCTCCGGCGGCGGCGGCTCGTTCGGCGGCGGCGGTTCTTCGGGAGGCTGGTGAGATGGCGCTGAGCGAAGCTGAACACGATCGTATCGCTGCCGCCGTGGCGGCCGCCGAGGACCGCACGGCCGGCGAAATCTACTGCGTGCTGGCCCCCAAGGTTTCCGACTACCGCGAGACGCCGCTGGCCTGGGCAGCCGGCGCGGCCCTGGTGCTGCCGGCCCTGGCGGTGCTGGCCGGCTGGCGGCCCGAGACGCTGCTGGACCTGATCAATGGCTGGAGCGCCGGCCACGCAGCGGGCTCCAGCTTCGCGGCCCTGGCGGTCTACGCGCTCAGCCAGGCCGTGGTCTTTCTGCTGGCGGCCCTGCTGGTCGCGGCTGCTCCCGTCCGTCGCCTGCTGACCCCCGCCAGCCTCAAGGCCGAGCGGGTGCACAAGGCGGCCATGGAGCAGTTCCTGGCCAAGGGGCTGCACCTGACCAAGGGCCGCACCGGCGTGCTGCTGTTCGCCTCCCTGGCCGAGCGCCGGGCCGAGGTAATCGCCGACGAGGGCATCTACGCCGCCGCGCCCAAAGAGGTCTGGGACGATGTCGTTCAGCTGCTGATCGCGGGCTTGGAACGGAAGAAGCCGGCCGACGGCTTCGTCGCCGCCATCCAGAAGTCGGGCGAAATCCTGGCCGCCCATGTGCCGCCGGGCCCTGACAATCCCAACGAACTGCCGGACAGGCTGGTGGAGTTGCTCTAGCAGCAGCGCCATTTCCCCTCTCGCCCCCGCCGCGACCGTGCTTATAGTCCGGGAGCGGCGCAGGGGCGCGGGCCTGGGGGCATGCATGAATCGACTGTCTTGGCTTGCGCGATGGGTCATCGGCCTGACCTTGGCGCTGACGGCCCAGGCGGCCCTGGCCGGGCCCAGCTTTCCGGAACTGACCGGCCGCGTCGTCGACCAGGCCAATGTGCTGTCGCCGGAAACCGAGGCTACCCTGTCCAAGGACCTGGAAGGCCTGGAAGGGCGCTCCGGCCATCAGTTCGTCGTGGTCACCGTGGCCTCACTGCAGGGCCTGGAGATCGAGGACTACGGCATCCTGCTCGGCCGAAAGTGGGGGATCGGGCGCAAGAACGCTAATGACGGCGTTCTGCTGATTGTCGCTCCCAAACAGCGCAAGCTGCGGATCGAGGTCGGCTACGGGCTGGAATCGGTTCTGACCAATGACGACGCCGGGGCCATCATCGCCCAGGACATCGTGCCCAAATTCAAGGCCGGCGACATCGAGGGTGGTGTTACCGCCGGAACCGAAGCCGTCATCAAGAAGATCGATGCGCCGCCCCCGCCGCCGCCGGGCTCGACCAAGAGCACGCCGCTGTCCTCGGCCGGGTCGTCCCCGGCGCCTGGCGCCGGTGGGGTGTCGATGGGAACCGCCATCCTGATCGCCGTGGTCGTCGGCCTGCTGTTCAAACTGCTAGGCGGCGGTAAGAAGACCGAGATCATCTATGCGGGCAATCCCGGCGGTCCCGTGGCCCAAGGGGGAGGCGCGCTTCCACCGCCCGTCGACGCCAACGGCCTCCCACTCGCGGGCGGCGCCATGGACCCCAGCATGGTCGGCATGGCGAACCCGGCGACGGGCGGCGGTGGCGTCCTGCCGGGCCTGATCATGGGCGCGGGCGCAGGCGCTGGCGGCATGCTGCTGGCCAACCGGATTCGCACCGGAAAATGGATGGGTGGCGGAGGCGGTCGCGGCGGCGGTCTCTTCAGCGGCCCTGGCGCTTCGGGCCGCGGCTCTTCCGGAGGCGGCCTGTTCAGCGGCGGTGGCGGCGGCGGGGGCGGTGGCTACCACGGCGGTGGCGGCTCGTTCGGTGGCGGTGGCGCTTCGGGGAGCTGGTAGGATGATGTTGACCCAAGCCGATGAGGACCGCATCGCCGATGCCGTGACGGCCGCCGAGGCCAGGACGGCCGGCGAGATCTATTGCGTACTGGCGCCCCATGTCTCCGACTACCGCGAGACGCCCATCGCCTGGGCGGCCGGGGCGGCGATCGCTCTGCCGGGCCTGCTGGCGGTGTTCCGCCCGGCCACCTTGGCGGGCCTGGGCGCCCGTTGGAGCGCGGAGCCCGTGTCCGCGGCCCTGTCGGCCTTTGTCCTGGTCCAGACGATCATCTTCATCCTGGCGGCCCTGGCCGTCGCCCAGCCGGCGGTGCGGCGGGTGCTGACGCCCGCGGGCCTCAAGGCCGAGCGAGTGCGACGGGCGGCGATGGTCGAGTTCCTGGCCAAGGGACTGCACATGACGCAAAACCGGACGGGCGTACTGCTGTTCGCCTCGCTGGCCGAACGGCGGGCCGAGGTGATCGCGGACGAAGCCATCTACCGGGTCGCGCCCCAGGCGGTGTGGACCGAGGTGGCTCAGAAGCTGACCGATGGGATGGCGCGCGGCGCTCCGGCCGAAGGTTTTATCGCCGCCGTGCGACAGGCCGGCGAAATCCTGGCTGCCCATGTCCCGCCCATCGCCGACGCCAACCCCAATGAGCTGCCCGACCAGCCGGCGGTGTCATGACCGGCAGCATCGATCCGACCCGCGCCCAGTTCGACGCCTTCAAGGCCCTGCCGCGCGACCAGCCTATCCACATGCTCAACCTGGTCCGCCTCAGGCCAATGGCCGACTATCCGGAAGGCCATCCCAACCACGGCAAGGGGATGAGTGGGCTGGAGGCCTACCGCGCCTATGGCCGCGAGAGCGCTACGGTGTTCGGTCGGGTCGGCGGCAAGCAGGTCTGGGTCGGCAAGCCGGAAGTCGTGGTCACCGGACCGCTGGACGAGCGCTGGGACCTGGCCTTCATCGCCGAGTACCCCAGCGCCGGCGCCTTCCTGGAAATGGTCACCGACCCGCTCTACCGCGAGGTGGTCAAGCACCGGCAGGCGGGTGTCGAGGACAGCCGGCTGATCCGCATGAGCCCGACAGAGCCCGGCGAGGGGTTCGGGGAGTAGGTTACTCCTCCGCCTCTACTCCGCCGCCAGGGCCACCGGCGAGGCCTGCCCCCCGCGCACCAACCGCCCCGGCAGGGCGCCGGTGGGTTGGCCGTCGCGATAGGTGACCTCGCCCGCCACGATGGTGGCGACATAGCCGTCCGCTCGCTGCAGCAGACGCCGTCCGCCGGCCGGCAGGTCGTAGGCGATGCTGGGCGAGTGCAGGGTCAGACCCTCGTAGTCGATGACATTGAGGTCCGCCCGGTAGCCGGCCTGGATCAGGCCGCGGTCGTGCAGGCCAACCGACTGAGCGGTGTCCAGGGTCTGCATCCTGACGATGGCTTCCAGCGGGATCTTCGGGCCCCGCGTGCGGTCGCGCGTCCAGTGGGTCAGCATGTAGGTCGGGAAGCTGCCGTCGCAGATGGTGCCGACATGGGCGCCGCCGTCCGAGAGACCCGGCACCGTGTCGCGGTGCTGCAGCATGACGAAGCTGGGGCCAAGGTCGCCGTCGCCGTAGTTGAGGAAGGGGTGGTAGAGCATCCCCTGCCCGCCGTTCGACAGCATATGCTCCAGCGCTACTTCCTGCGGGGTCACGCCCCGGGCCGCCGCCAGCGAGGCCAGGGTCTTGTCCTTGGTCGGCTCATAGTCCGGCGCGATCGGGTCGAGCGGGAAGATCATGTCCCAGGCCTGCAGCGCCGAACCGGCGAAGGGGCCCTTCACATTGAGGTCCTCCGCCAGCAACCGCGCGCGGGTCATCGGATCGGTCAGCTTCTCGCGGCGCTCGGCGGGCGGCAGATGGGCGATCTCCTTCCAGGCCTCGTGCTGGCTGAACGGATGCAGGGTCAGTTCCAGCCCGAACAGCACCCCGACGGGACGCCCGCAGACCTGGGCCTTCATCGGCAGGCCGGCGTCGACGGAGTCTTCCAGCGCCCCCAGCAGCTTCTTCCAGGAGACGGTGTTGCGGTGGTTCTGGGCCAGGGTGAAGGCCAGCGGCCGGCCCGAGGCCTCGACGATCCGGCGCAGCATGGCGAACTCGGCCAGGGGGTCGGGCGCGAAGTCGCTGACGAACTGCAGCACCCCGCGTCCGGCGGCCTTCAGGCCCATGGCGATGCCGGTCAGCTCGTCCTCGCTGGCGGTCAGGGTCGGGGTCGGCTGGCCATCGCTGGTGCGGTGGTTCAGGGTGCGCGAGGTGGTAAAGCCCAGCGCCCCGGCCTCCATGGCCCGCTTGGCGATGGCGGCCATGGCGTTGATCTCGGCCTCGGTGGCAGGCTCGCGGTTGGCGCCGCGCTCACCCATCACGAAGACCCGCAGGGCGGCGTGCGGCAGTTGGCTGCCGATATCGATGTCGAACCGGCGCTTGGAGAGGGCGTCGAGATAGTCGGGATAGCTTTCCCAGTTCCAGGGCAGGCCCTGGGTCATCACCGGGAAGGGAATGTCCTCCACCCCCTCCATCAGCCGGATCAGACGATCGTGGTCCTCCGGCTTGCAGGGCGCGAAGCCGACGCCGCAATTGCCCATGACCACGGTGGTGACGCCGTGCCAGGACGAGGGCTGCATGCGTTCGTCCCAGGTCGCCTGGCCGTCATAGTGGGTGTGGACGTCGACGAAGCCGGGGGTGACCAGCTTGCCGGTCGCGTCGATCTCTTCGACCCCGGCCGGCAGGTTCGGGGCGACGGCGGCAATCCGCCCGTCCTTGACCCCGACATCGGCCTGGAAGGGCGCCGCGCCCGACCCATCGACCACCGTCCCACCGCGCAGGACCAGATCATAGGCGCGTTCCATGGCGCTCTCTCCCTTAGCTTATCGTTGTTCAGGCAAATGTCGCGCCGGCTTACGCGAACGTCAACAAAGAAGCGGTCAGCGCGCCTCGATCCCCACGATGCCCCGGCAGATCTTTACATCGCAGCCGGCGGGGTTGCCCTCCGGCGAGACAACATAGAGCACCCGCACCGGCCGCTTCAGCGCGATGGCCTGCTGGGCCAGCCGCAGGACGGCGTCGGCCAGCGGGTTGGTCATCTCGACAGCGAACTGGCGGGGCGTGCTGTCCGGCGCCTGGCCGGCCACGCCATTGGGGACCGGCGCGGCGCAGCTGACGGCGATGCGGTTGCGGTAGGCCGAGATGACCGTGATGTTGCAGTCGGTCCAGGCCCCGCCGGTCGGGGCGTCCGAGGTGTCCTGGGCGCCGGCCAGGGCGGGGGCGAGCAGGGTCAGGGCGGCGGTCAGGCTGAGCAGCGTCTTCATGACGACAATTAGGACCACAGGCCCGCCGCCCAGTGCAAGCCCGCCTCCGCCGGTTGACGCTAGCGGCAACTGGCGCGCCCGGGGACTCTCCCCTAGGGTCGGCCCCGAAAATCCACACTGATCTTTTCAGGAAAACGCCCATGCGCGACGCCGTCATCGTCTCCTACGCCCGTACGGGCCTGGCCAAGTCCAACCGGGGCGGGTTCAACAACACCCACGGCGCGGCGATGGCCGGCCACGCCATCCAGCACGCCGTCTCGCGCGCCGGGCTGGAAGGCGGCGAGGTCGAGGACGTCATCCTGGGCTGCGGCGGGCCTGAAGGCGCCACCGGCATGAACGTCGCCCGCAACGCCGCCATCTGGGCCGGCCTGCCGGTGACCAGCTCGGGCACCACCATCAACCGCTTCTGCTCCTCGGGCCTGCAGGCCATCGCCTCGGCCGCCCACTATATCAAGAACGAAGGCGCCGACGTCGCCATCGGCGGCGGGGTGGAGTCGATCTCCCTGGTGCAGGGCGGCGGTCACATGAACACCTTCCGCATCACCGAAGAGAAGCTGCTGGGCATCAAGCCGGCCCTGTGGATGGCGATGATCGACACCGCTGACATCGTCGCCAAGCGCTACAATGTCAGCCGCGAATCCCAGGACGAATATTCCCTGCGCAGCCAGCAGCGCATCGCCGCGGCCCAGCAGAACGGCATCTTCAAGGACGAGATCGTCCCGATGAACACCAAGATGAAGGTGGTCAATCGCGAGACCAAGGAAGAGTCCATCGTCGACTACGTGGTCGATAAGGACGAGTGCAACCGGCCTGACACCACTCTGGAAGGCCTGGCTTCGCTGCAGCCGGTTAAGGGCCCGGGCAACTTCGTCACCGCCGGCAACGCCAGCCAGCTTTCGGACGGCGCCGCCGCCGTGGTGGTGATGGAGGCCAAAGAAGCCGAGCGCCGCGGCCTGACCCCGATGGGCGCCTTCAAGGGCTTCGCCGTCGCCGGCTGCGAGCCGGACGAGATGGGCATCGGCCCGATCTACGCCGTCCCGCGTCTCCTGGCGCGTCATGGCCTGAAGGTCGACGACATCGACATCTGGGAGCTGAACGAAGCCTTCGCCAGCCAGTGCCTCTACAGCCGCGACACCCTGGGCATCGACCCGGAGAAGTACAACGTCAACGGCGGCTCCATCGCCATCGGCCACCCCTTCGGCATGACCGGCGCCCGCTGCACCGGCCACATCCTGATGGAAGGCAAGCGCCGAGGCGCCAAGCTGGGCGTGGTGACCATGTGCATTGGCGGCGGGATGGGCGCCGCTGGTCTTTTCGAAATCTTCTGATTTCGAAAAACCAGGTAACGGCGCCCATAACTTTGAGTGGCTGAAATCGCTCAGGCGATTTCAGCGGCGCCGCTGGTCTCTTTGAGATCTACTAAACCCACTACCTGAAATGATTTGCAGGGACGGCGCGGAAAGGCCTCGTCGTCCCTGTTCATCTTCTGGCAATCCGAACGGTGGCTTCCTACGTACTGGGACAAGCAACTCCCATCGTGGACAACCGTTTAAACGCCATGAGATACGCCCCGACCGGAAACACCAGCATGGCCGTCAAGGCCATCTTCGCGGCCGCCGCCGCCCTGGCGATCGCCGTCGGGCTGCTGGTGCCGCTGCCCGGCCATTCCAAGCCGGACGCCACTCACTCGCAAATCCCGACCCTCGACGTCGGAAAGGGCTAGATTAGCCCTGAGCCGCGCTCGGCGCCGCCGGAATGGCGCCACAGCCCTTCAGGTTTCTGCTGCCCAATGTGACCTCAGCCTTGTAGGCCCATACCCGGTCGCTCATGCCGTCCGAGCAGGGACCTGGCGTGAGCTTCACCACGATGGCGCCGCTGGCCCCCGTCGCCGTCCAGGTGGCCGCGCCGCCGGCCTCGGCCTTGGCGGCGTTGGCGAAGGCCTTGGCCGGGGCGTCCGGCTCGGTGAAGTCGATCGCCGTCCCCCGAATTTTCACGCCCCAGAACGGCTCCGTCCCGGCCAGATCCAGGTCGGCCGGATAGACGGCGGCTGGCGGCGTGGTGGCCGGCGGCGTAGCCGGAGCGTCGGCGGGCGGCCCGGCGTCGGGGCCTTCCTGGCCATCGTGGGACTGGTCGCAGGCGGCCAGCAACAGGGCGGACGCGAAGACAGTGGCGATGAGGCGCATCGAGAAGTCTCCCAAAGGATCCCAGGCAGGCTAGACTCGTTTTCACGATGAGTCGAAACGGCCCCTTCAGTCTCTATGAATTCTTCGCCGGCGGGGGCATGGCCCGGCTGGGGCTGGGCGAGCGTTGGGGTTGCCTGTTCGCCAATGACTTCGATCCGGTCAAGGCGGCGGTCTATCGCGACAATTTCGGCGACGATCATATGCGCCAGGGCGATGTCTGGGCTCTGACGACAGCCGATCTGCCGGGCCTGGCGGACCTGGCCTGGGCCTCCAGCCCCTGCCAGGACTTCAGTCTGGCGGGCGCCCGGGCGGGCCTGGCGGGCGGCAAGTCCTCGGCCTTCTTCGGCTTCTGGAAGCTTGTCGAGGCCCTTGACGACGAAGGCCGGGCGCCCCGAGCCCTGGTCATCGAGAATGTCAGCGGCCTTTTCACCTCACATGGCGGCGACGATTTCGCCGCCCTGGCCGACGCTCTGGCCGGCCGAGGCTACCGGTTCGGCGCTCTGGAGATCGACGCTGCGGCCTTCCTGCCCCAGTCGCGGCCGCGGGTGTTCATCATCGCCACCCGTGAAGCCATCCCCGCCAACCTGATCGGCCCCAGCCCCTTCCACACCCGGGCGGTGCGGGCCGCCTTCGACCACCTCTCGCCGGAGCAGCGCAGCCATTGGCTGTGGTGGCGACTGGCCGCCCCGCCCCAGCACAACCAGACCCTGGCTGCCCTGCTTGAGTCTGATGCAGAGGTCGACTGGCGCTCGCCCGCCCAGACCAGCGCGCTGCTCGGCCTGATGACCCCGACCCATCTAAATCGCCTGAAGACCGCCGCCGCCGCCCAAGGTCAAGGGGGCCGCGCCGTCGGAGCCGTGTTCCGGCGCATGCGCGGCGGCGACCAACGGGCCGAGGCGCGCTTCGACGGCCTGGCCGGCTGCCTGCGCACCCCGGCCGGCGGCTCGTCTCGCCAGACCCTGGTTGTGGCCGAAGGCGACGAAGTCCGCTCCCGCCTGCTCACCGGTCGCGAAGGCGCCCGGCTGATGGGCCTGCCCGACAGCTACCGCCTGCCCGCCAGCCAGACGGCGGCCCTGCAGGTGGTGGGCGATGGCGTCGCCGTGCCGGTGGTCCGCTGGCTGGCGGAACATCTGCTCGAGCCCCTGCTCGGCGAGGCTGACAGGACGCACGCCGCAGCCTAGATTGGGGACAACTTCCCCTGATGAGAGCCGCCCCCATGCCGCACGCCTATGACGCCGCCCGCTACAAGCGCGCCGGCCGTGGCCGCATCTATGACTCCGTGCTCGACCTGGTCGGCGACACACCGCTGGTCCGTCTGCCGCGCCTGACGGCCGAGCTGAAGCCAGTCGGCGAGGTGGTCGCCAAGCTGGAATTCTTCAACCCGCTGTCGTCCGTAAAGGACCGCATCGGCGTCTCGATGATTGAGGCCCTGGAAGCCGAGGGCAAGATCAAGCCGGGCGCCACCATCGTCGAGCCGACCAGCGGCAATACCGGCATCGCCCTGGCCTTCGTGGCCGCCGCCAAGGGCTACAAGCTGATCCTCGTCATGCCCGACTCCATGTCGATCGAGCGGCGCAAGATGCTGCTGATCCTGGGCGCCCGGCTGGAGCTGACGCCGGCCGAAAAGGGCATGCGCGGCGCCGTCGCCCGGGCCCAGGAGCTGCTGGCGGAAAACCCCGGCTCGGTGATGCCTCAGCAGTTCGAGAACTGGGCCAACCCGCTGATCCACCGCGTCTCGACGGCCGAGGAAATCTGGAATGACACCGACGGCAAGGTCGATTTCGTCGTCTCAGGCGTCGGCACCGGCGGCACGATCAGCGGCATCGGCCAGGTGCTCAAGCCCCGCAAGCCGTCGCTGAAGATGGTGGCGGTCGAGCCGGAGAACAGCCCCGTCCTGTCGGGCGGCGCGCCCGGCCCGCACAAGATCCAGGGCATCGGCGCCGGGTTCGTCCCCGGCATCCTCGACCGCAGCGTCATCGACGAGATCGTTCAGGTTAGCAACGACGACAGCTTCGCCATGGCCCGCAAGATCGCGGCGGTCGAGGGCATCCCGGTCGGCATCTCCTCCGGCGCGGCCCTGACGGCGGCCTTCAGCATCGCCGCCCGGCCCGAGATGGCCGGCAAGCTGATCGTCACTATCATCCCCAGCTTCGCCGAGCGGTATCTGTCGACAGCGCTGTTCGAAGGCCTGTGACAGACGTCTACAGCCCGGAGAAGCGCTCGGCGGTGATGCGCCGGGTGAAGAGCCGCGACACTGGACCCGAGCGGACGGTGCGGCGGCTGTTGACCGCGCTGGGAGCGCGCTACCGGCTGCATCGGGCTGACCTGCCGGGAAAGCCGGACATCGTCATGGCCGGGCGGCGGCTGACGATCTTCGTGCATGGCTGTTTCTGGCACGGGCACGACTGCGCGCGCGGCGCGCGGGTGCCCAAGGCCAACCGCGACTACTGGCTGGGCAAGGTGGGCCGCAACCGCGACCGCGACGTGCTGAGCCGCGCGGCGCTGGAGACTGCGGGCTGGCGGGTCGAGACGGTCTGGGAGTGCGAGCTGAAGGACGAGGCGGGGCTGAAGGCGCGGCTTGAAGGGGTGCTGGCCCGAAGTCCTTCCCCCGCTGGCGGGGGAAGTGGCCTGAGGCGCGCAGCGACGAAGGTCGTTGGGGGTCCTTAGCGACGCTGGCGGCCCGCAACCTCGCCTGTAATAGCCCCCAACGAGCCTCCAGCTTCGCCGTCGTGTCCAGCGGATAGATGGGTAACGGTTTAGCCCGGTTGCATGGGTAACAGTCGCTGGCCGGTGTGATCGAGGATGCCGATAGGCTGAGCGTAGAACCAGAGCGTCCAGCCCCGTTGTGTCTGTTCCAGAGCGAC
>JBBRZO010000015.1:0-132845 GCA_038236615.1 Caulobacterales bacterium
AGCCAATCAGCCGCAAAGCGCAGTCGGTCGTCCATGGCGCTGCTCTTGAGCCACGGCATCGCACAGCCCTCCTCCAAAACACCGGAGAACTGTTACCCATCTATCCGGGCTACTCTGTCACCTCTCTAACCGGGCAGGACAGTCGGCCCACTTCCCCCGCAAGCGGGGGAAGGGCTTTCGATGCCCTAGGCCGCCGCCCGCGCCGCCGACAACGCCTGGTCCAGCGCGGCGTACAGCTGCGCCGGTTCGATCGGCTTGGCGACATGACCGCTCATGCCGGCTGCGAGACAGGCTTCCCAGTCCTTGGCGGTGGCCGAGGCGGTGATGGCGATGACCGGTATGGCCTGATTGGGACCGGCATGCGCGCGCAGCCGGCGGGTGGCCTCGCGGCCGTCCATGCCGGGCATGTAGACATCCATCAGCACGATATCGAAGGGCTCGGCGGCGAGGCGCTCCAGGCCTTCCTCGGCCGAGGCGGCGGTTTCCGGGACGATGCCCAGCGGAGCCAGGACCAGGGTGATGGCCTGGCGGTTGATGGCGTGGTCGTCGACGACCAGCAGGCGCGGCGGCGGGCCCATCGGCTGGGCGGGTTCAACCTGGGCCGGCTCAGCTCTCGGCAGGGTCAGTGTGACGATAAAGGTCGCGCCGACCCCGGGCGCGCTTGAGGCCACCAGGTCGCCCCCCATCAGCCGGGCCAGCTGGCGGCTGATCACCAGGCCCAAGCCGGAGCCGCCGTGCTTGCGGGCCACCGAGGCGTCGAGTTGGTCGAAGGGGGTAAACAGGCGGGTAATCTGATCGGCCGTCATGCCCGGCCCAGTGTCGGCCAGGGCCAGCCTGACCGACTCGCCGTCCACCGAGACGGTGAGGCGCACCGAGCCTGCGCGCGTGAACTTGATGGCGTTGGAGAACAGATTGTTGAGCACTTGGCGCAGCCGGGTCGGATCGCCGACCACCCAGTCCGGCAGGGCATGGGCGCCGGTCAGGCTCAGCCGCAGGCCTTTGTCCCGCGCTTGCGGCCTCCAGAGCCGGATCGCGTCGAGCACGGCGCGGCGCGGGTCGAAGGCGATGGCCTCGACCTCCATGCGGCCGGCGTCCAGCTTGGCGAGGTCGAGCAGGTCGTCGAGCAGGGTGCGCATCATCGCCCCCGCATCGATGATCAGCTGGGCGTGGGCCTTGGCATTGCGGTCCTTGGCCTCGCGGCGCAGCTCGCCGGCCCCGGCGTTGATGGCGCTGATCGGGGTGCGCAGTTCGTGGCTGATCATGGCCACGAAGGCCGACTTGGAGGCGGTGGCGGCCTCGGCGGCGCGGCGGCCCTCCTCGGCCAGGGCCAGGGCTTCGTCCTGAGTGCGGCGAGCATCCTCGGTGGTGATCCAGGCGCCGACGACGTTGAGCATGACCAGGGCCACGGCGATCATCATGGTCACCAGCAGCGGCCCGGCGGTCTGGCCGGCGTCGAGCATCGGCAGGACCAGCAGGTAAAGGCCGTACGGCAGGGCCGAGACGGCGAAGGCCACCCGGCTGCCACGGCTGAGACTGACCAGGTTGGTCATCGCCCCGGCGATCAGGGTGACCCCCAGGGCCGGGCCATAGCGTTCGATATGGGTCCACATCACCGGCGACAGCGCCCCGAAAGCGATGGCCGAGGGGGCGAACAGCCAGAGCGCGCTGTTGGCGGCGCCCGAGGCGGTGGTCGGCGGCTTGGCCAGGATGCGGGCGGCGAACCGCATCTCCAGGTGCTGCACCAGGATGAAGGCGGCCGCCCAGATCCAGGTGGCCCACCAGCCCTGGGCGATGGTCAGGCCCGAGGCGATCAGCATGGCGGTAAGGGCGCGGGCCCGGGCATGGCGGCGGCGCATCTCGACAGCGCCGGCTAGGCCGAACCGATCCTGGGCGTCCACGGACATGAGGTCTCCCTCGTTTGTTCGAGATTGCCGGACCGGTCCTAAGACTCAGTGAAAGGCCTGGAATTGCTTCATTAACCGAACCGGCCGAGTCTGCCGCCGATTGGGAGTTCCGCCATGAGCGCTCTGCAGACCCGGCGCGGCCACCCGGCCGTCAGCGACTTCATCGAGTACGGCTATCACGTGTTTCCGGGCGGGGTGGACCAGGCCGCAGCCGCCGCCCTGCTGGCCCAGCTGCGCGCCGACCGGACGTTCGACGGCTCGCTGTTCCTTAGCGAGGCAGAGTTCGACGCCAACCCGCAATATACCGGCGTCAACCCGATTCCCGGCCGCAACCTGCTGGAGCGGTTCGAGGACCAGCTGGGCTTTGTCGAGCGCGATCCAGGCGTGATCCAGGCGCTGGGGGCGATGCTGGGCGAGGGCTACCAGCTGCTGAACCGGAAGGTGGTCTGCGGCGTGCCGGCCAGCGCCGTGCCGCCCTGGCTAAGGGCCCGGATCGAGGGCAATCCGGTCAACAACCTGGGCGCCTGGGTCAAGCCGCAGTATCGGGACGTGACCTATTTTTACGGCATCGACTTCCACCAGGACCTGATCGACTTCAAGGACCGGGAAGCCGACTTCATCACCCTCTACATCTACCTCCACCCGGTCGGCGCCCATGACGCGCCGCTGTTCCTGCTCGAGGACAGCCACAAGCCGGGCGCCACGGTCTTCCCCCATGACCTCAAGCGCGAGGCGGGCGGCTGGCGCTATGGCGATGGCCGGGGCGGCGAGATGCTCTGCCGCCAGCACCTGCTGACCGGCGAGGCCGGCTATGCCGCCATGTGGCACGCCTGCACCCTGCACGGCACCCAGCCGGACGCCGCCGACAACGAGCGGCTGTCACTGCGCTACCTCTACGCCAAGGCGCCCGGCGTCACGGCCGGGATGGACGAGGTCAACGCCGGCCTGAACGGCCCGATCAGCCTGCACGCCACTCGCAAGGACCTGGACGAGCGCGGCGCGGCGCAGGTGAAGTTCAACGCGGTGAAGGGGGCCTGAGCCTACTTTCCTCACCCGTAGCGAAGCGTACGGGGGAGGGGAGCGGCTTCTCCACCACCACTTCGGTCTTCACCGAATTGGCGATGAAGCAGTCCTCGTGCGCGGCGTGGTGGAGCGCATCCAGCTCCTCCGTCGTGGGCTCCCGCCCCTCGAACGCGATCACCGGCCGCAGGGCCACGTGTGTCACCGCCATCCGCCCAGGCCCGATGCGGGTCATCTTGCCCTCGGCCTCATCGCGATAGGCCGTGACCACGTACCCCGCCTCGCGCGCCTTATGCAGGAAGGTCAGCATGTGGCAGTTGGAGAGGGCCGCCACGAACAGCTCTTCCGGATCCACCGCGCTGGCGTCCGACCAGGGCAGCGGCACGATCCCCGGCGAGGGCGAGCCCGGCACGACCGCCCCGCCGTCGAAGCTGAGGGTATGGGCGCGGCTGTAGCGGCCGGTCAGGAAGTCGGCGGCCGGCTCGGCCAGTTTCCAGTCGATCGTGGCGAAATAGCTGTGGGCCATCACTCAGGCGCCCCTTTAGGAAGGATTTGGCGGAAAGGTGGCGGCCTCGAGCTTGTTGCCATCGAGGTCGAGGATGAAGGCGGCATAATAGCCGGTCATAGCCGCCGCTCTAGGCCCCGGTTCGCCATCGCTCTGGCCGCCGTGGTCGAGTGCGGCCTGGTGGAAGCCTTGCACGGCCTCCTGGCTGGCGGCGCGCAGACAGACATGCAGGCCCGTTCCGTCGGGCTCAGGCTTCCGACCCGGCCGATGGTTCAGCCATATCTCAGGATAGCGCTTGCCGAACCCCACCGTCGCCTCTCTCTCCACCAGCCGACGGTAACCCAGCGGGGCCAGCAGGGCCTCGTAGAAGGCGGCGCTGGCGGCCAGGTCGCGGACGGCGAGGGAGAGATGGTCGATCATCAGAGGGCCATGCTTAGAGCGTGCGGGCGATGAGGACTTTCATGACTTCGTTCGCCCCGCCGTAGATCCGCTGCACGCGGCTGTCGCGGTACATGCGGGCGATCGGATACTCGGCCATGTAGCCGAATCCGCCATAGAGCTGCAGGCACTCGTCGATGATCTTGTTCTCAAGATCAGTGGTCCAGTATTTGGCCATCGAGGCGGTGGCGGCGTCCAGCTTGCCGGCCAGGTGTTGCTCGATGCAGTGGTTGACGAAGACCCGGGCCACGGTCGCCTCGGTCTTGCATTCGGCCAGCTTGAACTGGGTGTTCTGGAAGTCGATCAGCGCCTTGCCGAACGCCCTGCGCTGTTTGACGTAGTCGATGGTCAGGTCCAGCGCCCGCTCCATGGTCGCGATGGCCTGGACGGCGATGTTCAGCCGCTCCTGGGGCAGCTGGCCCATCAGCTGGAAGAAGCCCTGCCCCTCGTCGCCGCCCAGCAGGTTCTCGGCCGGCACGCGCACGTCGTTGAAGAACAGCTCGGAGGTGTCGGCCGCCTCCATGCCCAGCTTGTCGAGGTTGCGGCCGCGCTCGAAGCCCTGGCAGCCGTCGGTCTCGACCACCAGCAGCGAGGTGCCGCGCGCGCCCTGGGTCGCGTCGGTCTTGCAGACCACGATGATCAGGTTGGCGGTCTGGCCGTTGGTGATGAAGGTCTTGGAGCCGTTGAGGACGTAGTGGTCGCCGTCGAGGCGGGCGGTCGTCTTGATGCCCTGCAGGTCCGAGCCGGCGCCCGGCTCGGTCATGGCGATGGCGGTGACCAGCTCACAGGTGGCCATCTTCGGCAGCCAGCGCTGCTTCTGCGCTTCGGTGCCGTAGTTGAGGAAGTAGTGGCCGACGATGGCGTTGTGCAGCGACAGGCCAAAGCCGTCGACGCCCTTCTTGCCCAGGGCCTCCATCAGCACGACCTCGTGGCGGTAGTCGCCGCCCATGCCGCCGTACTGCTCGGGGATCGACAGGCAGGAGAGGCCGGCGTCCGCCGCCTGGTTCCACATCACCCGCTCGACCACGCCGTCCTCGCGCCATTTGGCGACGCGGGACTCCGGGGCGAATTCGTCGAAGAAACGGCCCACCGCGTCCTCGAAGATGACGATGTCCTCTTCGGCCATGAAGTCGGGCTTGGCGACAGAAACGCCCGGCATCAGAAGGACTCCACGGGCGGCGCCATGACGACGTCGGAGCCGGTCTTGAGCTTGGCCAGGTGCGCCCCGGCGTCGGGCAGGATGCGTTCGATGAAGTAGCGCCCCGTCGTCAGCTTGCCGGCATAGAAGGGATCAGACTCGCCAGCATCAATTTTCGCCTGGGCGGTCTTGGCCATCAGCGCCCACATGTAGCTAAGGCCCGTAAGCCCGAAGAGGTGCATGTAGTCGGTCGAGGCCGCCGCAGCGTTGTCCGGATTGGTCAGGCCGTTCTGCATCAGCCAGAAGGTGGCCTCCTGAAGTTGCGCTTTAACGCCGGCCAAGCCCTCGAGATATGGCTTTAATTGCCCATTACCCTCGTTTTCCGCCAGAAAGCCGTCGACCTCGGCGAAGAAGCTCATCACCGCCCGGCCGCCGTTTGCCGCCAGCTTCCGGCCGACCAGATCGAGGGCCTGGATGCCGTTGGTCCCCTCGTAGATCAGGGCGATGCGGCAGTCGCGCAGATACTGGCTGGCCGGGAAGTGCTCGGTGAAGCCCGAGCCGCCGTGCACCTGCATGCCGTCGACGCAGGCCTTGAAGCCCTTGTCGGTCAGGTAGCCTTTCAGCACCGGGGTCATCAGACCCATATAGTCGTTGGCCTTCTGGCGGACGGCCTCGTCGGGGTGGCTGTGAGCCAGGTCGCCGTGCAGGGCGGTCCAGAACAGGAAGGCCCGCCCGCCCTCGATCACCGCCTTGGAGTCCAACAGCATGCGCCGCACGTCGGGGTGAACGATGATCGGGTCGGCGGGACCATCGGGGTTCTTCGGGCCGGTCAGCGAGCGGCCCTGGATGCGGTCCTTGGCGAAGGCGGCGGCCGCCTGGTAGGCAGCCTCGCCCTGCGCCACGCCCTGCAGGCCGACGCCGAGGCGGGCCTCGTTCATCATCACGAACATGATCTTCAGGCCGGCGTTCTCCTCGCCAACCAGCCAGCCCTTGGCGTCGTCATAGGCCATGACGCAGGTGGCGTTGCCGTGGATGCCCATCTTCTCTTCCAGGCCGGCGCAGACCAGGCTGTTGCGCTCGCCGGGGGTCCCGTCTTCCTTGGGTAGGAATTTCGGCACGATGAACAGGCTGATGCCCTTCACCCCGGCCGGCGCGCCTTCGATGCGGGCCAGGACCAGATGGACGATGTTCTCAGCCAGATCATGCTCGCCGCCGCTGATCCAGATCTTCTGGCCGGTGATGCGATAGGTCCCGTCGGCCTGCGGCACGGCCTTGGTCCGCAGCATCCCCAGGTCCGTGCCGCACTGCGGCTCGGTCAGGTTCATGGTGCCGGTCCAGGTCCCGGCGATCATCTTGGGCAGGTAGCGCTGTTTCAGCTCTTCCGAGGCGCCGTAGTTGATGGCTTCCGACGCCCCATGGGTCAGGCCCGGATACATCGAGAAGGCCATGTTGGCCGAGCTCGACATCTCGTTATAGGCCAGGCTCAGCACCCGCGGCAGGCCCTGACCGCCCCAGGCCGTATCCGACGACAGCCCCAGCCAGCCGGCTTCGACCATCTGGGCGTAGGCCGCCTTGAAACCGTCCGGCGTCTTGACGGTATTGTCCGGTGACCACTTGCAGCCCTGCTTGTCGCCGACGCTGTTCAGCGGGGCCAAGACCTCGCCGGTGAAGGCGGCGGCGCCTTCCAGGATCTGTTCGACCACGTCCATTGACGCGTCGGCGAACCCCGGCAGGTTGGCGTGCTTTTCGATGTCCAGGACATCGCGCAACAGGAAGGTGTAGTCGCGGACAGGCGGCTGATAGCCCATGGGGTATCCCAGGTCTGGAGAAGAATCGAAGAGTGGAGCTTAGAGGGCGGGCTACTTGCCCGCTACCGACTCGCCGTGATGGCCGTCGACCCGCGAGCGCATGACCTGCTCGTAGTCTGCCGCGCGCGGCAGCAGGTCCGGACGGTTCTCGGCCAGCACCGTCTCCATCCGCGCACAGGCTTCGCGCAGTTCCTCGATGGCGTGGTCGATGTCCTCGCGCTGCTGTTCCAGCACCACGATCTTCTGGCGGAATTTCTTCAGCGAGTGGGCGTTCTGGGCCATGGCGTTGTCGCTATGGTCGTACATTTCCAGGATCTCGCGGATCTCCGCGAGCGAGAGGCCAACCCGTTTGCCGCGCAGGATCAGCACCAGCCGGGCGCGGTCCTTGTAGCTGTAGACGCGGTTCATGCCCTCGCGGGCCGGGTAGAGCAGGCCCTTGTCCTCATAGAAGCGCAGGGCGCGCGGAGTGGCTTTGAATTCGACGCAAAGCTGACGGATGGTGAAGGTGCGCTCGGGCCGCCGCAGTTCGATCGCCATGGTGTCCTCCCTGGATTTTCAGGCTTATCGTTGCGGGAAGCTTACTCCCCTTTACGTAAACGTCAACAAGCGGGAATTTCCCAACCGGCCTCCAGATTTGCTATCGGCGGGCCATGACCGCCGTCCTGTTCATCTGCAGCGCCAACCGCCTTCGCAGCCCAACGGCCGAGCAGGTTTTCAGTGCGCGGAGCGATCTCGAGGTGATGTCCGCCGGGACCGACCCTCGCTGTGGCAACCCGGTGACGGCCGAACTGGTGGAGTGGGCCGATGTGATTTTCGTCATGGAGCGGGCCCACCGCACCAAGCTGTCAAAGCGCTACCGCTCCAGCCTGAAGGCGCGGGTGATCTGCCTGAATATCCCGGACAATTATGAGTACATGGACCCGGCGCTGGTCCGGCTGCTGGAAACCCGGGTAACCCCGCACCTGCGCTAGCTAGCGGCGTCCCAGGAGCGCCCGGCCGTTCAGGATGATGTCGGGCAGGATCAGGGCCGTGACGATGAAGGCCCAATAGAGGGCAGTGACCCCGACATAGTCCATCTTCGGCAGCACGAAGTCGGGAATGATCCGGGTCAGGACAAAGGTGAAGGTCAGGCCGAAACTGCGACCGATCCACAGCTGGTGCTGGCGGATGTCGCGGTTGCGGATGGCCAGCCAGGCGAACACCGTGGTCATTAGCCACAGCCCGCCCATCGTCCCCATGACCGCCCAGTTGGCCTTGAGCTCGAAGCGCAGGACGATCCACACCGACAGGGTCGAGGAGACGATCACGGCGACCATGTAGAGCCGCCCCAGCCAACGATGCAGGGCCGGATTGGCCCGCCGCAGGGTGGTGGAGAACTGCAGCGGCGCGACCAGGAAGGCGAAGGTCCCACCGACGACATGCGGGATCACCCACCATTTCATCGGCGCCAGATGAACCAGCAACGGGTCGCCCGGCTTGAGGACGTAGGCCTCGTGGGTGATCAGGGTAGCCAGGGTCAGCAGAAAGAGGCCGCCGCCGAACAGGCGCTTGAGCCAGACGCCCCAACTTAGCCGCGACGGCTGGCTTTCAATCATCGTCACAGATCAGCCACCCACCCGATTCCATATTTCATAGGGTATGTTGTGAAGCTTCAGGAAGGCCTCGATCCCGGCGGCATTCGGCCCAGAAAAGTCGCGCTGCAAAGCAGCCAGCAGATCAGCCGTGTTCAGAGCTTTCTCAAGCTTCGGCAGGTTGGCCTTCCGTACCGTGAAAACCCATTCGTATTCCCACTGGCCCTCGCCGAAGAATCTTTCAACGCTTGGGCCCAGGTCCTGCCCCTCAAAGATCAGGTCGCCGTCGCTGTAACGCGCCACCAGGGAACGAACGTCCTGGCCAGATCTCTCGCTGCGCAGCACGACACTTCCGGAGTCTTGGCCGTAGGGCCACCGGCTTTGGGCTTTTCGCTTTTTGGGCTTTCGGAAGAGCTGAAAGAACGGCATGCGGCCACTAAACCATCATTCCACCGGACGAGAAACGGCTTCCCCTGAGAGGAGGCGGGCCGCAGCTCAGCCCAGCTTCTCGTCGATCAGCGCGATCGTCCGGTCCAGCCCGAAGATCTCGGCGAACGAGCCGAACCGTGGCCCCTGGCTCTGGCCCAGCAGCACCTCGTAGAGCGCCTGGAACCAGGCCCGCAAGGGCTCGAACCCCGCGTCCTTGCCCACCGCATAGACCTCGTTCTGGATGGTCTCGGCGTCGGCGCCGGCCGGCAGGGCCGCGAGCTTGGCGCGCAGGTCCAGGATGGCCGTGCGCTCCTGGTCGGTGGGCGCGCGGAAGGCCTTGGTCGGCTTTACGAAGTCCTCGTAGTAGTTCAGCGCATAGCCGGCCAGGCGGTCGAGCAGCGGCTGGTTCTCCGGCGTCGCGCCCGGGATGTGGCGTGACAGGAAGCCCCACAGGACCTCCTTGGTCCCCGCGTCGGCGGCCGAGACCAGGTTGAGCATCAGCGAGAACGACACCGGCGAGCCATACTGCGGCGGGCGACCGCCATGGACGTGCCAGGCCGGGTTATTGACCTGGGCCGCCGGCTCCTGGCGCGCATAGGCGTCGAGCTGCTGCAAATACTCGTCCGAGGCCTTGGGGATGACGTCGAAATACAGCTTCCGCGCCGACTTGGGCGACTGGAACATGTAGTAGGCCAGGCTCTCCGGCGCGCCGTAGCGCAGCCACTCCTCGACCGACAGACCGTTGCCCTTGGTCTTGGAGATCTTGGTGTTGTGCTCATCCATGAAGAGTTCGTAGTGGAACCCCTCGGGCGGAACCCCGCCGATCACCTTGCAGACCTGGTTCGACAGGCGAACCGAGTCGATCAGGTCCTTGCCCGACATCTCGTAGTCGATGCCCAGCGCCGTCCAGCGCATGGCCCAGTCGGGCCGCCACTGCATCTTCACCCCACCACCGGTCACCGGGACCTCGGTCAGCTCGCCGTTCTCGTCGCGGAAGACGATGGTGCCGCGGTCGAGGTGGCGCTCCAGGGTCGGGACCTGCAGCACCTTGCCGGTGCGCGGGCTGATCGGCAGGAAGGGCGAATAGGTGGCGCGCCGCTCTTCGCCCAGGCTCGGCAGCATGATGGCCTGGATGGCGTCGAACTTTTCCAGGCACTTGAGCAGGGTCGCGTCGAACCGGCCCGACCGGTAGCAGTCGGTCGAGGAATAGAAGTCGTATTCAAAGCCGAAGCTGTCGAGGAAGGCGTTCAGGCGGGCGTTGTTGTGCGCCCCAAAACTCTCATGCTCGCCGAAGGGGTCGCGGACGACCGTCAGCGGCTTGTCGAGGTCCTCGGCCAGCATCTCGGGATTGGGCACATTGGTCGGAACCTTGCGCAGGCCTTCCATGTCGTCGCTGAAGCTGATCAGGCGGCTGGGCATGGCGTCGTCGGTCAGCGCCCGGAAGGCCGAGCGGACCATGGTGGTGCGCGCCACCTCGCCGAAGGTGCCGATGTGCGGCAGCCCCGAGGCGCCGTAGCCGGTCTCGAGCAGCACGGGCTTCTGCAGGGCTTCGAAGGTCTTGACCGCCTCGTCCGTCTTGCCGGCGTTGATCAGGGTGACGGCCAGATCGCGCTCGGCGTCGGACAGGCGCACGCGCAGGACCCGCGAGAGCAGGTTGCGCGCCTGCTCGAACGGCCAGGCCTTGGCGTCGCGGGCGAGGGGGGAGAGACCTTCAAACATGGGCCGGGGTATAGGGGGTCAGGCCAGCCCCTGGAAGAGGGCGCCGGCTTCTTCCCATGAGCCGACCAATCGCGCGGCCCCCGCCGCCATCAGCCGGTCTGCCGCGGCAGAGTCCATATGGCCGCCGCCGGAGAAGGCCCAGACGGTCATCCCGGCCGCCAGGCCTGAGCGCACGCCGTTGACGCTGTCCTCGATGGCGATGCAGCGGGCGGGGTCGGCCGCCAGGGCCTGGGCGGCGTGCAGGAAGACATCGGGATGCGGCTTGGCGCGGGCGACCAGGTCGGCGGAATAGATGTGCGGGTCGAAGGCCGGCAGCAGGCCGGTCAGCCGCAGCTTCTCGCGCAGGAAGTCTGCGCCGGACGAACTGGCCACTGCCTTGGGCAGACGGAGCGCCGCGACGGCCTCGCCGCAGCCGGCCACTTCGGTCAGCCGGGTCTGGCAGGCGTCCCAGCGCTGGTCGCGGGCCCGGCGCAAGAAGTCCTCGGGCAGAGACGCGCCGGTGCGCGACCGGCAGTCGGCTTCGAGCTCGGCGTGATAGGCGGCGTCGTTGAGGCCCAGGAAGCGGGCGGTGTAGTCGGCCGCCTCGTAGGTCAGGCCGCAGTCGGCGAGGATGGCGATCTCGACCTCGATGGCCAGGATCTCGCTGTCCACCAGGACACCGTCACAGTCGAAGATCACGGCAGCGGGATTTTGCATGGTCCCGAATAGCAAAAAGGCCCTCCGGATCGGAAGGCCCTCTTGGGTAAACTCACGTTTCGAATTTCTGCTCTGCTCGCCGCCCTGATTTGAGGATCAGGCGCGGCGAGACGGGCGAGCGGTCATCAGACGATGTGGGCGGTCTGGAAGACGGCCAGGGCGACGACGGCCAGCGGCACGACGGCCATGATCAGGGTGGCGAGGTTGCTGAGCGAACCGTTGAAGGACTTGGACATGGTGTAGATCCCCTTGGAGACGTTGTCCGGGGCGGCCGATCCGCTCCGGTGATGGGGATATAGAACTCTGCTTCCGCGAATGCTTGTTAAGTTAGCGTCATGACAAGAGTTTAAGTAAATGACGGTTAGGATAGAAAATTACAGCCAAGTAATCATCGCATCACGTGGTCGGCGTCACCAGGAAGTGGCCGCGCATGGCGGCGATCGGGGCGGCGCGCTGCTCCTGCCAGGCCTCGACATGGACGTTGGCGATGCGGCGGCCGACCTTCTTGATCTGGGCGCGGGCGTAGGTGGTCAGCGGCCGGCCTGAGCGCAGGTATTCGATGGTGATGTCGATGACCCTGGGCTGGCGGGCCTGGCCCTCGCTGACCGACAGCTGAGCCAGGGCGGTCATCTCCATGAAGGCCCCCAGCACGCCGCCGTGAATGGCCGGCAGCATGGGGTTGCCGATCAGGTGCTCACCGAAGGGCAGGATGGCGGTCATCTCGTCGCCGGCCAGCTCGACCTGAATCCCCAGGAAGCGGGCGTAGGGAATGCGGTCGAGCACCGCCTGCAGCTGCTCGGTCGGGGTCATGACTTGTCGCCCCCATTCGACTTGGGCGCCTTCACCGGCTTGAGGTTGGCCCCCATGCCGCGGCCGGCATTGGAGTCGAGCATGAAGGCGGCCTGGGCGGCGGCGACCGGGTCATCGGGATCGTTGTCGTAGGCCACGGCCCGCACGAAGGCGACCGAGCGGGTGGCCTTGTAGCAGTGGGCGCGGGCGAACAGGTCCTTGCCCGGCTCGGCGGGGCGCATGTAGTCGATGCGCAGGTCCAGGGTGGCGATGGTCATGAACTGTTCCAGCGCCGTATGCACGGCCTGGCCGCAGGCGTGGTCGAGCAGAGCCGTAACCACCCCGCCGGCGATCACCCCGGTCTCGGGATCACCGACCAGTTCCGGCTTGTAGGCGGCGCGCAGGACGGAACCTTCCGGGCCGATCGAGATTGTCTCGATGCCCAGGGCGCGGGCGTGCGGCGAGCCCTGGTTCATGGCCTTGATGGCCTGGCGCATGTTGTCCAGTCGGTCGTTCATATAGCGGTCCTAGAGCGTGTTAGGCGAAAGTGTAAGCGGTTTCGCCGCCCGAACCGGCTCAAGAACTATGAGACCTGACCCTGTTTATCGGGTTCAGATTTCATCTGAACCCGACAGGGTCGGGGATCGCCCTTTCTGGTATATCCAGCCCGTGTTGAAGCCCCAGGACCTGCTGCAGCCTCGCCCCGGCGGCCTCTACTGCCCGCCTGGCGACTTCTATATCGATCCGACCCGGCCGGTGGACGCCGCCGTGGTCACCCACGGCCATGCCGACCACGCCCGCTCAGGCCACGGCACGGTTGCCGCCACGCCCCAGACCCTGGACATCATGGCCTCGCGCTACGGCGAGGATTTCACCGGGTCGCGCCAGGCCCTGGCCTATGGCGAATCCATCACCCGCAACGGCGTCGAGGTGACTCTGGTCCCGGCCGGGCACGTGCTGGGCTCGGCCCAGGCAGTGGTCAGATACAAGGGCCTGACCATGGTGGTCAGCGGCGACTACAAGCGAAGGCGCGACCCGACCTGCGCGCGCTTCGAGCCCGTGCCCTGCGAGGTATTCATCACCGAAGCCACCTTCGGCCTGCCGGTCTTCCGCCATCCCGACGACGCCGGCGAGATCGCCCGCCTGCTGGCCTCGGTCCGGCAGTTCCCCGAGCGCACCCACCTGGTCGGCGCCTATGCCCTGGGCAAGGCGCAGCGGGTCATCTGTCTGCTTCGGGAAGCCGGCTGGGATCGCACAATCTACTGCCACGGCGCCCTGGAAGGCCTCAACGCCCTCTACCAGCGCCACGGCGTCGACCTCGGCCCCCTGGCCCCCGCCACCGACGCCAAGGACAAGCTGCCCGGCGAGATCGTCATCGCCCCACCCTCGGCCATCGCCGACCGCTGGTCGCGGCGGTTCGCCGACCCGGTGGCGGCCTTCTGCTCGGGCTGGATGCGGGTCAGGGCGAGGGCCCGGCAGCGCGGCGTGGAGCTGCCGCTGATCCTGTCGGACCATGCCGACTGGGACGAGCTGACCGACACCCTCACCGAACTGAAGCCCGCCGAAGTGTGGATCACCCACGGCCGGGAGGAGGCCTTGCTGCGCTGGTGCGAGCTTCAAGGCCAGCCGGCGCGGGCCCTGGCGCTGGTGGGGTATGACGACGAAGAAGACTAGCCTTCTCCTCCCCGCGTAGCGGGCGAGGGGGACCGCGCGAAGCGTGGTGGAGGGGGCGACCGCGCTCACGGTGGTGAGAGGTTGGTACGAGCAAAATCACGGAGGCCGGCGCGCTGCATTCGCCCCCTCCACCACGTCGTGGTCCCCCTCCCCCGCACGCTTCACTACGGGTGAGGAAGAGAAAGCCCCTTCACCAGCAGAACCACCGCCTCCGACCCCGCGTGGCGGTCCCTGGCGATCTCCAGATACTCCGGCGACTCCGCCCAATCGCGGTAAGCCGCCTCGTCGGGAAAGCTCATCAGCACCAGCTTCTCGCGGTCCCAGTCGCCCTCGACCACCTGCGGGGCCTCGTCGGCGGCCAGCAGCCTGCCCTGGAATTTGAGGAAGACCGGCATGAAGGCGGCCTGGTAGCGGTCATAGGCCGGGCGGTCGGTGAAGTGCAGCTGGGCGATGGCGTAGACGGTCATGGCGGCAGGCTAGACCGGTTTTCGCGGGGTAAGGGAAGAGGCCTGGACGCCTGTCCTCACCCTGCTACCGTCCCCAACATGGCCCAGGCCAACACCAGCTATCGGCGGCTCGACGCGGACAAGGTCATCCTGACCATCGACCGGCTGCGCGACCGCATCGCCGAGCGGTTCGGCGAGGTCGGGCTGGTGCAGGTGGCCGCCGAGCTGAGCCGCCTGTCGCGCGACACTGAAAAGCGGGCCACCATATCGGGCCGCCCCTATCTTTTCCTGCGTTTCCTGGTGGTGGTGCTGGCGCTGGGCGTGCTCAGCATGGCCGGGCTGATCGTCAGTCAGATCGACTGGGCGAGCCTGACCGACGGCGCCGACCTGGTCAGCCTGACCCAGGGGCTGGATTCGCTAGTGAACCTCACCCTGCTGCTGGGCGGCGGCATCTGGTTCCTGCTGACCCTGGAAGAGCGCTGGAAGCGGTCCCGGGTGCAGCATTGGCTGCACGAGCTGCGGGCCTTTGCCCATGTCATCGACATGCATCAGCTGACCAAGGACCCGACCGTCATCCTCAAGGCCGGCGCCGCGACACCTTCCTCGCCGCAGCGGCCGATGACCGAGTTCCAGCTGGCCCGCTACCTGGAATACTGTGCCGAGATGCTGGCCCTGACCGGCAAGCTGTCAGCTCTTTATGCCGGACAGTCGGGCGACCACGTGATCATCGCCGCGGCCGGCGATGTCGAGAACCTGTGCACGGATCTGGGCCGCAAGGTCTGGCAGAAGATCATGATCCTCAGCCAACTGGACGAGGGCCGCGAGGGCGCCTAGAAGATGGCGGCGATCCGGTCCTTGAAGACTACGGCCAGGACCAGCCCGACGACCTGCAAAGCCACCACCGCCCTGAACAGACTTTGGAACGGCTGCTTGCGGGTCTTGTGCCGACAGATTTGCTGGGCCGCGTAGGCGCCGGCGCTGCCGCCGATGGCGCTGATGAACAGCAGGCTGTCCTCGCTGATCCGCCGCGCCCCGCGCTCGGCTGCCCGCTTGTCATGGGCGAACAGGGCATAGCCAGCCAGGTTGACGAGCAGCAGGTAGGCTCCGAGCAGGATCATGCCGCCACCTTGCCCGCCTGCGGTTGCCGGAAGCTGAACCGAGCGCCGCGCCGAATGTTATGCTGATCGCATGCGCGCCTTCGCCCACCTGCTTGACCGCCTGGCCCTGACCGGGTCGCGCAACGCCAAGCTGACCCTGGTGCGCGACTTCCTGGCCGAGACGCCGGACCCCGACCGGGGCTGGGCGTTGGCGGCCCTGACCGGCGAACTGACCTTTGCCGAGGCCAAGCCGGCCGCCATCCGCAAGGCGGCGGAGGCCCGGCTGGACCCCATCCTTTTCCGCTGGTCCTACGACTTCGTCGGCGACCTGGCCGAGACCGTGGCCCTGGTCTGGCCGGCCGTCCCCGGCGCCAACCGAGCGCCGGAACTGTCGGAAGTCATCGAGACCCTGCGCACCAGCGCCCGGGCCTCGGTGCAGGGGCATATCGAGCGTTGGCTGGACGCCCTGGACGCCGACGGCCGCTGGGCCCTGCTCAAGCTGCTGACCGGCGGCCTGCGCGTCGGCTTCTCCACCCGCCTCGCCAAGCAGGCCTGCTCTGACCTCGCCGCCTCCAAGGGCCTGACCATCGCGGTCAGCGAGATCGAGGAGGTCTGGCATGCGCTCAAGCCGCCCTATGAGGACCTGTTCGCCTGGCTGGAGGGCCGCTCCGAAGCGCCCAGCGCCGACAATCCGGGGCGCTTCCGCTCGGTGATGCTGGCCCAGGCCATCGACGAGGATGTCGATTTCGCCCGCCTGGACCCCGCCGCCTACGCCGCCGAGTGGAAGTGGGACGGCATCCGCATCCAGGCGGTCAGCGAGCGCGGCCAGCGTCGGCTCTACACCCGCACTGGCGACGACATCTCCGGCGCCTTTCCCGACGTGCTGGCGGCGCTGGATTTCGAGGGCGCCCTGGACGGCGAGCTGCTGGTCCTGCGGGACGGCGCCCTGGCCCCGTTCGGCGACCTGCAGCAGCGGCTGAACCGCAAGACCGTCGATGCCAAGCTGCTCGCCGCCTACCCCGCCGGCATTCGCGCTTACGATCTGCTGCTCGACGGCGAGGAAGACCTGCGCGCCCTCCCCTTCGCCGAACGCCGCAAGCGGCTGGAGGCCTTCATCGCCCGCCTCGACACCCCGCGCATCGACCTCTCGCCGATGCAACCCTTCGAGACCTGGGAAGAGCTGCGGGCCCTGCGCGCCGAGCCGCCGGCCGGCGACCCGGCCCTTTCCGAGGGCCTGATGCTCAAGCGCTGGGACAGCCCTTACGAGGCCGGCCGGCCCAAGGGCCCCTGGTTCAAGTGGAAGCGCGACCCCCGCCTGATCGACGCGGTGCTGATGTACGCCCAGCGCGGCCACGGCAAACGCTCCAGTTTCTACAGCGACTACACCTTCGGCGTCTGGCGCGAGGACGCCGAGGGCCACCGCAGCCTGACCCCCGTCGGCAAGGCCTATTTCGGCTTCACCGACGAGGAACTGAAGCTGCTCGACAAGTTCGTCCGCGACCACACCGTCGAGCGCTTCGGTCCGGTGAGATCGGTCCGCGCCGATGTGGATTTCGGCTTGGTGCTGGAGGTGGCGTTCGAGGGGTTGCAGCGCTCGCCCCGGCACAAGAGCGGCGTGGCGATGCGGTTTCCCAGGATCAGCCGGATCCGGTGGGACAAGCCCTCGCGGGAGGCGGACGAACTGGCGACGTTGGAGCGGATGCTGGACTAGGTCCCGTCCAAACCAAACCATCGGGGGTCGAGCTGATCCCGGGTCAGCCGCTCGTGGCTCCGCAAGGCTTCGAAAGGCAGGACGCCGAGACGCGCAAGCCGTTCCCGTGTTTCGTCGGCATAGCGATGGGCGAACGCCTCCCGCTCCGCCCTTGGTCGCGCGAAATAGAGATCGCTGAGCGCGGACTCATGATCCAAATCTCCGCCAGCGGGCCTCAGCACCTTCTCCTGCCAATCCACCCAGTGACCGATCTCATGCAGCAGGGTCCGGTAGAGCTGGGTGGAGCGAATGGAGGCCGACGTCATCTCGATGACGTGCCGCCGCCCCTTGCGGGTGACCGCGTGGCCGTCGGCGATCAGCCGCCCCAGTTCCTGTGTGTCCTCCGGATCGAGCGATACCGACCAGACCAGCGGCTTGTCGGTGGTCTGGGCCTCCAGGCTCACCGTCGGGCCCTGCCAGATGTCGGGTCGGCCTGGCCGCCCGAGGCTGGCGTCATAGGACAGCCGGCCCCAGGCCGGGCGCAGGATGGCTTCCTTGCGCCGCGGCTGGCGCAGCAGGAACAGGGACAGGCCCTGCCAGTCGGCCTTGGGCAGTGCGCGCAGCAGATGGCAGATATCGTCCGGCGTGCAGCTGTGACGCCAGCCCTTCAGGGTCGCCTCGACGATGAAGGTGACGCCGACGCCGTCCACATGGCGGTGGACCGCCTCGTGGGGTCCCAGCTGAGCCCACCATTCCCGCCAGTCATTGGCGACATCCCGGATGACCAGGCGGTTGTCCTGGCCATGTCCCTGGCGGGCGGTCCCGATATTGCGGTTGCGACGGGTGGGGTTACGCACGCCTAGCCGTTGTAACCCCGCACCGCCGCGATGATGCGGTCCTGGGTCGGCTCGTCCATGTAGCTGTGCATCGGCAGGGCCAGCACCGTCCCGGCCAGGGCCTCGGTGACCGGCAGCCCGCCGGCGCCTTGCGGGAAGTGGGCGTAGGGTTCCTGCTGATGCATCGGCACCGGATAGTAGACGGCGGTGGGCACGCCCTGGGTCTTCAGGTGGGCGGCCAGGCCGTCGCGGTCGTCGTGCTGGATGACGTACTGGGCCCAGACCGAGACACCGCCGTCGATCACCGCCGGCACGACCTTGACCGACCCGGCCAGGCCCTCGGCATAGCGGCCGGCGACGCGCTGACGCAGGGCGATTTCCTCAGTGAAGATGGCCAGTTTCTCGATCAGGATGGCGGCTTGGATGGTGTCCAGCCGGCTGTTCATGCCGATGCGGGCGTTCAGGTATTTCGACTCGTGCTCGAAGGTGCGGCCGTTGAGGTCAGCGGCGACCGCCTTGCCGTGGACGCGGTAGCTGTCCATCAGGTCCCAGAGGCCGTCATCCTTGCAGATCACCGCCCCGCCGTCGCCGTAACAGCCCAGCGGCTTGGCCGGGAAGAAGCTGGTGGTGGTGACGTCGGCCCAGTGGATGGGGTGCTGGCCGTTCAGGGTGCAGCCGAAGCCCTGCGCGCTGTCGGAGATCAGCTTGAGGCCATGCTTGTCGCAGATGGCCCGCAGGCGCGGGTAGTCGGCCGGCTGGCCGAACAGGTCGACGGCGATAACCACGGCGGGCTTGAGTTTCCCGTCGGTCTTCACGCCCTGGATGGCTGCTTCCAGCTTGTCAGGGTCGATGTTGTAGGTGCCCTCCAGCACGTCGACGAACACCGGCGTCGCCCCGGTCCACGGCACGACTTCCGGCGTGGCGGTAAAGGTGAAGGAGGGGCAGAACACCGCATCGCCCTCGCCCACGCCCCAGGCCATCAGCGGCAGGGCGATGGCGTCGGTGCCATTGGCGCAGGAGAGCGATCGCGGCGCGTGGCCAAAGGTGGCGAGTTGCTGTTCGAAGGCGCGGACCTCGGGCCCCATGACGTAGCCGCCGTGGTCCAGGACCCGGGCGATGGCGGCGTCGATCTTGTCGCGAATACGCGCCTGCTGGGCGGCGAGGTCGATGAAGGCGATGTTCTGGCTCATGGGCGGGCCTCTTAGGCGGGCGAATGTTCAGGGGCGACACAAACCCTGTAACTGGATGTTTCCCCAAGAAGGATCAGGCCAGAGCCTGTTCCAGATCCGCCAGCAGATCGTCGCAGTCCTCGATACCCACCGACAGCCGGATCAGCGAATCACTGATGCCGATCGCCGCCCGCTGCTCGGGCGGAATGGAGGCGTGGGTCATGATGGCCGGATGCTCGATCAGGCTTTCCACACCGCCCAGGGATTCGGCCAGGGTGAACAGCTGGGTGCGCTCCAGGACGCGGCGCGTTCCGGCCAGGTCGCGGTTGAGGTCCACCGAGATGATGCCGCCAAAGCCGCTCATCTGGCGTTTGGCCAGCTCATGCTGCGGATGGCTGGCCAGGCCCGGATAGATGACCCGGCGCACTTCCGGTCGGCCTTCCAGCCAGGTGGCGATGCGCAGGGCGCTCTGGCAGTGACGCTCCATGCGCAGGGCCAGGGTCTTCAGGCCACGCAGCGCCAGGAAGCTGTCGAACGGCCCGGAAATGGCGCCGACGGCGTTCTGCAGGAACTTCATCTGGGCGGCGAGCTCGGCATTGTCGCCGACCGCCACCACGCCGCCGACCATGTCGGAATGGCCGTTGAGGTATTTGGTGGTCGAGTGCAGCACCAGGTCGAAGCCGTGCTCCAGTGGCCGCTGCACATAGGGGCTGGCGAAGGTGTTGTCGGCCACCGAGACCAGGCCCCGTTGCTTGGCCAGGTCGGCGACAGCGGCGAGATCGACCAGCCGCAGGGTCGGGTTGGTGGGCGTCTCGACCCACAGCATCCTGGTGTTGGGCTTGATGGCCGCCTCGATAGCCGCCAGATCGCTCATGTCGACGAAGGTGAAGTCCAGGCCCGCCGAGCGCCGCTTGACCCGCTCGAACAGCCGATAGCTGCCGCCATAGAGGTCGTCGCTGGCGATGACGTGGGCGCCGCTGTCCAGCGTCTCCATGATGGTCGCCGCCGCCGCCAACCCTGAGGCAAAGGCGAAGGCTTCCGTGCCGCTCTCCAGGTCGGCCACACAGCGCTCGAAGGCGAAGCGGGTTGGGTTCTGGCTGCGGGCGTATTCAAAGCCCTTATGCACGCCCGGGCTTTCCTGGGCGTAGGTCGAGGTGGCGTAGATCGGCACCATGACTGCCCCGGTGGTCGGGTCATGCTGCTGGCCGCCGTGGATGGTGCGGGTGGCGAAGGCCAGCCGGTTCTTGCCATCAGTCTTAGTCATTAGGCGTTCCGCCGCAGGTGGTTGATCAGGTCGACCCGGGTGATCAGGCCCAGCAGTTCCTCGCCATCCATGACCACGGCGATCTCATCGCGTTCGAACACGGCGTTCAGGCTGTCGATCGGCAGGTGGCTTTGCAGGGTGCGGACCCCGGCGGTCATCGCCGCGCCGACCTTGGCGCTGAGGCCGTCTTCCGATTTCGCCAAGGCGGTCAGCACATCGCTCTCATCGAGGATTCCGACCAGCTTGCCGTGGTCGACCACCGGCAGCTGGCTGATGTCGGCGCTGCGCATTCGGTTGTAGGCGGTCAGCAGCGTGTCGTCGGGGCCGATGACGATTACCCCGCCCTCGGCGTAGCGCTTGGCGATCAGGTCGCGCAGGTCGTTGTGGGTGACGCGGTCCTCGAAGCCGTGGGCGGCCACCCACATGTCGTTGAACATCTTGGTCAGGTACTTGGCGCCGGTGTCGCAGACCAGGCTGACCACCCGCTTGGGCTCGGTCTGTTCACGGCAGTATTTCAGCGCGGCGGCCAGCAGCGTGCCGGACGAGGAGCCCGCCAGGATGCCTTCCTTCTGCAGGAGCTCGCGGGCCGTCTCGACGCTCTCGCGGTCGGTGATTTCATAGGCCTTGGCGACCAGATCCATCTGGGCGTTGACCGGGATGAAGTCCTCGCCGATGCCCTCGACGATCCAGCTGCCCGCCTCGCCGTAAGTCCCGGTGTTGACGTAGTCGTAGAGGATCGAGCCCTTGGGATCGGCCAGGATCATCTGGGTCTTGGGCGAAGCCTTCTGGAAGTAGCGCCCCAGGCCGGTCAGGGTGCCGCCCGAGCCCACCCCGACCACCACCGCGTCGAGGTCGCCGTCCATCTGGTCAAGGATTTCAGGCCCCGTCGTCGCTTCATGGGCGGCGGGATTGGCGGGGTTTTCGAACTGGTTGACGAAGAAGGCTCCGGTCTTCTGGGCGATGGTCTGGGCCATGTCCTGGTAGTATTCTGGGTGGCCCTTGCCGACGTCGGAGCGGGTGATGCGAACGTCCACGCCCATGGCCCGCAGGTGCAGGATCTTCTCCCGCGCCATCTTGTCGGGGACGATCAGGATCAGCTTGTAGCCCTTGACGGTCGCCACCTGGGCCAGGCCCAGGCCGGTGTTGCCGGCGGTGGCCTCGATGATCGTGCCACCGGGCTTCAGCGAGCCGTCCTTTTCCGCCGCCTCGATCATCGAGCGGGCGATGCGGTCCTTGATCGAGCCGCCGGGGTTCTGGTTTTCCAGCTTGAGGAACAGGCGGCAGGGGCCGGTGTCGATGTGGGTCACCTCGACCATGGGCGTGCGCCCGATGAGGTCGAGGGCCGAACGGGTGGCCTTGGGCAGGTCGTTCATGGAGGGCTCACGTTACGGCAAGGAATGCCCCGCTCTACCCGGTATCGGGGCAAGGCGGAAGGCTGTGCGGCTTTCAGCGTGGGAAATCCGTTCCCGCCAGGATGCGTTCCAGGAAGGCCGCCAGATCGCCGCCATGGAAGCGGTGGCCGGGCACCCCGGCGGCGGCGGCGGCCTGCATGTCGCTCTCGCGGTCGCCGATCATCAGAGCGTCGGCGGGGTCGACGCCGAAGTCGCTCATCGCCCGCAGCAGCATGCCGGGATTGGGCTTGCGGTCGGGATGGTCGGGATGCCGGTACTGCTCGACCTCGGCGTCCGCCAGGTAGGGGCAGAGGTAGAATCCGTCGATCCGCGCGCCGTCGCCAGCCAGGTCTTCCTGCATGGCGGCATGGAAGCCGTCGACGTCGGCCTCGGTGTAATAGCCGCGCCCCACCCCCGACTGGTTGGTGACCACCAGCACCAGCACCCCGGCGCGGTTCAGCGCCGCCACCGCGGCCTTGGCGCCTTCGATCCATTCCAATTGGTCGGGACGGTGGGCGTAGCCGTGGTCAACATTGAGGACGCCGTCGCGGTCGAACAGCACGGCGTGGCGGCGGGCGGATTCTGGCATGCGCAATAGGTAGCCCTCCCCCACCGCTTCGCCTAGAACCAGCGGATGGCGCCGCCTGAAATCATCGTCCTGCGCGACCAGCTCAAGGACTGGCTGCTGCAGGCTGCCCTGCCGCTGTGGGCCGACGTCGGGGTCGACGACCACGGTGGTTTCGTCGAGAAGATCGGCATGGACGGCGCGCCCGTCGAGGCGGCGCGCCGGGCCCGGGTCACCGCCCGCCAGGTCTATGTCTTCGACCAGGCGGCCCGGCTGGGCTGGACAGGCCCCAGCGCCCGGCGGGCCGAGCAGGCCCTGCACCGGCTGATGGACCCGCACGGCTTCCTGCGCTCCGACGGCCTGGTCCGCATCCTGATCGCCGCCGACGGCGCGGTGCTGGACGATACGCCCGCGCTCTACGAGCAGGCCTTCGCCCTGCTGGCCATGGCCTTGGCCGGCCGGGAGGACGCCGCGCTGAAACTGCTGGGTGCGCTGCAGGCCCGCCAGGGCAAGGCCGGCGGCGGCTTCTATCTAGACGACGCCCACAGCCTGCCGCTCGACGCCAATCCGCACATGCATCTCTTCGAGGCCTCGCTGGCCTGGGTCGAGGCCGGCGGCGGCGCGGCGTGGCGGGATCTGGCCGCCAGCCTGGGTGACATTGCCCTCGGCCACCTGATCGATCCGGCCAGCGGCGCCATCGCCGAGTTTCGCGACGACGACTGGAGCCCGGCCCTGGGCTCACCGCTCGACTGCGGCCACCAGTTCGAATGGGGCTGGCTGCTGCTGAAGTTCGCCCGGCTGCTCGGGCGATCGGACGCGGTCACCCCGGCGCTGAAGCTGATCGGCATCGGCGAGACGCACGGCGTCGATGCGACCCGCAATGTCGTCTTCAATCTGATGGCGCCGGACTTCACGCCGCTGGACCGCGAAGCCCGACTGTGGCCGCAGACCGAGCGCCTCCATGCCCATGCCGCTGCCGCCGCCATGACGGGCGATGCCGTCCACTGGGCGGGCGCCGCCGCAGGTGCGCGAGGCCTGCTGGCCTATCTCGACACGCCGGTTCTTGGCCTTTGGCGCGACCGCATGCTGACCGACGGCGCCTTCGTTGAAGAGCCCGCCCCCGCCAGCTCGCTCTACCACATCGTCAGCGCCATCCTGGCCCTCGACGAGGCTGTCGGCTGATCACGACATCAGGATAACTGTCAGCCGCTTGCCTTGCGCCCGCCGGTGCGGTCCCATAAGTCCTGCCGCCAGCTTGAAGATTATGTGAGCCCGCCTTGGACATCAGCCCAGACCGCCTGACCCACCTGCAGCGCCTGGAGGCCGAGAGCATCCACATCATGCGCGAGGTGGCCGCCGAGTGCGAACGCCCGGTGATGATGTATTCGATCGGCAAGGACAGCGCGGTGATGCTGCACCTCGCCGCCAAGGCCTTCTATCCGTCCAAGCCGCCGTTCCCGCTGCTGCATGTCGACACCACCTGGAAGTTCCAGGCCATGTACGAGATGCGCGAGCGCATGGCCAAGCAGCTGGGCTTCGAGCTGATCGTCCACAAGAACCCCGAGGCTGAAGCCCGCGGCATCAACCCCTTCGACCACGGCTCGGCCCTGCACACCGACATGTGGAAGACCGAGGGCCTGAAACAGGCGCTGGACAAGTACGGCTTCGACGCGGCATTCGGCGGCGCCCGGCGCGACGAGGAAAAAAGCCGCGCCAAGGAGCGCATCTTCTCGTTCCGCTCGGCCAACCACCGTTGGGATCCCAAGAACCAGCGGCCGGAACTGTGGAAGCTCTACAACACCCGCAAGGCGCCCGGCGAAAGCATCCGCGTCTTCCCGATCTCCAACTGGACCGAGCTGGACATCTGGCAATACATCCACCTGGAGAGCATCCCCATCGTCCCCCTCTACTTCGCCGCCGAGCGGCCGGTGGTCGAGCGGGACGGCACGCTGATCATGGTCGATGACGACCGCATGCGGCTGCACCCCGGCGAGGTCCCGCAGATGCGCAAGGTCCGCTTCCGCACCCTCGGCTGCTATCCGCTGAGCGGCGCCGTCGAGAGCGACGCCTCGACCCTGACCGAGGTCATCCAGGAAATGCTGCTGACCACCACCTCTGAACGGCAGGGCCGGATGATCGACCACGACCAGGCCGCCTCGATGGAGAAGAAGAAGCAGGAGGGCTATTTCTGATGGCTCACGTTTCGGACCTGATCGAAACCGACATCGAGGCCTATCTCGAGTCCCACCAGCACAAGAGCCTGCTGCGCTTCATCACCTGCGGCAGCGTCGATGACGGCAAGTCGACCCTGATCGGGCGGCTGCTCTACGACAGCAAGATGATCTTCGAGGACCAGATGGCGGCCCTCGAAGCCGACTCGAAAAAGGTCGGCACCCAGGGCGGCGAGATCGACTTCGCCCTGCTGGTCGATGGCCTGGCCGCCGAGCGCGAGCAGGGCATCACCATCGACGTCGCCTACCGCTTCTTCTCGACCGACAAGCGCAAGTTCATCGTCGCCGACACCCCCGGCCACGAGCAGTACACCCGCAACATGGTCACCGGCGCCTCGACCGCCGACCTGGCCGTCATCCTGATCGACGCTCGCAAGGGCGTGCTGACCCAGACCCGCCGCCACAGCTTCCTGGTCTCGCTGCTCGGCATCGGCAAGGTGGTGCTGGCGGTCAACAAGATGGACCTGATCGGCTGGGACCAGGCCGCCTACGACCAGATCGTCAAGGACTATCGCGCCTTCGCCGCCGAGATCGGCCTGAAGGACGTGCTGGCGATTCCAATTTCAGGTTTGAAGGGCGACAACATCGCCTCCATCGGCGAGCACAGCCCCTGGTATGACGGCCCGACCCTCATGCATCACCTGGAGACGGTGGAACTGGACGAAGACCGCCTGCGCACCGGTCCGTTCCGCATGCCGGTGCAGTGGGTCAACCGCCCCGACCTCGACTTCCGCGGCTTCTCCGGCCTGATCAGCCGCGGCGCGGTCAAGCCGGGCGACACCGTCCGGGCCCTGCCGTCCGGCCGAACCTCGACGGTGGCGCGCATCGTCACCTATGACGGCGACCTGACCGAAGCCGTCGCCGGCCAGTCCGTCACCCTCACCCTTGCCGACGAGATCGACATCTCGCGCGGCGATGTGATCAGCGTCGCCGACGCCCCGCCGGAAGTGGCTGACCAGTTCGAGACCACCCTGGTCTGGATGGCCGAGGAACAGCTGTTCCCGGGCCGGCCCTACCTGCTCAAGCTCGGCAGCAAGCTGGTCGGGGCGCAGGTCACCGAGATCAAGCACAAGATCAACGTCAACACCCTCGAGCACATGGCCGGCAAGACGCTGGACCTGAACGAGATCGCTATCTGCAACATCGCCCTGGACCACGCCATCGCCTTCGAAGCCTATGAGGCCGACAAGGACCTGGGCGGCTTCATCCTGATCGACCGGATCAGCAACGCCACCGTCGCCGCCGGGATGATCAAGTTCGCCCTGCGCCGCAGCCAGAACATCCACTGGCAGGCCACCGACGTCGACAAGGCGGCTCGCGCCGCCCAGAAGAACCAGACCGGCCGCATCGTCTGGTTCACCGGCCTGTCCGGGGCCGGCAAGTCGACGGTCGCCAACCTGGTCGAGAAGCGGCTGCATGCGCTCGGCCGCCACACCTACCTGCTGGACGGCGACAACGTCCGCCACGGCCTCAACAAGAACCTCGGCTTCACCGAGGAGGACCGGGTCGAGAACATCCGCCGGGTGGCCGAGGTCGCCAAGCTGATGGTCGACGCCGGCCTGATCGTGCTGACCGCCTTCATCTCCCCCTTCCGCGCCGAGCGCCGCATGGCCCGCGAGCTGATGGAGCCGGGCGAGTTCATCGAGGTCTATGTCGACACCCCGCTGGCCGTGGCCGAGAGCCGCGACGTCAAGGGCCTCTACAAGAAGGCCCGGGCCGGCGAACTGAAGAACTTCACCGGCGTCGACAGTCCCTATGAGGCCCCCGAACACGCCGAGATCGTGGTCGACACCTCAAAACTTACCGCGGTCGAAGCGGCCGAGCGGGTCGTGGAGTGGCTAGAGGGCAAGGCCTAGGCTAGCTTCGCGGGTATGGAGATCGCCTACGAGGTCCGGCCGTTCGACGACGAAGTGCGCGCGGCCTATCTGGCCCTGCTGCCGGAGCAGGCCGAGGCGATCGAGGCTGGCAAGCTGAACTGGAAGTTCCGCGATTCGCCCGCCGGCCAGGGCTGGGTGGCGCTGGCCCGGGACACCGCCACCGGCGAGATTGTCGGCATGAACGGCTTCGCCCCCGGCCGCGCCAAGCTGGGCGGGGTGCGGGTTCCCGCCTACCAGTCGATGGACACCATCGTGACGCCCGCCGCGCGGGGGCAGGGCGTCTTCACTAAGCTCGTGCAGGCCTTCTATGACGCCCAGGACCGCATTGGCGGCACGGTCTTCTACGGCTTTCCCAATGACAATTCCGCGCCGGGTTTCTTCAACAAGCTGGGCTGGGAGCGGCTGGGCAGCCCGCCCTTCGTCATCAAGCCGCTGCGCTCCGGCTACTTCGCCCGCAAGATCCTGGGCGACTGGGCGGGGTTCCTGAACCTGCCTCTGTCCGTGGTCGGACGGCCCAATTCTGGCGTCGGGGGGGCGGACATCGTCGACATCGAGCGCTTTGACGAACGGGCCGACCCGCTGTGGAACGCCTTTTCGGCCGGTCTCTATTGCGGGCTCGACCGCACCCACGACTACCTGAACTGGCGGATCTTTGATCACCCCGCGGCGACCTACAACACGCGCGGCATCTACGGCGAGCATGGTGACCTCAAGGCCTTCGTCACCACCCATATCGGCGAGCGGCAAGGCGGTGTGATCGGCTCGGTTATGGAGGCCCTCTGCCGGCCCGACAGCCGTCACGACCTGGAAGTTTTGCTGCAGGACGCCTTGGCCGACATGCGCGAGGTCGGCGCCGACGCGGCCCTGGCCTGGTGCGCGCCGCACAGCCCCAGCTGGCCCATCTTCCGCCGGCTGGGCTTCCTGCCGATGCCCGAGGCCCTGCGCCCCATCCACTTGCATTTCGGCGCCAGGGCCCTGTCGGCGGATGGGGTCGCGGCGACGGTCGGGCCCGAGTCCTGGTACCTCAGCTATCTGGACTCGGACACACTGTGACCGCCCGGTTCATCCTGTCGCTGGACTGCGAGGGCAAGTGGGGCGCAGCTGACCACCTGACGCCTGCCGATCACGCCGGCCTGTCGGACGAGCGGCTGCACCAGGCCTATGGCGACATCATCGCCCTGCTGGACGAGTTCGACCTGCCGGCCACCTTCGCCTTCGTCGGCTGCTTTTCGCTGAGCGCCCAGGCCCTCGCCGACCTGCGGCCCGATCTGAAGGGCGCCTATGTCGCCCCGGCCCTCACCGACGCCTTCGAGGGCAGCCGCCAGGGCTGGACCGGCGACTGGGCGCTGGAAGCCGTTCGGAGCGCCAAGGCCGTCCACGAGATCGGCCTGCACGGCGTCACCCACACGCCCTGGGACCAGTTGGACGAAGACGGGGCTCGGGCGGAGTTGGCCCTGCTCTTCCGGACCAGAGCCCCGATGCTCCGTAACCTGACGACCTGGATCTACCCCCGCAACGCCCAGGCGCATGAAGAGGTGCTGGACGAGTTCGGCATCGCCGGGCTTCGCGAGGAGCGGCCGTCCGGGTCGCGGGCGCTGAGGCTGCTTTCGGAATTCAACCTCTGGAGCCTGCCCGACAGCGATCTGGAGGCGGGCCGGCCGCTACGCATCCCGCCCGGCTACTTCGTCAACTGGCGCAGCGGCGCGCGGCGGGCCGTGCCGATCTCGATCAGCGTCGAGCGAGCCCGGCAAATGCTGGCCACGGCGGCGCGAACGGACGGGGTCGTCCACTACTGGACCCACCCGGAGAATATCGCGACGGCCCCGGAAACCCTGACCGTGCTGCGCGGCGTGGTCGAGGCGGCGGCGCGGGCGCGGGACGCCGGCGCCTGTCAGGTGGTGACCCAGGATGGCTATTGCCGCGCCCTCGCTCCCGACCATGTCGCGGCCTCCGAGACGCGGCGGGACGCGTTGCTCAAGGCCTGATGAGGGGGGCGACCAGATCTGGCCAATCGGGTTTGCGCCCAGGCCCGACGGCCTTCCAGGCCGCATCATAGCGGGCTTGCCATTGCGCTGGGTCAGCCAATTCAGCAGCCAGAGCGGCCAGGGCCGGGGCGTCCTTGGCGCGGGCCGGTATCTGCGCGACGGCGCCCGACGGATCACCTGGATCGCCGAACACCACTGGAAGTTTGCCCAGGCGCAGCATGTCGATGGCCGCTGTCGAGGGGCTGACCACCACCAGGGCGAAGTCGCGGGCAGCGGACAGGTCGGCGCCGGCCGGGTCCCAGAATACGAAACCCAACCGCTCGCCCTCGCGCCGCGCCATTGCCTGCACCGAAGGCGGCAGGCTGTGGAAGATCGGATGCGGCCGCCAAGTAACGGCGGAATGCGGCTGGCCGGCCAGGTCGGCGGCCCTGGCAACGCCCCTTAGCAGGTCGACCTCCGCTTTGAGGCCCCGGGCCTGATAGCCCGGATCCATGGGGTGGGCGCGGTTGGAGAGTACGAGCCAACCCTTGCCATCCGGATGCGGCTCGGCGGCCTCGGTCGACAAGGCGGTGGTCTGACCATAGCCGCCCAGGGCGTGGTGCCAGCGGGCGTCGCTCTCGCATTGGAAGACGGCCAGGGTGGAGACTCCAGTGAAGTTCCAGCCCTGGCTGACCCCATGCACATGATGGACGGTCCGCGCCCCGGCGGCCTGCAGGCCCAGTTCCAGCAGACTGGTGTCGGCCAGGCCTGTATGGCCGAACACAACCGTCCCTGCCGTCCTACCCTGCCGCAGCGCCCAGCGGCGCGAGGCCAGGCCCTGGGCCAGGCGGTAGACGATGGCGGCCATCTCCCGCGTCGGCGGCAGGGGCGCGGGACGGGCAGCGGCGACATGGAAGCCCTCGGTCAGCACACTGACCAGTTCCCCGAACGTGGTCAGGGCGTCACCGAGCGTCCAGGGGCGGAATAGGCGCGGCGGCTTGAGCCCCCGGCCGGCGAACAGCACGCCGACGGCGGCCAGGCTGCGCTGGGGGCGGCCGAGCAGCAGGATCGGTGTCTCAGGCGCCTGGGCCGTCAGCAGGTCGAGCAGCGGGATGGTGCGGTTGGCGATCTCGCCATGCAGGGCGGCCCACGGACCGGGCGTCGGGTCCGAGGGCTCGCGGCCGAACAGCAGGGCGGTCGCCAGCCAGGCGGGAACGCCCAGCAGGACCGCCCGCCACATCGCCCAGCGGCCCGCCAGACCGACAGGTCTTCCGGTGGGCGAGCGACCGGCGGCGGCCTTGTCCAGTTCCAGGGTCCAGAGCCGGGCCGGGGTCATGCGGCCAGCCTTGCCAGGTCGGCGAACAGCGCCTCCGTCGCTCGCCGGCCATCGGCCAGATAGTCGGCGAGGTTGACCTGCTCGTCGGCGCTCCAGGGGACCGGAGTCGGACCAAGCCTGGCCAGATCGACGGGTTCGATCAGCCGGGCCTGGTCCAGCCCCGCGTCCTCGAAAAGACCGGTGATCTTGTGGGTGTTCGATTCGAGGGCCAGTAGCGGTGTGCCGGCCGCGAGGGCGAAGGTGGCGGCGTGGAACCGGCCGGTCACCAGCATTTCCAGCCCGGCGACACGGCTCATATAGGCGGCGTCATCAGCCGACCGAGCGCCGTAGCTGGCCAGCCTCGCCAGGGCCAGCGCGACGAGCAGGGGCGGATCGAGCAGATCTCGCCGTCCAAGCGCCTGACGAACCCAACTGATGCGCCCTCCGCCGTACTGGATCGGGACCGGCGCGCCGTCCAAGCGCCGGCGGGCCGATTCCAGGTCCGCGATCACCTCGCGCACCACGCTGTCAGTGAACCCGATCCCCTGGCGCACCACCGGCGCCGCCACGGCTTCATAGAGGCTTAGGTCAGGGACCAGGCGAGCGTCGAACCCCGCCGCCCGCACCTCGGCGGCGCTACGGCCCTCCCGCAAGGCGACGAGGGCGAAGTCCTCCAGTCCTCCCGACAACACGGGGTTGGCCTGCCAGGAGGCATTGATCAGGGCCGCGGGGATGCCCTTACGCCGCGCGAGATTGCCCGCCCCGACCAGGAAGCCGCCGGTCAGCAGGTCGTGGTGGATGCTGCCCTCGCCGTTGACCACGACCAGACGGGCCTTGTCGAAGGCTGCCATGAAGGCCTTGTCGCACCACCAATCCGAGTGGGCGGGCGCCGTGGCGATGACCTCCATTCCGTGGTCGGCCGCCAGACCGAGCAGCGTGCGCATCACCCGGGCGCAGCCGTGGTGGCGGTCCACCCGGGTGTCATTGACGACAACGATAGGGGCGGCGGTCATCCCGCCCGTCTCACGACCAAAGCAGGTTGTGGTAGGGGAGCCATGAGGTCTTGGCGAAGTACGAGAAGTTCAGCCAGACGAACAGCACCCCGGTATAGAGGCCAAACACCGCCAAGGTGATCGGCGTGCGACGGCTGCGGTCGAACAGCTCAGGCAGGCGCGAGAAGATCGCCACCTGAACGGGCAGTAGATACATGCTCATCCGGTCGGTGGCGGCCGGCGCCTGGAACACCGCCAGGGACATCAGGATCGTCACCCCCGACATCAGCGTATAGAGGTGGCCGTCGTCATAGAGCTCGTTCCAGCGCCTGCGGAAATAGAAGAAGGCGCCCGCCGCCGCCACGTTCATGGCGATACGCGGCAGGGCCCCGGACGCGACGATGTCGGCGCCGACATAGCTGTCGCTGTAATAGCTCATCGCGTCCTTCAGGAAGAAGTTCGAGACGACGAAGAAGGTCAGCCCGCCGATGACCAGCGGCAGGATGCTGAAACGGTTGTGGATGAACCAGGCCGGCAGGAAGAACACCGCCGCGGTCCGGTGGAACAGCACCGCCAGGGTCACGAAAATCAGATAGCGGATCAGCTTACGGTCGGCGAAGGCGTTGAAAGCGAACATCAACAGGCCGATGGCCGTGGCCTGACGGGTGGCGCCCATGCCGATGCCGATGATCATCACAGGCACGGACATGGCCAGGGTGCGCCAGAAGTTGGGCTGCTGGCGGCAGAAGGCGAACAGACCCCCAACAAGGATGACCGCGCAGACGAAATTTGTGCCGTACACCTCCCAGCCCAGACGGGAGCTGAGCCAGTTGAGCAGGGCGTAGGCCGGTTCCACCGAGGTCGCGGCGCCGACGAAGTCTCGCGCCTCGTCGCGGTAGAACATCTTCAGGTAGTTGCTCCAGTCGTGACCGACGTGGTCCCGCAGGCCGATCAGCATGATCAGCACCAGGGCGGTCAGGCCCAGAATGATGAAGCGTGAAACGCGGTCGACCCGGTACGGTGAAATGCTGGTCAGCGCCGGCGTCAGGAACATGAACCAGTAAACCCACATGCCCGGCGACTTGCCCCTAGCGACCCAGTATCGATCGGCCGAGGGTTAGCAGAGTTGGCAAGGCGATGCGACGGGGGTTGCCCTGTTGCCGGTCAACAACCGGGCTGTCTGGAAACCGCTCTGACCCGGCGCGCGTTCAGCCGGGGAACCGGAGCACACCCCATGGCCGCACGTCCCACCTGGCAGGGCCACCTGCGCCTGTCGCTCGTCTCCTGTCCGGTGGCCCTCTACACGGCCACGTCGCGGACCGGCGAGGTGCATTTCAACATGCTGCACAAGAAGACCCACAACCGCATCCGCATGATCCCCACCGATCCGGATCTGGGGCCCGTCGAGCGGGACGACATCGTCAAGGGCTTCGAGATTTCCAAGGACCATTATGTGGTGGTCAGCCAGGAGGAGATCGACAACGTCCGACTGGAGAGTAACCGCACCATCGACATCGACCGCTTTGTCGACGAGGCCGATATCGACCGGCTCTACTGGAACGACCCCTACTATCTGGTCCCGGACGGCAAGGTCGCGGTGGAGGCGTTCACGGTCATCCGCGAGGCCATGGCCAAGGCAGGCAAGATCGCGCTTGGCCGGGTGGTGATGCACCAGCGCGAGCGGCTGCTGGCCATGGAGCCGCGCGACCGGGGCCTGCTGGCCTACACCCTGCGCAGCCATGACGAGGTCCGCGATCCGGACGACGTCTTCGGTGAAATTCCGGCCAGCAAGCCGGACAAGGCGATGATCGAGATCGCCGCCAAGATCATCGAACAGAAGGCCGGCGACTTCGACCCGACAGGGTTCAAGGACCACTACGAGGAGGCGCTTCGGGCGCTGATCAAGTCCAAAGAAAAGGCGCACGGCAAGACGGTCGCTGTCGAGGCCCCGAAGGAGGCCGAGGTGATCGATCTGATGGAGGCGCTGCGCAAGAGCCTGGGCGCGAAGCCGGGGGCCGGTAAGGCGCCGGCGCGGAAGCGGGCCTAGCCCGCCTTCCCCAAGCGCTTGATCGCCGTCTCGAGCGACCGCTCGCCTTCGTCGTAGTCTTCCCAGGCTGTGGTCTTGGCCAAGGCCGCCGGGACCGTCCGCACCGTCCAGGCCTGGGGATCCAGCCCCTTGCGGATCTGGGTCCAGTTCAACGGCATCGACACGGTCGCGCCGGGGCGGGCGCGGGGCGACAGGGGCGCGACAGCGGTGCTCATGCGGTCGTTGCGAAGGTAGTCGAGGAAGATGCGCCCGGCGCGCAGCTTCTTGGCCATGTTCACGACGTAGCGGTCCGGGCTGTCGGCGGCCATTTGGACGCAGACCTGGCGAGCGAAGGCCTTGGCCTCGTCCCAGGCAAGCTTGGTCGGCTTGAGCGGGGCGACCACATGCAGCCCCTTGCCGCCCGTCGTCTTGCAGAACGGGACCAGCCCGAGCGCCTCCAGCCGGTCGCGGACCTCGCGGGCCGCTTCGATCACAGCTTCGAAGTCCAGCCCCTCGCCGGGGTCCAGATCGAAGACCAGCCGGCCGGGGACCTCCGGCTGGTCGGGGCGACAGTTCCAGGGATGCAGTTCCACCCCGCCGATCTGCGCCGCCGCCGCCAGGGCCTCGATGCGGTTGAAGACCAGGTAGGGCTTGTGATCGCCAGTGACCTCGACCTCGTCGATCAGGACCGAAGAGCCGCGCATGGCGTGCCGCTGGAAGAACTGCTCGCCGCCGACCCCGTCGGGGATGCGGATCAGCGAACAGGGCCGGCCCTTGATATGGGGCAGCATCCAGTCGCCGACCGTCTCGAAATAGCGGGCGAGGTCCAGTTTGGTCACCGGCTCGGTATCACCGACGGCGTTGGGCCAGAGGGCCTTGTCGGGATGGGAGAGGGTGACGCCCATGACGACAGCCTTGTCCTTCTGGGTCGGCTTGACCAGGGGCGTGGTCGCGGCGGCCGGCTCTTCGGCCTCGACCTCGACGGCGGGCTTGTCTTCGCGCAGGCCCTTGAAACTGGCCTGGCGCAGCGAGCCGTCGCCGGTGAAGCCGGCATACTCGATCTCGGCCACCAGCTCCGGCCTTACCCAGTGGACGCCGTCAGCCTTGCGGGGACCATCGTGGAACGGGCTATTGTCGGTCTCCAGCGCCTTGAGGCGGGGGAGCAGGCGCGAGACCTTCTCGGCGCCATAACCCGAGCCGATGCGGCCGACATGGATCAGCCGGTCGCCCCGATAGACCCCGGCGATCAGGGAGCGGAAGGCCTGGCCGGTGGTCGTCCAGCCGCCGATGACAACCTCGTGGCCGGCCCGGCACTTGGCCTTGGTCCAGTCATTGCCCCGACCCGAACGATAGGGCGCGTCCAGCCGCTTGGAGACGATGCCCTCCAGGTCCATGCGGCAGGCCGACTGCAGGACCGCGTCGCCGCCGGTTTCGAAATGCTCGACATAGCGCAGTCGCTTGTCCGCGCCCTTTAGCGCCGCCTGTAACCGCGCCTTGCGGTCGGTCAGCGGCAGGGGCCGCAGGTCTTCGCCCTCGGCGAACATCAGGTCGAAGGCGAAGAACACCAGGTCCTTGGTCTGCTGGTCAGAAATCGCCGCCTGCAGCGCGGCGAAGTCGGGCGAGCCGGTGTGGTCCAGCGCGCAGACCTCGCCGTCGAGGACACCGTCCGGCAGAGCGGCGCCGGCCTTAGCGATTTCCTTGAACCTCTCGCTCCAGTCCAGGCCCTTGCGGGTGAACAGCCGCGCCTTGCCGCCCTCGACGCGCAGCTGCATGCGGTACCCGTCGAACTTGACTTCATGCCCCCAGCCGCCGCCCTGCCCCGGCCGGTCGACCAGCTTGCAGAGCTGGGGCTCTACGAAGCGGGGCATCTTTTCGGCCGGCATTGGCTTGGCGGCCTTGGGTTTTGCAGGCTTGCTGGCGGCGACCTTGGGCGAAGCGGCGGCGGTGGAGCCGGCGTTCTCGCGCGTCCGCCAGACGGCGTCGGCCTTGGCATGGCTGGCAGTCATGAACGGCTTGGGCGAATTGCCCTTGCCGGCGGCGATGTCGGCCAGGGAGCGTCCCGAGGCGATCGACCTGTCCTCCAGCGCCAGGGCATCGCCGTTACCATCGACGGCGAACTCGTCGCGGTGCTTGATCAGCAGCCAACTTCGCCGCTTGGCGCCCTTGTCGATGCGCATGCGGACCAGAGCCCAGGAGCCGTGCATCCGCTCGCCCTCGATGATCGCCTTGAGCTCACCCTTCTCCAGCCCCTTGTCGATGTCGAAGCCCGGTTCCGGCGCCCAGTAGCCGCGGTCCCAGAGCTGCACAGTCCCGCCGCCGTACTGGCCCTTGGGGATGGTCCCTTCGAAGTCGCCGTAGTCCAGCGGGTGCGGCTCGACCTCGACGGCCAGGCGTTTGTCGTGCGGGTCAAATGATGGTCCACGGGTCACCGCCCAGGACAGGAAGACGCCCTTGTATTCCAGCCGCAGATCGAAATGCAGGCGAGTGGCGGCATGCTTCTGGATGACGAAGCGCAGGCGGTTAGACGGCTTGATCTTGGCCTCCCGCCCCGACGGTTCGGCGGTGACGTCGAAGTCGCGCATGGACTGGTATCTGTTCAAGTCGGCCATCGGCTGCTCCTCGGGATCGAGGGCGAAACGACTCTGGCGGCGAGTCCGATCCAAAGCCCTTCCCCCGCTGGCGGGGGAAGTGGCCTGAGATGCGCAGCATCGAAGGTCGATGGGGGTCCTTGCGGCGTTGGCGGACGATCCCACCGTGGGAAAGGGGCCCCAACGAGCCTCCAGCCTCGCTGTCGGCCCACTTCCCCCGCTGGCGGGGGAAGGGCTTGTTCCTACTTCCGCGCCTTCTCCGCCGCCACCCAGCGGTCGATCCGCGCTTGCAGCAGGTCCATCGGCAGCGGGCCGGCCAGCAGCACCGCGTCGTGGAACCGGCGGATGTCGAACTTCGGCCCCAGCGCCGCCTTGGCCCTGGCCCGAAGGTCCAGGATCTTCAGCTCGCCGATCTTGTAGCCCAACGCCTGGCCAGGCCAGCCGATGTAGCGGTTCAGCTCGTTCTCGATGTTGAGCGCCGACAGGGCGGTGTTGTCGGTGAAGCAGGCCCGCGCCTCCTCCTTGCTCCAGCCCAGCCAGTGGATGCCGGTGTCTGCGACCAGCCGGCAGGCCCGCCACATCTCCATCGAGAGCCGGCCGAACTCGTCATAGGGCGTGCGGTAGATGCCCATCTCGTCGCCCAGCTGCTCGGAATAGAGGCCCCAGCCCTCAGTGAAAGCGGTCATGTCCGCGTCGCGGCGGAAGGCCGGCACGTCGGTCAGTTCCTGCGACAGGGCGATCTGCAGGTGGTGGCCGGGCACCGCCTCGTGCAGGGCCAGGGCGGTCATCTCGTAGAGCGGGCGCTGGTCGAGATCGGTGGTGTTGACCATGAAGCCGCCGGCGACGCCCAGCTGTGGGCTGCCGGAAAAATAGCGGGCCGAGGTGTAGCCCTTGGCGATGTCGGCCGGCACCGGCCGCACGCCATAGGTCAGGCGCGGCAGGGTCCCGAACCAGCGCGGCAGCTGGTCATCGATCCGCTTGGCGATCTCGCTGGCGTAGCTGAGCAGTTCCTGCGGTGTCTTGGCGTAGAATTGGGGATCGCTGCGCAGGTAGGCGATGAAGGCCGGCAGGTCGCCCTTGAAGCCGGTCTCCCCCATCACCGTCTGCATCTCGGCCCGGATGCGGGCCACCTCCTTCAGGCCCAGGGCGTGGATCTCGTCGGGGGTCATGTCGGTGGTGGTGAAATAGGCGACCCGCCATTGGTAGTAGGCCTTGCCGTCCGGCAGGCTGGAAGCGCCCAGAGCCTCGCGTGCGGCGGGGACGTATTCCTTCTCCATCAGGTCAGCGAACTGGCGCTGCACGGGACGGATCTCGTCGCGCAGCACCGCCAGGGCCTGGGCGCGCAGGGCCGCCTGGCGCTCGGGCGGAATGCTGGCGGGCAGCTTGGCCAATGGCGAGAGCAGCGGGTCACTCTCCAGCGGCGCGTCCGCCGCGCGGCGGGCCTGGCCGGCGGTGATCACGGCGATCATGCGCGGCTGCATGAAGCCGTCTTTGATGCCCCGGCGGATGTTGGCCATGTTGTCGCGATAGTATTTCGGCACGGCCTTCAGGCGGGCGATCCAGGCGACCGCGTCGGCCTCCTTGTCGATCGGGGTCGAGCCGGCCAGGTAGGACAACGAGCTGTGGAAGCCGGAATCGCCGGTGAACGGCATACGGGCCGTGTCGAAACTGATGTCCATCAGCTGGTTGCGGACGATCCGCTCCAGGAAGCCCTGGTTCAGCTTGCTGTCCTCGGTGAGGCTGGCTGTCGGGATGGCCTTAAGCCGGGCGTCGAACGCCTCAAGCGCCTTCTTGCGCGCCACATCGGCGGCAGGGGTGACGTCGGGCAGCTGCGAGGCGGAGGCCTGGTCGCCGTTAAGGGCGGCGTCGATCGGGTCCTGTCGCTCGAACCAGGCCTGATAGTCCCGGACGATGGCCTTCATCTGCGACTCGCCGGAGGGTTTGGCGGCTGCCTTGGGCGCGGGCTTGGCCGTTGGCGTAGCGGCCGCCAGGGCGGGGGCGACCATCAGCAACAGAGCGGCGGCGAGAACCTTGAACATGCGCGACTCCAGGGGACAGGGGCGAGGGATTAGGGGTCAGAAATCACGCGTCTGCTAGCCCCTGGCCTCAAGTCCCTAACCCCTAGCGCCGCGCGGCGGCGCACGGCATGGTTCGCCTCTTCCTGGGGAGGAGACCCTGATGTTCCTGACGCGGCGCAAATCGATCGACACTCTGCTCGACCACGCAGAGCATCATCAGCTGAGAAAGACCCTCAGCTGGCCGCACCTGATCGCGCTGGGCGTCGGGGCCATCGTCGGGACCGGTATCTACACCCTGATCGGAGTCGGGGCCGGGCTGGCGGGGCCGGCGGTGATCCTGTCGTTCGTGATCGCCGGAGCGGTCTGCGCCTGCGCCGCCCTGGCCTATGCCGAGATGGCGACCATGATGCCGGCCGCCGGCAGCGCCTACACCTACAGCTATGCGGTTCTGGGCGAGGGCCTGGCCTGGATCGTCGGCTGGAGCCTGATTCTGGAGTACACGGTGGTCTGCGCCGCCGTCGCGGTCGGCTGGTCCGGCCACGCAGCGGAATTCCTGCCCTGGCTGCCCAAGACCCTGCTGGCCGGGCCGCTCGACGGCGGCCTGATCAACCTGCCGGCGGTGGTCATCTCGCTGGTGGTGACAGGCCTGCTGGTGCTGGGCACGCGCGAGAGCGCCACGATCAACATCGTGCTGGTCGTCATCAAGATCGCGGCTCTGGGGCTGTTCGTCTTCCTGGCCGCGCCGGCCTTCACGCCCGACCACTTCCACCCCTTCATGACCCACGGCTTCAGCGGGGTGGAGACGCACGACGGCAAGGTGGTCAAGGTCGGGGTGATGGCCGCCGCCTCGATCATGTTCTTCGCCTTCTACGGCTTCGATGCGGTGTCGACAGCGGCGGAAGAGACCAAGAACCCGGGCCGCAACCTGACCATCGGCATCGTCGGCTCGATGCTGATCTGCACCCTGATCTACATGGTCGTGGCCGGCGCGGCGATCGGCGCCCTGGCCGTGCCGCAGTTTGCCGCCGCCGCCGCGCCGCTGGTCAATGTGATGAAGGTGCTGAAGCATCCGCTGGCCGGCGAGCTCATTGCCGCAGCCGCCGTCCTGGCCCTGCCGACGGTGATCATGGCCTTCATGTACGGCCAGAGCCGCATCTTCTTCGTCATGGCGCGGGACGGCCTGCTGCCGCTGGGCTTGGCCAAGGTCAGCGCCCGGACCGGCACGCCGGTGATCATGACCCTGATCACCGGCGTGATCGCCGCGATCATCGCCGGCGCCGTGCCGCTGGGCACGATCGCGGCGGCGGCCAATGCCGGGACCCTCTGCGCCTTCATCGCCGCCCTGATCTGCCTGATGGTGTTGCGCATCCGCGAGCCGGGCCGGGTCCGCGTGTTCAAGACGCCCCTTTGGCCGGTGGTCGGGATCGGCGGGGTGCTGGGTTGCCTCTACCTGTTCACGACCCTGCCCAACTCTGCGATCTGGGTGTTCTTCATCTGGAACGGCATCGGCGTGGCCGTCTATCTGGCCTACGCCATGCACAACAGCCAGTTGGCCAAGCAGGCCTGACTAGGAAGCCCTCCAATCAAGCCGCGATAGCCCGCCTCTGGCCGAACGAGAATCGCTGCAGCTGGCGCGCCAGCTCGCCCGTCTCGTTTTGTAGAGAGTGGGCCGCAGCCGAGGTCTGCTCGACCATGGCCGCGTTCTGCTGCGTCACCTGATCCATGTGATTGACCGCCGTGTTCACCTGGCTCAGGCTCTGGGCCTGCTCGTTGGCCGAGCCCGAGATGTCGCCGATCCGTTCATGGATGGCAGAGACCTTTTCGACGATCCCTCTCAGGGCTTCGCCGGCCCGGCGGACCAGCGCGACCCCGCCGGCGACCTCGCCTGAACTGGACAGTATCAGTCCCTTGATCTCCTTGGCCGCCTCAGCCGAGCGGCCGGCTAGAGCGCGGACCTCGGTGGCTACCACTGCGAATCCGCGCCCGGCGTCGCCGGCCCGCGCCGCCTCGACGCCGGCGTTGAGCGCCAGCAGATTGGTCTGGAAAGCGATCTCGTCGATGACGCCGATGATCTGGGCGATCTGCCCGGAGGATGCCTCGATCTTGGCCATGGCCTCGATGGCTGACCGAACCACCTCGCCGCTGGCGTTGGCCTGGCTGCGCGCCTCGTCGCTGAGCCGATTTGCGCTCTCGGCGCCCTTGGCGGTGCGCTTCACCGTGGCGGTAATCTGGTCCAGGGCGGCGGCCGTCTCCTCGAGGCTGGCCGCCTGCTGCTCGGTTCGGCGGGAAAGGTCCTCGGCCGCGCCGGCGATCTCACCAGAGGCCGAGCGTACGCTGCCGGCAACCTGTTCGACCGTGCTCAGCACCTGGGCCAGGTTCGTGGCGGCGGCATTGAAGTCATCCTTCAGCGTCTGGAATCGCGCTGCTACCGGAGCCTCGATACGGACGGCCAGATCGCCGTTGGATAGCCGCTTCAGGCCGCCGGCCAGCGCCTCGACCACGACCCGCTGCTCACGCTCCGAGACTTCGCGCTCCTCGGCCGACCGCTGCCGCTCAGCGTCCGATCGCTGGCGGGTCGCCTCGGTTTCGTGGCGCAGGGCCTGTCGCTCCAGCGCCGCTTGGCGGAAGACCGCAACCGAGCCGGCCATGGCGCCGACCTCGTCCTTTCGACCGACAAACGGCGGCGCCTCGCCGTAATTTCCATCTGCCAGGCGATGCATGTAGTCGCCGATCCGCAACACCGGGGCCAGCACCAGCCGTCGCAGGAACCACACGCCTGCCCCGATGATCAGCCCCAGAAGCACGCCCAGCGCCGCAACCAGGGCGACGGAACGTTGCTGAGCCCGAGCGGCCTGCGCCTCGGTGCGGGCGCTTTCGGCGGCGATCAGCGGCACCATGGAGTCGACGGCCTTGCGGTGGCGTTGATAAGCCGTGCTCATCAGCGGCGTGAGACGATCGATCTCCGCCTGGTCGCCGCGCCTGACGGCCGGCAACAGCTGATTTTCGGCAATATCCCAGAACCGGCCGGCGGCCTGGTCGGACTCTCCCAGCAGAATATCCTTCACCGCCGGATCGATGTCGCTGGCCCGCCAGACGGCGAGGCGGGCGTCATAGTCCTTGTGCAGCCGGGCGAGCGTAGCCTGGGCCCGGTCGATCGTCCCCGGCTCGCTCTTCGCCTCGTGGGCGGTCAGATAGGCTTCGATGACATAAAGGGGCGGCGGCAGGATGTCGGCCGTCAGGTCCTTGCCCGCGACAATGTCCCTGTAGTTCTGGCCACCGATGCGAACCGTGTTGAGGGTCAACCAGCCAACCAACGTCAGTGCCAAGAGCCCACCCACCAACAGGGCGGCAAACGCGTTCAAGGCCGCCGATATGCGCATGGAAGTGGACCCTCTCTATCCGGAAGAGCGCCATGATGAGACTTCGCAGCTAATCGACGTTTAATCTGGCCGGACGAAGGTACCCAAAACGAGTATGGCGGCGCGCCGATACTCAGGACAATTCGCCGCGGTTACTTGGTTGAGGCCCATCGAAACCGCCTCTCAGGTTTTATCGCGTGCCGTTTCCCCGGATAACGCGCGTCAGACTGGTATTTTCTCGCCCGAGAAGCTTGCCAGGTCACTGACCAGCCCCTTTGCCGCCGTGGCCACCAGCTCGCCGCCCTTTTCCGGGCTGGCCAGGGCCGGGTCGCTGCCCATGCGGCCGTCGGCGTAGCGGGCCCGGAAGTCCAGGGCCTCACGAATCGGGCCGGTCGGGGCGATCTGCGGGGCGTAGTTCGCCGTCTTGATGTCGTCCGGATAGGCCCATTGGGTGACGGCGATCTCGGACGGGGTGGCGTGGCTGCCATGGCCGACCGGGAACTGGCGGTTGGCCAGGCTCAGCACGCCGGGCAGGTCCCACCAGTTCTTCAGCTTGAGGGCGAAAGGCGCGTGGCGGCCGCTGTAGCTGTACTCGGCATAGATCTCGGAGAAGGCCGCCTCGACCGAGGCGACGTTGCCCCCGTGGCCGTTCAGGAAATAGATCTTCGTGAAGCCATGCCCGGCCAGCGAGCGCACCCAGTCGCCGATGGCGGCGATGAAGGTGGTGGGCCGCAGCGAGATCGTCCCGGGGAAGGCCAGGTGATGCTGGGCCATGCCGATGTTGAAGGTCGGCGCGATCAGGATGTCGGCGTCCTTCTGGGCCTCGGTGGCGATGATCTCGGGACACATCCAGTCGGTGCCGAGCAGGCCCGTGGGGCCATGCTGTTCATTGGAGCCGATGGGCACGACCACGCTGGTCGAGCGGGTGAGAAAGGCCTCGATCTCGGGCCAGGAGGAGCGGTGCAGGAGCATGGCTGAGAGGTAGCGCTTGCGCTTCGCGGGCGCCAGGGCCAGGCCACAGGACTAATGTTTTGGAGCGCGATTCCGGAGTTGGTTATTTGAGCGGACGCATCCCGCGGATATCTCGCCAGTAGGCCTCAGCAGCATCGGCATCGACGTCTTCAAGCTGAATAATTCGACCGCCTGGACCGTCAGCCCCGTCGGGGCGGGGCCGGGAAATCCGAAAAGCATCACCCGTCTCGACATCGAAGCAGTTAGGTCCTGCCTCCGGACCGGAGAAACGCCGAAGGGTTTTCTTACCATAGTGGATCGAAAGACCGGACTTCGCGAATGACACCAGCCCGATCCGATACGAGCCTGTCTTTCTGTTTTCGATGTACCTTATCTGCGCGTCCATCCTGCCCATTGTGCCACGCTGTACCGTGCTAGTCTTCCAGCCATGTCGCAGACACCCCACCAGCGCGCCGAGGCCGAACTGATCGCCTATGGCCTGAGCCTTCCGGAGACCGACATGGTCCCGTGGGCAACGGCGCAGTCACAGTACATGCGGGTCAAGGGCAAGGGGTTCGCCGTGTTCGGCCATGAGGCCCAGACCGACGAACTGCGGATCGTCCTCAAGCTGCCGATTTCCTACGAGATGATCCAGGAACTTCCCTTCGTTCGGCCGAGCCGCGGCTGGAACCACCAGCACCGCTGGGCGACCGTCCATTTCGGGCCGGAAGACGATCCGTTCAGCGAGCTGGAGACCCTGAAGGGCTGGATTCGGCAGAGCTATCGGGCAATGGCGCCGAAGACGCTGGGACGGCAGGTCGAGGGGTAGCCGCCGCATAGGCGATCACCGCCCGCGTCACCGCCTGCATCATCGCCTGCCGCGCAGGAACCGGGGCGGTGGTCTGGCCCACCATCACCACCACGACGAAGGTTCGACCGTCAGGACCGGTCAATAGGCCGACATCGTTGAAGCCGGTCGCCAGCTGTTCGTCGACCTGGCCGGTTCCGGTCTTGTGGGCGTAGCGCCAGCCGGGCGAGAGGCCGCCGCTCAGCCGCTCGGGGCCGGTGACGGCGTGGGCCATCAGGGTCAACATGCGCTGAGTGTTCTCGGGCGACAGCAGTTCACCGCGATACAGCCGGGCCAGGGCGTCGGCGATGGCGTCCGGCGTCGCGCCGTCCGGCGGGTCGGCGAGATAGGCCTTCAGGGCCGCCATGCGCGCGGCGGGCGGCAGGGCCTCGCGGTCCAGCCAGAAGGCGCGGCCGAAGCTGTAGTCGTTCTTCCAGCCGGGCAGGCCGGCGGCATGGGTCTGCAGTTCGCGCTCGCCGGGACCGAAGCGGATGTCGGGGCCCAGGTTCTTGGCGGCCAGCACGGCCTGCACCGCCCAGGGTCCGCCGACCCGCCGTACCAGGGCCTCGTTGGCGGCGTTGTCGCTGAGGGTCAGGGCGTTCTCCATCAGACTCTGCAGGCTGATGGCCAGGCCGGCGTCGCCGACCCGGTCGCGCAGGGGCTGGTTGAAGATCGAGAGGTCGGCCTTGGTGATCACCACCGTCTCGGTCGGCGCGATACGGCCGTGATCGACCCCGTCCAGCAGGGCGAGCGTCGCCCACAGCTTGGCCACCGACTGCTGCGGCAGCAGCTTGTCGCCGTTGTACGAGGTCCCCCAGCCACCGAAGATGTCGACGACGGCAATGCCGGTCTGGCCATCGATGGACTGGCCTAGCCGGGCGATCTCGGCGGTGAGCTGGTCGCGGGAGAGTGTCGAAGCCAGGACCGCAGGCGGCGAGGGGGCGAGCGCGGGCGGCCGCGCCGGCTGCAGGGCGAACCAGGCCAGGCCGGCGGCCACAACCGCCAGCAGGCCTACGCCGATAATGGCCAGGATACGCCCCATGGCCGCAGTTGATCATGCCGACCGGCTGACGGCCAGATAACGCAACTGGCGGGGGCTCTCCTGATCTCCGCACCCCCAGCGAAAGCTGGGGATGCGTGGTTTGGGCTCCGCGTGCGTCGAATCACCTGCGGGTGTCTATTGCTCCTATGAAGGTCCTCGTCACTGGGGCCGCGGGCTTCATCGGCTCGGCGGTCTGCCGGCTTCTGGCGACCACGCCGGATTGGACGGTCACGGCCGTCGACGCCCTGACCTATGCCGGCAACCTGGCCAGCCTGGCCCCGGTGATGGACCGCATCAATTTCATCCAGGCCGACGTCGCCGACCCCGACGCCATGGCCGACGCCTTCCTCCAGGCCCGGCCCGACGCAGTCATGCACCTGGCCGCCGAGACTCATGTCGACCGCTCCATCGACGGGCCGCTGGCATTCGTGCGCAGCAACATCACCGGCACGGCCGTCCTGCTGGAGGCGGCCCGCAAGGCTTGCGGCGACAATCCGGACTTCCGCTTCCTGCAGGTCTCGACCGACGAGGTCTACGGCTCGCTCGGCGCGGACGGCCTGTTTCGCGAGGACAGCCCCATCGATCCGCGCTCGCCCTACTCGGCCAGCAAGGCGGCCGGCGATCATCTGGCCAGAGCCTGGAACCACACCTATGGCCTGCCGACCCTGGTCAGCAACTGCGGCAACAACTACGGCCCCTGCCAGCTGCCCGAAAAGCTGATCCCCCTGACCATCCTCAACGCCCTGGAGGGCCTGCCCCTCCCCGTCTATGGCGACGGCGGCAATGTCCGCGACTGGCTGCATGTCGAGGACCACACCCGGGCCCTGATCGCCATCCTGACCCGGGGCCGGGTCGGCGAGACCTACAATGTCGGGGCCCGCAGTGAGCGGACCAATATCGATATCGTCCAGCAGGTCTGCGACCTGGTCGATCGCTATGCTGGCCAACAGAACCGCCGTGAGCTGATCAACTTCGTCGCCGACCGCCCCGGCCACGACCGCCGCTACGCCATCGACCCCACCAAGCTGGAAACCGAGCTTGGCTGGCGGCCCGTCGAGAGCTTCGAGACCGGCCTGGAAAAGACGGTTCGCTGGTATCTCGACAATCCGGCCTGGTGGGAGCCGCTGCGCGCCCAGGGTCACGGCCGCGCCCGGCTGGGCCTGGCTGTAGGAGGTAAGGCATGAAGGGCATCGTCCTGGCGGGCGGACGGGGGACGCGCCTGCATCCCTCCACCCTGGCCATCTCCAAGCAACTGATCCCGGTCTACGACAAGCCGATGATCTACTATCCGCTGTCGACCCTGATGCTGGCCGGCATCCGCGAGATCATGATCATCTCCACGCCCGAGGACCTGCCGCTGTTCCGCCGGCTGTTCGGCGACGGCGGCCACTGGGGGCTTTCCCTATCGTATGCGGAGCAACCCAACCCCGAGGGCCTGCCACAGGCCTTCCTGATCGCCGAGGCCTTTCTGGGCGGCGAGCCGGCAGCGCTGATCCTGGGCGACAACGTCTTCTACGGCGACAAGATGACGGCAACCTTGCAGGCCGCCGCCCAGGAGCCCGGCGGCGCCACGGTCTTCCTCAACCACGTCGTTGATCCCGAGCGGTTCGGCGTGGCCGGGTTCGGCCCCGACGAGAAGATCATCTCCATCGAGGAAAAGCCCGCCAAGCCGGCCAGCAACTGGGCGGTGACCGGCCTCTACTTCTATGACGACCAGGTCGTGCCCCTGGCCCGCGGCCTCAAACCGTCGGCCCGCGGCGAGCTGGAAATCACCCACCTCAACCGCCTCTATCTCGAGGCCGGCAAGCTGAACGCCGTGCGCCTCGGCCGCGGGGTCGCCTGGCTGGACATGGGCACGCCCGACGCCCTGTTGGAGGCCAGCCAGTTCGTCCACACCCTGGAACGCCGCCAGGGCCTGAAGATCGGCTGCCCGGAGGAGGTGGCCCTCAACATGGGCTTCATCGACCTGGACCAATTCGCCGCCCTCGCCCAGCGCCTGGCCGGCAGCGCCTACGGCGACTACCTCACCTACGTGCTGACCACCTACGAGCGCGAGCCCAAGGCGGTCTGGCGGGTGGCGGGGGCGGAGTGAGTCTCTCCGCCATCGGCGGCGTCCAGCCGGCCGTGGCCCCCAGACCCGTCGCCGAAAGCCTGTGGGACCACTGGACCGGCGACTGGGCGCATGCGGCGGCCTTTTCCAGCGCGCGGTCGGCCCTGGCGGCGCTTCTGCGACAGCAGCAGCCTCGGCGCCTCTGGCTGCCGGCCTATATCTGCCAGACGGTGCTGGACGGCGCGACCGGCGTTCCTATTCATTGGTATGCCGTGGACGGACGGCTCGAGCCCGAACTGAGCGAGATCGAGGCCGGCGACACCGTGCTGATCGTGGACTATTTCGGCCGCTCGACCCTGGCGGAGCGCAGACCCGACCTGTTCATCATAGAGGACCGCGCTCAGGCGCTCGACCCGGACAGGCCGCCGTTCGGGGATGTGCTGCTCTACAGTCCGCGCAAGCTGATCGGGGTCGGCGACGGCGGGCTTCTGGTTTCGAACCATCCGCTGCCGACGCCGGACGAGCCCGGCGACGACGCACTCTGGAACGCCAACGACGCCCGGGCCCGTGATCCCGACGGCCTGGAGCCCGGCGGCTGGCGTCCGGCCTTCATTGCTCGCGAGGCCGGATTCGAGCCCGACGGCCGGGCGATGAGCGATCGGACCCTCGCCGCCCTGCAGGGCCTGGACTGGCGCGCCGAGGCGGCGTCGCGGCGGGCCAACTGGGCGATCCTGGCAGAGGCGCTCGCCGACCTGGCGCTCTGGCCGGACCACGATGTTCCGTTCACGCCGCTGGCCTTTCCGGTCCTCACAAACGATGCGGGCGCCATGAGCGCCTGGCTCGCCGACTACCGCATCTGGGCGCCCCGGCACTGGGCGGAAGTCCCCTCGCCTGCGTCGTTCGCGGCGGCGCATGAGTTGGCGCGGCGCTGCCTGTCGCTGCCGCTGGATGGCCGCTACGGCGCGGCCGACATGCAGCGGATCATCGAGGCGGTGCGCGCCTATCCCCGATAGGCCGGGAAGAACCCCGTCTGCCGCTCACCGCTGAGCGTCGCGTAGCGCGTCTCATCCAGGATCGCCCCGCAGAGCTCGGCGACCACTTCGCGGTTGGCGAATCCGCGCTTGAAGGCGGCGAGGCCGTCATCCGGATCGTCGGCATGGCCCGCCCCTCCGCCGAGGTTCACGACGCCCTGCCCGGCGAAGTGCTGGATTGCCGCGTCGTACAGCGCGAAACTCGCCCCGTTGGCGTATCCGGCGGCGTCGGATGCGGTGAGATGGTTGTAAACCACCCCCTCCCAGGCGAACCACAGGGTCATGGCTACAACCGTTGAGCCTATTTCGGCGACGAAGGCTTGCACCGCCGGCTGGGCCGCCAGCATGGCGAAATAAGCGTCGGGAAAGTCGGCCGCGCCCGAAACCGTCCGCCGCTCGACCAGCCCGGCATAGAGCCGCCGCCAGTCGTCCAGATGGTCGGCCAGGGGTCGGCGCTCGACCTTGCAGCGGCGGTGGCCGCGGCGGATGCGCTCGGCGTGGTGCTTGCTCGGTGCGAAGGGACCGTCGATCAGCTGGTGGGTCTTGAACGGGCGGCGAACCGTGAAGACCGACAGGTCGGCGCCCCGCAGCGGGTCGGGTACGACGACGACGGAGACTAGGCCCTCACCGGCCAATCTCGCCAGTCCGGCGCCGATATCGGCCCCTGGTTCCAGCACCGTCAGCGGATAGGGGCCGATGGCGTCAGATCCGCCGGCCGGAATGCTCCGCTCAAGGACGAACCCCCGCCACTCCGGGACCTCGACTGGCCGACCGATGTGGCTCAGCCCCTCGGCGTAGGCCCGGCTGGCATAGGGGTGCGTCACGCCCAGTAGGGCTCCAGCGGCCGGTAGTCCTCGGCCGTCACGCCGACCAGGATGCGGTCCCAACGCCGGCCGGCCCGGTAGTGCCATCCGCGCTGACGGCCTTCTTCCTTCCAGCCACACTTGCCGACATAGAGGGCGTGGCTGGCGGCATTGTCCTCGATGATGTCGCCGTCCAGCCGCCAGAGACCCAATTCGTCGAAGGCGTAGCGCATCACCGTCATCACCGTATCGCGCCCATAGCCCTTGCCGCGCAGGTCCATGGGGCCGAGCATCATGCCGTGAAAGGCGACGCCGTTCTTCCAGTCGATGTTGATCAGGTTGGCCGTGCCGATGACCTGAGGCTCGTTTGACGGTTCGTCGAGCGTCTCGATCACCCAGCGGTGGTTGGCCGTGTCGCTCTTCAGGCCCGCGAACCACGCCTTGGTCGAATCCAGGCTGGAGGGAAAGCGCCAGCCGCCGAGGTTGCGCCACAGCTCCGCGTCGTTGGCCCAGCGGTGCAACAGGGGCAGGTCCCCCTCCTCCACCGCGCGAAGCTGGATACGTCGGCCACGGATCATGGGCGCCTCACGATGGCGTAGATGCTGGCGCAGTCGGCCGGTCGCTCTTGGCCCAGCCGGTAGCAGCCCTCCAGGAAAGGATCGCCGATCAGCGGCCCACCGATCAGGGCGTTGAGCTGAAAGTTGGCCAGCGGTTTGAAGAAGATGCCGCCGGTGGTCTCGGCCGGCAGGCCCGCCGCCGCCACGTCCCGCGCCAGGGTGTCGAGGCGATAGACCCGGCGGTGGCCGGCGGCGATGTCGTCGGCGCTCAGGGCCTCGAGATGACCCAGCACGCCCATCTTTACGGCGATCCGCCGCGAGGGCGCCTCGGCGTTGGGGACGACCACGAACAGGCGGCCGGTCGGGGTCAGCAGCCCGCCCAGATGGGCCAGCACGGCGACCGGGTCCTCGACATGCTCCAGCACGTGGGAGAACAGGATGGTCTCGAAGCGCTTGGTCGGCGCGTAATCCTCGACCAGGCTCTGCACGAAGCTGGCCCGGCCTCCGATGCGGGCGCGGGTGTGGTCAATGAACTCGGCCGCCGCCTCGACCACGGTGAGGTCCGGGAAGCGCTCGACCAGCAGGCTGGTCTGGTCGCCATGGGCGCAGCCGACCTGCAGGGCCGGACCGTCGCGGAACCAGGGCTCGAAGGACCGCATCATGAAGTGCCGCATGGCCAGGTCGAAGGGCGCGGCCCCTTCGCCATAGCTGCCGGTCACGCTGTCGAGGCGGGCCGCTTCACTCATCGCTGGTTCGGCTTGAAGGTCCAGCGCTCGGGCGGCTGGTAGTATTCTTCCAGGCTCTCGGGCGAGCGGGCGTCGTAGCCGAGCAGCTGGCGGGCCTTGGGCGTCAGGCCCTGATCGGCGCCGAGGTAGCGCGGCCAGTCCATCTGCGCCTTGAAGAAGGGCCGGCCGAAACACAGGGTCAGGGCCCGACGCTGGGCCTGGCTGCGGTTGGGCGCGGCGGAGTGCACCAGCAGGCTGTCGAACAGCAGGATGTCGCCCGCCTTGCCGGTCACCGGCTCCGCATACTGATGGAAAAGTTCGAGCGAGGGCATGGCCTCAACCTGGTGCGAGCCGGACAGCACCAGGGTGGCGCCGTTCTCGACCGTGAAGTCTTCCAGCATCACCAGCATGTTCAGCGACAGCCGATAATCCCGGCTGTAGGCGCGCACGTCGCGATGGGGTTTAAGGGTATAGCCGTCCGCGCCCGGCTGCAGCAGGGTGGCGCCGAAGTTCAGCAGGATGAACTTGCCGGCGAAATGCCGCTCGATGGTCTCCCACAGCGGCAGGTCGGCGATGAAGGCGTCAAAGCTGGTGTTCTCGCCCAGCACATGATGGGCCGCGCCCAGCATGTTGGCCCCCACGCCGTTCTTCAACTGCAGGGCGCGGCGCTTGGCGTAGACGCTCTCGCTGTCGTCGCGCAGAGCGTCGAGCTGGTCGCCACCGATCTGGCCGGGGAACAGCACCCAGCCGCGGGTGGTCATCAGGTAGTTGACCGTCTCGGCGGTCAACGACGGGGCAGCGGGGGTCTCGTGGCGCATGGTCAGGCTTTCAGCTGCACGAAGAGGGCGGTGCCCATGACGAAGCTGAAGGCGATGCGGTGGGCGTCGCTGGCCAGAAAGGCGTCGCCGACCCGCTTGGGCCCGTCGCCGAAGGCCCAGACATAGTCGTCGAAGATGATCCAGCCGCCGGGGGTCATGTGCGGGATCCAGGCGGCCGCGTCAGCCGCGACGCTGTCATAGGCGTGATTGCCGTCGATGTGGAGCACGGCGATCCGGCCCCCGAACTCCACCCGCCCGAAGGCCGGGGTGTCGACGATCAGGCCGGGGCCATAGTCGGCCGCGCCATCGGTCGAGCGGGCGCGGATGTAGTTGAGGTCACCCCGGGCCAGGGGGCTGAGATTGATCTGGAAAATGGCCAGAGCCTCGTCGGTGTCCATGGCCGCGCTGGCCCGGTCGAGGACGGCGACGCCCTGCGGCAGCTCGGCGCTGGACCAGGGATCGACACAGAGCATGGGGCCGACGCCATAGTGCCGGCCCAGCCAGTTGAAGAGCGCCGCCGAGCGGCCCCACCAGGAACCGATCTCGACGATGTCGCCGGCCGGGGCGTGGCGCATGATCTCCATGACGACAGCGATCTTGTCGCCGTCGCACATGCCCGGGATGGTGTCGACCAGCCGGGTCAGGCCCGCGGCCTGGACCGGCGAGAGGCGTGGTTTGGCCCTGAAGGGCGAGGCGGCGAACCAGTCCTCCGTCCTCTGACGTTCGGCATTCTGGCGCAGGTCACGATAGGCCCGTTCCTTGTCGCGCATCGGCGAGGCCTCGATCAGCCGAGCGCCCGGCGCGGACTCTTCCATGATGTCGGCGAGGCGGCCGGCGACCACCTCGTGCGGGGCATAGATGGCGTCGACGTGGCGGCGTAACACGACTTCCTTGAGAGCGCCCGGGAAGCCCTCATCGTGCACGAAGGGCAGGAAGTCCCAGTTGGCGTATGAACTCTGAGCTGCGTCGAACGTCAGGGACGAGGCCCCGATCACCGTGTCGCCCCGCGCCTCGGCCTCGGCCCGGAATCGCAATGCGTCGGGCAGGCCGGCCGGGAAGACCAGGATGGTGCTCATCCGCGCGCGGCCTGGCCATGCACCGCTTGAATGACCGCGCAGACCAGCCAGTCGATGTCGTCCTCGTCCATGTCGGCGGCGAACGGCAGCCCTAAGGTGTCGCTCGCCAGGGTCTGGGTGACCGGTAGCGGATCGGAGGGGCAGGCGGCGAAGGCCGGGCTGGCCTGGCAGCCGCCGCCCCACCAGCGGCGGGTGTCGACGCCGCTCTCGGCCAGTGAAGCCTCCAACTGGGCCGCGCCGCCGCCCTGGATGCGGACCACACAGGTCGTCGAAACCCAGTGGGTCCCCCAGCCAGGCTGGAAGCTGATTTCGGGAACCAGCGCCAGGGCCAGGCGAATCTTCTGGGCGGTCAGGGCGTAGCGCATCCGGGTCGACGGCCAGCCGTCGAGGGCGGCCAGGCCCACAGCGGCGGCATATTCCGACAGCTTGGCGTTAGTGGCCGGGACCAGGGACTCGCGGCTGCCTTCGAACCCGAAGCTGGTCTGGGCTTTGAAGCGCGCGACGAGGCCAGCGTCCTCGCAGGCCAGATAACCGCCCTCGCCCACGCCCAGCAGCTTGGTGGCGTGCAGGCTGACCAGGGTCGGCAAGGAGGCGCGGGTCAGTGTGTCGAAGGCGGCGGCCGCGTCGATCAGCACCGGCACGCCGGTGGCGTCCATCAGAGCCTCCCACGGCCCATGCTCCAGCGGCGCGCCATAGGGAGCGACGATGATGACCGCCGAGACGCCGCCCCTGGCGATGGCGGCGCGCACGTCGGCAATGGGCGGAATCTGGGTGTCGGGATCGACATCGAGGAAGTGCGGGGTCAGGCCGGCGGCCATGGCCGCGTGGGCGGTGGCGACAAAGGTCCAGGCCGGCATCAGGCAGAGGCCGGGCTGCACGCCGAGCGCCTTGAGCGTCAGGGTGATGGCCTGGGTGGCGTTGGCGCAGGTGGCGACCTGGGTCGGCGCGGCGAACCGGTGCTCCAGCCGGGCTTCGAACTCGGTCAGCAGCGGTCCAAAGTTGGAGTACCAGCGGTTGGCGTCGGCCTCTTGCAGATAGGGCAGGATGGCCTCGGCCGGCGGCGCCCAGGGGCGGGCCACGGGAAGGCGAACCGGAACGGCGGGTTCGGGCCAAGGCAGTGCAGAAATGGGACGGGGGGTCAGGGACATGGTGCGGCCGACTGTGAGGGCAGCCTGGAGTCGAACAGGGTATGGTTAATGAGGCGTTGCGCTCTCAGCGATTGCCTTTCGCCTTCCGCGCCCGGAAACTGCGGCAAAACGACTGTTTGAGGAAACTACCGATGAGCTTTGCCCCTGGCGCCTTGGATGGCGTGCGTGTCCTGGACCTGACCCAGTTCGTGCTGGGGCCCTATGCGACCCAGACCCTGGGCGACCTGGGGGCCGACGTGATCAAGGTCGAGGAGCCAACGGGCGACCGCCAGCGGAGCGGCAAGGCCCCCAACTCCAAGACCATGGGCCCGACCTACGTCGCCCTCAACCGCAACAAGCGCTCGGTGGTGCTGAACCTGAAGGAGGAGCCCGGCCGGCGAGCCCTGCGCCGCCTCCTCAAGACCGCCGACATCTTCATCCACAACATGCGGCCGGAAGCGATCGCCAGGCTGGGCTTCGACTACGAGGCCGCCAAGGCCATCAAACCCGACATCGTCTATGTCGAGGCCATGGGCTACGACCCGGCCGGCCCCTATGCCGGGCGGCAGGCCTTCGACGACCTGATCCAGTCGGCGGCCGGCGCCTGCGGCCTGACCGCCATGGTCGACAAGGATGCGGTGTTCCGTCCGCTGCCGACTATCATCGCCGACAAGACCTGCGGCCTGTTCGCCGCCATCGCCTGCCTGGCGGCCCTGCGCCACAAGGAGCGGACCGGCGAGGGACAGTATGTCTGCGTGCCGATGCTGGAGACCTTCACCGGCTTCCTGATGGCCGAGCACCTCTACGGCGAGACCTACGTGCCGCCGACAGGCCACTTCGGCCACACCACCACCATCACCCCGCACCGCCGCCCCTTCCGCACCAAGGACGGCTGGTTGTCGGTGCTGCCGGCCAATCGCGAGCAGTCGGCCCGCTACCTGGCCCTGGGCGGCATTCCGAACGCCTATGAGAGCGAGCGCTTCACCTCGGCCCCGGCCGGCGGCGGCCGGGTCGACACCTATTACGGCATGATGGACGAGGCGACCTCGACCCGCACCACCGCCGAGTGGATGGCGCTCTGCGCCGAACACAACATCCCGGCCATGCGGGCCAACCTGCCGGAAGAGATCTTCGACGACCCCCAGCTCAGCCAGACCCTGTTCGAGACCCGCGAGCTGGAAGGCGAAGGCGCCTACCGCGCCATGAAGCCGGGCCTGCGCTTTTCCAAGACTCCGGTCTCCATCCGCCGCGACCCGCCGCCGCTGGGCCGCGACACTGACGAGGTGCTAGCCGAAATCGGCGCGGACGCCGAGGCGGTCTAGGGCGTCGGCCGCCAGCTTGCGGGTCAGCTCGCCAGCCGGCAGATGGGCCGCCAGCCGCGCGCTCTGTCCTGACCACAGGCTGGCGAAATCCCCCGGCGCAGCCGCGCGCAACGGCGCAACGGCGAAAGCGGCGTTCGGGAAGGCCGGGGCGTTCGGTGACAGTGGGCCCTGCTCGCGGACCAGCCGGTTGGCGATCCCCCGGGCCGGGCGGCCGGTGAAGACGTTGGTGATGGCGGTATTGTCGTCTCGCGCGCCTTCCAGCGCCTCGCGGTGGCCGGGGGCCAACCTGGCTTCCGGCGAGAACAGATAGGCCGTGCCGACCTGGACGGCCGAGGCGCCCAGCATCAGGGCTGCCGCCACGCCCCGGCCATCGGCGATGCCGCCCGCCGCGATGACGGGGATATCCACCGCGTCGGCGATCTGCGGGACCAGGGCGAAGGTCCCGACCTGGGCGGCCATGTCGAGCCCAAGGAAGCTGCCGCGATGACCGCCGGCCTCCGAACCCATGGCGATGATGGCGTCGCAGCCCCGCTCGGCCAGCCAGACCGCCTCGGCCACCGTGGTCGCCGAGGCGATGACCTTGGCCCCCGCCACCTTGACCCGCTCGACCAGGGAAGCCGACGGCAGGCCGAAATGGAAGCTGACCACGGCCGGCGCGGTCTCCTCGACCACCTCACAATAGGCGTCGTTGAAGGGCGCGCGCCCGGCCCCGCTCGGGATCGCCCCCGGGTCGAGCCCCAACTCGTCATAGTAGGGCGCCAACGCCGCCCGCCAGGCGAGGTCCCGCGCCGGGTCGTCGGCCGGCGGCTGGTGGCAGAAGAAGTTGAGGTTGAACGCGCGGTTGGTCGCGGCCCGGATCGTTCCCACCGCCTCGCGCAGTTGGTCCGGCGACAGCATCGCCGCCGGCATCGAGCCCAGCCCGCCGGCGGCGCTGACCGCAGCGGCCATTTCGGGGGTCGAGGAGCCGGCCATAGGGGCCTGGATGATCGGCAGGTCGATGCCGAACAGGTCGAGGATGCGGCGGTCGGGCCAGGGGGTCATCTGTTCCTCCAAGGATCAGTGCACGTAGCTTCCGGCGTTGATGTCGATGGTCGACCCCGTGGCGTGGTCCATCAGGCCCGAGGCCAGGAACACTACCGTCGGGGCAATATCCGCCGGCTCGGTCATCCGGGTCAGGGCGATGTCCGAGGACGCATAGGCCTCGCCATACTGGTCGATGAAGTCCTGAGCCATCTCGGTGCGGGTGAAGCCGGGCGCGACGGTGAAGGCCATGACCCCCTGCTTGCCGAAGCCCCGGGCGATCGACCGGGTCAGGGCCACCAACCCGCCCTTGGACGCCGCATAGGCCAGGTAGTCCGGCGTATCGCCCCGGAACGCGGCGCGGGAGGCGATGTTGACGATCCGGCCGCAGCCCTGGGCGGTGAAATCGGGCAGGGCCGCACGGATCAGGGCGGCCGGGGCGCGCAGATTGACCGCCTGTGTCAGGTCCCAGTTCTGGGTCCAGGCATCCCCGTCAAGCGGCGAACCCAGGGCGATGCCGGCGTTGTTGACGAGCACCTTGATGGGGCCAAGCACAGCCTTGGCCTCGGCCCACAAGCGTTCGGGCTCGCCAATCTGGGAAAGGTCGGCCCGCAGCGCCACGCCGCCGATTTCCGCTGCCAGCGCCTCGGCTTCTGCGGCGCTGGCGCCATAGTGGACGCCTACCTTCGCGCCGGCCTCGGCGAGCCGCCGGGCGATGGCGACGCCGATACCGCGGCTGGCGCCGGTGACGAGGACGGACTGGTCGGAGAGATCGATCTGCATGGCTGGACTTCTAGGCCAGGGCCGCGCCGACCTCTTCCGAAAAAATGCGTAGCCGAACTCCGCATTTTATGATGATCTAGGGTGGAAGATCGACCGTAAGAGTCGAAAAACACGTGGAGAGGAACCCCCCATGCCCAGCCTGAAGGATATCTACGCCATCGAGCCCGACGGCTCGAAGTGGTCGGTGCCGCAGAACTACGACGTCAATTTCAACTGGGATTACGACGACGGCCGGGTCGCCATGGCCGGCCTATACCGCAAGGGCGTCGAGATGCAGTGGGACGCCAACACCCGCATCGACTGGACCCAGGAGCTGGACGAGGACAATCCCGAGCAGCTGCCCGAAGCCATGCTGCCCATCGCCGGCATGGCCCAGTACGAGGCCATGTCGCGCCAGGAAAAGGCAACCGTGCGCCGCCACTTCCAGGGCTGGCAGATCAGCCAGTTCATGCAGGGCGAGCAGGGGGCGCTGATCTGCGCGGCCAAGATCGTGACGCAAGTCCCGGACATGGACTCTAAGTTCTACGCCTCCACTCAAGTCATCGACGAGGCCCGCCATGTCGAGAGCTACAAGCGCCTGCTGGAGAAGTTCAAGGTCGCCTACCCGATGACCCCGCCGCTGCAGGAACTGATCGACCAGGTGCTGCGCGACAGCCGCTGGGACATGACCTATCTGGGCATGCAGGTGGTCATCGAGGGCCTGGCCCTGGCCGCCTTCCAGCAGATCCGCGACCACGCCCAGAACCCGCTGGCCGCGGCGGTCAACGCCTATGTCATGCAGGACGAGAGCCGCCACGTCGCCTTCGGCCGCCTGGCCCTGCGCGACTACTATCCCCAGCTCTCCCAGGCCGAACGGGACGAGCGCGAGGAGTTCCTGCTTGAGGCCTGCTACCTGATGCGCGACCGCTTCGACGCGGTGGAAGTCTGGAAGACGCTCGGCCTCAACCCCGCCGACTGCGCCGCCCACATGTACGACAGCGGCTTCATGCAGATGTTCCGCAGCTCGCTGTTCACCCGCATCGTCCCCATCGTGAAGGACATCGGCCTCTGGGGACCGACCATCACCAAGGGCTACGAGACCATGGGCATTCTCGGGTTTGCCGACGCCGACGTGCAGGCCCTGCAGGAAGACGACGACAACATCGCCAAGGAGTTCGATGCCCGGAAGACCTATGTCGAGAGCGTCATGGCCCGCGCCGGGGCAATGGAACCGGCGGAGTAGGGTAGTCCCGCGGGCGCAGGCTCTATAAGGCTTGCGCCCGTGAAGATGCAGGAACTGGAACGGCTGAGCGGCGTGGGGCGGGAGACCATCCGCTACTATATCCGCATGGGCCTGCTGCCCGAGCCCACCCGGCCCAAGCCCAACGTCGCCAACTATGACGATGAGCACCTGCGTCGTCTGGCGGTGATCAAGCGGCTGCAGCAGCAGCGCTACCTGCCGCTCAGCTTCATCAAGACCCTGCTCGACCGCCCGACCCATGGCGAGCTGGAAGCCTTCCCCGGGCTCGAGGGCCGGCTGGCGCAGGACCTCGACGTTCCCTCGCTCGAACCAGTGATCCCGGTCGAGGAGGCGGCGACGCTTGCCGACATGCCGTTGCAGGAACTGCTGCGGCTGATGACCGCCGGGGTCATTCCCGAGGGCCCGGCGATCAGCGCCTATGACCTGGTGCTGGTGCAGACCTGGCGGCGCGCCCAGGACCAGGGATTTGGCGAGGCTGGCGGCTTCTTTCCCGAAGACCTGGCCATGTATGTCGAGGCCATCGCACCCCTGGCCAAGACCGAGGTGGACCGCTTCTACGAACGCATCTCCGGCGCCGCCGACCCGGACGAGGCGGCCAGGCTGGGCCGGCAGGGAATTGAGATCCTGGGCGAACTGATCCTGCGGCTCAGGACCCGGCTGATTCTACAGCGTGTGGCGGAGTTGAATCGTGAGGGTGAGAGCTAGACCCCGGCCCCGCCCGCGTCTCGACCTCGCGGGCCTTGATTGGCTCCTGGCAGCAGGAGCAGGTCATCACCGGCTCGAAGTCGTGGCCGCAGGCCTTGTGCCGGTGCAGCAGCGGCGGCCCAGCCTCGCCGGCATAGTGGCGGTCGCCGAAGTTCACGATGGCCATGACCAGCGGATAGAGGTCCAGGCCCTTGTCGGTCAGCCGGTATTCGAAGCGCGGCGGGCGGTCCTGGTAGGCGACTTTCTTCAGCACGCCCTCGTCGGTCAGATGCTTGAGCCGCTCGGCGGTGATGGTGCGGGAGATGCCCAGCCGCGCCTGGAAATCCTCGAACCGCCGCACGCCCAGGAAACAGTCGCGCAGGACCATCAGAGTCCAGCGGTCGCCGATCACCGCCACAGTGCGGGCCACCGAGCAGCGCTCCGCGGAGAGGGCATCCCATTTCATCAGCACGGCGCCTCGGTTGACTTCAGTCCGGCAACGCTATCATAGTTAGTCCAGAAAATAAACTCATGGTGTCCGATGACGGAAACATCCAAAGGGGTCTGCCTGGTGATCGGGGCGGGAGACGGCGTCGGCGGCGCCATCGCCAGGGCTTTCGCCCGTGAAGGCCACCCCGTCTGCATCACCCGCCGGGCCCGAAACCTTGACCAGCTTGAGACCCTCGCCGAGTCGATCCGCCAGGACGGCGGCACGGTCCGCGCCTTCGGGGTCGACGCCCGCAGCGAGGACGAGACCATCGCCCTCTTCGACCGCATCGAGGCCGAGATCGGGCCGCTGGAGATCGTGGTCTTCAACATCGGGGCGAACGTCCGCTTCGGCCTGACCGAGACCACGGCCCGGGTGTTCACCAAGGTCTGGGAGATGGCCTGCTTCGCCGGCTTCCTGGCCACTCGCGAAGCGGCCCGTGTCATGGGCCCACGCGGCAAGGGCTCGATCCTGATCACCGGCGCCACTGCTTCAATGCGCGGGCGCGAGGGCTTCTCGGCCTTCGCCGCCGCCAAGGCCGGTCTGCGGATCATGGCCCAGAGCGCGGCGCGGGAGCTGGGGCCCAAGGGTATCCATGTCGCCCATGTGGTGGTCGATGGCGCGATCGATGGGGTCTTCACCCGCTCCAACCGCGCCGATGTCGAGGCCCTGTTGGAGGCCGACAGCATCCTCAAGCCCGAAGAGATCGCGACGAATTTCGTCTGGCTACACAGGCAGCAACGCTCGTCCTGGACCCACGAACTGGACCTGCGCCCCTGGACCGAGACCTGGTGAGGAATTGATGACCAAGACCCTCGATTTCATCTTCGATTTCGGCAGCCCCAACGCCTACCTGTCCTGGAAGGTGCTGCCCGGCGTGCTGGAGCGTTCCGGCGCGACCCTGAACCTGATCCCCTGCCTGCTGGGCGGCCTGTTCAAGCTGACCAACAACCAGCCGCCGATGGCCGCGTTCGGACCCGTGAAGGGCAAGCTGGCCTACGAGCAACTCGAAACCCAGCGGTTCGTCGCCAGGCACGGCCTGACGAAATTCCGCTTCAACCCGCACTTCCCGGTCAACACCCTGCTGATCATGCGCGGCCAGGTCGCCGCCCAGCGCCAGGGGGTCGGCGAGGCCTATCTGGAGGCGGTGGTGAAGGCGATGTGGGAGGACGGCCAAAAGATGGACGACCCCGACGTCGTGGCCGCCGTCCTGACCGCCGCGGGCCTGGACGCCCGCGCCATCCTCGAGGCGACCCAGCACCCCGAGGTCAAGGCCGAGCTGATGGCCAACACCGAGAGCGCCGCCGCCCGCGGCGCGTTCGGCATCCCGACCTTCTTCGTCGGGGACGAAATGTTCTTCGGCAAGGAGCGGCTCGGGCAGGTCGAGGAAGAACTGGCTTAGCCCCCCATTCCGCTCACCCCCGCGAAGGCGGGGACCCAGGTGTTTTTGGGAGAGCATGGCTGGACTGTGCCCTGTTTCCAGAACGCCGCCTCAGTTGAAAAACCGAAACGGAAAAGGCCTGGGTCCCCGCCTTCGCGGGGATGAGCGGTTTCAAAGTCCGTGCCTACTTCGTCTGCCCACCATCCACCGGCACCACCGTCCCGGTCACGAAACTCGCCAGCGGGCTCAGCAGGAACGCCGCGACAGAACCAATCTCTTCCGGCTTGCCGAACCGCCGCATCGGCACCTCGCGGTTGAGCCAGCGCGTCCAGGCCTCGGCCCGCGCGCCGGTCGAGCGCTCTTCCCACTCCCCGCCGGGGAAGATGATGTTGCCCGGCGCGATGGTGTTGACCCGCACGCCCTTGACGGCGACCAGCTTGGAAAGCTCGCCGGCCAGGTGGTTCATCGCCGCCTTGGCCGTGCCGTAGGTCAGCGGCGTGCCCAGCGCCGCCAGGCCGGCGATGGAGCTGATGAACAGCAGCGCCCCCTCGCCCCGCGCCGTCAGCCGGCGCAGCACCGGCCGGGCCAGGCGATAGGCGCTGTCGAGGTTCTGCGAGAAGCCGCCGTCCCAGGTCGCGTCGTCAATGTCGAAGCCCGGCGGACAGGGGTGCAGGCCGACATTGGCCACCGCCCCGAAGATCGGCCCGAACTCGGCCTCGGTCCGGTCGAGCGCCTGTTCGATGGTCGCCGCGTCCCGCATGTCGCCGGCCATCGCCCAGATCTTGTCTTCGCCATACTGCGTCGCAAGCCGGGCGCGGGTCTCTTCCAGCGCCTCAGCGCCGCGGGCGGTGATCGCCACCTTGGCGCCCTCGGCCAGCAGCCGTTCGACGATGCCCAGGCCAATGCCCCGGCTGCCGCCCGCCACGAAGATCACCTTGTCCGTCAGCTGCAGGTCCATGTCCGCCTCCGTCTTTTGTTGCAAATGGCAAAGCGGGAAAGGCGGCGCGGGTCAATGCGCTTCGGCCGGTGTCCCTGTCCCGACCGGCGCGGCCCTGGCGAACGGCACCAGAATCAGACCCGCGATGAACACCCAGGCCATCAGCCGGAATACGTCGGCAAAGCCCAGCGCGAGGGCCTCGCGGGTGATGACCTTGGCCATCTCGGCCTGGGTGATGGCGGCGGCGTGCAGGGCGTCGGGCGTCCAGGCCGAGATGCGGCGGCCCAGCTCGCTGGCAAAGCTCCCCGCCCCGCCGGCGGTCAGTCCGGCTGCGAGGTCCTGGCCGTGGGCCCGGCCATAGTGCAGCAGCCATGTGTTGACGGTGGCGATGCCGACAGCGCCGCCCAGATTACGCATCAGGTTGAACAGGCCTGAGGCGTAGGGCAGCTCGCTGGGCGGCACGCCGTTCAGGGCCATGCCCACAGCCGGCACGATGCACAGCAGGGTGGCGAACCCGCGCACCACCTGGGGCATGAAGAACTGCCCGAAGCCCCAGTCGACATCGACGGCCGAGAACATCCACAGGCCCGTGGCGAACAGGATGAAGCCGGCGGCGATGACCAGTCGCTGGTCGACCTTTGTCGACAGCCGCGCGGCGATGGGGGCGCCGAAGAACATGGCGATGCCGGTGACGAAGACCGTCGTGCCGATCTGCAGGCTGGTCCAGCCCTGCACGCGGCCGAGGAACACTGGGGTCAGGTAGGTCGCCGAATAGAGGCCAAAGCCGGTGATGACATTGAGCGCGCAGGCGAGCGCGAAAGTGGGCCGCTTGAACGGGGTCAGCTTGAGCACCGGCATGGTCGAGAAGACGCTGCGCTCGAAGAACACCACCGCCCCCACGAACGACAGCCAGGCGGCTGTGGCGACGCCGGTGTCATCCAGCCAGTCGTGGCGCGGACCCTCCTCCAGCACGTACTGCAGACCGCCCAGGAATACCGCCAGCGAGGCGACATGCAGCCAGTCGATCCGCCTCAGCATCGCCGGATTGGCCTCATCCAGCTTGCCCAGCATCGGCAGGATGATGGTGATGGCCAGGCCCGGGACGATGTTCATGAAGAACAGCCAGCGCCAGTCGGCGATGTCGGTGATCAGCCCGCCGACCGTCGGGCCTAGGGTGGGGGCCAGGGTTGAAACCACGCCCAGGATGGCCGGCACCATGGCCCGCTTGGGGCCCTCGAACAGTGTGAAGCCGGTAGCGAACACCGTCGGCACCATCGCCCCACCCACGAAGCCCTGGATGGCGCGGAAGGCGATCATCGAATTGATGTCCCAGGCCATGCCGCACATCAGGCTGGAGATCGTGAACAGCGCCGCCGAGGCCGTGAACAGCCAGCGGGTCGAGATAGCCTGCGACAGGAAGGCGGCCAGCGGGATCATGACGATCTCGGCCATCAGATAGGCGGTCTGCACCCAGGCGATCTCGTCGGGTCCGGCCGAGAGGCCCGCCTGGATGGTGTTCAGCGAGGCGGCGACGATCTGGATGTCCAGCAGCGCCATGAACTGGCCGAACGCCATCAGCCCGAAGATCAGGAACTTGGTCTTCTCGCTGAACACCCGACGGGCCGGGATCGCGGCAGTGTCACTCATCGATGGGCCTTGCGCCAAGCTAGTGAGTTTTTATATGATACTCGTCATATAATGAAAGGCCGCGCGATGCGCTACCCCGACGACCACAAACAGGAGACACGTGCCCGGGTGGTGAAGGCCGCCGCCCGCTCGCTGCGCCAGCAGGGGCCCGACAGGTTGGCGGTGGCCGGGGTGATGGCCGAAGTCGGCCTGACGCATGGCGGCTTCTACGCGCACTTCGCCTCGAAGGAGGCGCTGCTGGGCGCGGCGGTGGAGGAAGCCTTTCGGCAGGGCCGCAAGCGCTTTGCCCTGACCACCGGCGACCAGGACGCCCGCGCGGCGCTGGAGGCCTATGTCGACATGTATGTCTCGGCGGCGCACCGCGACGGCCGCGAGCTGGGCTGTCCGATCACCGCTCTGGCCGGCGATATGGCACGGCAGGCCGGTCCGGCGCGCGAAGCCTTCGACACGGGCATCAAGTCGCTGATCGGCGGCATCGCCAGCCGGCTGCCAGGCGAGAATGAGGCTGCCAACACCGCCCTGGCCGGCTCGCTGATGGCCGAGATGGCCGGCGCGGTCAGCCTGGCCCGCGCCGTCGCCGACCCCGCCCTCTCCGACAACCTGCTCGAACAGTCCCGCGCGGCCATCAAGGCCCGTATCGCCGCCGTCTTTGAAAGCTCCGACCGATGAGCGCCGTCACCCTGGAAGCCGTTCCCACTATCGCTCCGCCGCCGCCGAAGAGCCGTCGCGGGCCGTTGATCCGGGCTCTGATCGTCCTGGGCATCGCCGCCGCCGTGGCCATCGGCGGGGTGACCTGGCTGCACGCCGCTCGCCCGGCCGAGGCCACCGACAACGCCTATCTCAAGGCCGACAGCACGACGGTGGCCCCACGCGTGAAGGGCCTGATCGCCACCGTGCTGGTGACCGACAACCAGGCGGTCAAGGCCGGTGATCCGCTGGTTCAGCTCGACCCTGAGGAATACGCCGCTCGCCTGGCCGCCGCCGAGGGCGACCTGGCGCTGGCCAACGCCGCCGTGGCCCAGGCGGAAGCGGCGCTGAACCGGCTGGGAGCCGAGCAAGGGCTGGCCGCCGCCGGGGTGGCCCAAAGCCGCACCCGTATCGCCGCCGCCGACGCCGAAGCCCGCCGCGCCGAGGCCGACGCCCGCCGCTTCCAGGCCCTGGTCGCCGCCGGGACCGTGCCGCGCCGCGACGCCGAGCGGGTGCAGACTGAGGCCATCGCCGCCCGCGCCAATGCCGACAATGTCCGCGCCGCCCTGGCCGTCAGCCAGAGCCAGGCCGGGGTCACCACCCAGCGGCGGGGCGAGCTGGAAGCGGCGCTGGCCGCCGCCCAGGCCGGCCGCGCCAAGGCCGCCGCCGCCCTCGACCTGGCCCGTCAGGACCAGGCCCACACCCTGATCCGCGCGCCCATCGACGGCGTGGTCGGCGACCTGCAGGCCCGCCCAGGCGACTATGTGCAGCCCGGTTCGCGCCTGCTGACCATCGCCCCGGTCGCCCAGGTCTATGTCACCGCCAACTTCAAGGAGACCCAGACCGGCCGCATGCTGACCGGCCAGCGGGCCGAGGTCCGCGTCGACGCCCTGCCCGGCGTGAAGCTGACAGGCCGTGTGCAGAGCATCGCTCCCGGCACCGGCTCGGAATTCGCCCTGCTGCCGTTCGAGCCCGGCACCGGCAATTTCACCAAGATCGTCCAGCGCGTGCCGGTCCGCATCGTCTTCGACCCCGGGCAGACGAGCGTGGCCCGCTTGAGGCCGGGGCTGTCGGCCAAGGTGAAGGTGGCGCTGAAGTAGGCCCCCTCCGTTCAATCGGTCAGGATCATCTCGGCGGCTTTCTCGGCGATCATCACGGTCGGGGCGTGGGTGTTGCCGGAGGTGATGGTCGGCATCACCGAGGCGTCGGCGACGCGCAGCCCCTCGATCCCGCGCACCTTCAAGGAGCCGTCGACCACCGAGCCTGGGTCAGTCCCCATACGGCAGGTGCCGACCGGGTGGAAGATGGTGGTGGCGATGCGGCCGATCTCGGCCAGCAGGTCGGGGACATCGCCCGGCCGGTATTCTTCGGGCCGATAGGGCGCCAGGGCCGGCGCGCCACAGATGCGGCGGGTCAGCGCCACGGCGTCCAGCACCGTCTGCTGGTCGGCCGGGTCGGCGAGATAGTTGGGCCGGATGGCCGGGGCCGCCGCCGGGTCGGCGCTCTTCAGCATCACCTCGCCCCGGCTGGCGGGCCGCAGGTTGCAGACCGAGGCGGTGATGGCGTCGAAGGGGTGCAGGGGCGAGCCGAAGGCGTCGAGGCTCAACGGCTGGACATGGTATTCCAGGTCCGGCGTCGCCTGCCGTTCGGACGAGCGGGCGAAGAGGCCCAGCTGGCTGGGGGCCATCGACATCGGCCCGCTACGGCGTAGGGCGTATTCCAGCCCGATCAGGCCGCGGCCCAGCAGGTTGCCGGCCCGGCTATTAAGCGTGCGGGTCCCCGAGACCTTGAACACCGTGCGGATCTGTAGATGGTCCTGCAGGTTGGCCCCGACACCCGGCGCGTCGACCGCCACCGCGACGCCGGCCGCCTTCAGCCGCTCGCCGGGACCGACGCCGCTGAGCTGCAGCAGGTGCGGCGAGCCGATAGCGCCGGCGGCCAGCACGACCGAGCGCCCGGCCCGCGCTTCCCGCTGCTCCGTTCCCAGACGATATCGAACGCCGACCGCCCTTCCCGCTTCCAGGATCACGCCCTGGACCAGCGCCCCGGTGACGATAGCCAGGTTCGGCCGCCGCTGGACGGGGCGCAGGAACGCGTCGGCGGCGCTCCAGCGCAGACCGTCCTTCTGGGTGACGTCGAAATAGGCGCTGCCGAAGTTGTCGCCGGTGTTGAAGTCGGCCGTGCGGGGTATGCCCACCTCGGCGGCGGCCTCGCGGAAGGCCTCAAGGATCGGCCAGCTCAGCCGCTGGGTCGCCACCTTCAACGGCCCGCCGGCCCCGTGAAATTCATTGGCGCCGCCGTAATGGTCTTCCGACTTGCGAAAGATCGGCAGAACTTCGTCCCAGCCCCAGCCGACCAGACCCAGCTGGCGCCAGTGGTCGTAGTCCGCCGCCTGGCCGCGCATGTAGATCATGCCGTTGATCGAGGACGAGCCGCCCAGCAGCCGCCCGCGCGGATAGCTCAGCGCCCGGCCCAGCGCCGGCTCATGCTCGGTCGAGAACCTCCAGTCCGTGCGCGGATGGCCCTGGGTGTAGAGATAACCGATCGGGACCTTCACCCAGAACAGCCGGTCATGCCCCCCGGCCTCCAGCAGCAGAACGCGGTTGCGGGGATCGGCGCTCAGCCGGTTGGCCAGCACGCAACCGGCGCTGCCCGCGCCAACGATGATGAAATCGAAGTCGCCAATCATTCCCTGGCGGCCAACGCAGCCTCAAGGTCCGGCGCTGCGGCCAGAAGGGCCTGAGTGTAGGGGTGCTTGGGCGCGGCGAAGACCTGCGCCGTCAGCCCCTCCTCGACAATCTTGCCGGACTGCATGACCAGCACCCGGTCGGTGACGGCGCGGACCACGGTCAGGTCGTGCGTGACGAACAGCCAGGCGACGCCCAGCTCGTCCGACAGACGGTCGAGCAGTTCGAGGATGCGACCGCGCACCGTCGCATCGAGGGCCGAGACCGCCTCGTCCAGCACCACGATTCGGGGCTCGACGATCAGGGCGCGGGCGATGGCGATGCGCTGGCGCTGGCCGCCGGAGAACTGGTGCGGATAGCGGTCGATGGCGTCGGCGGGCAGGCCGACCTTTTCGAGCAGGACGGCGACGCGGGCCCGGCGCTCGGCCTTCGGGACCGGCGCGGGCGAAAGGTGCAGCGGCTCGGCGACCAGAGCCTCGACCGTCCAGCGGGGATCGAAGCTGCCGACCGGGTCCTGGAACACCGCCTGAATCAGCACACGGCGATCCTTGCCGCCGCCGGGCCTGAACGGCGCGCCGGCCAGAACGATCTCGCCGCCCTGCACCGGCTCGAGGGCCAGCAGGGCGCGCAGCAGGGTCGACTTGCCCGAACCCGACTCGCCGACCAGCCCAACCCGTTCGCCAGGGCGGATGGCGAGGGTGACGCCGTCGACCGCGCGGCCCTTGGCGCCCGGATAGGCGCGGATCACGTCGCGGGCCTCCAGCAGCGGATCGCCCTTCGCCTCTGGCCGCTCGGTGGCCGGCTGCGGCGCGGAATCGGCGGCGAGCTGGCGGCTGTAGGGGTTGGTCAGGTTCCGGAACAACGCCACGGTCGGTCCCTGCTCGACGACGGCGCCGTCCTTGAGGATTACCGTGCGGTCGGCCATCTCGGCGACGACGGCGAGGTCATGGGTGATCAGGATCAGCCCGCAGCCCTGCTCGCGGGCCAGGGACTTCAACAGCACCAGGATCTGGGCCTGGGTGGTTACGTCGAGGGCCGTGGTCGGCTCATCGCAGATCAGCAGTTTCGGCTTGAGCACCGTCGCCATGGCGATGGCCGCCCGCTGGCGCTGGCCGCCGGAGAGCTCGTGCGGATAGCGGTTCGTTAGGCCCGGAGACAGCCCGGCGCGGACCAGGGCCTCGGCGGCAAGGGCGTCGGCGGCGGCCTTCGAGTGGCCGTGGATGCGGGCGGTCTCAGCCACCTGCGCCCCGATGGTCAGCAGCGGGTTCAGCGCCGTCGCCGGTTCCTGGAAGACGATGCCGATGGCCTTGCCGCGAATGGCCTGAAGCTCGCGGTCGGGGCGGTTCAGCAGGTCCTGGCCATCCAGCTTCACCGCGCCGGCAGCGACCGACCCAGGCGGGGTCAGGCCCAGGATAGTGAGCGCCGTCAGCGACTTGCCCGAGCCGGACTCGCCGACCAGGCCGACAATCTCGCCGGGCTCGACGGTGAAGCTGAGGCCCTTGATCACCGGGCGGCCGTGGATGGCCAGGTTGAGCTTGTCGACGGTGAGCAGGCTCATGACCGACCCTCCGCCAGCCGGGGGTCGTAGCGGTCGCGCAAGCCGTCGCCCAGCAGGTTGAGGCCGAGCACCGTCAGCACCACCGCCAGGCCCGGGAAGATGGCCAGCCAGGGCGCGAATCCGATCATGGTCTGGGCTTCATTGAGCATCCGACCCCAGCTGGGGGTCGGCGGCTGGGCGCCCAGGCCCACGTAGCTGAGGCCGGCCTCGGCCAGGATGCCGAGCGAGAACTGGATGGTCGCCTGGACGATCAACAGCCCGGCGATGTTGGGCAGGATGTGCTGCAGCGAGATCAGCCAGCGGCCCTTTCCGGCCACCTGGGCGGCCAGGATGTAGTCACGCTTCCACAAGGACAGCGCCCCGCCTCGCGCCACGCGGGCGAAGACGGGGATGTTGAAGATGCCGATGGCAATGATGGCGTTGATCGCGCCGGGCCCGGCGACGGCGGTAATCAAGATAGCCAGCAGCAGCGAGGGGAAGGCGAAGATCAGGTCGTTGGTCCGCATGACCAGCTCGTCGACCATGCCGCCCCGCGCCGCGCCCAGCAGGCCGAGCGGCACGCCGATCAGAAGCCCCAGGCCCGCCGCGACCAGGGCCACGGCGAGCGAGTTGCGGGCCCCCAGCAGGATCATCGAGACCAGGTCGCGGCCGAAATGGTCCGTGCCGAACCAGTGGGCGGCCGACGGCGGAAGCAGGCGATGCGCGACGTCGAGCGTGCTGACGTCATAGGGCGTCCAGACGAAAGAGAGCAGCACGGCGGCGACGAAGAGGCCGGTGAGCAGGCCGCCGATGATGAGACCGGGTGTGGACTTCATGAGCGCCTCGTCCGCAGGCGCGGGTCGATGGCTGCGTAGCCGAGGTCGATCAGGAAGGCTGCCGCCACCACCAGGAAGACCAGCAGGATGACCACGCCCTGCACGACGATCAGGTCACGCTGGGTGATGGCCTGGAAGACCAGCCGGCCCAGGCCCGGCAGGAAGAAGACGTTCTCGACGATGACGCTGCCGGCCAGCAGGAAGGGGAACTGCAGACCGAGAATCGTCAGTGTCGGGATCATCGCGTTGCGCAGGGCGTGGCGAACCAGGGCCTGGGCGGGCGACAGACCCTTGGCCCGTGCGGTGCGGATATAGTCCTCGCCGAGGGTCTCGATCAGGGCGGAGCGCAGCACGCGGGCGAGGATGGCCGCTTGCGGCAGGGCCAGCGCAATGGCGGGCAGGATCAGGGCCTTGAGGCCGGGAACCAGCCCGGTGTCCCAGCCGGGGAAGCCGCCGGACGGCAGCCAGCGCAGGCCGACTGAGAAGACCAGCACCAGCAGCATGGCGAACCAAAAGTTGGGCAGGGCCACGCCGATCTGGGCCAGGCCCATGCTGATGACATCGGAGGCCTTGCCGCGCCGGGCGGAGGCCAGCAGGCCGACCGGCAGGGCGACGGCGATGGAGAGGCCCATGGCGATCAGCGCCAGCGCCAGCGAGACCTGCAGCCGCTCGCCGATCAGACCCGCGACGGGGACGTGGTAGGTGTAGCTGGTCCCCAGATCGCCATGCAGCATGCCGGCCAGCCAGGCGACGTAGCGAACGGCCGCCGGCTGATCCAGGCCCAACTGGCTGCGCAGCGCCGCCACCGCCTGCGGATTGGCGTTGAGGCCCATCATGTAGGCCGCCGGATCGCCCGGCAGGATCTGGATCAGCAGGAAGACAATGACCGTGGCGGCCAGGAAGGTCAGGCCCAGCGCCGCTGCCCGCCCGGCCACGTAGCGCGCGCCCAGCTTCCAGACGCCGACGACCACCAGACCGCCGAGCGCCGCCAGGGCCAGCCAGCCCCAGACGCCACTGGTCCTGGTCTGTGTTGTCGCCGGTCCGGCCGCCGCGCCCGCGCCTTCGAAATAGAGATCGACCGCCTCGCTGGCCTGCACCGGCGCGTCGACCCAATAGCCGCGCAGCCGCGCGTCATAGACCCCCAGCTTGGGCAGTTCGAACAGGAAGACGTTGGGGCTGTCATCGGCCAGCTTGCGCTGAATGTCGCCCAGGATGGCGTTGCGCTCGGAGGGCAGGACGGCGGCGTCCAGTTTCTTGAGCAGGGCGTCGAAGGCGGCGCTGCGGTAGCCGAAATAGTAGTCGCGGCCATAAATGTCGTAGTCCATCGGCTCGGTGTGCGAGACGATGGTCATGTCGAAGCTGTGGTTCTTCAGCACCTGGTCCAGCCACTGGGCCCATTCCAGATTCTCGATCTTCACCCGCACCCCGGCGGCGGCCAGCTGCGCCGCGATGATCTCGCCGCTGCGGCGGGCATAGGAGGGCGGCGGCAGCTTGAGGGTGACGTCCAGGCCGTTCGCATAACCCGCCTCCGCGAGCAGAGCCCTGGCCTTGGCTACGTCGTGCGGATAGCGGCCGGTCAGGTCGACATAGCCGGGGTTCTGCGGCGGATAATGGCTGCCGATCGGCTGGCCATAGCCGAACATGGCCCCGTCTATGATGGCCTTGCGGTCGATGGCGTAGGCCAGGGCCCTCCGCACACGGATGTCGTTGAACGGCGGGCGAGCGTTGTTCAGGGCCAGGATGGTCTCGCCCTCGGTCGAGCCGACCACCACCCGGAAGCGCTTGTCCTTGGCCAGTTCCGGCAGATTTTCCGGGGCCGGGAAGCCAGGATAGGCGTCCAGGTCGCCGGCCCGGATGGCGGCGAAGGCGGCGGTGGGGTCGGCGATGAATTTCAGCACGATGCGCTGGGTGCGCGGCCTGGCGCCCCAGTAGGCCGGGTTGGCCTCCAGGGTGATGGATTCGCCCCGCCGCCAGCCGGCGAATTTGAACGGCCCGGTGCCGACGGGGTTGGTGTCGTCATGCGCCACGCTGGACGGCGAGACCATGGCCGCGTCGCCCCAGGCCAGGACATAGATCAGTGAACTGGACGGACGCTTGAGCACCAGCCGCACGGTCAGGGGGTCCAGGACCTCGACCCGGTCGACGGGCTCGAAATAAGCCTTCTGGGCGTTGGCGGAGGTCTCGGCGCGGGCACGGTCTAGCGAGAACTTGACCACCGAGGCGTCGAAGGGAGCGCTGTCATGGAAGCGCACGCCCCGGCGTAGGTGGAAGAGGTAGATCAGGCCGTCGGGCGAGACCTCCCAGGACTCGGCGAGCGCCGGCGCCACCTGGCCGTCGCGGCCGATGCGGACCAGGCTCTCGAAGACGTTGCCGGTCACCGCCTCGTCGATGGCCGCCGCCGCGCCGGCGGTGGGGTCGAGGTTGGGGGGCTCGAGCTGCATGCCCAGGCGCAGGACGGTGGGCACGGGTTGGGCGGCGGCCGGGGTGAAGGCGAGGAAGAGGGCGGCCACCCACAGACAAATCCTCCCGCGGAGGGGGAGGGGGACCGCCCGGAGGGTGGTGGAGGGGGTTGCCGCTACATTCACCTTAGCCCGTAGAAACCTCAGCCGACCCGCCGCGATTCCTCCTGCCCGGTGGATGTAGCGTGAACCCCCTCCACCATGCTCCGCATGGTCCCCCTCCCCCTCCGGGGGAGGATTTGAGGACCAGAACCTCATCTAGTTTTCGCCCGTCATCAGCGCCCAGGCGCTCAGCGCCATGACCTGCGCCGACTGCACCATGGCTTCGATCTCGACATACTCGTCGGGCTGGTGCGCCAGGTCCAGAATCCCCGGGCCGTAGGCGATGCAGTCCCTAAGCTTGCCGATGCGGTCGATGTGTTTCTGGTCGTAGGTGCCGGGCGAGCAGACCAGGGCGGCGGGGCGGCCCAGGATCTGCTGCACGGCGCGAGCGGTCTCCGTGACCACCGGGCGGTCGGGCTCGGTCATGCTGGGGCGGACTTCGAAGAGGTCGCGCAGGTGGTAGCGAAAACCCGAGCGGGTCTGAGTCAGGCTGTCGAGCAACGCCCGCATCTCGCCCTTCACATCCTCGAGGTCTTCTTCGATCAGCAGGCGGCGGTCGAAGACCATGCGGCAGCTGTCGGCGACCACCGGCGAGGGCAGCCTGCCCTCCTGCGGCTCGGCCTGGCCGCCGTGCATGGAGTTGATGTTGAGCGTGGGCGTGCGGGCGCCTTCGGGCACGACCGGCATGACCGTCGCGTGGTCGGCCAGGCGCGGATAGAGCCGCTCTTCGAAGGCCTCAACCACCGCGCCCATGTGGCGGATGGCGCTGTCGCCCAGGAAGGGCATGGACCCATGGGCGATGCGGCCCAGGGTCTCGATCTCGCCCCACCAGACCCCGCGATGGCCGATGCAGACCCGGTCGACGTTCAGCGGCTCGGGGATGATCACGTGATCGACCCGGGGCTTGGAGAACCAGCCCCGCTCGGCCAGCCAGGCGACGCCGCCATAGCCGCCGGATTCCTCGTCGGCCGTCCCGGAAATCTCCAGCTTGCCGGGGATGGGCACGCCGGCGTCCAGCAGAGCCTCGACCGCCACCACCGAGGCGGCCAGCCCGCCCTTCATGTCGCAGGCGCCGCGGCCATAGACGCGGCCGTCCTGGATCACGCCCTCGAAGGGCGGCAGGGTCCAGCCCTCGCCGGCCTCGACCACGTCGATATGGCTGTTGAAATGGACGCAGGGGCCAGGACCGCCCTCGTAGCGGGCGATGACGTTGACGCGTGGATGGCTGTCGGTGTCGCCCGGCGCGCCCTCGGCTCGGACATACTGCACATCGAAGCCGCGCCTGCGCAGCCGCTCGCCAAGATACTCCGCACACGGCCGATATGCGTCGCCCGGCGGGTTGATGGTCGGAAATCGGATCAGGTCGCGGGTGATCTCGGCCAGCTCGTCGGCCCGGCCGGCGATCATCGACAGCAGCGCGGTCTCGTTGGGGTGGGCGCTCACGCGTGGGCCTCCAGCCTGTGGCGCGCCCGTGCGGCGGCTTCGCGCGCCTGGACCGGCAGGCCGAGGGCCGCATAGGCGCGGGCCAGGTCGCGGTTGAGCGGAACCCCGTCGGGATCGAAGCCGCGGCGCTGCTCCAGGGTCTGCTGGGCGGCGGTCCAGCGGCCGGCCCGCAACAGGGCGGCCAGGTGAATCTGTTCGAAGAGGTCGCGCTGGGCGTGGCTCCCGCCGATCTCGAAGAGGCGCGGCAGGGCCCGCTCCATAGCGGCGATGGCGGCCGCGTCGTCTCCGGCCAGGTAGGCATGGACGCCCTCGGCCGCCGGCAGGGCCACCTCGCGCCAGACCGGCGCCGTCTCGGCGCGGATGGCCTCCAGCAGCGGCCCGGCCTCGGGCTGGCCGGTGCGGATCAGGCCGTACAGGTATTGCAGGCTGAGGAAGGGCGAGACGGTGTCGCGGCCGCGCGCCTTCAGATAGTCGCCGACCTCGGCCCAGCGGTCGCCGACGTCGGCCCCGGCAAATTCGAGCCGGGCCAGCAGCGACACCGCCCCGATCTGGTCCTGGCTGTAGTCCTTGGCGATGCCCCAGCAGTGCTGGTCATAGACGTCGAGCGCTTCGTCCAACCGCCCCTGGCTGATCAGGAACAGGGCCAGGTGCCACCAGTTGTGGGTCAGCATGAAGCTGTTGAGCTCGGCCCACCCCGGCGAGGCGGCGCGCATGAAGGCCTCGCCCTCGTCGATCCGGCCCTGGGTCAGCATGACATGGGCCAGGGCGTGCTGGGCCCAGGGCTCGCTGGGCTCCATGGCCAGCGCGCGGCGGGCCGCCGCTTCTGCCTCGCCCAGCAGATGGCACTGCTCGTAGCCGAAGGCTGCCATGCCGTGCATCTGCGGCACGTCGGCGGCGCCCTCCAGCCCCTTCAGGGCGATGCGCAGCATGGCCGGGAAATCACCTCGGTTGAAGGTCAGGTACTGGTTCAGCTTGAGCATGGCCAGGTCGCGCGGCCAGTGGTCGAGGGCCTCTTCGCTGAGCCGTTCGGCCTCCGCCAGATCGCCCCGCACCCAGGCGTCGAGGAAGGCCGCCGCATGAACCTCGCGCGGGTGGGCCGTGAGCGCGGCGGCCAGGGCGCGGTCGCGGTAGGGCGCGGCCTTGGCGGGAGCCTCCGGCGCCTCCAACAGCATCCAGAGGACGCCGGCATAGGCGTTGGCCAGGCAGCTCTGCGGGTGGGCCTCGGCCGCGGCGATGATGCGGGTGGCGCGGGTCTGGTAGGTCAGGAACCCGCCGATGAAATCGTCGATAGCCCCCAGCGCCTCAGGCCCCGGATCGTGCAGTGGGGCGCCCAGAAAATCGCTGACCTCGCTCATGGGCAAACCATAGGGCGCCCGCCGGTCCGGTCCAGTCCCGCGACCCTCCAATTTCCTCAAAGCGCTATCAGAGACGCGCGGTTCTCAGGCGAAGGGCGTTGGCGATGACGCTGAACGAGGACAACGCCATGGCCCCCGCCGCCAGGGCCGGCGAGAGCAGGATGTGGAAGGCGGGATAGAGCACCCCCGCGGCGATCGGTATGCCGGCGGCGTTGTAGACGAAGGCGAAGACCAGGTTCTGGCGGATGTTGCCCATCACCTGGCGCGACAGCCGCCGCGCCGCGACGATGGCGGTCAGGTCGCCGCGCAGCAGGGTCACCCCGGCGCTCTCGATGGCGACATCGGTCCCCGCCCCCATGGCGATGCCGACATCGGCCGCCGCCAGGGCCGGAGCGTCATTGACCCCGTCGCCGGCCATGGCCACCACCCGGCCCTCGGCCCGCAGCCGCTTAACCACATCGGCCTTGCGGTCGGGAAGCACGTCGGCCTCGACCTCGTCGATGCCCAGCCGCCGGGCCACGGCCTCGGCGGTGACCCGGTTGTCGCCGGTCAGCATGACCAGCCGTACGCCCTCGGCCTTCAGCGCCGCGACGGCGGCGGGCGTGGTGGCCTTGACCGGATCCGTGATGGCGATCAGCCCGGCCGCCTTGCCGTCGACGGCCACGAACACCACGGTGGCCCCGTCCTGGCGCAGGGACTCTGCGTCGCCGGCCAGCGCCGATGTGTCGATCGCCAGTTCCTCCAGATAGCGGTCGGCGCCAATGGCCAGCCGGCGGGTCTCGATCAGGCCGGTAACGCCCTTGCCGATCGGACTGTCAAATTCGGCGGGCTCGACCAGGGTGAGCTTCCGGCCCTGCGCCGCCTCGACGATGGCGTGCGCCAGCGGATGCTCGCTGTTGCGTTCCAGGCTGGCGGCGAGCCGCAGAAGCTCGTCCTCGGAAAGCCCGACCGCCTTGAGGCCTGTGACCGCCGGCCGGCCTTCGGTCAGGGTCCCGGTCTTGTCGACCACCAGCACGTCGACCTTTTCCAGCCGCTCCAGCGCCTCGGCGCTCTTGACCAGCACGCCGGCCCGGGCCCCGCGCCCCACCCCGACCATGATCGACATCGGGGTGGCCAGGCCCAGGGCGCAGGGGCAGGCAATGATCAGCACCGACACCGCCGCCACCAGGGCGTTGGCCAGGCGCGGCTCAGGTCCGGCCACGGCCCAGACGATCCCGGCCACGACCGCCGCCAGGATCACCGCCGGCACGAACCAGCCGGAGACCGTGTCGGCCAGCCGCTGGATGGGCGCGCGAGAGCGCTGAGCCTCGGCGACCATCTGCACGATGCGCGAGAGAAGGGTATCGCGGCCGATGCGGTCGGCGCGCATCAGGAAGGCGCCGGTCTGGTTGATCGCCCCGCCGACCACCTGGGCGCCGGCCGCTTTGAGCACCGGCATGGATTCGCCGGTGACCATGGATTCGTCGACATGGCTGCGGCCCTCGAGGACCTCGCCATCGACTGGAATCTTCTCGCCGGGGCGCACCCGCAGTCGATCGCCCAGGGCGATCTCATCGATGCCGATCTCGGCCTCGGCGCCATCCGCCGCAACACGACGGGCGGTGCGGGGGGCCAGGTCGAGCAGGGCGCGAATGGCCCCGCCCGTCTGCTCGCGAGCCCGCAGCTCCAGCACCTGACCCAGCAGCACCAGCACGGTGATCACAGCCGAGGCTTCGAAATATAGCGGCGGCATGCCCATCGTGTCGCGGAAGGCGGCCGGCAGGGCCTGCGGGGCCAGGGTGGCGAACAGCGAATAGAGGTAGGCCGCGCCGGTCCCCAGGGCGACCAGGCTGAACATGTTGAGGCTGCGCGCCAGCACCGAGGCCCAGCCGCGCTGGAAGAAGGGCCAGCCGCCCCACAGCACGACGGGGCTGGCCAGGGCCAGTTCGATCCAGGGCGTCGCAGTGTGCGGCCATGGCATGGTGAGCCCGAACATGTGGCCACCCATGTCGATGGCCATCAGCGGCGCGGCCAGCGCCAGCCCCGCCCAGAAGCGGCGGCTCATGTCTGTCAGTTCCGGACTGGGACCGTCCTCGAGGCTGGGCGTCTCGGGCTCTAGCGCCATGCCGCAGATCGGACAGGAACCCGGCGCCGGGCGGCGGATTTCCGGATGCATAGGGCAGACATAGACGGCGCCGGGGATGGCCGGCGCGCGCGGCGCGTCCGCATGGTGGTGATGAAGTCCGTCATGGCCGGGTTCAGGCGAATGACAGCAGGCGTGGTCGTCGCTCATGAGATGACAGATATACCCCCCAGGGGCATATTGCAATTACCCCTAGGGGGTATAAAGTCTGAGGCATGGACACACAGGACAAACCCCAGCTCCTCAACCGGCTGACCCGCATCGAGGGCCAGGTGCGCGGCGTGGCCCGCATGGTCGAGGAGGACCGCTACTGCATCGATGTGCTGACTCAGATCCAGGCGGTTAAGGCCGCTCTGGGCCGGGTGGAAACCGAGCTGCTCAAGGGGCATCTGGCCCACTGTATCGAGAGCGCCATCATTGCAGGCGACGCCGATGAACAGCGCACCAAGGCCGCCGAGCTGATCCACCTGCTGGAGCGCGCCCGCTAAGGCTCAGCCATCCCCCAACGGGGCCAGCCTCCCAAGAACAGCCACCAGGATGAGCACGCCCATACCCAGCGTGAATTCCGCCACCAGGCTGAGCCGGATGGCGCCGGGCGGGCCGCTGGCCCGCAGCCGGGGGGTCAGCACGAAGCGGTTCAGTGCGGCCAGGCCGAGCATGGCCGTGACCAGGGCCAACTTAGCCGCCAGCAGGAGCCCCCACACACTGTGACCCAGGGCCGCCAGCGGCCGACCGTCGGTGTCGGCGAAAAGATTGACGAGGCCGGTGGCGACCAGCAGGGCCACGCAGGCCGTGCCGACACCGGAAAAGGCGCTGAGGGCGCGGCTGCCGTTGGCGAGGTTCTGTCCCGGCCGGACCAGGGCCACGAAGCCGGCCAGGGCGCCGATCCAGACGCCGGCCGCCAGCAAATGAAGACCATCAGCGGCCAGACGCAGCAACCCCTGCCCGCCTTCGCCGGCGGCGGCGTGGCCCGACCAGGCCAGGCTGGCCAGGGCCAGGCCCGACAGCAGCCGGGTCGGCCAGGGCCGCCGCAGTGGCGGAACAGCCGCCAGCAGAATCAGCAGAGTTAACCGCGCAAGCCCGGCGATGCCGGCTCCCATGGCCGTGATCATCGACCAGGTTCCCGAGGGCGAGACCAGGATAGCGGGATCGTCGGCCAGATTCACCGCCAACATCAGAAGGCCGGCCAGGCTGGCCAGAGCGCCGCCCAGGGCCAGGGCCGTCGTCAGGCGGGGCCGCGGGGGCTCGACATCGGCATAGTGGCTCATTGCGGACAGGCCGAACAGCACTGTCAGCAACGCGTACTGAACCAGCCGCGCGGCGATCTCGCCCCCCGCCATCGGCTCAGCGCACGGTGAAGTCGAAGCCGCCCTTGAGGCGATGGGTGTCGGTGGAGACCGCTTTCCAATCCAGGTGATAGACGCCCGGCGGCAGCGGTCCGGAGAAGGTCAGGCGCATGACCTTGGCGTTGGCGGGGTCGAAGCTGACCTTGCCGCCCATGCCCATGCGGTGATCCATCATCTGGCCGCCGCCCATGTTCATCTTGATGGAGACCAGGCTGGCAGACGACAGCTTGGCCACCAGCGGCTCGCTGAAGCGAAGTTCGACCTGGCGAACCGAACTGACCGTGGCGCCGGCGGCGGGGGTAGAGGCGACCAGCTGCGGATGGGCCCAGGCCGGCAGGGCGGCCAAGGCCATCATGGGGGCCAGGGCGGCGGCGAGGATGTAACGGGAAGCCTTCATGCGGAACACTCTCTGGGGCAGGTTAGCGGCTATACGCAGACGAGCGCCGCACCCCTCGCGAGGGGAGACGCGGCGGCGCGCGTAAGGAGACGGACATGACCGGAGCCGGCCAATGACGCCTATCGATCTCGATCTACTGCGTGAAGCAGGCCCGGACCAGAGCCTCGATGGCCTGGAAGCCGCCGTATGGGAGCGGCTGGCCGGGGATGAGGCCAGTGAGCGGCGGTTAACGCCGCTTGCCTCGGCGCAGGCCTTGCTGTTCGTCGTCGCGGTCGGCGCCAGCGCCGCGATCGGCGGGATGTCGGCCGGCAAGGCGAGTGCGGCCCGGGCTTCTGCCCTGGGCGTCTTCTCGCCCCACTCAGCCCTGGCGCCCTCCAGCCGCATCCTGGGACAGCTGGGATGAGGGTCGGACCTGGATTGATCCTGGCCGCCATCCTGTTGACCGGCCTGGGCGGCGCGGTCGGCGGTTGGGCGGGCGTGCAGTATGGCCTAAGCCAGGCCCGCGGCGAGGCAAGTCTGGATGAGGTGCTGCACCACCAGCTGGACCTCACCCCCGATCAGAATGCCCGGATCGAGGCGCTCGAACACGACTTTCACACCCGCCGCCGGGCGCTCGAAGCCGAGATGGAAGCCGCCAATCGCGACCTCGCCGCGGCCCTGGCTCGCCAGCACAGCTATGGCCCGGAAGCCCGGCAGGCGATCGGCCGCTTCCACGTCGCCATGGGCGCGCTGCAGGAGGCCAGCGTCCAGCATATCCTGGCGATGCGGGCCGTGCTGACCCCCGCGCAGGCCAAGCGGTTCGACGCCGTGATTTCCAAGACCCTGGCCCCGGCGGGGTGATGCCCTCCCCGCCCGGCGATCCGCAGGCCGCGGCGGCGCGCCGGGGCGAGCGCGGGGCGTTTGACGCCCTGATGCGCCGCGAAAAGGCCGGGCTCTATGCGTTTGTCCGCCGTTATGTCGGCGATGCGGATGAAGCAATGGACGTTGTGCAGGATTCATTCGTCGCCGCCTGGCGGTCCTTCGGCCGCTACGATCCCTCCCGACCATTTGGCGTCTGGCTGCGCACCATCGCCCTGAACAAGTGCCGCGACCAGGCCCGCCGCGCCAAGGTGCGGCGGCTGTTTCTGGGGGCGTTCGCCGCCGAGCCGGCCGCGCCGACGGCCGATCCACGGGACGATGAGCGCGACATCGCTCTGGCGCGGCTGGACCAGGCGATCGCCCGCCTGCCGGCCCGCTATCGCGAGCCGCTGCTGCTGACCACCGCCGGCCGACTCAGCCATGAGGAGGCCGGCCGGGTGCTGAACCTCAGCGCCAAGGCGGTCGAGATGCGGCTCTATCGCGCTCGCCGCGACCTGGCGGCGATAATTGCTGAGGAAGGTGAGGGCTGAGGACGGCAACCGCGTATTGTCAGCATCGACCTGCCAAGCTCCTGTTTCCGGAATTCCCATGACGCCCCGATCCCGCCTTCTGTGGCTGCTTGCCGCCCCCCTGACTCTCGCCGCCCCTATGACCCTGGCCGCAGGGTCGACCGCCCTGGCCCAGGATATGCCGGCCATGGCCATGCCGCCGCCTCCCGCTCAGACCTCTCCCGCCCAAGCCTCGCCCGCTCAGACCTCGCCGGACCCCGCACCGAAAGACGATATGGCCGGCATGGACATGTCCGGCGGTAGCGACATGGGCTGGATGATGCAGGGCGCCACGGGGCCCTATCCGATGAGCCGTGAAGCCTCGGGCACCGCCTGGCAGCCCGACGCCAACGAGCACGCGGGCATCCACGGCATGCATGGCGACTGGATGACCATGATCCATGTCACCCTGAACGGGGTGTGGGACAGCCAGTCCGGGCCGCGCGGCGATGACAAGAGCTTCATCTCGGGCATGGTCATGGCCTCGGCCAAACGGCGCCTGGACAACGGCGACATGATCCAGTTCCGGGCGATGTTCAGCCCGGACCCTTTCATGGGCAAGTCGGGCTATCCGCTGCTGCTGGCCAGCGGCGAAACCGCGGACGGAACCACTCACCTGGTCGACCGTCAGCATCCGCACGACCTCGTCATGGAGCTTTCGGCCAGCTACGCCAAGCGGATCGGGGATGACGGCAGCCTGTTCGTTTATGCCGGCCTGCCGGGCGAGCCGGCCTTCGGGCCGCCGGCCTTCATGCATCGGCTGTCGATCATGGACAGTCCGGAAGCGCCGATCAGCCACCACTGGCTGGACTCCAGCCACATCACCTTTGGCGTCGTGACCCTGGGCTACAGCCAGGGCGACTGGAAGATCGAGGCCTCGCGGTTCCGGGGCCGCGAGCCGGATCAGTACCGCTTCAACATCGAAACGGGTGCGCTGGACTCCACAGCCGTGCGGCTGTCCTGGAACCCGACCCGGAACTGGGCCCTGCAGGCCTCCTGGGCCGACGTGAAGAGCCCCGAGCAACTCGAACCCCTGATCGATCAGACCCGCTGGTCGGCCAGCGCCATCTACACCGTGCCGTTCGGCGACGGCGGCTGGTGGTCGACGACGGCGGCCTGGGGCCGGCGTTCGAACGGGACGAGCGAGCTGGATGCATTGACGCTGGAAAGCGCCGTGAAACCCAACGCCGACTGGACGGTGTTCTCGCGGATCGAGCAGACGGAGAATGACGAACTGGTCTCAGGGGGTCCGATCTACAGGGTCGCCAAGGCGTCAATCGGCGTGGTTCGGGACTGGTCGGTGAGCGAGCATGTGAAGCTGGGCCTTGGCGGCCTCTACTCAGTCAACTTCATCCCCGACGGCCTGAAGAGCGCCTATGGCGACAACCCCGACGGGGTCATGGCTTTCGTGCGGTTCAAGATCGAATAAAATTTCCCTTGCTTGTCGGCGCCAGCCCGTCCTGTTCGTCGTTCCGGCATGGGGGCCATGGCGCCCCATGGGATCGAAGGAAACAGTGCGATGCGCGTGATTGTGTTTGTGAAGGCGACCGCTGACAGTGAAGCCAGCGTCATGCCCACCACCGAGCTCCTTGAAGCCATGGGCAAGTACAACGAGGCCCTGGTCAATGCGGGCATCATGCAGGGCGGCGACGGCCTCAAGCCCTCCTCTGCCGGCAAGCGGATCGCCTTCGACGGACCGGGCCGCACCGTCTCCGACGGCCCCTTCCCCACCAACGAAGTCGTGGCCGGCTTCTGGCTGTGGGAGGTCAAGGACATGGCTGAGGCCGTCGAGTGGGCCCAGAAATGCCCCAACCCGATGCCTGGCCCCAGCCAACTGGAAATCCGCCCGTTCGTCGAGATGGCCGATTTCGGCGACGCTCTGACCCCGGAACTGATCGAGGCCGAGCAGAAGCTGCGCGATCGCACGGGGGGCTGACGAGGGCGGGGACTGGCTCACCGCAGGTGTGCCTGTCCCCCTTCAGTCTGCTGGACCGTCCAGCTTCAACGATGGGGACAGGCACGGTTCTGCGAACCGAGCCAGTTCCCGCCCGCTCTAGTACTTCACCCCGAACCGGATGCCCCAAGTCGCCGGTTCGCCCGGCGCGGCGATGCTGATGCCGGGCAGGAAGAAGTTGCGGGTGAGGTCGTACTTTTCATCGAAGATGTTGCGGCCCCACAGGCTGACCGACCAGGGCCCGCCCTGCGGCGTCAGGGTGATGTTGGCGTTGGCCAGCCAGTAGCTGTCGACATTGTAGGTCGGGCCGAGCAGCACCGGCTTGGCCTTGTCGTGGAAGGCGTAGTTGGTCTCGGCCGTCAGGTCGTAGCCGCCCAGATCCCAGACATAGGAGACATCGCCCAGATAGCTCCAGGCCGGGAAGCCCTCGTTCTGGCCGGCCCGCTGTTGGTAGACGGCATGGCCCGCCAGGATGGAGGCGGCGATGTCCAGGTCGACGAAATCGTCGTACTCGCCGGTCTTGTAGCTCAGCGACTGGTCGATCTGCAGCTGGGCCACCGGCTTCCACTGCAGTTCGGCCTCGGCGCCCCAGATGTGGGCGTCGGCGTTGACGATGTTCCCGATCGGGCCAAAGCCGGTGTAGATCGCCGACTGCACCTGCTGGTCCTTGTAGTCGTAGTAGAAGACCGCGCCGTTCAGGCGGACCGTGTCGCCGGCGAACTCGCTCTTGAAGCCGAACTCATAGGCCAGCAGCTTTTCCGGCTTGATCGGGTGCAGCAGGGCGGTGTCGGGCGTGTTGTAGGCGGTGAAGCCGCCTGACTTGATGCCCCGGCTGATGGTCGCATAGACCAGGGTGTCGTCGTTGGGCCGCCACTCCAGGCCCAGCTTGCCCGACCATTCGTCGTTGGTCTTGGAAACGTCCGTCGGGGCGATGAAACCGACGCCCGGCGCGCCCGGCGCGAAGACGCCCTGGGTGACGAAATTATCCAGCCCGCGCTTTTCGCTCTCGTAACGCAGCCCGCCGACCAGGCGCAGGGTCGGGGTGATCTTGTAGCCGACCTGGCCGAACAGGCTGCCCGAGCGGACATGCTGCTTGTAGAGGGTGTCGGTGTCGAACAGCAGCGACTGCCAGAAGTCCGAGGCGAATTCCTCGTCCAGGTCTTCCTTGGAATAGTAGGCGCCGATCAGCCAGTCGGTCGGGCCGTCGCTGGGGGCGCTGGCCAGCCGCAGTTCCTGCGAGAACACCTTGGCGTTGGTGTTGAAATAGGTGCCGGCATAGGCGCGGGCCGAGGCGTCCCAGTCGTTATACTCACGCCGGTCGAACTTCTCGAAGGCGGTGATGCTGGTCAGGGTGGCGAAGCCAAGGTCGGCGTTGAGGGTGAAGTCGATCCCCTTGGCCGTGTTGTCCTTGAACGGCTTGGCGTTCGTGGCGATGCCGGTAAAGCCGGTGAAGGTGGTCGATCCGCCCCAGCCGGTCTTCGACGGGCTGGTATCCGCCGGAATGGTCGGCGGCGTCAGCGACAGGGGCGCGAAGAGGTAGAGGCCGGCGCCGTCCGACTGATCCTGCGACCAGTGGGCGTCGATGGTCAGGTTGACCTTGGGTGTGATGTCCCAGTCCAGCAGACCACGGACCGCTGAGCGGTCCTTGTCGCCGATGGACTCGCCGGTCGTGCGGTTCGACTGCCAGGCGCCGCCCTTCTGGGTGACGCCCGACAGGCGCAGGCGGACCGAGTCGCTCAAGGGGCCGGAGATATAGCCCTCGGCCTTGACCTGGTCGTTGCTGCCAACCTCGAGCTGGCCGCCGATCTGGAAGTCCTTGGTCGGCCGATTGGTGATGAAGTTGATCGCCCCGCCGGTTGTGTTGCGGCCGTAGAGGGTGCCCTGCGGGCCGCGCAGCACCTCGACCCGGCTGACATCGAAGATCACGCCCTGGGTCTGCACCGGGAAGGGGTAGGCCACCTCGTTGACATAGACCCCGACGGTCGAGGTGTTGTTGGAGGCGTAGTCGTCAAAGCCCACCCCGCGCAGGCGGAACTGCGGCTGGCCGCCACCGAAGGCCGGCACGACCTCCAGGCTCGGCACCGAGTATTGCAGCTGGTTGACGTTTACGACGCCTCGGTCAGCCAGGTCGCTGCCCTTCAGCACGGTCAGGGCGACGGCGACATCCTGCGCCGTCTCCTCGCGGCGCTGGGCGGTAACGACCAGGTCCGGCAGGGTGGTCTCGTCTTTTGACGGCGCGGTCTCGGCGAAGGCAGGCAGGGCCAGACCGGCGAGGGTCAGGCCAAGGGCGGTGGTCTTCAGCAGGCGTTGGATCATGGTCCCCTCCGGGGGCGCTGGGGAGAGCGCCCGTGCTTGAGTTAGTCGATGGTCGACAGCAGGTTACGCAGCTGGGTGAAAATCTGGTCGATCTGGCCCTCTTCGATGATCAGGGGCGGCGAAAGGGCGATGATGTCGCCACTGACCCGGATCAGCAGGCCCGCGTCAAAGGCGGCCTTGAAGATTTCCTGGGCTCTTTCACCCGCCGCGCCTTGACGTGGCTCAAGCTCGATCCCGGCCACCAGGCCCAGGTTGCGGATATCGATGACGTGGCGCGCGTCCTTCAGGCTGTGAGCCGCCTCTTCCCAGAGCGGCGCCAGTTGGGCCGCCCGCTCGAACAGCCCCTCGTCGCGATAGGTGTCGAGGGTGGCCAGGCCGGCCGCGCAGGCCAGCGGGTGGGCGCTGTAGGTGTAGCCGTGAAAGAGCTCGATGGGGGCGTCGGCGCCCTCCATCAGGGTGTCGTAGATGCGGGCGCTGGCCCCGACCGCCCCGGCGGGCACGGCGGCGTTGGTCAGGCCCTTGGCCAGGGTGATCAGGTCGGGCTGGACCCCGAACAACTCGCTGGCGAACGGCGATCCCAGCCGCCCGAAGCCGGTGATCACCTCGTCGAAGATCAGCAGGATGTCATGCTTGTCGCAGATGGCCCGCAAGCGCTCGAGATAGCCCTTGGGCGGAACCAGGACGCCGGTCGAGCCGGCCAGCGGCTCGACGATCACCGCGGCGATGTTCGAGGCGTCGTGAAGAGCGACAATGCGCTCGAGATTGTCGGCCAGGTCGGCGCCATACTCGGGCTGGCCGCGTGAGAAGGCGTTGCGGGCCAGGTCGTGGGTGTGGGGCAGGTGATCCACCCCGCCCAGGAGGCCGCCGAAATGTTTGCGGTTGGAGACGATGCCGCCGACCGAGATGCCGCCGAAGCCGACGCCGTGATAGCCGCGCTCGCGGCCGATCAGCCGGGTCTTGGTCCCCTTGCCGCGCGCCCGGTGGTAGGCCAGGGCGATCTTCAGCGCCGTGTCCGCCGCTTCCGAGCCGGAGTTGCAGAAGAACACATGATCCAGGTCGCCGGGCAGGATGTTGGCCAGGCGCGAGGCGAACTCGAAAGCCTTAGGGTGGCCCAGGTTGAAGCTGGTGGCGTAGCCCAGCTCGGCCGCCTGCTTCTGGATGGCCTCGACGATACGCGGGCGGTTGTGGCCGGCGTTGACGCACCACAGGCCCGAGGTGGCGTCCAGGATCTGCCGCCCGTCCGGGGTGTAGTAGAACATGCCCTCGGCCCGCTCGACGAAGCGCGGATCAGCCTTGAACCGCCGGTTGGGCGTGAACGGCATCCAGAAGGCTTCAAGGGCGTTGGCCGGCGGATTGAGAGGCTTGTTCATTTGGCCAGGCTCTTGATGAAAGCATCGACATCGCCCGCCGAGCGGTCGGGGATTTCCAGCTGCGGCAGGTGGCCGGCGTCCGGGTAGGTGATCAGTTTCGCGCCGGGAATCGCGTCGGCAAAGGCCTTGGCGTTGGTGACCGGGATCAGGTGGTCCTGCTCGCCCCACAGCACCAGGGTCGGGGTGGCGATTTTGCCCAAAGCGTCCTTGGTGGCCGGCTTCTGCCTGGCGGTGAAGACAGCCATCAGGATCGGGCGGTGACCGGGCGCCTGCTGCACTTCGACCCAGCGGTCGACGAAGGCGGGGTTGATCAGGGCCTGGTTGACCACATCGGCCTTCAGGCCTTGGGTGGTCAGCGGCCGGGTCTCGATGGTCTTCAGCAGGAATTTGCCAAAGCCGCTCTGCATGACCTTGAAGGCCAGGGGCGGCGGGGGCGAATTGGCGGGCGGCGGCCAGCCGGCGGCGTCCAGCAGCACCAGGGCGCTCAGCCGCTGGGGATGGCGCAGGGCGAAGCGCCAGGCCACGCCCCCGCCCATGGAATTGCCGACGATGGCGAAGGGCGGCAGGTCCAGCTTGGCGGCCAGGGCGTCGATCAGGTCGGCATAGCGGTCGGGCTCGGGCGCATAGCTGGCCGGAGCGCGGGTCAGGCCGTGGCCGGGCAGGTCCAGGGTGATGACCCGATAGTGGGGCGACAGGGCCTTGATCCAACCCTCCCAGGTCAGGAAGGAATCGCCGAAGCCATGAACCAGTACGATGACCGGCGCCTTGGGGTCGCCGTCGTCGCGGTAGTGAACCCGCATCCCATCGCCCAGGTCGACATAGTGCGAGGTCGGGACAGCGTACTTCGCCTCAAGCTTCTCAAAGGGAATGTCGGGCCGCCGCAGGACCAGCCAGGTCGCCAGCAACAGAACGGCGACGACCAGGACCACAAGGCCCAGGCCAACAGCAACTTGGCCAATCGCGAGCTTGCCCATCCCCTGGCCTCCATGCTGCGGCGACGCAGCCTACCCCGGCCGCATCGCAACGGAAATGCTGCAATGCGATGACAGCTATGTCCCAGCGAAACTATAGGATTTGAAAGGGCAGAAAAACTGAAAGCGATTGCAGGGCGCCCCCGACCTGGGCAGTCTGACGGAGCGGCTGCTGGAGCGCTGGCCGTGAATGGACGAATTTGGGCCTGCTGGCCGCGGCCCCGTCTGGGTGGAGGCGGCTTGGCGAGGGGGAGGCGGGATGCGCTGGAAACTGGTGACCGGTCTGGTGGTGGTGGCGCTGGCGGTCGGAGGCCTGGCGGCCCTGCAGATTCTGGTGGAAAAGCCAACCGCTCCGCCGCCCACCGCCGCGCCTCACGACCGGGAGGCGGTCATCACCAAACCGGACTGGGCCACCCTGCCAAACGCCAACGACATGTCGAAATACTATCCTGAAGTGGCCGGCATGAAGGGCCTGGCGGGCAAGGCCACCATCCGCTGCGCGGTCAAGGCCGACGGCAGCCTTTCCGGTTGCGTGATGGAGTCGGAATCGCCAGGCGGCGTTGGCTTCGGCAATGCCGCTTTGCGCATGTCGGTGGTGTTCAAAATGAAGCCAAAGACCCGCGACGGCGCGCCGGTCGAGGGCGGCACGGTGCGTATCCCTGTGGTTTTCAGACCACCCACGGGACTCGGACCGCCGATGGATCCGGCGCCGACCACCGGCCGGTTTGCCTATGCCGGTCGCAGCCCGGTGACGCGCAACGGCGCAAGGGGCAATCTCTATGTCGATCTCTCGCTCGCCGGACCGGCCGAAGGCCGGAAGAACGTCTGGGTGCTGCTGGTGCTCAATCACCCGGTCAAGTACGACAAACGCCCAATGAGCTATGCCATGTTCTGGCAGGCCGTTGACTGCACGCGGCGCCGGATGGCCGAGCCACCGACCCAATTCTTCGCCGACGACGGCGTGCGGATCGACTGGGGTCGGCCGGTCGAGAAACTGCAGCCGATCCCGCCCGCGCCAGGTCTAAAGGCGGTTTTTGATATCGCCTGCGGCGTAACCAGGCCCGGCGGCGCGGTGTTTGATACGGTGGCCACGGCGCGCGCCGACTCCAAGGCGCGGTTCGCGGGCCTGGCGGCGAACTAGCTTGGCCGGGCTTGGACTGACCGAACATCCCCGAAGGGCCGCCACGCTCTGCGCCATCCTGTCGACTGTTCTGGGCGGCGTCCATTTAACGCTGGCCGGAGCGCCGGGTCGCGATGCGGCGATAAATGCCGGGGCGCTGCTGCTGGGCTTGATCCTGCTGGGGGTCCTGTCAGCGGTTGAGGCGCCGATCCGCCGATGGGGCGGGATATTGATACTGGCGGGCGGCGGGTCGCTGCTGCTCACCAGCCGGTTCGGGACCAGCCTGGAGGGCGCCACCCGCTGGATCGTGATCCATGGCCTGGTCCTTCAGCCCAGCATGCTCCTGCTGCCGGCAATGGCGGTCGGGTTCGCCCGGCGGCGCGACGGGCCGGCGACGGTGGGCATGGTCCTGGCCGCCCTGGCCCTGGCGCTGCAGCCCGACCGGGCAATGGCCGGCGCGCTGGCGGCAAGCCTGGCGACGCTGGCCCTTTTCCACCGCGACCGCATGACACTCATGGCGCTGATCGCCGCGATTGCGGGCTTCGCGGCCGGCCTGTTGCAGCCCGACCGACTTCCCGCCCAGCCCTTCGTCGAACGGGTCCTGCTCACGGCCTTCGCGGCCCATCCCCTGGCTGGAGCGGCGGCCTGCCTGGGAGCGGCGCTGCTGGTAGCGCCGGCCCTGACCGGCCTGAACCGCCCGGCCACGGCGATGTTCGGCGCCGTATGGCTGGCGATCCTTGGCGCAACCCTCCTGGGCAACTATCCGACGCCGGTCATCGGCTACGGGGGCAGCGGCGTGCTCGGTTACCTGATCAGTCTCATCGCCCTGCCGAGGACGGGCGGCGGCGCGAAAGCCTAGATACAGCGCCCGCCATCCACCTCCATCGCCACCCCGGTGATCATCGCCGCGTCGTCCGAGCACAGGAAGGCCGCCGCCGCGCCCATGTCGGCGGGCGTCGAGAACCGGCCGAGCGGGATCGAAGCCAGAAACCTGGCCCGGATTTCCGGGGTGTCCTGACCCATGAAGGTGGCGAGCAAGGGGGTCTCGCCGGCTACCGGATTGAGAGCGTTGACCCGCACGCCGCTGGGCGCCAGCTCGACGGCCATCGCCCGGGTGGCGGTGATCATCCAGCCCTTGGTGGCGTTGTACCAGGTCAGGTTCGGGCGGGGACTGACCCCGCCGGTCGAGGCGATGTTGAGGATGGCCCCCTTCCCCCGCGCCTTCATGCCGGGCACGAAATGGCGGGCGGTCAGGTAGACCGACTTGGCGTTGACGGCGAACAGCCGGTCGAACTCTTCCTCGGGCAGGCCGTCCAGCGGTTGGGGCAGGTGGCCGATGCCGGCGTTGTTGACCAGGATGTCGACCGCCCCCGCCGCCTGAGCGAGGGCGGCGATGTCGCCGTTGTTGGAGACATCAGCGGTGAAGGGCCGGGTCTGCTCGCCAAGCTCGGCGGCCAGGGCGGCGGCGGCCTCGCCGTTGCGGTCGACGATGATGACGCGGGCGCCCTCCTCGACGAAGCGGCGGACGATGCCCTCGCCGAACCCTGACGCGCCGCCGGTGACGATGGCCAGACGGCCTTGAAGTCGCATGAGATCAGCCATGATGCGCCGCCACGGTCTTGAGGGTTGAGAAGGCGTAGAGGGCCTCGAAGCCCTTCTCGCGGCCGTGTCCCGAGCGCCCCACGCCGCCGAACGGCAACTCGACCCCACCGCCGGCTCCGTAGTTGTTGATGAACACCTGGCCGGCCCGCAGCGCCTTGGCCAGCCGCATCTGCCGCCCGCCGTCGGCCGTCCAGACGCCGGCCACCAGGCCGTAGGCGGTGCCGTTGGCGATGCGGATGGCGTCGGCCTCGTCCTCGAAGGGGATGACCACCTGCACGGGACCGAAGATCTCGTCCTGGGCCAGGCGGTGGCTGGGATCGACGGCGGTGAACAGGGTGGGCGGGACATAGTGGCCGCCGGCTGGGGCATCGGCGGCAATGCGGCCCTGGGCGGCCAGGGTCAGGTCGGCGTGGCCTTGGCTGAGGAAGCCCTCGACCATGGCCTTTTGTTTCGCCGAGATCAGCGGGCCCAGGTCCAGGTCGCTCATGGCCGGGCCGGCGGTCAGGGCGTTGAAGCGCTCGGCCAGCCGCTCGACCAGCCGGTCGTGGATGGACCGCTGCACCAGGATGCGTGAGCCGGCCGAGCAGGTCTGGCCGGCGTTCTGGATGGCGGCGTTGACCAGGAAGGGCAGCGCCTTGTCGAGGTCCGCGTCCTCGAACACCAGCTGGGGCGACTTGCCGCCCAGCTCCAGGGTGACCGGCACGGTGTTGCGGGCCGCCGCCGCCTGGATCGCCACGCCAACGCCCGTAGAGCCGGTGAAGGAGATGTGGTCGACGCCGGGATGCGCCGCCAGCGCCGCGCCGGCCGACGCGCCGGTTCCGGGAATAACGCTGAGGGCGCCGGCCGGCAGGCCTGCCTCATGGGCGATGCGGGCGAAGGCCAGGGCGGTCAGGCAGGCCTGCTCGGCGGGCTTGAGCACGGCGGCGTTGCCCATGGCCAGGGCCGCGACCACCGAGCGCCCCAGGATCTGCATGGGGTAGTTCCAGGGGATGATGTGGCCGGTGACCCCGTGCGGCTCGCGCAGCGTGTAGACGGTGTAGCCGGCCATGTAGGGGATGGTCTGGCCCATCAGCTTGTCGGCCGCCCCGCCGTAGAATTCCAGGTAACGGGCCAGAGCCAGAGCGTCGGCCTTGGCCTGGCGCAGCGGCTTGCCGACGTCGCGGGCCTCCAGCTCGGCCAGTTCATCGGCCCGTTCGGCGACGGCGAAACCGATCCTGCTCAGAACTCGCCCCCGCTCGGCAGCGGTCAGCCCGCCCCAGGTCCCGGTCAGGGCCGAGCGGGCGGCGGCGACCGCTTCGTCCACCTCGGCCGGACCAGCGGCGGCGGCCTCGCCGAGCGCCTCGCCGGTGGACGGGTCTTCCAGTTCCAGCACCCCGGCCGAGCCGGTGGCGCGCCACTCGCCGGCGATGAACAGGCCTTCGCGGATCGTCATTCCTGCCCTCTTCCGCCCCGCCAACCATGGCCTTGGCGCATGGAACCCATAACCCAATTCGAATTCAGAACGGCGGTCGCCGCCGCTAATTTGGCGTCATCGAAACGCCGGGCCGCACGGCCCCTCAACCTGAACTGAAAAGAGCTATGACCCGACTGACCTCCTCCATCAAGGCGCTGGCCGCCTGCGCCATCATCGGCGCCGGCGCTCTGGCCGCAACCTCCGCCTCGGCCGGCGAATGCCCCGTCGACCAGACCCGCCCCGACGCCCGCACAACCGGAGAAATGATGCCGGTGGGCGTCACCGACACCGTGCTGGGCAGCGTTGACCTGGGCCCGGAAATCAAGGGCCTGGACGGCCGCAAGCTTCGGTTTCGCAAGCTGGTCATCCAGCCCGGCGGCGTGGTTCCGTGGCACAGCCATGGCGACCGTCCGGCCCTGATCCTCACCATTGAGGGCTCGATCACCGAGTACCGCAGCACCTGCCTGGTCGGCATCGAGCACCCGGCCGGCGACATCTCGCTGGAATCGGGCGGCATCTCGCACTGGTGGAAGAACAACACCGACAAGGTGGTTGTGCTCTACGCCGCCGATATCAAGAACGACGGCGCGCCCAAGCCCTCCGACAACGCGATGTAAGCCAAATCCGCGCTGGCCGGACAAGGGCCGATCCCGTTCCCGTCAGCGCGGCGACCTCGGTTTATCCCCTTGAGCCGAGGTTCTCCCGGGCGCGTCGCGCGGCGGCTCCCACGCCCTCGCCCCTCGCGACGCGCCCGTCCCCACACCGAACCGGATCCGACCCCACCCCCGAGATCCGGACGGCCAGGGAGCCCGCGACACGCCCTTCCCCCAAGGGCCGCTGTCGCGGGCTTTCGTTTTTTCAAGCCCGGAGCCCCGGCCATGACCCTCGCTATGAGCGAACACCATCCCGCCCATCCGACCCAGGCCCTGCGCCGCACCCTGGTCATCGGCCTGATCGGATTCCTGACCCTGGTCGACCTGTTCGCCGCCCAGGCCATCCTGCCCACCCTGGTCGGCCACTACCGGGTCAGCCGGGCGGCCATGGGGTTCGCGGTCAATGCCTCGACCATCGGCATGGCGGTCAGCGGCCTGGCAGTCGCCGCGTTCGGCGGCCGCTGGGACCATCGGCGGGGGATCTGGATCAGCCTGGCCTTGCTGGCCATCCCGACCACCTTGCTAGCCTACGCCCCGGACCTGATGGTCTTCACCGCTCTGCGCATCGTCCAGGGCGTCTTCATGTCGGCCGCCTTCACCCTGACCCTGGCCTATCTGGGCGAGCACTGCACCCCGGCGGAGTCAGCGACGGCCACGGCCGCGTACGTCACCGGCGGCGTGGCTTCAAACCTGGTCGGACGGCTGATCAGCGGCTCGGTGGCCGACCTGTTCGGCTTGTCGGCCAACTTTTACGTCTTCGCGGTGCTGAACCTGGCGGGCGCGGCCCTGGTCTATCTCAGCCTGCAGCGGACCCTGGCCATGCCTGGAGCCGCCATGCGCCGCACCCTGGCGACCTGGCTCGCGCCGCTGCGAAACCCCAGGCTGCTGGCCGGCTATGGCATCGGCTTTCTGATCCTGTTCGCCTTCCTGGGCGTGTTCACCTACGTCAACTTCGTGCTGGCCGCCCCGCCGGTGGCCCTGTCGCCGATGAAGCTGGGCGTGGTCTATTTCGTCTTCCTGCCCTCGATGATCACCACCCCGTTCGCCGGCCGGATCGCTGCGAAGCTGGGCGCGCGGCCGGTCTTCTGGGCCGCCATGGCGGTGGCCGGCGCGGGCCTGCCGCTGCTGGTGCTGGGCCGCCTGGCTCCGATGCTGGCCGGGCTGGTGCTGATCGGAGTCGGCACATTCTTCGCCCAGGCGACGGCCACCGGTTATGTCGGGCGCATCGCCGGCGCGGACCGGGCGACGGCGGGCGGGCTCTATCTCGCCAGCTACTATCTGGGCGGGCTGACGGGCGCGGCCGTGTTGGGGCAGGTGTTCGACCGCTTCGGCTGGACGGCGAGCGTCGTGGTCGTGGGCGTGGCCCTGGCGGCCATCGCGGCCCTGGCGACGTTGGCCCGCGAATAACCTACCGCGCCGCCGCCTTGCGCCAGTCGTAGGTGCGAGCCTGCGAGACAAAGGCCCCCAGGGCCGGCGAGTGCGGCCGGCCGCGCACGGTGACCAGCATGATGGTGCGGCTGAACGCGGGGTCCGACAGTGGCCGGGTGGTCAGGCCCGGCTCAGTGACGCAGAACTCCGGGAACAGGCCCAGGCCCATCTCGGCCTTGATCATCGCCTGGACCCAGTCGTCGCGGTCGCTGGAGAACACCTGCCGCATCCTGATGCCCCGGCCCAGGTAATTTTCGCGGATGTGGTCGAAGACCTCGCACATGTGGCGGTTCACATAGGCTTCGCGGTGCAGGTCCGGGGCGCTGATGGTGTTGCGGCTGGCAAACGGATGGTTCGGGGCGATGGCCACCACGAAGCGCTCGTCGAACAGCGGCAGGCTGTGGAAGCGCATGTCCAGCGGCTCGGGCAGGCCGATCAGTCCGACATGCAGATCGCCATCGCTCAACGCCTCGATCAGTGACTTGGCCCCCAGATCCTTGACCACCAGCTGTACGCCGGGATTGGCGGCGCGGAAGCGGACGATCAGGTCGGTCAGCATGGCCGGGCCGATGGTGCACATGGCCCCGATGTTCAGCGGCGCCTCGTCCAGAGTCTTCAGCGACTTGGCGTGATTGCGGGCCGCTTCGCTCTGATCCTGGATCGACTGCAGGTAGGGCAGCATCATCCGGCCCAGCTCGGAAAGGTGGGTGCGCCGCCGCTCGCGGTGGAACAGCGGTCCGCCCAGCTCGAACTCCAGCTGCTGGATGGCGCGGGTCAGGGCCGGCTGAGTGACGTTGCACTGCTCGGCCGCGCGCGTGAAGTTGAGGGTCTCCGACAGCGCCAGGAAGTAGCGGACCTGCTGCATTTCCATGGTGTTCGCCCCCGCGAAAGTCTTGGCTAGTGGACCGGCTCTAACGGACGTTTGGCGGCGGCCTTTGGAGCCGGCTGCGGCGCCTGGGGCATGACATCGCCGGTGATCAGCCGCGAGCCGCGATCGAAGGTGATGTAGGCCCACAGCCAGTCCAGGGTGACGGCAATCCGGTTGCGGAAGCCGATCAGGAACCACACGTGGGCCGCGCCCCAGAACAGCCAGGCGATGAAGCCCTTGAGGCTGGTCTTGCCGATGGCCACAACGGCGGCCTGACGCCCGACCGTGGCGAGGTTGCCATAGTCCTTGTACCGGAACGGTCCGGGCGCGGGTCGGCCGGTGAGGCGCGCCTTGATCAGCCGGGCCAGGTATTCGCCCTGCTGTTTGGCGACCGGCGCCACGCCCGGCAGCGGCTTGCCGTCGGCCTGGGCATGGGCCGCATCGCCGACAACGAAGATGTCGGGCTCGCCGGCCACCGACAGATCGGCGCCGACCATGGCCCGCCCTGCCCGATCTCGTTCTGTCTCGAGCCAGGCCCCGGCGGGCGAGGCGCGGACGCCAGCGGCCCAGACCAGGGTGCGGGCTTCGATGCGGCTCTTGCCGTCAAGCTCAACGCCGAGAGAGTCGCACGCCGTGACAGCCTTGCCGGTGGCCACCGTGACCCCCAGCTTCTCCAGCGCCTTGGCGGCATAGGCCGAAAGATGCGGCGGGAAGGTCGTGAGGACCCTGGGACCGGCCTCGACCAGGAAGACGCTGGCCATGGCCCCGTGAATGACCCGAAAGTCGGTGGCGATCGCCCGCCGCGCCAACTCGGCGATGGCGCCGGCCAGCTCCACGCCGGTCGGGCCCGCCCCGATAATCACGAAGGTCAGCAGCCGCTCGCGTTCGGCCGGATCGTCGGTCAGCTCGGCCCGCTCGAAGGCCAGCAGGACCCGGCGGCGTACGTCGATGGCGTCTTCCAGGGTCTTGAGGCCGGGGGCGAACTGCTCCCAGTCGTCATGGCCGAAATAGGCATGGGTCGCACCAGTGGCCAACACCAGGATGTCGTAGGGAATAACCCGGTCGCTGAGTCTGACCTGTTTGCGCGCCCGATCGACTCCGGCCACTTCGCCCAGGATCACCCGGGTGTTGGCCTGGCCGCGCACGACGCTGCGGATCGGGCTGGCGATCTGGGTCGGGGCCAGACCCGCCGTCGCCACCTGATAGAGCAGGGGCTGAAAGAGATGGTGGTTGCGGCGGTCGATCAGGGTGACCTCGCAGGGGGCGTCGGCCAGATCCTTGGCCAGAGCCAGCCCGCCGAATCCTGCCCCCACGATCACCACGCGGGGCCTGGCGGGAGCGGATTGCGGCTGGGTCACGGCGCGGCGTCCTCTGTCGGAAAGGCCATAGCACATATGGGAACTGTGCGCCCCTAGTGCGCGGTCCAGGCCCCGTCGACCGGCAGGGCCGCGCCGGTGATCGAGCCGCCGCCGGGACCGCAGAGGAAGGCGGTCAGCGAGCCGATCTCCTCGACGGTGGCGAAGCGCTTGTTGGGCTGGGCCTTGAGCAGGACGTCCTTGATCACCTGTTCGGGCGTGATCTTGAAGGCCTTGGCCTGGTCGTCGATCTGCTGCTCGACCAGCGGGGTCCAGACGTAGCCCGGACAGATGGCGTTGCAGGTGACGCCGCTCTCGGCCGCTTCCAGCGCCACCACCTTGGTCAGGCCGACGATGCCATGCTTGGCGGCGACATAGGCCGACTTGAAGGGCGAGCCGACCAGGCCGTGGGCCGAGGCGATGTTGATGATCCGGCCATAGCCCTCGGCCTTCATGCGCGGCAGCACCGCGCGGATGGTGTGGAAGGCGCTGGTCAGGTTGATGGCGATGATGGCGTCCCAGCGGGCGACCGGGAAGTCCTCGATGGGCGAGACGTGCTGGATGCCGGCGTTGTTGACCAGGATGTCCACCGGCCCGACGGCGTCATGGGCCAGGGCCATCATCCCGCGAATGGCTTCAGGGTCGCGCAGGTCAGCGCCGCTGTAGGCCGCCTCGACCTGATGGTCGCGGGCCAGGTCCAGGCGGATCTGCTCGATTTCGTCCGGATCGCCCAGGCCGTTAAGCACCAGGGCCGCGCCCTGCTTGGCCAGTTCCACGGCGATGCCCAGGCCGATGCCGCTGGTCGAGCCGGTGACCAGGGCCACGCGGCCTTCAAGCGGACGGGGCGCGGCTTCCAGCTGGGCGGCGCGGGCAAGGGTGTTCATGGCGGGTTTCCAAAGCGAGAGGGGTTGATTGGTCATGGGTCAGCCTTCGGCCAGCATCTCGCCGCCGGCGGCCTCGTGGAGGATGAACCCCTCCATCGGATCGAACGCGCCGGTCCAGGGGGCCTTGGCCAGCACCCGGACAGTGTCGAGATAGCCGGCGTCCCAGCGGCTGCGGACGCCCTCGGCCGAGAAGTCGATGTCCTTGGCGTGGTTCTCGCCGGCCAGCGGCGGGGCCAGCAGGCGGACCACATGCATGCGGGTCAGGCAGCCGTAGGCGGCAAGCGCCTTGGTCTGCGCCTGCTGGCGGATGTCGTCCGGCACATGGGCGGCCAGCTCGGCGATGACGTGGCGCAGGCGGTGGATCTGCTTCTGGCGGGCGATGTGGCTGACCGCGCGGCTGGAATACTGCAGGTCCTTCTGGCGGCTGATCACCTTGGCGATGGTGTCGGGCTCCGGGCCGTTGGGGCTCCAGACATGGACGGCGAAGACCAGCCCGCTGCGGCGCGGATTGTCGTCGAACACCGCCTCGACCGGGGTGTTGGAAAGGATGCCGCCGTCCCAGTAGAGCTCGCCGTCGATCCGCACGGCCGGGAAGGCCGGCGGCAGGGCGCCCGAGGCCATGACATGGCGCACCGACAGCGGCGTCTCGCGGCTGTCGAAATAGCGCATCTCGCCGCTCTGGACATTGGCGGCGCCGACCGTCAGCCGGGGCCGGCCGCTGTTGAGGTGGTCCATGTCGATGAGGTCGGTCAGGGTCCGCTCCAAGGGCGTGGTGCGGTAGTAGCCGGCCATGTCCGGACCCAGCGGCATATGCTGACCGAAAAACGCCCAGGGGTTCGGCTCGAAGAAGCCCTTCACCCCGCCCATCACCGTCATGGCGTTGGCGGCGCCGGCGCCCGACAGGGCCGCGGCCATCTCGGTCAGCGGACCGTGAGTCATCCGCCGCCAGAACTCGCGCATCCGGGCCAGGCGGTTTTCCGGGGCGTTGCCGGCGATCAGGCTGGCGTTGATGGCCCCGATCGAGGTGCCGATCACCCAGTCGGGTTCGATGCCCGCCTCGTGCAGGGCCTGGTAGACCCCGGCCTGATAGGCGCCCAGCGCCCCGCCACCCTGGAAGACCAGGACGATCTGGCCCAAGTCACTTCCATCATGCGCGGCGCGGTCAAAGGTGGGCTCAGCCGCGGCTTCGCGAGCTTTTTCGAGGGTGGCCGAGGCCATGGGGCGTCTCCGTTTGCGAGGCGGAAGATGCCGGGTCGGCGGGCTCTGCGGAAATGCCGGTAAGGCATGGTTTGGATAGGCGCGGGTGTGTAACCGCGCCTAGATATCGAGCGAGAACACCCGTTCGATATCCTCACCGACGAAGCCGATGGCCTCCGGCTGGCGGGCGCCGGGCAGGACGGCGACGTCATAGAGCTCGTCCACCGTGCGCTCGAAGCGCAGCCATTCGGTCGCCTGGCCGGTGGCGAGGTCGACGACCTGCAGGCCACAGCGGGGGACGACGACCCGCTGGTCAAGGTCCAGCCCCTCGAAGGCCTTGTTGTGGCGCGGGCGGGAGAGGCCGATGACCGCATAGCCGCCGACAAAGGCCAGACCCCGCGCAAAGCCGGGACAGGCCGCGACACCCGTGAAGCGTCCATCAGCCGGATCGATCGTGCCGAACTCGCCGGCTCCGGAATTCAGCACCCAGAGCCTGCCGTCACACAGGCGCGGCGAGTGGGGCATGGAAAGGCCCGAGGCGACTACCTCGCCGCTGGCGACATCGATGACCAGGCCGCCGTCCCGCCGCTGCTCGCGCCAGCCGTCCAGTACGTCGGACCGGCCGACGGCGGTGACATAGGCCGGCCGGGTTCCGTCCATGGCCAGGCCGTTGAGATGGCAACGGTCCTCGGGAACCCAGTCGGAAATGAAGCTGGGCTTCCACAGCGGTTTGAAGCTGTGCTCGGGGCTCAGCGTCGCCAGGCCGTTGAAGGCGGTGGCGACAAAGATCGGCGCGCCGTCCTCGCCCACCCCGATGTCGTGGCAATCAATGGCGCCGGTCACCCGGGCCTCGCGCGGGGCGAACAGCCGGTCGACCCCGCCCTTCCTGACCCGGCCGGCCGGCAGGGTGTTGTGGAACCGCCAGAGCCGGGCCCTGTCGCTGGTCCACAGCGACTGGCCGTCGGACCACAGGCCCTGGCACTGCTCGATCCGCCGCTCATGGGCCCGCACCGAGCCGTCGGGTTTCAGCCCGATCAGGAACAGTCGCCCCGCCTGGTAGGTGGTGAAGGCGATGCTGGCCTCCACGCCATGCAGCCAGCCGGCGAATCCGGACGACAGGCTGAGGAGGGACGGCTGGCTCATCCCCGACGTCTTACAGGGCGACCCCTAGAGGAAGAAGTCCCCATAGACTGGGGCCACCGCGCCCTGGGTGACGACGTCTGGATTAGCGGCGCTCAGTCAATCCAGCGCGCGCGCCGGCAGACTGGGGACATGATCAGCCGGTGATAGCTCGCCGCACAGCGTCGATGGTTCTGGCGATATCCGCCTCGCTCGTGCGCCAGTTGCTGACGCTGATCCGCATGCAGCGGCGGCCCCGCCAGGTCACGCCCCCGAACAGCGCTTCTCCGGAAGCGTTGATGGCGGCGATGACCGCGTCGGTTTGCGTGTCGTCGCCGAAGCGGACCAGCGCCTGGTTCAGATCCGACACCATGACCAGTTCGGCCCCCGGCAGAGCCCCGATGCCCTCGGCGAGGGCGCGGGCCTGGCGGCAGGTGCGCTGGACCAGATCGGCCAGGCCCTCGCGGCCCAGTTCGCGGATGGCGGCATAGACGGCAAAGCCACGGGCTCGGCGCGACAGTTCCGGGTTCCAGTCGAAGGGATCACGCGCCAGGCCGCCTCCGCTGGGCAGGTAGCTGGTGGTCATGGCCATGGCGGCGCGGTGAGCCTCGGCGTCGCGGACAAAGGCCAGGCCGCTGTCATAGGGAACGTTGAGATACTTATGGCCGTCGGTGGTCCAGCTGTCGGCCAACTCGATGCCCTGCGCCAGATGACGGTGCGCGGAACTGACCCGGGCCCAGAGGCCGAAGGCGCCATCGACGTGAACCCAGGCGCCGGCCGCACGGGCGATCGGACAGAGCGCCGTGAACGGATCGAAGGCGGCCAGGTTCAGCTCGCCCGCCTGCAGAATGACGATGGTCGGAGTGTCGTTCTCGGCCAGCCTGGCCTGCAGCCCCTGGGCTGTGACCTGACGGTTGTCATCCATCTCCAAAGGTTCGAGCGCGTCCGTACCGATTCCCAGGATGCGCAGGGCGATATCGACCGAGGCGTGGCGGTCGGGGTTGCTCAGCACCCGGATGGGCGGGGCGCCCGCCAGACCCTGACGCTCGACGTTCCAGCCCCGGTCGCGCAGCACCGCGTGGCGGGCGGCGGCGAGGCCCGTGACATGGGCCATCTGGCAGCCGGTGACGAAGGCAAAGCTGGCCTCGGCAGGCAGGCCGAACAGGTCCTTCAGCCAGGCCCCCGCCACTTCCTCGACCACGGCGGCGGCCGGCCCTGAGGCGTGCAGGCAGGCGTTCTGGTCCCAGACCGAGGTCAGCCAGTCGGCCCCGATGGCCGCGGGCAGCCCGCCGCCGATCACCCAGCCGAAGAACCGTCCGCCCTGCGAACCGTGCAAGCCGCGCTCGGCGTCGCGGGCCAGCTCGTCGACCACCTGGGCGGCGGGCAGGCTCTGCTCGGGCGTGGGCCGGCCAAGGCTGTTGCGCAGCTCGTCCAGCGACGCCGGCGCATAGACCGGCCGGGTCTCCAGCCCGTCCAGCCAGACCTGGGCGTGATGGCGCGCCCGATCGAGGGCGTCGGCGTCAGGTCCGGACACTAGCTTGCCTGGCCGTATCGGGCGCCCAGGTCGGCGCAGGTCGCGTGGAACTCGGCGACGGTCTCGGCGATGATCTCGGCCACCGGGCGGACGGTTTCGATGCGGCCGGCGACCTGGCCCGACAGGGCGATGGAGGCCTCCATGTCGCCACCGAAATAGAGGGCCAGGGCGTTGCCGAACTCGGCCATGGCGCCGCCGGCCGGCGGGTCCTTCTCCATGACCGTAGTCTTTTCCGTGCGCAGGGCCCGCAGGGCCGGACCTGGCCCGAAGCGGTTGAGGAAGACGGTGTCGGTCTCCTTGGCCTCCAGGATGGCGTCCTTCCAGTTCTGGTGCACCGGCGACTCGGCCGCCGAGACCATTCGGGTGCCCATCTGGATGCCCTCGGCGCCGAGCGCGAAGGCCGCGGCCATGGTGCGCCCGTCGACCATGCCGCCAGCAGCGATCACCGGGACCTTCACCTTCGAACAGATCAGGGGCAGCAACACCATGGTGGCCACATCACGGCTGTTCTTGAAGCCGCCGCCTTCGCCGCCTTCGACCACCAGCCCATCGACCCCGGCCTCGATGGCCTTCAGCGCCGCCGCCAGCGAGGGAACCACGTGGAATACGGTCAGCCCGGCCTCTTTCAGCGCGGAGCAATACTTGTTGGGATCACCGGCCGAGGTGGTGACGAATTTGACTCCCTGGTCGACCACGAAGCTGACGATGTCGGGATCGCGCACAAAGGCCTGGGCGATGTTCACGCCGAACGGCTTGTCGGTCAGCTCACGCATCTTGCGGATCTCGCCGCGCACCTCGTCGAGCTGGCCCGAGGAAGTCTCGATGATCCCCAATCCGCCGGCATTGGAGACGGCGCTGGCCAGCTGCGCCCGGGCGATCCAGCCCATCGGGGCCTGAAGAATGGGGTATTGCACCCCGAGCATGGCGGTGATGCGATTGTCGATCATTGGCGCTCTCCCTGTCATCGCCCTCGCGCGGCGAGGCATTGTGGTCAAGGGGCGCTGTGAATTGGAGGACCGGTAGTGGCCAGTCTTGGTGAGACAACCGTGCGGATTGTCGTCGAAGGCCCGCCGCCCGGCGTGATGGTTGCGGTGCAATGGGGCAAGACCGGCGCGAACTTCGCCAGCGACCTGATCTGGGCCAGCGAAACCAGCGCTGAGCGGGTCGTCTTCGACGTGCCGGTCAAGGTCACCACCGGGCCGGACGGCGCGGCGCGGCTGGCGGGCCCGGCCATCCAGGGGCCGACCGGCGACAAGTTCATCTACGTCAACTGGGGGACCTGCGCTGGCCAGCACGGCACGGCGATCACTCGTCGGGCGAAGGTGCGGATCGGGACCCTGACCCCGGCTCAGATCGAGGAGGCCCTGGCTCCCGGCAGGCGGTTGGAGACTGCCTTTGCCGGCGTGGACAGGAAAGGCGGCCCGGCCTGCGCCACCATCCTGCTGATCGGCGGTTGGCGGGTGACCGGCCAGTGACTGGCTAGACGCCTCCGCCCTCGGCCAGTTCGGCCAGCGTGCGGCGGGCGCATTCGCGGAAGATTACCATCACCCCGGCCGTGAGGATTTCCAGGTTCTCGTAGAGCGCATGCGTCAGGCGCAGGCTGCCCTCCTCGGAGAGATCGAAGAAGCCGGCCTCTTCGCCGACCCGCAGCAGCCGGCGCACCTGGGCCCGCGAGATGCCGGAATCGCGCGACAGCCGGGCGACATTGATCGGCACAGGCTGGCGGGGCGGGAAGACATCGCCCTCCACGCCGCTGAACAGGATCAGGGCCAGGACCACCATCCCGGAGAAGCGTTCCGAAAAGACGTCCAGCGAAGCGCCTTCCGGCCGATAGATGCGAAGCCCCACCGCCAGGAAGTCGCCGTGGATCCGGACATAGGCGCGGAACACCTCGGGCTCGTCGATGCGGGCCAGCACCTGGGCGATCAGGGGATCCAAGTCGGCGACGGTGGCAAGATCACGCCGGTAGCGGACATGAAAGGCTTCCAGCAGAGCCGGGGTCACAAGATAGCGCTTCTCGCGGCGGTCCTGTGTCCCGGCCGGGTGCACATAGCCCAGGAACTGCATGTAGATCAGCAGCGCTCGCGCCCGGCCCGGGCTGGACAGTTTCGTGCCCTCCAGCAGCTTGGCCAGGCGGGTCAGGGTCAAGCCCTCAGGCGTGGCGTCGAGGTACATGGCCCAGACGCCGCTGACCATGCGGCCCAGGTCCCGCATGGTGGCGGCCACCAGCTTGGGGTCATCCGGTTGCGGCAGCCAGCTGGCCGCTGAGCGCCGGCCGGCCTCGGTCAGGCCCGGCAGTTTGCGCGCCGCCGCCACCGACTCCTCGCTGATGACGCCCTGCGCCTCTTCCAGCGTCCAACCGCGCATAGCCGCAGAATCCCCCCCACGCAGTTATCTTAGAGCGGTAATTTCAGGTTCGGCCAACAGGGTTTTCCGCGAGACGTCAGGCGACGTCACGGGCTTCCTGGAGGTGGGCCAGCGCCGCCCGGGCGCTCAAGCTCATGATCCGTTGCCCGGCGGCGATGAACATCAAGACATGCTGGGCCAGCAGGGTGGTCAGCGCCATCTTCCCTTCGCCGACCGGCGTCATGAAGCCGACCGCCTCGGCGTCGCGCAGCAGCCGGCGCACCTGGGCGCGCGAAATACCGGTCTCCCGGGCGAGGCCCGCGACGGTGAACGGAACGGGCTTTCGGGGCGGGAATCTGTCGTCAGCCTCGCCGCTCAGCAGCAGGCGGGCCAGCAGCACCATGCCGGAATAGCGCCCCGAAAAAGTGTCCAGCGAGATCGGCGTCGGCTTGTAGACCTGGAAATAGGCGGCCAGGAAGGCGCCGTGGGCCCAGGCCAGGCTGCGGAGGACATCCTCATCGTCCAGCCGATCGACGACCTCAGCGATGGCGGGGTCGGTGTCGCGGAAGACGGTGAGATCACGCCGGTAGCGTTCGCGGAAGGCGTCCTTCAGCCGGCTGGTGACCCGGAAGCGACGCTCGCGCCCATCCAAATCCTGGCCAGGGGCCAGTTCGACATAGCCGATGAAACGCAGATAGATCAGCAGGGCCCGGGCTCGACCGGGACTGGAGAGCGAGGTGTTTTCCAGCATTTTGGCCAGCCGCGATAGGATCAGGCCGCCGGGACTGGAGTCGAGATAGAGAGACCAATAGCCGCTGACCATGCGACCGAGGTCGCGCATGGCCACCTCGGCAATCCGGCTGTCGTCGGATTTGGGCAGCCAGCATTCGACGCTGGCCCGGGCGATTCCCTCGAAGCCGGGCGTGAGCGCGATCTGATTCACCACCTCCCAATTCAGGAGGCGGTCGGTCTCTTCGGGTGTCCAGTGCTGCAAGTTCTGTCAGTCCCCCTGCCAGAACCCATAAAGGGTAATCCGGAGTCTGCCAGACAAAACACTCCCCAAAGGACGGTGTCACAGCGACTTGACGCCTTGCAGGCGACCGGGCCTTGTCCTGCCCAGCTAGAGGTCAGGAGGAGGGCTGAAATGGCCGGCAGCCAGGATTTCGCAGCCGACCCGCGCAACGAGACAGCGCTGGTCTGGCTGAATGGGGCGATGGTCCCCAAACATGAAGCGAGGGTGTCGATCTTCGACGCCGGCTTCGTGCTGGGCGACGGGGTCTGGGAAGGGCTGCGGCTGCACAGGGGCCGGCTGATGTTCCTGGAAACCCATCTGGACCGGCTGTTCGAGGGCGCCGCCGCCATCGACCTCGACATCGGCCTGACCCGCCAGGGTGTCGTCGCCGCCTTGAACGAGCTGTTCGCCGCCAACGGCATGGAGGACGGCGTCCATATCCGCCTGATGGTCACGCGGGGCGAGAAGGCCGCCTGCAACCAGGACCCGCGCAATGCGCTGGGCAAACCGACCATCGTCATCGTCGCCGAATGGAAGTCGCCCAGTCCGGCCTTGGCGCACCGGGGCCTGTCGCTGTTCACCAGCTCGATCCTCTGCACGCCGAAAGAGATGTTCGACATGCGGCTGAACAGTCACAGCCGCCTCAACCTGATCATCGCCCTGCAGCAGGCCATCCGGGCCGGGGCCGACGAAGCCCTAATGCTGGACCCGCACGGCTTTGTCTCCAGCTGTAACGCCACCAACTTCTTCTGGGTGAAGGACGGTGAGGTGCGGACCTCACGCGGCGACTACTGCTTCAACGGCGTCACCCGGGCCAATGTCATCACCCTGTGCCGCGACAATGGCCTTCCCATCGAACTGGGCGACTTCCCGCTCGAGGACGCCCAGAACGCCGATGAGGCCTTCGTCACCGGCACCTTCGGCGGCCTGACCCCGATTCGCGAGATCGACGGCCGCGCCCTGCCGCTCGCCCTGCCCGGCCCCCTCACCGCCCGGCTGAAAGTGCTGTATGACGCCCTGAAAGATGCGGAAGCCGCCCGATGACCGTGCGCATCGCCATGTGGTCAGGGCCTCGCAACATCTCCACGGCGATGATGCGGTCCTTCGAGAACCGCCCCGACACGGCGGTGGTCGACGAACCCTTCTACGCCGCCTATCTGGCCGCCACGGGCCTGGACCATCCGATGCGGGACGAGGTGCTGGCCAGCCAGTCGCAGGACTGGGACGCGGTGGCCGCCAGCCTGACTGGCGCGGCCCCTGGCGACGCGGCGATCTTCTACCAGAAGCACATGACCCACCACATGCTGCCCGGCGTGTCGCTGGACTGGGCGGGTGAGTGCCGCAATGCCTTCCTGATCCGCGAGCCCGAAGCGGTGCTGGCCAGCTACACGGTCAAGCGCGAGGCGGTCACCCTGGCCGATATCGGTTTCGAGCGGCAGCGCGAGCTGTTCGAGCGCGAGGCCGATCGCCTGGGCAGGGCCCCGCCGGTGGTAGAAGGCCGCGACGTGCTGACCGATCCGCGCCGCATGCTGGCGGCGCTGTGCGCGGCGCTGGCCATCCCGTTCAGCGAGGCGATGCTGGCCTGGCCGCCCGGCCGCCGCGACAGCGACGGGGTCTGGGCCCCGGCCTGGTACGATGCGGTCGAGACATCCACCGGCTTTGGCCCGCCGCGCGAGGCAGTCGCCGTGCTGCGCGAGGACCTGAAACCCATCGCCGAGGCGGCCCGGCCGCACTACGAGCGACTGGCGGCCTTCAAGTTGCAAGCCTAACCGCCAACTACTGGGGACTGGCTCGCTGCAAGCGTGCCTGTCCCCCAAGCTGATCCGCTGCGTTCCAGCTGTTTAGGACTGGCACACCGCTGCGCGTTGAGCCAGTCCCAGTCCGAGATCCGCCCCTATGCTCCCCGGAAAGCCGCCGGCCGCTTCTCATTGAACGCCGCCACGCCCTCGCGGCGATCCTGGGTGGGAATGGTGCGGTTGTAGGACTCGACCTCCAGGGCCAAGCCCGTCTTCAGGTCCGTCTCAGAGCCCAGCCCGATGGCCCGCTTGGCCTGGCGAACCGCGATCGGCCCGCCGGCGGCGATGGCGGCGGCGGTCTCCAGCACGCTGGCCTCGAGATCAGCCAGCGGAACGACCCGGTTGACCATGCCCCAGTCGTGAGCCTCGGCGGCGCTGAACGGCCGGCCAGTCAGGATCAGCTCCTTGGCCCGCCGGGTCCCCACCGCGCGCGGCAGGTTCTGGGTGCCGCCGCAGCCGGGAATGATACCCAGCCGGGTCTCGGTCAGGGCGAAGCGGGCGGTCTCGGCCGCATGGATGAAGTCACAGGCCAGGGCGAACTCGCAGCCGCCGCCGTAGGCCGCGCCATTGACCGCCGCGATCACCGGGATCGGGCAGTCCATCAGGGCGTAGAAGGCCTGTTCGAACAGCACATGCTGAGCCTGCCAGGCCCCGTCGCTCATGCCGTTGCGCTCCTTCAGGTCGCCGCCGGCGCAGAAGGCCTTGCCCTCGCCGGTCAGCACCAGGCAGCGCCAGTCTTCAGGGTCCAGGATCAAGGCCCTGAACAGCGCCAGGACATCACGAGCCATGGCCGTGTTCAGCGCATTGGCGAAGTCAGGCCGGTTGAACCGGATGCGCAGGACGTGCGGCGCCGGCTGGTCCAGGGAAAGGGTGTCAAAGACAGGCAGGGTCATGGCCAAGGCTTAATGGGGCTTAGGGGCTGGGGCCAGTATTGTTGCAGAGATTTAATCCACCTTTCAGGGATGTAACTAACGCCCGGACTGAGGTTCGGACCAGTTTACGCGCCAACAAGACATGGGCCGGGGGGCTCGTGGGGACGCTGTAGACATGACCTTTGGACCGCTTTTTGTGACTCTCGCCGCCGTGGCGCCGCAGGCCGCCGCCGTCGCGCCGCCGGCCGCGGTGGAAGGGGTGATTCCCTATCCTGCGACCTTCTTCGCCTCGGCCTCGCCGGCCACGGCCATGGACATGATCAACCGCCTCCCCGGCTTTTCGTTCGACGGCGGTAGCGGCGTGCGCGGCTTTGGCGGCGCGGCCGGCAATGTGCTGATCGACGGCGAGCGGCCGACCAGCAAGACCGACGACCTGGAAAGCATCCTCAAGCGCATTCCGGCCGGCCAGGTCGACCATGTCGAGTTGATCCGCGGCGGCGCCCCGGGCATCGACATGCAGGGCAAGACGGTCATCGCCAATGTTGTGCGCAAGGGCGGAACCTCGACCACGGGCGTCTTCGTGGTGGTCAACGGCTTCATCTATGACGGCCGCAACGAGCCCGGCATCCGCTTCGAGGGCACGCGGCAGGACAACGGCCGTCAGCTGGAAGGCTCACTGGTCATCGCCTCCTATTTCGACGACGGTTCCGGTGACGGGCCCTATTCGCTGCGCAACGCCGCCGGGACGGTGCTGGAAAAGGCCAAGCTCAACACCGAGGGCGACGGGACTCAGGCGGTGGCCACCGGCGCCTATGCCTTCCCGCTGGCCGGGGGCCGCTTCCGCGCCAACGCCCGGGTCATGAACGACCGGTTCTTCTACGGCGAGCGGGACAACTTCATCCCCGGCCCGGCCTTCAACACCGACCGCGAGGGCGACGACAAGTGGCAGGGCGAGCTGGGCGCCGACTGGACCCGCGAATTGGGTCCGCGAACCAAGTTCCACGGCCTGTTCCTGCAGCAGTGGAAGAACGACGACTATAGCGCCGCCTTCAACCAGGCCCCCGACAGTGTCACCTTCAGCAATAGCCGCAAGATCGGCGAGTCCGTCGGCCGCGGCACGCTGAGCTTCCGCCAGTCGGACGTCCTGTCGTTCGAGACAGGTGGCGAGGCCGCCTTCAACTGGCTGGAAAGCGAAACCGCCCTGATCGTCAACGGCGGGGCGGTCACCCTGCCGGCCGCCAATGTGCGGGTCGAGGAGACCCGGGGCGAGGTGTTCGGCACCGCCACCTGGAAGCCGTCGGACACCCTTACCCTCGAGGTCGGCCTGCGCTTCGAGGCCTCGAAGATCTCGTCTTCCGGCGACGTGACTTTGGAAAAGACCCTCAATTTCGCCAAGCCCCGGCTGCTGGCGACCTGGTCGCCGGACCCCAAGAACCAGGTCCGTTTCCGGGTCGAACGCGAGGTGGGCCAGTTGGATTTCGGCCAGTTCGTCGCCTCCTCGTCGCTGAACACCGGGGTGATCACGGTCGGCAACCCGGACCTGAACCCACAGCAGGACTGGGTCTATGAACTGGCCTATGAGCGGCGGTTCTGGGACACCGGCAGCGTCACCTTCATGCTGCGCCATTTCGACTTTACCGACGTCATCGACCGCGCCCCGATCTATCCGTCCGGCGGCGGCAGTCCGTTCGACGCGCCGGCCAATATCGGCGACGGCTTCAAGGACGCGGCCCTGGTCAACTTCAGCATTCCGCTGGACCGCCTGGGCATCAAGGGCGGCCAGTTGAAGGGCGACGCCTCGATCCGCCGCTCGGAGGTCACCGATCCCACCACCGGCGCCACCCGTCGGATCACCGGCGAGCATCCCCAGGACTGGGACCTGACCTTCACCCAGGACGTCCCATCCCACCACATGCACTGGGGCGTGGACGCCTTTGGCGGCTGGCGCGAGACCTACTACCGCTTCGACCAGATCGAGGTCACCAAGTTGCGCACCTTCGTGGCGCCCTTCATTGAGTGGAAGCCGCGGCCCGACCTGATGCTGCGGGTGGAACTGCAGAACATCACCTCGCGGGATCTGGCCAAGTATCAGTTCAACTACACCGGCCCGCGGGGCTCCAACCCGCTCGATACCCGCGCCTCGCGGCTCTACGAGAACGGCCCGACCGTCTACGTGAAGCTGCGCAAGACGTTTGGGTAGGCTCGGCGGATAGCCTCACGGCCGGGCGCGACGCCCCTCAGCTAAGGCCCGGCTCTGACGAAGAAGGCCCCGGATCGCTCCGGGGCCTTCGACGTTATTCCTCCCCCACTGGGGGAGGCGACTCGCGGCGAAGCCGCGAGCGGGAGTGGGCTACATCGCCTACCCCTGCGGGACCGTCTGGCGCTCACCGTCGACGGGCGGCTCCGGATCCTCCGCCATCTGCGCCTTGCCGTCATAGAGCCCGTAAGCCAGGCGCTTGAGCAGCGGGCTCAGCACCAGCAGGCCGATGCCTATGGCGATGGTGATCAGCCCGGCCTTGGAATAGACCGCCACATAGGTCGCCAGCGCCTTGCCCGGGTCCAGCACTTGGCCGGCAACCGTATCGGCGCTGGTCAGGCCGGCCATCAGCCCGCCCAGCCACTGGGCCCAGGCCGAAGCCAGGAACCAGGTGGCCATCACCGTGGAGACCACGGCGGCGGCTGACAGCTTGGTCATCTGCGAGAGGCCCACCGGGCTGAGGCAAAGCTCGGCCGTAGTCTGCACCAGATAGGCAGTGGCCAGGAAGATCAGCGGAATCTTGAATTCGTGGTTGTGGAAGCTCGCGCCCCAGACCACCAGCATGAAGGCCAGCCCGACCTGGATCAGGCCCAGCGAGAACTTCAACACCGGATTGGGATCGCGCCCTCTGGTCCCCAGCCAGGCCCAGATCGCCGAAAAGATCGGCGCGAGGATCAGGATGAAGCCCGAGTTGAACGACTGCACCTGGGCCGCCGTCATCGCCCCACCGCCGGGCAGCGACAGATCGGTGTTGCGGTCGGCGAACAGATTGAGCGAGGAACCGGCCTGCTCGAACAGTGTCCAGAACACCACCGAGGAGGCGATCAGCACCAGGGCCAACAGCAGGCGGCCGCGCTCGACCTTGTTGCACTTGGTGGCCATGAACCAGCTGAGGTAGCCGATCACCGCGATCGATCCGAGCAGCAGCATAGTCCCGACCAGGGCGAAGAAGTTGCCCGTGGCCAGGGCCAGCGGCAGACCCTCGCCCGGATGGGCCAGTTTGAAGGCCTTGACCGAGGCGGTGAGCATAGACCGCACCCGGCCATCGGCCAGCAGCAGGGCCCACACCGCGCCAACGCCCATGATGCCCAGCAGGTAGACACCGACCTCGCGGTTGATCGGGCCGATGACCGGCTTTTTCAGCGCCTCGGGGTTCGGCGGCTCGCCCTTGCCCATCAGCCAGGGCTTGCCCAGCACGAAGACCAGATAGCCCAGCAGCATGCCGGCCCCGGCGGCCCCGAAGCCCAGCGACCAACTGATCTTCTCACCTAGCCAGCCACAGGCGATGGCGGCCCAGAAGGCCCCCAGATTGATGCCGTAATAATAGAGGGTGAAACCCGGATCCCGGCGCGGATCGCCCTGCGGATAGAGCTGACCGACGATGGTGGAGATGTTGGCCTTGAGGAAGCCCACCCCCATGATGATCAGCGACAGAGCCAGATAGAAGATGTTGACGTAGGTCTGGTCGCGCTTGGTGACCGCCAGCGTGTAGGCCCCCTTGGGCATGACCGCCGGGACGGCTGAACCGGCCGGCAGGCCCTTGATTTCGAATCCGCCGTCAGCATTCACCCCGAAGTCGTAGAGGCCGTCGCCGACTTTCAGTTTGGTGATCCGGCTGGAGCCCCGGCCCTTGACGTCGAACACGTAGGTCGAGGCCGCCGCGCCCGGAGCGCTGGCATAGGTCAGGGTTTGCACCGCCGGCTTGCCCTCGATCCCCATGGTGAAGTGGCCGGCGACCAGCAGCAGCGCCCCGAAGGCGATGGCCTTGCGGGTGCCCAGCATCTTGTCGGCCAGGAAGCCGCCGACCAGCGGCAGCAGGTAGACCAGGCTGGTATAGGCGCCGTACTGACCCTGGCTGAACTGGTCGTCGAACAGGAAGTGCTGGGTGAGGTACAGGACCAGCAGGCCCCGCATGCCGTAGTAGGAGAACCGCTCCCACATCTCGGCGAAGAACAGCACGAAGAGACCCTTTGGGTGCTTCCGCATCTGGAAGAGCACCGGTATGGCCGTGAGCACCGTGATGACGATGCCCGTAACGAAAACTAGATCCATAAAGCGGTCCCGCTTGTGACTTCAACGGCCGGGCCGACCATTGAGGTTCTGACCCGGCTGTCCCCCGAATTTGACGGGAGAAAATCACGCGTCGGGGTGATGCACAAGCAAGGCTTTACCCTGTCACCCGTGGCCACCTGGCGACGGGGATGCGTCGAAACGCTGGGTTGAGGGAGAAACCGCCGCCTCGGCCCTAGATCACGTTGGGTTTGGATCGAATCGATCCAAACCCAAATAACGTGATCGATTCTATGGATTTAGAGCGGGTTGCGGGCGGAAAACCGCTTCGCACTTTTCCGCTGGCCCTCTCTAGTAGGCGCACTCCAGGAACGCCCGGTTCACATCGCCCTGCCAGGGGCCGTGATACAGCTCCAGCAGCCGGTCGGCCGGGGTCAGGCCGCTGTCGGCGATGGCATGCAGTTCGCCCAGATAGGTCGACTCGTCGATGAAGCCGCCGTCGAGCTTGGCGCGCCGCTGCAGGCCCTCATGGGCGATGGCGACCATGTCCTTGGCCACGTCCTGGGCCGTGCGGCCGGCGACCATGGCCTTCAGGCCCAGGCGCGGGACGTCGTTGCGCAGGCCGTGGCGGTCTTCGCTGGTCCAGTGCTTACAAAGGTCCCAGGCCGCGGCCAGGGCGGCGTCGTCATAGAAGAGCCCGGTCCACAGGGCCGGCAGCGCACAGAGCCGGCTCCACGGCCCGCCGTCGGCGCCGCGCATTTCCAGATAGGTCTTCAGCCGCACTTCCGGGAATAGCGTAGTGGTGTGGTCGGCCCAGTCCTTGATCGACGGGCGCTGGCCCTGGAAGCCGGGAAGTTTGCCGTCCATGAAGGCGCGGAAGCTCTCGCCGCCGACGTCCACATAGAGCCCCTCGCGCTTGACGAAATACATCGGCACGTCCAGCGCCCAGCGGGCGTAGCGCTCGAAGTCGAAGCCGTCCTCGAAGACGAAATCCAGCAGGCCGGTGCGGTCCGGATCGGTGTCGGTCCAGACGTTGGCCCGCGCCGAGAGGAAGCCGTTGGGCTTGCCTTCGGTGAACGGCGAATTGGCGAACAGGGCCGTGGCGATGGGCTGCAGGGCCAGGCTCATGCGGAACTTGGCGACCATGTCGGCTTCGTCGAGGAAGTCGAGATTGGCCTGTACCGTGCAGGTGCGGAACATCATGTCCAGGCCCAGCCCGCCGACCAGCGGCATGTAGCGGCGCATGATCTTGTAGCGGCCCTTGGGCATGATGGCTGCGTCTTCGCGGCGCAGGGTCGGATGGAAGCCCAGCCCCATGAAGCCCAGGCCCAGCCGGTCGGCCACCGACTTGACCTCCTGCAGGTGCTGGCCGGTCTCCTGACAGATGTCGTGCATGGTATCGAGCGGCGCGCCGCTGAGCTCGAACTGGCCGCCGGGCTCCAGGCTGATATTGCCGCCGCCGCGGTTCAGCGCGATCAGCGTCTCGCCGCCGTCGGGGCGGGTTTCGGTCACGGCCTTCCAGCCGAACTCCATCAGGCCTTCCAGAAGCGCCTTGATACCGGACGGGCCCTCGTATTCCACGGGACCGTGGTTATCGAGCCGGAAGACGAACTTCTCGTGCTCGGCCCCGACCTTCCACTGCGACTTCGGCTTCCCGCCCGAGGCGAAATAAGCGGTCAGGTCGTCGAGCGTCAGCGGACGATCATCCTGGTCCACAGCCATATCTTGCCCTCCCAGGCTCAATCTTGCGCGTCCGGGCGAGGGCCCAGTTCCCCGAACGGCGGCGATCTTTACGCTGTTCAGCAGGTGGGAGACAATCGGGCCTCGCGCAAGGTTTTGCGACCAGCGCCAAAAACAATTGGGGCCGAAGTCCCAAAGGGAGCGAACATGGGCATCACGGTCAAAGCCAACGCGTCGGGGTTCGGCGCGGAGATCACGAGCCTCGATCTCTCGGCGCCGATGCCGGCCGAGACGCTGGCGGCGGTGAAGGCCGCCTGGGCCGCCCACAGCGTCGTCTGGTTCCCGGACCAGCCCCTGACCCACGACCAGCTCGAGGCCTACGCCCTGCAGTTCGGCGGCTTTGGCGACGATCCGTACGTCAAGCCGATGGAGGGCCGGCCTCACATCCTGGAAGTCCGCCGCGAACCGGCCGAGACGGCCAGCGTGTTCGGCGGCGCCTGGCACAGCGACTGGAGTTTCCAACCGGCCCCGCCGGCCGCCACCATCCTGCACTCCAAGATCGTCCCGCCGGTCGGCGGCGACACCGAGTTCGCCGACGGCTACCGCGCCTATGAGACGCTCAGCCCGGTGATGCAGGGCATCCTGGAGGGCCTGACCACCATCCATTCGGCGACCCGGCCCTATGGCGCCCAGGGGGTTTATTCGCATGAGCCGCAAGGCCATCGCGCCATGCAGATCATCAACTGTAGCGAAGCCGACAAGCAGCATGAGCATCCGCTGGTCCGGGTCCACCCGGTCAGCGGCCGCAAGAGCCTCTTCGTCAATCCGATCTACACGCTGGGCATCAAGGGGATGACCGAGGGTGAATCGGACAATCTTCTGTCCTTTCTGTTCAAACACATGCTGCGGCCCGAGTTCATCTATCGCCACAGATGGTCGGCTGACATGTTGATCATGTGGGACAACCGCTGCGCCTTGCATAACGCGACGGGAGGCTACGATGGTCACCGCCGGGTGATGCATCGTGTCACCGTCGCCGGCGAGATTCCGATCTCTGCGTAAGAGTGGCGCCGCCTGAGACAAGAACGACAGGGAGAACCAGGTTTGGACTTCGAACTCGCCGAAGAGCACCGCATGCTCAAGGACCTGGTCGCCCGCTTCGTGCGCGACCGGCTGATCCCCCTCGAAGGAGTGATCCTGGACCGCGACGCCAAGGGCCAGCCGGTTTCGCTGACCAAGGAAGAGCTGGCGCCGGTCGACGAGGCGTCCAAGGCGCTCGGCCTCTGGGGTCTGGACGCGCCGGAGGATGTCGGTGGGGCCGACCTGCCGATGGTGGCCATGGTCGGGGTTTACGAGGAGATGGGACGCACCATCACCCCCTATGTCTTGCCGCCGGACAGCCCCAACCTGCGCATGCTGATGGCCACGGTGAACGAGGAACAGCGGATCCAGTATCTCGCGCCCTACGTAGCCGGCGAGGCCATCTCGGCGATCGCTATTTCCGAGCCGGGCGCGGGCGCCGACCCGGCCGGGATGATCACCAAGGCTGTCCGCGCCAAAAACGCTGATGGCTCCGACGATTGGGTGATCAACGGCCGCAAGATCTGGATCAGCAAGGCCGCCTACGCCGACTTCACCGTCACCATGGCGGTCACCGACGCCGAGAAGGGCGCGCGGGGCGGCATCTCGGCCTTCCTGGTCGACAAGGGCACGCCCGGGTTCAACGTGCTGCGGGCCATCCCGATGATCGGCGGCCAGACCACCTATGAGGTGGTCTACGAGGACTGCCGCATCCCGGGCTCCAAGCTTCTGGGCAAGGAGGGCGAGGGTTTCGCGCCGATGCAGACCCGGCTTTCCACCCGCCGCCTGCAGATGGGTATCTGGGGCTATGCCCTGGCCGAGCGAGCCTTGGACATGATGATCGAGCATGCCGGCCAGCGGGTGACCTTCGGCCAGAAACTGTCGGACCGCCAGGCGGTGCAGTGGTGGGTCGCCGACGCCGCCACCAAAATCCACGCCTGCCGGCTGATGGCCTATGACGTCGCCTGGAAGATCGACCAGGGGCGGGATGTCCGCTCCGAGATCTCCATGCTCAAGGTGTTCGGCACCGAACTGGCCTGGGAGGTCATCGACAACGCCATGCAGGCCTTCGGGGCCATGGGCATGACCAAGGAGCTGCCACTGCAGTTCATGGCCAGCCAGGTTCGCACCATGCGCATCTACGACGGCCCGTCGGAAGTCCACCGCTGGGTGATCGCCCGCAACCGGATGGGGCTGAAACGATGATCCTCGATCGAGACGGGGTCGGCATCTATTACGAGGTCCACGGCTCGGGCCCGGCCATCCTGCTGACCCACGGCTACAGCGCCAGCGGCGAGATGTGGGAAGGCCAGGTCGAGGCCCTCGCCAAGGATCACACCCTGATCCTCTGGGACATGCGCGGCCACGCCCGCTCGGACTCCCCCGCCGACGACGCCCTCTATTCGGAGGCGCTGACGGTCGCCGACATGGCCGCCATCCTGGACGCGGTGGGGGTGGAGCAGGCCATCGTCGGCGGGCTGTCGCTGGGCGGCTACATGTCGCTGGCCTTCTACCGGGCCCATCCTGACCGCGTGAAGGCGCTGCTGATCTTCGACACCGGCCCCGGCTTCCGCAAGGACGAGGCCCGCGACGCCTGGAACGCCACCTCGCTGCGCACCGCCAAGGGCTGGGAGACGGAAGGGCTCGCCCGCGCCATCCGCGCTGGCGGCGAGGTCGCCCTGGCCAGCCACCGCACAGCCGACGGCCTGGCCCGTGCGGCGCGGGGCATGCTGACCCAGCGCGACGCTGCGGTGATGAATGTCCTGCCCGAGATCAAGGTCCCGGCCCTGGTCCTGGTCGGCGCCAACGACACGCCCTTCCTGGCCGCCAGCGACTACATGGCCGCCAAGATTCCCGGCGCGACGAAGGTCGTGCTGCCGGACGCCGGCCATGCGGCCAACATCGACCAGCCGGCGGCGTTCAACGCCGCCGTGGTGGAATTCCTGAACGGGCTGTGATCTTCGCGGCCGGGGACTGGCTCGGCCCGAAGGGCCGTGCCTGTCCCCATCCCGCTAGCTGAGCAATCCAACGCCAACGAGGGGGGACAGGCACGCCTGCGGCGAGCCAGTCCCCGGTGGGCAATCAGTGCTCGCGGCCGGCCTTCCAGAAGGTCTGCAGCAGGGGTTCAAACAGGTAGGCCAGCGCCGTACGCTTTTCGAGCGGGATCAGCACCTGGACCGGCAGGCCGGGGCTGATGCCCGTGGCTGAGCCGCGCACCTTGATGATCTTGGCGATTTCCGAGGGCGGGACGCTGACCTGGGCCTTGAAGTAGCGTTGGCCGCTCTTCTCGTCGGTGAAGGCGTCGGGCGAAATCTCCATGACCCGGCCCTCCAGGATGGGCAGGTCGCGTTCGTGGAGCGCACTGAAGCGGATCTGAGTTTTCTGACCGACCCGCAGGTCGTCGGCGTCGTCCGGCTTGACGTTGGCCGCGATGATCAGCGCCTTGTCCTGCGGCACGATCTCCATCAGCACCTGGCCGGGCGAGACAACGCCGCCGACGGTGAAGATGGTGGTGGCGATCACCTTGCCGCCGGCCGGGGCGCGGACTTCGGCGCGCGCCAGCTGCTGCTTGGCGGAAACCCATTTGGGCTGCAGTTCGTCGAGCTGGACCTGCACGTCGCGCAGCTGGCCGGCGACCTCTTCCTGCATCTGCCGGATCAGCGAGACGCCCTGCATCTTGGCCTCGCCGATGGCCTCGTTCGAGCGGGCCATGTCGGCCTGCAGCGAACCGTCCTGGCCGGCCAGGCCCGCGGCGTCGCGTTCCAGCGAGCGCACCCGGTTTTCCGGCGCATAGCCCTGGTCGCGCAGCTTCTTCATGCCGGTCAGTTCGTCGCCAATCAGCTGCTGCTGCTGGCGGTTGGCGTCGAGCTGGCGGTTGAAGCCGTTGATCTGTTCGGAGAGCTGGCTGATCCGCTGGGTCAGCACGCCCTGCTGCGTCACCAGCGACAGGCGGCGCACCTCGAACTGCTTGCGCTGCATGATCATAGCTTCGTTGGCGGTCACCCGGTCGGCGCCGGTCAGCGCAGCGAACTCCGGCGGCGCGGCGAAGCCGGCCCGGCCGTCCCGTTCTGCCGTCAGCCGGGCCCGTTGGGCCAGCAGGGTGATGGTCTGGGCGGCGATGCCGCGTTCGGCCCCACGCAGCTCGTCGGTGGAAATCTCGGCCAGCAGCTGGCCCTTGACGACCGTATCGCCGTCCTTGGCGTAAATGGCGGTGACGGTGCCGCCTTCGCGATACTGCACGGCCTGACGGTTGCCGGTGACGGCGATGGAGCCCATCGCATAGGCGCCGGCGTCCAGCGGCGTGATGGCGGCCCAGCCCAGGAAGATCACGAAGAAGCCGATGGCGATGGCTCCGCCCCAGCGCATCTCGAACCGGGCGTCATCGGGCAGCAGATCGGGAATGGGCTCGTCCGCCATACTGATCGGCGGAAGGGGTGCGGCGGCGGCGGCGGCGGTGTCGGTCACGGGCGGGCGGTTCCTTCAATACGGACCACATTGCCCTGCGGCTTAGGTTCCTTGCCGGCCAACTTGTCGAGCACCTCGTCCTTGGGGCCCAGCCGCTCGATGGCGCCGTCGCGCAGAACCATCAGCCGGTCGGCGCCGGCCAGGATGCCGGTGCGGTGAGCGACGATCATGATGGTGGCGCCGCGAGCTTTCGCGCCCTGCAGAGCCTTGGTCAGGTTGGCCTCGCCGTCGGCGTCGAGGGCTGAGTTGGGTTCGTCCAGCACCAGCAGCACCGGTTCGCGATAGAGCGCCCGGGCCAGGGCCACCCGCTGGGCCTGGCCGGCCGACAGGCCGCGGCCCATCGGACCCAGCACCGAGTCATAGCCCTTGGGCAGCTTGAGGATCAGGTCATGGACCCCGGCGGCCTGGGCGGCCTTGACGACGTCGGCGTCCATGGCTTCGGGGTCTTCGCCGACGAAACGGCCGAAGCGCGAGATGTTGTCCTTGATCGAGCCGGCCAGCAGGCCGCTGTCCTGCGGCAGATAGCCGATATGCTTGGCCAGCTTGTCGCTGTCCCAGTCGGTCATGTTGGCGCCGTCGACGCGCACCGCGCCGGCGTCGGGGACCAGGGCCCCGGCCACCACGCGGGCCAGGGTGGTCTTGCCCGCGCCGCTGGCGCCGACCACGCCGATGGTTTCCCCCGGGATCAGTTTGAAGGACACGGCCTTGAGCAGGTAGTCCTCGCGGCCCGGCGCCCGCACGATGACCTTCTCGACATCGACCTCGCCCTTGGGCGGCGGCAGCTGCGTGCGGTCCAGCTGATGCGGAGAGGTGGTCTTTTCATAGAGGCTGGAGAGGGTGGTGAGCGCGCTGCGGGCCTGCAGGACGCTGGCCCAGGCGCTGACCAGCATCTCGACGGGCTGCAGGGCGCGGCTCATCAGGATCGAGGCGGCGATGATCGAACCCGACGAAATCTGCCGCTCCACCGCCAGGTAGGCGCCGGCGCCCAGCGCCAGGGACTGCAGGAACATGCGGGTGAATTTCGAAGCGGCGCTCCAGCGGCCGCCCGCGAACTGGGCCTGGGCCTGCAGGGAAAGGCCCTGGCGGCGGTCGATCAGCTGGCGATTAACGATGGCGTCGCGCATGCCCAGCGCCCGCACCACCTCGCCATTGGCCATGGCGGCGTCCTGGCTCTGATAGGCGGCGGCGTTGGCCATGTTGGCCTTCATCAGCCCAGGCTTGGTGGCCCGCTCGTTGCCGACCGCCAGGCCGAACAGCACCGCGCCGCCGACGATGGTCATGGCGCCCAGCAGCGGGTGAATCATGAAGGCGACGATCACGTAGATCGGCGTCCAGGGGGCGTCGAACAGGGCCAGGGCCGCGGGGCCGCCCAGAGTCTGGCGCAGGGTGTCGAACTCGCGCATGGCCTGGCCGACGTTCATCGGCCGGGTCTGGGCCATCAGCCGGGCCAGAATGTCGCCCGACAGCAGGCGGTCCAGGCGCAGGCCGGCGCGAACCAGCAGGCGCGAACGCATGGTCTCGAGCCCTGCCTGGGTGAGCATGGCGAAGGCGACAATCAGGGTCAGGAACAGCAGGGTCAGCTTGCCGCTGGTCGGCACCACCCGGTCATAGACCTGCATCATGTAGATGGAGGGGGCGATATACAGCATGTTGATCAGCGCACTGAACGTCGCGGCTGTCCCAAGGTGCTGCTTGCACGCCTTCACCGCCTCTTCGAGCGGCTCGGGCACGGCGATGCCAAACAGTTTCAGGACCGTATCTCCCCCGTAAGCACGTCAGGCGGAAGTGGATACCGGTTCCGCCGCCGGACGTGCTTCAAACTCTAAGACAGGACCCTTCAGGGTCCAGGTGCTGCACAACAGCCAACGCCTTATAGCAAACCTTGTTGCCGGCGCCGCTAGGGATTCTCCTGCGAACAAGGCGGCATTGCGGCAATGCGGCCCAGAATGGGGGTCAGGCCCAGTCGCCGAGCCGGGCCTGCCACAGCGTCATGGCGGCGATGGCCGCCGTGTCGGCCCGCAGGATGCGCGGACCCAGCGACACCGGGACCACGAACGGCAGGCTCCGCAGCCGCTCGGCTTCCTCTGGGGAAAAGCCGCCTTCCGGCCCGATCAGGATGGCCCAGGGGCCCGGCTCACCCAGAGCCTCCAGCGCTGTGGGCGCCCCGCCGCGCTCGTCGCAGAATAGCAGCCGGCGCGCAGGGTCCCAGCCGTCCAGCAGGCGGTCCAGCTTCTCTGGGGCCACGATGTCCGGGACGTCCAGCCGGCCGGTCTGCTCGGCGGCCTCGGTGGCGATGGCGGTCAAGCGGGCCAGGTTGGCCTTGTCGGCGTTGGTGCGGCGCGTGGCGACCAGCCGCACCCTGGCGGCCCCCAGCTCGGCGGCCTTCTCGACCACCGTTTCCAGCGGGCCGCGCTTGACCAGGGCCATGACCAGTTCCAGGTCGGGCCCGGCCGCCTGCTCCCGTACCTGGCTTTCGGCGACCAGCCGGCAGCCGCGCCGACCCACCTCGGTCAGCACCGCCCGCCATTCACCATCACGTCCGTTGAACAGGGCCACGGCGTCGCCGATCCCCTTCCGCATCACCTGGGTCAGGTAGCGGGTCTGGTCGAGGTCCGGGCTGACCGGGGCGCCGGCGGTGAGACTGTCTGAAACAAAGAGGCGGATCATGCGGGCGTGACTGGCGTTCCGGAGGGCGTGAAGGCTAGGGTCGGGCTAGGTTTAAGGTAGGGACATGGGAAACAAGGCCTATAACGCGCAAATGGAAAAGCTGCAGGTGGCGCTGGTGCGCTGGCAGCAGCAGGCCATCGAAAAGGGCGAGCGCGCCCTGGTCATCTTCGAGGGCCGCGACGCCGCCGGCAAGGACGGCACGATCAAGCGGCTCATCGAGCACCTGTCACCCCGCAACACCCGCGCCGTGTCGCTGCCCAAGCCCTCGGACCGCGAGCGGGGCCAGTGGTATTTCCAGCGCTATATCGACCAGCTGCCGGCCGCCGGCGAAATCGTGCTGTTCAACCGCTCCTGGTACAATCGCGCCGGGGTCGAGCCGGTGATGGGCTTCTGCACCAAGGCCGAGCACAAGCTGTTCCTGCGCCAGGTCGCCACCCTGGAGACCATGTTGATCGAGAGCGGCGTCAAGCTGGTCAAGATCTGGCTGGATATCAGCCGCGAGGAGCAGGAATCCCGCCTCAACGAACGCCGCACCGATCCGGTCAAGGCGCTGAAGGTCAGCCCGCTGGACGCCGTCGCCCAGGAAAAATGGGACGACTACAGCGACGCCCGCGACGAGATGCTGATGCGCACCTCGACCACCGTCGCCCCCTGGGTCTGCGTGCGCGGCGACAAGAAGAAGAAGGCCCGCCCGGCGGTCATCCGCCACATCCTGGATGAACTGGCGTCCGACAAGATCACCAAGTCCCTGGAGCCGGTGGACCCGGACATCCTGTTCCCCTTCGACCAGACGGCGCTGAAGGACGGTCGGCTGGCGCGGTGAGAATTCCTCGCCCCTTGGGCGAGGGGGACCACGAAGTGGTGGAGTGGGCTCTCGGGAGCACACGGCGTTTCAGGCACGCCCCCTCCGGCAGTGCCTAATCCTGAACTACCGTGTGTTCCACGACCCACTCCGTCGGCTTCGCCGCCACCTCGCCCAAAGGGCGAGGAATATCTGGCTGTCAGACCTGAAACCCGCGCGGGTTGTCGAAATAGCCGTACCCAAAGTCGTGCTTCAGGTTCCGATCCAGAATCCCCTGCAGCAGCAGCCTGTCCGCCTCGGAGAACGCCGCCTCGCCCTGGCCTTCGGGCCGCACCGCCCGCTCTTCGACGGAGGGGTCCTGGTGGGCGGCCATGATGGTCTTGGAGCCGGCGGCGACGCCGGCGGCCAGGGCGGTTTCGCCGAGGCTCAGGCCGAATTGCCGGTCGATGCGGGCCAGGTTCGCCAGCGGATCGTCGCGGAAGTCCTCGTACTTGAGCACCAGGGTCTGAGCCGGCCAACGCTTCGCCACTTCGCCCCAGCGGTTGAGGAAGTGCACGTACCACCAGACGTCGCAGACATAGGCCTTGGAGGTCGGATCGCCGGCTACGTAGGTCGAGAAGTCCTGCTGGTAACGGACGCCGCGCCACTTCTCGTAGTTGGAGATCAGCACGTCGGGGATGTTCCGCACCACCACCACATAGGGCGGCAGGGGCAGCATCCCGCGCACCCAGCCCCACTGGAAGGCGTAGGGCGGAATGGTGTGGGTCGAGGCGATGCGCGGCAGGTTCGGATACTGCCGAGGGTGCTTGGGATGGCCGATCAGGTCGTTGGACGAGGCGTTGTTGTAGTAGCGCGGCGGCGGCACGTCGTACTTGGCGGCGAGCGCGTGGCTCAGCATCCACTTCACCCAGTGGGTGCCGGAATGCTGCCCGGTGACCAGGAAGCCCTGGTAGTCGCGGTAGCGCAGCAGACCCAGATTGGTGGAATCACGCTCCAGGCAATGGGCGCGGAAAGCGGCGTCAGCCTGCTCTGCTGACAAAATCGGCGGGTTCGCCATCATACGTTCTCTATCGGCTTCAGGCCCCTATATGCTTTGGGCGACGCCGGCTGTCACGTGACGGAAGAATGGGGCGGCGGGGGGAGTGAAAATGGGCAAGGGCGGGCATGACCTCACCGCGAACCAGGCGCGGCGCATCGCCCTGGCCGCCCAGGGCTTCGGAGAGTCGCGGCAGCATGAAGCGCCCGGCCGGCGGCATATCCGCAAGCTGGCCGATCGGCTGGGGGTGATCCAGATCGACTCGGTCAATGTGCTGGCCCGCACCCACTATCTGCCCGGCTTTTCGCGGCTGGGCGACTATGACCGCGCCGACCTGGAGGCCGAGGCCTGGGGCAAGAAGCGCAGCCTGTTCGAATACTGGGGCCACGAGGCCTCGATGCTGCCGCTGGACCTGCAGCCGCTGTTGCGCTGGCGGATGGCGCGGGCGGCGTCGGGCGAGATGTGGGGCGGCCTGGCCCGGTTTGGCCGCGAGCGGGCCGACTACATCGAGAACATCCGGGCGGAGATCGAAAGGCGCGGGCCGGTGACCGGCGGCGACTTCGCGACCGGGCCGAAAGGCGGGGCCGGATGGTGGACCTGGAGCGACGGCAAGCGGGCGCTGGAATGGCTGTTCTGGGCCGGCGAGATCACCACCCTGACCCGGCGCAACTTTGAGCGGGTCTATGACATCACCGAGCGCGCGTTACCCGCCGCCGTGCTGAACCAGCCCACCCCCGACGAGCCCGACGCCATCCGCGAGCTGGTCCGCCGCTCGGCCAGGGCCATGGGCGTCGCCACCGAGGCCGACCTGCGCGACTATTTCCGCCTGCCGCTGGCCGAAGCGCGTCGGGCCGTCGCCGAGCTGGCCGAAGCGGGCGAACTGATCCCCGTCAAGGTGCAGGGCTGGAGCAAGCCCGGCTACCTGGTCCCGGACGCAAAAATCCCCCGCCGCATCGACGCCCACGCCCTGCTCTCGCCCTTCGATAACCTGATCTGGTTCCGCGACCGCACCGAGCGATTGTTCGGCATGAAGGTGCGGCTGGAAATCTACACCCCGGCCGACAAGCGCGAGCACGGCTACTACGTCCTGCCCTTCCTGCAGGGCGAGACCCTCACCGCCCGCGTCGACCTGAAGGCCGATCGCCAGGCCGGCGTCCTGCGCGTCCAGGCCAGCCATGAGGAGCCGGGCGCTACCGCTGAGACGCCGGCGGCGCTGGCGGCCGAGCTGCGCCGGATGGCCGGCTGGCTGGGCCTTGGCGGCGTCGCGGTAGCCGAGCGCGGCGGCCTGTCGGAGAGACTGAGGCAGGCTCTCGCTTGACTACAATTTAGCCAAGTTTCGGCCCCAAAACGGCGCCGGGCGTTACAGTGTATCGGCGACAATTCGCGAATCTCGGGGATGAGGCCGTCGCCTGCCATGTGGGACTATCCAACCTTTGTCATCAACCTGCCCAGCCGCCCGGATCGGCGGCGCGCCGCCGAAGCGCAACTGGCGCGGGCGGGTCTGGAGGCCACGTTCGTCGACGCCGTGGACGGTCGAAGCCTGACCCCCGACGAAATCCGCTCGGTCTATGACAGCTTTGGAAGGCTGAGGCGGGCCGGCAAACCGCTGACCGCCGGCGAACTGGGCTGCTACCTGTCGCACTGGACGATCTATTGCCGGATGCTGGCCGAGCGTATCCCCATGGCCCTGGTCCTGGAGGACGATTTCATCGCCACATCGCGCATGCGGTCGGTGCTGGACGCCCTGGCGGACCAAGGCGACCTGCCCGGCTTCGATATCGTCAAGCTGGGAATCGCCGAGGCGAGCCGACGTCGCAAGCACATCCGGCTTTCCCGTCTGACGCCGGAGGCCTGCCTGGTCCGCCACTACAACGTCTGCAATTCGACCGTCGCCTATGTGATCACCCTGGAAGGCGCGCACCGCTTCGTGCGCCACGGCCTGCCGATCCGCTATCCGATCGATGTGGCCCTGAACCGCTCCTGGTGGCACGGCCTGAACATCCTGGGCGTCCGCCCCTGGCCGGTGCAGCACGACATGCTGGCCGACTCATCCATCGGCCACGAGCGGTTTGAGACCGCCGCCGAGCGTGAGCATCGGTTAGAGCGGCGGCTGCGCAAGACCTATAACAGCGTGGCCAAGCGGGCCTATGTGCTGGCGATGCGGGCCAAGGATCGCTCGGCCCGCCTGCCCCATCCCGATCAACCGACCCCGTAGAGCGTCATCACGTCCCGTCGCAGCGAGGCCATGCTGTCGGGGCGGCTGTAGAACATGTGGCCGCCCGGATAGATCTTCAGTTGAACCCGGCCCGGCGCGCCCATCGGCGGCATCTGGTCGATGATCAGCCGGCTGGTGAAGAAGGGGCAGCTCAGGTCGTCATAGCCGTGGACGACCAGCACCTTCATCTTCGGGTCGTTGGCCACGGCCGCGCGGAAGTCGGTCACCGCCTCGGCGTCACGGTACCAGCCGTCTTCCCACAACTCGTTCACCCGGTTGGAGAGGGCGTTGTAGCGGCCCTCGACCTTCCAGCCGACCGTGCGGGTGACGAAATCGACCATGGCGCTGGTGGTCGGGGCGATGATGGCGTTGAGGATCGGGTCGCCCGACTGGCGGTCAGCCGACCACGGGAAGGGGTCATAGCCGGTGACATTGCTGTCGTAGACGCTGCCGATCTTTTCCTCATTGCGGTGCGCCTCGCGCAGATAGGTGCCGATGTCGATCCGGCCGCCCAGCTTACGAACCAGGCCGATGTCCAGGCCGGTCAGGCTGGCCACCTTCTGGACCATGGCCTCCAGCGCGGCCGGATCGGTGCGGCCTTTCAACAGGTCCAGGGCGTACTGACCGCGGGCATAGGCCTCGACCTGGGCCATGGCGTCTGGAGTCAGCCGGCCCTGGCGCTCCAGGTTGGCGGCGGCCATCGACGGCAAGGTCACCACCCAGGGCATGGGTGAGAAGTCGCCGTCGGCCTCGGCCTTGGGATTGAGGAAGGGCGAAACCATCACCACGCCGTTCACGCCGACGCCCATATCGGTCTGCAGGAAGTTGGCGATGCGCGGAGCGCGGAAGCCGCCGTAGCTCTCGCCGACCACGTACTTGGGCGAGGCCATACGGCCGTTCTTGACCAGCCAGTCGAAGACGATCCGCGAGAGGTAGGCGATGTCCGGCTTGACCGAATAGAAGACCTTCTTGGCCTCGTCGTCGCCGACCAGTTGCCGCGAAAAGCCGGTGCCGATCGGATCGATGAACACCAGGTCGGAGAAGTCCATCCAGGTGCCCGGATTGTCGTCCAGCCGCACCGGCGCGCTGGCGCTGTCGCCCTCGGCCCCGAACTGCACCCGCTTGGGCCCGATGGCCCCCAGGTTCAGATAGACCGAGGCGGCGCCCGGACCGCCGTTGAAGGCGAAGGTCACCGGTCGGTTGGGATCGCGCGGACCGTCCAGGGTGTAGGCGGTGAACACCACCTCGCCGATCTTCTTGCCCTTGTCGTCCCGCACCGGCAGCGAGCCGACGGTGGCGGTATAGTTCACCGTCTTGCCGGCGACGTGGGTGACCTGCTTGACGGAGGCGTCGGCCGGAAAGGCCGGCAGGTCGAAGACAGCTCCAGAACTCTTGGGGGCGTCGTCCTTCTTGTCTTCCTGCGCCCAGGCCGAGGGCCCGCCCGCAAAGCTGAGCGCCAGAACGCCCGCCATCATCACCTTCGCCAAGCCGCGCATGAACCGTCCCCTCCGACTGAAGGGCGAATTGCTAGACCCTTGCGGCGGAGTCGCCAAGTTACGGGGCTGTCAGATTAGGCCGTCCCCTCTCCTTTCCATCCGTCATGGCCGGGCTCTTGTCCCGGCCACCCATAAACGCAAGCGACACCGAAAGAGGCGCGGTCGTTCCGGCTCAGAGCAATCATACCTTCTGATGTTTATGGGTGGCCGGCACTTCGGCCGGCCATGACGAACGGGAAGTGCGTTGGCGTCAGGCCGTCCCCTCGGTCATCGCCGCCAGCCGCGCGTATAACCCGCCTCGCTGGCGCAGGTCGCCGTGGCGGCCCTCTTCAACGATGCGGCCGTTCTCGAAGACCAGGATGCGGTCGGCGGTGCGGATGGTCGACAGGCGGTGGGCGATGACGATGGTGGTGCGGCCGGCCATCAGCTCTTCCATCGCCGCCTGCACAGCCCGCTCAGTCTCGACGTCCAGCGAGCTGGTCGCCTCGTCGAAGACCAGGATCGGGGCGTCCGCGAGAAATGCGCGCGCGATAGCCACCCGCTGGCGCTCGCCGCCCGACAGCTTGACCCCGCGCTCGCCGACCAGGGTGCCGTAGCCCAGCGGCAGGCGGTCGATGAAGCCCTCGGCCCGGGCCCGGCGGGCGGCCAGGCGGACCTCCTCTTCGGTGGCGCCGGGGCGGGCGTAGGCGATGTTCTCGGCGATCGAGCGGTGGAACAGGGCCGGGTCCTGCGGCACCAGGGCGATGGACCGGCGCAGGGACTGCTGGCTGACCTGGGCGATATCCTGGCCGTCGATCAGGATGCGCCCGGTGTCCAGGTCATAGAGCCGCTGGATCAGCTTGACGAAGGTCGACTTGCCCGCCCCCGTCGCCCCGACCAGGGCCACCCGTTCGCCCGGCTGCAGGGTCAGGCTGAAATCCTCGTAGAGCGGCTCGGCCGCCGACTTGTAGCGGAAGGTGACGTGGTCGAAGACGATCTCGCCCAGTTCGCTGTCGAGGGCGCCGGCCCCGGCGATATCGGCCACCTGCGGCGCCATGCGGGCGTAGCCGGCGACGTCTTCGACATCGTCGATACCCTTCTGCATCATGCGGACGTTCTCGCCGATATTGCGCAGGTAGCCGCTCATCTGCAGGAAGGCGGTGATGGCGTAGACGACATCGCCGGTGCTGGCGCGGCCGTGGCTCCACCGGTCCACGACCATGCCGGTCATCCCGGCCAGCAGCAGCACCATCAGGGTGTTCTGCACCAGCCAGATGTCCATGAACCGGCCCCAGGTGACCTGCACCGCCTTGGACCAGGCGGCGGTTACGGTGGCGAAGCGGGCCTCCTCGCGGGGCTCGGCCCCGAAGGCCTTGACCGTGGGATTGGCGGTGATCGCGTCGGCCAGCGCCCCGCCGATGCGGCTGTCGAGGGCGTTGGAGCGCAGGTTGGCCGGCCGCACATAGACCTTCACCACCCACAGGTTCAGCACCAGGTAGCCGGCGACCACGAACATCGCCAGGGCCCCGACCAGCGGCCACTTGAACAGCATCTGCAGCGCCAGGCCGAACAGCACGATCAGCGCCGGTCCCAGCCACAGCACCACCGCGTCCGAGACGCTGTCATAACCCCACATGGCCCGCGACAGCCGCCGCACGGTCGCGCCAGCGAAGGTGTCGGCATGCCAGTCGGCCGAGAAGCTCTGCACGCGCTGGAAGCCCTCATCGGACATCTCCTGCATGTTGCGGGCGGCCAGCGGGTTCCAGAAGCGGAAGCCGATGTTGCGGCTGATGGTGAAGCCGACATAGACGGCCAGGAACAGCGCCCAGGCGATCCAGGCCTGGTGGGTGTCGCGGGTCCTGGCGGTCAGGGTGTCGATCAGGTGACCCGAGGCGGTCGGCAGCATCAGGTCGAAGAACACCGCCGTCAGCATGGCGCCCACCGCGCCAAGCAGCAGCCATCGCCGCCGCAGCCAGAAGCCGGCGATAAAGGCCATGACCTGGCCGTTGGACAGAACCCGTCGCCGGTTCCCGTCCTCGTCTTCGTCGATATCGCTCATGGAAAGACCTGGACCGGAGATAGGCCTGAAACGGATCCAATGGGAGGGTTCGGACGCGAATTCGTCCAATCGAGGCCTTTCGGAGACAGCCCGGCGCCGTCATCCTGCGGAAAACGGGAGCGCCACATGGATCTGAACCTCAAGGGCCGCAAGGCCATCGTCACCGGCGGCACGCGCGGCATCGGCCGGGCCATCGTCGACCTGCTGGCCGACGAGGGCTGCGATGTCGCCTTCTGCGCCCGCAATCCCGAACAGGTGGCCGCGGCGGTCAAGGCCATCGAGGCCAAGGGCGTCAAGGCGCACGGCGAGGTGGTCGATGTCTCGGCCGAGGGCGCAGTGGGCGGGTTCGTCGCCAGCGCCGCCAAGGCGCTGGGCGGGGCCGATATCTTCGTCTCCAATGTCAGCGGCGCCATGGGGCTGAACAACACCCCCGACGCCTGGCAGCAGGCGGTCGAGGTCGACATCCTGCGCACCGTCGAGGGTTGCGAGGCGGCGGCCGGCCTGCTGGGTTCGGGTGGCTCCATCGTGGTGATCGGCACCATCTCGGCCATCGAGGTCAGCGGCCCGCGCCGGCCCTACAGCGCGGTCAAGGCAGCGCTGCTGCCCTACGTCAAGAACCTCGCCCGCGACCTGGCCCCCAAGAATATCCGCGCCAATGTTGTCGCGCCCGGCCCGATCTATTTCGAGGGTGGGGTCTGGGACATGATCGAGAAGAACATGCCCGACCGCTTCGCCGCCACACTGGCCCGCAGCCCGCTGGGCCGGCTGGGCGCGCCGGAAGAGATCGCCAACGCCGCCGTCTTCCTGGCCAGCCCGCGGGCCAGCTACATCACCGGCATCAACATGATCTGCGACGGGGCGGTGACCCAGCGGGTGGATTTCTAGGCCTCTAATGACCCAGACCCACCTGCCTGACGCCGTCCCGACCAACTGGGTCGACCGCTACGCCCCCGCGCCGCTGGTCCCGTGGCTGAAGCTTGGGCGGTTCGACCGGCCGACGGGCATTCCGCTTCTGATGCTGCCGGGCTGGATGGGCGTGGCGCTGGCGGACGCATCGGTCGGGAAGTATCCCGACCCCGTCCTGCTCATCCTGATCCTGATCGGTGCGACGCTGATGCGGTCGGCCGGCTGCGCCTACAACGACATCGTCGACCGCGACATCGACGCCCAGGTCGAGCGCACCGCCATGCGGCCGATCCCGGCCGGGCAGATCAGCGTCAGGCAGGCCTGGCTGTTCATCCTGCTGTGCAGCCTGGGCGGCCTGATCATCCTGCTCAGCCTGAACCTCTGGGCCGTGCTGCTGGGGGTGGCGTCGTTGGGGCTGGTGGCGGCCTATCCGTTCATGAAGCGGATCACCTGGTGGCCGCAGGCCTGGCTGGGCCTGACCTTCAACTGGGGCGCGCCACTGGCCTATGCGGCGGCGACGGGTGGGCGATCGGCATTCGACTTCGCCCTGGGACTGCCGGGCCATGACACCATCGCTCTCAGCCCCTGGCCGGCGGTCCTGCTCTATGCCGGCCTGGTGTTCTGGACCCTGGGCTACGACACCATCTACGCCGTGCAGGACTTGGAGGACGACGCCCTGGTCGGGGTGAAGTCCTCGGCCCGGCGGCTGGGTGAGAACGCGCCGCGCGGAGTGCTGCTGTTCTATACCGCGACCTTCGTGCTGCTGGTCTGCGCCGCATGGCTGGCCGGGCTGGGGCCGCTGTTCCTGCCGGTGATCGCTATCGCCGCCGTGCTGCTGTCGCGGCAGGCGGCGAAGCTGGATGTCGCGGACGGCGTCGGGGCGCTGGCCCTGTTCAAATCCAACACTTGGGTAGGCCTGCTGATGGTCGCCGCCCTGGCCGCCGGCCTGTGGAAGCAACAAGGCGGCGCACCCTTCTAGCCTTCCGCTGGGGGAAGGCTCCTAGACTCAAAACAACCAAAGAAAAACGCTCAAGGGAGACGCCGTCATGTCCATCGATTTCGAGATTCCGCCCGAGGCCAAGGCCATCCGCGCCAAGGTCCGCCAGTGGGTCAACGACGAATGCAAGCCGGCCGAAAAGCGCCTGCTGGACGGCGGCGACTACAAGACCATCCTGGGCGAGTTGCGCACCAAGGCGCGGGCGCAGGGCCTCTGGTGCCCCTTCATCCCGGTCGAGCACGGCGGCATGGGCTTAGGACCCCTGGCCAACGCCCTGGTGCAGATGGAACTGGGCGAGAGCTATCTGGGCGCTCTCAGCATGAACACCCAGGGCCCTGACGACGCCACCATGATGACCCTGCTGGCCCACGGCACGGACTATCAGAAGGAGAAGTTCCTCAAGCCCCTGCTGAACGGCGAAAAGCGCATCTGCTACTCGATGACCGAGAAGGCCGCCGGGGCCGACGCCACCGGCATGCGCACCACCGCGGTCAAGGACGGCAACGAGAACTATGTGCTGAACGGCGAGAAGTGGTTCTCGTCGGCCGCCAGCGTCGCCGACATCGCCCTGGTCATGGCCCGCACCGATGAGCATGGCCCGCGCCACCAGCAGTTCTCGACCTTCATTGTCGAGCTGCCCAATCCCGGCTACCGCATCATCCGCGACATCGAGACCATGGCCGCAGAGGGCCCGCTCAGCCACATCCTCGGCGGCGGCCACAGCGAGATCGAGATCAAGGACCTGGTCATCCCGGCCGAGAACCTGCTGGGCGGCGAGGGCAACGGCTTCAACATGGGCCAGCACCGTCTGGCCTACGGGCGCCTGCGCCACGGCATGCACAATGTCTCCATGGCCCAGAAGGCCCTGGACCTGGCCACCGCCCACGTCACCAAGCGCGAGACCTTCGGCAAGCGGCTGGCCGAGCGCCAGGGCGTACAGTGGATGCTGGCCGACTGCGCCAGCGAGCTCTACATGGCCCGGCTGATGCTGCTGCACATCGCCTACAAGGCCGAGCACGGCATGGACATCCGCCAGGAAAACTCCATCGCCAAAGTCTTCCTGGCCCACATGGTCCACAAGGTGGTCGACACCGCCATCCAGCTGCACGGCGCGCTGGGCTACTCGATGGATACCCCGCTGGCGCGTTGGTACACCCACATCCGCAGCCAGCGCCTGGTCGACGGGCCGGATGAGGTTCACCGCTGGACGGTCGGCCGTAACGTCATCAAGGCCTTCGAGCGCGACGGCACCACGGCCGCCGCGGCGGGTGGGGATCTGATCTGATCACGGACGGGGACTGGCTCGACCTGCAAGGTCGTGCCTGTCCCCAACCCGCTTCGCGAACAGAGGGGGACAGGCGCAGCGCTGCGCGCCGAGCCAGTCCCCGCCTTCAAAACGGCCCCTGGCTGTAGACCCGCTCCATCACCTGGTTCAGCTCGGCGATGCGGCCCGCATAGGCCCGGCCCAGGCAAACCCGGTTGGCGCCGCAGGCCCGGCGCTGGCGCAGCCACTCGACCTGGCGGTCCATGATCGCGCCGCGCTGGCCCATGGCCACCAGATGCCGGGTAATGTCGTAGAGCTGGCTCATCCGCACATCCTGGTCGTTGAGGGCCAGGTCGGCGCAGACGGCGCGCTCGTCCGGCAGGCGGGCGAAGCGGCAGTTGAAGCTGGCGGCGTGGGCACGGCTCGGCGTGAGCGCCGCGCCCGAAACCAGCAGAGTCGCGGCGGCGGCGGCGATCAGGGAAAGTCGCATTTGGTCCCTCCAAAGGATGACGCTCCGTCATCCTACCCAATCCCACTCCCTCATGAAACAATGGCCAAATGCCGGTCGCCGCACGCGTCAAACCCGCCGACTTCTTCACCCCCGAGGAGTGGGCGCCGCTGGCTGCCCGCTCGCGCAGCCACGGCCTGTGGCTGGTGGCCCATGCCTGGCTGGTCATCATCGCGGCGGGCGCTTTGTTCGTGGCCTTCCCCAACCCGCTGACCCTGGTGCTGGCGGTGATGCTGATCGGCGCGCGGCAGCTGGGTCTGGCCATCCTGATGCACGACGCCGCCCACGGCTGCCTGCACCCGGACCTCAAGGTCAATGACTGGGTCGGCCAGTGGCTGTGCGGCGCCCCGACCAATGGCGAGCTGCTGCGCTATCGCGACTATCACCTGGGCCACCACAAGTTCGCCCAGCAGGCCGAGGACCCGGACCTTGGCCTCTCAGCGCCCTTCCCGATCACCCGCCAGTCGCTGTGGCGCAAGGCGGTCCGCGACCTGACCGGCCAGACCTTCTACAAGCAGCGCATCAAGCCCAGCCTCGACGCCTTCAGCCAGGGCGCCAGGAAGGGCATCCCGTTCCGCAAGACGGCCAAGGGCGTCTACCGCTTCTGGCGCTCGTTCCTGATCGTCAACGGCATCATCATCGTCGCGACCAGCGCGGTGGGCCTGTGGTGGGCCTGGCCGGTGCTGTGGCTGCTGCCGATGGCCACCTGGTATCCGCTGATCACCCGCCTGCGAAACATCGCCGAGCACGCCTGCATCGCCAAGGATGAGCCCGACCCCCTGCGCCACGCCCGCACGACCTCGGCCGGCTGGGTCGCCCGGGCGGTGCTGGCCCCCTACTATGTGAACTATCACTGCGAGCATCACATGTTCATGCATGTGCCCTGCTGGAACCTGCCGGCCGCGCACCGGCTGCTGGCGGCCAAGGGCGTTACCGGCAGGATGCTGACCGCGCCCAGCTATGCGGCGGTGCTGGGCATGGCCTCGTCGAAGGCGGCGTGAGCGCCGGACCCGAACTGCTGCCGATCGAGACCGTCCTGGCGCCGCAGGACCTGCGGGCCCTGCTCACCGCCCTGCGCGCCGCGCCGTTTCAGCCGGCCGCCGTGCTCGACGCAACCCCGTCCGGCGTCGTCCTGCCCCAGGTGCGCCGCACCCAACGCCTGACGCTCGACCCGGCTATCGAAGCCCTGGTGCGCGACCGCCTGGAAGCCCTGCGCCCCCGGCTGGAGGCGCATTTCGGTCAGGTCCTGGGCGAGCTCGAGACACCCCAGGCCCTGCGCTATGGCCCCGGCGATTTCTTCGTCGCCCACCAGGACGGCAACACGCCGCTGATCCACGACCACTCGCGGCATCGGCGGGTCTCGCTCAGCCTGCTGCTGAGCGCGCCTGTGGACTATGCCGGGGGCGAGCTGGTTTTCCACCACGGCGACGAACGCCGCACCGCCGCCGTCCCGGCCGGCTGTGCCGTGGCCTTCCGGGCCGAGACCACGCACGAGGTGCTGCCGCTGACGGCGGGCGAGCGCTACAGCCTCGCGGCCTGGTGGCTGACGCCTGAGGCGGGCTGAGCCTGCCCCCAGCGGTTTGCCACATGGCCTTGCCGGGCGAATACGCGCAGAACCCGAAGGATGATCACCGACCGCCGGGCCTTCATTGTCGAGAACACCCGGCTGCAGGCCCCGCCGCATGCGCCCGAGCTGAGCCTCTACCTGGCCGACGAAATTACCCCGATCTGGCGACTGACCGAGGACGCCCTCTCCAAGATCGGCCTGCCGCCGCCCTTCTGGGCCTTCGCCTGGGCGGGCGGTCAGGCGCTGGCGCGGCATATTCTCGACCACCCGCAGATCGTCGCCGGCAAGCGGGTGGTGGATTTCGCCACCGGCTCGGGGATCGTCGCCATTGCCGCAATGCGCGCCGGAGCGCGGTCGGTGCTGGCCGCCGACATCGACAGCTTCTGCGCTGCGGCGGTGAGCCTGAACGCCGAGGCGAACGGCGTGACAGTCGATTTCACTGACCAGAACCTCTTGGACGCCCCGCCGCCGCCCGCCGACGTCTTTCTGGCCGGCGACATCTGTTACGAAAAGCCCCTGGCCGAGCAGGTGCTGGCCTGGCTGCGGGCCGCCCGCGCCAATGGCGCCACCGTGCTGATCGGCGATCCGGGCCGCACCTATTTTCCCAAGACCGGCCTGACCCTGCTGGCCGAATACCAGGTGGCCACCACGCGCGAGCTGGAGGACATGGAGGTCAAGCGCACCCGGGTCTGGAGTTTTCCGGACGAAGCGGGCTAGGGTGGGGTCTTCAAGGTGAGGGACGCCCCCCAGTGGCCGGTTGATTGACGCAATTTGAGCCCCTTCCCCGTCCGGGATTCTGTTCCGGCGGCGGATGCCACGCGTCAACATCCACACCTTGAGAGGACCGCCAATCATGGCCTTCCTGCGCAGCGCGCCCATCAATCTGCTCAATCTGCACTATGCCATTCACGCCCTGGCCATCAGCGGCAGCGGCATGTTCTTCGCCGCCTTCCTGCTGCAGGCGGGCGTTCCCGCGCCGGTGGTGATGGTTGCCCTGGCCGGCATCCTGCTGGGACGCTTCTGTATTCGCCCGATCGTCGTGGTTCTGGCCAGGCGCTGGGGACTGAAGCCCCTGGTCATCGCCGGCACTGTGCTGACCGCCCTGCAGTATCCGCTGCTGGCCAGGGTCGAGGGAGTCGGCTGGGGCCTGCTGGCCCTGATGGTCGTGGCCTCGGTCGGCGACACCCTCTACTGGACCACCTACCATGCCTGGTTCGCCTCGCTGGGCGACAACGAGGACCGCGGCCACCAGATCGGAGCCCGAGAGGCGGCCGCCACGGTCGCCGGCATCCTGGCGCCCCTGGCCACCGGTTGGGCGCTGGTAACCGTGGGACCCACCATCGCCTTCGGGGTGACGGCCGTGATTCTGGCGGCCAGCGCTCTGCCGCTGTTGGCCGCGCCCAACGTGCAGGTGGTCGCCAGCGCGCCCGGCGCGCTGAAGGCCGCCATGCCCGCCGTCTTGCTGATGGCCGCCGACAGCTGGAGCTGGGCCGGCTATGGGTTGGTCTGGCAGATCGCCCTCTTCGTCTCGCTCGGCCGCGACTTCGCCGCCTATGGCGGGGCGGTGGCCCTGGCGGCGCTGGTGGGCGCGATCAGCGGCCTGGCCATCGGCCGCTGGATCGATTTCGGCCATGGCGGGCGCGTGCTGTGGGTGAGCGCCTCCGCCCTGATGGCTACGGTCGTCCTGCGGGCGGTCGGCTATGGCGATCCCCGCCTGGCGGTCTTCGCCAACGCCGTCGGAGCCGTGGCCTTCGCCCTGCACACCCCCGTGGTGATGACCGCCATCTACAACCGCTCCAAGCTGTCGCCCTGTCCGCTGCGGTTCCACGTCGCCACCGAGGCCGGTTTCGACCTGGCCGGGACGCTCGGCTGCCTGACGGCGGGACTGCTGCTGTGGACGGGAGCGCCCTACGCGGCGGGGATCGCCATCGCCGCCCTCAGCGTCACCGCCTCCTTCCTGCTGCTGCGCCGCCACTATGCCGAGGCTTGACTCTTGCCCGGACAGCAATAGAACATAACGGGAACATTGGAGAGACGCCATGCGCGAAGACGGCAAGATTGACTATGTGGAACTGCCCGGCGGCGAGATGCCGGCGACCACGCGTTTCTATGGTGAAGCCTTCGGCTGGACCTTCACCGACTACGGTCCCGACTACCAGGCGTTCGACCAGGGCCTTGAGGGCGGCTTTCAAACCGACCCCGGCGAGCGTCAGGATCGGGCTCTGGTGGTGCTCTACGCCCATGACCTGGAAGCCATGGTCGAGAAGATCAAGGCGGCCGGTGGGACCATCGTTCGGCCGATCTTCAGCTTTCCCGGCGGGCGGCGTTTCCACTTCAGCGACCCGGCCGGGAATGAACTCGCTGTATGGTCGCAATCGTGACGCGTTTCTAATGATCTAGCGCCCTATTGTTCGGTAGTCTGCTGAACCATGTCATAGAGGCATGGGGCGGGGACGGGGCAGTGGCGACTCTAGCAGGACCGGATGGAGGCGGCGGTGAGCCGAGGCTCGTCGAGGCGCTGGCCGCCATCTTCAGCTGTTCGCAGGAAACGGCCCTGATCATCTGTGACCGGGCGGCCGATCGCCGTTATCCGGCTCGGGCCGTGATCCTCAGGCAGGGCGACCGGGTGGCCGAGACTTATCTGATGGTCGCCGGCCGGGCTCAGTCGCTGGTCGTCGCCAAGGAGGGTCAGCAGGTTCAGGTCAGCGAGTTTCTGGCGGGCGATATTTTCGGGGTGGTCGGCCACACCGATACCGCCGCGCAGGAAGCGGACATTGTGGTGGTGGAGGCGGTGCGGGCGGCCCTGTTCCGGGCGCTCGACTTCCTGGGCCTGATCGAGCGCCATGGCTGCGTTGGGCTGGCGGTCTCGCGCATGCTGACCCGGCAACTGCAGGCGGCCCGCCTTCGGATGGTGGAGGACATGACCATGACCGCCAGTGGAAGGGTCTGCGCGGAACTCTTGCGGTTGGCCCGGGCTGGCGACGGCCGGCGGATCAGTCCGCCGCCGGTGATCACCGCCCTCGCGGCCAGGGTTCACACCACCCGCGAGACCGCCTCGCGGACCATTGGCGATCTGGTGCGACGGGGCATAATCCGCCGCGAGAAAGACGCCCTGGTCATCGTCTCGATCCGGGGTCTCGAAGACGGGTCCGTCTAGCTGATCGGTGGCTTGACCGCGTACAGCTGCACAGGATCCTCGATGCCCGTGTCGGTCATGTCCCCCACCAGTTCGACCCTTGGCCGGCCCGCCGCCGGGCCTGACTGCAGCGCGGCGGCGAAGTCGGCGGTGGCGTGGATCGCGCCCGAGGGGGCCGAGGCGGCGGCGCGGGCGGCCAGATCGACCGCGGGGCCCAGCAGCAGGGGCGGCCCGCCAAACGGATCGGCGATGGATTCGGCCAGGTCGTAGGCCGCGCCGATCCGCGCGCCCTCTCCCAGAGCGGCCACGGCGGCCAGCCCGATAGCGGCCGCCTCGCCCACCGTCTGGCAGTGCAGGGTCAGGCCATTGGACGTCCAGCGACCGCGGGGGCCGGTCCCCACAGCGGCGGCCAGCGCGGCGATGGCCGCCGCGTCCAGCGGTCCCGCC
>JBBRZO010000016.1:0-131438 GCA_038236615.1 Caulobacterales bacterium
ACCACAACATCGCCATCCGCTGCGACGCTCCCCTGAGCCAAGCCGCCAAGAAGGCCGTGCAGAGGCTGAAATGACCCTTCCCGTCCTGATCATGAACGGCCTGCTGATGGTGCTGCTACTGGCGGCCCTGGCCTTCGGCTGGCGGCTGGACCGCCGGCTGAAGACGCTGAAGGCCAGCCATGAGAGCTTCGCCAAGGCTGTCGCCGACCTCGACACCGCCGCCGCCCGCGCCGAGCAGGGCCTGGCCGACCTACGCGGCGCCACCGAGGAAGCGTCCGAGACCCTGCGTGAGCGGATCGAGACCGCCCGCCGCCTGGCCGGCCGGCTGGACGCCGCCTTCCACGCCGCCCCATCTGAAACCGAAGCGGCCCAGGCTCCCAAGCGGGCCGAGCCGCGCGCCGATCTGCGCCCGGAGCTTCGCCCCGAACCGCTGTTCGAGCGCCGCCCTGCCGCGTCCGCCCCGCGTCCCACCCCCTCTGCCCCGCGTTCTGGCGAGCCCACCCGCTCGCGCGCCCGGGTCGATGACGATCTATTCGAGCCGGACGCCGGCACGAGACTGACCAGCATTCTGGGAGGCCGTCGATGAGCCGTATGCCCCGTATCCTCCCCCTGGCCGGCGTCGCCGTCGTCGGGGTCCTGGCCATCAACCTGGCTTCGGGCGCCAAGACCCTGCCCAACCTGTTCAGCGGGGCCAAGGCCTGGGCCGAAGGTGTCGCCGGCGCGCCGCCCGTGCCGCCCGTCACCGCCGCCAAGCCCGCTGCCGTGTGTGCGCCGACCGCCGCGGAACTGGCCAAGGAGGCGGGCCTGTCACCCGCCGAACTGCAGATCCTGCAGAGCCTGGGCGTGCGCCGGGGTGAACTGGACGAACAGGCCCAGACGCTGGACACCAACCAGCAACTTCTCGCGGCCGCCGCCGCCAAGCTGGACGAGCGGGTCAAGGCGCTGGCCGCCCTGAAGGGCGACATCCAGGCCCTGCTGGTGCAGTCCGACGCACAGCAGAAGGCCGAGAACGACCGACTGGTCACGGTCTATTCGGCCATGAAACCCAAGGACGCCGCCGCTCGCATGGTGACGCTGGACGACGGGGTGCTGGTGCCGATGGCAGCCGGCATGAAGGCGCGCACTCTGGCCGCCATCATCGCCATGATGCCGCCGCCGGACGCCAAGAAGCTGACCGAGAACCTGGCTCGCCGTTATGCCGCGGCCCAGGTGATCAAGGATGGCCAGGCCGCCGTCGCTCCCTCGTCGCTGGCCCAGATGGCTCTGGCCCCGCCCCCGACCGCCGCCCCACCCGCCCTGGCCGGCGCCAAGGCCACCCTGAACCCGCCACCCGCGCCGGCCACCGGAGCCAAGCCGACGGTTTCGACCGCCGACGCGACGACAGCCGCCAAGCCTACCGCCGCGCCCGCCACCAAGCCCAAGCCCAAGAAGGTTGCCGTCCGCAAGCCGGCGCCCAAGCCGGCCGCCAAGCCGACGACCACGGCCGCCGCTTCGCCGGGGCCGCAGCCCTACAAGGCGCCGGAAAAGCCGGCCGACAAGCCGACCTCGACGGCTGCCGCCGGGGACACGACCAAGACGCCGGCCCCAGTCCCGGCCAAGTAACCGCATGAGCCTGAAGTCCAGCCTCAGATCCGGAGTCGCGGCGGTCTGCATCGCCAGCATCGTCGCGCCCGCCGGCATGGCGGCGCCGGCCGCCGCCGCGCGTCCGGTGCTGGACGTGCGAGTCGCCCAGGCGGCTGACTTCTCGCGACTGGAATTCCATTGGGCGGCGCCCGCCACTGTCACCAGCCGCCGCGAGGGCGATCAGCTGGTGCTGCGCTTCAGCCGCGACGCCACGCCCGACATCGCCCAGCTCAAGATCGCCCCGCCGCCGCGCATCCAGAAGGTCGAGGCCCGGCACGCAGGCGGCCGGCTGGAGCTTTGGCTGACCCTCGATCCGGACGCCGATTTCAAGGTTGGTTCGGCTGACGGGGCCAGCTTCGTCAATATTTTCACCAAGGCAGCCCCGCCGCCGGCCGCTGCCGCACCCGCTCCGCCGCCCGAGACGCCGGCCCCCCCACCGCGCCCGAACCCGGTCCCGGCCAACGGGGTGGTGGCCCTGCGGCCGGAGATCGTCGGCGGCCAGATCAAGCTGCATTTCGACTGGAAAAACCCGCTGGGCGCCGCCGTCTTCCGGCGCGGCGAGGCGCTGTGGCTGGTGTTCGACGCCTCGGCGAAGCTGGACATCTCCAAGGCCCCCAAGGGCGTGGGCCAGTACAGCGCCATCCAGGCCCTGCGCGGCTCAAACTACTCGGCCATCCGCATCGTTACCTCGCGCACGACGCCAGTCAGCGTGATCGGCGAGGGGGGCAGCTGGACCCTGTTGCTCGGCCCCGGCCCGATGGGGCCGCGCGGCGGGGCCATCGACATCACCCGCGATGAAGAGAGCGCCCAGGCCGGGCTTTCCGCCACCCTGGCCGGCGCCGGTATTCCGGTCTGGGTCGACGACCCGGCTGTCGGCGACCGCATCGGCGTGGTGCCGGCCCTGGCCCCCGCCAAAGCCCTGGGCTCGCGCCGGGAATATGTCGACCTGGCCCTGCTGCCGACCATCCAGGGCCTGGCGGTCGAGACCTATGCCAGCGACGTGGCCATCAATGTCGATGGCGACCTGGTCCATATCGGTCGTCCCACCGGCATGGTGCTGTCGCCCAGCTCGGCTGCCGGCCAGCGCATGGCGGCCCGCGACGGCGCGCCCCAGGCCGCCCCGATGCCGGGCCTGATCGGCGATGATTGGGCCCATACCCGCTCCGGCGGCTTCATCGCGCGATACGACGCCTTGGTATCGGCCGCGGCCGCCGAGGATATCAAAGGTCAGGGCGGTCAGGCCCCGCCGACCGAAGCCCGCATGGCGCTGGCCCGCTTCCTGATCGGCAACGAGCTGGCTTACGAGGCGATCGGCGTGCTGGACGCGGCCGCTAAGTCCCGCGAGACCCTGAAGGGCGAGGCCGAGTTCCGCGGCCTGCGCGGCATCGCCAATGTCATGGCCGGCCGACTGAAGGAGGCCGAGGCTGATTTCTCTACGCCGGTGCTCGCCGACGATCCGGCCAGCGCCAACTGGCGCGGCTATATCGCCGACCAGCTGGGCCAGTATGCCGACGCTCGCCAGAAGTTCGACGCCGGGACCCAGGCCATGGCCCAGTTCCCGACCATCTGGCGGACCCGCTTCAGCCGCGCCAACGCCGAGGCCGCCCTGGCGCTCGGCGACATGCCCACCGCCAACGCCCACATCGCCGACGCCCTGAACGAGCGGGTCCCGGCGCTGGAGGAACTCAAGTCGCGCCTGATTCAGGCCCGGTTGATGGAGGCGCTGGGCGACAAGGGCCGGGCGCTGGGCGTCTATCAGGCCATCAGCCGGGCCGGCAGCCAACAGGTCGCCGCTCCGGCCATGCTGCGGGCCACCCAGATCCAGCTGGACGCCGGCCAGATCACCGCCACCCAGGCGGCCAGCACCTTCGACGGCCTGCGCTATCGCTGGCGCGGCGACGCCACCGAACTGGAAACCATCCGCCTGCTGGGCCAGCTCTACCTGCAGCAGGGCCGCTATCGCGAGGCGCTCGAAGCCCTGCGCTCGGCCGGCCAGCGCCAGCCGGACTCGCCCCAGGCCATCCAGCTATCGGCCGATCTCAACGCCGCCTTCCGCAGCCTGTTCCTGGACGGCATGGCCGACGGGTTGCAGCCGATCCAGGCGCTGGGCCTGTTCGACGATTTCAAGGACCTGACCCCCATCGGCGCCGACGGCGACCTGATGGTGCGCAAGATGGTCCGCCGGCTGATCGACGTGGACCTGTTGGACCGCGCGGCCGAGCTTCTGCAATACCAGGTCGACAACCGGCTGGACGGGGTGGCCAAGGCCCAGGTCTCGACCGACCTGGCCACTGTCTATCTGATGAACCGCCAGCCCGAGAAGGCGCTCGACGCCATCAACGCCAGCCGCTCCACTCTGCTGCCGACCGCGCTGAACGCCGAGCGGCGGATCATCACCGCCCGCGCTCTGATGAGCCTGGGTCGGTTGGACGCCGCCAGTGAGATCATCGAGCCCGACAACACGGTCGAGGCCCAGATGGCCAAGGCTGAGATCGCCTGGAAGGGCCATACCTGGCCCCTGGCAGGCCAGCTCTTCGAGACCAGCCTGGCTGATCGCTGGAAGACTGCAGACCCCCTGACCCTCGACGAAGAGGGCCGCCTGCTGCGGGCCGGGGTCGCCTACAGCCTGGCCGGCGACGACACCTCCCTGGCCCGCCTGCGCACCGAGTATGCCGGCTTCTTCGACAGGGCCCGCAACCCCGACGCCCTGCGCGTCGCCTTCACCGACGTGCAGACCGGAACCTACAACGCCAACGACTTCAGCCGCGCGGTAGCGGACGACGAGACGTTCACCGGCTGGGTGGTGCGGATGAAGCAGCGGTTCCGGGATCGTCCCGCGCCGGTTGGGCCGGCCACGACCAAGCAGGCGGCGGCGGCGAGCGGTGGGGCGAAGGGCTAGGGGCCTCGACCTGCGACGAGGCGTCGGTCTACTTTCGGGCTATGCACCGCATCCTTGTCGGCATTATCGCCTTGCAGATATTTTGGCTTGCGCCCGCCGCCAGCGCGGACTGCCCGCCTTTGGCTAGCCTAAAGGCCGGGAGCGGTTCCGGGCAGGCTGGTTCGGTCGCTTGGGGCAAAGTCCAGCCCCCTCGGCCCGCCAAGCCGCCCAGACCGATGCCGCAGGGGCCAGTGGAAGACACCGTCATCACCCTTGAGCGGACGGGCTGCTATGGGACCTGTCCGGCTTATTGGCTGGAATTGCGGGGTGACGGGACGGCCCGCTACAGGGGTGAGGGATGGGTGCTGGTCGCGGGCCTCCATGTCCTGCCGCTGGACAAGTCAGCGTTTGCCTGTCTGCTCCAGCATGTGCGCGAGGCGGACTTTTGGTCCCTCCCCGACGAGTATGTTGCCAACGTCACCGATAATCCGACCTATCAACTGACCGTTCGCGTCGGCGGCCAGACCAAGACTGTGAAGGATTACAGAGGCCGACTGGCGGGGATGCCGGTGGCGATTTCGCAGCTGGAGGCCGAGGTCGATAGTCTGGGCGCGGCACCCTGGGTGCGCGGCAATGGCGATACCCTCGGTCTGCTGGAACGCGAGGGATTCAATTTCCACTCAGACGAGGCGGGTGCGATGCTGGCGCGGGCCCTGATGCGGGACGATGACGCCATGGCAACGGCATTGTTGGCCAAGGGCGCCCCACCATGGGCCCGGATGACCGGTTGGTATCCTGCGGACTTTCCGACGCAACTCACGATCCCGGAAGTGGCGGCCTACAAGGGCAATCTGCCCATGCTCCGAACCCTGATCGACGCCGGCGCCGTGGGACCGGGCGGCCCGCCGGGTTTGAAGGATCGAATCCTGCTGGCCGCCGCCAATTCGGGCGACTTGGCGATGCTAAAATTGGCCATGAGCCTGGGGCCCGATGTCAACGCCAGGGATTCAGGGGGTGATACGGCGCTGATCTGCGTGGTCGAACCGTATCGGACCTCCGGCGCCACGGCTGGCGACCGGGCGGAAGCGGCCAGGCTTCTGATTGCGGCCGGCGCCGACGTCAACCTGCAAGGCAGGGAGCACAAGGCTGCGATCCACAAGGCCGACGATGCCGAAATCGTCCGCCTGCTGATCGCTGCCGGCGCCAATGTGAAGGCGCACGACGAGCGGCTGGACACAGCGCTGCACTACGCGTCCGATCCCGAGGTTGCTCGCCTTCTCATCGCGGCCGGCGCGGATGTCGATGCCAGGGACGATATAGGCCGGACACCGTTGCTGATGGTCGATGACGACGATGTGGGCCTGGTGCTTTTACAGGCCGGCGCCGACCCCAGAGCAGTCGGCAAGTTCGGCGACACGGTCTTCAAGGAGCTCGCTTACAGGGACATGAAAAAGTCGCTGGCATACCTGCGGGCCAAGGGAATTCGACGTTAGGCCGACGGGCCGGCGAACAGGCCTACCCTCCCGCCCCTCGATGGAAACTCTCCACCAGGCTCCCCGCGACCAGCCGCCAGCCGTCGACCAGCACGAAGAAGATCAGCTTGAACGGCAGGCTGACCACCACAGGGGGCAGCATCATCATCCCCATGCTCATCAGCACGCTGGCCACGACCAGGTCGATGACCAGGAAGGGTACGAAAAGCAGGAAGCCGATCTCGAAGGCGCGCTTGAGTTCCGAGATCATGAAGGCCGGGGTGACGACCTGCAGAGGAAGCTGCTGCAGGGTCGGGGGCTTGGGGGTCTTGGAGAGGCGGACGAACAGGGCCAGGTCGTCGCGGTCGACTTGGCTGAGCATGAAGGCCTTCACCGGGGCGGCCGAGGCGTTGAAGGCGGCCGGCAGCTCCATGGTGTGGTTGAGCAGCGGCTTGACGCCCTGGTCGTAGGATTGCTGGAAGGTCGGGCCCATGACGATGGCGGTCAGGAACAGCGACAGGCTGATGATCACCGCATTGGGCGGGCTCTGCTGCAGGCCCAGCGCCGTGCGCAGCAAGGAGAGCACCACCACGATCCGCACGAAGCTGGTGGTCATGATCACGATGGATGGCGCCAGGCTCAGCACCGTCATCAGGCCGATCAGCTGGACGACCCGGTCGGTCAGGCCTGCCCCGGTGCCGAGGTCAATGTTCACCGCTTGGGCGGCGGCCATGGCCGGCCAGGCCAGGCAGGCCAGTGTGGTAAGCGCGGCGAGGCGGGCGGCCCGGCCGGCCTCGGCGGGCGGCAGGCCGGTGACCTTGACCCAGAGCTTCGAGAGGGCGCGCTTCATGCGGCGGGCTCCGGGGATTTGCGTTTCTTCGCAGGCGGCGGATCGGGGAGCAGATGGCCCTCGCCCAGCAGGATCAGGCGTTCGTGGCCATCCAGGCTGACCAGCACCAGGCGGCGGGCCGGATCGAGCGGCAGGCTCTCGATCAGGGTTAGGCGCCGCTCACGCCGCAGCATCGACATCCGGGCGATGGTCTCGGGCCCGTACTTGCGCATCACCACGGCGGCCAGGCCGATCAGGCCCAAGGTCACGGCCAGGGCGAAAACGGCCCGAAGGAGCAGTACGAAATCCATCGCACATGCTCTGCCCGGCAACCCTTAATTCGCGATTAACCCTGTTCGTTCACCAATGCGGACATGGACATTGGCGATATCCCGCTCTTCGCGATGCTGCGCCAGCGCCTCCGCTATCTGGGCGAGCGCCAGCGGGTGATCGGCCAGAACGTCGCCAACGCCGATACGCCCGGCTATCGGCCGATGGATCTCAAGCCCTTCACCTTCAAGAGCGCCCTCGACGGCCAGATGGGCCAGCCGCAATCGCCGATGGCGCTGAGCGGATCGACGATTGCTCTGGCGCCGGTGCAGACCACCACCGGCCATCTGCCAGGGTTCGAGCCACCCAAGCCGGGCACGGCCTTCAAGTCGTCGGTCGCTGACGATTCGGAGACCACGCTGGACGGCAACTCCGTCAATCTGGAAGACCAGATGATCAAGATGACCGACGCCCGCATGCAGTACGACGCGGCGATCGGTTTTTACCAGAAGTCGCTGGACCTGCTGCGCATGGCCGCGCGGCGGCCGGGCGGGTGAGCGGAATGCAAAAAGTGGGACCCGGTTTTTGCGTGAATTCCGCTCAAATGTTTGGAATCGATCACGTTCGTGATCGGGAGACGTAAGCCATGAGCATCATCAGATCGTCCTCCGACACCGCCATGTCGGTCGCCGCCTCGGGCCTGCGGGCCCAGCAGGCGCGGATGCGGATCATCGCCGAGAACATCGCCAACGCCAATTCCACCGCCCGCACCCCGGGCGGCGATCCCTATCGTCGGCAGATTCCGGTGTTCGAGCCCAAAGCGGTCGATGGCGGCCAGGGCGTGAAGATGGGGCGGGTCGAGGCCGACACCAGCGACTTCAAGACCACCTATGATCCCGGCAACCCTTCGGCCGACGCCAAGGGCTATGTGAAACTGCCCAATGTCGATCCGCTGATCGAGGCGCTGGACATGAAGGAGGCCCAGCGGGCCTACGAAGCCAACCTCAATGTCATCGAGACGGCGCGGACCATGGAATCGCGCACCCTCGACCTGCTGCGCAAATAGGCCGCTGACAAATGATCACCCCGTTCGCCGCCGCCAAGGCCTATTCCGCCCTGCAAAACCCATCGAGCGTGCTGGGCGAAGGCGCCGGGACCGCGGGCCTGGGAGGGCCCGACTTTGGCGACATGCTCAAGTCGGCGATGACCGACGCGGTGCAGTCGTCGAAGAGCGCCGAGAGCAAGATCGCTCAGCAGGTGGCCGGCAAGACGGATCTCGTCGATGTGGCCACGTCGATCGCCGCAGCCTCGAACAGTCTGGAAACCGTGATGGCCGTGCGCGACCAGGTGATCTCGGCCTATCAAGAGATCATGCGGATGCCGATCTAGCGATACGCTGGGCTCTACAGCCGCGACTCTGCGTTCAGTTGGGGCGGTCCTTCCGGACCGCCCTTTTTCCTGAACGGAACACAACGGCCGCCTCAGGATCGGGTCAGGCGGCCCGGTGTCTAGTCCTCTGAACGTCGGAGCCCTGGTTGGGACGACGCCCGCAAGGAGTAGACACCATGAAGAAGATTCTGCTGACCCTGGCCGCCGGCGCCGCCATTCTGGCCGCCATGCCCGCCGCCGCGGCCCCGGGCTATGGCGGCGGCTATCCCGGCCCACGTCCAGGCCCCGTGTCATCCCCGCCTTTCATCGACGCCAGCCGCGCTATCGACGCGCGCCGGATGGAGATCAATCGCCGTATCGAGATCGGCGCCCAGCGCGGGGCCCTGACCCGCCGCGAAGTCCGCGACCTGCGTTTCCGAATGAACGACATCGCCATGCTCGAGCGGCAATACCTGCGCAGCAACAACTTCATGAGCGTGCAGGAAGCCCGCATCCTGGACCGGAAATTGGACTTCGTGGACCAGATGCTCCGCAACAGCCTGCGGGATGGCGACCGTCGCGGCGGCGCGCGACGGGGCTGGTAAATTCAACTGAAGTCAGGGGAGGGGGCGGTCTTCGGGCCGCCCTTTTCTATAGTGGGATAGGTTTCACTGGGGATGAACCCAACATAACGAACGCCTCAGGATCGTTTCATCCGCTGGGGTGTTTAGTGCAGTCATCGTCTGACCCCTCCGGGAAAGACCTGTAAGGAGTTTAGACCATGAAGAAGTTTCTGCTGACCCTGGCCGCCGGCGCCGCTGTTCTGGCTGCCATGCCCGCCGCTGCTCAATCCTACGGTGGTGGCTATCCGCCCCGCCCGGCTCCCGCCCCCGCCCAGGCGCCCCGCTATGACGGCGGCCCGACCTACGACCGCGGCGACGACAACCGTGGCGGCGACTATCGCGGTAACGACAATCGCGGCGACGGCCGTGGCGACTATCGCGGAAACGACAACCGTGGCGGCTGGGGCCAGGGCCAGGCGATCAACGCCCGCCAGGCCGAGCTGCAGCGCCGGATCGACATGGGCGTCCGCCGTGGCGCCCTGAACCGGATGGAAGTGCGCGACCTGCGCTACCGCATGATGGAAATCTCCAATCTGGAGCGCCAGTACCGCTATCGCGGCGGTTCGCTGGACCGCCAGGAGGCCGCCGTGCTCAGCCGCAAGCTGGACTTTGTCGAACAGCTGCTGCGCCGGGACATGAATGACGGCGACCGCCGCGGCGGTCGTCCGGGTCGCGGCTGGTAAGCCCCGCGACGTGAACTACGGGAAAGGGCGGTCTTCGGGCCGCCCTTTTTCATTTCGGCCGGCGGTTGGCGTCCAGACGGAAGGTCATGTCCGCACGGCATCCGCCCGCCAACATGTGACGGGTGATGCGCTCGAAATGCTGGATGAAGCGAGCCAGTTCAGCCCGCCTGCCAGGCGGCAGCGGCCTATCCAGCAGTCCTTCCTCCTGCTCACAGCGCCAGTCGAGCACGGTCTCGAAACCGGGGGCGGCGAGGTGGATGATGAGATCGAAACCGGCGAACAAAGCCGCGTAGTCACCGGCCAGCCTGCCGTTGATCCAGCGCCGCCACCGTCCGTCCTGGTCATAGTCGCGCTCGAGCGCGTTGATCGGCTCGGCCAGCGCCGCCGGCGCCTGCGCCGTCGCGCCAAGGCACCAGCCGTCGATGACGATGGCTCTGGGCAGGCCGTCGATCAACGGGCCTGTCACGCGGTCATCGGCCAGCTTATCGAAGGCGGGAAGGGCGGTGCGGGCGCCGGCCCTCAAATCGTCGATCACAGCCTGCAGCAGCGTCAGATCATGCGTCCCAGGCGGACCGCGCACGGCCAGCAGCGGATGGACCTCGGCCGCCAGTTCCGCCCGTTCAGCCTTGGTCAGATAGACATCGTCGAGCGACAGCTGCACCCCGCCGAGGGCCTCGCTCACCGCCCGCGCCAGGGTCGTCTTGCCCGAGCCCTGCGCGCCGGCAATGCCGATCAAGGGGACGCCCGGCAGTCTTCGGGCGACGTCCAACACGGGGGAAAGTAGCGGCAGGTCCATGCCGCTACATCGCCGTCTCCGCGCATGCCGTCTAGTGCGCCGGCGCCGCTTCGGGCTCGGCCCGCCAAGTCGCCGGGACGGCCAGCGACGCGATCACTGCCAGTACGAACGCCGCCACCAGGGTCACGACAATAGCCGCGCCCGTCGGCAGGTCGAAAAGGGACGAGACCAGCAGGCCCGCCACATAGCCGATGATGCCCACCCCATAACCGACCCACAGCCGCAGCTTGGGCGCGAACCGGCGCGAGGCCAGGGCCGGGACGATCAGGCTGGCGAACACCAGGTAGACCCCGACCAGCTGCACCGACTGGGTGACCACCAGGGCAAACAGCACATAGAAGCCGATCTGGCCCAGCTTCTGACGGGCCAGGAACCACACGGCCAGGGCCGCCGCGTAGAAGATGGCGATGGGGATCAGGTTCGGGACCTGCACCCAGAGGATTTGACCGACCAGCAGGTCCTTCAAGTGCTCGCCGCCATGCGGGTTGTTGGCCAGCAGCAGCAGCTCGACGCAGGCGGCCAGCACGAACAGCACGCCTATCAGGGCCTCCTGCACCTGCGGCCAGGCCTTTTCGGTCCAGGTCAGGGCCAGGGCTCCGATCAGGGCGGCGGCGCAGGCCGCGGCCTGGACGTGCCAGCCCTGCGGCTCGGTTCCGCCGAAGGTCGAGGCGATGGTCACGCCCAGCCCCGCCACCTGGGCGATGGCCAGGTCGATGAAGACGATGCCGCGGTTCAGCACCTGTTGGCCCATGGGCACGTGGGTAGCCAGCACCAGCAGCCCAGCCAGGAAGGCCGGCAGCAGGATGGAAAGTTCGATGGCGTTGTCGGTCACGTGTCTGTCCTACTTCAGCGCCGCCAGCAGGCGGGTGATGGTGTCGTCGTAGAGGGAGTAGAGGTCCTTGGCGCCCGGCGTGCCGCCGATGGTGTAGGGCAGGACGACGGCCGGCGTGTTGGTCCGCTGCGCGATGAAGCTCGAGGAGCGGTCGTCCTCATAGGCCGAGCGAATGATAAGCTTGACCGGGGTCTTCTGCAGGACGCCCAGCACCTGGGCGAGGTAGCCGCTCGAGGCCGGCACGCCCGGCTTGGGCTCCAGGGCCACGACCCGGCGCAGGCCCAGCCAGTTTTCCAGATAGACCCAGGTCTTGTGCTGCACGGCGATCGGCTGGCCGCGCAACGGGGCGGCGCGGGCCTGCCAGCGGTTGATGGCGGCCTGCCACTTCACGGCAAACGCGGCGTAGCGCTGCTGGTAGAGGGTGGCGTTGGCAGGGTCGATCTGGGCGAAGCGGGCGGCCAGGGCCTTGCCGACCGGCAGCATGACGCGCGGGTCGCTCTGGATGTGAGGGTTGCCGCCGGCGTGGATGTCGCCGCCCGCCCGGTCCAGGCTGGTCGGCTTTTCAAGCAGGGTGACATAGCGGGTCGCCTCGAAGCTGCCGGGCGAGCCGGGGGCGATCTTCTGGTTGGCGGCCTGGGTCAGGATCTGCGGCAGCCAGCCGATCTCCAGTTCGGCGCCGGTGCAGACGGTGATGTCGGCGGCCCGGGCCTTGGCGATCAGGCTGGGGCGGGCCTGGATCTGGTGGGGGTCCTGCAGCGCCGTGGTGGCGGTGTAGGTGGTGACTTTCGGACCGCCGATCTCGGCCGACAGGGCGGCCCATTCCGGCTCGCAGGCAAAGACGCTGATTGCCCAAGTGGGGCTGGAGAACCCCACGGCCATCAACAGGGCAAGGCCCAGGATTTTCAGAGGCTTAGACGCGAAAGACATGGGGTGATCCTTAGTAACGGTGGGCGCCGTGCGGGCCGTAGATGACGGTGTATTGCAGCCAGAGCTGGTCGCCAGCGTTCAGGTCGCCCTCGTCGCGGGTGTACTGCAGGCGGAAGCGGCCGAATTCGCTGGAGTCGTATTCGAGGATGGCGCTGGCGTTCCAGGCGTCGTGGCCCTGGTCGTCCAGGGTCGAGCCGATCAGCAGCGGCGGGACGTTGCCGGCGTTCAGCTGCGAATAGCGCAGGCCGGCGCTCCAACGCGGCCGGAACTGATAGACGGCCTGGCCGTACCAGCCGGAGCGGTCGCTATCGGTGTTCAGGCCGTCGAACTGGCCCTTCTCATTGCCGAAGAAGTACTCGCCGCTGAGCACCAGGTTGCGCTGCACGACGTTGCCGCCGGGGGCCCATTTCAGCACGCCCGAGACGATACCGAGGTTGGTGGTTCCGTTGAAAATGTCCAGCCCGCCCACCGGGTCGAAGGTCTCGCGTCCGTCCGATCTGGCGTGGACGTAGGAAGCGGCGCCCAGCCAGCTCCAGCTGTCATTGAAGTCGCCGCCGGTGTGGACGAAGGCGGTCTCTGTCCCGGCGCCCCGGCCCGCCGCGCCCCCGGCCGGGAAGCTGTCGCCGCGATAGGCCTCGGCCCCGAATTCCAGGAAGGCGCCGATCGGAGCCAGCCAGCGGACCTGCACCCCGTCATCGCCCAGCTGGCCGCCCAGCAGGGCGCGGTAGGGCAGGGGCATATCGATGAATGACCAGTTGTGGGCGTGGCGCTCGTTCAGATAGCCGATGCCGGAGAAGAACCGGCCGCCCTTTAAGGTCAACCCGCCGGGAAGTGCGGTGCTCTGGACGTAGGCCTCCTCGACATTGGCCGCGCCCTGACCGTCGAAGGCCACGGTCAGGTTGGCAGTCATGTAGGGATCGACATTGGCCGCCAGGGTGATCTCGGACTCAGCCAGCGAGAAGCCGCGCACGGGCGGACCGGCCTCATCGCTCAGCGCAAAGCCGGATATCCGCGACAGGGCTGGATCGCGGGAGTCGGTCACGTAGTTGCCGTTCAAGACGACCGAGATGCCGGGGTTCATGGCGTTGCCGTTGGCGGTCGGGGCGGCGACAGGCTCGGCGCTGGCCTCGTCGATCGGCGGCGACTGGTCTTCCGAGCCGGCCGCCGGAGCCGCGTCGGCGGTCTCAGTGGGCGTGGCGTCTGGAGCGGGGGCAGCCGGCATCGCTGCTTGGGCCTGGGCCAGCTTTGCCTCCAGGGCGCTGATCCGAGCCTCATACTCGGTGCGCATCTGCACGATTTCCCGCTGCAGGGTCGCCAGATCCGGCGGCGTGTCGGCGGCCTGTGCGGGAAGAGCGGTGAAGCTGGCGGCGGCAACGGCCGCACATAGGCTCAATCGGAATACAGCCCGCTTCATGATCCCCTCGCACGTAGATTCAACGATATAAAGTAACTGTTACATTATACCGTTTCTAAAGATCAAGCCTACAAAATGGCGAAAGTCTGGAACCGACCGCTCGGCGGCGCGCTGTAGGGGCCCGCACGCCGTTTTCCGGCGCGCATCGCCATGCCCGGCGCGCAACAAGGAGCAAGGTTGACCGAGCTAGTCCCCGAGCCTTCCGTTCCCGCGGGCCCCATGGCGCCCACGGCTTTGTCCGTGTCGCGAGGCCTGGCCGGCTGGCTGGGCGCCAATGGGTGCAGCATTGCCTTCACCTCCTACCAGACCGGGCAGTTGTTCCTGGTTGGGGCGGCGCCGGGCGGGGTGGTGTCGTTCCACCAGCAGTATTTTCAGCGGGCGATGGGGCTGCATGTCCGGCCGGGTCAGCTCTATCTCGGCGCGCTCTGCCAGATCTGGCGGCTGGAGAATGTCCTGGGGCAGGGGCAGGTGGCCAATCAGCACCACGACGCCCTCTATGTGCCCCGCAACGCCCAGACCACGGGCGATGTGGATATCCATGAGGTCGCCCTCGACCGCGCCGGGCGGATGATCTTCGTCAACACCAAGTTCAGCTGCCTGGCCACCGTGCATCCGGTTCAGGGCTTCCAGCCGATCTGGAAGCCGCCCTTCATCTCGCGCCTGGCCGCCGAGGACCGCTGCCACCTCAACGGCATGGCCATGGAGGACGGCGCGCCCCGCTACGTCACCGCCGTCTCTCGCAGCGATGTGCTGACCGGCTGGCGCGACCGCCGGCATGAAGGTGGGGTGATCGTCGATGTGCAGAACGACACCATCCTGACAGACCAGCTATCCATGCCTCATAGCCCCCGTATCCACGACGGCGCGCTGTGGGCGCTGGATTCGGGGCGAGGCAATCTGATCCGGGTCGATCGCCAGACCGGCGCTACGGAAGTGGTGGCCTTCTGCCCAGGCTTCCTGCGCGGCCTCAGTTTCCATGGCCGCTTCGCTCTGGTCACCGTCTCGCTTCCGCGCCACCAGGCGACTTTCGCCGGCCTCGCCCTGGCGGACGCGCTGGCCGCCAAGGACGCGGACCCTTGGTGCGGCGTCTGCATCATCGACACCCTCACCGGCGACACCGTCGAATGGATTCGGCTGGAAGGGGCGATCACCGAGCTGTTCGACATAGCCGCCATCCCCGGCGTTGTGTGTCCGATGGCCGTTGGCGTGGATTCCCCGGATCTTCAGACCATGATCACCTTCGAGCCGGAGTTCGCCGCCCTGATACCTGTCCCCCAGTAGATGTCGGTGGAAATCTACCGGATTTCAGTACATTGGGTCATATAGCCAAAAAGTTCCATTGTCGGGTAGTCGACGAATAGATTGTCGGGCTTCCGACTGTAGAAAATAAGTTCCAGGAATTCTGAAAAATATAGTTGCCTGAGTCAGATTGACTAAAATGTCGCAGGGGTGTCCTAAATCCGGCCACGATGGCGCTTAGCGTCAATTTAAGGGCTGATTCATGACATCTAAGACTCAACAGCGCGGGCGCGTCGCTCTGCTGGCCTCCTCCTCGCTGGTTTCAGCGGGCATCGCCATTCTCGGGGCGGGCTTTGTGGCCATTGCGCCTGGCTCGGCTCTGGCCGCCAACGAGTGCGGCAATCCGGCGGCCAACGGGGCCGCCGCCGACAACTTCATCTGCGTGGGCGGGACCTACGCCACAGGCATCCAGTATCCGCTGACCGCCGGCCCCCTGACCTTGACCCTCGATGACGGCGCCGGGGGCGCGGTTGTCACCACGACGGGTGGCATCCAAGTCATCGGCACGGTCGGCGACACGGTGCTGATCAACCGTTCGTCGACCGTCACCGGCAACGGCGACCCGGTCATCGTCAACACCGCCGGCGCTGGCATCCTGGTGTCCAGCCCTACCAGCAACGTGACCGTGAATCTTACCGACAGTGATGGCGGCGATGCGCCGATCAGCGTCACGGGCTCGACCAGCGGCATCATCGCCAACGCCGCCGGAGCGGGCAACGCCAACGTCACCCTGTCGAACGGCTCGGTCGTCGGTCAGGCCGGAGCCGGCATCATCGCCACAGCCGGCGTCGGCGGTTCGGCCACCGTCAACCTGGGCGCGGCCACCGTCACCAGCAATAATGTGGGCGTCGGCCTCAACAGCTATGCCGTCATCGTCTCGGGCGGCACGGGCATGACCGTCACGGGCACGGGTAACATCACGGCCAACGCCGGCAACTATGCCATCGGTGTCTATGCCAGCGGCAACGGCCCGATCGTCATCAACGAAACCGGCACGATCACCGCCAACGCGACCTACGGCTGGGGCGTCTATGCTCGCGGCACATCCGGCGGCACGATCCAGATCACCACGGCCAATATCCAGGACCTGCAGGTCGGCGGCGCTGTCGCCGGCGGCAAGGGGATCAGCGCCTATACGACCGGCGCGGTCACCATCAATTCGGGCACGATCCGCACCACCGGCGTCGGCGCTGACGGCATCAATGTCGGCGGCGTGTTCGGCATCGCCGGCACGACCATCGTGGGCAGCACCTCGATCACCACCAATGGCGCCAACGCCGACGGCATCGTGGTCGGCGCGCATGGCACCATCCAGATCGGCAGCACCAACATCACCACCACCGGCGCGACTGCCGACGGCATCCGCGCGGTCAGCGATCTCAACAGCGTGTCCATCGGTCTCGCCGTTGGGGGCTCGACCAATGCGACCGGCGCTGGCTCGGCCGGCGTTCGCGCTTCCGGCGTGACCGGCACGAGTGTCACCGCCAACGGCTCGATCACCGCCAACACCAACGCCATCGCCACCAACCAGACCGGCGTCGGCTCGGGCGTCATCAACATCGGCGCGGCGGCCGTAGTTCGCGGGGGCGGGACCACCCTGACCACCGCCACCCTGGACCTCACCACCCTGAGCGGCCAGACGACCACGATCAACAACGCGGGCATCGTGCGGTCCACCAACGCCACAGTGGCAGGCGCCGCCGGCGATCTGGCCGTTCGCGGCCTGGGCGGCAACGCCACGATCAACAACACCGGCCGGATCGACGGACGGGTCAACTTCGCGGGTCTCACCGGGATCAACAAGGCCACCGTGGGCGTAACCTCCACGGGGTCCTGGCACACCACCGGGATCAATACCCTGAGCGCCGGCAACGACGTCATCAACAACGCCGGCCTGATCTCGACCTTCGGCGCCACGACCATCGACTTCGGCGCTGACACGGGCGTGGCTCCGCGCGACGTGTTCAACAACTCAGGCCGCCTGGCCACCGGTGAAGCCGCCGGCGCCTCGACGCTGACGATCACGGGTCTGGAGACCTTCAACAACTCCGGCTCGGTGATCTTCGGCAGCCTGAACGGGACATCCTCGGACGGTGAGACCAACGACCGTATCGTGATGACCGGTACGGGCGGCGGCACGGCCTTCGTCGGCTCGGGCGCCAGCACCCTGATCCTCGACGCCAACCTGGGCTCTGCCGCCCAGGCCAGCTGCGCCGCGGCCAGCGTCGCCGACTGCCTCAGCCTGCCGGGCGGCACGGTGAGCGGCTCGACCGCCATCCGCGTCAACAACACCAACGTCGGCCCGGGCGGTCTCAACACCGCCGGCATCGTGCTGGTGGACGCCACAGGCGGCTCGATCGGCGCGACCTCGTTCGTGCTGGATACCGGTTCGAGCAACTATGTCACCCGCGGTGGACAGGGCGGCATCGATACCGGCTTCTTCGTCTACCGCCTGGTCCGCCTGGGCACGACCCAGGAGGCCCTGGTCAGCGCGCCCGACAGCGAAGCTTTCGAGTTCGTCCAGCTGGGCGCGGCGGCGACCGACGCCTGGTACGCCACCACCGGCGCCTGGTTCGACCGTCAGGCCGACCTGCGCAACACCGTCGGTAACCTGTCGGACGGGACCCACTCAGCCGTCTGGATGAAGATCATCGGTCAATCGGCCGAGCGGGACTCCAGCCAGACCTACAACTCGCTGGGCACGCCCTTCACCTTCGACACCAGCTACCAGCAGAACACCTCCTCGCTGATCGGCGGCGTCGATCTGCTGGGCGGTGGCTCGGGCGGCCACAACTGGGTGATCGGGGTCAATATCGGCTACGTCGACACCGACATCGACTTCAACCAGTCGGCCACGGTCGCCAGCCTGGAAGGCCCGACCTACGGGGTCTACGGGTCGATGATCGCCGGGCCCTGGTATGTGGACGCTTCGGTCAACAGCAACATGCTGGACATGACCTACACCATGCCCAGCCTGGGCGCGGGCGTTAAGGCCACCGGCAGCGTCAAGTCGACCGGCGTTCGCGCCGAAACCGGCTACCGGTTCGGCCTGGGCGATACGCTGTTCATCGAGCCCATGGCCAGCATCGCCGCGGTCAAGACGAGCTTCGACGACCTGACCGTTCCGGGCGGATCGGTGAAGCTGGACGACGTGAACAGCCTGCGCGGCAGCCTCGGCGTCCGGGTCGGCACACTGATGACCTACGACACCTTCCGCCTGCAGCCCTCGATCTACGGCCGCGTGTGGGATGAGACCAAGGGCGACAGCCAGACCACGCTCAATAACCCGGGCCTGCCGCTCGTCGCCACCGACAGCTTCTCGGGCACGTTCGGCGATGTCGGCGGTCAGCTGAGCGTCTACAGCGACGGCGGCCTGAGCGCTTTTGTCAACGTCGGCTACAAGTGGAACAGCGACTACCGCGACACCACCGCCAACGTCGGCTTCCGCTTCCAGTGGTGAGACCCCCTAACCACTGACGCGGAATAATACCGCCCCGGCGCGTCGACACCGCCGGGGCGGACTTCGTTTTGGAGGACAAGTTTCCCCTTGCCGCCCCATTCTCGCTTGCAGCAATGGGCGAACACAGCTCCCCTGACCCTATGCCCAAATTGGAGCCTCATACCCATCCCGCGATCGCCTTTGACGGCGTGCGCAAGGCCTATGGGGCGACCGCCGCCATAGACGGCGTGACATTGGAAATTCCGCACGGCCAGTTCGTCGCCCTGGTCGGTGGGTCGGGGGCGGGCAAGACCACGCTGCTGAAGACTATCAACGCGCTGATCACACCCGATGGAGGCGTGGTGCGGGTCGAAGGCCGGCCCACCGCCGAGGTTGAGCCGCCGGAGCTGCGGCGGGGGATCGGCTATGTCTTTCAGGAAATCGGGCTGTTCCCGCACCTGAGCGTGGCTCGCAACATCGCCATCACGCCGCGCCTGCTGGGTTGGACCGAGGCCGATATCGCCGAACGGGTGAACGAACTGCTCGAACTTGTGGCGCTGCCGCGTGACTTTGCCGCCCGCAAGCCCGACGCTCTGTCCGGCGGCCAGCGGCAGCGGGTGGGCGTCGCCAGGGCGCTCGCCGCCCGGCCCAAGGTCATGCTGATGGACGAGCCGTTCGGGGCGCTCGACCCGGTGACCCGATCGGCCCTGGGCGAGGACTATCGGCGCCTGCACGAGACGCTGGGCCTGACCACGGTCATGGTCACGCACGACGTCATGGAGGCCGCCCTGCTGGCCGACCGCATCGTGGTCATGAAGGCCGGGGCCGTCATCGCCGACGGCACGCCCAAGGCGCTGCTGGCCAATCAGACTGATCCGGACGTGGCGGCGATGATGCAGACCCCCCGCCGCCAGGCCGAACGCATCGAGGCGCTCCTGCATGGATGAGCGCGTGTTAGCCGCCTTCGCTCTTCTGCCCGACTATCTGGGCTGGCATGTGGCGCTCAGCGCCAGCGCCCTGGGCCTTGGCATACTGCTCAGCCTGCCGCTGGCGGTGCTGGCCAGCCGCTTCCAGGCGGTGCGCTGGCCGGTGCTGGGCGTGGCCAGCTTCTTCCAGACCATTCCGAGCCTCGCGTTGCTGGCGCTGTTCTTCCCGCTGCTGCTGGCGCTGTCCAGCCTGACCAAGGCCTGGTTCGGGACGACCATTCCGGCGCTGGGATTCCTGCCCGCCCTGTTGGCCCTGACCATCTATTCGATGCTACCGATCCTGCGGAACACCGTGGCTGGCCTGCAGGGCGTCGATCCCGCCGCCCGCGAGGCGGCCAAGGGCGTGGGCATGACCCCGCTGCAGAGCCTCTTCCAGGTCGAGCTACCCCTGGCAGCCCCGGTGATCATGGCCGGCATCCGCACCGCCGCCGTCTGGACCATCGGCTCGGCGACCCTGGCGACACCGGTCGGACAGACCTCGCTCGGCAACTACATCTTCTCGGGCCTGCAGACCGAGAACTGGGTCTATGTCCTGTTCGGCTGCGCGGCCTCGGCAGGCTTGGCCCTCATTGCCGATGGCCTGTTGGGCCTGATCGAGACGGGCTTGGCCAAGAGCGATCCCCGCCGTTGGCTGACTGGCGGCATCCTGTTGCTGGTCGGTATCGCCGCCGGCGTCGCACCGCTAGCCTTCCCCTCGGCCAAGCCCGCCTACGTCATCGGCGCCAAGAACTTCTCCGAGCAGTACATCCTGGCCGAGCTGATGAAGTACCGGCTCGAAAAGGAGGGCGCGGTCGTCACCGCCAAGGAAGATCTGGGTTCCAGCTTCGCCTACAGCGCCCTGAAAGCCGGCGAGATCGACGCCTATGTCGACTACAGCGGCACCCTCTGGGCCAACATCCTCAAGCGCACCGACAATCCCGGCCGCATGGAAGTCCTGGCGGGCCTGGGCAATGAGCTGAAGACTCGCGACGGCGTCATCGTGCTAGGCACGCTCGGTTTCGAGAACGCCTACGCCCTGGCCATGCGCCGCGACAAGGCTGAGGCGTTGCATATCCAAAGTCTTGATGACCTGGCCCAGCATGCCGGCGAGCTGACCATGGGCGGCGACCTGGAATTCTTCTCGCGGCCCGAATGGACAGCGCTGGTCAGCGCCTACGGTTTCAACTTCAAGGCCAAAAAACAGTACCAGCCGACCTTCATGTACCGGGCCCTGGCCAGCGGCGACGCCGACGTCATCTCGGCCTTCAGTTCTGACGGACGCATTGCCGCCGACGACCTTGTTATCCTCAGCGACCCCAGGGCCGCCCTGCCACCCTATGACGCGGTCATCCTGCTCTCGCCGCAAAAGGCTAACGATCCGCGCCTGCGTCGGGCCTTGGCCGGCCTGGTGGGCTCGATCCCGGTGAAGACGATGCAGCAGGCCAACTACAGCGTCGACCGCGACACCGACAAGCAGACGCCCCGGCAGGCGGCGTTGGCGCTGGCCAAGGTGATCCGGCGTTAGGCCCTTCCCCCCGCCAGCAGAGGAAGGGCTTTCCGCTCGAAATTATCACTTCATTAACCATGCCGGCGTTGTCTGGAGGGTGATCGATCTCGCCCGCAATTCACCGATTCCCGAAGGCCCCAATGACTGGTGCTGAAGTCCTCGACGTTGGCCGTGACGCCATCTGGCTGACCCTGCAGCTTTGCGCCCCCGTGTTGATCGTCGGGCTGGTGGTGGGTGTGGCGATCGGCCTGTTTCAGGCCCTGACCCAGATCCAGGAAGCCACCCTGGTCTACGCCCCCAAGATCGTCGCCATCTTTGTCTCGCTGCTCATCTTCCTGCCGCTGATGGGTGCGTTGATGGCCGGCTTCATGCGCCATATCGCGGCGCGCATCGCCGGCATGTGACGGGGGGCGGATGGAGGCCTACGCCACCGCCGCCCAGGTCTACGCCGCCGGCCTCGTGTTCGCACGGGTCGGGGCGCTGGTGATGCTTATCCCGGGTCTGGGCGACCCGGTCGTGCCGGCCCGCATCCGGCTGTCCTTCGCGCTGCTGTTCTCGATGATGCTGGCCCCCATGGTCAGCCGTGGTCTCATCGTGCCCACGACGGTCGGCGGCATGGGCGGGCAGGTGATCCAGGAGGTGCTGATCGGGCTGATGATCGGGGCCATCCTGCGGATGACCATGAGCGCCCTGGCGGTCGCCGGTGAAGTCGTCTCCATCCAGACCACGCTGAGTTTCGCCCAGACCGCCAACCCGGCCATGGGCGGCCAGTCAGGCGCGGCGCTGGGGTCTTTCCTGGGGCTCCTCGGTGTGGTGCTGATCATGACCACCGACCTGCATCACCTGTTTATCGGGGCGATCTACAACAGCTATGAGCTGTTCCCCTTCGGGCGCACGCCGCCGGTCAACGACGCCACGACCCTGGCGGTGCAGACCTTCTCGGGCAGCTTCGCCCTGGGCATCCAGCTGGCTGCTCCGATCATCGTCTTCTCGCTGGTCTTCAACATCGCCACTGGCCTGGTCGGCCGGGTGATGCCGGCGTTCCAGATCTATTTCGTGTCATCGCCGCTGGCGGTGATCCTGGGCCTGTCGCTGTTCGCCATTACGCTTGGCTCGGTGGGCATGGTCTGGATGGATCACGCACGCGATGTCGTCGCCGTGTTCGGAGGCCGTCGCTAGATGGCCGAAGGATCGGACGCCGACAAAACAGAAGAACCATCGCCACGCAAACTTGAGGAAGCGCGGCGGCGGGGCGAGTTCGCCAAGTCGCAGGACATCCCGCAACTCCTGTCGCTGATGGGGGCCTTCGGGGTGATGGCCATCGCCGGCGGCTGGATGTGTCGCGACATCGCCCTGCGCCTGCTGCCCTTCATCCAGCACCCGGAGGCCTACGACCTACATGGCGGCGGCGGCCAGCAGGTGCTGCTGCAGGCCATGCAGGCCGGCGGCCCGGTGCTGCTGACTGTGCTGCTTTCCGCCGGCGTGGCGGGCGCTCTGGGCCACATCATGCAGAGCGGCTTCCAGATCACGCCGGAACTGCTGGCCCCCAAGTTCGACAAGCTCAATCCCATGGCCGGGTTCAAGCGTCTGTTCGGGATCGACGGCGCGATTCAGTTCGCCAAGTCGGCGCTCAAGGTCATCGTCACAGGCGCCATCGCCTGGTGGTCGCTAAAACCCCACGCCGCCGAACTGCAAGGTCTGGTCGCGATGTCGCCCATGGCCATGCTCCCGGCCAGTCTGGCGCTGATCAAGACGCTGTTCTTCGCGGTGCTGGCCTTCCTGGCGGTGACCGCCGGGGCCGACTACATCATCCAGCGCCGGCGCTTCATGTCGAAGATGCGGATGACCCGCGAGGAACTGAAGGACGAGTTCAAGCAGACCGAGGGTGATCCGCACATCAAGGCCAAGCTCAAGCAGCAGCGGGTGGAACGCTCGCGCCGCCGGATGATGCAGAACGTCCACAACGCCACCGTGGTGGTGATGAACCCGACCCACTACGCCGTGGCCCTCCGCTACGAGCAGGGCGAGACAGCCGCGCCGGAATGCGTCGCCAAGGGCGTCGACGCCCTCGCCCTGCGCATCCGCCAGGTGGCCGAGGACGCCGGCGTGCCGATCATCGAGGACCCGCCCCTGGCCCGCGCCCTTTATGCGGCCGTGGAGGTGGATGAAACCATTCCCCAGCAACACTACGAGGCGGTCGCCAAGATCATCGGCTTCATCCTCGGAGCGGCCCAGAAACGGGCCGCGCGCGCACCAAGCGCGGCGAACCTATAGCGAGTATCCTTGCCCATGCGTGATTCGCTCGACCTCAACCGGGAAGCAGGCCTGACCATGGCCGATACGCCGAGCCCAGCGACGACCCCCGCCAAGGGGCGGTTCGACCCGTTGGTCACGGGGGCGGGAGTGTTCCTGGCTCTGGCCTTCGCGCTGGCCTCCGTGCCGGCCTTCAAGGCGGGTATCGACAAGTTGGCCGGCCTGCTGCTGTTGACGGGCGTGGCCGCCGTCGCCCTCCTGGTGTTGGTCGCTCTGCGCGGCGGCCGCGACGCCGCGGTCGAGGACGAGGACGGCGTGGACCTGGTGGTGCAGGCTCTTACGGAGCCGGCCGCCGTGGTCGGCGCTGACGGCCGTATTCAAGGCGCCAATCCGGCCTGGACCGAGGCCACGGGCGATCTGAAGCGCCTGCCGCGGCACGGCCCGGCCGCCTCCAGCCTGTTCCAGGCCCTGCAGCTGGCCCGCCGCGGGCAGACCGGCCAGGCAAGCCTCAAGGCCCTGGGCCGTGACCATGCCGCCTCGGTCGCGCCGCTGGGCGAGGGCCGCTACCTGATCCGCCTGGCCGACGCCGCCGCCGAGCCGCTGCGGCTGACCACCGAAGCGTCCATTCCGCTGAAGCTGGCGCCTGAGCTGCGCGTCGTGCCGACCGGCCCGGCCGTGCTGGACGCCTACGCCGCCGCCTCACCGTTCGGCGCAGCTCTGCTGGATGGCGAAGAGGTTTTCAGCGCCCGTATCGTCGAAGCCAACCCCGCCCTGGCCGGCATGGTCGGAGCCGCCTCGGTGGCGGGCCAGACCTTTGGCGACCTGATCGCCCGCGCCTCACACATCGACGCCGCTCTGGGCGTCTCCGAGGGCCGCGCCGGTCCGTTCGAGGTTCGGCTGGCTCATGATCCAACCCGCGTCGCCCACCTGTATCTGGCCCGCACCGACGGGCGGCTGGTCGCCTTCCTGGTCGACGTCACCGCCCAGAAGCAGATCGAGTTGCAGCTGGCCCAGGCCCAGAAGATGCAGGCCATCGGCCAGCTAGCCGGCGGCGTGGCCCACGACTTCAACAACCTGCTGACCGCCATCCAGGTGCTGCTCGACGAACTGCTGCAGCGCCATCCGCTGGGCGATCCCTCCTACGAGGGCCTCAACGAGATCCGCCAGACGGCCACCAAGGCGGCCGACCTGGTCCGCAAGCTGCTGACCTTCTCGCGCAAGTCGACGGTGCAGCGCGAGGTGCTGGACCTGGGCGAACTGATCACCGGCTTCGAGGTGCTGCTGCGCCGGCTGCTGCGCGAAGACGTCAAGATGGTCACCGACTATGGCCGCGACCTGCCCACCGTTCGCGTCGACAAGGGCCAGATCGAGACCGCCGTCATGAACCTCGCCGTCAACGCCCGCGACGCCATGCGCGACGCAAAGGTCGGCGGCACGGTGAAGATCAGCACGGCCCGCCTGACCTACGCCGAGGCCAAGGACCTGGGCTATGCCGGCCAGGCCATGGGCGACATGGCGCTGATCGAGGTGTCGGACGATGGCCCGGGCATTCCGCCCAACGTGGTCGGCAAGATCTTCGAGCCCTTTTTCACCACCAAGGCGGTGGGCGAGGGGACGGGCCTGGGCCTGGCCACCGTCTGGGGGATCGTCAAGCAGTCGGACGGCTGGATCCATGTAGAGTCCGAGGAATCGCCCAAGGAGGGCCACGGCGCCGCGTTCCGGATATTCCTGCCGGTCTATGTCCGCGCCGCGTCCGACGGCCCCGCGCCGGTTATCGCCGCTGTGCCGGTCCGGCCGGTCGCCCGCGACCTCTCCGGCGTCGGCCGTATTCTCTTCGTCGAGGACGAACCCACCGTCCGCAAGGTCGCCGCCCGGCTGCTACGTGCGCGGGGATACGAGGTCATCGAGGCCTGCGACGGCGAGGCAGCCCTGCTGCTGGCTGAGGAATATGCCGGCAAGATCGATCTGATGATCAGCGACGTGATCATGCCCGGCATCGACGGCCCGACCCTGCTCAAGAAGGCCCGCGGCTATCTTGGCGAGGCCCCGGTGATGTTCATCTCGGGCTATGCCGAGGCTGAGTTCAGCGACCTGCTGGAAGGTGAGACGGGCGTGACCTTCCTGCCCAAGCCGCTGGACATCAAGATGCTGGCCGAACGGGTGAAGGAACAATTGGCGGCCTGAGCGCGCTCCGCTTCAGGTGGTTAGCGGTCCAACCGACATCGTGATATGGCGGCGGCCCCGCGCGCTGATGGCCATGCCGCGGTGATTTGAGCGGCGTTGGAAAGGGCTGACATGAGCAGAGTTCTGGTGATTGGCGCCGGCGGCGTCGGGTCGGTCGCGGTCCACAAGATGGCGATGAATGCGGATCTGTTCAGCCACATCACGCTGGCCAGCCGCCGGAAGTCAAAATGCGACGAGATCGCCGCGTCGGTCCTGCAGCGTACGGGCGTGACGATCGAAACGGCGCAGCTCGACGCCGACGACGTCGCCGCCACCACGGCGCTGATCAAGGCGGTGAGGCCGGGTGTCGTGGTCAATCTGGCGCTGCCCTATCAGGACCTGTCGATCATGGAGGCCTGCCTTGCGGCCGGCGCCAACTATCTCGACACCGCCAATTACGAGCCGCGCGACGAGGCTCATTTCGAATATAGCTGGCAGTGGGCCTATCAGGAGCGGTTCGAAAAGGCCGGACTGATGGCGCTGCTGGGCTCCGGGTTCGATCCAGGCGTGACCTCGGTGTTCACCGCCTACACCCGCAAGCACCTGCTAGACCGGATCGACAGCCTCGACATCCTGGACTGCAACGGCGGCGACACCGGCCTGCCGTTCGCCACCAACTTCAATCCCGAAATCAACATCCGCGAAGTGACCGCGCCCTCGCGGCACTGGGAGAACGGGGAGTGGGTCGTCGGGCCGCCACTGGCCCACAAGCAGGTCTTCGACTTCGACCAGGTCGGGCCACGCAACATGTACCTGATGTACCACGAGGAGCTGGAATCCCTGGTCCGCTTCTTCCCGGAGATCCAGCGCATCCGCTTCTGGATGACGTTCGGAGATTCCTACCTCAAGCACCTGGAAGTGCTGGGCAATGTCGGCCTGACCCGCATCGATCCGGTGATGTTCGAAGGCCGCGAGATCATCCCGCTGCAGTTCCTCAAGGCCCTGCTTCCCGAACCCTCGTCGTTGGGCGTACGGACCAAGGGGAAGACTAATATCGGGACCATCTCGACCGGCCAAAAGGACGGCGCGGCCAGGACGGTCTACGTCAACAACGTCTGCGACCATGAGGCCGCCTACGCCGAGACCGGCAACCAGGCGGTCAGCTACACCACCGGCGTTCCGGCGATGATCGGAGCCGCCCTGATACTGACCGGCCAGTGGGCCGGCGCCGGCGTCTTCAACATGGAGCAGATGGACCCCGATCCGTTCATGGACATGCTGAACCGGCACGGCCTGCCCTGGCAGGTCCATGACCTCGCCGCCCCGCTGGCTTTCTGATCGGCATGCAGACTCAGGCAGGCGGGCCGGGAGCCTTCGCGCGGTTCGATCTGAGCCGGGCGCCGTCGCCCTGCTTCGTGGTCGACGAGGCGGCGGTGCGGCGCAACCTCGGCGTCCTCAAGGATGTTGGCGAGCAAGGCGGCGCCAAGGTCCTGCTGGCCCTCAAGGCCTTCTCGATGTGGTCGCTGGCCGGCGTGGTCGGCGAGTATCTCGACGGCGTCTGCGCGTCCGGCCTGTGGGAGGCGCGGCTGGCGCGAGAGCACTATAGCGGCGAACTGACCACCTACGCGCCGGCCTACCGGCTCGAGGACTTGCCCGAAATCCTGGCGCTATCCGACACTGTGATCTTCAACTCGCCCGCCCAGATCGCCCGTTTTGCCGACGTAATTGCCAAGGCGCGGAACGAGGGCCAACTGTTCGACATCGGCCTGCGCCTGAACCCGGAGAACAGCCAGGGCGAGGTCGCCAAGTACGACCCGTGCCAGGCGGGCTCGCGCCTGGGCTTCCCCATCTCGCAGCTTCGCCCGGAACACCTGCAAGGCGTCGATGGCCTGCACATTCACGCCCTGTGCGAGCAGGGTTTCGAGCCCCTGCAAGCCATCTGGGAGACGCTCGAGCCGAAGCTGGGGGCCATGCTGGGCCAGGTGAAATGGCTGAACCTCGGCGGCGGACATCACATCACCCGGGCTGATTATGACCGCGAGGCCCTGATCGCTTTCCTGCTGCAAATCTCCGAGCGGCACGGCCTGCAGGTCTATCTGGAACCGGGCGAAGCCATCGCCCTGGACGCCGGCATCCTGGTCGGCGAAATCCTCGACGTCTTCGACAATGCCGGACCGGTCGCTATCACCGACATTTCGGCCACCTGCCACATGCCCGACGTCATCGAGGCGCCCTACCGGCCGGCCATGCTGGACGAGCGCGAGGCGGGCGTCACGGTCCGGATCGGCGGCCCCTCCTGTCTGGCCGGCGACATCATCGGCGACTACCGCTTCGCCGCGCCACCGCAGCCGGGCCAGCGCATCGCCTTCCTCGATCAGGCCCACTATTCGATGGTCAAAACCAACACCTTTAACGGCGTTCCCCTGCCGTCCATCGCGATCTGGAACAGCGAGACTGACGCGCTGCGGCTGATCAAGCAGTTCGACTACCCCGATTTTCGCGATCGGCTGTCGTGACGGGCAGGGGACTGCATCCCTCCGTATCCCCACTTAGGGGATAGCCCCAGATATTCGCCCACACCGCGGCGCGGTACCACCGGCTCATCAAGTTGAGTACCGGAGTGCACCCCATGACCACCGCCGACCCGCCGGTCGACCTCGGCGTCCACTATCGACCCGCCGGCTTCTCCGATCATTTTGCCCTGGGCGCGACCAAGGCTCTGCGGCTGTTCGCCGACACCTTCTTCGCCAAGCGCTATGGTCACCGCGCCGTGGTTCTGGAGACGGTGGCGGCGGTGCCGGGCATGGTGGGCGCTACGCTCAACCACCTGAAGTGCCTGCGCCGAATGCAGGACGACCGGGGCTGGATTCGCACCCTGATGGACGAAGCCGAGAACGAGCGCATGCACCTGATGACCTTCATCGAGGTCTGCCAGCCGACCGCCTTCGAGCGGTTCATGGTCATCACCGCCCAGTGGATCTTCTACCTGTTCTTCTTCGGTCTCTACCTGATCGCCCCGAAGACCGCCCACCGGCTGGTCGGCTATTTCGAAGAGGAGGCGGTGATCAGCTACACCCACTATCTGGCCGAGATCGATGAGGGCCGTTCGGCCAACGTGCCGGCGCCGGCCATTGCCATCCGCTACTGGGACCTGCCGACGGACGCCACTCTGCGCGACGTGGTGCTGGTGGTCCGCGCCGACGAGGCCCACCACCGGGACGTCAACCACGGCTTTGCCAACGACCTGGCCGGCCAGCCGCAGGGCGCCATTGCCCCGTGCCCGCCGCATGTGGAATTGCAGCCGACCTGGAAGACAGCCGCCTAGACCCTCTGGCGCACTGGTGGCAGCCGGCCCTGGCTGACCTCCAGGCCCAACTTCAGCGACTGGCCGATCATCGCCGCCTTTGCCTCGAACAGGGCGGCGGCCGGCGGTGGGCAAATCGCCCGCGCCGTCTCGCCGAACAGCGCCAGCCAGCGGCCGAAATGTTCCGCCTCGATGCCCATTACGCGGGCATGGACGGCCATCGGTGACCCCTTGAAGCGTCCGGTCATCAGCATCACTGACGACCAGAAGTCGCAGAGTTTGGCCAGGTGCGCCTCCCAATCTGCGATGGCGGCCTCGAAGATCGGCCCCAGCACCGGATCTGCCCGAACCCGGCCGTAGAAGACGTGAACCAGCGTTTCGATCATCGCCTCATCGATCCCGACGGCGGCGCCAGGGGCGAGGTCATGGCGACGCTGTTCGGTTGCAGAGGGCACTGATTGACTCATCGATTGGGGCCGGACCTTCCACTCACGATCTGGGGCCAGCCTTGATCTGGCGCAAGACCGCCGCGATGATGATTTCGCTCTCTTGACAGAGCGTTCAACCAAGCGCTTGATTGAGCCCTCAATCAGGAGCCGCCGCCGTGTCCATGGATACCCGCCAACGCATACTTCTCGCGGCCATGGACCTGTTCTGGACCAAGGGCTTCGGGTCGACCTCGATCTCCGACATCCTTAGCCGCAGCCAGGCCAACAGCGGCAGCCTCTACCATTTCTTCCCCAGCAAGCAGGACGTTCTGGTCGGCGTGCTGGAGATGTACCGGGACGGCATCTACCCGATGCTGTTGAACCCGGCCTGGGAGGGCGTCGACGATCCCATCGAGCGGATCTTCGCGCTGATGAACCGCTACCGCGGTCACCTGCTTGAGACTGAATGCACCTACGGCTGCCCGATCGGTTCGCTGGCGCTGGAACTGCATGAGCCCGACCCGCCGGTGCGGGCTCTGCTGGCGGCTAACTTCAACGCCTGGACTGCCGCCATCCAAGGGCTGCTGGACGCCGCGGGTGAGCGGCTGCCGGCCGGTACCGATCGCAAGGGCCTGGCCGAGTTCATCCTGACCACCATGGAGGGCGGGGTCATGCAGGCCCGCACCCACCTGGAGATCGGCTATTTCGACCGGGGGGTGGCGCTGCTGCGCCAGCACCTGGACCTGCTCCAAGAGAGCGCCAAACGGCAAACGGCCGCCTAGAGCCGCCGGCCGAACGAGGGGGAATTACGCATGAATGTGAACTGGTTGGCCGTCGTCGCGGCCGCGTTTTCGAGTTTCCTGCTGGGCGGCGTCTGGTACGCGGCCCTGTTCGCCAAGGCCCACCAGGCCGCCGCCGGCCTCTCGGACGAACAGGCCAAGGGCGGCAACAAGGCGCTGATCTTCGGGGGCAGTTTCGTGCTGGCCCTGATCGCCTCAACAACCTTTGCCTTCTTCCTTGGCGACAAGGCGACCGCGACGACGGGAACGCTGTATGGCCTGTGCGCCGGCCTGACCTGGGTCACCGCCAGCTTCGGCATCAACTATCTTTTCGAGCGCAAGTCATTGAAACTATTCCTGATCAATGGCGGCTATCACACTCTGCAGTTCACCTTGATCGGGTTGATCCTCGGGGCCGGGCACTGATCCGGGCGCACACCCTCACTGCCGCGACATCGCCGCCGTGACCTCGGCCTTGTCCTCGAGGTCGCCAAATCCTGGCGGCATCGGGGGCAGGTCGAACACCGCCTGGCGGATCACGCCCGGATAGACGAAGGGCGTCGGGTAGTCGGGGCTGACCGGGCGGGGGCTGCGGCCGAAGTCCATGCCCAGGCTGGAAATGATCAGCAGCATGCGGGGCACGCGCCCCTCGGCGACCACGACGCCGTCCTGGCTGAGCGTCACGGCGCCGGACCCATCGCCCTGGCGACTGACCCGCACGGAAATCTGCCGGCTGCCGGCCGGCAGCGTGGCGGAGGCGGCGACTACCGTATGGTCGTGGAAGCAGTTGTAGTCGAACACCACCCGGCCATCGCGCACATAGAGCACGAAGCCGCTGTTGAGGCTGCCGCGCGAGATCAGCGCCCCGTCTCCGCCCTCGGGGTGGTCGATATCCACCGTCATCGTCCAGCCGCGCGCCACCGGCGGGCAGGCGTCCGAGACGATGTGCGAGATCGGAGGGTGATAGGTGAACTGCCGCCGCGAGGTCGGCATGCCGGGACGGCGTGAGGCGCGGAACAGCTCGAAGCCGCTGCGGTCGTCCAGCGGCAGCACGCCGTTGGCCTCGGCCTGGCGCCACCACTCGGCGGTCAGGGCCGCCAGCCGCTCGGGCTGCTCGGCGGCCAGGTTGCGGCATTCCGAGAAGTCCTGGGCCAGGTGGTAGAGTTCCCAGTCGTCCTTGTCGAAAGGTACGCCACCGACATGGTGGGTGACGGCCTTCCAGCCGTCGGCCCACAGGCCGCGATGGCCCAGCATCTCGAAATACTGCACCGGGCGGGAAACCCCGGCGGCCGGGTCGGTGAAGCTGGCCTTCAGGCTGGCCCCATGCAGCGGCGTCTGCGCCACGCCTCCGATCGTGTCGGGCGGAGCGATGCCGACCGCGTCCAGGATGGTCGGCGCGATGTCGATGGCATGGCAGAACTGGGTGCGGATGGCCCCGGCGTCCTGGATGCCTTTGGGCCAGCGCAGGATCAGCGGGTCGCGCACCCCGCCGCCGTGGGTGTTCTGCTTGTACCATTTCAGCGGCGTGTTGCCGGCCTGAGCCCAACCCCAGGGGATGTTGCAGTGGCTGTCGGGGCCGCCGATGTCGTCGAGGCGCTCTATCGCCGCGTCCAGATCCTCGGGCATCATGTTGAAATGCTTCATCTCGTCCAGCGTGCCCCGCTGGCCGCCCTCCTGGCTGGCGCCGTTGTCGGAGACCAGCACGAAGAGGGTGTTGTCGAAGACGCCAAGGCCCTCGAGGAAGTCCACCAGCCGGCCGATCTGCTGGTCGGTATGGTCCAGCATGGCGGCGAAGGCCTCCTGCAGGCGGGAGGCGAACCGCTGCTCCTGATCGGTCAGCTCCGCCCAGGGTTTGACGCCGGGATTGTGCGGGGCGAGCTGAGTGTCGGCCGGCACGATGCCCATGGCCTTCTGGCGCTCGAACCAGGCCTCGCGGGCCGCGTCCCACCCCTGGTCGAAGCGGCCGCGGTATTTGTCCAGATAGGGCTTGGGCGCCTGGTGCGGCGCATGCATCGCCCCGAAGGCCAGGTAGAGGAAGAAGGGCTTTTCCGGCACCAGCGAGACCTGGTCGCGCACCCAGCCGATCGACTGGTCCACCAGGTCTTCGGAGACGTGATAGCCCTCGGCCGGCGTCTTCGGCTGGTCGATGAAGTGGTTGTCGCAGGTCAGTTCCGGGTGGAACTGGTCGGTCTCCCCTTGCAGGAAACCGTAGAAGCGGTCGAAGCCCTTCTGGAGGGGCCAGTTGCGGAACGGCCCGGCTGCCGTCGCCTCGGCCATCGGCGCCAGATGCCACTTGCCGGCCGCGAAAGTTCCAAAGCCGTTCTCCCGCAGCACCTCAGCAACGGTGGCGGCGTTCGGGGCGATGGCCCCGCGCATGTTGGGATAGCCGGTGTCCATGTTCGACACCGCCCGCACGCCCACCGCATGGTGATTGCGGCCCGTCAGCAGGCAGGCGCGGGACGAGGAGCAGAGCGCCGTGGTGTGGAAGCCGTTGTAGCGCAGCCCCTCGCTGGCCAGCCGGTCGATGTTGGGTGTCTCGATGGTCGAGCCATAGCAGCCCAGGTGGGCGAAGCCGGTGTCGTCCAGCACGATCATCACGACGTTCGGCGTGCCCTTCGGCGCCCTCCCGTCCGGCCAGTGCGGCGTCGACTCAGAGACTGTGCGGCCGATGACGCCGGCGAAATCGGGTTCGGCGGGGTGGCGGTAGGTCATGGCCGGCTCCTGAACTGTCGCGATAATGTTGCACGTGGGCTGCCATTAAAACAGCCGGGCTTGCAAGCCGTCGAGACCCGTGGCTTTGCCAGTCCATGCCGCTCTCTCCCGCCACCGACGCTGACCTCGCCGCCATCGCCGCCCTGGTCAACTCCGCCTATCGCGGCGAGAGCTCCCGGCAGGGCTGGACCACTGAGGCCGACTATCTGGGCGGCCAGCGCACCGACGAGGGCATCCTGCGGGCCGAGCTGGCCGAACAGCTCGGCGCCCTGTTGCTGACCCTTCGTGACGAACTGGGCGACGACCCCGCCGGCGAACTGCTGGGCAGCGTCTGGCTGGAGCCGGCCGAGGAGGGCGTCTGGTACCTCGGCATGCTCACCGTCCGCCCCGACCTCCAGGATCGTCAGCTGGGCCGCACTCTGCTGGCCGGCGCCGAGGCGCATGCGGCCGGGCAGGGGGCAAGGCGCATCCGCATAACCGTGGTCAATGTCCGCGACACCCTGATCGCTTGGTACGAGCGGCGGGGCTATGCGCTGACCGGCCAGACCCTGCCGTTCCCCTACGAGGACCAGCGGTTCGGCGAGCCGATGCGCGACGACCTGCATTTCGTGGTGATGGAGAAGGGGCTGTAGCGCCGCTCAGCATTACCGGTATTATGTAGCAAACACACCTAAATGATTACGCCTGTCATCGCAGTCGTGGCCTAAGTCATCATAAATGATGCGCGTTGATCTGGATCGCGCATTGGTCCAGTCTCCACCAAGGGTGGAGGGGTTGCATGACAGTCGCTACAGTCAGTCTTTATTTGGAACTTGAAGAGGGCCAGGTCGCGGACATGGAGACGGTGGCCCGCGCGGCCATCGCGTTTTCTCAAGCGATAAAGAGTCTAGCCTTTCAGTTAGATCCTGCGGCGGAAGTGCGGGTTGAATTGGAAAGTGGGACTGAAGGCAGCCTCAGCCTCAACACTCTCATCCGCCTATTTGGAAAGCTAAAGAGCGATCATCCGCTAGCGGTTGGCATAGCGGCAGGGGCGGTGGCTTGGTTCACCGCCCAAGGCGGCAGCTACGCCTTTTCCAAGATTGCCGACGCTATCGTAGACGATGATGGCAAGGCCCCAATCACGCAGGAACAGGCCAAGGATATTATTGAACGCCTCGATAAGCTTTCCGTTGGTCGTCCGCCAAGTCCGCAAGTCCAGGGGGTCTATCGAGCGATTGAGCACGATCCCGCCATCAAAGGGGTGGGGGTAACCACTATTCGTGGCGCGAAGCCCGAAAACATCGTTCCGAGGTCAGAGTTTAGGGAACGGGCAGGCTTGGCGCCGCGCGTAACAACTCTGACGACGAGGCATCGAGAAGCTACAGAAACGATCACGGTAGTCTTGGTCAGTCCCGTCTTGGAAGAGGGCGACCGGCGATGGCGTTTTCGCGCTCCGACCGGAGAGTTTGGAGCCCCCGTGAAGGACGCTGAATTCCTTCAGCGCGTTCTCTCTGGGACCACAGCAATCCCAATGCGGGCCGGGATCGAAATGAAAATAGAGCTACAAGTGGTCGAGGATTTTGAGAACGGTGTCTGGGTAACCAAAGCTCGGAACGTAGTCCGCGTTTTGGGGCTCAAAGGCCCCGCCGTTCAAGCCGACCTACTTCCGCCGCCAGCGGGCAGCGATCCAAACCAGAGAGCCGATTAGGACAACGACGCCAAGGCCAACAGCCAGAGGGAAACTTAAACGGCTTGTAAATTCGAGCGCGACTAGGGTTCCGCCAGCGGCTATCGCGGGCAGAATCCAACTGGCAATTCGGTGTCGGCGCAATATCACATGTCGACGATGACGCTATTCCGCGAGATCGTCAAGCCTTATTTGACGTGCGCCCATTGCAGCTAAGCATTGAATCAGAAACGCACCCGTAAAGCCACCTCGGCTAATCTTGTTTCTTAGGTTCGCCTCGGTCTCCTTAACTCCAATGCCCTCAAGTTTTTCCACTAGACCTTTGTAACTGATCTGGCGCTTGACCATTTCAGCCCGCAAGAGGGCTTTCGTGTAGGCGGTCCAATCCCGGTCCATAGGTGTCTCCGATTCAGCGTCGAATGTAATCATATTCGATGCGAAAGCCGTTGACAACGATGCGCGATATAGCCATATCAGATGCACACGCATCGGATTTGGTTACATGTCTCAGCACTTCCTCCTTTCGACCGCCGCTCGCACCCTCTCCCTGGCGAAGGTCATGCGTATGTCGGAAGACCAGGCCTTCGACGCCTTCAAGGCGGTGCGCTGGTCCGACAACGGCGGCGAGCCCTACTGCGCCAAGTGCGGCTGCGCTGAGATTTACAACTTCACCGCCCGCCGCATCTTCAAGTGCAAGGGTTGCCTGTCGCAGTTCTCGGTTACGTCCGGGACCATCTTCGCCAGCCGGAAAATGGACCTGAGGGATATCCTCGCGGCTATCGCGATCTTCACGAACGGCGCTAAGGGCCACAGCGCCCTCCAGCTCTCCCGCGATCTGGACTGCCAGTACAAAACCGCCTTCGTGCTGGTCCACAAAATCCGCGAAGCCCTGGCGGGTGAGCAGGTCGGCGCCCGCCCCAACGGTGTTGTGGAAGTCGATGGCGCCTACTTCGGCGGATACGTGAGGCCTGCCAACGAAGTCGCCAACCGTGTTGACCGTCGCCGCGCTGAGAACCAATCCGGCAAGCGTCAGGTGGTCATGGTCATGCGCGAGCGCGGCGGGCGTACCATGCCCTTCATCGCCAAGTCAGAAGCCGAGGGCTCAGAAGTCATCGCCGCGACGGTGGCGCCCGGCTCGGTCATCCATGCCGACGAAGCTTCTCCCTATGACGCCCTGCACGCCAAGTTCGACGTCAAGCGCATCAACCACAGCCAAGCCTACTCGCTGAACGGCGCTTGTACGAACCAAGCGGAAAGCTACTTCTCGCGCCTGCGCCGCGCGGAAATGGGTATTCATCATCATGTGGCAGGCGCCTATCTGAACGCGTACGCGTCGGAAATGGCTTGGCGCGAGAATAACAACCGCGTTTCCAACGGCGAGCAGTTCTTGGCGATGGTTGGCGCTACGATGGCTTCGCCGGTTTCGCGGCAATGCAAGGGTTACTGGCAACGTTCGGCGGCTTGAGCCAAGTTAGAACTAACTTCGCCAATTGCACCTTTAAAGCGGTTTCCGGCTAGTCGATCACGTTATCGGCGCTTGACGCGAATCCGGGAAAGATTCAAATAAGGTACTAGGAAAAGGGCTCGCGCCCAAAATGAACGCGAGCCCCCTGTGTGCCACGACCGGACTTTCAGTGACTGCAAGCCGTATCGAGTTGCGACCTCAATACGACTTTCCCTCCCGAATCACTGGGATTCGGATGCCGTGAACAGAACCTAAGGCGCCGAGTAAATCGGAGTCTAGGTGAGAGTTAACGCACCCCCTCAAGATGTTGTGCACGCCATGGGGATAGCCCCTTGGTCTTGCCGTTAAAGCAATGCGCTACGCTGAACGGTCCAGCGCTTAGGCGCTCCGTCCAATCGCTCTAATCCCCGCCCTTCCAGCCTCGCTAACTGGGCGTAGAGGCCGCACTCAATCGACTTCATCGTCTCGTAGGTCGGGGCCACGCCGCGCGCCTCCATGACCCTGTAGGCCAGCTCTCGCGCGCTAAAGGGTCGTTGCTCAGCCCTCATGATCCCCAAGGCATCACGAAGCCATTTCTCCCGCATCGCTGGATAGGGACGAACCGCCTTGATCGCGGCCAAGTCCTCGCCGGGGGCAAACATCAACAGCACCGCGCCAACCTGACGAATCGCGGCCCGTAGCTCCCGCTTGTCAGTGTCGGGCTCAAAGCGCATTCGCCCTGCCAGTTCCGCGTACTTGCGGCGCAGGGCTGAGACAACGTGACGTTCGGCCATCTGGCGCGCTTCCTGTAATCGGAAGCGGTTATATAGGGCCACGGATACGATTACGCTTGCCCTGAATTAGGTGTGCTTGCTACATAATACCGAGCATTACCCCGAATTAACGGCTCCCCCCGTTGCCGCGCCGCCCGCGCGGGCCTACCCGTTGCGGTTAATTCGTAACACCTGGGGAATCCCGCCCGTGACCAATCGTCGCCAACTGCTCTTCTCGGCCGCCGCGCTCGGCCTGGCCGCCGCCGCCCCGCGTTTCGCCGCCGCCCGTGAAGGCGCGCCCGCTACCGGCGAAGCCGCCAAGCTCAACGCCCTGTTCGATGACCTGATGGCCCGCCAGCTGCGCCAGGCGCCGGAACTGGCCACCGCCCTGGGCGTCGACAGCGGCGACCTGGCCTGGACCAAGTCGGAACTGTCGGACGCCTCGCTGCAGGCCCTGGCCGACAACAAGGCCAGCAATATCGAGGGGCTGAACCGCCTCAAGAGCATCGACCGCAGCAAGCTCTCGGGCAACGACGCCATCAACTACGACACCGTCGAGTTCGTGCTGGCCACCCAGGCCGAGGGCGACGCCGCGTTCAGCTACGGCACGGGCGGCTCTGGCTCGCCCTATGTCATTTCGCAGCTGACTGGCAGCTATCAGTCGATGCCGGACTTCCTGGATAACCAGCACAGTATCGAGACCAAGGCCGACGCTGACGCCTATCTGGCTCGCCTCGAAGGCTTCAGCCGGCTGCTCGACCAGGAGACGGTCATCGCCAGGCGCGACGGCGCCCAGGGCGTGATCCCGCCCGACTTCATCATCGACAAGACCATCATCCAGCTGAAAACGATGATCGCCAACGGCGCCGACAAGTCGCCCCTGGTCGAGTCCGTCGCCCGTCGGGCCAAGGCCAAGGGCATCGCCGGTGACTATGCGGGCATGGCCGGCAAGATCTACGAGGAGCAGATCCGTCCCGCCCTGGCCCGTCAGCAGGCGCTGATGGAAGAGTGGCGGCCCAAGGCGACGCATGACGCCGGCTGCTGGCGCCTGCCCAAGGGCGATGAGTACTACGCCGTGTCGCTGACCAACTACACGACCTCGACCATCACGCCGGACGAGATCCACCAGACGGGCCTGGATCTCTGCAAGAGCCTGAGCGCCGAGGCCGACAAGCTGATGAAGAAGGCCGGCTACACCAAGGGGACGGTCGGCGAGCGCTTCCGCGCCATGTATAGCGACCCCAAGCTGCAGTACGAGAACACCGACGCCGGCAAGGAAAAGCTGATCGCCGACCTCAACGCCAAGGTCGAGGTCATCCAGGCCAAGCTGCCGGCCTGGTTCGGCGCCCTGCCCAAGGCCAAGCTGGTCATCAAGCGGGTGCCCAAGGCCATCGAGGCCGGCGCCCCCGGCGGCTACTACAACGGCCCCTCGCTGGATGGCTCACGGCCGGGCATCTACTGGATCAATCTGCGCGACACCGCCGAGGTTCCCAGCTGGACCCTGCCGACCCTGACCTATCACGAGGGTATCCCCGGCCACCACCTGCAGGGTTCGCTATCCAATGAGGCTGGCGACCTGCCGCTCATCAGGAAGGTGATCTGGTTCTCTGGCTATGGCGAAGGCTGGGCCCTCTATGCCGAGGAACTGGCCATCGAGATGGGGATGTATGACAAGGACGTCCTGGGCCATATCGGCCAGATCCACGACGCCATGTTCCGCGCCGTCCGCCTGGTGGTGGACAGCGGTATGCACCACAAGAAGTGGAGCCGCGAACAGGCCCTGAAATTCTTTGTCGACACCATCGGCGACCAGGAGACCGGGGCCATCACCGAGGTCGAGCGCTACTGCGCCTGGCCGGGCCAGGCCTGCAGCTACATGGTCGGCAAGATCGACTGGCTGAAGGTGCGGGCCAAGGCCAAGAAGGAACTGGGCAAGAAGTTCGACATCCGCAAGTTCCACGACGCGGGGCTGCTGTCGGGCGCGATGCCGCTGACGGTGCTGGACAGTGCGATCGACAACTACATCGCCAGCACGAAGGCGGCGAAGTAGCGCCTACCGCCAGTCGTCCGTCGTTCCTGTACGCCTGACCGGCAGCGGGGCGGCGGACGCGGCTTCCCGTGTGTCCGGCCATTCCGGGATAGCCACGGGCCGGCCGTAGAGCCAGCCCTGGGCGAAGTCGACGCCCTCGCGCTTCACGACGTCTTCGATCTCGGCGGTCTCGACCATCTCGGCCACGGTGAGGACCTTCAGGTCCTTGGCCAGGCGAACGATGTGACGGACCAGGGCGGCGTCGCGGCCCTCGCTGGCAAGGTCGCGGACATAGCGGCCGTCGATCTTGATAATGTCGATCGACAGCTTCTGCAGATAGCCGAGCGAGGCGGCGCCAGACCCGAAGTCGTCCAGGCACACCGTCGAGCCCAGGCTGCGTAGCGCCTGAATATGGGCGTTGGCCCGCTCGAAATTGTCGATGGCGGCGCTTTCGGTGATCTCAAAGATCAGTCGTCCCTTGGCCTTGGGGTTGCGACCGACGAGGCGCTCAAGGCCATTGATGAAGGCGGAGGAAACCACGCTGGCGCCTGAGACATTGACCGCCAGTTTCAGCCGGCCGGTGCGGTCGGCGTTCAGCTGGCGCACGGCCTGTTCGGCGACGGCGCGGTCCAACTCCTCGATCAGTTCGAATTCTTCCGCCAGCCGCACCATGGCGAAGGAATCGGCGCCGTCCTCGAACCGCACCAGGGCCTCGTGGTGGCTGACCGCGCCATCCTTCAGGCTGACCACCGGCTGGTAGGCGAGGGTGAAGCGGCGCTGGCTGACAGCCGTTCCCAGTTCGCCGGCCCGGTTGAGTGTGCGGCGGACCGAGCGGTTCATCGCCTCGGCCAGGGACATCGGCGGATGGTCGGGCATCCCCTCGCGGGAGAAGTCGTCCAGAGCGTAGCGCAGGGCCCGAGTCAGCCGGCCGGCGGCGGCGCTCTCGACCGGCACGGAAAGGGCGGAGGAGGTCAGCGCCAGGCCCGGGGTCTGGGACTGGATAGCGCGGATCATGCGCTTGGCCATCAGCTCCACCGCCTCGCCGCGCTCGCGCAGCAGGGCGTAGCGGTCGCCGGCCAGGTGAGTCGCCGCGCCCCCGCCTTGCGCCTCGGCGCGCAGGGCGCCGGCGACCTGGCGGTCCAGCCGTTCGGCCTCGGGCCCGGCCATCGCATTGCGGGCAGCCTCCAGGCCGGTGAACTCGACCATCGCCAGCTCGAAATCCTGGCCGGTGACGCGAGCGACCTCGGTGAGGCTTCGGGCCAGTTCTTCAAAAGCGCCGCGTTCCTGCAGGATTGAACCGGGCTTTGGGGCCATGGCGGCGCGCGCGCAGGGCGTGATGGCGCAGCAGGCCAGGCCAGGATTTTCGGCCAGCATGCGGGCGGTCAGGGTGATGGTCCCGCCGGCGGCCAGGCGAAGCTGCACCGGACCGCGCCGGGCGCCGTCGTCCAGGACGGCGAGCATCGCCACCATCAAGGCTCGGTCATCGTCGGCGATCAGAGGTCGCCAGTCGCTGCCCATCAGCGCCTGCTCGCTCTTGCCGAACACGCCCTGGGCCGCGCCCAGCACGAAGGTGATGCGGTCGGCCTTGTCGATCTCCAACAGGAGGTCGGCGCTGGTAAAGGCAAAGCCGGCGAGGCGGCGGACGGCGCTGGACAAGAAGGGTCTCCCGGTAGCGGCGACCGTTTAAGCACGGCCGGCCTTAAGGGGCCGTTTCCGCGCGGGCGATTGCGGGGCTAAGCTGGCCGCAACCGATGTCCGGGAGGACTACATGCGCCGACTGCCTCTGTTGCTGGCCTTGCTCGCGCCGCTGGCCCTGGGGGCCGCCGCCCCACCGCCCTGCGACCTGGAGCATCCCTCCGAGGTCGGCGCCTGCCGCCGCGCCGTCATCGACCGCGACCTGCGGATGAACCAGATCCAGGTCATCGGCACCCACAACAGCTACAAGCGGGCCATCTCGCCGCCCGAGTTCGCCGGCCTCGCCGCCGTGGCGCCGCAGATCGCCACGACCCTCGACTACAGCCACCCGCCGCTGACCGATCAGCTCGACGCCGGGGCCCGGCAGCTGGAGCTGGACCTGCTCTATGACCCCGACGGCGGCCGCTATGCCGATCCGCTGGGCCGTCGGCTGGCCCTGCAGCGCGGCGCGACCCTGCCGGACTGGGACGCCGCGCCCTACCGCGCCAAGGGTCTGAAGGTGCTGCATGTCCAGGATATCGACTACCGCTCCAACTGCCCCCGGTTCGCCGACTGCCTGGCGGAGATACGCGCCTGGTCGAAGGCGAACCCCGACCACCTGCCGATCCTGATCCTCATCAACCTCAAGGAAGACTCGCTACCCACGCCCGGCACGGTCAAGCCGCTGCTGTTCAACGGCGAGGCCATGGACAGCATCGACGCTGAGATTCGCGCCGTCTTCCCCGAGGGCGAACTCATCACGCCTGATCAGGTCAGAGGCCGCAAGGCGAGCCTCGCCCAGGCCGTGAAGGCCGGCGGTTGGCCGAAGCTGGGGCAGGCGAGGGGCCGGGTGTTCTTCGCCCTGGACGCCCCCAAGGACCAGGTGGACCGCTATCGAGCCGGCCGCCGGAACCTCGAGGGCCGGGTGATGTTCGTCAACGCCGAGCCGGGCGACGCGGACAGCGCCTACATCACCCTCAACGATCCCATCGCCGACGCCGCCGCGATCCGTACCGCCCTGGCCGCCGGGCTGATCGTCCGGACCCGCGCCGACGCCGACACGCTGGAGGCGCGCAAAGGCGAGACTGCCCGGCGCGACGCGGCGCTGGGCTCGGGGGTGCAGTATGTATCGACCGACTACATGCGGCCGGATGCGCGGTTCGGGGATTATCGGGTGGGGTTGCCGGACGGCTTAGTCGGCCGGGCGCGACCGTGAGGCCTAACGTCTTCGACCGCTTCCTGACCGGCCTTGCCTATGGCGGAGTGATCGCGCTCGTCCTAGTGGGCGGGGTAATCTCCTTCCAGCTGTTCCATGTCTCCAGCCTTCATCAGGCCATCGGTCTGATCGGTGACTGGCTGGCGGCCTCGTTCGGGATCGCATTGGCCGGCGGCTTCCTCAACGTGGTGAGGCCCCTCCTGACCGCGCTGGTGTGGTGGCAGTAAAAAAGAACATATTGCGAACGAGAACAAACCGTGCACAATGGCTTCAGCGGGCGAGCGGGTCGCCCAAGCGATCAGTCCGCCGAGGAGGCGGAATCATGAAACAAGGACGTCCTCAGATGAACCAGGCGGCGTTGAGGCTAGTGGCACGGGAAGATGGCGATAAGCAGCGGGCTCTCGAAGCTGCGCTGACCCAGATTGATCGGGCCTTCGGCAAGGGCTCGGTGATGAAGCTGGGCGAGAAGGGTAAGTTCGGCGAGATCGAATCGACCCCGACCGGCTCGCTGGGTCTGGACATCGCGCTCGGCATCGGCGGTCTGCCCAAGGGCCGGATCATCGAGATCTACGGACCGGAAAGCTCGGGCAAGACTACGCTCGCCCTGCATGCCGTGGCCGAGGTCCAGAAGGCCGGCGGCACCGCCGCCTTCATCGACGCCGAGCATGCGCTCGACCCCTCCTACGCCAACAAGCTGGGGGTGAACCTGGACGACCTGCTGGTCGCCCAGCCCGACACCGGCGAACAGGCGCTGGAGATCACCGACACCCTGGTTCGCTCGGGCGCCGTCGACATCATCGTCATCGACTCGGTGGCGGCGCTGACGCCGCGGGCTGAAATCGAAGGCGAGATGGGCGACAGCCTGCCCGGCCTGCAGGCCCGTCTGATGAGCCAGGCGCTGCGCAAGCTGACCGCCTCGATCAGCAAGACCAAGACCACGGTCATCTTCATCAACCAGATCCGCCACAAGATCGGCGTGATGTACGGCAGCCCCGAGACCACGACGGGCGGCAATGCGCTGAAGTTCTACGCCTCGGTGCGCCTGGACATCCGCCGCACCGGCTCGGTGAAGGTGCGCGACGAGATCGTCGGCAACAACGTCCGGGTCAAGGTGGTCAAGAACAAGGTGGCCCCGCCATTCCGCGAGGTCGAGTTCGACATCATGTACGGCGAGGGCATCTCCAAGCTGGGTGAAATCATCGACCTGGGCGTCAAGGCCGGGGTGATCGACAAGGCCGGCTCGTGGTTCTCGTTCAACAGCGAGCGGATCGGCCAGGGCCGCGACAATGTCCGCGAGTTCCTCAAGCAGAACCCCGACACGGCCAAGGCCATCGAGGACGCCGTGCGCGGCAAGTCCGAGAAGCTCGAAGAAGAGCTGCTGGTTGGCCCGACCGCCGAGGACGACGTCGAGGACGACGCCTAAAACGCGATTGCGCGGCTGCCCATCATCTCGGCGCTCGCCCGCCACTTCGCCGCCGGGATGGCTACCCCGCACGGCGGCCGCGACTGGGGAGGACGTTCGGCTCATGCCGGGCGTCCTTTTCGCGTTCGGGGCTATTGGCGCTCCTGGCATTTGGCGTTTTCCCGCCCTGCGTTAACCGCGAGCGGTTCCATGGGCGGCCCCTTGTCTGATAAAGCCGCGCCAGCCTTTAGAGTGATGAGACCATGCAGAGCCTGAACGACATCCGCAGCCACTTCCTGGACTACTTCGGGAAGAACGGCCATGCCGTCACGCCTTCGGCGCCCCTGGTGCCGCAGAGCGACCCGACCCTGCTGTTCGTCAATGCCGGCATGGTGCCGTTCAAGAACTACTTCACCGGCGCCGAGACCTCACCCAGCCCGCGCGCGGCGTCGTCGCAGAAGTGCGTGCGGGCCGGCGGCAAGCACAATGACCTGGACAATGTCGGCTACACCGCGCGCCACCACACCTTCTTCGAGATGCTCGGCAACTTCTCGTTCGGCGACTACTTCAAGGCGCAGGCCATTGAGCTGGCCTGGAACCTGCTGACCAAGGAATTCGGCCTGCCGGTCGATAAGCTGCTGGTCACGGTCTACGCCACCGACGACGAGGCCCATGGGCTGTGGAAGAAGATCGCCGGCCTGTCCGACGACAAGATCATCCGCATCGGCACTTCCGACAATTTCTGGTCGATGGGCGACACCGGCCCCTGCGGGCCGTGTTCGGAAATCTTCTATGACCACGGGGCCCACATCCCCGGCGGCCCGCCCGGCAGCCCCGACGAGGACGGCGACCGGTTCATCGAGATCTGGAACCTGGTCTTCATGCAGTTCGAGCAGCTGGCCGACGGCAGCCGCACCGAGCTGCCCAAGCCCTCGATCGACACCGGCATGGGCCTGGAGCGCATCGCCGCCGTCCTGCAGGGCGTGCATGAGAACTATGATGTCGACCTGTTCAAGACCCTGATCGCGGCCAGCGAGGCGGCGACCGGCGTCAAGGCCGAAGGCGACTGGGTCCCCTCGCACCGGGTCATCGCCGACCACCTGCGCTCGACCTCGTTCCTGATCGCCGATGGCGTCACGCCCTCCAACGAAGGCCGTGGCTATGTGCTGCGCCGGATCATGCGCCGGGCCATGCGCCACGCCCACTTGCTGGGCGCGCAGGAGCCGCTGATGCACCGCCTGGCCCCTGTTCTGGTCCAGGAGATGGGGGGCGCCTACCCGGAACTGCGCCGGGCCGAGGCCAACATCGTTGAGACCCTCCGTCAGGAAGAGGAGCGCTTCCGACGCACCCTGGGGCGCGGGATGTCGCTGCTTGAGGAAGCCACGGCGGGTCTGTCGCAAGGCGGCGTGCTGGCCGGCGACGTGGCTTTCAAGCTCTACGACACCTACGGCTTTCCGCTCGACCTGACCCAGGACGCGGTGCGCGGCATGGGGCTGACGGTCGACACCGACGGTTTTGATACGGCCATGAAGGGCCAGCAGGACCGCAGCCGGGAAAACTGGACCGGATCCGGCCAACAGGCCACGGCCGGCGAATGGTTCAAGATCCGTGAGCGGGCGGGCGCCACCCAGTTTCAAGGCTATGAGCACACCGATACCACCGGCCACCTGCTGGCCCTGCTGCGGGACGGCGAGGAAGTGGACAGTGCGGAGGCAGGTGAGCGGGTCCTGGCTGTGTTCGACCACACGCCCTTCTATGCCGAGAGCGGCGGCCAGGCCGGCGACACCGGGCAGATCGAGGGCGCGCACGGCAAGGCCCGGGTGCTGGACACCCAGAAGCAGGCCGGCGACCTCTTCGTGCATGATATCGAGATCACCGAAGGCAAACTGACGCTCGGCGATCGCGCCATGCTGTCGGTAGACGCTGACAAGCGCACGACGACGCGCGCCAACCACTCGGCCGCCCACCTGCTGCACGCGGCGCTGAGCCATGTGCTGGGCGCCCATGTCGCCCAGAAGGGCCAGATGGTCGACGGCGAACGCATGCGTTTCGACTTCAGCCACGGCGGCCCGCTGTCCGATGCCGAGCTCGGGGCCATCGAGGCCGAGGTCAATGCCGTCATCCGCCAGAACGTCGCCGCCCGCACCGAACTGATGGCCCCCCAGGCGGCCATCGAGGCCGGCGCCATGGCGCTGTTCGGCGAGAAGTATGGCGACGAGGTCCGCGTCCTGACGCTCGGCGAAGCGTTGGGCGGCGAGGGGCCTTATTCGGTCGAACTCTGCGGCGGCACCCACGTGGCGCGCACCGGCGACATCGCCCTGTTCAAGATCGTCTCCGAGCAGGGCATCGCCGCCGGCATTCGCCGCATCGAGGCCCTGACCGGCGAAGCGGCGCGGCAGTTCCTACTGGGCCAGGCAGGGGTGGCGCGCGACCTGGCCGACCGCTTCAAGGTCCCGGTGTCAGAGGTGGCCGCCCGGGTAGAGGCGCTCGACGCGCAGCGCAAAACGCTCGAGAAGCAACTGGCGGAAGCCAAGAAAGCCCTGGCGCTGGGCGGCGGTGGCGGCGCGGCGGTGGGACCCGAGGATGTCGGCGGGGTGAAGTTCATCGGCCGGGTGCTCGAGGGGGTCGGCGGCAAGGACCTGCGCGGCCTGGTCGAGGAATTCCGCAAGCAGGTCGGCTCGGGCGTCGTGGCCCTGGTGGGTGTGGCCGACGGCAAGGCGGCGGTGGCCGTGGCGGTGACGCCGGACCTGACGAGCCGGTTCAACGCGGCGGAACTGGCCAAGGCCGCGGTGATCGCCATGGGCGGTCAGGGCGCCGGCGGTAAGCCGGACTTCGCGCAGGGCGGGGCGCCGGATGATTCCAAGGCTGCGGCTGGAGTTGAGGCGGTGAAGGCGGGGCTGGGCTGAGCCCTACGAGCCTACTTCGGCCCTTCGGGCCACTTACCCCAGAGGGGGAAGATGAGGTTGGTGGGCCGCCCTACACCGCCGCGAACACGCAGACCTTGTTCCCCGTCGGGTCCCGCACGTACGCCGCATAGAAGCCCGGCGTGCCCGGCGGCCGGTGTCCAGGCCCACCCTCGTCCGTTCCGCCATTCGCCAGCGCCGCCGCATGGGCGGCTTCGACCGACGCCGCGTCCTTGGCCAGGTAGGCGACCATGATGCCGTTGCCGGCCTTGGCCGGTTGGCCGTCGAACGGGGGGCAGATGGCGGTGTGGCAGGCTGCAAATCCCTCGCCTTCGGCCCCAACCTCGCCGTAGCCGATCCAGCCTCCGCCCTCGAGCTTGCGCTCGATGCCCAGCGGGGCGAACACCGCGTCGTAGAAGATGCCGGCCTTTTCGCTGTCCAGCGCGCCGATGGTGACATAGCCGATCATGTGAACCTCCCTCGATCAGGAGGGTCACATTACAGCGATATCAGAACAAAGCAAGAACTCTGGGTGATCTTAGCGTTCGTCTGGCGGCAGTTGCACAGCCACCAGCTTCCAGCCGAACAGCGTCTTGCGCTCGAACGTCAGGGTCGTCTTCTTGGCCGTCTGCCCTGGCCGGCTCACGGTCAGCCTCGTGCGGTTGGGCCCCCAATAGCTGGGCCTCGCCAGCGGTGTGGTGACGATGTCATGGGCCATGCCGCCTATGGTCTTGGCCGGCTTGGGGGCGGGCGGTGCGTGGCCGGGCTGATAGCCACGGCTGAGAGCGGACAGGCCGTCCAGGGTCATGTAGGCGTCAACCTTGGGCGCGGCAGGCGCCAGGGGCTTGAGGGCGTTCTTCAGCGCCCCGATCGGATCCTGCCAGATGCTGGGTGTCTCGCCGGTCTGCGGGCCGGCGTCGACCAGCTGGGCGGTCAGGCTTTTGCGCAGGGCCGGGTAGTCGACCAGTTCGCCGACCGCTTGGGCGTCCTCGGCGGCGGTGGCGGCCTTCAGGGCGCGGAAGGCGAAAAACGGCGCGGTGGCGAAGGCCAGCCCGAACAGGGCCAGCAGCAGGACCACGACCTTGAAGAGGCTCATGCGCATGAGTTGAACGGCCTTTCGGAATTCCGACCGTTCACCAAACCCCAGTCAGGGGGCGAGAGCAAGGCGGCGCCACTCCACAAGCGAGTGGGCCGCCGCTTAAGTTCCCTAGGCTTTCGCCATGGCAAGCTTCAGATTCTCGTCGACCTTGTCGAGGAAGCCCTCGGTGGTCAGCCAGCTCTGGGTGTCGCCGACCAGCAGGGCCAGGTCCTTGGTCATGAAGCCGCTTTCGACGGTGTCGACGCAGACTTTTTCCAGGGTGTTGGAGAAGTTCTCCAGGTCCTGATTGCCGTCCAGCTTGGCGCGATGGGCCAGGCCCTGGGTCCAGGCGAAGATCGAGGCGATCGAGTTGGTCGAGGTCGACTCGCCCTTCTGGTGCTGGCGATAGTGGCGGGTGACGGTGCCGTGGGCGGCTTCGGCCTCGACGGTCTTGCCGTCGGGGGTCAGCAGCACTGAGGTCATCAGGCCCAGCGAACCATAGCCCTGGGCCACCGTGTCGGACTGCACGTCGCCGTCGTAGTTCTTGCAGGCCCAGACGAACCCGCCCGACCATTTCAGCGCCGAGGCGACCATGTCGTCGATCAGCCGGTGCTCATAGACGATGCCGGCTTCCTTGAAGGCGGCGGCGTACTCGGCCTCGAAGATCTCCTGGAAGATGTCCTTAAAGCGCCCGTCATAGGCCTTGAGGATGGTGTTCTTGGTTGACAGGTAGACCGGGTACTTGCGGGCCAGGCCGTACTTCAGCGAGGCGTGGGCGAAGTCGCGGATCGAGTCATCCAGGTTGTACATGGCCATGGCCACGCCGCCGCCCGGAAAGTCGAACACCTTGTGCTCGATCTTGGTCCCGTCCTCGCCGACGAAGGTGATGGTCAGCTCGCCCTTGCCGGGGACCACGAAGTCGGTGGCCTTGTACTGGTCTCCGAAGGCGTGGCGGCCGACGATGATCGGCTGGGTCCAGCCCGGCACCAGGCGCGGCACGTTCTTGCAGATGATCGGCTCGCGGAAGATCACCCCGCCCAGGATGTTGCGGATGGTGCCATTGGGGCTCTTCCACATTTTCTTGAGGCCGAATTCCTTTACCCGCGCTTCGTCGGGGGTGATGGTGGCGCACTTCACGCCGACGCCGTACTTGAGGATGGCGTGGGCCGCGTCGACGGTCACCTGATCTTCGGTGGCGTCGCGGTGCTCGATACCCAGGTCGTAATAGTCCAGGTCGATATCGAGATAGGGGAAGATCAACTTGTCCTTGATGAGCTTCCAGATGATGCGGGTCATCTCGTCGCCGTCGAGGTCAGCGACGGGATTGGCGACTTTGATCTTGGCCATAAGGTCTCCTTGGGCGCTCAGTGCGGCCAGCTCACAGGGCTGACGGCGGCGCGGGCTTTGCGGGCGCTATAGCGGTTAAGCGGGGAGGGGGGAAGCGTGGCTATTTCACCGCCCGGGCGGCGATGCGCATGACCTCGGCGATGGCCCCTTCGCGCGCGGCCTGATCGGCGGTCGAGGCGGTCAGGAAGACGGCTATGGCCAACTGGCGGCCACCCTTCAGCGTGACGATGCCAACGTCGTTGGTGGCGGGCGTTAGATTCAGGTCCGTGGCCGAAGTCCCGGTCTTGTGGGCCAGAGTCGCGCCCGGTGGCAGGCCGGCCTTCAGCCGGGCAGGACCGGTGGCCGAGGCGGTCATGATGGCTAGCAGACGGGACGTGGACGGCCCCGAGATCAGCTGACCGGAGGCTAGCCGGGTGAGGAATTCAAGCATGCCTCGTGGCGTGGCGGTGTCGCGCGGATCGGCCAGATAGCGTTGGGTGGCGGCCTGGCGGACGGGCGGCGGCACGGCGTTGCGCACCTCGCCGAACATCGCGCCCTTCCAGGCGGCGCGGAATGAGGCCATGCCGTAGATTTCGGTCTGCAGCTCGCGCTCGTAGCGATCAACCCTGATGCCTTTGACGCCCTTCAAATCCAGCCAGGCCTCCACCGCGCCTGGACCGCCAATCCGCTTCATCAGAACGTCGGCGGCGGTGTTGTCACTTTGCCCCACGGCGCGGACCAGGAGGTCCTCGACGGTGTAGGCGCCGACCACGGGAAAGGCGTCGGCGACATCGCTGACCGGCGGCGACAGATCGACTTCCCTAAGCGTCACCCTCTCGGTCAGACTCAGCCGCCCGGCGTCCACCTCGGCCAGCACCGCCGCGCCCAGCGGGGCCTTGAAGACGCTTTGCATGGGGAAAGGGCGCTCGCCATTGAGCGCCCATGTGTGGGCGGTGGGCAGGTCCATGATGCCGACCCCCAGGACGGCGGGCTGCATCCGAGCGGCCAGGGCGGCAATCTCGCGGTCCAGGCGCTTGATATCCAGCGCCTCTGGGCTGGACAGCTTGCTTTCGGCCGGGCGACAGGCGGTGGCCAACAGGCCGGTAAGAAACAGGCGGCGACGCATGGGCCAACCTATCCGTCTTTCCCCCCGGCGCGAAGGAGCCTAAGTCGGCGATATGTCGCGACCGCCCGTCATCATCCTCAACGAACCCCAGCTGGCCGAGAATATCGGGGCGGCCGCCCGGGTCATGGCCAATTTCGGACTGTCGGAGCTTAGGCTGGTCCGACCACGCGACGGCTGGCCACAGGACAGGGCCTGGGCCAGCGCCTCGGGTGCGAACTGGCCGCTGGACGAGGCGAAAGTCTTCGACCGCCTGGAGGACGCGGTCGCCGACCTGACCCTGGTGCTGGCCACCACCGCCCGGCCGCGCGAGACCCAGATGCCAGTGTTCAACCCCCGTGAGGCGGCCGAAGTGCTGCATGACGCGGTGAGACAGGAGAAGGCGGTCGGCCTGCTGTTCGGCGGCGAGCGGGCCGGGCTGGAAACCGGCGACATCGCGCTCTGCCACGGCATCGTCACCGTGCCGGTGGACGACCGCTTCCGCTCCCTAAACCTGGCCCAGGCGGTGGCGCTGACCTGCTACGAGTGGGGCATGGGCGTCACCGACCGACCGCGCGAGGCCTTCGCCTACAACATCGCCGAGCGGGCGGCGATGGATGTTCAGGTCGGCCTGTACGAACAGCTCGAGGGCGAGCTGGACAAGGCCGGCTTCTTTCACCCGCCGGAAAAACGACCGTCGATGGTCCGCAACCTGCGGGTCGCCCTGGGCCGGGCGGCGATGACCGAGCAGGAGGTGGCGACCTTCCGGGGCGTGATCACCGCGCTCTCGCGAGGCCGGGGCCGAGTGCTGGAGAAGCTGGCCCGCAAGGCGCGGGAACTGGATCGTCTGAAGCCGCCCGAGGACGGAGACTAGCGCGCGCTCTTGTCCCGGCGCACGCCATCCGCTATGAATGAGACCAAGCGGTAACAATAAGCGATGGGGAGCAGTATGAACCGGCGTGGTCTTCTGATCGGATCAGGCGCGGGCCTGCTGGCCATGGCGCTGGCTGGGCCCAGCCTCGCCAGCCCCGGCGTTGATGAGGCCACAGCGCGCAATGCCTGGCTCTACGCCCTGCCGCTGGTCGAGATGGCCGCCGCCCGGGCCCGGATCATGAAGCAGGGGCTGCCGGTCAATTTCCTGTTCCACACCCGGACGCTGGCCGACCATACCTCGCGCAACATCACCACGCCCAACTGTGACACCCTGTATTCTACCGCCTGGCTGGACCTGACTCAGGGACCGGTGACGCTGACCATCCCAGCCATGGGCGACCGCTACTACTCGGTGGCGATCATGGATATGTACAGCAATAACAACGCCGTACTGGGCTCGCGGACCGTCGGCAAGCTGGGTGGGACCTTTACGCTCTGCGGGCCTGGCCAGGCCAGTACTGGTGAGCGCCCCGTGCGCATCGCCACCCCGCACGCCTGGCTGCTGATCCGCACCCTGACGGATGGCGGCGATGACCTGCCCGCGACCCATATCGCCCAGAACGGCTTTGCCCTGAAGGGCCCGGCGGCCGGACCGCCGCAGGCCTATGCTAGTCGCGACGCCGACCCGGCCGCCTTCTTCCAGGCCGCCCGCGACCTGCTGGCCTCCGACCCGCCGCCGGCGACAGACCTGCGCCTCCTGCGCGCCTCCGGGACGCTGCTCGGCCAGGGCGACCGCGAGATCGACCCCGCCGTGTTGGCCCAGGGCGTCGCAAACGCTCGGGCGATCGTGGCCGGCGCCAAGGGCCGCCAGACTTTTGAAGGCGGCTGGTCCTATCCCCGCCCCAACCTGGGCGACTTCGGCCAGGACTACGTCTACCGCGCCATCATCGCCATGCAGGGCTTGGCGGCGCTTCCGGTTGCCGAGGCCATGTATCTAAAGGCCCAGGGCGAGGCCGACGGCCTGTTCAAGGGCGATGGTCTCTATCGGCTGAACGTGCCTGGCAACCTTCCGCTGGACGGCTTCTGGTCGCTCTCGATGTATGAAGCCATGCCGGACGGGAACTTCTTCTTCACCGACAACGCTCTGAACCGCTACGCCATCGGCGACCGCACCAAGGGCCTGACCCGCAACCCCGACGGTTCCGCCGACATCTGGATTTCGCGCAGCGACCCGGGCGGCGCCCGCAGCGCCAACTGGCTGCCGGCGCCCAAGGCCGGGCCGTTCGGAATGTTCTTCCGGGCCTACCTGCCGCGGGCGGAACTGCTGAATGGCCAGTGGAAACTGCCGGCGGTCGCGAAGGTCTAGCGCGCCACACCGGTTGCGGTGAATATCCCGCCGCCTAGCCGGAGATTCTTATGAAAACGCGCGCCGCCGTCGCCTTCGAAGCCAAGAAGCCGCTGGAGATCGTCGAGGTCGACCTGGAGGGGCCGCGCGCCGGTGAGGTGCTGGTCGAGATCAAGGCCACCGGCATTTGCCACACCGACAGCTACACCCTGGACGGGCTGGATTCGGAAGGCATCTTCCCCTCGATCCTGGGCCATGAGGGCGCCGGCGTGGTGCTGGAAGTCGGAGCCGGCGTCACCAGCGTCAAGCCGGGCGATCACGTCATCCCGCTCTACACGCCCGAATGCCGGCAGTGCAAAAGCTGCCTGTCGCGCAAGACCAACCTCTGCACCGCCATTCGCAGCACCCAGGGCAAGGGGCTGATGCCGGACGGCTCCAGCCGCTTTTCCTACAAGGGCCAGCAGATCGCCCACTACATGGGCTGCTCGACCTTCGCCAACCACACCGTCCTGCCCGAGATCGCGGTGGCCAAGATCCGGCCCGACGCGCCCTTCGATAAAGCCTGCTACATCGGCTGCGGGGTGACGACCGGGGTCGGTGCGGTGGTCAACACCGCCAAGGTCGAGGCCGGGGCCAACTGCATCGTCTTCGGGCTGGGCGGCATTGGCCTCAACGTCATCCAGGGACTGAAGATGGTCGGGGCCAACATGATCGTCGGCGTTGATATCAATCCCGACCGCGAGGCCTGGGGCCGGCGGTTCGGGATGACCGATTTTGTCAATCCCAAGGATATCTCGGGCGACCTGGTCGCCTATCTGGTCGCCCTGACCGACGGTGGCGCCGACTACACCTTCGACGCCACCGGCAATGTCCAGGTCATGCGCCAGGCGCTGGAATCCTGTCACCGCGGCTGGGGCGAGAGCATCATCATCGGGGTTGCCGAGTCCGGCCGGGAGATCGCCACCCGACCCTTCCAGCTGGTCACCGGCCGGGTCTGGCGTGGCACCGCCTTCGGCGGTGCGCGGGGGCGGACGGACGTTCCGAAGATCGTCGACTGGTACATGGACGGCAAGATCGAGATCGACCCGATGATCACCCACATCCTGCCGCTGGAACGCATCAACGAAGCGTTCGACCTGATGCATGCCGGCGAGAGTATCCGCAGCGTCGTGGTGTTCTAAACCGAAGCGGCGCTGCTCACCCAAAATGGGCCGGCTGTCACTTGAGTCCCACTGGCGGCCTGCGAATAGTGCGAACTGTGCGGGAACGGCTTCCTGCCTCGGGGGATTGCGTCCATGCAAACGATCAACGGCGGCGCCGGCAACGATGTTCTGGGCGTGGGCGAAGGCCTTGACCTGGTCACCACCAACAGCTTGGGCGTCGTGCAGAATGGCAGCACCAGCTTCGTCGCGGTCTCGCCCGATGGAACCAAGATCCTGTTCACCTCGGCGGCGACCAATCTTGGCGCGCCCGTCAGTGGGGTCAACTTCTTCGTCAAGGACCTGATCACCGGCGAGGTGACGGCGGTCAACTTCACCACCGGCGGCCTCCGGATCAACGTCAGCCGCGCCGCCTTCAGCGCCGACAGCCAGCACATCATCTTCGCCAGCTTCGACACCGCCATCGAACCCCAGGCGGACGAGAACAACGACATCTTCATCAAGGACCTGGCGACCGGCGCGATTACCCCGCTGTCCATCGGCCCCGGCGGCGTCAACGCCAACAGCAACACCTCGTTCTGGGAGCAGGTCGTCGGAAACAAGGTCCTGGTCAACGCTGACGCCAGCAACCTGGGCCCAGTGGATGTCAACGGGAAGACCGACGTCTATGCGCTAAACCTGCAGACCGGCGTCTGGTCATTGCTGTCGACCAATTCACTGGGCCAGCAGGGCAATAACTTCTCGGTCCGGGGCGCCCTGTCGGCGGATGGGACCAAGGTGGTGTTCAACAGCCTGGCCACCAACATGGTCGCCGGCGACACCAACGGCGTCTATGACGTCTTCGTCAAGGACCTGAACACCGGCGTCGTCACCCTGGTCTCGGCCAACGCGGCCGGCGTCATCGGCAACGCCGAGTCCGGTTCGTCGAGTTTCGCCGCGCGGTTCTCGCCGGACGGGACCAAGGTCATGTTCGAGAGCGCGGCCACCAACCTTGTGGCCGGCGACACCAACAACGCCATCGACATCTTCATCAAGGATCTCGCGACAGGCGCCGTGACCCTGGTTACCTCGAACGCCGCGGGAACCATTGGCGGCGTTGGCGGCTCGGACGGCCGGTTTTCGCCGGACGGGACCAAGGTGATCTTCACCAGCGCCTCCAACAACCTGGTGGCCGGCGACACCAACAATCGTTCCGATGTGTTCGTGAAGGATCTGCTCACCGGTGTGGTAACACGGGTTTCGCTGGATGCCGCCGGCATGCAGCTCAGTGGCAATTCGAGCCAGGGGCGCTTTGGGCCGGACGGCTCGATCTACTTCCAGACGACCTCGTCGCTGGCCGCCGCCGACACCAACGGCGCGCTGGTGGATGTCTATCATCGCCTCTCGGGCGGCAGTCCAACGGACAGCTACACCATCCACGGCAACGGCGGCGACGACACGATCACCGGCGGCAACCTGGTCGACAAGCTTTATGGCGACGACGGCAATGACCGCATCTTCGGCGGCGGCGGGGCCGACCAGCTGTTCGGCGGTAACGGCGCCGACCGGCTGGACGGTGGCGATGGGGCTGACCGCCTCGACGGCGGCGCCGACAACGACGTGCTGATCGGCGGGGCCGGCAACGACTATATGGATGGCGGCTCGGGCGCCGACAGCATGTCGGGCGGCGACGACAACGACGTCTACATTGTCGACAACATCGGCGACCAGACCATCGAGACCGCGACGGGCGGCTTCGACGTCGTGCGCGCCTCGGTCGACTGGACACTGGCCGCCAATACCGAGTCGCTCGAGCAGCAGGGCAGCGACAACATCAACGGGACCGGCAACGAACTGGCCAACGCCATCACCGGCAACTCGGGCAACAACACCCTGGACGGCGGCGACGGCGGCGACAACCTGGATGGCGGCTTTGGCAATGACCGGCTAATCGGCGGCAAGGGCAACGACACCATGACCGGCGGTTTCGGAGCCGACACCTTCGTAGTGACCGGGGCCTCGGTGATCTCCAGCAAGGCCGGCGGCGGCACGCTCGAGACTGATTTCGTCAAGGATCTGACCAAGGCTCAGGGCGACAAGATCGATCTGTCGTCCATCGACGCCGACCTCGCCACCGCCGGCGACCAGGCCTTCCATCTGGTCACTGCCTTCACCAAGCACGCCGGCGAGATGGTGCTGAACTACACCGCCTCCAACAACCTCACCACGCTGACGCTCGACGTCGATGGCGACGGCAAGATCGACTACACGATGAAGATCACCGGCGACGTCCATCTGGACAGCGGCGGTTGGATTCTCTGATCCGCTAGCGGTATCCAGGGGGCAACCTCTGGAGCCGTCATGTCCGCCCTCGAAATCACCGCCCGTCACCGCGTCCATGGCGGCGAGCTCTGCTACGCCCGGCATGACAGCGCCGCCACCGGCACGCCGATGAAGCTGTCGGTCTTCGTCCCGCCGGGCGAGGGTCCGTTTCCGTACGTGATCTGGCTGTCGGGCCTGACCTGCACCGAAGAAAACTTCACCGCCAAGGCCGGGGCCTATGGCGTGGCCTCGCGGCTGGGCCTGGCCATCGTGGCACCCGACACCAGCCCGCGCGGCGAGGGCGTGGCCGATGATCCGGCCTATGACCTGGGGCAGGGCGCCGGCTTCTATGTTGACGCCACGCAGTCGCCTTGGGCGCCGCACTTCCGGATGGAGACCTACATCACCCGCGACCTGATCGCGGCGGTCGAGGCCGCCCTGCCGCTGGACGGCGAGCGGCGGGGGATCTTCGGCCACAGCATGGGCGGCCACGGCGCCCTGACCCTGGCCCTGCGCCACCCCCAGCTGTTCCGCTCGGTCTCGGCCTTCGCGCCGATCTGCTCTCCCACCCAATGCGATTGGGGCCACAAGGCCTTTACCGCCTATCTGGGCGAGGATCGCGGCGCCTGGGCAGCGCATGACGCCTGCCTGCTGATCGAGGCCGGGGTGGGCGAGGGTCGGTTCGACGGCATCCTGGTCGACCAGGGCTTGGCTGACGGTTTCCTGGAAAACCAGCTGAAGCCGGAGCTGCTGGAAGCCGCCTGCCGCGCCGCCGGCCAGCGCCTGACCCTCAACCGGTGGACGGGCTATGATCATTCGTACTTCTTCATCGCCAGCTTCATGGCCAACCATCTCGACTGGCACATCAAGCGGATGGGCAAGAGCCGCGTGAACAGCCGCGTTCCGACCGCGCTGTTCTGAGGGTTCGCGTTGACATATTCGGCCCCCGCCGTCATAAGCCCCGCTCTCGACGCCGCCAGGTCCGCTTGGCGGTGTCGAAACTATTACGGGTGATGCGTGCGCCGCCGTTGAGATCGTGGCCCCACTGACGGGGCTGCCGGACCGCATCGACGATTGATGAGACGAATATGTCCAAGCGCCATAGCGCCAAATACAAGATCGACCGCCGCATGGGTGAGAACCTGTGGGGCCGTCCCAAGTCCCCGGTCAACAAGCGCTCTTACGGTCCCGGCCAACATGGCCAGCGCCGCAAGCAAAAGGTTTCCGACTTCGGCCTGCAGCTGCGCGCCAAGCAGAAGCTGAAGGGCTACTACGGCAACCTGACCGAAAAGCAGTTCAGCCGCACCTACGAGGAAGCCGCCCGCCGCAAGGGCAACACCTCGGAGAACCTGATCGGTCTGCTGGAATCGCGCCTGGACGCCATCGTCTACCGCGCCAAGTTCGTGCCGACCGTGTTCGCCGCCCGCCAGTTCGTCAACCACGGCCACGTGACCGTCAACGGCCAGCGGGTGAACATTGCTTCGTACCGCTGCAAGCCGGGCGACGTGGTCGAGGTCCGTGAGCGTTCGCGCAACATGGCCCTGGTCCTGGAAGCCCTGCAATCGGGCGAGCGCGACATCCCCGACTACATCACCCTGGACGCCCGCCACTTCTCGGCGACGTTCGTCCGGGCCCCGGACCTGGCCGAAGTGCCCTATCCGGTGAAGATGGAACCCAACCTGGTTATCGAATTCTACGCGTCGTAAGACGCCGACCAGCGGAAAAGTTTGGAAAGGCCCCGGAGCGATCCGGGGCTTTTTTCATTGGGGTTTCAGCGGCGTGAAGCCGTATTCCCAGTCCCAGGGCGCGCCGGTCTCGCCCAGGATGAAGGCGACCAGGGCCGGAAAGGCCTTCTCGGCCCGTACGTCATTGGACAGCAGGACCACACAGGCCTGGCGGGCCTCGACGCAGACCAGGGTGTTGCCGGTGATGTCGTCGTGGCCTCCCTTGTAGAAGCCGGCGCCTTGCGGGCCCTTGAACACCACCACGCCGATGCCGGCGGCCAGGTCAGCCCGGCGCTTTTCCGGCGGCAGTTCGGGCTGCAGCGGCAGGAACTGGGTGCGGGTGGTGATCGGCAGGCTGGGGCGGAGCATCTCGGCGCGGGCGGCGGGGCTCAGGCCCTCGCCGGTTACCAGGGCCGCGGCGAAGCGGGACATGTCGTCGATGGTGGTGTCCATCGAGCCGGCGGCGCGGACGCGGCTGCGTTCGTCGTGGGGGTGGGGGTCGCCGTCGCTGTCCCAGCCGTCGGCCAGGTTGGCGGCGAAGTCCGGGCGCCAATGCATTGAGGTGGTCTTCATGCCGAGGCGATCGAAGACCCGGCGCTGCATCTCCTCGCCGAGATTCGGGCCCAGTCCCATCTCCAGCACGAACTGCATCAGGATCATGCCATCGCCGCTGTAGGCGTAGCGGCTGCCGGGCTCGAAATGGATGGTCAGCCGCTGGTCGGGCTCCATGAAGGCGAAGTTGTTGAAGCCGGCGCTGTGGGTGAACAGAATGCGCGGGGTGATCTTGCGCCAGCGCTCGTCCCCGGCCAGGTCTTCGTACGCGGCGTAGTCGTCGCCAAAGCCGGTGTAGTCGGGCAGGGGCTTTTTCAGGTAGGCGGCGATGGATGTGTCGAGGTCGATGGTCTTTTCGTCGACCAGCTGCATCACTGTGTAGGCGAACACCGCCTTGGTCAGCGAGGCGCCATACATCACCGTCTGACGGGACAGCGGCTCGCCCTTGGCGTTGCGGGCGCCATAGGCCTGGACGTAGCGAACCCTGCCCCTGTCGATGACGGCGACCGCCAGGCCCTTGGCGCCGGTGGCGGTCATCTGGCGGCCGATCTCGGCGTCGATCTGAGCAGGCGTCGGGACAGGCTTGGCGAGCGCCAGCGTGGCGATGAGCAGGGCGAGCGCGGCAAGCAGAAACCTCATCGCGGCATCTGGCCGGAGGCGGCCGGATCGCGCAAGCTGGATCGCATGAACCGACGCCTCGTCCTGCTGGCCGCCCTGGCCCTTTGCGGCTGCGCCACGGCGCGGGTCACCCCGCCGTCCGGGGCGGGCTTCGCCGAGCTGGAGCCGGTCTATGCGGTCAGCGCCGGGCGCGAGGCGGTGACCATTCGCGTGGCCTCGAACGGCTGCACGACCAAGGCTGATTTCGCGTTCTTTGTGGAGCAGAAGCCGACCGGCGCGGGGCTGGCGTTCGGGCGCAAGAAGCTGGACCGCTGCCAGTCGTTTGCGATGGGCTCGACGGAGCTGAGTTTCAGCTGGGATGAGTTGGGGCTGAAGCCTGGGACGAGCGTGTTCCTGCTGAACCCGCTGGAGCGGTGGACGGGGCCGGGGAGTTGAGGCCTTAAGCCCTTCCCCGCTGGCGGGGGAAGTGGGCCGACAGCGAAGCTGGAGGCTCGTTGGGGGCTCTTTGCGGGCTGTGTGCAACCCGACGACGCCGCAAGGCCCCCCATCGACCTTCGATGCCATCGCATCTCAGGCCCCTTCCCCCGCCAGCGGGGGAAGGGCTTGGCCACTAGCCGAACATCGTCTCCATCCACTCCGGCACCCTGGCGGGCCGCCTTGTCACGGCATCGATCAGCACCCACTCCGACCGGGTCTGAGAGCACATCTCGCCATCAGGCCCATCTATGCGCACAAAGCGATCGAACCTGGGGCCTCGACGAGTGCCGACCCAGGTGCGGGCGAGGGCGGTTTCGCCCGGCAGCAGGGCGCGGCGGTAATCGATCTCGTGGCGCAGGGCGACCCAAGCCCATTTGGACTGTTCGTCGACCGGCGCCCGGCTGACCCAGTGAGCGATGGCGATGTCCTGCATCCAGCGCAGATAGACCACGTTGTTGACGTGGCCGTTCACGTCGATGTCGGCATCGACGGGCGTGAAGGACTGGGTGAAGACCTGGCGGTCGTCCGGCGGGTCGTACGGGCTCATCTAAGGCCGTTTAGGCCAGGACGCCCTGGGCCTGCAGGAAGGGGGTCAGTTCGCCCGACTGGAACATCTCGCGCACGATGTCCGAGCCGCCGACGAATTCGCCCTTCACATAGAGCTGCGGGATGGTCGGCCAGTCCGAGAAGGCCTTGATGCCCTGGCGCAGCTCTTCGCTCTGCAGCACGTCCACCCCGACGAAATCGACGCCCAGGTGATCCAGGATCTGCACGCAGACCGAGGAGAAGCCGCAGCGAGGCTGCTCGGGCTCGCCCTTCATGAACAGCACGACGGGATTGGCGGCCACGGTCTGGCCGATGAAGTCCTGGACGGAGGCGATGGCGGTTTCGGTCACGGGGGAGGCCTTTGCGCGGGCGAGAGGCCTATCAGCTAGGCACGCGACCCCTCAAGGTCAAGCGCGACGGTTACGCGCGCCTTCAGGCGCGTCGGGCTTCCGGCGGCCGGACAGAGGCAAATCGCGCCATCTCGATCTGGGCGGCGACGACTGTGGGCAGATCGCGCTCGGGCACCTCGGCCAGCCGCTCGATCTCATCCATCCGTTCGACCGTGACCTGCACCGTGCTCAGGGAGGGTTCGGTCAGGGCGTAGGCCAGGCAGATTTCTTCCGGCGTCCAGGTCGGGGTTTCTTCCAGGAAGCGGTAGCCGCCGTTGTTGGCTTGCTGCAGCGGTTTCTTGGCGAAGAGGCCCAGCTTGGGAAGGATTCCCTTCGGCTCGCGCAGCGCCAGGGGCCAGGCTTCGTGGCCGATCACCGCCATGTCGTATTTCGAGGCCAGCTTGAGCCGGTTTCGCTCCTTCCAGCCGGAGGCCAGATTATAGCCGGTGCAAAGCGCATCGAAGGCGCCGCTGACGATGAAGGGATCGGCGCTGTCATCGTCGCTGGAAATGCCCAGCATGCGGGTCAGCCGCGCATCGCGCAGCGCCTTGAGCGCTTCCAGCCCGTCGGCGGCCAGGTTGACGGCCGGGTCCTCGACCACGACCAGGTTCAGATGCTTGAGGCCCGTGCGGGCCAGCAGGGACTCGACCTGCCGCGACATGGCGTCGCCGCGCTGGCCTGGCGGCGCCCGCCAAGAAACAAAGATCAGGTGACGCTCGACCGCCCCCAGCGCCTCGGCGACGCCCTCGAGTAGGGCCGGTGAGGCGCCGGCGATCTCGAAGCTGTTGATGCCATGCTCCAGAGCGCAGAACAGCAGCGACCGCCAATCCTGGGCCTTCAGCCGGGGATGGTCCTGCAGCAGCATCGAGATCACCGATACGGCGGTCCCCGAATTGCCGAAGGGGCGATACCGCATAGCCATTAGAATTGGGCCATTAGTCTGGAACCGCGGTTTCGAGGGCCAGGGCGTGCAGCACCCCGCCCAGCACATCGGCCAGGGCGCGGTTGACCAGTTGGTGCTGGCGCACGCGCGGCAGCCCTCGAAAGGCTTCATCGACAATGCGAGCGCGGTAGTGGTCGCCGTCGCCGGCCAGATCGGTGATGACGATCTCGGCGGCTGGGAAGGCCTCCCGGAGGCGACGTTCAAGCTCGGCGGCGGGCATAGGCACGTCGGGCGCGCTCCTATCGATGGAAGCCCATTGTGGGCCACAATGCTTAACATCCGCTGGAGAAGGCCGGAAAATCCGACACTTGCGCCTGTTTTCGCAGATGCGCGAAGACGGCTGGTCAATCACGCAATTTCACGACATGCTCACGGTTCCGTGACCGGAGAGTCGAGCATGCGCTGGATAGCCCTTTTCGCCGCTCTACCTCTGCTGGGCGCCTGCAATTTCGTCGTGACTACCGAGCCGCTGTTTACCGCCGCCGACGCGGCCAACGGGCCTGTGCTCAGAGACGGCCTTTGGCTGACCGAAAGCGCCGATTGCCGTGTGGATGCGCGAAAGCCCGTGCAGAACTGGCCTAAGTGCGCCAAATGGGACGTCGTGCGCGGTGGCGAAAGGCTGAATTTCTCCGCTGCGGCAAAGGGCGATCCAGCCGAGTGGAGCAGCATGCCCTTCCTCCTGGCGTCCGGCGAGCCCCGCATCCTGCAGCTTGCCGAAGCGCCATCGAGGGATGATGGCAAGCCCGTCACCATCTACGTCTATGTCGGCCTTATCCCGACCGCCCACGATTCCGACGGCCGGATCACCGCCTACCGCGCTTGGATGGTTCAATGCGGTCCCCCGCCGAAGGGCAAGGGCAAGACTAAGAACGACCAGACGGATGCGCCGTTCCCGGGACTGATCCTCAACAAGGCCGACGGTAGTGAGAACTCCATCTCCGCCGGCTGCACCACCAGCGACCCCCGGGTGCTGCGCAACGCCGCGGTAGCCAGCCGGAGCCTGGAGCGCCCCGACGCCGCCCGCTGGGTCCGCGACACGCTACCCTAGGCGATGCTATGCAGCCGCTTATGCGCCGTCTCGCGACCCTGACCCTGCTGCTGCTCGCCGCCTGCGGGCCCGCCCCGCCAACCCTCGCGCCCGAGGGGCCGCTGTTCGCCGCCAAGGACGCGGTCGGCGCGCCTCCGATCAAGGACGGCCTTTGGCTGGCCGATGGGCCGGAGTGCAAGGTCGACGCCGACCAGAGCGCCTATGACTGGCCGGCCTGCGCCCGCTGGTTCGTGGTGCGCGACGGCGAGCGGCGGACCTTCGCGCCCTCGAGCGGCGATCGCCATGTGGGGACCTGGCTGATCGAGCGGATCGTGGTGGCGGCCGGTGAGCCGCGCGTTATTCAGTCGGCGGGGACGACGGCCGAGGGCCAGACTGTCATCAGCTATCAGGCCATGTCGTCGATCGCCCAGGAGGCGGGTGGCCCGATCACCTCGCTACAGACCTGGACCATCGACTGCACGCCCCCGACCAAGCAGGACCTGCGGAACCACTGGCTGCATGAGCACCCGGAAAAGGCCGGCGAGGATCTGGCCCCCAAGTCCGACCCCGAACCCGACGAACTCGTCACTTATCCCGGCTACGACGTGCAGTGCCACCCGCGCACCCAGGCCGCCGTCCGCGGCGCGGCGGCCGGCAGCCGGACGCTGGCGGTGCGGACGGTCTTCCGGTGGGTGCGGCTGAACCCCTAGTTTGGCGCCCTAATCCACGATCGACGAATAGATGATCGACTTCAGCTGGCCGCGGAAATTGAACGTCGCCGAGGGGATGAGCTGGGTCATGAAGACCACAGTCAGGTCCTCCTTGGGATCGACCCAGAAAATGGTCGAGGCCGCGCCGCCCCAATAGTAGTCGCCGGCGCCGATCGTGCCGGCCTGCACGTCGTCCAGGGTCGAGGCGAAGCCCAGGCCAAAGCCCGTCCCGTCGTAGGAGGTCTCGGAGAAGGCTCCCAGGGCCATGGAGCCCAGGTCGCCGCCGCCCTTCAGGTGGTTGCGGTGCATCAGCTCTATGGTCCGCGGGCCCAGGATGCGGGCCCCGTCCAGCTCGCCTCCCCGGCGCAGCATCTCGGTGAAGCGGTGATAGTCGGCCGTCGTGCCGACCAGGCCGCCGCCGCCCGACAGGAAGCTGGGCTTCTTGCGGTAGGCCGAGGTTTCGGGGTCGTCGATCATCTGCAGCTTCTTGTCCGGGCCGCGCCGATAGTTGGCGGCGAAGCGGTCCAGCTTGGCGTCCGGCACATCGAAGGCGGTGTCGACCATGCCCAATGGCTCGAAGATGTTCTTCTGGAAATACTCGTCCAGCGGCATGCCCGACAGCGCCTCGACCAGGGCGCCGCAGACGTCGGTCGAGACGGAATACTGCCAGGCCTCGCCCGGCTGATAGCGCAACGGCACCTTGCTGAGGGCCTGGATGAAGTCGCCGAGCGTCTGGCCTTCGCCACGCCGGACGTTGTGGGTGGCGTAGGCCTTGTCGACCGGGTTGCCGCTGTCGGGGGCGCCCAGCATGGCCAGCATCGAGCCATAGGTCAGGCCGCCTGTGTGGCAGAGCATGTCGCGGAAGCTGACCGGGCGCCTGGGGGGCTCAGTGACCATTTCATCCCCATCGCCGCTGACCCAGACCTGGTGATTCTTCCAGGACGGGAAGACCCGGCTGACCGGGTCGTTGAGCTGGAAGAGGCCCTTTTCATAGAGCTGCATCAGGGCGACGGAAGTGATCGGCTTGGTCATCGAATAGATGCGGAAGATGGTGTCGTCAGCCATGGGCTTGCCGCGCGCCAGGTCAGCGTGGCCGAAAGACTTGAAATAAGCGGTGTGACCGTGGCGGGCGACCATCACCTGGCAACCTGCGATCTTCTGCGGCTGGATGTAATTGCGCTCGATGTGGTCGGTGATGCGGTCCAGGCGGCCGGCATCCAGGCCGGTCCACTGCGACTGGGCGTCCATGGCATTTTCTCCCCGTTTTCCGCATGATGGCGGGGCGAGGCTGGGCCGCGCAATCGAAAAGTCAGTATGGTGGAGTCGACGATGTTTCGGGGTTTGCTTCTGGCCGGCGTGGCCGTCGCCAGTTTGGCCATGGCGCCCCTGCCGCCGAAAGACGCCGAGCAACTCCTCGACGACGTCCGCATCCTGTCGGCTAACGACATGCAGGGCCGCGAAGCCGGCACGCCGGGTGGGGCCAAGGCGCGGTCCTACATCGAGGGCCGGCTGCTGGTCATCGGCGTGGTCCCCATCTATCCGGCCGGTTTCGAGCAGCCCTTCACCTTCTCGAACCGGGGCGAGGAAGGGCACGGCGTCAACATCGTCGGTCAGATCGTCGGGACCGACCCGGCCGCGCCGGTGCTGGTGATCAGCGCCCACTACGACCACTTGGGGATCAAGGGCGGCGAGATCTACAACGGCGCCGACGACAATGCCTCGGGCGTAGCGGGCCTTTTGGCGATCGCCGAGGCCTTCAAGGCCAAGCCGCCGAGACACACAGTGATCTTCGCCGTGTTCGACGCCGAGGAAGAGGGGCTGAAGGGCGCCAAGGCCTTCATGGCCGCTCCGCCCCTGCCGGTCGAGCGCATGGCGCTGGACCTCAACATGGACATGATCAGCAAGAACGCGAGGGGCGAGCTGTATGTCAGCGGCGCCTTCGCCTTCCCCTGGATGAATGGGCGGTTGGAGGCCCTGGCCGCCGATGCGCCGATCACCCTGAAGCTGGGCCATGACGACCCGGCCATGGGCTCGGAGGACTGGTCCTACCAGTCAGACCAGGGCGCGTTCGCCACGGCCGGCCGGCCCTGGGTCTATTTCGGGGTCGAGGACCACCCTGAATACCACGAGCCCAGCGACGACTTCGCCACCATCCCCCAGCCCTTTTTCAAGGGCGCGGCGGCGACGGTGGTGGCCGCGGCCCTGGCGTTCGAGGCGGACCTGGACGCGATCGCCCTGCGCAAGGGCTAGGTGTCTTAGTCTGACAGGGGCAGGCCGTAGCCGGTCTTCAGGGCCAGGCGTTCCATTGTCAGGCTCTGGACCAGGATCGAGAAGACGATCACCCCCAGCGTCGCGGCGAGGATCAAGCCGCGCTCTGGCCGGTCAGGCAGGCTGAGAGCCATGGCCAGCGACAGGCCGCCCCGCACGCCGGCCCAGGCCAGGACGTTGGTGAGCTTGAGGGGCAGGCGCAGCGCCAGGCCTGGCAGCGCGACAACTAGCCAGCGGGCGGCCAGCACCAGCAGCGGGGCGGCGATCAGCAGGGCGAGGGCCGGACCGGTCAACTCCATACGGAAGGCCTCAAGCCCGACCAGCAGGAAGAGGATGGCGTTCAGCCCTTCGTCGGCCACGTGCCAGAAGGGGTGGATATAGCGCAGGGAGGCGGGGCTCATGCCGCGCTCGGCCCATTTGGAACCGACGATAAGTCCGGCGCAGACCACGCCGATGGGGCCTGACAGGCCCAGGTTCAGGCAGGCGGCATAGACCACGACGGCGGTTGCGATAGTCAGCAGGGTCTCGGTGGCCCAGTCCTCGACGGCGTGGATCACCGCCACGGCCACCGCGCCGATCGCCAGGCCCAGCAGGGCGCCGCCGAAGGCCTCGACCAGGCCGTGGCCAATCAGGGCCATCGGCGGCTCGGCGTCAGCCCCATGAGCGATGGCGACGGCCAGGGCCAGACGGAAGAGGACCACGGCCAGGCCGTCGTTGAACAGGGCCTCGCCCTCGAGCTGGGCGCGCAGCTCCGGCTGCAGGGCGGTGCGCTTGGTCATGGCCAGGACGGCGATGGGGTCTGTGGGGCTGATCAGGGCCCCGAACACCAGGGCCCAGGCGAGCGGAACGGGCTGGCCGAGCAGGGCGGCGAGGCCCCAGAAGCCGGCGGCGCAAAGGATGAGCGTGGCGGCCGTACCCAGGGTGGCGAGGGCTGCGGTAGCCCAGCCTCGGCGGGCGAGCGCCTGCAGGTCGACGTTCAGGGCCCCGGCGAACAGCAGGAAGGCCAGCATGTAGTCGAGCACCAGTTTGGGAAAGTCGACCAGGTCCAGCAGCGTGGTGAAGGCGTCGGCCGTCCACGGCCAGATCAGCTTTGCGCCATGGGCCAGGGCGGCGACCAACAGGCCCAGGATCAGCAGCCCCGCCGCAGCTGGGAGCTTGAGGACCTTGGCGTTGATCCAGCTCGCGGCGGCTGCGAAGGCAAGCAGGGCCGCGGCAAGCTCGAAGGGGGTCAGGGTCATGGCTAACTTATAACCATGACGGATGCGGGGCGGGGAAAAACCGGATTCCTGCCCTTCGGATCGTGTCAGCCCGCCATATAAGCCGGCATCCAGCCCTCATGGGCTTCGCGCAGTCTGGCGACCGGGATGTCGAAGCGAGCCGCATAGCTCAGTGACGCGCCGCCAACGCTTGCCACCGGCGCGGCCCAGAGGCCTGCCGCCAGGGCCCGGTCAGTCACCGCCTGCTCGCCGCCGGCCGCGACCGCCACGACGTAGCTGGCCTGGGTCTCGCCGAACAGGAAGGCGTGGTCGGGCAGGGCAGCGCCGCCTTCGATGGCGATCCCCTGGCCGCTGGCCATGGCCATATCGGCCAGGGCGGTGACAAGGCCGCCGTCGGAAAGGTCGTGCACGGCATGCACCGCGCCGGCTGCGATCAGGGCGCGGACCGTGTCGCCGCTACGGCGCTCAAGGGCCAGATCGACCGACGGCGGGGCGCCGTCTTCGCGGCCCAGGACTTCGCGCAGGTACAGGCTGGCGCCCAGCTCACCCTTGGGCGCGCCGATCAGGATCAGCCGGTCGCCGGCCTTGAGGCGGCTATAACCCATCCGCTTGCTGGAATCCTTCAGCAGCCCGACCGCCCCAACCGTCGGGGTCGGCGGTATCGCTGCCCCGTTCGTCTCGTTGTAGAGGCTGACATTGCCGCTCACGACCGGGAAATCCAGCGCCCGGCAGGCCTCGGCCATGCCGTCGATGGCGCGGACGATCTGGCCCATGATCTCGGGGCGCTCGGGGTTGCCGAAGTTGAGGTTGTCGGTGATGGCGATGGGTTCTGAGCCGACGGCGGTCAGGTTGCGCCAGGCCTCGGCCACGGCCTGCTTGCCGCCCTCGTAAGGGTCGTTCTGCACATAGCGGGGGGTGCAGTCGCTGGTCACCGCCAGGGCCTTCTTGGTGCCGTGGATGCGGACGATGCCGGCGTCATGGGCGGTCGAGCTGTCGGCCAGGGTGTCGGCCATCACGTGGCGGTCGTACTGTTCCCACAGCCAGCGCTTGGAGGCGCCGTCCGGGCAGCCGATGACCTTCAGCACCGCCTCTTCCCAACTGGTCGGCTCGGGCACATCGGTCAGCACCGGCTGCTTGGCGGGCTCAGTCCAGGGCCGATCATAGAGCGGCGCGTCGTCCGACAACGGGGCCAGGGGCAGGTCGCAGACCACCTCGCCCTTGTGCTTCAGGACGATATGGCCGGTGTCGGTGGTGAAGCCGATGATGGCGGCGTCCAGGCCCCATTTTTCGAAGATGGCGTGACCGTCGCGCTCGCGGCCAGGCTTGAGGATGGCCAGCATCCGCTCCTGGCTCTCCGACAGCATCATCTCGTAGGCGGTCATGCCGGTCTCGCGCTGCGGGACCATATCGAGGTCCAGCTCAATGCCGACCCCGCCCTTGCCGGCCATCTCGACCGAGGAGGAGGTCAGGCCGGCCGCGCCCATGTCCTGAATGGCGGCGACGGCGCCGGTGGCCATCAACTCCAGCGTCGCCTCGATCAGTAGCTTCTCGGCGAAGGGGTCGCCGACCTGGACCGTGGGGCGCTTTTCGTCGCTGTCCTCGTCGAACTCGGCGCTGGCCATAGTGGCGCCATGGATGCCGTCGCGGCCGGTCTTGGAGCCGTAATAGACCACCGGCAGGCCGGCGGACGGGGCGGCCGAGTAGAAGATCTTGTCGGCGTCGGCCAGGCCCACGCACATGGCGTTGACCAGGATGTTGCCGTCATAGCCGCGGTGGAAGTTGGTCTCGCCGGCCACGGTGGGCACGCCCACGCAGTTGCCGTAGCCGCCAATGCCCGCGACCACGCCCGCCACCAGGCGGCGGGTCTTGGGATGGCTGGGATCGCCAAAGCGCAGGGCGTTCAACAGCGCGATGGGCCGGGCGCCCATGGTGAAGACATCGCGCATGATGCCGCCCACACCGGTGGCGGCGCCCTGGTAGGGCTCGATGTAACTGGGGTGGTTGTGGCTCTCCATCTTGAAGATGCAGGCCTGGCCGTCGTCGATGTCGATGACCCCGGCGTTCTCGCCCGGCCCGCAGATCACCCGTGGCCCGGTGACCGGGAACTTCTTCAGGTGCAGACGGCTGGACTTGTAGGAACAGTGCTCGGACCACATCACCGAGAAGACGCCCAGCTCGACCGCGTTCGGTTCGCGGTTCAGCCGCTGGACGATGACGTCGTACTCCTCCGGCTTGAGGCCATATTCCAGCGCGGTCTGCGCCATGGTCTTGGGCGGGGGATTCGCGGGGCTCGTCATGAGCGCGGCTTCTAGCCCGTCCCTGCCCCTAGCGGAAGCGGGTCAGCGACCCGTCGCCACGCGCCGCAGGCCCCATACGGCTGCGAGCAGGAACGGCGCGACCAGGACCAGGAAGAACAGGCCCGCCGCCGCCATCCCCGGCAGCACGACGTCGGCCACCTGCAACGGCGGCAAATTCCCGCTCATGACGCTTTGCAGCCACGGCCAGCCCAGCAGCCCGGCGAACAGCGACCCCACGACGAGCACGATTAGTCCGGCCAGCCGGCCCGGCCGCAGAGCCGCCAGCGAGGCGACCAGGGCGATCAGCAGGATGCCGCCGGCCGTCGCCGCCAGCCGCCATCCCGAAGCCGCGGCCAGGGGCCCGAACTGGTAGTCGCTGAAGCTGCGATCGATCAGCGCACGCACCGGGGCGGCGGTGTTCAGCATGGCTACGACCAGAAATGGCAGCGAGACCAGCATACCGCCCAGACCCGGCTTGCCGGCGGTGCGGCCCACGAACCACAGCAGCAGAAGCAGCGCTGAGACGCCCAGCGCGAAATAGCTCCAGTTGAACTGTGACAGGTCCATCAAACGCTCCCCCACTCAGGCGCGAGACCCTGGTCCGGCGCCGGCGGACGGCCAACCGGATTCGCCAATGAGGCGCTTAGGCGCTGGCCAGCACGCTCTGGAACAGTAGCGCCCCGTCGGCTGAGCCGAGTTCGGCTTCGAAGGCCCGGTCGGGGTGTGGCATCAGGCCCAGGACGTTGCCCGCCGGGTTGACGATACCGGCGATGGCTCGGGACGAGCCGTTGGGATTGTCCTGATAGCGGAAGACCACCTGGCCCTCGCCCTCCAGGCGGTCGAGCGTCTCGTCATCGGCGAAGAAATTGCCTTCGCCGTTGCCGACCGTCATCGTCGCCTCGCGCCGGCCCTGGTAGGCGGCGGTGAAACGGGTCTGGCCGTTGACGATATCCAGCGCGACCGGCTTGCAGACGTATTTCAGGCCCGCATTACGCAGCAGGGCGCCCGGCAGCATGTGCGCCTCGCACAGCACTTGGAAGCCGTTGCAGATGCCGACCACCGCCACGCCGCGCTCGGCGGCGGCCTTGACCGGCGTCATCACCGGCGACAGCGAGGCAATCGCCCCGCAGCGCAGATAGTCGCCATAGGAAAAGCCGCCCGGCAGCACGATCAGGTCCAGCCCGTCCGGCAGCTCGCTGTCGCCGTGCCAGACCATCTCGACCTTGGCGCCCGTCGAGCGCTCGATGGCGACGGCGCAGTCGCGGTCACAGTTGGAACCGGGGAAGACCACGACAGCGGCTTTCATCAGGCGACCTCGATCCGGTAGGTCTCGATGACGTTGTTGGCCAGCAGCTTGTCGCACATGGCCTTGACCTCGGCTTCGGCGGCGGCCTTGTCGGTCCCGTCCAGGTCGAAGGTAATGGTCCGACCGACCCGCACGTCCTTGACCCCTGGCCAGCCCAGGCCGTGCAGCGAGGCCTCGACCGCCTTGCCCTGCACGTCCAGCACGCCGGGCTTGAGGAAGATTTGCACGGTGGCCTTCATGGCGGGTCTCGCGGGCTGTGGGATTGGCGAGGCGTTATAGGATTCACCGCGCGGAGCCAAGGTGAACCGCGCCCGGGGAGAGGCTCATGACTGGGGCGGCTGCTCCGCTCTCTCCTCCCCCTACGGATGAGGAAAGAGCTGAGCCGCACCCTTTTCAACGCTAGACTTCCTTGAAAGCAATTTAGTGCAGTCCGCCTTGAATCACCGTCGGCATCTCTTTCATGATGCCGAGGCGCCGGGCCACTTCGGTGTAGGACTCGATGACCTCGCCCAGGTCGCGGCGGAAGCGGTCCTTGTCGAGCTTGTTCTTGGTGGCGCTGTCCCAAAGACGGCAGCTGTCGGGGCTGATCTCGTCGGCCAGGATGACGCGGCTGTAGTCGTTCTCCCAGACCCGGCCAAACTCGATCTTGAAGTCGACCAGGGTGATGCCGACCCCCGCGAACATCCCGCACAGGAAGTCGTTGATGCGCAGGGTCATGGCCATGATGTCGTCGATCTCTTGGGTCGAGGCCCAGTTGAACGCGGTGATGTGCTCTTCGGCCACCAGCGGGTCGCCCAGCTTGTCGTCCTTGTAGCAGAACTCGATGATCGAGCGGGGCAGGGCCGCGCCCTCTTCCAGGCCCAGGCGCGTGGACAGGCTGCCGGCGGCGATGTTGCGGCAGATCACTTCCAGCGGGATGATCTCGACTTCCTTGATCAGCTGTTCGCGCAGGTTCAGCCGCTTGATGAAGTGGGTGGGGATGCCGATGGTCCCCAGCCGGACCATGATGAACTCGCTGATGCGGTTGTTGATGACGCCCTTGCCTTCGAGGACCGCTTTTTTCTGGGCGTTGAAGGCGGTGGCGTCGTCCTTGAAATACTGGATCAGGGTGCCGGGTTCGGGGCCCTCATAGAGGATCTTGGCCTTGCCTTCGTAGATCTTCTTGCGGCGGGTGGTCATACTTTTTCCCCTTTGGGGGCAGGCCGGGAAACAAAAATCGCGCGCGGCGTCTTGGCCAGCGCGCGTGTCCGACTCGCGGCCGCTTGAATGTTGGTCAAGGGCGAAAATAGCGGAAGCAGCCCCTCGGCGCAAACCAACGAGGCCGGATATTGCGTCGCAGCATGATTGCCGCGAACCGCTTGGCAGGCTATCAACCCGCGCGGCTACCGCCACTTGAGAGATGCATGACCAGTTTCGATGATCGCGAAAAGGGCTTTGAGCGCAAGTTCGCCCTGGACGAGGAACAAGAGTTCAAAGCCAGCGCCCGCCGCAACCGCATGTTGGCCGAATGGGCCGCGGGCCTGATGGGTCTGGCGACGCCGGACGAATACATCCGCGCGGTGATCAAGTCCGACTTCGAACAGCCGGGCGACGAAGACGTGCTGCGCAAGGTGTTCGGCGACCTGAAGGGCTCGGGCGTCGCCGCGACCGAAGGCGAAGTTCGGATGAAGATGGACGAGCTGCTGGCCGTCGCCCGCGAGCAGATCAAGTCGGGGAACTAGGGCTCCAGCCCTTCCCTAAGAAGCGTCCACACCGCGAGCTTCTCAGAGAACGGCCTGGTGAAGGCCGGGCTGGACGACGGCAGGTCGATCAGCCTTTGCGGTGTCTCGCCCAGCGCCTTGCGGCCCAGCTTCGCCGCCGTGCCGCCGTTGAATCCGACCATCCGCAGTTCCGGCAGCCCGGCGATCAGGCCTGCCAGGTCATTGGCCTCGTGATTCTTGATGGCGGTGTCGAGGCTTCCGACCCGATGAGCCGCGCCGATTACGTCCCATAGCGCTACTTTGCGCTGGCGGAGGCGCTCCAGACGGTCCTCATAGGGCAGGGGAGCCAGGTCCTCGTGCAGGACTGCCCCGATCAGCCTCCAGAACTGATTCTGCGGATGGCCGTAGTACTGGACCGCCGCCAGGGAGGCGTCGCCCGGCAGACTCCCGAGAATCAGCAGCCTCGCATTGGCTGCCGCGACCGGCGGAAGGCCGGCCTTGCGGGTCACGCGCCTTCGCCGAACACCCGCGCGAAGATCGTGTCGACGTGCTTGAAGTGGTAGCCCAGGTCGAACAGGTCCTCGAGCTCGGCGTCGGTCATCGCCTTGGAGACCACCGGGTCGGCCTTGAGGAAGTCGAGGAACTGGCCCTCACCGCGCCAGACCTTCATCGCGTTGCCCTGCACGGCGGCGTAGGCGTCTTCGCGGCTCACGCCTTTCTGGGTCAGGCCCAGCATCACCCGCTGCGAGTGAACCAAGCCGCCCAGGCGATCGAGGTTCTTCAGCATGTTGTCCGGATAGATGACCAGCCGCTCCATCAGGCTGGCGGCTCGGCGCAGGGCGAAGTCGAGGTGGACGGTGGCGTCGGGGGCGATGCCGCGCTCGACCGAAGAGTGGCTGATGTCGCGCTCATGCCAGAGCGCGACATTCTCCAGCGCCGGGATCACGGCCGAGCGGACCAGACGGGCCAGTCCGGTGAGATTCTCGGTCAGGATCGGGTTGCGCTTGTGGGGCATGGCGCTGGAGCCCTTCTGGCCGGGATCGAACGGCTCCTCGGCTTCCAGGACTTCGGTGCGCTGCAGGTGGCGGATTTCCGTGGCCAGCCGCTCGATGGAGGAGGCCACCACGGCCAGCGCCGCGAAGAAGGCGGCATGGCGGTCGCGCGGGATGACCTGGCTGGAGACCGGCTCAACGGCGAGGCCCATCTTCTCGGCGACATGGGCTTCGACGCGCGGGTCGACATTGGCGAAGGTGCCGATGGCGCCGGAGATGGCGCAGGTGGCGACCTCGAAGCGGGCCATGGCCAGCCGCTCCTTGGCCCGCTGGAACTCGGCATAGTGGCCGGCCAGCTTGAGGCCGAAGGTGGTCGGCTCGGCATGGATGCCGTGGCTGCGGCCGACCGTGGGGGTGAACTTGTGCTCGATGGCCCGCCGCTTGATGGCGGTCATCAGCAGATCGACATCCTCGATCAGCATGTCGGCGGCGCGGCTGAGCTGCACGGCCAGGCAGGTGTCCAGCACGTCGCTGCTGGTCATGCCCTGGTGCAGGAAGCGGGCTTCCGGACCGACGACTTCGGAGACGTGGGTCAGGAAGGCGATGACGTCGTGCTTGGTGACGCGCTCGATCTCGTCGATGCGGTCGGGATCCCAGACCACATCCTTGCCGCCGGCCCAGATGGCTTCGGCGGAGGCCTTGGGGATCACCCCCAACTCGGCCATGGCGTCGGCCGCATGGGCCTCGATCTCGAACCAGATGCGGTAGCGGGTCTGCGGCGACCACAGGTCGGCCGCCTCGGGTCGGGCATAGCGAGGGATCATGGCGCCGCCTTCGCTCTGTCACGCACCGATGTCAAGGAAAGGACTGGTGACAGAGCCAGCCGGGAGGTCTATCGGTCCGGTGAGTTTTTCAAAAAGACTGGGAGAGAACCATGGGCACTTCGCTGTACGACATGAGCGTCGCCACCTACCTGCAGACCCTGAACGCGGTTTCGGGGATTCTGGCCAAAGGAATGACTTTCTGCAGCGACAACGGCCTGGACGCCAACGAGGTCGTCGAGACCCGGTTGCACGGCGACATGCTGCCCTTCCGCTTCCAGGTGCTGTCGGTGGCTCACCATTCGCTGGGCGCCATCAAAGGCGTCGAAAGCGGCGTTTTCCTTCCGCCTGGCCCGGCCGGCGAGCCGACTTACCACGAGCTGCAGAAAGTGATCACCGACACCATCGCCGGCCTTGAAGCGTTGAAGGCCGACGACGTCAACGCCCTGGCCGGCAAGGACGTGGTCTTTGAACTCGGGACCTTCAAGCTACCCTTCACAGCCGAGAACTTCATCCTGTCGTTCTCGCTGCCGAACTTCCATTTCCACGCCACGACCGCCTACGACATCCTGCGGTCCAAAGGCGTGCCGCTGGGCAAGCGCGACTACATGGGCCCGCTGCGTCTGAAGATGTAGTTTGAAGCGAGGGCGGCGCTTAGGCCGCCGCCCTCGACTCCATGTGCTTCTTCATGCCGATCGCCGCCAGGAAGTAGTGCAGGCTGGCCCAGGCGTAGAAGCAGATGCTGAGGATGATCCCTTGGCGGCTGGAATTGGCCAGGGTGATGCGGCAGCTTTCGACCAGCGCATCGGCCGCGCCCTTGGGCGCCGCGCCGCCGGGGCAGGCAGCGGCATAGTTGGCGGTCTCGGCATGACCGCTGAAGGCGCCGGAAAGCGAGGAAAGCACGCCCTGGCCGCCGCCGTGGCTGAAGTTGAACTGGCCCAGCATGTCGATCAGCCAGCCGGTGAAGGGCGGGCCACCGCCAAGCGCGATCAGATTGAGGAAGAAGAACATCAGCGCCGTGGCTGTGGCCCGACGGCTGGGGTCCACTGAGTTCTGCACAACGCCGAACGTCGGGCCCAGATAGGTGTAGTGGAAGATGCCCGGGATCAGCAGGATCAGGGCCGCCATGGTCCAGTGGGTCTGGGAATAGGCGGCGATGTAAATCGGCGTGGCGATCAACAGGCCAAAGGCCGGCACCAGCGGGTACCAGATCGGATTGACCTTCCCCAGGCGGTCGCTGAACGAGCCGCCGACCAGGGTGCCGATGCCGGAGGAGAAGCCGCCGACCAGGCCGGTGATCAGGCCGACCGAGGCCAGGCCCAGGCCGAACTGCCCCATCGGGTTGGCGAACACCTGGGCCCAGTGCCAGTCGCTCGGCCCGAAGTTCTTGCCGTAGGCCGCCAGGAAATAGCGCGGCACGAACTGGCCCGAGCCATAGGAGCCGAAACTGGCGATGGTGACGCCCAGCACCATGTTCAGGACCGGCCACTTGCCGAACAGCGTCTTGGCGACCGCCCAGAGCTCGGCGATGTCGTTGGTCTTGGGCTTGACGGTGATCGGAGCGCTGACGTCTTCCTCGATCACCGGATGCTCGACGACCTCTGAATGGCCGCGCGGCGGTTCGCGCATGACCAGCCAGATGATCAAGGCCAGGATGATGCCGGGCAGGCCAACGACGACGAAAGCGATCCGCCAGCTGTATTCCTGGGCCAGCCAGCTGCCGACCACGGCGCCGAACATCGTGCCCAGCGGAATGCCGAACGAGTAGATCGACAGGGCGGTGGCCCGCCGCTTGGCCTCGTAATAGTCCGAGATCAGGCTGTGCGAGGACGGCGAACACCCGGCCTCGCCGATGCCGACGCCGAAGCGATAGGCGGCCAGCATGCCGAAATTAGCGGCCGTGCCGCAGAGGGCGGTGAAGCCCGACCAGATGATCAGCGAGGCGGTGATGATCTTCACCCGGCTGAACCGCTCGGCCAAACGGGCGATGGGGATGCCCAGGATGGTGTAGAGCAGGGCGAAATAGAGCCCGCCCAGGAGCCCGACCTGGGTGGAGGAGAGCTTCAACTCCTCGGCCATCGGCTTGGCGAGGTTGGCGATGATCGTACGGTCGATGAAGTTAAAGGTGTAGGCCGCCAGCAGCAGCGACAGGACCACGCTCTTGTAGCCGGTGGAAAATAACGGCTTTGCGCCCCCCGGCGCGGTCGCGTCAGTCATACAGCGTGATCTCCCCGAACACTCTTTTTTACCACTGTAGACGGATCGCCCGCCGTGCCGCCATGGCTAATCTAGCTGACCATCTCCTCGCGGATGGTCCGGCGAGCCCAGAGGAACAACACCACCGAACCCAGCAGCGAAAAGGCTGTCACCACCATCGCCGAGCGCAGGCCCACCGCTACGCCCTGGCCGCCGGGGCCGGCGAACCAGTCCGATAGCCAGCCCAGGAAGGTCGGACCGCCGCCCAGGCCGATGATGTTGATGATGAACAGGATGATGGCCGCCGCCGTAGTGCGGGTCTCCGGCTTCACCAGCCCCTGCACGCTGCCGTAGATCGGCCCGTACCACATGGTGTTGCACAGGGTCGGGATGGTCAGCAGCAGCAGCGCCGCCTGGCCGCTGGGGTGCATGATGCCGGTGATGTAGAAGGGCACGGAGATGGCCGTGGCGATGGCCGGCATGGTGACGTGCCAGCGCAGGTCGCGCTTGCCCAGCCGATCAGCTAGCACCCCGCCAAGCCAGGTGCCCAGCACGCCGGCCGTTCCGCCGATCAGTCCCAGCGCCAGTCCCAGGAAGCCCTTGGGCTTCATGCCGAACTCGCCCGCGATGCGGACCAGCTCGGCGGCATGGTTGCGGAAATAGAACGAGCCGATGAAGGCGTTGCTGGCATAGCCCTGGAAGGCCAGCAGGCTGGCGCCCAGAGCGATCAGCCAGAAGGTCTTCTTGGTCGAGAGCTCCTTCAAGGCGTCGATGAAGGAGGGTCCGGAAGCCTGGCGGGCGGCCAAGTCAGCTTTGAGCTTGTTGCGCGGCTCGACCAGGGTGAAGGCGGCGATCAGCGCCACTACGATGCCCGGCGCCCCGGCGACCAGGAAGGCCGCCCGCCAGCCCCAGGCGTCTGCGATGATGCCGCCCAGCGCCATGCCGACCAGCGAGCCTATGGGCGTGCCCAGCGAATAGATGGCCAGAGCGCCGGCACGCTTGTCGCGCGGCGTGTAGTCGGCGATCAGGCTGTGCGAGGGCGGGCTGCAGCCGGCCTCACCGATGCTGACCCCCACCCGGGCGGCGACCAGCTGGATGAAGTTGGTCGAGACGCCGCACAGCATGGTGAAGCCGCTCCAGGCGGCGATCGCCGCCCCGATGATCCACGGTCGGTTGCCGCGTTCAGCCAGGCGGGCGATGGGCAGGCCGAGCGTGGTGTAGAAGATGGCGAAGGCCAGGCCTTGCAGCATGCCGACCTGCCAGTCCTTCAGATGCAGCTCGACCTTGATGGACTCGGCCAGGATGTTGACGATCTGGCGGTCAAGGAAGTTCAGGGAATAGACGATGACCAGGAGGGTCAGGGCGTAGGTGCGGTAGGCGCTGCTGACCGGGTGCAGGGCGTCCGTGACAGAGGCAGTCGCCGCCGCGACGGGCGGTTCGGGCACAATGGCCTCGGTCATCGGGCGTTTCCTTCCAGCGTTGTCCTGGGGGCAGTGTTCTGATTATTGCGGCCAGCCTAGAGCGGCTGGGCCCGAAGGCAAACGAATCCGAGGAGAGCGCCATGGAACTGATCATCGGCACCAAGACCTGGTCGACCTGGTCGTTGCGGCCCTGGCTGGCCGCCAAGCGCGCCGGTCTGCCATTCACCGAGACGCTCGTGCAGCTGCGCGAACTTGAAACCTCCGAGGCCGAAATCGCCAGGCACTCGCCCTCCAATCTGGTGCCGGTGCTGAAAGACGGCGGCCTGACCGTCTGGGATTCCCTGGCCATCTGCGAATACCTGGCCGAGCAGGCCCCGGGCCTGTGGCCCGCCGACCCGGCCCGCCGCGCCGTCGGCCGCTCGGTCGCCGCTGAGATGCATTCGGGGTTTCAGTCCCTGCGTGGCGAATGCCCGATGGACCTGGGCCTTCGCAGCCAGCCGCCGCTCTCCGAGGCGACGGGCAAGGACATCCGCAAAATCGTCGCCCGCTGGAACAACCTGCTGGGCCAATACGGCGGCCCCTTCCTGCTGGGCGACTGGAGCATCGCCGACGCCTTCTACACCCCGGTGGCGACTCGGTTTCGCAGCTATGGCGTCCACCTCGGCGACTACGGCGACCCAGGCCCGGCCGCGGCCTACTGCTCGCGTCTGTTGGCGCAGCCGGAGTTTCTGGAATGGGAGCGGGACGCGCTGGCGTAACCTTTTGAGCGGCGCGGCGAATGCCAGCCCAGCATGAACCGTTGAACCATGCGGCCCGGCCAAGCGTAGACTGACCGGGGCAAAGCCAGAGAGGCCCATATGCTGATCCGCGACGCAGCCGACCTGACCGAGAACGATGTGACGCCCAAGGGCCTCTATCTGCGGCGGCGCGAGTTCATCGCCGGGGCGGCGCTGGGTTTGGGCCTGCCCGCCATCGCGGTTTCGACAGGCGCCGACGCCGCACCGCTGCCTGGCCGCAAGAGCGTCTACTCGACTCCTGAGAAGCCCAACTCCAAACAGGACATCACCACCTACAACAACTACTACGAATTCGGCGTCGACAAGGACGATCCGGCCCGCAACGCCGGCTCGCTGAAGACCCGGCCCTGGACCGTAGTCGTCGAGGGCGAGTGCGCCAAGCCCGGGACCTTCGACATCGATAGCCTGCTGCGCATGGCCCCGCCCGAAGAGCGGATCTATCGCCACCGCTGCGTCGAGGGCTGGTCAATGATCATTCCCTGGGTGGGCTTTCCGCTCTCGACCCTGCTGTCGCGGGTCGGGCCGACCTCGAAGGCCAAGTACGTGGCGTTCGAGACCCTGTATCGCCCCGCCGAGATGCCCGGCCAGAGGCGGGCGGTGCTGGAATGGCCTTATCGCGAGGGGCTGCGCATCGACGAGGCGATGAACCCGCTGACTCTGCTGGCCACGGGCCTGTACGGCGAGACTCTGCCCAACCAGAACGGCGCGCCGATCCGACTGGTGGTGCCGTGGAAGTATGGCTTCAAGTCGATCAAATCCATTGTCCGCATCAAGCTGACGGCGACCCAGCCGCGCACGGCCTGGAATGTCTCGGCCCCGAACGAGTACGGCTTCTATTCCAACGTCAATCCGGACGTGGACCACCCGCGCTGGTCCCAGGCGACCGAGCGGCGGATCGGTGAGTTCAAGCGCCGGCCGACCGTGATGTTCAACGGCTATGCCCGTCAGGTCGCGCCCATGTACGCCGGTATGGATCTGCGGAAGTACTACTGATGGGCCGCACCTGGCTGGAGCGCGTCAATTTCGCGCTCGTTATCCTGCTGTGCCTGGCGCCGGCCGGCTGGCTGGTCTGGCGCATCGTACAGGGCGATCTGGGCGCCAACCCCATCGAGACCCTGATCCGCCAGCTGGGCGTCTGGGGCCTGCGGATGCTGATCACTGGCCTCTGCATCACGCCGCTGGCGCGCATCCTGAAGAACCCGCGCCTGATCCGCTTCCGGCGGCCGGTCGGCCTGTTCGCGTTCGGCTACATCCTGCTGCACCTGTCGACCTATATCGGCGTCGATCAGTACTTCGACTGGCACGCCATCTGGAAGGACATCGTCAAGCGGCCCTTCATCACCATCGGCATGGGCGCCTTCACCCTGCTGCTGCCACTGGCGCTGACCTCGTTCAACGCCGCTATCCGTAAGGTCGGACCGAAAACCTGGCGGCGGATCCACAGCCTGATCTATCTGATCGTCCCTCTTGGCGTCGTGCACTACTACCTGCTGGTCAAGGCTGACCACCGGCCGCCGCTGATCTATGGGGCTATCGTCCTGGTCCTGCTCGGCTGGCGGGTTGTCACGCGATGGAAACCGGTCGCCCGCCGGCCTGGAACCCCGGCGCGATCCGTGCGTTAAATTCTGTTCGCTCATCCGGCGACCAGGGGACGTTTTTGCAGGGGCGTGATCAGCAGGGCCGCGGTTTGGCCGGCGGGGTCTATGAGCGGCTGGTCCAGTCCGTCATCGACTACGCGATCTATGTCCTGGATCTGCAGGGCCACGTCGCCAGTTGGAATCCGGGCGCCGAACGGATCAAGGGCTATGCGCCGGCTGAGATCATCGGCCAGCACTTCTCACGGTTCTACACCGACGAAGACCGCGCCTCGGGCCTGCCCGAGCGCGCTCTGAAACAGGCCAGGGATGAGGGTCGGTTCACCGCCGAGGGCTGGCGGGTTCGCAAGGACGGTAGCCGCTTCTGGGCCAGCGTGGTGATTGACCCGATCCGCGATGGCGACCAGCTGGTCGGCTACGCCAAGATCACGCGCGATATGACCGAGCAGCACGCTTCGCAGCTGGCCGCGCTGGAAAGCGAGCGACGTTTTCGGCTGCTGGTCCAGGGGGTCACAGACTATGCGATCTTCATGCTCGACCCGGACGGCCTGGTCAGCAACTGGAACACCGGCGCTCAGCACATCAAGGGCTACACGGCCCAGGAGATCGTGGGCGAACACTTCTCGCGCTTCTATACCCCTGACGATGTCGCCGTGCGTCTGCCCTGGAGTGCGTTGCAGACCGCGGAGCGCACGGGACGATTCACGGCTGAGGGCTGGCGCGTGCGCAAGGACGGCAGCCATTTCTGGGCCAGTGTAGTCATCGACGCCATCCGCGACGACGAAGGCTCGCTGATCGGCTTTGCCAAGGTCACCCGCGACCTGACCGAGCGGCGTGAGGCCCAGCTGGAGCTGGAGCGCTCGCAGCAGGCCTTGTTCCAGTCGCAGAAGATGGAGGCGGTCGGCCAGCTAACCGGCGGCCTGGCTCATGATTTCAACAACCTGCTGGCCGGCATCACCGGCAGCCTGGACCTGATGACCAGCCGCCTGTCGCAGGGCCGCATCGGCGACCTTGAGCGGTATATCAACGCCGCCCAGGGCGCCGCCGCGCGCGCCGCCACACTGACCCACCGGCTGCTGGCCTTTTCCCGCCAGCAGACCCTGCAGCCCAGGGCGGTGGACGCCGGCCGGCTGGTGCAGGGGATGGAAGAGCTGCTGCGCCGCTCCGTCGGGCCCAGCATCGTCATTGAGACGGTGAGGCCCCAGGCGCTCTGGCCTTGTTTCTGCGACCCCAACCAGCTGGAAAACGCCGTCCTCAATTTGTGCATCAACGCTCGGGATGCGATGCCGGACGGCGGACGTATCACGCTGGAGATCGCCAATTGCGTGGTGGGCCCGCTGGCCGAGCGGGATCTGCCGCCCGGGGAGTATGTCTCGCTCTCGGTCACCGACACGGGGGAGGGCATGGCGCCCGGCGTTCTGGCGCGCGTGTTCGATCCTTTCTTCACCACCAAGCCGGTGGGCAAGGGCACGGGCCTTGGCCTTTCGATGATCTATGGCTTTGCCAAGCAGTCCGGCGGTGAAGTCAGGATCACCTCCGAGCCGGGCCGGGGCGCCAGCGTCACCATCTTTCTCCCGCGCCACGTTGGCGCCGTGCTCGACGAGCCTGGGGAGGCGCCGCAAGCCCCGCCGCCACGCGCCGAGGCGGGTGAAACCGTGCTGGTGGTGGATGACGAGCCGACGGTCCGGATGCTGGTCGGCGACACCCTGGCGGACCTCGGCTACCAGTCGATCGAGGCGGGAGACGCGGCTTCGGGTCTCGGGGTGCTGCAGTCCGACGTCCAGATTGACCTGCTCATCACCGATGTGGGACTGCCCGGCGAAATGAACGGCAAGCAGATGGCCGACATCGCCCGCGCCGGCCGGCCGGCGTTGAAGGTGCTGTTCATTACCGGCTTCGCCGACAACGCCGCCATTTCCAGCGGCCGGCTGGACCCAGGGATGCATGTGCTGAGCAAGCCCTTCCCGATGGCCAAGCTGGCGGCGCGGATCCGAAGCATCATCGAGGAAGATTGATCAGAGCCCCGCTTCGGTCAGTTCGGCCTTGATCGCCTTCACTTCGGCCAGCACCTTCGGCGCGCGACGATACTTTACCACCAGACGCGGATATTCCCGCTTGGCCGCGCCGCAGGACTGCTTCACCGCCGCCTGGATCTGCCGCTCGCGCGCCGCGTCCCAGCCGGGTTCGCCCGCCCAGTGGATGCAGGCCTCCACATCGCCGCGATAGGTCTCGACATCCTTGGGCCAAACGGGCGGGGCGGCCATGGCGGCGGCCAACACGAACGCGGTCAGCATGTTTGGCTCCTAGATCAGTCCCAGCGCTTTGAAACTCGCCACGCCCTCGCGGCCAACCACCAGGTGGTCATGAACCCCGATCTTCAAGGTCCGCCCAGCGTCTATGATCTGGCGGGTCATGTCGATATCGGCGCCGGACGGGGTGGGGTCGCCGCTGGGATGGTTGTGGACCAGGATCAGGTTGCTGGCCGACAGCTCCAGCGCCCGCCGCATCACCTCGCGCGGATAGACGGGGGCGTGGTCGACGGTGCCGTGGTTCTGGATTTCGTCGGCGATCAGCTGGTTCTTCTTGTCCAGGAACAGCACCCGGAACTGCTCGCGCGGCTCGTTGGCCAGGGCGACGCGGACGTAGGCGAGCAAGGCGTTCCAGGAGGAAATGACCGTCCGCTTGCGCACCGTGTGGCGGCCGATGCGTAAGGTCGCCTCGTGCAGCAGCTTCAGGTCTGTGGCGACGCTCTGGCCGACGCCCTTGACGGACATCAGCTCGGCGATCGAGGCCCCCAGCGCCGCCTCAAGGCCGCCGAACCGGGCCAGCAGGGCCTTGGCGATGGGTTTGACATCGCCGCGCGGGATGCTGCGGAACAGGTAGAGTTCGAGCAGTTCGTAGTCGGGCAGGGCGGTTAGCCCGCCAGCCTCGGCGCGGTCGCGCAACCGCTCGCGATGGCCGGCATGGGGGGAGGGTTTCGGCTTGGTCGGCCGCCAGCCCATCTCGGCGAGGCCGTCGGTCGGCAGGCTGAGCTGTACGTCCATCGGCGAACCCCTGCGTTTGGGGGTTCATGATACGTTCTTGTTGGCCGCGCGCAAGCCCTACACGGGAAGGGGCTTACGCCTCCGCCAGGATCGCCGGCTGGAACAGGCCCTTGGGCGAGGCGGTGAACACCTCGTAGCCTGTCTCGGTCACCCCGATGGAATGCTCGCACTGGGCCGACAGCGACTTGTCGCGAGTGACCGCGGTCCAGCCATCGTTCAGCACCTTCACCTGGGGCTTGCCGGTGTTCACCATCGGCTCGACGGTGAAGAACATGCCGGGCTTGAGCACCGGACCCTGACCCTTCTGGCCGAAGTGCAGAATGTTGGGCGAGTCGTGGAAGATCCGGCCCAGGCCGTGGCCGCAGAAGTCGCGCACCACCGAGCAGCGCTGCGATTCGACGTAGGCCTGGATGGCGTGGCCGATATCGCCCAGCGTGGCGCCGGGCTTGATGGCGTCCAGGCCGCGCTTCATGCCCTCGTAGGTCACATCGACCAGCCGCCGGGCCCGGGTGGAAACCTTGCCCACGCCGAACATGCGGCTGTGGTCGCCGTGCCAGCCGTCAACGATGACGGTGACGTCGATATTGGCGATGTCGCCCTCGCGCAGGGGCCGCTCGCTGGGAATACCGTGGCAGACCACGTGATTGGGCGAGATGCAGACGGTGTGGCTGTAGCCCTTGTAGAACAGGCAGGCGGGCAGGGCGCCGTGGTCCAGGATGAATTCGCGGGCCAGCCGGTCCAACTCGGCGGTCGACACGCCGGGCTGCACATGGGGGATCAGCATGTCCAGGCACTCGGCGGCCAACCGGCCGGCGACGCGCATGCCTGCGAACCCTTCCGGGCCGTGGATCTTGATCGCGCCGTCGCGGACTTCGGCGTCCAGGTAGTCGGTATCGGACATAACTGCTCCTGCCAGTCCCTCAGGTCGGGACTATAGCATGGATTGTCAACCGGCGCCGCCCGCCGGCTCAGCCGCCGGCGGGAAGGCCTGCGCCGCCGCCGATGGGCCGCGATTCAGGCCCAGCCAGACCTTCAAGGGATGCAGGTACTGGCCAAGTGCGCCCCGGCCCATATCCTCAGGCACGCCCAACGGCACGGTGCAGGGGCCAGGCTGGTAGAAGGTGCCGAAGGCGCGGTCGAACACCGAGAAGACGGTGGCGAAGTTCTTGCCGCTGAATTCGATCGGCTTGGCGTGGTGCCAGCGGTGCATGACCGGGCTGTTGAAGACCAGACTCAGTCGGCCCAGCGTCCAGGGCGCGTCCACATGGATCAGATAGCCGTAGTAGTGGCGCACCATCACATTGGCGGCCAACGCCCAGATCGGAAAACCCAGGGCGGTCAGCACCAGGAAATCGACATTCGAGCCGATCCGGTCGACCGGATGCATCCGCTCCAGGGTCAGCCAGGTCATCTGGGTATCGCTGTGGTGGATGGCGTGGGCGGGCCAGAGCCAGCGGCTGTGCTGGGCGCGGTGGCGCCAGTAGGCTGCGAAATCGCCCGCGAAGACGGTGATCAACACGGTCGGAACCGGTCCCAGCCATAGCCAAAAGGCCGGCAGCGGGCTGTGCGGCCAGAGTCGGTGCAGCATCAGGCCGCCGCTCGCCGCCATCAGGGTCACCAGCGGCCCGACGGTGACCATGTCCAGCGCCCAGAAGGTCAGGTTGATGCGGCTCTGCTCGCCGGCCGCTCGGGCGTTCTTCAGCGCCACGCCAAGGCCGCGCAGCCAGATCGACAGGGCCAGGAAGACTCCGGCGCAGAGGACCAGCAGCACCGCCTGCCCCGGAATCTGGGCGAACGCGTCGCGGTAAGCCTGCGCCAGTTGCGATCCCATCGAAGTCTCCAGGGCCGTGGAGCCGCGACCCTAGCGGGGGATGGGTTTAGGAAAGACGAAGCGCCCGGTCAGGATGGCGAGCCGCCCAGCGCCCGCGCCTCGCACTCCAACGCGCCCGGGATCACGCCCTCATGCGAATAGAGACCGCCCGCCTCGCGCCAGAGGTCGCGCGCGTCAAATCCCGCGGCTTCCTGTGCCAGGGCGGTAACCCGCAGGGCATTGGCCAGGTCCAGCGCCTTGGCTCCCGGCAGTGTCTTGTAGAGCCCGACCGCCTCGCGGCCCGCTGACAGCGCCGCGCCTGGCATTCCCAGTTCGCGACAAAGATCGCAGACATGACGCAGGGCGTGGGCCAGCGCAGCCGCATCGCCGGTCTCCCGCGCCAGCGCGGCGGCCCGGTCATAGAGATCGAGCGCGTCGTCGGCCTGCCCCATGGTCCGGGCCATCTGGGCCCTGGCCAGGATGTCTTGCGGGTTCATTCAGCGACGCCTCCCTGGGTCGACCCCAAGGGATCGGGAATAGAGAATGACGAAAGTTGAGCGCCCGCGATAGGCTGCCGCCTTCAGTCCGGATGGAGACCCGCGATGACCGACGACGGCAAGAAGATCCCGCCCGAAGCTGTGGACCTCTACACCCGCTTCATCCATGGCGAGATCGGCCGCCGCGCCTTCCTGAGCGGGGCCAGACGCTTTGCCGTGGCCGGCCTGACCGCCAGCGCCATCGTCGAGGCCCTGATGCCCAACTACGCCCTCGGCCAGCAGGTGCGGGGCGACGACGAGCGGATCAAGGCGACCTGGGAGACCATCCCCTCGCCGGACGGCAACGGCTCGATCAAGGGCTATCTGGTCCGCCCGTTCAGCGCCGACACCCGCTCGGCGACGGCGGCCAAGCTGCCCGGCGTCATCGTCATCCACGAGAACCGGGGCCTGAACCCCCACACCATGGACGTCGCCCGGCGATTCGCGCTGGAGAACTTCATGGCCTTCGCCCCCGATGCGCTCAGTACGGTCGGCGGCTATCCGGGCGACGACTACAAGGGCGGCCAGGCGTTCGCCAAGTTGGACCGGGCCAAGCTGACCCAGGACTTCGCCGCCGCCGCCCGATGGCTGAAGGCGCGGCCCGACTGTTCAGGCAAGATCGGCGCGACGGGCTTCTGCTACGGCGGCTGGGTGTCGAACACTCTGGCCGCGATGCTGGGCCCGGACCTGGCGGCGGCCGCGCCCTTCTACGGCGCGCCGACCAAGCCGGAGGATGCGCCCAAGATCAAAGGCGCTATCCTGGTCAACCACGGCGCCCTGGATAAATCCCTGGCTGACGGCTGGCCGGCCCAGGAGGCCGAGCTGAAGAAGAACAACATCACCTACGAGGGCCACCTGTGGCCGAACTCGGTCCACGGCTTCTTCAACGACGCCACGCCCGAGCGCTACAACAAGGTCACCGCGCCCCAGGCCTGGGCGCGGATGATCGAGTGGTTCAATCAGTATGTGAGGGTCTAGGCGGCGCTGCAGCTTGACTTCGCACCCGATACAGGCAAACACTTCGCCATATGGTGAAGTATCAAACCCCGGACCTGGACCGCACCTTTGCAGCGCTCGCCGACCCCACCCGGCGGTATGTGCTGCAGCGGCTGACTGACGAACCCGGCCTGTCGGTCAGCGCGCTGGCCCAGCCGCTGTCGCTCAAGCTACCCGGCCTGATGAAGCATCTGGACGTCCTGTCCGATGCGGGCCTGATAACCCGGACCAAGACGGGCCGGACCGTGGCCGTGCAGCTTTCCGCAGGGCCGATGCAGGAAGCGATGGCCTGGCTCGAGCGGTATGAGCGTTTCTGGACGGCCAGCCTCGACCGGCTTGTAGCGTTTGTCGAAACGGATGGCGACCAATGACCCCACCCAGCGTGACCATCGTGCGCCGCATCAAGGCCTCGCCCGCCCGGGTCTGGGCGGCGATCACCCGGCCCGAGCAGATGCTGCAGTGGTGGGGCCCTGATGCAGGGCCGACGCTCAGTGTCGAGGCAGATGTGCGCCCCGGCGGCCGGTTCAGCATCGTCTTTCGGCTGCTGGACGGCAGCGAGCACAATCCCACCGGGGTCTATCGCGAGGTGGTCCCGGACAAGAAGCTGGTCTTCACCTGGGAACGGGCCAGCATGCCGGAACAGGAATCGCTGGTGAGCTTTCTGCTTGAGCCGCTCGATGGCGGCACGGAACTGACCCTCGTCCACGAACATCTGCCCGAAGCGCTGCGCGAAAGCCATCATGCGGGCTGGTGCGGCCTGCTCGACAAACTGCCTGTTTTCCTTGGAGGCGCCCCATGAGCGACCTGGTTCTGACCACCTACGACTGGGTTCCGGAGATGCCTCGGGGCTATGTCCGCGACCTGCGGGTTCGCTGGGCGCTGGAAGAGGCGGGGCTGCCCTACCGGGTCGATAGCACGCCCTTCAAGGACCGCCAGCCCGAGCACTTCGCGCACCAGCCGTTCGGCCAGGTCCCGTGGCTGACCGATGGCGACCTGACGATCTTCGAAAGTGGGGCGATCCTGCTGCACCTAGGTGAACTGAGCGACGGGCTGCTGCCCGCCGATCCGCGCGCCCGGAGCGAGGTCAAGGAGTGGCTGTTCGCGGCCCTCAACTCGGTCGAGATGGCGGTCCTGCCCTGGTTCATCCTGAAGGTCTCGGGCGAGGCTGACGACAGCACGGCCATGCAGCGGTTCAACAGCTTCCTGGACAGCCGACTTCAGCGCATGGAGGCGGTGCTGGTGGGGCGCGAGTGGCTGGTGGAGCAATTCTCGATCGCCGACATTCTGATGGCCGACGTACTGCGCCTGGTCATCCGGCTGGACGCCATGGCGGACTATCCCGCCTGCCGCGACTACATTGCCCGCGCCACGGCCCGCCCGGCGTTCGTGAAGGCCTACACCGACCAGATGGCGCACTTCGCGGCAGCGGACTAAGCGCGCCGCCAGTCCATCCGGCGATCGATGGTGATAGCGTCCGTCGTCATCCCGCAGCCATAGATCAGCACTTCCACTCCCGCATCGGCGGCTACGTTCAGAGCGGCGGCGAACTTGGGGTCGAGGTCACGGCAGGCCGAGAAAGCGTCGCAGTCCTGGCGCTGGACGGTAAACAGCACCACCGCCCGGTCACCAGCCTCCACCATCGCCTGCAATTCGCGCAGGTGTTTGGCCGAGCGCGCCGCTACGCAGTCGGGAAACTCGGCCAGCGGCGGGGTGCGCGAGAGGTGGCAATTCTTGATCTCCAGCCAACAGGCCGGCCGGTCCGGGTGGGTCAGCAGGAAGTCGACGCGGCTCGCCTCGCCGTATTTCACCTCGCGGCGGATGCTTTGGTAGCCGGTCAGCTCGGGAATTGCGTCGGCCGCCAGCGCCTCGGCCACCAGTCGGTTGGGGAGCAGGGTATTGACCCCGACCAGACCGTTACCGACCTCGACCAGCTCAAGGGTGTAGGCCAGTTTGCGCTTGGGATCGTCCGATCTGGACAGCCAAACTCCAAGGCCCGGCTGGTTCACCCCCAGCATGGCTCCGGGGTTGGGACAGTGGGCGGTTATGGACTCGCCGGTGTCCAGGACTACATCAGCGAAGAACCGCTTGTAGCGGCTGACCAATCGGCCTCTGACGAGCGGTTGCGGGAAGTCCATGCGGTCTCTATCCGGTTGGGCAGGCAGATGTAGGGAAGGTCGATCATCATGGCGAGCAGCAAGCGCGTCACCGCTGCGGTGATGATCATCGGCGACGAGATCCTGTCGGGCCGGACCCAGGACACCAACCTCAACCACATCGCCCGCTATCTCGGAACGCTGGGCGTGGACCTGTCCGAGGCCCGCGTGGTGCCCGACGTCGAGGACGAGATCGTCACGGCGCTGAATCATCTGCGGGCCAAGTACAGCTATGTGATCACCACCGGCGGGATCGGCCCCACCCATGACGACATCACCGCCGACTGCGTGGCCAAGGCGTTCGGTGTCGAGCTCTACGAGCATCCCGAGATCATCGAAATGATGACCGCCCGCTGGGCCGGCGAGTTGAACGCTGCCCGCCGGCGGATGGCGCGAGTGCCGGTGGGTGGGTCTCTGGTCAAGAACCCGGTCCAGGGTCCGCCGGGCTTCCAGATCGGCAATGTGTTCGTGCTGGCCGGGGTGCCGGCCATCATGCGCGGCATGCTCGAGGATGTCGGTCCGCGCCTGGAGGGCGGGGCGGTGACCATCTCGCGCACCCTCAAGGTCGACGGCTCGGGCGAAGGCGTCATAGCCGCCCCGCTGGAAGCAGTGGCCAAGGCTCATCCGGAGCTGTCGCTGGGCAGCTATCCGTTCTTCTCCCCCGAGGGCTATGGCTCGCAGCTTGTCATTCGTGGTCGTGATCCGGCCGAGGTCGAAGCCACCCTGGCTGAGCTGGAATCGGCGCTCGCGGCCGTGGGGGTGGCGAAGATGACGCGACTGAATCCGGCGAGTTGACGCGAGTTAACTTGACCGCCAATCCCCCACAGTGGGTAAACTAGCGGCATGGGGATGCGCGGCCGGCCGGACAGCCAAAGTCGTCTATCCAGTTCAATCTGTGGAGTTTGTCCGATGCGCAGCGTCGTTCTCATCGCGGTTGCCGCCGCCAGCCTGCTTACCGCTTCTACCGTCTGGGCCGACCAGCCGACGCCCAGCCCGACCGCCCCCGCCACGCCGGGCGCCAAGCCCAAGGTCGACATGAACGACCCCAACCGCATCGTCTGCACTCGCGAACATGTGGTCGGTTCCAATCGCCCGCAGAAGATCTGCATGACCGTCGCCGAGCGCCAGCGCCTCAAGGACCAGGCCGACCGCGACACGGACATCAGCAAGCACAATATCGACCCAACCATGAAGGGCACCGACGGCTCCAACTAGGCCGCTCTTGCGCCGGGTTCCGCGTACCCGCGCGATGCGCTAGGCCTTGGCCATCGCGCGGTCTTGGGGACGTGGCGGAATGGTAGACGCAGCGGACTTAAAATCCGCAGCCGCAAGGTGTGTGGGTTCGAGTCCCACCGTCCCTACCAGCGCGAGACACGAAAAAGCCGCCGCGGTTGTCCGCGGCGGCTCTCGCTAGCACAGACGTCTGAGGGGACGCCTAGGGCAGGGTGGCTTTCAGGCTGACCACGAAGCGGCTGTCGCAGATGCTGCCGCAACCGTTGATGTCGTTGTCGATGAAGCGCAGGTCACCGGAAACCTTGTCAGTGAAGGCGTAGGTCACGCCCAGGTTCCAGGTGGTGTAGTCCAGGCTGCTGTTGTCCTCGAAGGACTGGTGGCCCAGGGCGCCGCTGATCGTCCATTTGTCGGCGGGCGAGCCGGAGCCGTTCAGCTCGGAATACAGGGCGCCGCCCGTGCCGGCGAAGAATTCAGGCGAATAGTAGAAGCCGGCGCCAACGGTCAGCGGGCCGGCGGGAACCGAACCGGCCGCCTTGACCTCCCAGTAGCCGTAGTCACTGCCCGAGGGGGCGTCGATATAGCCGTAGTAGATGGCGCCCAGGTCCAGGCTGATGTCGCCGACGGTCGGCTTGGCGCCGAAATAGCCATCGACTTCGGCCTTGGTGTTGTCGCCGAAATCGACGTTCGAGGCCCAGACGCCGGCATAGAAGATGCCCGAGGTCACGTCGGCGCCGCCAAACACCTGCGCGCCGCCGTCGGTCTGGCTGACACCGCGGAACACATAGTCGGACGCGGCGCCGATATTGAACGTCACCGCGGGCGCGTCGTCAGCGTAGGCGGCGGTCGTGGCGCCCATCGCCAGGGTGGCCGCCGCGGCGGCCAGGGCCAGTTTCCAGGTCTTCATAGGTATATCCCCTTCTTTTTTCGCCGGCCCCGATTTGCGAAGGGGTTCCCGCGTGCGGCTCAAGAGTGCCGTGAACGGAGACTTTCGCCCTATCGCATCGCAACATCCGCTAGGGAACCTGGGGTCGGTTGGCGCTGAAACGGGCGTCTCGGCGCACCGTCGCCCATTAATTGGGCGCCGTGATTGCACTCTATCGCCACAATACGCGCCATACGATTCTGGCTGATCGCGCGTCAGGAGTCCGTAAAGACGCCTAGCGCATGCCCATAGGCGCGAAGCCCAGGTGAGTCCCCGCATCCACCAGCAGGGTCTCTCCAGTAATGTGCCGCGCGGCGGTCGAACCCAGGAAGACGGCCGCGCCGGCGATGTCCTCGGCGGTGGAGGCGGCCTTGAGCGGGGTGGAGTTAATCGTGCCCTGGCGGATGCGCTCGACTGTGGCCTCGGGCATGCCCTTGCCGAACCAGGGCGTGTCGATGAAGCCCGGACAGATGGCGTTGACGCGGATCCTGGGAGCCAAGGCGCGGGCCAGCGACAGGGTGAGCGTGGTCATAGCTCCCTTGGAGGCGGCGTAGGGCACTGAACTACCGATGCCGGTCACTGCCGCGATCGAGGCGGTGTTGACCACCGCGCCCGGCTGCGGGGCCGCTTCCAGCAGGCTGCGGGCGGCGCGGACCATCTGATAAGCGCCCACGACGTTGACCCGGTAGAGGTCCAGGAAGTCGTCGGCCGAGACGGCGTCCAGGTCGGCGTGATTGGGGGCGAACTTGGTCTTGCCGGCGTTGTTGAACAGCACGTCGATGCGGCCACTGGGCGCGGCGGCTGCCGCGATCCGCCTGCAGTCTTCGTCGTTGCCCACATCGCCCTGGACCAGGATGGCCTGCGCGCCTTGCGCCTCGACCTGGCGGCCCGTCTCGGCGGCTTCATCGGCGCTTGAGGCGTAGTTGATGACGACAACGGCCGCGCCGCGTTCGGCCGTCTCCACCGCGATGGCCCGACCCAGGCCCGACGAGGCCCCGGTCACCACTACCGTCCAACCCGCGAAATCTTTACCGGCCATGTCGGCTCTCCCTGGTGTGTTTGCAGCCTGATAGCGCGGACCGCGCGCCTTGTCCCATTCCGCCGGGAGGTCTAAAGCGCCCCGCATGGATGAAACCCACCTGACCCAGCTGGGCCACGCCACCGAGTGGCCGGCCAACCCCCAGGCCGCCGTGCTGGAGCGTGTCGCCAACCCGCAGGCCGGCCAGACCTATCTGATCCGCTTCACCGCGCCGGAGTTCACCTCGCTTTGCCCGGTGACCGGCCAGCCGGACTTCGCCCACCTGGTGATCGATTATGTGCCCGGCGACTGGATCGTGGAGTCCAAGTCGCTGAAGCTCTATCTGGCGAGCTTCCGGAACCACGGGGCCTTCCACGAGGATTGCACCCTGGCGATTGGCCGGCGGATCGTGGAGCTGCTGGACCCTGCCTGGCTGCGGATCGGCGGCTACTGGTTCCCGCGCGGCGGCATCCCGATCGACGTCTTCTGGCAGACCGGGGCGCCCCCGGAGGGTCTGTGGCTGCCCGACCAGGGCGTTTCGCCGTATCGGGGGCGAGGCTAGGCCGGGTAGCGGCTCACCAGCGCACTCACATCCGGCCGCACCCGTTCCTGCGGAACCTCGCCGGCCTGGCCGATAAACACGAAGCCGGCGACCTTTTCGCCTTCGCCCAGCCCCAGCACCGCCGTGGCTTCGGCGTCGTAGGAGTACCAGTCGGTGATCCAGTTGGCGCCCAATCCCATAGCCGTGGCGGCATAGAGCAGGTTCACGCACACTGCCCCTGCGCTCAGCCGCTGTTCCCATTCGGGGATGTCGCCGGGCAGATAGCGGGATACGACCACCACGCCCATCGGCGGAGCTTTCAGCTTACCCAGCTTGGCCTTCAGCTTGACGGCGTCATCGCGCCCCTCAGCCACAGCCTCTAGCCGTGCGGCCAGGGCGACCTTGCCCTTGCCCTCCAGCACGATGAACCGCCAGGGCGACAGCTTGCCGTGGTCGGGAACGCGGGCGGCCAGGGTCAGAAGTTCGTCCAGCTGCGCTGTATCGGGGCCTGGGGCCGCCAGGCTGAGGGCCGAGGACGACCGGCGGCGGGCCAGGAAGTCAAGGACTTCCGGCGTGGCGGGCTGGGGCAGGGGATCGCCAAAGGCAGGGGGATTGCGCATCCCCCTATCTAAGCGCTGTTCGGCCATAGATCACGTTGGGTTTGGATTGAATCAATCCAAACCCAAATAACGTGATCGATTCTAAGCATTTAGAGCGGGTTGCGGGCGGAAAACCGCTTCGCACTTTTCCTCAACCCGCTCTAAGCAATCGAGGTGTTGGCGGTGTCGTCTTCCGGCTGGATCAGCGGACGCAGATTGATGCGGGCGTCGTTGGTCAGCAAACGATAGCGGCTGTCGAAGTCCGGGCTCAGCTTGCCATCCAGCGTGACGAATGAGGTGACGTCACCGGTCGAGGCGTCACGCTTGAAATGCTCGCAGGTCATCTTGCCTTCCAGCGCCGACATCGAGTCGGCCAGCATGGCGATGACCGGGGCGGTGGTCTCGGGGCTGGCGGGCTCGCCATCTTCCAAAACAACGATGTCCAGCTCGGCGAACTTGAAGTTGGCGCAGAGGGCGTCGCCGTCCAGCTTGACCGTCTGGCGTACGACCATCTGCAGGTCGGGCGAGTCGCTGAGCTGGTAGCGGTAGGTCTGGCGATAGGTCTTGGCGTCGAGCACCTCGACGAAGCCGACGTCCTCGCAGCTGGTGTCGCGGCCGCGCCACTCGCCGCACCAGACATGGTCGGCCTTGAGCAGCTGGGCCAGGCTATCCCCCGTAATCTGACCCTCGGCGGGCGCGGCCCGAAGGGTCGCGGGGGCGAGGGCCAGCAGCGCGCAGGCGGCCGGCAGCAGGACTTTAGGCAAGGTCATTGGCTGATCCCGTACTTGAGATGAGCCTAGCATGGAGCAAAAACCTTAACCGCCAAGCTCTACCGTCAACTTGCGACTCCAGGCCGCTGGCGAAGTTGCTTTTGGATACCCATATGCCCGTCATAAGGGGCAGGCCGGCAGGACGTCCAAGCCGCAATGTGCTAAGGACGCCGTCGGAAAGCGAGCGGGATGCGAAAAAGTGGAAACCGGTTTTTCGCGTGAATCCCGCTCTAACTTTGGAACCGATCACGCCTTTGGCGTGATCTAGGGGAGGCCATCGATGGCCAATCGTCTGGAAGTGGTGGAGAACACCGCGGCGCCGCCCGTCTGGGCCTCGCTGCGCAACGAAGCCGAGCGGGCCGCCCGCGACGAGCCGGCCCTGGCCTCGCTGCTCAACGCCGTCATCCTATCGCACACCAATCTGGCCGACGCGCTATCGTACCAGCTGGCCCGCAAGGTCGCCGACCAGGAGCTGCGGGCTATGAGCGCCCGCGAATTCGCCGACGAGGCCTACGAGGCCGATCCGTCGCTGATCTCCGCCGCCGAGGCTGACCTGAAGGCGGTGTTCGAGCGCGATCCCGCCTGCAAGGGCTATGTCCAGCCCTTCCTGTTCTTCAAAGGATTCCTGGCGCTGCAGACCTACCGGGTCAGCCACTGGCTATGGACCCATAGCCGCCAGACCCTGGCCTTCTACCTGCAGAGCCGCATCAGCGAGGTCTTCCAGGTCGACATCCATCCCGCCGCCGTCATCGGCAAGGGCATCTTCTTTGACCACGGCACCGGCATCGTCATCGGCGAGACCGCGCGGGTCGGCGACGACGTCTCGATGCTGCATGGCGTCACCTTGGGCGGGACCGGCGCCGAGCGCGGCGACCGCCACCCCAAGATCGGCAACGGCGTCCTGCTCGGCGCGGGGGCCAAGGTGCTGGGCAATATCAAGGTCGGCGACTACGCCAAGGTCGCCTCCGGATCGGTCGTGCTCAAGGAAGTGCCCCCCGGCTGCACGGCCGCGGGCGTCCCCGCTCGCCTGGTCAACTGCCCGACCTGCGAGGAACCGGCCCGCAGAATGGACCACACGGTGCCGGAAGACCTCTACAACTACGAAATCTAAGGCTTGCTTCGGCGGCGGGCGCCGCTAGGTATGCCCGCCAACCAGCCAAAGGGGTCTCCCGTGGACGACAAAGACATCCAGAAGATCGAAGCGCACCTGAAGCGCACCTTCGGCAACCCGCACGTAGCCGTGAAGGCGCGCAAGCAGAAGGACTCGGCCGAGGTCGAGCTGAAGGGCGAGTTCATCGGCGTCATCTATGAGGACGAGGACGAGGACGGCTCGTTCCTGTTCGAGATGGCCATCCTGGCGGAAGACCTCGAGGTCTAGGGCGTCGTGCCGGCCGCGCGCTGCGCGGCATCGACACGGACCATCATGACCTCTTCGAAGTTCGGCCCGGTGAGTGGGCCTCCACAGGCAAGCTTGAGGGCGGCGCTTTCGGGCCCAGAAGCGGCCGGCGCCCACTCGCCGTCGACGGTCTCCCGAGACAGATAGCTATCATAGTCGTCGAGGTGATCTACCCCGCGCAGCCGCATCCGAGCACCGGTACAGTCGAATTCATACAGCCGCGCGATATAGCGCTCCGTGTCGTAGAATGACGGATGGGCTGGGAAGACCAAGATCCAGGCCTGAACCGACTTCAGGCGCTGTGAGGCGTCGGGCATGCGCAGGTAAGTGATCGAGGTTGTGTCATCACCCAGGAGTACAAAAGGTCCATGGTAGAAGCGCTGCTCCAGGGGAATCGCAGGCGAGAACATCATGGGCGGTGAGATCGGCGGCGGTGGCGCTAAAGGCGGTCGGGCCTGGACCTTCGCTGCGGCGGTGGGCGATAAGGCGCCGAGTAATAAGCTGATCGCCACCAGGAAACTGAAACGATAGCTCATGCTAGCGGTCACTCCCCAGGTACGATTTTGAACAAAGGCAGGCCTGTCGGGCATTCATGCCCATCGTCGATCACCCATTGTCCGGCGCGTTGGTCCGGCGGCCCAGGTTGGTCACCCAGGCGTACAGCCCCAGCACCAGCACCGCGAACACCACCGCTCCCAGCTTGATCGCCGTGGGCTCGAAGTTGTCAGGGACCAGGGCCAGCGGGCTTTCCTTACCGGTGGCGACGATGATGCCGGCCATCAGCACGCCCATCAGGCTCTCGCCGACGATCAGCCCTGAGGCCAGCAACACGCCCAGCCGCTTCATCACCGCCTCGTGGGGGCCGCGGGCGATGAATTTGTCGTAGGCCCAGCCCAGCAGGGCGCCGAGCAGCACCGGTGTGGTGGTGGACATCGGCAGGTAGATGGCGATCCCGACCGACAGCGGCGGCAGGCGGGTCAGCTTCATCAGGCCCAGCAGCTCATCGACGATGATGACACCAACCCCGATGGCGGCCCCGATACCGATCAGGCCCCAGGGCAGGTCTCCGGTCAGTGCGCCCTTGGCCAGGGCTGAGATCAGGGTGGCTTGGGGCGCGGGCAGCGGGTTGCCGGCGATGCCAGCGGGGCCGCCGGCGAAGCCGTAGGCATGGTTCAGCAGATCGAGGATCGGGGGGATGACGATGGCGCCGGCGATGACCCCGACGATCAGGGCCACCTGCTGCTTCCAGGGGCTGGCGTCGACCAGCTGGCCGGTCTTGAGGTCCTGAAGGTTGTCATTGGCGATGGTGGCGACGGCGAAGACCACGCTGGTCGCGAAGAGGGCGAAGGCGACCAGGACCGGGGCGGCCTCCAGACCCAGGGTCGAGCGGGCCATGACCAGCAGCAGGGCCGCGCCAAGCACCGCCAGGATGCCGACGCCCGACAGCGGACTGTTGGAGCTGCCGATCAGCCCGGCCATGTAGCCGCAGACGGCGGCCACGAAGAAGCCGGCGATAACCACATAGACCAGCGCTCCGGCGATCAGCGGGAAGGCCTGGCCGCTCGGCATGCCGCCGGCGGTCAGGAAGGTCCAGAACAGGAAGGCCAGCGGGGCCAGGGCCAGCAGGCTGACCAGCCCAACGAGGCCGATGGGGATGTCGCGCTCGCTGATCGGAATGTCGTCAGTGTTGCCTTCGCCGCGGCGACGCTGGGCGGCCATCGCCGAGGTCAGGCCAGTCCACAGCGGGGCGGCCAGCTTGGCGAGGGCCCAGAGGGCGGCGACGCCGATGGTTCCCGCGCCGATGAACCGCACCTTGGTCTTCCAGACGCTGATCGCAAAGTCGCCGATGTCGCCGACGACGGGCGCGAGGCCGGTGAAGTGCGGCACCAGCACGCCCCAGGTCAGCAACAAGCCGACCAGCAGGCCCAGGCCCACGGAGATCCCGACCAGGTGGCCGGCCCCCAGCAGGGCCAAAGAGAACGAGGTCGAGGCATAGCCGACGCCCGCCCCAAACTTGAAGAACTTGCCGATCTCAGTGGCGACCACCTTGGTGGCGGTCAGCAGGGCCAGGCCCGCCGAGACGATGGAGGCGACGAAGACGGTGGTCAGACCCGCCTTGCCTTCGGCGGCGGCTTCGGAGGCGGTTTCCCGCGACCCGACGCCGACCTTCAGCACTTCTGCGGCGGCGACGCCTTCCGGGTAGGGCAGGGGACTGTTGGTCACAAGGGCCCGGCGCAGGGGAATGGAGTACATCACGCCAAGGATGCCGCCGATGGCGCAGACCGCGAACGAGGTCCAGAACGGGAACCCTGTCCACCAGCCGACCATGATAAGGCCGGGCAGGACGAAGATGATCGAGGACAGCGTCCCGGCGGCCGAGGCCACCGTCTGGACGATATTGTTCTCCCAGATGGTCGAGGACTTGAAGGCCCGTAGCACGGCCATCGAGATCACCGCCGCCGGGATCGAGGAGGCGAAGGTCAGGCCGACCTTGAGTCCCAGGAAGACGTTGGCGGCCGTGAACACCAGGGTGATCAGCACCCCCAGGACCAGCGACCGGATGGTCAGTTCAACACGCTTCACGAAACGCCTCCCAGACTTTCAGAGGCGGATATTGACCAGCTTCCTGGCGATGGCGCTAGACCCGACCTCGCGCCTGGCGAATGACGGCTGTCACCAGGCCCAGGGTCTGGGTCTCTGAAAGCCCCAGGTCCGCGAGTTCACCGTCTGCGGCGGCGTCGCAGATCCGCTCGACCTTGAGCAGCGCCGCCGCCAGGTCGGCGGGATCGCGGCCGCGGTTGCGGGGGGCTTTGGCGAGGTCGGCCAGTTGGTCCTGGCGGCTGCGGGTGCGAGCCTGGCGGACGCGTGGCTCCTCGAGTGCCAGCAGGCGAAGGGAGCGGCGAAAACCCGACCAGCGGCGATGGTGATCAAGCGCGGACCGGGCGATGGCCATATCGGCGTCGGCCGCCTGGGCGGCGACGCGAACGGCGACGCGTTCGCTTTCTCGCCAGTCGTCATAGACAGCGATGAACACCGCCAGCTTGTCCTCGAAGTGCCGATAGAAGGTCTGGGGCGCGAAGCCGGCCGCCCGGGCGATGCGGTTGGTGTCCGTGCCGAAATAGCCGGCCGCGTTGAAGGCCTCGGCGGCGGCGTCGAGCAATTTCCGACGGGTGGGCTTGTGTTCGGCCTCGATCACGTGATGTAGATATCACAATTGCGAATGAGGACAAGCGTGACGAAGTGATAGAAAAATCACAAGCCTGGATCGAGGCAGCCGGCGAGCGGTTGTTCGTGCGGCGGTGGGGCCGGGGCGCCCCGATCCTCTGTCTTCACGCGATAGGCCATGACAGCCGCGACTTCGAAGGCCTGGCCCAGGCTGTCGGCGGCGAATTCGAGATCGTCGCCCTGGACTGGCCAGGCCAGGGGCAGAGCCCGCGTGGCGGAGGGCCGGTTACGGCGCAGCACTATGCGATGGTGGCGACCGACGCCATCGTGGCCCTGGGCCTGGGGCGCCCCGTGGTGCTGGGCAACTCCATCGGCGGCACGGCGGCGATCTTGATGGGGGCGGCGGGAGCGCCGGTGCGTGGCCTGGTGCTGTGCGATCCGGGCGGGCTGGCCAGGATCGACGGGACGGCGCGGCGGATCATCGGCTGGCTGGCGGCGATGTTCAGGGCCGGGGCGCGTGGGGCAGGCTGGTACCGCCGGGCCTTCGACCTCTACTACCGCCAGGTGCTGCCGCGCGCGCCGCAGCGTCGGCGCCAGATCGTCGAGGCGGCCTATGACATCGCCCCGGTCCTGGCCGAGGCCTGGGCCGGCTTTGCCTCGCCGGACTCGGACCTGCGGGCCCTGCCGCCGACCGCGACCGCGCCGGTGCTGCTGGCCTGGGCCAAGAGTGACCAGATCATCGCCTGGAGCCGGTGCAAGGCCGCTGCCCTTAGCTTCCCTCGCCACGAACTTCGCTTCTATCGCGGAGGCCATTCGGCGTTTCTCGAGGACCTGGACGCCTTCGCCGCCGACCTCAGGGCTGCGGTGCGGGCGTGGGCGTAGCGGGGCGCTGGATCAGCAACGACGCGGCGGCCGCGGCCAGGGCGGTGAATCCCGCCGCGACGAAGGCTTCCATATAGCGGCCTTCGGCGGCGCGGATCAGGCCGGCGGTGATGGCGGCGGTGGCGGCGCCCAGCTGGTGGCCGGCGGCGATCCAGCCGAAAACAATGGGGCCGTCGCGCTCGCCGAACGCTTCGGTAGCCAGCTTGACGGTCGGCGGCACGGTGGCGATCCAGTCCAGTCCGTAGAAGACTGCGAAGAAGGTCAGGCTGACGATGTCGAACTGCAGGAAGGGCAGGGCCATCAGCGACAGGCCCCGCAGGCCGTAATAGACGAACAATAGCTTGCGCGGATCGTAGCGGTCGCTCAGCCAGCCTGAGGCGGTGGTGCCGATCAGGTCGAAAACGCCCATCATGGCCAGCACCCCGGCGGCCTGGACCTCGGGCAGGCCATGGTCGGCGCAGAAGGCGATCATATGGACGCCGACCAGGCCGTTGGTGGTCAGGCCGCAGACGAAGAAGGCCCCGAACAGGTACCAGAAGGTCGGCTTGCGGGCGGCGCGGGTCAGGGCTCCGAAGGCGTTGCTCAGGGTTTCGGAGGCCTTGGCGGTCGGCGGGGCCGGCGTGCCGGGTTCGGCGCCGTAGGGGACCATGCCGATATCCTGCGGGTGCTCGGGCAGGAGGAAAAACAGAATGGGGGCCATGAGGCCGGTGATGGCGGCTATGCTCAGCACCAGGGCCTGCCAGCCGGGGCCGGTGGCGATCATGGCCATGGCTGGCAGGAAGATCAGCGTACCGGTGGCGGTGCTGGCCGACAGCAGGCCCAGCATCAGGCCGCGCCGGGCGACGAACCAGCGGTTCACCACTGTGGCCCCCATGACCATGGCCACCGAACCGCTCCCGATCCCCGCCAGCACGCCCCAGGTGGCGACGAACTGCCAGGGCTGGCTCATCAGCGATGAGAGGCCGGTGGAAACGCTCATCAGGGTCAATGCGCAGGTCACGGTGCGGCGGACGCCGAACGACTGCATCAGGGCGCCGGCGAACGGGCCGGTCAGGCCGTAGAGAAAGATACCCAGGCCGGCCGCGAACGAGATGGAGGCCCGGGACCAGCCGAAAGCCTGCTCGAGTGGGACTATCATCACGCCGGGCGCGGCGCGCAGGCCGGCAGTGACCAGCAGGGCCAGGAAGATGCCGCCGGCGACGACGAAGGCGTAGTTCTGGCCGAATGGGCGGGTCACCGGCGATCCCCTGGGTTGAACGTGAGAAATAGGCGCGGGTCCCGTTAACCGCCATGAGAAAAGGGGATGGACCAGCCGGCCCATCCCCCAAATTTACTCAACCCTGTTGGTCAAAACCTCAGGTCAGAGGACCCCCAGCATCTCCGCCACCAGCGGGTGCCGCACGATGTCCCGCTCATGCAGCCGCACCACGCCGATATTGGGCGTCGTCTCCAGCTTGGCCGCCACATTGGCCAGGCCCGAGATTTCCGGCAGCAGGTCGGACTGGTTCGGATCGCCCGTCACCACCATGGTCGAGTGCCAGCCCAGGCGCGTGAGCAGCATCTTCAACTGCACGTAGGTGCAGTTCTGGGCCTCGTCGATGACGATGAAGGCGTTGTTCAGCGTGCGGCCGCGCATATAGCCGACGGGGGCGATCTCGATGGCGCCCTCGGCCATCAGGGCGCGAACCCGCTTCATCGACATGCGGTCCGACAGGGCGTCGTAGAGCGGCCGCAGATAGGGGGCGAGCTTGTCCTCCATGTCGCCGGGCAGGAAGCCGATGGATTCGCCGGCCTCGATGGCCGGGCGGCTGAGCACGATGCGCCCGACCTTGCCGGCCTCCAGCGCCTCCACGGCCTTGGCGATGGCCAGATAGGTCTTGCCGGTGCCGGCCGGGCCGAGCGCCAGGACCAGGTTGCGATCGTCGATGGCCTTCATCAGCTCAGCCTGGCCGTCGGACTTGGGTTTTATGGTCTTGAGATACCCCTGCTCTCGACTCTCCTCGTGGTTCCTCACCTCCTGACCCTGCAGCGGCGACCACCCGCCCCGGTCACTCCCCGGGAAGCGGCGAACCTTGCCGTCCTCGGGATAGGGGGTCGTGTCGAAACCACCTTCGCGCACCATCCGCTTCAGGGCTCGCTTGGTCATGAGGCCTCCATTTGGACATGAAAAAAGGGCGACGCCGCAATGGCTCGCCCTTGGTGTGGAACAGCAGAAGAGAGTTTCGCGCCGGCGCGTGCGGATGGCCCGCCTGCGCCTTCAACTCGGTTTGGCGGATCTGGCCGCCGACACCCCAAACGCGACACCCGGTTCTCCGTTCAGACGGGAGACCACGAGCGAACACCGCCCGTGGCGGGATCGGAGAGGGCTGTGGCGCCCCCTCGAATCGCCCGACTAAGATGATGCTAACTTGGTTTATGAGTGGTTAATCAAGCCCAATACGCGAAGATACGGGGTGTGCGGATGACTATATATGCTCTGGGCGACAAAGCGCCGCAGCTGCCCGGCGATGACGAATACTGGGTCGCTCCGAATGCGGCGGTGATGGGCGATGTGATTATGAGGAAGAACGCCAGTGTCTGGTGGGGCGCGACGCTGCGCGGTGACACCGATTGCTTGACAATCGGCGAGAACAGCAACGTCCAAGACAACTCTGTTCTGCACGCCGATCACGGCATGCCGCTGGTCATCGGGGCCAACGTCACCGTCGGCCATCTGGTCATGCTGCATGGCTGCACGATTGGCGACAACTCGCTGATCGGAATCGGCTCGATCATCCTGAATGGCGCGAAGATTGGCAGGAACTGCCTGATCGGCGCCGGCTGCCTGATCACCGAGGGCAAGGAGATACCCGACAACAGCGTGGTGATGGGCGCGCCGGGCAAGGTGATCCGCTCGGTGGACGACCACCAGGCCCGGGTGCTGGAGGCCTCGGCATTGCACTATGTCGAGAACTGGAAGCGGTTCCGGCGCGACCTGACGGCGATTGACGGACGGTAGGGAAGGGCGGGCCTCCTTACTGCAAAGCAAACGGGAGAAGCGTCCGATGGCCTACGAGTTCATCAAGGTCGACCGCGAGGGGCCGGTCACCGTCATTACCCTCAACCGCCCGGACGTGATGAACGCCCTGCATTCGCCGGCGCATTTTGAGCTGCATGAGGCGTTCGACGCCTTCGCCGCCGATCCCGAGCAGTGGGTGGGCATCGTCACCGGGGCCGGCGAGCGGGCCTTCTCGGCCGGCAACGACCTCAAGCACCAGGCCGGAGGCGGCAAGATGGGCTCGCCGCCGTCGGGCTTCGCGGGACTGACCTCGCGGTTCGACCTCGCCAAGCCGCTGATCGCGGCGGTCAACGGCGTGGCCATGGGCGGCGGGTTCGAGATCGCCCTGGCCTGCGACATCATCCTGGCGGCCGATACGGCGGTGTTCGCGCTGCCCGAGCCGAAGGTCGGGCTGGCGGCCCTGGCCGGCGGTCTGCACCGGCTGCCCCGGCAGATCGGGCTGAAGCGGGCGATGGGCATGATCCTGACGGCGCGGCGGGTGCCGGCGGCCGAGGGCAAGGAGCTAGGCTTCGTCAACGCCGTCGTGCCGGCGGCCGAGCTGATGGACGAGGCCCGTAAATGGGCCAAGATGATCTGTGAATGCAGTCCGATGTCGATCCGCGCCTCGAAGGAAGCGGTGATGAAGGGGCTGGACGAGCCGACCCTGGAGGCCGCGATCACCGGCCAGGGCAAGTTCCCCGCCGTGGCGGCACTGTTCCGGTCCGAGGACCTGATCGAGGGGCCGCGGGCTTTCGCAGAGAAGCGGGCGCCGCAGTGGAAGGGGCGGTAACGCCCCGCCCGCGCCACGCTTGACGTCGGCGCGCGACAAATGTAACGAATCGGCGACATGGAGAATCGCATGCCGCCGACCGACACCGAACTGGCCCTGCTGAAGCTGTTCTGGCAGGCAGGGCCTATGAGCGCCCGCGAGGTCCAGGACGCCCTACCGGCTGACCTGGACTGGGCCGCTTCGACCACCCGTACGGTGCTGGAGCGCATGCGGGCCAAGGGCCTGATCTCCCGGCGCTCGGTGCACGGCATGGCGGTCTACGCCCCAGCTCAGGACAAGGTCTCGGTGCTGGGCGCGGCGCTGAAGCGGATGATGCGCGGGGTGCTGGAGATCGACGCCGCCCTGCCGGCGGCGGCGTTTTCCGGCAGCAAGCTGCTCAGTGAGGACGAGCTCAAGGCGCTGGAGACCTTGCTCAACGCGCCAGAAGCCCATGGGGACGGCCAATGAGCGCGCTCCCCGCAACCTTCGTTGTCGCCCTGGCGGCCACCCTGCCGGCGGGCGCCCTGGCCTGGCTGGCGGGGAGCCTGGCCGAGCGGCTGGCCCTGACGGCGGCGGCGCGGGCCATGGTCTGGCGGATCGGGCTGGCCCTGACCGTGCTGACGATACTGGCGACGCCGCTGGGTCTGCTGCGCCGGGTGGTTCGCGTAGCGCCCCAGGTTCACACGACGATCGCCGCTGGGCAGGCTAGAGCCGCGCCGGCCGCCGCCGTCGCCATGCCGCACTTCGATCCGATAAGCCTGATCGCTCCGCTGGCGCTGCTGTTGCTGGCTGGGATGCTGGTAGGGCTGGCCGGCCTGCTGGTCAGGAGCTGGCGGGTGGAGCGGCTGCGGCGGCGCGCCCGACCGGTTACTCTGCCCGATGTCGCCATCCCGGTGCTGGCCAGTGGTGAGGCGGGGGCGGCCCTGCTGGTCGGTCTGATCCGGCCCGCCATCATCCTGCCTGAGCGGCTGCTGGCGCAGCTCTCGGCCGATGACCTGAGCCTAATCTGCGCCCACGAGCTGGCCCACCTGCGCCGCAGCGACAACTGGCGCATCCTGGCGGACCAGACCCTGGCGGCGGTCCTGTGGTTCAACCCGCTGGCCCGCCTGGCTATCGCCCGCCTCGTCGCCTTGCGCGAGGAGCTCTGCGACGCCCAGGTGCTGGCCCAGGCCGACGCGGATCTGCGCCGCCGTTATGCCGCCGTCCTGCTGGCCGCCATGCGGCTGGCCGGTAGTGGGGGCGTGCAACCCGCCTTCATTCGAAAACAAGGGAGTGACCACGCCATGCGTTTCAAGGCCATCCTCAAGCCAACCGGCCCCTCCTCGCGCCGGGCCCTGGCCGCCGCCGCAGCCCTCACGGCCGTCGCGGCCCTGTCGACCGGCCTGATCGGCGCGGCCTTCGCCCAGCCCCTGGCCGGGGTGGCGGCCGACGCCAGCAGCCGCACTGTGAAGGCGCGCTACGAGAAGGCCGACGCCATCGCCTACCAGCGGGCTTGCGCCAGCGGGGAGCCGACGGACGATGGCTTCTGCACTGGGGTGATCTTCGGAGTGTTGTCGGCCCAGGATCCGGCGATCTGCCAGCCCAGGATCAACGACTATATCGCGCTGGAGCAGCAGGCCCGCGCCGCCATCGCCGCCGCCGCGCCAGAGACCTCGGAAGCGCCGCGCGCCTTCGTCACCCGCGTGCTGAAGACCGCCTTTGCCTGCAAGACGCCGAAGCTGGAGACCTCGATGGGGGTGCAGATCACTTCGGACCTCGCCAAGACCCGAGGCGCCGTCAGCGTCTTCGAAGGCTCGCCGAGCATTCGGATCATAGGCCCGCGGTCGAACGACATGCTGCTGATCAACGGCCGCCGGGCCGAGGCCGGGTTCGACGTCAACGCCCTTCCTGCGGGCGCGATCGTCCGGATCGAGACGACCCGCGCCGACAGCCGCGAAGCCAGGGCTTTGGGCGCCGGGCCGGGGCTGTCGGTGATAAATGTGGTGCTGAAGGCGGGGTAGAAAAAAGGGGACAGGCCTTGCGAGCCTGTCCCCTCCTTCAAGTCCTAGGCGAACCGCGCCCTAAGCAAACTGAGAGCGACCGCCGCCGTTGCTGCCGCCCTTGCCGCCGGCGCCGCCGCGGTTGCGGCGGCGGGGCTGGTTGCGCTTGGCGTCGGCGACCGTCGGGGCTCCGGCGACAACTTCACCCGCCAAGGGGTTGTAAGTGTCGGGACGGTGCTGGCGGTGGGGCTTGCCGGTCGGTTTGGGGGGTTGGTGGCCGTAGGGGGTGCGACCGCCCTCGGCCCGTCCGCCGCCACCGCCGCCATTGCCGTTGCGCCCACGGCCGCCGCCGTTAGCCGAGCGCTCCGGCTTTTCCTTCACCGCCGGTTCGGCCGCCTTCATGGCAGCCTCGGCGGCGCCCAGGCCGCGGTCGTTGCGGCGGTCCCAGGCGGGGATGGTCTGGCGGGTCACCTTCTGGATGTCGCGCAGCAGGTTGCGCTCGTCATCGGCCACCAGGGCGATGGCCGAGCCGCCCGCGCCGGCCCGGGCCGTGCGGCCGATCCGGTGGACATAGCTCTCCGGCACGTTGGGCAGCTCGTACTGGATGACGTGGGTGACGCTGTCGACGTCGATGCCGCGGGCGGCGATGTCAGTGGCGACCATGGCGCGCAGCTCACCGGCCTTGAAGCTGGCCAGCGCCTTCTCGCGCTGCCCCTGGCTCTTGTCGCCGTGGATGGCGGCGGCGGTGACGCCTTGCTGCTCCAGGTGACGGGCGACGCGGTCGGCGCCGCGCTTAGTGCGGGTGAAGACCAGCACGCGCTTGAGCGAGGAATCGTCGAACAGTTCGCCCAGCAGGGCGCGCTTGCGGGCGCTTTCGACGAACAGCACCTTCTGGTCGATCTTCTCGACCGTGGTGGCCTGGGGCGCGACCGAGACCTTCTGCGGGTCTTTCAGCAGCTCGCCGGCCAGCTTGCCGATCTCGGTCGGCATGGTGGCCGAGAAGAACAGGTTCTGGCGCTTGTGCGACAGCTTTGCCGCAATCTTCCGGATCGGGGCGATGAAGCCCATGTCCAGCATCTGGTCGGCCTCGTCGAGGACGAAGATCTCCACGCCGCTGAGGTCGGCGACCTTCTCGTTGATATGGTCGATCAGCCGGCCGGGGGTGGCGACCAGCACGTCGACGCCGGCGGCCAGGGCGCGGACCTGCGGCCCGTATTTCACACCGCCGAACACCACGGCGACGCTCATGCCCATGTTCTTGCCATAGGTCTTGAAGCTCTCGGCGATCTGGGTGGCCAGCTCGCGGGTCGGCGACAGCACCAGGCACCGGCAGCCGCGACGCGGAGCCGCCTGCTTGTTCTCGGCCAGGCGCTGCAGGATGGGCAGGGCGAAGGCGGCGGTCTTGCCGGTGCCGGTCTGGGCGATGCCCAGCACGTCGACGCCCTTGAGCACCAGCGGGATGGCCTGGCTCTGGATCGGGGTAGGGGTGGTGTAGCCCTCGGACGCCAGGGCGCTGAGCAGCGGCTTGGCCAGGCCAAGCGAAGCAAAATCGGTCAAAATAAGAGTCTTTCGAATGCGGCAAGCGCCGCGTCGCTTCTAAGAGCGCGCGGTCGTTAGACGCGGGGTCCAAACGCGACGCCCCGCGTGTCCGGGCGTCTTATGAAAGGCGTTCGTGGCCAGCGGCTGGGGAGCTTGCAAAAGCTCTTCACGCGGCGGCGGGCCGGATAGCGCGGCGAACCGCACGAGGGGTATGTGGCAGTGCAGCAATTAAAAGTCAATGAAGGGGGCGGTTTGAGCGGGCTGGACGCGCTCACCGGATCAGCCCGGGGCTGCCGTGTCGACCGCGAGATATCGGTCCCGTGGCTCGAAATACAGGTCGCAGATGCTGGTTGAGACCAGCAGGCGGATCCGTGTGTTGGTGGCCGCCTCGTGCCAGATGATCAATTTGAGGATGACCTGGTCGCTGATCCTGAGCGGGGCGCCGTAGCGGGCCTGCAACGAATTGACCAGAGAGGCGCAGTGCTTGCGATCCAGGCTCATGCCGATCATCACCAGCCGATCCTGCTCATAGTAGAACCTGCTCTTCAGCCGGTCAGGGCCAATCGCATATTCGCCACTGTTGGCGATGACCATGTCGCCCTGTCGGTCCTTGTAGGGGCGCTGGACCGGCACGGCCGCATCGCCGGCGGCGGCGGCGACCTGTTGCGGCGTCATGCCCCATTCGGTGGTTTCCCAGCCGGCCTGGGCGCCGGTGGCAAATAGCATGCCCAGGACCGCGTAGGCGAACATCAGCGGTTTCATCGGCCCTCTCCCCGGTGGACAGCCATTTTGCGGGGCCATGTGATGAGGAACAAGGCGTCTGCACATTCGCGGGCGGAGCAGGGCCCCCACGCAACTGCCCCTTCACCCAGCCGTTGCTCCCTGTCGCAGGAGAGCAAACGATGATCCTTCCCAATGGCGCCCTGGTGGCGGTGGTTGATGGCGAGCAGTTGGTGCTGTTCAAGAATACCGGCCAAGCCGAGCCCGTGCTGACGGCCGTGGAGGTTCCGGCCATGCCGGAGCGGGGCTCAGGGGCCTCGGCGCATCGGTCCAGCGCCGCCAATCCCGATAACGATACCCAGGCCGAGGACGGCTATGCGACGGGCGTGGCCGAGCTGTTGAACGGCTGGGCGCTGGCCGGGAAGTTCGAGGGGCTGCTGGTCATCGCCGCGCCCCGGACGCTGGGCGAACTGCGCAAGCACTGGCGCAAGGAGCTGCAGGCCAAGCTGATCGGCGAGATCAACAAGGACCTCACCGGACAGACGGCGGCGGAGATCGCGGCGGCGATCGACAAGGCGTAGGTCTCGCCTCCCGAAGGCCGTGTGCTATCGTTGCGCAAAAGGCGGCGCCAACGATCGCCTTCGGGAGGGACCCCCACGTGCTGAAACTCTACTCCGGCGACCTCTCGCCCTATTCCGCCCGCGTGCGGATGCAGATCTACGCCAAGGGGATCACCGACATCGCCCTGGAGCGGCCGCCGAACTTCGGCATGCCGGCCTTCCGCCAGGAGCATCCCATCGGCCGGATTCCGGTGCTGGATATCGATGGCGACATGATGCCGGAGTCGGAGGTGATCGCTGAGTATCTGGAGGCGGTCTATCCCGAGCCGTCGCTGCTGGGGACCAGCGCGCGGGAGACGGCGCATATCCGGACGGTGGCGCGGATTGGCGACATCTATCTGATGAACAACATGTTTATGCTCTCGCCGCAGAGCCGGGCGTCGAGCCGTAACCAGGGGATCGTCGATCTGCTGGGCGGGCAGGTGGTGCGCAACGTCAAAGCGCTGGACCGGATGATCGGGCGGGACGGGTTCGCCTGCTGCGGGCGGCTGACCCTGGCCGACTGCGCGCTGGTGCCAGCGCTGTTCCTGATTCAGAACGTGCTGCCGACGGTGGGGATGGACGATCCGATCCCGGCCAACGGGCATGTCGCAGCCTATTGGGCGGCGATCCAGACCAACGCGCATGCCGCCCGGACGCTGGCAGAGCTGTATCGCGGGCTGGAGGAGCGGCGCGAGCTGATCCGCTCGGGCGCATTCGAGAAGATGATGGCGGCCGCCGCGGCGGCGCAGAAGGCGGCTGATTTGGCCGAAGCGGAGAAACAGGCATGAGCAACACCACCCGTCAGATCCACCTGGTCCGCCGCCCGAATGGCGCGCCGGTCGCCGGGGACTTCGCGGTCGTGGACGCCGAGCTGGCTGAGGCCGGGGAGGGCGAGGTGCTGCTGCAGGCGGTGCTGCTGTCGGTCGATCCCTACATGCGGCCCCGGCTGAACGCCGACCAGCCGCTGGGGGCGCCGCTGCTGGGCGGGGGCATCGCGCGGGTCGTGCAGTCACGGCATTCCACGCTGCGCGAGGGCGATCTGGTGCGGCACGGGGCCGGGATGCAGGAGCGGTTCGTGTCCGACGGCCGGGGGCTGCGGGTGCTGAAGGCCGACCCGGACCTGCCGCTCAGCGTCTACATGCACGCGCTGGGGGGCACGGGGATCACCGCCTATGGCGGGCTGCTGGAAGTGGGGGCGCTGAAGGACGGCGAGCAGGTGTTCGTCTCGACGGCGGGCGGGGCGGTCGGCTCGGTCGTGGCGCAGATCGCCAAGATCAAGGGCTGTTATGTCGTCGGCTCGACCGGCTCGGCGGAGAAGGCGGCCTGGCTGCGCGACGTGGCCGGGCTGGACGCGGTGATCAACTATAAGGCCGAGGCGCTGGCCCCGGCCCTGAAGGCGGCGACGCCCAAGGGGATCGACGTCTATTTCGAGAATGTCGGCGGCGCGCACCTGGACGCCGCCCTGCCGCGGATGAACGTGCGGGGCCGCATCCCGGTCTGCGGGATGATCTCGACCTACAACGGCGGGGGCGAAGGGGTGCGCAACCTCTCGGCCCTGATCTACAGCCGCATCCGCATGGAGGGCTTCGTGGCCAGCGACTTCGGCCACCTGAACGAGCGGTTCGAGGCGGAGATGACCGGCTGGCTGAAGGCCGGGCAGGTCAAGTATCAGGAGACCATCCTGCAGGGCTTCGAGCGGGCGCCTGAGGGGCTGATCGGGCTGTTCGAGGGGCGCAACGCCGGTAAGATGCTGATCGCCGTTTCCGACTGAGCGGGACGGCGTGCGGAGACGCCGATGGACCTCGCCGAAACAGACCTCGCCCAGCGCCTGGACGCTGCGTCGCTGACAGGCATGCAGATGGCTGTCTGGGCCGAGCTGCTGGGGGAGCGGCCGGCGGTCTATGACCCCGACGGGACAGCGCACAGCTTCGCGGCGGTCAACGCCAACGCCAACCGGCTGGTGCGGCTGTTGCGGTCGCGCGGGTTGGTCGCGGGAGACTCGGTGGCGCTGGTCTGTTCCAACCGGGTGGAGTTCGTCGAGGTGCTGGCCGCGACCCTGCGCTGCGGGATGCGACTGACGCCGGTCAACTGGCACCTGTCGGCCGACGAGATCGCCTATGTCATCGGCGACTGCGAGGCCAAGGCGGTGATCGCCGAGCCTCGGAGCACGGCGGTCCGCGAGGCGGTGGCGCGCTATGCCGAGCTGCCGGTGAAGCTGGCGGTCGGCGAGGGGATCGACGGGTTCGAGGCCTATGACGCCGCGCTAGCGCCCTTCGACGGAGCGGACATCGCCGACCCGCTGCTGGGTAACGGCATGATGTACACCTCCGGCACCACGGGGCGGCCCAAGGGAGTGCATCGGCCAAACCCCGTGCTGACGCCCTTCGCCACCTATCTGTCGCGGCACTATGAGCCCGGGTCCTCGGTGCAGATGTGCGCCGGGCCAGCTTATCACGCCGCGCCGCTGGCTTTCGACATCCGGGCGGCCATGGGGGCTGGGGCGGCGCTGGTCTTCATCGACCGCTGGGATTCCGAAACCGTGCTGCGGACCATATCCGAGCGCGGGGTGACCCACTTCCACCTGGTGCCGATCATGTTCCAGCGGCTGCTGGCCCTGCCGGACGAGGTGAAGGGCCGCCACGCCATCGACCACGTCAAGTTCATCGTCCACGGCGCCGCGCCCTGTCCGCCGGAGGTCAAGCGGGCGATGATCGAGTGGTTCGGGCCGGTGCTGACTGAATACTACGCCGGCTCCGAGGGCGGGGCGGGGTTCTTCATCGATAGCCATGAGTGGCTGGCCAAGCCCGGCAGCGTCGGCAAGCGGCCGGCCCTCTTGAAGGTGCGCATTCTCGACGAGGCCGGGCGGGACCTGCCGAACGGTGAGGCGGGGGGCATCTACCACCAGCTGCCGCCCGGCGGCGGGTTCAGCTATTTCAAGGACGAGGCCAAGACGGCGGCCTCGCGGGTCGACGACTATTTCAGCATGGGCGACGTCGGCTATTTCGACGAGGACGACTACCTGTTCCTGACCGGCCGCAACGCCGAGACCATCATCTCCGGCGGGGTGAACATCTATCCCCAGGAGATCGACAACGAACTGGTCAAGCACCCCGCCGTCGCCGACTCCGCCACGGTCGGTGTGCCGCACGACGAATGGGGCGAGCAGGTGCGGGCGGTCATCCTGCTGAACGACGGACATGCGCCGAGCGAGGCCCTCGCCGACGAGATCCTGGCCTTCGCCAAGGCCAACCTGGCCAGCTTCAAGGTCCCGCGCGGCGTGGACTTCGTCAGCGCGCTCCCCCGCTCCGAGGCCGGCAAGATCCAGCGCGGCAAGGTCCGAGCGCCTTATTGGGAAGGCCGGGCGCGACAGATCTGAGGCGCCTTGCCACAGCGGCGGCGACATCCGACCTTGGCATCGACAGTCGGGGCGCCAGTGCAGATCATCGAGAGTTCGGTCATGGGCCTGAGGGCCGCGCGCTGGCGGCTGAAACGCCCCGGCTCGCCCGTGGAGGTGACCCTGTTCCCGATGGTGCATGTCGGCGAGCCGGCGTATTTCCGCGAGGTCTACGACGACGCCTTCTCTCAGGACGTGGCGCTAACCGAAGGGGTCAATTCGCCGATCGTGCGCCGACTGACTCAGTCCTATCGCTGGATGCTGAAGTCGCCGCACCTCGACCTGGTGCTGCAGCCCCGCACTCCGCCCGACACCGTCGCCCGAATCGTTCACGCCGATCTGTCCGCCGAAGAGTTCGCCTTGGCCTGGCGCCAAATACCGCTGTGGTTTCGCCTGGCCATCGGCGTGGTTTCGCCCTGGATCGGCCTGCACCGTCGATGGTTTGGGACGCGCCAGAGCTTGGCCAAGGGCCTCTCATTTGACGATGCCCCGAGTCTCAAGGAGCTCCTCGATTTCAGCCCCGAGGGTGCGTTGCTCAACGAGGCCATCCTGGAAGTCCGCGACCGCCGGCTTATCGAGCGATTGGGCCAGGTCATTGACGAGGCCGGCGAGACGCCTACCCGAGTCGCCGTGGTCTACGGCGCACATCACATGCGCACGGTGCTGCGGTTCCTCCTCAAGACGCGGGGGTTCCGGATCGAAGAAGGACATTGGTGTGCTGTCTTTTCTCTCTAGCTTTTGTCACCCCGCGCCGCGTCGCAGGCTGATGAAGGCCGAGGCGGTCAGGTAGACGCTCATCAGCACGACCGTTCCGGTCCAGGCGCTGATCGGGGGCAGCAGGGCCAGCCGCTCGCCAGCGGCCCACAGGAAGAGGGCGCTCTGCAGCAGCCAGAAGCAGACGGCGCTGGTCTCGGCGATCAGCCGGCGGACGAACTCGTCGGCGCGGCGCCAGACGATGAAGTTGAAGGCGCTCTGTACGGCGAACAGCAGCACGATGGCCGCCATCAGGCCCAGCCGCAGCGGCTGTGACAGCTCGCCTATGACCATGGCCAGGGGCAGGGCCATCATCACGCCGGCCAGCAGCATGACCAGGCCCTGCTGGCGATAGAAGCTGAGCTGGCTCTTGCTGGCTGGACGCCCGCCTGCCGGATCGACCATCCGTCCGGCCAGGCCGCGATTGAGGGTGAAGGCGAGGATCAGCAGGCCCATGGCCATCATCGACGCGGCCAGCAGCATGGCCAGGCCATCGGACCAGTTACTGACGTTCAGGCCGAAGTGCCGGGCCTTGAGCAGGCGACCGACGCCATAGCCGGCCAGGGCGCCCATCACAGCCAGCGGCGCCGCCAGCAGCAGCCTCAGCCGCCTGGGCTGGGCGGGTTTGTCGGCGTCCATCAGCGGGGCTCCTTCAGGTCGGCGGGATCGGGCTTGAACACCGCCTCGATCGGCATGTCGAACAGGGTGGCGATCTTGAAGGCCAGCAGCAGGCTGGGGTCATGCTTGCCGGTCTCGATGGCGTTGACCGCCTGGCGCGAGACATCCAGCCGGTCGCCCAGGTCCGCCTGGCTCCAGGCCCGTTCGGCGCGCAGCACTCGCAACCGGTTTTCCATGTCCTGGTCTGCCTCCATAGCCTGACTCACTTGGCCGAACCGGAACCGCGGGCCGGCTTGATCGCCGTGATGGCCGTGGCGAACACCAACAGGATCGGACCATAAAGAAAGCCGTCCGAACCGCCACCGATGAAGCCCTTGACCAGCAGGCTGGCCCCGGCGAGCGCCATGCCGCCCTGGGCCAGCCGCAGGCCGATGAGGTTGGCGTTGGTCCTGGACGACATAGCGCCCCAAAGAATGCCGAACAGCCCGACAGCAGCGAAAGCGCCGGCGGCGATATTGAGAACTGTGGTGACCATCGGTGATCTCCTCAAAGCCACGGCCTCTCCGTGGTGTAAGGTCAACCTGACACATGAGGGTGGTGGTGTCAAGATAACCTGACACATTGTCAGGTTGGCCTGTCGCTCGTTGGGGAAGGACACTCGCCCATCGGGTGGCCTCGGCTTGAACCGGAGCAGCCGATGCGGTTGGTTAACGGCAGGGACGAGGGGCGTAACATGGCTGACAACGGACAGGGCGAGGCGATCTTCATCAGCCTGCCCCACAACGAGCGGGAGGCTCGCAAGGCCCCCAAGCGCGGCCATGTCCCCGTCTGGCTGGCCTTTATCGCCTCGCTGGCGACGGCCGGCGCTTCGGCCATGGCCAGTTCGGCCACCACCAGCTTCATCGACCGCGACATCGCCTCGCGCCAGCAGAGCCTGAAAGCTTTCGAAGGCCGCCGCACGAATCTGAACCGCTTCACCGACAAGGTGATCATCGACCGAATCAACGCCCTGGACGACGCCTTCGATGTGTTGAGCTCGCCCGCCGGCTGGCGCGACGCCAACGAGGCCCTTGCCGAGGTTCGCGCCGCCGGCCAGGTGTTCCAGGAGACCGAGGGCCAGTTCCGCTTCGACGTCGCCGACTATGACAAGGCGATCTACAAGCCGTTCAACAACACCCTGATCCTGGCCATCATTCCCAGCTTCGACCGCCTGGAAGGCTGCCTGCGGCAGACCCGCAATGTCCGGTTCTCGGTCGGTCCCGCGGCGGCCCAGACGGCGATGGATAGCTGCCTGACCAACGCCGCCGGCCAGCCGATGAAGGTCGAGGGCGAGATCAAGCGCCTGCGGACCTGCGTGCGCAGCTTCGCCTACAATCTGAAATTTCCGCAGCAGTCGATCGCCGAGAACCTGACCGTCAACCTGCAGTCCGGCTTCTGGCAGCGGGCCCTGGCGGTGGTGAAGAGCCGCCAGCCGGGTGGTGTGGCGGATCAGGTGGGGCTGAAGCGCCTGGTCACCGACGACCGCATGAAAGCCTTCGCCGCCGCCCTGCCGGCCGAGCTGGAGAACAACTGCACGCTGCTGAAGGCCAAGAACTACGGCCCGATGAACGTGCCCCCGCCGCCGACCCTGGCGCAGATCCCACCGGCGCCGGTGGTTTCCTTGCCGGCGCAGCCTGACGTCATTATGCCAGCGGGACAGCCCACCAACTAGCCGGCGGAGCGCTCCGCGAGCTTCTGGCGCACGAAAGCGATGCGTTCGCGGATGGTTTCGCGCGGGTCGGCTTCCAGCAAAGCAAGAGCCGGCTCTTCGCCGGTGAGTTGGTCGCGTAGCGTGATCAGAGCGTCGGCCGCCACCCGGCGGACAGGCGCCGAAGGATCGCGGGCGCCGGCCTCGATCAGGGGCATGGGATCGAGATCGGTCTTGATCGGACGTTCGGCCAGGGCGGGCCGGCGGCGCTTCCGCCCAAAAAGGAAATCGACCCGGACATAGTCCCAGCCGGTCACCCAGCGCGCGCGCCGCTCGACCAGGCATTGCAAGGCCAGGGCCCGCACCGACGGCTGTCGCGCTGTCGCGGCCAGCTCTGGGAGATAGGCGTCCAGAGTGTCTCGCCGCAGGGCCTGACGGAAGAGACGGACCTCGCCCCCATATCCGCCCTCGGCCAGCGCCCGGATCAGCTCGGTCGCCACGTCGGGCCGGCCGATCATTGCGAAGAACACTTCCTCAGCGTCGCCCCAACGTCCCCACTCGGCGGTGGAGCCGGTCAGATGCAGGCCGGCCTCGGCCAGCACAATAGCCGGTGTGACGGCGACGATGCGGCCTGCGCATCGCCCGGCGGCCTGGCGCACCTGCGATACCCAGTCATTGAGACGGTAGATGACGCTGGCCACCTGGAAGGGCGTGACGAGGGGCCCACCGATCTTCATCAGCGCCGCCTCGCGCACCCGGCCGTCACTGTGGAAGAGGAAGAGCCATTCCAGGCCTGGGACGTCCGCCAGGATCGCCTTGTGCGTGGGGTGGCCGATGAAGCCGAGGCGCAGGCTCTCATCCCACAGCCGGGCGGCGATCAGAATCTCGCGGTTTACCGTGGCGACCCGAGCCGGCGGCAGGGCGGCTAGATCCGGCAGTAGCTCCGCCACTGCAGCCCGGTCGACCCAGCCTTTGGCCAGGTCGCGGCCCACCGCTTCCACGGCGGCTTTCAGCGGTGGCGGCAGAACATCGGCCATCGCCCAGGCGTAGCCTCCTGTCCGTGGGAAGGGAACCCGACTCGCCTTGATCCCGTTGGTTCCACGAACCACAAGGAGCGGCGTCATGGACCATATTGAACTTAGCCCGGCTTTCGAATCCGACCTGGACGAAGTTTCCGCCTTCGCCGGCGCGCCGGGGGCGGCCGCCGATGATCACCGGGTGATGGAGGTGCTGGAGCGCTTCAAGGCCGGCTACGAAGCCCTGCACGCCGCCGCCGTACGCTCGCCTACGGTGGCCGAGAAGCTGGCCGATTTGGACAGCCATATCCGCGAACTGGCCGCCCGCCGCGAAGCCGAACGCCACGCCCACGACATCTCCCACTCGCCCGGTCAGGACGGGGTGGGGCCGTTGTTGGGGTGGGACGTGAGAGGGGCCTGAGGGCCGGGATGGCGTTGCCTGACTCCGGCCGCTACGAAAGGCCATGCGTTGTCTGACTCCGCCCGAAACGCTCGAGATTTTTGCCATCACAGGCTTCGTGGTCGTGGAGGGTTTTTATCGCGTCGAGTTGGCGCTTGATCAGGACCTTGCCCGCCGACAGTCGCGTCTAGGCTGCCGGCCGCCGGCTGACATTCTGCATGTGTCGCGTTTCCTGGCGGCCGTGAACCGCTGGTTGCCGAACCAGCGCCGCCGACTGCTGTGGCTGTCACACGAACAGGCCGACTATCCCGGAGCCATGCCAGCATTGGCGCTGATACGGGCGAGTTTGGGGGAGGCGCGGGAAGTCCGCGCCGCGCCTGGCCATCTGTTCGACGCCCTCGACTACGCTGAGGAAGATCAGACCGAGGTTTCCGCTGACCTAGCCCGGCAAACGGGCGTGCTGGCTGGCATGATGATGTTGATCCTTTCCGAGGCGTGCGACGGCTGGCTGCTGGCCGAGGGCTGCAACGACCGGATCGAGTTCTGGGAGGGCAACCTGTTCTTCCACTCAGCCGACACGGCGAGGATGGAGGAAGCCGACGCCATGATCCGGACTTACGACTGTCCGACCCGCTTGATCTAAGCAGTCGCCGGGTGGCGCCCAGGACTGGGCACAGCTACCAAAGCATATGACCTCTGGCCGGATCGTCCGTCTTGTCCTGTTCCTGGCGCTGCTGGTTCCGCTGGTGGCGGCCGGGCTCTGGCAGGGGTTCCTGCACTACCAGCCTGACCGTCACCGCTACCCGGTGCGCGGGATCGACGTGTCGCATCACCAAGGTCTCATCGACTGGCGGGCTGTTGCCGCAGACGACGTGGTCTTCGCTTATCTGAAGGCCAGCGAAGGCGGCGATCATGCGGACAGCCGGTTCGCCGCGAATTGGCGGGCAGCCCGGCAGGCGGGCTTGAGGGTGGGGGCTTATCACTATTTCACCCTCTGCCGGTCAGGCGCTGAGCAGGCCCGCAACTTCCTGGCCGCGACGCCGCCAGACGCGGACGCTTTGCCGCCGGTGGTCGACCTGGAGTTCGGCGGCAACTGCGGGACCCGGCCGGACGGGGCGACCCTGCGGCGCGAACTGGACGCCTTCCTGGGGCCGGTCGAACAGCGGACCGGCCGCCCTGCCGTGCTCTATATGACCGATGAGTTCCGCGCGGCGTATGGCAAGGCGCTGCCCGACCGGCCCCAATGGCGGCGCTCGATAGTGTTCGCGCCCTGGGGTGGGCAAGCCTGGACGATCTGGCAGTTCCACAACCGTGGGCGGGTGGAAGGAATCAAAGGCCCGGTGGACCTGAACCTGTTCGCGGGCGACCGGACGGCGTTCGACCGCTGGGCGGCCGGCTAAACGTACGCCGATTGCCGGTCCACAACCGGTGGCGGCGTCACCAGGCCCGGGGTCGGGCGTTTGAGCAGGCGCTGGATGCGGCTCAGCACATCGGCGCCGGCGAAGGGCTTGGCCAGGCAGTCGCGGGCGCCCAGCTTGACCGCCTGCTGAATCTGAACGGCCGAGAGCGCGCGGCCGGTGATCAAGGCGGGGATGGCGTACTGGGCCCGCGGGTTGAGGACCTGCAACACCTCAAGGCCGCTGATGTCGGGCAGGTTCAGGTCGATGACCAGGCAGCTGGGCCGGAAGGTGCGCAGCATCTCGATGGCCTGGCGGCCGGTGCGGGCCGGCGTGGTCGCATAGCCGACCACATCAAGGCGGATCTGGATCATTTCCAGCACCGCCCGGTCGTTCTCGACGACCATGACCCGAAGGCCGCGCGTATCGTATTCCATGGTCAGAACAGGTCCAGGTCGCCGGCGTCAGCGCGGTCCGACTCATCGTCATCCTCGGACCCGCCCAGGGCCGAGCGCATCCGGCTGGCCAGGTCGCCCAGGGTGATGTCGGCCAGTGCGGCGTCCACTTTGGCGTGGGCGTCATCGGGCGCCGATTCGCTCAGCCGCCGGGCGAAGGCCGAGAGGTTGGTCAGGTGCTGGGCCAGCAGGTCGACAGCATGCATGCCCTGGGTAAGCCGCTCGCGCTGGTCCGCCGGAATGGACGGCATCAACTCACCGATCAGGGCGTCCAGGAAGATACAACGGGCGCCGGCCAGTTCGATTTCGCAGGACAGCACATCGAAGGTATCGGCGAGGCTGGGTGCGAGGTCCAGGCGGCTGGCGGCGTTCACGATCATCTCCCGAGTTGGCCGCATCTTTGGGGGGATGTGGCTAACGACCGGTGAACACTGTGCGGTGAACTGAGAATTCGTCCATTATATCCCCAGATTGGGCGTTCTCCGTAGACGGACTATAAAACCGGTTGCCAAGCCGCGTCCACGCGCCCACCTAAGCGCTTGAGCCGGTGGGGTAATCCCGGGTTTTCGAGTGTTCTGGAGGGCTGAAAAATCGGCGTCACATTGACCCTGGTCGACCTGGCCGGCTTCGTCGCCCTGCTGCTGTGGGGCGTCCATATGGTGCAGACCGGCGTGCAGCGTTCGCTAGGGGCGCGGCTGCGCGGGTTGCTGGGGGCGGCGCTGCGCAATCGCTTCAAGGCGTTCGCGGCCGGGCTGGGGGTGACCGCCGTCCTGCAGAGCAGCACCGCCACCGGGCTGATGGTGGCCGGGTTCGTCGGCGAGGGATTGGTGGCGCTGGTCCCGGCCCTGGCGGTGATGCTGGGGGCCAATGTCGGCACGACCCTTATCGTGCAGATTCTGTCGTTCAACATCAGCGCTGTGGCGCCGATCCTGGTGCTGATCGGGGTGGTTCTGTTCCGGCGCGCCTCGGCAGGGTTGCGCGACTTTGGACGGGTGATGATCGGGCTGGGCTTGATCCTGCTGGCCCTGCACCAGTTCATCGATCTGCTGCACCCGCTGACCGGCTCGGTCCTGGTGCGCGAGGCCATGGGGCAGCTTTCAGGACAGTTGGTCTTCATGGTGCTGGTTGCCGCCGTCCTGGCCTGGGCGGCTCATTCAAGCGTCGCCATCGTGCTGCTGGCCATGTCGCTGGCCGGGCAAGGGGTGATGCCGGTCGAGACGGCATTCGCCCTGGTGCTGGGGGCCAACCTGGGCGCAGCGGTCAATCCGGTGGTCGAGGGCGCGGCTGGGACCAGCGCCGAGGGCCGCCGCCTGCCGCTGGGCAACCTGTTCAACCGGATGGTGGGTGTGGTGATCGCCCTGGCTGCCTTCCCCTACGCGGCCCGCGCCGTGACCAGCTTTGAGGCCGACCCGGCCCGAGCGGTCGCCGACTATCACACGGCCTTCAACCTGATCCTGGCCTTGGCCTTCTTCCCCTGGCTCAAGGCCTATGCGCGCCTGCTGGAAAGGCTGTTGCCCACACGTGGTCAATCGGCCGATCCTGGCGCGCCGCTTTATCTCGAGCCGCTGGCCCGCGAGACCCCGGTCATTGCCCTGGGCGCCGCCACCCGTGAGGCGCTGCGCATGGCCGATGCGCTGGAGGTCATGCTGACTGGCCTGAAGGCCGCTTTCGAAAAGGCGGATCGCAAGGGGATCGGCGAGCTGCGCCGGGCCGACGATGTGCTGGACCGGCTGAACCGGGCCATCAAGGCCTATGTCACCGCCCTGGACCCCGAGGCAGTCAACGAGGCCGACTACCGCCGGATGGCTCAGATTCTGACCTTCGCCACCAACCTGGAACAGGCGGGAGACGTGGTCGACAAGGGGTTGCTGGCGTTGATCGGCAAGGGGCTGAAACGCGACCTGGTGTTCTCGCCCGCCCACCGCGCCGAGCTGGCGGCCCTGACCGATCGGCTGATCGCTAACCTGCGCACTGCCGGCTCGCTGTTCGCCGGTGGGGATGAGCGGGGCGCCCGCCTGATGATGCGCGAGAAGGAGGCCTTTCGGCAGGTGGAGGCCGATGCTTCGGCGGCCCATTTCGCAGCGCTCAGGGGCGCTAACACCCAGACGGTGGAGACCTCGGCGCTCTATGTCGACGCGCTGCGCGACCTGAAGCGGTTGAATGGCCACCTGGTGGAAGCGGCGGCCTACCCGATTCTGGAAGCCAGCGGCGAACTGCTGCCCAGCCGGATGAGGGCCGAAGTTTAGGCGCGCGACCTGCCGAACAGCCAGCCGAAAAACAGGGTGGCGATCACCGCCGCGACCAGCTGGGCGGCGATGAAGGCGGGCGCCGAGCCGGGGGCGATGCCGGCGAAGGTGTTGGAGAGGCTGCGGGCCAGGGTCACCGCCGGGTTGGCGAATGAGGTCGAGGCGGTGAACCAGTAGGCGCTGGTGATATAAAGGCCGACCGCCACCGGCGTGAAGTCCGGCTTGAAGCGCAGCGCGCCCAGGATGGTCGCCACCAGGCCGAAGGTGGCCACGGCCTCGGACCAGGCTTGCGCCGGCCCCTCGCGCAGCTTGGTCGAGACCTGCAGGACCGGCTCGGCGAACATGGCGTGGGCGGCGAAGACGCCCAGCACCGCGCCCATGACCTGCGCGGCGACATAGGCCAGAGCCACCCGGGCGGGAAGCTCGCGCCGCAGGGCGAAGGCCAGGGTGACAGCCGGGTTGAAATGCGCGCCCGAGACGGGTCCGAAGATGGTGATCAGCACCACCAGCCCCGCGCCGGTGGCCAGGGTGTTGCCCAGCAGAGCGATGGCGTCGTTTCCGCCGGCCAGCCGCTCGCCCATGATTCCCGAGCCGACGACGATAGCCAGCAGCAGCGCCGTGCCCAGGGCTTCGGCGGTCAGACGGCGGGTCAGGTCGAAGGCCTCGCGCGGCGGCTCCAGGCTGGCGTCGGGTGGGGCTGCGCGGTCGTTCATTGCGCGGCCTGCCCGGCCGGCTGGCCAATCTCACGCAGACGGGCCTGCAGGCTAAGCCGATCAAGGCTGGCGAAGGGCAGGGCGACGAACAGCTCGATGCGGTTGCGTAGCTGTCGGGCCGCCTCGTTGAAGGCGGTGGCAATAACGGCCGGCGTTCCCGTAACGGCAGCGGGGTCGGGGACGCCCCAGTGAGCCGTCATCGGCTGGCCCGGCCAGATGGGGCAAACTTCGCCGGCGGCGTTGTCGCAGACCGTGAAGATGAAATCGAGCGGCGGCGCCCCCGGTGCTGCGAACTCGTCCCAGGACTTGGACCGGTAACCCTCGGTCGATAGGCCCATTCGCTCAAGGGTCTCCAGGGTGTGCGGATTGACTTGGCCGGCCGGAAACGAACCGGCGGAGTGGGCCGTAAATCGACCCTGGCCCAGATCTTTCAACAGGGCTTCGGCCAGGACCGAGCGCGCCGAATTGCCGGTGCAGAGAAACAGGACGTTGAAGGGGCGGGGGTCTGTCATGGCTTCCTCAGCAACTACGGCCTTCGGCGGCGCAGGGGCCGCTGGCGAGTAAGGCGAGCGGAGCGCAGATCTCGGCCCGTCCGGCGCAGCAGTCTTCCATCAGGAAGGCCAGCAGCTGGCGCATGCTGTCGTAGCCGGCGGCGTAGATGATCGAGCGGCCCTCACGGCGCGACCTCGCTAGCCCGGCCGCCGACAGGATGCCAAGGTTGGTCGACAACGTGTTGGCCAGACTGCCGGTCGCCTTGGCGATGTCGCCTGCCGCCATGCCTTCCGGCCCGGCCTGGACCAAGACCCGGAAAATCTCCAGCCGCCCCGGGTGAGCCAGGGCGGCCAGAGCGTTCACTGCCGATTGCGTTTCCATAATTCGGGAATGCCAGAACTATAGAATCAAGCCCAGTGAAACTTTCATGTCAGCAGCAGGTGGCGCCCGGCGATCCGCAGGTCGCGGCCGTCTGAGCCGGCTGGGGCGCCTTCGCAGGCTCGTCCTCGCCATAGCTGGTCGCGTCGCCGAAGGTGAAGAAGGTCTCCCATCGCACGCCCGCCGGATCGCTGACCCAGCTCTTGTCGGAACGGGCGTAGCAACAGGTGGTGGCTTCCTGGTCGAAGGTGACCGCGCCGGCCGACTTCAGCCGCCCGGCAAGCTCCGCCAGCTCCGCCTGGCTGTCGACCTGGATGCCGACATGATCGACGCCCGGAGCGCGCTCACGGGCCGAGATGGCGAAGTTCATGCGGGGATCGTCGAGCATCCATTTTGCGTAATCATCCTTCACAACTGACGGCGCGGCGCCGAACAGGGTCTCATAGAAGGCGATGGACTGGGTGAGGTCGGGGACGCTCACATGCAGGTGGAGGCGTTTCATGGCAGGCTCCGTTGAGTGAATAAAATTCTATAGTTCTGGAAGTATAGAAATGTCAACGCCGTTGCGTTCAAATTGGGCCGTGCGACCGGCCCGGCCTGCTGACGCTACCGCAATCGCTGAAATCTACAGCGAGGGGATCGAAGACCGCATCGCGACCTTCGAGACCGAGCCGCGGCGGGCGTCCGACATCGACCCCTGGTTCAACACAGCCCTGGTCATCGTGGCGGTCGTGGACGAAGACGACTGGCTGGTGGGCTACGCTGTCGCCCATCCCTATTCCAGCCGTCACTGGTATCGCGGCATCGGCGAGTTCTCGGTCTATGTGCGCCGTTCGCACCGGGCCGCCGGCGTCGGGGCGGTGGCGATGCAGGGCCTCATCGACGCCGCGCGCGAGCGAGGGATGTGGAAGCTGATTTCCCGCGTCTTTCCGGACAACCGCGCCAGCCTGGCCCTGATGGCCCGCTGTGGCTTCCGCGAGCTGGGCCTGCACGAAAAGCACGGCCAGTTGGAGGGCGTCTGGAAGGACACCGTCATCGTCGAGCGGCTGATCGAAGAGAACATCGACTAGCGGTTTTTTCGCCTCGTCCTGTCGGCGCGCGGCATAATTGGCCGTCCTTTGTCCGAACCCCGGAGCGCGGCCATGCTGTACGCCATCTTCTGTTACAACGACGAGCGGGTCATCGGCTCCTGGAGCAAGGAGGAGGATGCCGCCTGCATGGTTCGGCTTCGCGATGTTCAGACAGGGCTGACCCAGGCCGGCAAGCTGGGCCCCGTCGCGCGGCTGCTGCCGACGACGGCGGCCACGACGCTGCGCAAGAGCGCCGGCGAATCCATCGTGCTGGACGGGCCGTTCGCCGAGACCAAGGAGCAGCTACTCGGCTTCTATGTCGTCGACTGCGCCAATCTCGACGAGGCCCTGGGCATCGCCAAGGACTTGGCCGTCGCCAATCCGGGTACGGGCTCATACGAAATCCGCCCGATGGCCATTTTTGACCCGGGCCTGCCCATGCCGACCTTGGACCTCGATGGCCCAGGCATGCCGGGCCTCAATCGATGACTGATCTGGCCTGGATCGGCGCGACCATCACGGCCGCTCGCCCCCAGGCCGTGGGGGCGCTGCTCCGCTATTTCCGCGACCTCGACACCGCCGAGGAGGCCTTTCAGGAGGCATCCCTGCGCGCCATCAAGGCCTGGCCTCGCAACGGCCCACCACGAGACGCCCCCGCCTGGCTGATCATGGTCGGCCGCAACGCCGGGGTGGATGCCTTGCGCAAGGTCTCCAGGCTGACCGCTCTGCCGGAGGAAGAGGCCGCCATCTCTGACCTCGAGGATGTCGAGGCGCCGCTGGCCGAACGGCTGGACGGCGCACACTACCGAGACGACGTGCTCAGGCTGATGTTCACCTGCTGTCATCCGGACCTGCCGGCGACGCAACAGGTGGCCCTGGCCCTGCGCATCGTCTCGGGGCTGACCGTGAAGCAGATCGCCAAGGCGTTCCTGGTTGGCGAAGCGGCCATGGAACAACGCATCACCAGGGCCAAGGCGCGGATCGGCGCCGGCGACATCGCCTTTGGCGCGCCGGACGCCGTCGAGCGGACCGAGCGGCTGGGGGCCGTGGCGGCGATGATCTATCTGGTGTTCAACGAAGGCTATTCGGTCAGCGCCGCTCTGCAGGGCGACCGGGCCGCCCTATGCGACGAGGCCATCCGGCTGGCGCGTCTGCTTCTGGGCCTTTTCCCCGCCGAGCCCGAAATCATGGGCCTGACCGCGCTACTGGTCATCCAGCACAGCCGCTCGGCCGCCCGCTTCGATGGCGAGGGACAGGTGGTCCTGCTCGATGACCAGGATCGCTCGCTCTGGGACCGCGCCCTGATCGGCGAGGGCTTGGCGCTGATCGACAAGGCCATGCGCCATCGCCGGCCGGGGTCCTATCAGATCCAGGCGGCCATCGCCGCGCTGCATGCTCGCGCCGCGACGCCCGCCGACACGGGCTGGGTCGAGATTGACGCCCTGTACGCGGCCCTGGAGCGCATCCAGCCCTCGCCGGTGGTGACGCTGAACCGGGCGGTGGCGGTCGGCAAGGTTGCCGGCCCGGAGGCGGCTCTGGCCCTGATCGAACCGCTGGGCGAGCGGCTGGGCGCCTATTTCCACTTCCACGGCGCGCGAGGCGCCTTCCTGCTGCAGTTGGGCCGCGGCGCCGAGGCCCGAGCAGCGTTCAATCAGGCCATCGCTCTGGCCAATACCCCCGCCGAGGCGGCGCATATCCGCATGCATCTGGACCGGCTGGCAGAGGGGTAGCCCCGCTTCAGGCCACCGGCAACGTGAGGGTCACTGTGGCGCCGTCGCCCACCTCACTTTGGAGGGTGACCGTGCCGCCGGACTGGGCGACGATCCCGAACACCTGGGCCAGGCCCAGGCCGGTGCCTTTTCCGACCGGCTTGGTGGTGAAGAACGGCTCCAGGGCGCGGTCACGGACATGGGCCGGCATGCCCTGGCCATTGTCGCGGATCGTCAGGTCCACGAAGCCGCTCTCGCGGGACGGGCGGCCGGTAATCGTCAGGACGCCGCCATCCGGCATGGCGTCACGGGCGTTGACCGCCAGGTTGATCAGGGCCAGCTCAAGTTGGCTGGCGTTGCTGACCACCCGTGGGGTGGTGGGTTCGATATCAACCGTGAGGCCGATGGCCGGACCCAGCGACTGGCTGAGCAGGCCGGACATGCGCTCCAACATCTCACTCAGGTCAACTGCAGCCATCTCAGCCGGGCCGGCCCGGGCGAAGTCGAGCAGTTGCCGCGTCAGCACTGCTCCCCGGTCGGCGGCGTCCTGGGCGTTCTTGAGCGGCTTGGCCAGGGTCGGATCGCTGCTGCGCTTGCCGATCAGCTGCAGACTGCCGGAGATGACCATCAGCAGGTTGTTGAAGTCGTGGGCCACGCCGCTGGCCAACTGGCCGATGGCGGCCAGCTTTTGTGACTGGGCTCGTTGCTCCATCTCGCGGCGCTGCTCGGCCAGCCGGCGAAGGGCGAACCAGGACAGGACTGCCGCCAGCATCAGCACAAGAAGGGCCGAGGCGCCGGTCAGCAGCCAGGCCGCAGTAATCGGAGCGGAAAGCCGATTGGCGCTGAGGGCGATGTGGGTCGACCAGCCGGACAGGTGGGAGGTGTCGAAGCTGCTGATGCTCTTGAGGCCTTCGTACGTATAGCCGCGATAGAGGCCTGAAGTCCCGGTTCGGATGGCCTGGCGGACATAGATAGTGGCCGGCTTGCCGACCCTGTTGGCCGGGTCGAGTGTGCGGGCAATAAACCGACCTTGTCGGTCGACGATGGCCGAAACGCCGGGGTCGGGAGCGTGACTCTTGAGGATAGCCTGGAAGTCCTCCACCCCAATCTCGACGGTCAGCAGAAGAACCAGAGCGTCCTTCTCGATCACCGGGACATGCAGGGTGATACAGGGACAGCCTGGCCCTCTGGCGGCGACTCCGTCGAATTGGGCGGCGGTCCGACGGGCCGCCAGGTAAGCGGCAATTGAGGGGCGAGGGGCCTTGGGGGCCCCAAAGGCTGAACGTGTCTCAAACAGCTCCTGGCCGGTCTCGGCGTCGGTCAGCATAATATTCTTCCAGCGCGGCCGGTCCGCGGCGATGCCTTTGAAGCGGTCGTAGGCGCCCCGCCAGTTCCTGCTGACCACGAACTGCGAGGTGGTCAGCACCTCGAGCGCGCTGCGGTCGGCCCAAAGCTGGCCGTCGACCTCGGCGTTGATCTGGCGGGCCCGGGCGGCGGCGTCCTGCTCAATGGCCAGCCGCTGGATGCGCATGGTGAAGGCGCCTTGGAGGGCAACAAAGATCACCAGCGGCAATACCAGGGCGGCCGCCAAAGTCAGTAGTGTGCGCCACTCCGATCTCGGCATCGCCCCATTTCCCCTAGGCGCGCAACCTAGGCGCTGGCCGTCGAAAGGCGAGCACAGCCTTACCCAATTGGCGATTGTGCGACACTTTGTCCCCAGGATGTGGCGAGTAGCCGACAATGAAATTTCAGGTCGTTGTCGGACCCAGGTCACCTCGTGCGTCGTTCCTGTAGAGATCAGATTGGAGCGACAACGATGCGTTACCTGCCCAAGTCCGCCCTGTCCAAGTGCGCCCTATTCGCGGCCGCCGCCGTGCTGGCCCTCACCGCTTGCGCCCCCGCCGCCAAGGTCCCCGCCACGCCGCCGGTCGCAGCTGCGCCTGTCGTGACCGCCCCGGCCGGCCAATACAAAACCGACCCGCAGCATTCGAGCCTGAACTTCCGGGTCAACCATATGGGCTTCAGCCACTACACGGCCCGGTTCCTGAAGTTCGGCGCGACGCTGGACTTCGACCCGAAGAACATCGCGGCGATGAAGCTGAGCGCCACCATCGATCCGGCCTCGCTGCAGACCAACTTTCCTGACCCCAAGGCCGATTTCGACAAGCAGATTTCCGGTCCGGAATTCCTCGACGCCCCGAAGTATCCGGTCATGACCTTCGTCTCGACCAAGGTGAACCAGACCAGCCCGGACACAGCTGACGTCACGGGTGACTTGACGATGCACGGGGTGACCAAGCCGCTGACGCTGCACGTCAAGTACAACGGCGGCTACGACAAGATGGTCTATGACACGGGCGGCTCGAGGATCGGCTTTTCGGCGACCGGTGTGCTGAAGCGCTCCGACTACGGCCTGACCTACGGCCTGCCGGCGCCGGGCACGACGATGGGCGTGTTCGACGAGGTTGAGATCATCATCGAGACCGAGATGCTGCGGCCGTTGGACAAGAAGTAGGGCGAGAGGCCCTAGTTCCCGTTCGGCCGGCTCACATAGAAGCTGGCGTTGTTCCCGACGGCCGTGGACACGCCGTAGAGGTTCCGGGACGAGCCGCCGACCGTGAGCGAGGCGGTGGCGGCAACGTCGCCCTGGTTCACCTGGCGGCTGTTGACGTTGACGGTCCCGGTGCATTCCGAGCAGGCATAGGCGGTGGCGTCGTTGCCCATGGCGTTGGCCCGCACCGTGGCGTCAAAGCCGTCCTGGCCTGAGAAGCTGGCGATGGCCTCGACGCCGCCGGCGCCGTTGAACTGGTCGTTGTTGAGCACGACCTCCGGGCCATACTCGCCCGCCAGCACCGAGTTTCCGGTCGCGGTGGCGTCCACCGTGGCGCCGCCGAACTGGTAGGATGTGCCTTCCGACTGGCTGCGGACATAGCTGGCGTTGATCTGGGTGTTGTCGACGTCCAGCAGGGCGCCCTGGTTGATCGTGGCGGTCTGGTTGCCGGTCGCCGTGGTGCTGGTGATCGTCAGGTTGGAGTTGCCATAGGCGGTGAACTTACTGGCCTGGGTCAGGGCCCCTGCGTTCGACTGGTAGACGGCCAGCCGCTCGGCTGACTCGTTCTGGCCGACCGAGATGACGCTGTTGCCGGTGGCCTGGCCGCTGACATCGGACTCGCCCGACACGTATTTCACGATGGCGCCGCCGTCGGCCAGGACCGAGGCGCCGCCGGTCTGGTTGACCCGCACGCCGCCGGCGGCGTTATCGAAGTCCAGCGTGGTGGAGTTGCCGGCCGCGCTGGTGACCTGGGTCATGTCGCCCAATTCCGCGTCGGCGCCCTCGACCTGGCTGCGGGCGGTGATGGCGGGGCTGGCGTCGGTCTGCTGGGTGATGACGCCGGTCAGCGTGGCGCCACTGACCGAAGCGTCGGCGGCGTTACCGGTGGCGGCGTTGGACTGGTAGACGCTGGAAGGCGTCGAGGTAGTCAGATCGATCACCGTCTGGCTGAGCGCGCTGCCCGCCATGGTCTGGTTCGAGGTCACCGCCATGTCAGCGCCGTCGGCCCCGGCAACCACGGCGTTGCCGGTCGAGCTGGCCTGGGCCTGCACGGTGTCGACCCCATAGACGGTCAGGGTCCCGGACGAGAAGACATCGCCCAGCTGAATCTGGTTGTTGATGACCTGGCTGGGGGGCGGCGTCTGAGCCTGGCTAGTACCGGCCGCGCAGAGCAGGCTTAACAGCGGGATCGCGCTTATCGCTCCAGCGAGCCGGATCTTCGCGGGTCGTGCCATTGTTCGTCCCCGTATTGTTGTAAGCGGGGACATAGCCCCCGGTCAGGCCGGTGGTGGAGCCGCCCAGCGGGTCGCTGGTCAGGCAGCTCTGCGGACCGGGCATGCCGTAGAGATTGGCGGTCATCTCGACCACGGCCCGCTCGATCAGCGAGCGCACGGCCAGTTGCAGCGGCTCAAGCGCGCCGGAGCCGCCCGAGACGTCGAACACGTTGCCATTCAGGAAGTCGAAGAGGCCGATGCCCACTTCGCGGCCGACTACCTGCTTCTGGTAGGAGATCACGTCGACGACCTCGAGGGTGCGGGTGTTGATCAGGCGCAGGTCGATCGCGACGTTCATCACGAAGATGGAGTTCTTAAACCGGCCCTTGAGCCCGTTGGTGTCCTTGTCGCCGGCCGCGACGTCGGCCCCGTTGGAGCGGATGTTGTAGTTCAGCTCGGTGATGCCGCCGGTGACATAGAAGTCCGAGCCTGGCACCTGGCCGGCGAAGATCTTGCGCGGATCAGCCGGACCGTCGGCGGCCGGGTTGGGATCGTCGGTGATCAGTTTGTTGTTGGTGTATTTCAGTTCCAGCTCCGACACCGAGGTGTCGAACCGTTCCACCAGCGGCATGCCGGCCTTGGCGAAGGCGCTCATCGCCATCAGCGAGGCGCCTTGCGTGACCTTGCGGCCCGAGCCGTCGGACTCCTCCTTGCCGGTGTAGTCGGCGATGCGGCCCACAGCGATGCGCGGGGCGCCCAGCTTGTACTGGCGGGCGTAGTTGCCCAGGCAGACCAGGGCGTTGGAATAGGGGGTCGGGTTGGCGGTTACCGTGGCGGACCCGATGGGCTGAGCATAACGGCCGTCGGCCCCCGCGATGGGCGTCGCGCAGGCCGAAAGCAGCAGGGCCGAAACCGAGACCGCCGCGATGACGCGGCGGGGAACGCTAGTTGCCATTGTTGTTCCCCACCCCGCCGCTCGTCGTGGAGCCGGCTGAGACGTTACCGTTGTTGGTCTGCACCGAGGTGATGATCACGGTGTTGTAGTTGCCCTGGGTGACCACCACGAGATTGTTGCCGATGGCGGTCGAGGAGCCCCCGATGTTGCCCACGCCCGAGGTGTCGCTGAACACCCCGCCGCCGGTCTGGCTGGCGTAGACGCTCTGGTCCTCGCCCGCGAGAATGACGCCATCGACGATCACTCGGTTGCCCTGGCCCGTGCCGCCGACGCTGACCGGACGGTTCTCCTGGCCCGGCGTACGGCCATAGCCGGCGTTGTAGCCGGCCGAGTTGGACGAGTAGGACTGGGCCGAAACGGTCCCGGCGAGGCTTGCCGAGACGGCAAAAACTGCCAGCGCCAGCGGGGCTTTGATCTTCAGGTCGACCATGAGGCGGCTCCACGCGGCGAATTCAGCTTGGCTGGCCAAGCAATGGCCGTGCCAAAACAGGACAGGGTTCATCCTGAAGGCGAACCTCTGGCGATTTGGTTAAGGATGTTGAGGCGCCGCCGTGCTCATATCCGGCTACTCGTCCTGGTCACTTCCCCGGCAAGTGGTTGATTCTCCGGCCGATCAGGCAGACCCTCTCCTCAACCAGTACCTAAAAGGGAGGATGTGCCATGCTCGTTTCCCAGATCCTGAAGGATAAGGGCGACCTGGTTTTTACCGCCGGGCCAGGCGAAACGGTCGGTGGTGTCGCGGCTCTGCTGCATAGCCGCAGGGTTGGCGCGATGGTGGTGGTCGATGACGACCAAATGGTCATCGGCATCGTGTCCGAGCGCGATATCGTCAAGGCGGTGGCCAGCGACGGGGCCGGCGCCCTGACCAAGCCGGTCTCGGGCTGGATGACGCGGGATGTGGTGTTCGCCGCGCCCGGCGAGACCGTCGACAGCCTGCTGGGCCGTATGACCGACCGTCGAATACGCCATCTGCCCGTGATCCGCGACGGACGGCTGGCGGGGATCGTCTCGATCGGCGACCTGGTGAAGCACAAAATTTCCGAGGTCGAGGCCGAGGCCCACGGGCTGAAAGCCTATATCGCCGCGGGCTGAATTCGGTACGCGCAACGACGCGCTCCGGCCAGGATGTGGTCGGTGCGCTCGACCGTGACCGCTTCGCCCAGCACCCGGCGGAACAGATCCAGTTCCGAACGGCAGAATCCCTGGCAGGCCCGGGCCGCCGCGCAGATGGGGCAATGGTTCTCGATCAGCAGCCAACCGCCGTCGGGATGGGGCTGGACTTGCGCCATATATCCCTCGCGGGCGCGCGCGAAGGAAAGTTGCTCGAGTCGGGTCGCAATGTCGGGAGCCGTAAGCTGGTTTGTGTAGGCGTCGAGAGAGGCGGTTTCGCGCTGGGCGATCAGTCGGTCCAGGCCTTCCTCACCGAAGGCGGCCCGGGCGGCGGCGATCAGTTCCAGGGTTATCTGGGCGTGGCTGTCGGGGAACTGGCCGTGGCCGGTCTCGGTCAGCGACCAGAGCTGGCTGGGACGGCCTACACCGGATTTCTCTATGATGTGCTCGACCAGGCCCTCGGCGGCCAGGCGCTCGAGCATCTGGCGAGCGGCCTGGCGGGTGACGCCCGTCTGAGCCGCCAGGGCGCCGGTGCGCAACGGACCGTGAGTCTTGAGCCGGTGCAGGATGGGTTGAGCGGTCACTTTGACAATCTGGAGCTTGCGAAATCGCTGGGGGCGGTTTACCCGTTCCGACAATTGCAAACAAGAAGATTGTCAAAATGCCTGGCGTTCCAGTGACTGAGTCGAATTGGGGAGAGTTGCTGAAGGGGGTGTATTTCCCGCGCTTCGCCCTGTTGTGCCTGGGTGTCTGGCTGAACGCCGCCGACTCGCTGGTGACGGCGACCATCATGCCCAGTGTCGCCCGTCAGCTGGGCGGCTACGCCTATTTCGGCTGGGCGGTGGCGGTCTACACCCTGGGCGCCATCGTAGCCGGCGCCAGCTCAGGGCGGCTGTCGGCGCGGCTGGGTCTGCGCACGGCGATGGCGATAGCGGGCCTTACCTATAGTGTCGGGTGCCTGGCCAGCGGCCTGGCCCCGGGAATCACCACCTTCCTGATCGGCCGGCTGGTGCAGGGCATCGGGGCCGGCTGGATCGTCGGCCTGGTCTATGTGGCCGTGGGGTTAGTGTTCCCGGAGCGCCTCTGGGCCCGGGTCTTCGCCTCCACCACCAGCGTCTGGGGCGTGGCGACGGTGCTGGGACCGTTGGTGGGCGGGCTGTTCGCCCAGGCGGGACATTGGCGGGGGGCCTTCTGGTTCTTCGCGGTCCAGGGCCTGGCCTTCAGCGCCGCCGCGGCTGTCCTGCTCTCGGCCAAGGCGCCCGAGTCGCAAGGAGAGGAGGGGGCGGGGCTGGCCCTGCCGCAACTCTCTCTATTGGCGACGGGCGTGATTCTGATCGCCACCGCCGGCCTGATCGACTCGCCGGCAGGATCGGTGGCGCTGGTGGTCGCGGGTCTGGGCGTACTGGCCTTCATGATCCGCCTGGACGCCGGCCAGGCCGTGCGGCTGCTGCCTAGGGACGCGCGCCGACTCACCAGCGCGGCGGGAGCGGGATACGCGGTGATCTTCTGTATGGCGGCCGGCACCATCATGCTGGGCGTCTATGGCGCGGCCATCCTGCAGGCCGTCAACGGCGTGGGGCCATTGACCGCCGGATATGTCGTGGCCGCCGAAGCACTGGGCTGGACCCTGGCCGCTTTGCCGATCGCGGGGTTGGCGCCGCGCTGGCACGGGCTGCTGATCAGGGCAGGGGGGGTGATGATTCCCGCCGGTGTCGCGGCCATGGCGCTGACCTTCGGACAACCAGGCCTGATTCCCGCCGTAGCAGCCGCCTCGCTAACGGGGGCTGGATTCGGCGTTTGCTGGGCTTTTCTGGCTCGAAGAGTGCTCGCCAGCCTCGATGACACAGAGCGTCCGCTGGGCGCTTCGGCGATTCCTTCCACCCAACAGGCCGGCGGCGCGACCGGCGCGGCGGCGGCCGGAGCTCTGGGAACGGCGTTAGGACTCTCCCACGGCATGGACTCAGTCCAGGCCGCGCACGCGGCGCCGTGGCTGTTTGGGGCGTTTCTCCCTGTGGCCGCTGTAGGTGCGGTCGCGGCCTGGCGATTGGCGGCCTGCGCCCCGCTTGAGGCAGAAACGGCGTAGGGCCTTGAGTCCTTATGGGAAAAGGCCTGGAGCGGATCGGCGTTCGCCTAATAAAGCGCCGCACCATGACGTTTTTTGCTCAAGCGGGGTTGCCACTCCGGAGGGCCGCGTCTAGAAGCCCCCCTCGCTCGGAACGGCGCCGCCGCCGAGGGAACCAAGAGTTCTAAAAAACTCCTTGATTTCCCCGGTTAAACGACTAAGTTCCGCCGCTCCAAACGACTCGGTCCACTGATTTTGAGGGAAGCCCCTCGGGCGCCCTGGACCTTCTTTGTCTCTGAAATGCCTCTCGGGGCGGCTCGGGAAAAAAGAAAAAAAGTTGTTTGACTTACTTCTGAACGGCAACTAAACACGCCGCTCTTCGCCGCCACCGGGCGCAAAACGGTGGGGCCGGAAACCCCGGTCGGGTCTTTGACATCGTTGATTTGGAAAGAGAAACGCAGGCGGCGGCGTGCTGCGGATGGTCCTAACCAGGCCATCTCGACGCTGACAAATGCGGTCTCTTGAAGACACCATGAAATATAGGCTGTCTGGCTTCGGCTGGGCGGTCAATACGAATGGGAACTCGTCAAGATACTATGCAAACCAGATGCAAGGTTTCAGGGTTTTCCCCCTGGAACCGGATACTGGAGTCAATGTCAACTCAACCTGAGAGTTTGATCCTGGCTCAGAGCGAACGCTGGCGGCAGGCCTAACACATGCAAGTCGAACGGATCCTTCGGGATTAGTGGCGGACGGGTGAGTAACACGTGGGAACGTGCCTTTTGGTTCGGAACAACTCAGGGAAACTTGAGCTAATACCGAATGTGCCCTTCGGGGGAAAGATTTATCGCCATTAGAGCGGCCCGCGTCTGATTAGCTTGTTGGTGAGGTAAAGGCTCACCAAGGCTACGATCAGTAGCTGGTCTGAGAGGATGATCAGCCACATTGGGACTGAGACACGGCCCAAACTCCTACGGGAGGCAGCAGTGGGGAATCTTGCGCAATGGGCGAAAGCCTGACGCAGCCATGCCGCGTGAATGATGAAGGTCTTAGGA
>JBBRZO010000017.1:0-121309 GCA_038236615.1 Caulobacterales bacterium
AACCAGACTGGAGGGCAGGGTCACAGGCGTGTCGGCGGGCAGAGCAAAGCTCGCCATTTCGAAGTCCGGCGCGGTCCAGTCGGCCGGCGACTTGCCTGATAGCAAGGCCAGCTGGTGGCGGGCCTGGGCGAGAAGCTGATTGAGGGGCGGCAGCTTAGCCTGGTCCTTGGCCAGTTGGGCTTCGGCCGGCGCGCCAGACGACTTGGCCGCGCCGCCGGCCCTCTGGGCCTTGGCGATGATATCGATCAGCGCCTGGTCGTCACGCACCGTCTGCTGGGCGGCGGCGATCTGGGCGCGGAGGGCCGCGACCCGCACCGCCTGCAGGGCGATATTGCCGGTCAGGGAGAGATAGGCGGCGTCGGCCCGCCGCGCCTGCGCCTCCGCACGGGCGCCGGCCGCCTCGTTGGCGCGCTTCTGGCCGCCGAACAGGTCGAGGTCGTAGCTGATGTTCGCCCCGACCGAGAACAGGTTGATCGTCGGGCTGGGGAAGCCCGAGAAGCCGAACGAGGCGGTATTGATCCGCTCGCGCTCCCCGCCCGCCGTCAGCCCGGCCTGAGGTCCGGCGGCGCCCGATACCGCGCGGGCGTCGGCGCGGGCCTTGTCCAGGTTGGCCTGGGCCTCGGCGACGCTGGGACTGTCGGCCAGGGCTTGGCGAATGGCGGTGTCCAGGTCGCTTGAGCCCAGCGCCTGCCACCAGGGACCGGCGACGCGGGTGTCGGGGCTCAGCCGAACGGAGGGCGATTGTTTGTCGCCAGCCATAGCGTAGCCGGACGTGGCGGGGGCGGCGGGCGTCTGGAAGTTCGGGCCCACGGTGGCGCAGGCGCCGAGCATCGAGGCCAGGGCGACCCCAGCGAGGAGTCTAGTCGACCTCGACATGGCGGGGACCTCCTTGTTGCAGCTTGGGTTTGCGCATGAGTAGCAGCATGGGCATGCACAGGACGGTGACGATCAGCATCAGTTTGAAGTCGTCGATGTAGGCGATCATCGTCGCCTGGCGGGTGATCTCGTTCTCCAGCCCCATAAGACCAGCAGGATTGCCGACCCGGACGCCCAGCGCCGCCCGGATAGTGGGGCTGGAGGGGTCGATATGCTCGGAGAGGCCCGCCCCGACCGTGCGGGTGTGGAAGACCACCAGGGCCTGCATGATCGAGATGCCGACGCTGGAGCCCAGGTTACGGATGAGAGTGTAGAGCGAAGAGCCTTCGCCGCGCAGCTCCGGCGTGACGGTGGCGAAGGCCAGCGTCGACAGCGGCACGAAGATCAGCCCGATGCCCAGACCCTGGATGAAGCCGGATATCATCAGCGGCCCGGCGGTCATCGACAGGTCGAAATGCATCATCTGCCAGAGGGCGACGCAGCTGATGGAGAGGCCGGTCATCAGGATGAGCCGCGTGTCGATCCGCCCGATCAGCTGGCCGACCACGAACATGGCGATGAAGGAGCCGATGCCACGCGGCATGGAGACTAGGCCCGAGGTCAGCACCGGATAGCCCAGCAGGTTCTGCATCATCGGCGGCAGCAGGGCCATGGTCGAGAACAGCAGGATACCGATGAAGAAGCCGAAGATGGAGGCGGTCAGGAAGTTGCGGTCCCGCGCCAGCCGGCGGTCGAAGAACGGATGCTTGGCGGTCAGGGTGTGGGCGACGAAGATCCACAGGCCCGAGAGGCCGACCAGCGCCTCGGTCCACACCTCGGGCGAAGAGAACCAGTCCTCGCCGGGGCCGCGGTCCAGCATCATCTGGAAGCCGCCGATGAACAGCACCAGGGCGCCGAAGCCCAGGAAGTCGAACGGCCGGGGCTTGTCGCCCTTGTCGCCGCGGATGAAGAACCACACGCCCAGCAGGGCCAGGATGCCGACCGGCAGGTTGATGAAGAACACCCAGCGCCAGTTCAGGCTCTCGGTCAGCCAGCCGCCCAGGGCCGGGCCCAGCACGGGGCCAAGGATGGCGCCGGCCCCCCAGATGGCCATGGCCTGGCCGTGCTGCTCGGGCGGGTTGATGTCGAGCAGCACCGCCTGGGACAGCGGGATCAGCGCCGCGCCGAACACGCCCTGCAGCAGCCGGAAGATGACGATTTCCGGCAGGCTGGTGGCCAGCCCGCAGAGCATCGAGGTGATGGTGAAGCCGATGATCGAGATCAGGAACAGGTTCTTGCGGCCCAGCCGCGCGGCCAGCCAGCCGGTCATCGGCGTGACCAGGGCGGCGGCGACGATGTAGCTGGTCAGCACCCAGGTGATCTGGTCGCTGGAGGCCGAGACGCTGCCCTGGATATGGGGCAGGGCAACGTTGGCGATCGTGGTGTCCAGCGAGTTCATCACCGTCGCCAGCATGATGGCGATGGTGATCGGCCAGCGATTGGCGACGTCCCGCGGGTCGATGACCTGGGCTTGGGAGGGGTCGCTCACCGCGCCGGCGTCCCCGCGTTGCGGACATCGACCTTCACCGAGGCGGAGAGGCCGGCGCGGGTGGCGATGTCCGGCGGCGGCTGGTCGAACTCGATGCGGACCGGCAGGCGCTGGGTGACCTTGACCCAGTTGCCGGTGGCGTTCTGGGCCGGCAGGGCAGAGAACACCGCGCCGGTGCCGGGGCTGAAGCTGGCGACGTGGCCTTTCAGCTTGAGGCTCCGGTCAGCGTCCAGCGTGATGGTGACCGGCTGGCCGATCCGCATCTTTGCCAGCTGGTTTTCCTTGAAGTTGGCGTCGATCCACGGCTGGCCGGTGATCAGCCAGAACACCGTCTGGGCCGGATTGACATAGGAGCCGACCGGCAGCTGGTCGACGCGGGTCACCACCCCGTCGGTCAGGGCGCGGACCTCGGTGTCGGAGACGGCGATCTGGGCGCGCTGCAGCCTGGCCTGGGCGGCCTGGACCTGCGGCTGGGTCCCGCCGGGACCGGAGAGGTTGGCTTTAGCGACGGCCTCTTCGTTCTCGGCGTCGACCACGGCGAAGGTGGCGTCGCGCACCTTGCGGTCCGCCTGTTCCATGTCCTGTTCGGAGTTGACCCCGGCGGCGACCAGAGCCTTGACCCGGTCGGCCTCTTCCTTGGTGTGTCCGAGGTTGATACGGGCGGCCAGCACCTTGATGTGGGCGCGGTTATAGACGGCCTGCAGTTCGCCCACCGTCTGCTGGGCGGCGGCGATGTCGGCGACGGCCTGGGCCTGGGAGGCATTGAGGTCGCGGGCGTCGATACGGAACAGCAGTTGGCCAGCCTTCACCCGCTCGTTCTCGTGCACATAAACGGCGATGACCCGGCCCGCGATGCTGGCGCTGACGGGGGCCTTGGCAATCTGCACATAGGCGTTGTCGGTGGCCTCGGCCTTGCCGCCGTTGGCGACGACGATCCAGACGATGAGGGCGATCAGCAGTGGCCCGCCCAGGATGATCGGCCAGCGCCAGCGGCGCAGCCAGGCCTCGCGGCTGCCGTCGGCGGCGCTCTTCTCTTCGGCCTCGGCGACAGCGGAATAGCCTTCGACATCGCTCAAGGCGAAAATCCTTCTGGGTATGCAGGCATGTTCAGGCCGAACGAGTCGGGCTTCCGACTGTTCCGCCGCAGAGTGCTAGATAGGCTGCGACCCGGCATGAGAAAAATGATAAGTCGTCACGTCTGAAATGAATGCCGCGCATATCTCCAGCCTGGACCTCAACCTGCTGCGGGTGCTCGACGTGCTGCTCGAGGAGCGCAACGTCACCCGGGCCGGCCAACGTCTGGGCCTCTCGCAGTCGGCGGTGAGCCATGCGCTGAACCGCCTGCGTTATGCGCTGGGCGACGAGCTCCTGCTGCGCGGCGCCCACGGCATGACCCCCACGCCCCGGGCGCTGGAGCTGGGTCCGCAGATCCATGCGGCCCTGAACCAGCTGGGCGTGGCCCTGTCGCCGCCCGACTTCGACCCAGCCACCACTCGCCGCCGCTTCGCCATCGCGACAGGAGCCTATGGCTGCGCGGTGCTGGTGCCCGGCCTGGTCGCCAGCCTGGCCGAGAAGGCGCCAGGGGCCGAACTGGCCATCACCGAGACCGGGGCGGAACTGCTGGAGCAGCTCGACGCCCGGCGGGTCGATTTCCTGATCAGCGGCGTGCAGTTCGCGCCAGAACGCTTCCTGACTGAACCCCTGCTGGCCGAGGAGATGGTCTGGGTGGCGGGCCCTCAGAGCCCGGTGGCCAAGGGGGCGGTCAGCCTGGAGCGGCTGGTCTCGGTCCCGCATGTGATGATCGAGCGACGCGCCCCGTTCCCGATCGCCGAGGCCTCAGTCCTGGGCCTGCGCCCCAGCTACAAGGACCTGGGCGCCTTCGAGTCCGCCCTCGAACAGGCCGGCCTGCGCCAGCGGGTGGGGATCACGGTGCCGGACATGTATTCGGCCTTGGCCGTGGTGGCCCGCTCGGAGATGGCCGCTCTCATCCCGCGCCGGGTGGCCAGCATGTCGGCGGCCGGCGGCCGACTGGTGATGATCGAGCCGCCCTATCCCTCGCCCCAGGTCGACGCGACCCTGATGTTCCTGCGCGACCGGCTGTCCGAGCCGGCGGTGGCCTGGATGCGGGAGCAACTCCACGCGGTGGCGGCGACGGTCTAGAGGCTCAGCAGCGCCTCCGATGCCGTGTCGACCTTGCTCTGCAGCTCGCGCATGAACTCGGCCCGCTTCAGCCCGGCCGGGATCGGCGGCAGGAATTCGAAGACGATGGTCCCCGGGACGCGCAGGAACTTCTGCCAGTGGACGCCGGTGTTCACCGCCATGGGCAGCACCGGCATGTCCAGTTCGCGATAGAGAGCGGCGATGCCGGGCTTGTAGTCGCCGGGCTTGCCGGGCTGGCCACGGGTGCCTTCCGGGAAGATCACCAGCCTGCGACCGTCGGCCATGCGGTCCCTGGCGTCGGCGACCATCTTGCGCAGGGCGGCGGAATGGCCGGCGCGGTCAACGACGATCATCCCGGCCTTGGTGGCGTACCAGCCGAAGAAGGGGATCGCCATCAGCTCCTTGCGCATCACGTAGCAGTGGTCCTGCAGGAAGACGAAGCTGCCGAAGATGTCGAACATGCACTGGTGCTTGCCCGCGATCAGCACCGGGCCCGGCGGCAGATGCTCCAGGCCGCGCACCTCGACCTTGATCCCGGCGATGACCTTCAGGCCCCAGGTGACGCAGCGGCCGTAGGTGCTCATGGCCCGGGTCATGTCCCGTCGCGAACCCAGCAGGCAGGGCAGCATGGCAAAGGCGGTGAGGACCGACAGTCCGTAGAAGTAGATCAGGTAGGCCAGCGAACGAATTCGGATCAAGACGCGGCAGCCTGGGGTTTGGGCGCGGCTTTTGGCGCCTTGTGCTTGAACAGGCTCTTGGCGCTCTCGCGGGTCAGGATCGCCAGGTACTTGCAGTACTCGATGGTCATTCGCCGGGCCTGCACGCCGTCGGCCCACCAGCGGCTGGCGTCCAGGGTCTCGGTAGCGACCGGGTAGGGCGTCAGTTTAACGCCCGGCAGCGCGGCGCGGACCTCGAGCATGGCGCGGGGCATGTGGTAGTCGGCGGTGACGACGATCAGGCTGTCGTAGCCCTTGGTCCTGGCCCACTCGGCGATCTGCTCGGCGTTGCCGGCGGTGTCGGCGGCCGTGTAGTCCAGGTCCACGCAGCAGTCGTAGATGGGCTTCTGAGCCTTGGTGACCGACTTGATGTCGCTGCGCGTGGCCATCTTGTTGACGCCGCTGACCAGCAACCGCTTGCCCTTGCCGTTCTCCAACAGCTTGACGGCCGCCTCGAGGCGCAGAGTGGAGGCGCCGGTCAGGGCCACGACCGCATCAGCCACCGGCGGTTCGGCGGCCGGGGTCGAGCGCTCGACCCGCGCCCCGAAGGCCAGCAGGCCCACCGCCCAGATCAGCGCCACAATGACCAGCAGAGCCAGAGCTCTCATCCCAACTCCTTCAACATGCCCATGGCCGCCAGCCGGGCCGCCACCGCCGCGGTCAGGGCGGCGATCACGGGGGCGGGCAGCACCAGGGCCAGGTCGGTCCAGGCCACCGGCAGCACCGGCGTCAGTCCGTCCCCCCCGCCGGCCAAGCGAGCCAGCGCGGCGATGATGGCCGCCCCGGCCGCTCCGAACAAGCCCGCCAGAGCCGCCGTCCGGGCGAAACGGACCTGAAACAACTGGGACACGAATCCGGGCTCGGCGCCGGCGAGGTGCAGGACCTCGATGACGTCGCGATGGGCGGCCAGGCCCGCCCGTGTGGCAAAGCCGATCACCGCCGCCGCCGCCGCCGCGATCAGCAGGCCTACGCCCAGAGCCGCCCAGCGGGCGATTCCGGCCGAACGCTCGATGTCGCCGATCCAGCGGGAGTGGTCGTCCACGGTCGCATCGACGCCGGCGGCCTTGAGGGCGCGGTCCAGGGCGGCGGCCGTGGCCGGCTTCCTGGGATCCAGGTCGACGGTCACCAGGCGAGGGATGGGGAGGTCGTCGAGCAGGGCGTCGCGGCCCAGCCAGGGCTCCAGCAGCGCCTCGGCCTTTTCCTTCTCCATGGCCCGGGCCTCGCTGACCCCCGCCACCCCGGCCAGGGTCTCGGCCGCCCGGGCGGCGGCCGCGTCGGGGCTCTCGGCCCCCACGGTTCGCACCACAACCGTGGCGCTGTCGGAGAGCTGCGAGGTCCAGCCCCGGGCCCCCCGGTCGGCGGCCATGGCTCCGATGGCGGTCAGGCAGGCCAGGAAGCACAGCACCGCCACCACGAAAACCAGCGCCCCGTCGCGGGCGTCGCGTTTGGGCAGCAGGGGGCCAGGCTTCCAGCGGGCGGGATCGAAGAGGTCGCTCATCGCCCACCTCCGCGTCCGAAGGCGGTCAGCCGGCCGTTCTCCAGGTGGAAGACCGGCTGGCCCGAGCGGGCCACCAGGTCCTCGTCATGGCTGGCGATCAGCACGGTGGTGCCCAGGCGGTTAAGCTCGACGAAGAGGCGCAGGATGCGCAGGGCCAGGGCGTCGTCGACATTCCCGGTCGGCTCGTCGGCCAGCAGGATATCAGGCCGGGCGACCACCGCCCGAGCGATGGCCAGTCGCTGCTTCTCGCCGCCGGAGAGGGTGGCGGGCAGGGCGTGCATGCGGCTTTTCAGTCCCACCCAGGCCAAAAGTTCGGCGATGTCGGTGCGGTAGCTCTCGGGCTTCTGGCCGGCGATGCGCAGGGGCAGGGCGCAGTTGTCGAAGGCCGAAAGGTGCTCGAGCAGCCGAAATTCCTGGAACACCACCCCGATCCGCCGGCGCAGGAACGGCCGGTCGGCCGGCGCCACGGCGTCCACATCGCGGCTGAACAGCTCGATCCGCCCTCGGGAAGGCCGTTCCGCCAGATAGATGAGTTTGAGCAGGCTGCTCTTCCCGGCTCCCGAGGCGCCGGTGACGAAATGAAAACTGCCTGGCGAAAGCTCGAAGCCGATGTCCTTCAATACCTCCGGCGCGCGGCCATAACGCATGGCCACGCCCTCAAAGCGGAGGATGGGACCGGCCAGAGGATCAGAAGGCGCGGCGTTGGGGTTTCTGGACATGGGAGCCGAAATCGGCGACCTCGGGTGAGAGGTTGCGGGAGCGTCCGATTCGCCGGCCATGATACTGACCTGTCCCGAGTGCGCTACCCGCTATTTCGTGGGCGACGACCAGGTGGGCCCCGGTGGTCGGACGGTTCGTTGCGCCTTGTGCGGCAACCGCTGGACGGCGACCGGCGAAGTCGATCTGGAACTGTTCGTCGACCCCGAGCAGGGGGCCTTCTCCCGCCCGTCCGAGCCGACCCTCGACCCCCTCTTCGACACCCCGGTCAGCGAACTGCCGGGCGACGAACTGCCCAAGGTTTTCCGCGCCAAGGCCCAGACCGAGCGTCGGGTGCGCGAGGCGACGGCCACCGGCGTGATCTGGGGCGGTATGGCGGTGTTCGTTTCGGCGACGGTCCTGCTGGGCCTGATGTTCAAGACCGATGTCGCCAGGCTGTGGCCCCGTTCGGCCAGCGCCTTCGCCGCCGCCGGCCAGCCGGTCAACCGCGTTGGTCTGACCATCGAGAACATCACCTTTGAACCCATCCTGCAGGACGGTCACGCGGCGCTCGCCGTGCGCGGTCAGCTGCGCAATGTCACCGGCCAGGACGTGGTCTCGCCGCCGCTGCAGGTCAGCCTGATCAACAAGCAGGGCCGGCGGGTGATGGCCAAGATCTCGATGATCAACAATCCCAAGATTCCGGCCGGCGCGACCCGCGGCTTCTCCATCGCCCTGCTGGACCCGCCGACCACATCGGTCGAACTGGATGTCACCTTCGTCACCGACGAGAAGGGCCTGAAGCTGCCAAGCGCGGCCCAGGCTCCCGCCGCCCAGACGGTCAAGGCGCCGCTCACCCTGCGCGGCCCAGCCGGTGTCGAGCCGGCGCCGGTTGACGATCCGGCCAATATCGATCCATTCCCCGCCAGCCCTCCGGACCAGACTCCAAGCAAGGAACCCTAGATGAGCGACCAGCCCGCCCAACCCGCCGTGCTGATCGGCGAAGACGAGCTGGCCCAAAGGGTCACCGACCTGGCCAAGATCATCGCCCCGCGCATCGATGACGACACCACCGTCGTCTGCCTGCTGACCGGCGGCCTGTGGTTCGCCGCTGACCTGACCCGGGCCCTGGCCCGCCTTGGCAGAATGGTCCGCTTCGACGCCCTGTGGCTGGCCAGCTATCACGACGCCCGCAAGAGCGCCGGCCGCTGCGAGGTCCGCGCCGACCTGCAACGCCCGCTGGTCGGCCAGCGGGCTCTGGTCGTGGACGATGTCTTCGACACCGGCCTGTCGCTGAGCGAGGCCGTCCGCCTGGTCAAGGACGCCGGCGCCAGCGAGGTGCTGTCGGCGGTGTTCGCGAGAAAGCCCTGGCCCACCCAGCGCGCTATCGAGCCGGACTTCGTGGCCTGGGAAGCCCCGGCGCGGTTCCTGGTCGGCTACGGCATGGACGTGGCGGGGACGATGCGCGGGCTGCCGTATATTGGGGCGATGGACTGACGCTCAGCCCCGCTGCCTCAGCCGCCAGGTCGCCGGGGGCTGGCCGAACTGTCGCCGGAAGGCGCGGCTGAAGGCCGCTTCGGACTCGTAGCCGCAGTCCTCCGCAATGGTCTTGATCGGCAGCGGGCTGGCCTTGAGCCGCTGCGCCGCCAGTTGCAGCCGCCAGCTCTGCAGATACTGCATCGGCGGCTGGGCCAGGTAGTGTTTGAACCGCTCGGCCAGGACCGTGCGTGATACGCCGGCCCCGCGGGCCAGGCTGTCCACCCGCCAGGGCCGAAGCGGCTCGGCATGGATCAGGCGCAGCGCCGGTCCGGTCACCGGGTCATTGAAGGCCGCGAACCAGCCCAGTTCTTCCGCCGACAGGCTGGCCAGGTGATGGCGCAGGACCTCGACGAACATCAATTCGGTCAGCCGGGCCAGCATGCCTTGCGAGCCCGCGACCGACTGGGTGGCTTCAGCGATGGTCTGGCGCAGGGCGCCGGCCAGCCAGGCGTCTGGCCCGCTGTCACTGGGACTGGCGTGCAAGAGTGGCGGCAGGGCTTTCAAGAGCGGGTGAAACAGCAGTTCGTCGCACTTCAGGAACCCGCAGAGGATGTCGGTTTTGGCGCCGGTCCCGCCGTACTGAAGCACCGGGATCGTCGTATCGGGAACCGCGCCCATCATCTGGCCCAGCTCGATGGTGTCCGAGTTATTGCGGCCGCTGAGGCGGTGCCGACTTCCGTAAGGCAGCAACACGACGTCGCCGGCCTTCACCCAGACCGGCTCGCCTCCCGGCATCTCAAGCCAGGCCCCACCGGCGACGATGATGTGAAAGGGCATGAAGTGGCCGTTGTGGAACGGAGACTGCCGCACGAGCGCCGCGGCGTCGGGCGTCATCACCGCCCAGGGCTCCTGAAATTCGACGCGAAACTGAACGGCCCCGGCCAGATGCATGCCGGCCAGCAGGTCCGACAGCGGGTCCCGCCGGTCTGACGGCGTTTCGGCAATAAGCGGCGGCGTTCCGGTCATGGCGTCCATCGGCGGGGACCCTACCCTGGCCTCACCAAATGAACATCCAGGAGATGAAGAGTGTTTGAAAAGCCGCGTGATCTGGTCGTTGTCATGACCCGTGGGACGGACCACGAACTGTCGTCGGTCGGTCTGACCATCGCATTGGGCGGCATGACCGCGGGCCTGCGCGTGTCGATGTTCCTGACCAGCTCGGCCGTCGACCTGGTGCGTCGCGGCGCCGCCGACGCCACCCAGGTCAATCCTCTGGAGCCGATGGGCGCCATGCTGCGTGATTTCATCAAGCGGGGCGGCAAGCTCTGGGCGTGCAGCCCCTGCGTCAAGGGACGGGGCTATGCCCAGAAGGACCTGATCGACGGGGTGGTGATCACCGGAGCCAGCGTCATGCACGACCTGATCAAAAGCGGCGCCGCCACACTGAGCTTCTAGGCAGCGCCCAGGCTACCGGGCGGTCCCCCACTGCCCGGTCGTCAGGAGATGGTCACCGGCAGGCAGCCGCGGGGGCCCCCGCAGAAGTTTTCGCAAATAGAATACTTAGTCAATTTCCGACACAAAAAGACAATTTCGCATATTTAAATCTAATCGCCATCCATTTGCGGTAAGGTGGCAAATCAAGCCGGAATTGTCGCGTCGTACAATCGCGACCATTTCGTGATTTGTGGCTCAAATCCTAGATGTCTCTCGGACTTGCAGCTGACGTTTTCTGGGGTTTGGGTTTCGATGGCCACGGTGTTGATCGTCGAAGATGACGTATTTATTGGCGCTATCGCTGAAATCACTATCCAGGATTTGCAACACGCCACGGTCCTGGCCTTGGGCGTCGAAGAGGCGCTGTCGATCCTGCGGTCGGACCAGGAGATCGACGCCCTGGTCACCGATATCCGGCTCGACAAGGCCCGGTTCGGCGGATTCGACCTGGCCCGGCAGGGCGTCGAACTAAAGCCCGGCATGCGGGTTCTCTACACCACCGGCAGTGCGCTGACGGCCGAAATGCAGGCGCTGTTCGTCCAGGGCGCTCAATTTCTGCAGAAGCCCTACACCGAAGGCCAACTGCAGGCCTCTCTCGAAACCACCCTCGCGGCGTCACAGTGACGCCCGGGTTCGACCGCTGCGGCGCGGGTAAGCTGAATCGAGCCAGATCATAGCCAGCGACAAGAACGAGCCGATTATCGACTTCCAGGCGGACGCCGCCACCGCGTCCGAGGAAGTGCTGCTCAAGGCCGGCGCCCTGCAGAGCGCCATCTTCAACAGCGCCAACTTCTCGAGCATCGCCACCGACGCCAAGGGCGTGATCCAGATCTTCAATGTCGGCGCCGAGCGGATGCTGGGCTACACGGCGGCCGAAGTGGTCAACAAGATCACCCCCGCCGACATTTCCGATCCCGGTGAGCTCATCGCCCGGGCGGGTTCCTTGAGCGCCGAGCTGGGCGAGCCGATCACGCCGGGGTTTCAGGCCCTGGTGTTCAAGGCCTCGCGCGGCATCGAGGACATCTACGAGCTGACCTATGTCCGCAAGGACGGCACGCGGTTCCCGGCCGTGGTCTCGGTCACCGCCCTGCGCGACGAGGCCGGGGTCATCATCGGCTATCTGCTGATCGGCACCGAGCTGAAGGCCGGGGCCCTGCAGAGCGCCATTTTCAACAGCGCCAACTTTTCCAGCATCGCCACCGACGCCATGGGCGTTATCCAGATCTTCAACGTCGGCGCCGAGCGGATGCTGGGCTACTCGGCCGGCGAGGTGATGAACAAGATCACGCCCGCCGACATCTCCGATCCGGGCGAACTGATCGCCCGGGCGGACGCCCTGAGCGTCGAGCTGGGCGTCACCATCACGCCGGGCTTCGAGGCCCTGGTGTTCAAGGCCTCGCGCGGTATCGAGGACATCTATGAGCTGACCTATATCCGCAAGGACGGCACCCGTTTTCCGGCCCTGGTCTCGGTCACAGCCCTACGCAATGCGCTAGGGGCGATCATCGGCTACCTGCTGATCGGCACCGACAACACCGCCCGCAAGCTGGTCGAGGAAGAGCAGAAGAAGTCGGACCAGAAGTTGCGCGACCAGCAGTTCTACACCCGCTCGCTGATCGAATCGAACATCGACGCCCTGATCACCACTGACCCGGCGGGCATCATCACCGACGTCAACAAGCAGATGGAGGCTCTGACCGGCTGCACCCGCGACGAACTGATCGGCGCGCCATTCAAGGACTATTTCACCGATCCCGGCCGCGCCGAGGCCGGCATCAAGCGGGTCCTGGCCGAAAAATCGGTCACCAACTACGAACTGACGGCGCGGGCTCGCGACGGCAAGCAGACCGTGGTCTCGTACAACGCCACCACCTTCTACGACCGGAACCGCAAGCTGCAGGGGGTATTCGCCGCCGCCCGCGACGTCACCGAGCGCAAGCAGTTCGAGGCCGAGCTGCACCAGGCCAGGGCCAATGCCGAGAGCGCCAGCCGCACCAAGTCGGAATTCCTGGCCAGCATGAGCCATGAGATCCGTACGCCGATGAACGCCATCATGGGCATCGCCGACCTGCTGGCCAAGACCGAGCTGACCCCCGAGCAGAACAAGTATGTCCAGATCTTCCGCCGGGCCGGTGACAACCTCCTGAACCTGATCAATGACATCCTGGACCTCTCCAAGGTCGAGGCCTCACAGCTGGAGCTGGAGCGGACGGGGTTTTCGCTGATCGACCACCTGGAAAAGGTCATCGAGATGGTCGCCGCCCGGGCGCAGGAAAAGAACCTGCTGCTGGTCTGCGAGATCGCACCCGGCATCGGCACCGATCTGGTCGGCGATCCGACCCGGCTGCAGCAGGTGCTGCTCAACCTGCTGGGCAACGCCATCAAGTTCACCCATGCCGGCAAGGTCACCCTTCGGGTCGAGCGTGACTCGGACGCCATGTCGCCCACGGCCCTGCGGTTCACGGTTACCGACACCGGCATCGGCATACCGGCTGACAAGCTGGACCGGGTGTTCGAGCGCTTCACCCAGGCCGATTCCTCCACCACCCGCCGGTTCGGCGGGTCGGGCCTAGGGCTGACGATATCCAGGCGGCTGGTCGATCTGATGGGCGGGCGGATCTGGGTGGAAAGCCAGGTCGGCAAGGGCAGCACCTTCGCCTTCGCCGCGCCATTCGAAGTGTGGGCGGCCGCCAATCGGCCCGTGGTCCCGGCTGTCGGCATGGGTCCCGAGCCTGCCATGCCGGCGCTTCGCATCCTGCTGGCCGAGGATTCACCCGACAACTGCCTGATTACCATGGCCTATCTGGAGGACACCCCCTACCAGGTCGACATCGCCGAGACCGGGGCGATCGCCTTCCGGATGTTCGCCGCCAACCAGTACGACCTGATCCTCATGGACCGCCAGATGCCGGTGATGGATGGCCTGACTGCCACCCGCAACATCCGCGCCTGGGAGCGGGCCAACAACCGTCCCTCGATACCAATTCTGGCCCTCACCGCCTCGGCGCTAAAAGGCGACAGGGAGAAATGTCTGGCGGCGGGTTGCACGGCCTTCCTGACCAAGCCGATCAAGCAGGAAGTGCTGTTGCAGGCCATCAAGGACCATTGGGTAGGCGCGCTGCCGCCGGCCGTGGCCAGCCTGGTGGCCGAGGCCATCCTGATGCCGCCTAATGCGCGCATCGCCGAGCGGGTCCCGGCCTACCTGCTCAACTGCCGCCAGACGGTGATCGACATTCTGGCCGCCGTCGAGCGGACCGACTATGCCGCCGTGATCCTGTTGGGCCACAGGCTGCGGGGCTCCGGCGGCGCCTACGGTTTCCAGATGATTACCGACATCGGCGCGGCGCTGGAGGCCGCCGGCGAGACCTCGGACGCGGAGACCTCGCGCCTGTGGATCGGGGAACTGTCCAGCTTCCTCGACCGCGTCGGGGACAAGATCAAGCTGGACTCCTGACGCGGGGTCATACTTGGCGGGCGGCCCCAGTGGAGTCAGGGTCCGCGCATGACCACGCAAACCCTGCTGACCGATCTCGCCGACGGCGTGCTGACCATCACCCTGAACCGTCCTGAGCGGATGAACGCCTACACCGCCCAGATGGGCGCCGAGTTGTCCGAGGCCTTCCAGCGGGCCGACGAGGACGATGCGGTGCGGGTGGTGATCGTCACTGGCAATGGCCGGGCCTTCTGCGCTGGAGCGGATGTGTCTGATGGCGCCGACAGTTTCGGCGGCAGCGGGGCCAAGCTGTTCGGCTCGGGCATCTCCGAGCGCCGGCGGCTGAAGGGCGGCTTCACCGAGGCCATCTTCACCTGCCGCAAGCCCTCGATCGCGGCGATCAACGGCGGGGCGGTGGGGGTAGGGATCACCATGACCCTGCCGATGGACATCCGCCTGGCCTCCAGCACCGCCAAGCTGGGCTTTGTCTTCGCCCGGCGCGGCCTGACGCCGGAGGCGGGCGCGGCCTGGTTCCTGCCCCGGCTGGTCGGCCTGCCCCAGGCCCTGCGCTGGTGCTACTCCGGCAAGGTGTTCGACGCGGCCGAGGCCCTGCGCGGCGGCCTGGTCAGCGAGGTGACCGCGCCGGAAGACCTGCTGCCCCGGGCCCGCGAGATCGCCCGCGAAATCGTCGAGGAAACCTCGCCGGTCTCCATCGCCCTGACCCGCCAGCTGCTCTGGCGGTTCGCCGGCGAGAGCGATCCGATGGCCGTGCTGGCGGTCGATGGGCCGATCAACCTGACCCTGGGCTCCACCCCCGACGTGCGCGAGGGCGTGGCGGCCTTCCTGGAGAAGCGCGCGCCGGCCTTCACCAGCAAGGTCTCGACCGACATGCCGCCGCAATATCCGTGGTGGGATCGGAGCTAGGCTGGCCGCCATTGCCTATTCCTTGCCCGTTGGGCGAGGTGGCGGCGAAGCCGACGGAGTGGGGCGTGGAACGCATGGGCTTTCAGAACGAAGCTTTGCCAGGGTGGACGTGCTGGAAACCCCGTGCAGTCCACGGCCCACTCCACCACTTCGTGGTCCCCCTCGCCCAACGGGCGAGGAATTGAGCAGAGCAACAGCCAGGACCTCTAACTCAATCCCACCACAATCTTCGCCGCCGCCGTGGCGGCGATGCGGGCGTCCAGGCCGTTGAGGCCGCCGTTGACGATCAGGGTCACGGCCTTGACGTCGTCCATCAGGGCCGCGGCGGTGCAGCCGTGCTTGATGAAGAAATTCGCCGCCGCGTTGGCCGAAACCTGCACGTCGGTGCGCAGAGTGTCGGGATCCGCCTCGTGCCCGGCCTCGGCATAGTTGGCCCGGCCGGTGATCTGCTTGAAGCCGCCGCCGCGATAGCGCCAGCCGTCGCCTGGCTGGGTGTTGCCCAGGTTCTTGGTTCCGAAGGTCCCGCCATAGACGATGTTGGCAATGGCGTTCTGGTTGGCGGCGCGGCCAGGCACACGGCCGAACTTGTCGGCGTCGGCCTGGCTGATCCGCTTGGTCCCAAAGGTGGCGATCAGGCCCTGTGGCGAATAGTTGAGGCTCTCGGCCATCACCTTGTAGCCGGCGCTCTCCACCTTCATCTGACCCAGCCAGTGGGCCAGGGCCAGCGGCGTCGTGATGTCGTACTGGGTGGCGGCGGCCTGCAGGGCGGCGCAGGTCCCGGCGACGGCGTTGGGTGCGAAGGCGGCGAAACGCACTGGATCGATCATGGCGGCGACTCCCGACTGCAACCCAATTGAGAAGTCGGAACCGGGATAGCGTCAAGGCCGATCGACCGACGTACGCTTTAGGCCAACCAGGCCGGGACCTTGTCCCGCTCCAGCATCGCCTCGTAGCTCGGCCGCTCGCGGATCACCGCGAATTTGTCGCCGCTGACCAGCACCTCGGGGATCAGGGGGCGGGTGTTGTACTCACTGGCCATGGCCGCCCCATAGGCGCCGGCCGACATGAAGGCCACCAGGTCGCCGGCTTCCAACTCGGGCAGCATGCGGTCGCGGGTGAAGGTGTCGCCGGTCTCGCAGATCGGCCCGACCACGTCGCACAGCTGGTCGGGTCCGATGCGCGGCCGGACCGGCTGAATCTCATGATAAGCCTCGTACATGGCGGGGCGCATCAGGTCGTTCATCGCCGCGTCCAGCACCACGAAGCGGCGCCCTTCCGGCCGGTCATGGCGGTGGATAACGCTGGCTAGCAGCACGCCAGCATTGGCGGTCAACAGGCGGCCGGGCTCAAAGGCGAACTCGATGTCGAGGCCCGTCATCACCCTGGCGGCCATGGCGGCGTAGTCGTCCGGTGAGGGTGGTTCGGGGTGATTGAAATACGGCACGCCCAGCCCGCCGCCCAGGTCCAGGCGCTCGACCTTCAGGCCCTGGGACCGCAGTCGCTCGACCAGGGCCCGCATCTTACCGAACGCCGCCTCGAGCGGGGCGAGGTCGGTGATCTGGCTGCCGATGTGACAGGTCACGCCGACGGGGTTGAGGTGCGGTGAGGCCGCCGCCTTGGCGTAGAGGCGTTCGGCCTCGGCCAGGGAGACGCCGAACTTGGAGTCGGCCTTGCCGGTCGAGATCTTGCTGTGGCCGCCGGCCGAGACGTCGGGATTGACCCGGATGGCGATGGTCGGCCTGGCGCCCTTCTGCTCGGCGAGTTGGGCCAGCAGGTCCAATTCCGGCTCGGACTCGATGTTGATCTCGGCGACGCCGGTGTCGATGGCGAAGGCCAGTTCGCGGGCGGTCTTGCCGACGCCGGAGAAGACGATCCGCTCGGGCGGCACGCCGGCGGCCAGGGCGCGGCGAATCTCGCCCTCCGAGACGGTGTCGGCGCCGGCGCCCTGCCGGGCCAGGACACGGAGGACGGCGACATTGCTGTTGGCCTTAACCGCGAAGGCGATCAGCGGGTCGCCCAGCACGTTATGGCCGCGTAGGGCCTGGCGCAGCACGGTGAAGTGCCGCTCCAGGGTCGCGGTCGAATAGACATAGACCGGGGTGCCCACGGCGGCGGCGATGACCGACAGCGGGACGTCCTCGCAGTACAGTTCGCCGTCGCGAACCTCGAAATGGTTCATCGTTACCCAGGGTTCGGGTTGGTGCGGCCGAACGGGTCCTGCGGGGCGTTGGGCAGGGGCGATTGCGGAATGGTGCCGGTGCTGGAGGCCGGGTCGGCCCGCTCGCCGGTGGATTTCGGTTTGGTCGGCTGGTTGGAGTCGGGCGACTGCGCGCCGATCGGGCCGGGACGTTGCAGGTCGCCGACCTTGCCGCAGCCCCCCAATGAAACTGAGGCGAGTGCGAGCGAAGCGAACAGGGCGAGGGCGGTCAGTTTTGTGGCGGTCATTGGAGGATCTCCTTCCAGCGCGCGATCTGACGGCGCACCTCTGTTGGGGCGGTCCCGCCATAACTCGTCCGGCTGGCGGCCGAGGCGGCGGGGGTCAAGACCGAGTAAACGCTTTGAGTGATGCGCGGGTCCAGGGCTTGCATCTCGGCAAGCGAAAGTTCGCTCAAATCGACACCCAGCTGCTCAGCCCGTTTGACGGCGGCGCCGGTCAGGTGGTGGGCGTCGCGGAAGGGAATATCCAGGGTGCGGACCAGCCAGTCGGCAAGGTCCGTGGCGGTGGCGAACCCGGCCCCGGCGGCGGCGGCCATGCGGTCGGCGCGGGGTTCCAGGTCGCCGATCATGCCGGTCATGGCCAGTACGCCCAGCTCCAGGCTGTCGAAGGCCTCGAAGGTCGGGACTTTGTCTTCCTGCATGTCCTTGGAATAGGTCATCGGCAGACCCTTCATGACCACCATCAGGCTGGTCAGGGCGCCCAGCACCCGGCCGGCCTTGGCGCGGGTCAGCTCGGCGGCGTCGGGGTTCTTCTTCTGCGGCATGATCGAGCTGCCGGTGGTGAAGGCGTCGCTGAGCCTGATGAAGCCGAACTGCGGGGTCATCCACAGCACGATCTCTTCGGCCAGGCGCGAGAGGTGAACCGCGCAGATGGCCGCCGCGGCCAGGGCCTCCAGGGCGAAGTCGCGGGCCGCCACGCTGTCGAGGCTGTTGTGGGTCGGGCCGTCGAACCCCAAGGCCTTGGCCGTCGCCTGGCGGTCGATGGGGAAGGACGAGCCGGCCAGGGCGGCGGCGCCGAGCGGGCTCTCGTTCATCCGTACGCGGGCGTCGCGGAAGCGAGAGGCGTCGCGGCCGAACATCTCGACATAGGCCATCAGGTGGTGGCCAAAGGTCACCGGCTGGGCCGATTGCAGATGGGTAAAGCCCGGCATCAGGGTGTCGGCATGCTGTTCGGCCCGGGCCAGCAGCGCCTTCTGCAGGCCCTCGAGCTGGGCGGCGGTGCGGTCACAGGCGTCGCGGACCCAGAGGCGGAAATCCAGGGCCACCTGGTCGTTGCGCGAGCGGGCGGTGTGCAGCCGGCCGGCCGCCGGGCCGATCAGCTCGCGCAGGCGCGCTTCCACGTTCATGTGGATGTCTTCGTACTCGTCGCGGTACGGGAAGGTCCCATCGGCCATCTCGGCCTCGATCAGGCCAAGTCCGCGCTGGATTTCCCCCTCGTCGGCGCTAGATATGATCCCGGTCGCGGCCAGCATGGCGGCATGGGCCTTGGACCCAGCCAGGTCCTGGGCAGCCAGCCGCCGGTCAAAGCCAATCGAGACGTTGATCGCCTGCATCAGGTCGGCCGGCTTGGCCGAGAACCGGCCGCCCCACATCGCCTGTCCCCCCGAAGCGGGTTTGGGGGGCGTTTTCGAGGAATGGTCAGTCATATGAGCGAGGTCCAGCCGGGCGGTTCGAAGCCCGACCTTCTCAAGTGGGCGATAGTGGGTGTCGCCGTGATCGGCGTCGCGGCGGTTCTATATGTCATCGGCGGGGCGCTGTTCAAACCCGCATCGTCGTCGTCGACGGACCTGACCGAATTCCAGCAGGGCCAGATGGCCAAGCTGGCGCAAACCACGGCGCCGGCCGGCCTGCCGGACAACGAATTCGTCAACGACAAGGGCGAGCCGCTGACCATGGCCGCCTTCAAGGGCAAGGTGGTGGTGCTGAACTTCTGGGCCACTTGGTGCGTGCCCTGCAAGCTGGAGCTGCCAAGCCTGGGCCGGCTGCAGAGCGCCTATCCGGCCAGCAAGCTGACGGTGGTGGCGGTCAGCATCGACAACCCCAAGGTCCGGCCGGAAATCCTGGAAGACCTGGCCAAGGCCCCGCCGCTGCTGTTCTACAACGACCCGACCGGCGCCATGCCGTTCCGGCTGAAGTCAGGGGCGGCCATGGGCGTGCCGACCACCATCATCTTCGACAAACACGGTCGTGAGCGGGCCAGGCTGGCCGCCTCGGCCGACTGGTCTGGCCCCGACGCCCGCAAGCTGATCGACCACCTGATCTCCGAGGAGTAACCCCAGAGCCTTTCCCAGAAAGGCTCTCACTCTATAGCGACGCCCCTGTTTATCCCGATTGGTTTGATTCAAACCAATCGGGACAGGGTCGATCCCACAACCCTAGCGCTAGGCATGCTCACGCGGTTTTCGGTTGACCACCCATTCTGGGCGTGGGCACCCTCTCGCTCGCAATCTAAAAGCTCGGGTCCGCTGACGTTTCCTACCCGCCGACTTCAACCTCGGCGTACTAAAGAAGCCGCTATCCCAGACGCCTGCGATTGTTACCGGGTCGCCCGCCGCAAGCGGTCGTCCCATCTGGAAGAAACGGCTGTCAGGGAGACGAGCAGCATGTCCAGCGGCACGGTCAAGTGGTTCAACACCACCAAGGGCTTTGGCTTCATTCAACCTGATGATGGCGGCAAGGACGTCTTCGTCCATATCAGCGCCGTCGAACGCGCCGGCCTGCGCGGCCTGAACGAGGGCCAGAAGGTCGCATTCGAACTCAAGGAAGAGCGTGGCAAGACCGCCGCGGTCGACCTGAAGCCGCTCTAAGGTTTCAGAGGTTCAAGATCGCGGGCGCCGGTTCTCATGGGACCGGCGCCCGTTTCTGTTTGGGGGGATAGCGTGCTCGATATCGTGGCTTTGGAAGATGTGACGGCGCGGGCCTGGCCGGCGCGGGTGCGCGAGCGGCTGGGCGGCTGGCGGCTGAACGCGGCGGGCGGGCGCACCGGGCGGGCCAACACCTGCTGGGCCCTGGAGGCGCCGGACCGCGACCCGGCAGCGGCTATCGCGGCGGTAGAGGCCTGGTACGAGCGTCAGGGGCAGGCGAGCCGGTTCAAGACCACGGATGGAGCGATGGAGCCCGCCGAGCTTCCCGAGCTGCTGACGGCGCGGGGCTATCGGGCTTCCACCGAGACGCTGGTCATGCTGGGGCCGGTCGGCGGCGCGGGCGATGCGGTCATCACCACCGATCCCGATGCGCCGTTCCAGGCGGTGCTGTTCGAGGCGCTGTACAAGGATCCGGCCGACGCTCAGGAGCGGCTGGAGACGCTGCGGCGGATCGCCGAGCCGGTGTTCTTCGCCCGGCTGGATTTTGAGGGCGCCCCGGCGGCGGTCGGGGCCTGTGCGGTCGAGGGTCAGTGGGCGGGGCTGTCGGTGATGCGGACACTCGAACGGGTGCGGCGTCAGGGCCTGGCGCGGCGGATCGTCGGCAGTCTGCTGGAACAGGCCCGGCTGGCGGGGGCGACCCAGGGCTATCTGCAGGTCGAGGCCGAGAACGCCCCGGCTATCGCCCTCTATGAGTCCTGCGGTTTTGAAGAGGTCTACCGCTACCGCTACTGGGCGCGCGCCTGACGGGCAGCGGCCCATTGGGCGAGCGCCACCCCGGCCAGGATGGCGGCGGCGCCCAGGCCCTGCAGGGGTGAGATGGTCTCGCCGAACAGCCGCCAGCCCAGGAAGGCGGCGACGGCCGGCTGGATCAGCACCACGACCGAGGCGGTGGCCGTCGGGAGCTTGCCGAGCGCCCAGGCGATGGCGCCCTGACCGGTGACGTGGGCGACGGCCAGGCCGAAGCAGGCCCACCAGCCGGCGGCCGAGGCCGGCAGCACCTGCTCGCGCAGCACCAGCATCACCACACCCAGGGCCAGGGCTGAGACGGCGCTGGACCAGAACATCACCGCCACCACACCGCGCTGCTCGCGGGCCTTGCGCACGGTGATGAAGTAGCCGGCGTACCAGAGGGCGGTGATGGCCGAGAGCAGGTCGCCCAGCGGCGGATTGGTCCCCGGCGCATGACCGCTGCTGCGGGCTTCGGCCAGCATCCAGGCCCCGCCCATGCCCAGCGCCAGACCGGCCAGGAACAGGCCCGCCGGCTTCTCGCGATAAAGGAACCAGGCGACCAGGGTGACGACGATGGGGGTCAGGTTGGCCAGCACCGTGGCGTTGGCGATCGAGGTGAAGCCGATGCCGTAGTGCCAGAAGGCCAGGTCGCCCGCGAAGAACAGTCCGGCCCCGATCAGCGCCCATTCGGGCAGAGCGGTGGAGGGCGTGGGCCGGTCGGACTTGCGCCACAGGAAGGGCAGCAGCAGGGGCGTGGCCATCAGCATGCGCCAGAAGCCGGCGGCGGCCGGGCCGGTCTCGGTCAGCCGTACCAGGATCGGTACGGTCCCAATGATGCAGGCGCCCGCCAGCACGGCGGCAACCGCGAAACCGCGAGAATTTGTCATGCCGCGCCTTTAGCCAAAGCCCAGCTCGGCGCGCAACGCCTCCGGCGTGACGCCCCGCGCCCGCAGGTCCCGCAAGGTCTCGGCCTTGTCCCGCTTGGCGAAGCGCTTGCCGTCCGGGCCGGTCAGCAGGCGATGGTGGCGGTAGGTCGGGGTCGGCAGGTCCAGCAGGGCCTGCAGCAGGACCTGGATATGGGTGGCCTCGGCCAGGTCTTCGCCGCGAATGACGTGGTCGATGCCCTGCAGAGCGTCATCGACCACCACGGCCAGGTGATAGGCGACCCCGACATCCTTGCGGGCCAGAACCACGTCGCCGGACAGGTCTGGATTGGCCCGAACCTTCTTGCCATTGTCGAAGAAGCTCAGGCGCTGGAACCCGCCCACCTGCTGGTGCGCGGCTTCGAGGGACAGCCGCCAGGCGAAGGGGCGATCCTCCTCCAGCATCCGTTCTTCCTCGTTGACATGCAGCGGAGCGCCCCGGAACACCTCGACCGGACCATGCGGCGCGGAGAGCATTTCCTCGGCGACCTGCTTGCGGGTGCGGAAGCAGCGGTAGAGCAGGCCCTTAGCCCGCAATTTTTCAAGCGCGGCCTCGTAGTCGGCCAGGTGTTCGGACTGCCGGCGGACCGGCTGTTCCCACTCAAGGCCCAGCCCGGCCAGGTCCTCGAGAATCGCGGCTTCGTATTCCGGACGGCAGCGGGTGGCGTCGATATCCTCGATGCGCAGCACGAAGCGCCCCTTGGCGGCCTGGGCCGCGCGGAAGGCGGTCAGGGCCGAAAAGGCGTGACCCCTGTGAAGGAAGCCGGTCGGGGAAGGGGCGAAGCGGGTGGCGAACACCCGCTCTTCTTAAGGCGCGTGGACCTTGGAGAACATGCCTAAGTGTTGGAGCACGGCGCGCAGGAAGTTTTCCTCGCCGCCCAGCTGCTCCTTCAACGGTTCGAACTGCTTGAAGCTGAGCATCTCGGCCAGGCCGTGAGCGGCGCACCAGGCGGCGATGGTGGCCAGTTCCAGGTCGATCTCGCTGACCGACGCGTCGTCGTTGCGTTCCTGGATGGTCTGGCGAACCTGGCAGTAGGCGCTGTCGTCATTCTTCTGCACGTGGTCGGGCAGAGAGTCCTTGTCGCGGGCCACGTCATACATCACCCGGTACAGGGCCGGGTTCTCGCGGGCGAAATGCACATAGGCGGCGCCGATCGCGGTCATTTTTTCCGACGGCGATCTGGCGCTGGCGCGAACGTTGGCCATGGCGCTGTCCAGGTCTTCCCAGCCCTCGTGGGCGATGGCGTCCAGCAGTTCGCCCTTGTCCTTGAAGTGGTGGTAGGGGGCGGCCGGGCTGACCTTGGCCTCGCGGGCGACCGCGCGGAGAGAGAGCGCGCCGACCCCTTCGGCTTCGAGAATCCGGCGGGCGGCGTCGACCAGGGCGCGGCGCAGATCCCCATGGTGATAGGGGCGAGCTTCGGCGGTTGCAGCTTCTCTCATAGCACTCACTCTAAATCTCAATCCGAGCAGTGTAAAGATTTATCTTGACACCGTTCAGATGGCTGCTATCTAAGCATCGTCCAGATCGGACAGCCCCTGCTCCCCCAGGGGACAAAACCGGGGGGCTCCACACAAGGGGCCCAAACTCAAGGATGTGTGTCATGACCAATTCCAAGCTCACCGCTTTCGAACGTTTCTTCGACCGCTCGGCGGCCGTCTATCTGCTGCTGCTGGGCGCCGCCCTGGCCGGCGCGACGGTGTTTGTTGGCGCCTAAGCCACACTAACAACGCTTCGAAGATGGAATTGGGGCCGCTGAGCAAGCGGCCCTTTTTCATGTCTTGGAGCCGTCACCGTTCGGCGCCATGATTCCGATGCGGTCGGGAATGAATGGCGATTCCCGTAGGGCGCGGAAAGGATGGCCGGTCTTCAGTACCAGTTCGATCCAATCTCATTCGCGAGGCAGCCATGCTGCATAGTCGCGCCCCCTCAGGGTTTCCCGCCCTGGTGCTGAACGCCGACTTCCGGCCGCTCAGCTACTACCCCCTGTCACTTTGGCCCTGGCAGGAGGTCATCAAGGCCGTCTTCCTTGATCGGGTCGACGTCGTGGCCAACTACGACCAGACGGTCCACAGCCCCAGCTTCGAGATGCGCCTGCCCAGCGTGGTGGCCCTCAAGCAGTTTGTGACCCAGGACCGGCCGCCGGCCTTCACCCGCTTCAACCTGTTCCTTCGTGACGACTTCGTCTGCCAGTACTGCGGCGCGGCGGGCGAGCTGACGTTCGATCATGTGATCCCCCGCTCACGCGGCGGACGCACGACCTGGGAAAACATCGTCACCGCCTGCGCGCCCTGCAACCTGGCCAAGGGCGGCCGAACACCGCGTGAGGCGCAGATGCACCCGCATCACGCGCCCCGCAGGCCCAGCAGCTATGAACTTCAGGACCACGGGCGGCGCTTCCCGCCCAACTATCTGCACCAGAGCTGGCTGGACTACCTCTACTGGGACATTGAATTGGAGGCCTGACGGTTTTCAATTCAGGCGCGACGGAAACCACCGGGTGCGGCGTTTGACCGCAGGGGGAGAAATCTCCGTTTCCGTGTCCGTCTTGCTTGAGTCCGTCGCTTGTCCAGTTCCAAGCCGCCCTTGCCGCCCTCATCGCTGGGTCCAGGCCCCGAGCTCTATCCGCACCGTCTGGATCCCGTGTCCGGGAAGGCCTGGCTCACCCGGCTGAGCCGTGCGCAGTTCGAGGCGGCCAGCTTTCTGGACGACCGGGTGCTGCAGCCGGGACAGATGGGCGAGTGGGCGTCGCTTGATGACCTCGCCACGGCCGCCGCAGGCCTTGAGGAAAACTGCCACTTCATCTTTCACATCGGCCATGTCGGTTCGACCCTGCTGTCGCGCCTGCTGGGGGCGACCGGCGGGCTGTTCTCGCTGCGCGAACCCACGCCGTTGCCGGTGCTGGCGCATCTGCAGTCGGAACTGGGCCGGCCCGAATCGCTATGGACCGCTGAAGAGTTCGAATGCCGCACGGCCCTGTTCCTGAAGCTGTGGTCGCGGACGTTCGAGCCCCGGCAGGCGGCGCTGATCAAGGCGACCAGCTGGGGCGCGGCCCTGGCCGCCAGCCTGCTGGCCCGGCCCAGCCGCCCCCTGGCCCTGTTCCTGGCAGTCGAACCGGAAGTCTACCTGGCCGGGGTGATGGCTAGCCCCGGCGCCTGGCAGGATGTCTCGACGACGGCCCAGGTCTCGCTGCGGCGCCTGCACGAGCGGCTGGGCGAGGCTCCCTGGATCCTGCACGAACTCAGCGCCGGTGAGCGGGTCGCCATGAGCTGGGCCTGCGAGATGACCGCCCTGGGCGCGGCCCGCGCCGCAATGCCCGGCAGCGTCATGTGGCTGGACTTCGAGGGGTTCCTGGACATGCCGGAAGACGGTCTGACCGCCGCCCTCAGCCATTTCCGCCAGTCGGTCGATCCAACCCAGGTCGAAGAGCTGGTGTGCGGGCCCATGATGCAGCGCTATTCCAAGCTTCCGGAACACCGCTTTGACCGCGAACTGCGCCGCCGCGCCCTGGCCCAGGCCCGGGCCAACCATGGCGAAGAGATCGCCAGGGGCATGGCCTGGCTCGACGCGGCCTCGCGACGCTATCCGCTGATCGCGGCGGCGCGCGGCGAGCTGGGCGTCTTAAAGTTTTAGGAGGGGGCGGCGCCCTAAGGTCACCCCATGGCTGAACCTCTCCAGAGACCGGGCGAACGGCGGCGCGCCCCGCGCCAGCGCGCCCTTCTGTCGGCCAAGCTGGCGACTGCCGACGACGCTTCCCAGACCCTTGATTGCGTGATCCGCAATATCAGCGCCGACGGGGCGCTGATCGAGACCAGTTCGCCCCACCTGGTGCCGCGCGAGATGCATCTGGTGCAGATCAAGGACGGCACGGTCTGGGACGCCGAGATCGCCTGGCGGAAGGGCAACCATATCGGCCTGGTGCTCAAGGACCGCCACGACCTGAAGACCACGACGGAAAAGCAACTGCGGGCGCTGCGGGCCATCTGGTCCCATATGGTGGCGCACTAAAGCGGGCCAGCGGAAAAGCGTGAAGCGGTTTTCCGCCCGCAACCCGCGATCTAGAGTGCTCTAAACCTTTTCGCTGATCTTGATTGCCGCGCGGCAGCCCGCCTGGATGACGGCGGTCAGCAGGCCGTGGGCTGGCGCCTGGCGGGCCCCTTCCTCGACGGCGATGTCGCGGTGGGCCAGTTCCTCGTCGCGAAATTTGCTGAGCTCAGCGGCTAGGTCAGGGTCGCGGGTTTTCAGCTCGGCGATCTGGTCGGCGTAGTGCTGCTCGATCACCGTCTCGACGGCCTCGGTGCAGGCATGGGCCGCCTTTTCGCCCAGCAGAGCGGTTCCGGCCCCCAGCGCGAAGGCGGCGGCGCGCCAGAACGGCGCCATCAGGGTCGGGCGGACCTGGCGATCGTTGAGCAGAGCTTCGAAACGGTTGAGGTGGACCTGCTCCTGGGCCTCCATCTCGGCCAGGTGGCCGGCGATGCGGCCGTGGCCAGGCGCGGCGCCCAGAACGGCCCGCTGGCTGCGATAGATGTGAACCGCCGCCAGTTCGCCGGCATGATCGACCCGCAGGATCTCGGCCAGCCGCGCGGCGCCGGCGCCCCGTCCGGGTCGCGAAGGAATGGGTTTGGGCGGAATCGGCTTGGTCATGCGGCCTTCCGGGCGCGCAGTCCGGCCAAGACGCTGGCTATCACCAACCCCAGCGAGATCAGCGCGTTCCAGCCGGCCATGGAGACGCCCAGGAACACCCAGGCGGCCTGGTCACAGGCGGGGGGCTTGATGCTGTTCTTGCCCAGGACGGCGGCCAAGTCAGCGGCGCTGACATGCTGGCCGCCGCTAGCGCAGGCGGCCGGGCCGGGCCAGAACTTCCACTCGGCCCCGGCGTGATAGACTGCCAGATAGACACCATAGGCGAAGACGGCGGCCAGCAGCAGGTTAACCAGCCAGACAAACCGCTTACCGGCCGGAATGTAACTGATCACCAGCCCCGCGGCGGCCAGATAGCCCGCGGCCCAGTAGACCTCGCGTTGCTTGAAACACAGGGTGCAGGGCGACAGCCCGCCAAAGGTCTGGAAGCCGTGGGCGATGGCCAGCATCGCTGCGCTGACCAGCAGGGCGGTCAGCAGCCAGTTTTTCAGCACCAGGTCGATAAGACGCTTCATCCGATCAACATGCTCCGCCGCCACCCAGGAAATGGCTGCCAACAAGCCCGATGACAATGAGCAGAATAAGGCCGCCGGCGAACCAGGCCAGCCGCCGCTCGATCACCGGCATCATCGCCGGCCCGAACCGGCGCACCACCCAGGCCACCATGAAGAAGCGCAGGCCGCGGGTGGCGATCGAGGCGGCGACGAACACCGGGAAGCTGAACTTGGCCAGGCCCGAGGCAATGGTCACCAACTTGTAGGGGATGGGGGTCAAGCCCTTGATCAGGATCACCCAGACGCCGAACCTGTCATACCAACAACGGAATTGGGCCAGGCCTTCATTATGGCCGGTCGCGGCCATCAGGCCCTGCGCCAAGTCCTGCAGATAGTAGCCGATGGCATAGCCCAGCATGCCGCCGACCACCGAGGCCAGCGTGCAGATGGCCGCATAGCGCCAGGCATGCTCGCGCCGGGCCAGCACCATGGGCGCCAGCATCACGTCCGGTGGAATGGGAAAGAAGCTGCTCTCGGCGAAGGCGACAACGAACAGCGCGATCTGCGCATGGCGAGAGGCCGCCAGCCCCATCACCCAATCATAAAGCCGGCGAAGCATGCGGTCGCTCTAGCAGGGGACGGGACGGTTGTCCTGCGAATTGGCCACGGCGCGTTCAGGATCGGCGCTAAGGCCAAGACGGGTGAAGCAATTTTCCAGGATCGCGAGCGTGCCGCAGAGAAACAGCTCGATCTGGAAGATCATCGCCGGCGACAAGCTCACCGCGCCGCTGTCGCGGTCCCAATCGATGAGGCCCTCGGTGGCGACCCCGGCCAGCATCTTGCGAACGTGAGCCCGCGACACGCCGATATCGCTCGCCAGCCGTGAGATCGAGATGAACCCGGTCGCCGTTGGTTCGTCTCCGGGGATGGCCGCCAGCAGGGCATAGAGCAGGTAGAGGCCGCCGTTGTATTCGCTGACCAGCCGCACGCCCGGCGGCTCGACGATGACATCCCGGAAGGCCGGCTGCGCGAACACCGCCGACTGGCGGATATAGTCGGCCAGGGTCGAGACGCCGAGGTCGGCCGGGTGAGGGGCCACGCCGCCAAGCGATCTCACCGACCCGCAGCCATTGCGCAGGGTCTCGAGATGATAGCTGAGCAGCGGCCGGCCCGGTTCCAGCAGGTGGGGCGAGGCGTCGGAGGTGCGCAGCAGACCCTTGTCGATCATGAAGGTGAGCAGGGCGGCGGAGCGGCCTCGGCTGGCCACGCCGGCCTCGATCAGCATGGTTTTCAGATTGGCGAGAGTCGCCTGATCGGGGTCGATGATGCAGGCATAGAGCACCGCATTGGTCAGGATATAGCCGCCGCGGTCCTTGAAGATGTGGCGCAGAGGCGGCGGGGCCAGCAGAAAGACGTTCAGCGCATTCGCCACCGACTGCCGCATCGCTCGCCAGCGGTCGGAACGGGCGCGGAAGGCTGCCGTCCGCTCGATCACCGCCGTCAGGATAGCCACCTCGTCCTGGCCCACCGCACCCCCTCAGGTTCACCCCGAAGTGGTGACATGACGGCTTAGAGAATCCAACCCCCGCTATCGCCGGTGACATTGCCGCTGATGGTCATGCGGTAGTCGGCCCTTCCGTCGCCATCGACGTCCAGCGCCAGCAAGGTATTGCCGGCGACCAAAGTCAGGGTCATCTCGCCGGCATGGTGGGTGAAGCCGCTCACCAGGTGGAAGGCATCGTCCGCGCCGGTGGCGATGTTGGCGTCGATGGCCGAAAGGTTGAGGATGTCGCCCTGGGCCTTGACCAGGTCGTTGACCGCGTCGGTCTCGATGGCCCCGCTGGTGTGGATCGAGGCGGCGGTGACCACAAAAGTGTCCGCGCCGGCGCCGCCGACCAGAATGTCCGACCCGGTTCCGCCAATCAGGACATCGTTGCCATTGCCCGCCTTGATGACATCGTCGCCGGCCCCGCCATCCAGGGTGTTGTTTCCGACATTGCCGGTGATGGCGTTGGCCAGACTGTTGCCGGTCCCGTCGATATTGGCCGAACCCTCTTGGATGAGGTTCTCGATATTGGCCGCCAGAGTGAAGGTGACGCTGGCCCGCACGGTGTCCGTCCCCTGGCCCGAGGCCTCGATCGTCGTGTCGCCCGCGTCGTCGACATAGAAACAATCGTCCCCCAATCCGCCGGTCATCGCATCGGCGCCCAACCCGCCGGTCAGCACATCGTTGCCGTCGCCGCCGGTCAGGCTGTCATTGCCGTCGCCGCCATTGAGTTGGTCAGCGCCAACGCCGCCGTCCATCGTGTCGGCGCCCGCTCCGCCATCCAGGATGTCATTGCCGGAGCCGCCGGCGAGGATGTCGTCTCCATTGCCGCCGTCGAGGCGATCGACGTCGCCGCCGCCATCGATGTTGTCAGCCCCATCGCCGCCCAGGATTTGGTCGGCGCCCAGGCCGCCCAGCACGGTGTCGTTGCCCCCGCCCGACTTGATCAAGTCGTCGCCGTCGCCGCCGTCGATGTGGTTGGCGCCGCTGTTGCCAGTAATGACATTGGCCAGCGAATTGCCCGTCCCGTCGATATCGCCAGATCCGTCCAGGATCAGCTTTTCGATGTTGGCGCCCAGCGTCCAGCTCAGCGTGGCATAGACGACGTCGACTCCCTCGCCGCTGGCCTCCACCGTGGTGTCGCCGATATTGTCGACGACGAAAGAGTCGTCGCCGGACCCGCCGGTCATGGCGTCAGCCCCCGCGCCGCCGTCCAGCCAGTCGCCGCCCGACCCGCCGTCAAGCGTATCGTCGCCCGCCATTCCCGAGAGGACGTCCCCGCCGCCGCCGCCGGACAGGCTGTCACTCATGGCCGTGCCGCTGAAACTGTCGGCGCCGCTGCTTCCAGCCCGCACGATGGCGCTCTGCTGGCCATGAACGACATAGATGGCGCCGGCATAGGCGTTGGTCCCGGTCGCGCTGGTCAGCACGTCGTCGACGCCATCGCCGTTGATGTCGGCCACCGCCACGCGAGTCCCGTTGAAGGTGGTTGCCGCTACGCCGTCGAGCCTGGTCCCGCTCAGGCTGGACAGGGTCACATTGGCGGCGAATCCGGAGTCCTTGCCGTAGACGATATAGGTGGAGCCGGAGCTGGTCCCGTTCGGGTCGGCATTGGTGGCGCCGATGACAATGTCGGCCAGGCCGTCGTGGTTGAAATCTCCAACCGCCACACTGCCGCCCGCGTTGTCGCCGGCAGCCTGGCCGCTGATCTTGAAGCCATTGGCGCCGTTCAGATCCGACAACTCCAGGACGTTGGAGAAGCCGGTGGTCTTGCCGAAGATCACATAGACCGCGCCGGAATCGACCCCGTTGGCGTCGGTCGTCGGGGCGCCGATAACCAGGTCGGCCAGGCCGTCTCCGTTGATGTCGCCGGCGCCGGCCACGGCAAATCCGGCGCGGTCGCCGGTGGCGGACCCGTTGATGCGAAACCCATTGGTCCCGTCCAGGCTGGACAAGGCCAGGGTGGCTGGAAAGCCGGAGGCCTTGCCGAATATGACCCAGGCCCGGCCAGAGTTGGTCCCGTGTGGATGGGCGCTGGGGCCGCCGATGATCAGGTCGTCATAGCCATCGCCATTGATGTCGCCGGCGGCGGCCACCGAATTGCCGGCATAGTCCCCCGCAGCCTCGCCATCGATGCGAAGCCCGGTGGTCCCGTCGAGACTGGAAAGGTCGAGATTGGCGCCAAAGCTCCCTGCCTTGCCGAAGACCAGATAGGTCGAACCCGACTGGGCGCCGTGTGGATCGGCCGCCCGGGCGCCGACCAGGAAATCGTCGTATCCATCGCCGTTGACATCGCCTGCGCCTGATACAGACACGCCCGCGAAGTCGCCGGTGAGGGCGCCGCTGAGCTGAAAGCCGTTGGCGCCGTTGAGACTGGACAGGTCGAGGTTAGCCGTGAAGCCGCTGGCCTTGCCGTAGATGATATAGGCCGCCCCCGAATTGCCGCCGTGCGGGTCGGCCTGGGGGACGCCGATCAGGATGTCGTCATAGCCATCGCCATTGATGTCGCCGGCGCCTGACACCGCGAAGCCCGCCAGGTCGTTTGTCGCCGCACCGCTGATCTTGAAGCCATTGGTCCCGTTGAGGCCGGACAGCGACAGACCCGAAAAGCCGCTCGCACTACCGAACAGCAGATAGGCCGCGCCCGAGCTTGTGCCATGCGGATCGGCGTTTCGGGCGCCGACGATGACATCCTCATAGCCGTCGCCATTGACGTCGCCGGCCGAAAAGATCGAACCACCGGTGTAGTCCCCGGCGGTCACCCCATCGATACGGGCGCCGTCCCCGGCCGACAGGCTGCTCAATTCAACAACGCCTACAATGTCCGCCATGGCTCATATCCCCCAGAGCGCGGGCCGTTCTCGGTCCTGCAGGACGGGACACAACGCCGGATTGCCTCAGGACGGCAGTGGAACTTTTTGTTCGAGTCGGCGGGGCCCTCCGGCGCGGCGGCGGGACAAACACCCGCATTTCGATTGGAAACCCATTGATCGTGCGGCCTACGCACGGCTAGGGCTGGTCATGATTTCGCGGATGGGGAAGTGGACGTGACCGAGTTTTCTGAAGTGCTGGCGCAGTTGGCCGCCAACGGCACGGTGACCGTCGGTGACGACTGGACCCAGGGGCGGACCCTGTTCGGCGGCCTGTCTGCCGCCCTGGCGGCGGCCGACGGCACGCGGGCGGCGGGCGAGGGGCAGGAGGGCGCGCCGCCGCTGCGCTCGGGCCAGTTCGCCTTCATCGGCCCGGCGGCCGGACCGGTCAGCGTCAGTTCCACGGTGCTGCGCCGGGGCCGCTCCGCAGTCTTCGTGCAGAGCGATGTGCTGACCGAGCAGGGCCTGGCCCTGCGCGCCATCCTGACCTTTGGCTCGGCCCGGCCCTCGGCCATGGCCTATCAGGACCACCCGCCGCCGCCCGCCAAGTCCGTCGCCGACTGCCCGTCCCTGCACGGGCCGACGGGTGGTCCAGGCTTCGCGGCGCATTTCGAGGTTCGCCCGGCCGATGGCGAGGTCTGGTTCAAGCGCAACGCCGACGGGACCGTCGAGCGCAAGGCCGGCAAGCCTGACCTGATCCTCTGGGCGCGCCACCGCGACCCGGCCGCAGGGACTGACCCGGTCTCGCTGCTGGCCCTGGGTGACATCCCGCCGCCCGCCGCCATGCGGCTGATGGCGGCCCCGGCCCCGATCAGCACCATGACCTGGATGGTGGATTTCCTGACTCCGCCCAGCCCCGCGCCGGCGGAAGACGACGGCTGGCGCCTGCTGCGCAGCACGGCCGAGGTGATCACCGAGGGTTACTGCAGCCAGTCGATGAGCCTGTGGGACAGCGCGGGCCGGCCGCTGATGGCGGGTCGACAGAACGTCGCCGTTTTCGGCTAGTCCGGACGGCGCTTGAGACCCGGCATCATCCCCGCCTGCACCAGGATCACCCCGGCGACCAGCAGCGGGCCCATGTAGTAGATGATGCGGTTGCCCAGGAAGGCCGCCGCCAGGACGTCGCGGGGCAGGGCGGGGAGCAGGGCCAGGATGGCGCTCTCGAACACGCCTGCGCCGGCCGGAATGCTGGACGCGACGCCGGTGACAGTGGCGGCGGCGTAGGTCGCCGAGAAGGCGGGGAAGCTGACCAGGTGCGGCGGGATCAGCACCCAGATGACGGCGGCGACGGCGATGTTGTCGACCAGGCCGATGCCCAGCTGGGCCAGGGCCACTCGGACCGAGGGCAGGCGGTACTCGCGGCCCAACAGCCGCAGCGGCGCGCGCATGGAGGCGCAGGCCAGCACATAGACGAACGGCGCCAGCGCCATCACCAGGCCGAGCGAGCGGGTCAGCAGCGGGCTGAGGCGCAGGGCCGCGCCTCCCAGGTCGGGCGCGGTCATCAGCGACAGCCCGACCAGCTCGGTGATGCCGAGCGAGTAGCCGACGATGCAGAAGACCGTCGTCTCGGCCACCTGGGCCAGGTCCGCGCCATGGCGGCTGTAGAGGCGGTAGCGAACCGCGCCCGCGACCAGCACCGCGGTGCCGGTGACATGGGCGATGCCGTTGGCGCAGAACGAGCCCAGCAGCACGGCCCTGAACGGCACCCTGGCTCCCGCCCAGCGCAGGCCCAGCCATTCCATCACCGCCAGCAGGCCGAAGCTGGCCAGGGTCATGAAGCCGGCGATGCCGATCCGGCCCCAGCCCCAGTGGTCGATTTGATCAACGATCTGGCCCGGGTCGACATGGCGGAACTCGCGCCACATCACCCAGCCGGCGACGGCCAGCAGCAGGATGGGCAGCAGGCGAACCGCCCATCGTCTGGCCATGACCTTCAAATTCACGTCTCCCTGCGCCCGAAACGCCCTATCCTACCGCCAGTTCGGAGCAGCGTCAGGCGCTGGTATGGACCGCCATTCCAATATCATGAACGCGGCCTCGAACCTGCTGGGTATCTCGTTCCTGCTGATCACGGGCCTCAGCGTCACCCGTTCGAACGGCCAGTCGTTCGGGGGCGAGGTGGCCTGGGTGTCGGCGCCGGACATCAGGCCTTCAAGGAGGGAGGGATCTCTCCGACAAGCCGATAGCGACTCAAACCCAGGCCGGGCGGTCGCGAAGACGGCGGGGCCGGACGCCCTGTGGACATCCAGCCCCGGGAAACAGACTTACTTGGGAGGGGCGGCCTCGATCGGCTTGGCCAGCTTCAGCTTAGGCATGCCGTCGAACGTCGCCTGATTGGAAGGCGACAGATTGGGGCGGCCCACCAACAGGCCCATGCCGATCGTGCCCTGGACATAGTAGGTTTCGCCGGCCTCGACCTCGACGGTCAGCTCGTCCTTGGCTTCGGAGTGCACGACATAGGTGTGGGTGCCTGGGGCGACAGAGACGACGCAATAGACGCCGCTGGTGAGCTTGCAGAGTTCGGTTTCGCCCTCGCGCACCTTGAAGCCGACGGCGGAGCCGGCGTACTTCGCGGGGCGGAAGAAAACGATCTGACCCATGCCTTCGGCGGGCGCTCCGGCGCGGCCGGCGGCGGCCGGAGCCGCGGCAGGCGGTGCGGGCGGGGCAGGCGCGGCGGTGGGCTCGGCAGGCGCGGCGGCGGGCGCAGCCGGAGCGGCGGTGTCCTGGGCGACGCCTAGGGCCGGAGTCATCAGGAGGGCGCCAGCCAGGACCATGCCGGACAGCAGCGGAGCGGAAACACGGGTCGTCATCGGGTTCACTTTCTTTTGGTGGTGACGGTAAATTGGCCGGTCGGCTCAGCCGGCGGCGGCGCTGGTGGGGGCGGGGGCGGCAGGCCGCGCGGCGACGTCCTGGTTGAGCTTGGCGGTCGCCGGATAGCCTGCGGGATAGGTGATATCGCCACCCGAGATCAGAACGCCCACCACACCCACGAAGATGGTGGCGGCAAGGACCGTATCGGTGCGATCGACGCCGGTGCTCCCCAGCTTCATGCCACGCAGCGGGATCTTCTGGTCGCCCAGTTGCAGGAAACGGGCGGCAAGCTGGATTTCACCGGGCTTGCCGGCCAGACCGGCATGGGAGGCGTCGATCACTTCGCCTTCACCCGGCGTGCCGGCGGGGATGATCTCGACGCCGTTGATGACGACGGCCGTGCTCAGTTTGAACGTGAAGCGGTCGCCCTTCTTGGCGGTCTTGGAGGAGATTTGCTGGGTGAGAACGATCCCAACCACCTGGCCACTCGGGGCCACGACCGGCCCCGGCTGGACGGCGGCGTCCAGCGGCGTGGCGACCGGCGGCGTGGCGACCGGCGGTGTAGTGACCGGCGGTGTAGTGACCGGCGCAACGGGCGTTGCTCCAATAGGCGCCACCGGCGTAGCCGTTTCCTGCGCCGAGGCCACGCCAAAGGCGCACGCCAACGCGGCGATACCGACAATTGCGGATTTCATAAACTCAACCCCCATACCCCGCCCACAAGCTAGGCCGGCCTTCGCCCGTTTGGCAAGACCGCCTCTTCACCAAACTGGTTTCACCTGATACTAGATCGCGCCCGACCCGCGCCGGCCACGGAGTCCCCCATGAACGCCCCCGCCACCCCCGTTACTGAAAACGGCGACCTGTTCGACAACCCCCTCGGCACCGACGGCTTCGAGTTCGTCGAATTCACCTCGCCCGAGCCGGAAAAGCTCAAGGCGATGTGGGAGTTGATGGGCTTCACGGCCGTGGGCAAGCACCGCTCCAAGAACGTGCTGCATTTCCGCCAGGGCGATATCAACTTCATCCTCAACATGGAGCCGGCCGGCCAGGGCGCCGACTTCCGCGGCGCGCACGGCCCCTCGGCCAACGCCATGGCCTTCCGCGTCCGCGACGCCGGCAAGGCCTACAAGCTGGCCCTGGAGCGCGGCGCGACGCCGGCCCAGGCCGGCAAGATCGGCCCGATGGAGCTTAACATCCCGGCGATCGAGGGGATCGGCGGCACCAACCTCTACCTGGTCGACCGCTATGGCGCCCACAGCATCTATGACGTCGACTTCGAGCCCATCCCCGGCGCCCTCGAGGCGATGGCGAAGAACTCGGTCGGCCTGACCTATCTGGACCACCTGACCCACAACGTCTTCCGCGGCAACATGGCCAAGTGGGCGGACTTCTACGAGAAGGTCTTCAACTTCCGGCAGATCCGCTACTTCGACATCGAGGGCAAGGTCACGGGCCTGTTCTCCAAGGCGATGACCAGCCCGGACGGCAAGATCCGCATCCCGCTCAACGAGAGCCAGGACGAGCACAGCCAGATCGAGGAATTCCTGCGCGACTACAAGGGCGAGGGCATCCAGCACCTGGCCTTTGGGACGGACGATATCTTCCACACCGTCGAGACCCTGCGCGAGCAGGGCGTCAAGTTCCAGGACACCGCCGACAGCTATTACGAGCTGCTCGACGGCCGGGTGAAGGACCACGGCGAGAACACCCAGCGCCTGCAGGCCGACAAGATCCTGCTCGACGGCGCGCCGACCGAGGGCCAGGGCCTGCTGCTGCAGATTTTCACCGAAAACCTGATCGGCCCGATCTTCTTCGAGATCATCCAGCGCAAGGGCAACGAGGGCTTCGGCGAGGGGAATTTCAAGGCGCTGTTCGAGTCGATCGAGCTGGACCAGATCCGCCGCGGGGTGGTGAAGGAATAGCATTGGTGCTCCACTGACCTTTGGCGTTGGGGGCACGGTCGTGAGCTTCTGGGAGGGATATCCGCACCACGATTGGGAGTGGCTCCAGATGGCGCCACTGGACCGTCCCTGGCGGAGCGGCGCCTATGTGTCGGAACTCATGCGGCGCATCGAAGCGGCGGGCCTTGGCCGGTCGATGGGCGGCCTGATGAGCAAGAATACAATCGCGATCCGCATGGGAAAGATGGCGACTCCGATGGTTGAATGTATCAGCCTGACGATGACGCCTGAGGGCGTGGACTTCAGTTTTCCCAACCTGTTCTGGGCGACCCGCAAGGCGGACTGGACCGCGACCTATCCGCCCGAGGCGGTTTTCGACGCCTTCAGCCGCTTTCTCGAACGGGTAGGCTGGGCGCCAAAGGGCCATCCGGCGCACGCTATCATTCGGGGTGATCCGGCCTGGCGGCCGACGCCGGTTGTGGAAGAAGTCGGCGACGAAACCCGGGCCGGACCGGGGTCGAGAAAATGAAACCTGTGGGGCGGTTGATGATCCGACACTTGCGAACCCTGGCGATCCTCGCCGCCCTGGCCCTCATTCCCGCCGCCGCGCCGGCTGCTGATCCTGGCGGCCACTGGGCCATCGTCATCCATGGCGGAGCCGGGGTGATTGAGCGGGCCAGCATGGATCCGGCGACCGAGGCGGCCTATCGCGCCGCCCTGGCCCGCGACCTGGAGATCGGCTCGAAAATCCTGCGCGAGGGCGGCAACTCGACCGACGCGGTCGAGGCGGTGATCCGCGAGCTGGAAGATGATCCACTGTTCAACGCCGGACGTGGCGCGGTGTTCACGGCCGATGGCGAGAACAGCCTGGACGCCGCCTTCATGGACGGCGCGACCCTCAAGGCCGGCGCGGTGGCGGGCGTCACTCGTACGCGCCACCCGATCAGCCTGGCCCGCAGCGTCATGTTCAACTCGCGCTTCGTGCTGCTGAGCGGGGCAGGGGCGGATACCTTCGCCCAGGCCAATGGTCTGGAGATGGTCGAGCCGTCCTTCTTCTTCACCGAGCGGCGCTGGAGGCAGCTCGAAGCCGAGCTGAAGGCCGAGGGCCTGCCGATTCCACCTCGGCCCAAGGGCGCGCCGCCGCCCAGCCCTGCCGCCGCCCTCTGGCCGGCCGATGACCATCGCTTTGGCACGGTCGGTGTTGTGGCGGCCGACGCACGCGGCAACGTGGCAGCGGGCACCTCGACCGGCGGGATGACCGCCAAACGTTGGGGCCGGATCGGCGACAGTCCCATCCTGGGGGCCGGCACCTATGCTGACAATTCCTATGGCTGCGCGGTATCGGCGACAGGGACGGGTGAGTATTTCATTCGCCTGGCGGTGGCCCATGACGTCTGCGCCCGCACCCATTTCCTGCGCCAGCCGTTGGCAAAGGCGGCTCAGGCCACCATCGCGAGGCTGGGTGCGTTCGGCGGCGACGGCGGCCTGATCGCGGTCAGCCCCAAGGGCGACATGGTCTGGGCCTTCAACACGCCGGGCATGTACCGGGCGGCTGCCAGTTGGAAGGTCGCGCCGGTGGTGAAGATCTACAAGGACGAGAAGTAGCGATGGCCAAGGGTAACTGGATCCCCGTCCGGGGCGCGCAAGGCGAGTACAGCCGCCAAGCCCATGCCGATCTGCCGGAAGGGACCTATGAGCGCGAGGTCAGCAAGGAGGGCTTCTTCGGCCCCGCCGCCTTCCTCTACCACCGCCGTCCGCCGACCGGCTGGGTCAGTTTCGAGGGGCCACTGCGACCGCGCGCCTTTGACCTGAATGGCTTGAACCAATCAGCCGACAGCCCCTGGAACGCCCCCGTGGTCCTGCACAATGCGGCGACCGAAATCCGCTTCTGGAAGCTGACCGGCCCAATGACCGCCCTGGTCCGCAACGCCGACGGCGACCAGCTGCTGTTCGTGCACAGCGGGGAGGGTGACCTCTTCAGCGACTACGGCCGTATCGCGTTCAAGGACGGCGACTATCTCTACCTGCCGCGTGGGACCATGTGGCGGCTCAGCCCCAAGGGTTCGGCGGCCATCCTGACCATCCAGGCCACCAACGGACACTACACCCTGCCGGATCGCGGCCTGCTGGGGCCGCACGCTCAGTTCGACCCGGCCGTGCTGGACACTCCGGTCATGGATGAGACCTTCCGCGCCCACCAGGCGGAGGCGGGGATGTTCCCGGTCCACATCAAGAAGCGCGGCGCCGTGTCGGTGGCGACCTATCCCTACAACCCGCTGGACGCGGTGGGCTGGCATGGCGAGCTGGCGCCCGTGCGGCTGAACGTGGCCGACATCCGGCCCGTGGTCAGCCACCGCTACCACCTGCCGCCCAGCGCCCACACCACCTTCGTGGCCGACCGCTTCGTGGTCTGCACCTTCACGCCCCGACCCTTCGAGACCGACCCGGGCGCGATCAAGGTGCCGTTCTTCCACAATAACGACGATTTCGACGAGGTGCTGTTCTACCACGCCGGCGACTTCTTCAGCCGCGACAACATCGATGCCGGCATGATGACCTTTCATCCCAGCGGCTTCACCCACGGCCCGCACCCCAAGGCCCTGAAGAACATGCTCGTGCAGACCAAGGAAGCGACCGACGAGATCGCGGTGATGATCGACACCCGCGATCCTCTGGAGGTTGGCGAAGACGCCGGATCGGTCGAGAATACCGCCTATGTCGACAGCTGGAAAACGCCGTGATTGACCCTGATCTGGTCGATATGGCCGAAGATGAACTGAAGCGCGCCGTGACCCTTTCGTGGCGCGAGGCGTCAAAGGTGACGCCCTGGGGCGACAGCTACGAGGGCTTCAGCCAGGCCGGGCGGCCGGTCACGATCGAGCGAAACTATCTGTGGGCGGACGCGGAAGGGGGCGACATCCTCTGCGAAATCGTCGTCTATGGCGGGGACAGCCGTTACGACCAAGGCGCGCGCATAAGCCGCGTCATCCAGAAACCATAAGGGAAACGCCTCAGTGAAGCTCGCCTCGATGAAGTCCGGCCGCGATGGCCGCCTGGTAATGGTCTCCAACGATCTGGCCTGGTGCACTGACGCCGCGCCGGTGGTGGCGACCCTGCAGGCGGCGCTGGACAACTGGGACGAGATGGGGCCGGCCCTGCAGGCCCTGGCCGACAGCCTGGAGCACGGCGGCATGCCGCGCGAGCGCTTCCACGAGCACGACGCCATGAGCCCCCTGCCGCGCGCCTATCAGTGGGCCGATGGCTCGGCTTACGTGAACCATGTCGCTCTGGTGCGGAAGGCGCGGGCCGCCGACATGCCGGAGAGCTTCTGGACCGACCCGCTGATGTACCAGGGCGGCTCGGATGGCTTCCTGGGCCCGCGCGATGCGATCCCGCTCGCCGACGAGGCTTGGGGCTGCGACCTGGAGGGCGAGGTGGCGGTGATCGTCGGCGACGTGCCGCAGGGCGCCACCCGCGAGCAAGGTCTGGCGGCGGTGCGGCTGGTGATGCTGGCCAACGACGTCAGCCTGCGCAACCTGATCCCCGCCGAGCTGGCCAAGAACTTCGGCTTCTTCCAGTCCAAGCCGGCCAGCGCCTTTTCACCGGTGGCGGTGACGCCCGACGCGCTGGGCGCTGGCTGGAAAGACGGCAAGCTGCACGGGGCCGTGGAGGTCGAGCTGAACGGCAAGGAATTCGGCCGCGCCGACGCCGGCGTCGACATGACCTTCGACTTCGGAACCCTGATCGCCCACGCCGCCAAGACCCGCGCCCTGTCGGCCGGGACGATCATCGGCTCGGGCACGGTCTCGAACCGCGACGCCGACGGTGGTCCAGGCAAACCCGTTGATCAGGGTGGTGTTGGCTATAGTTGCATAGCCGAAGTGCGCACGGTCGAGACGCTGCTCGCCGGAGAGGCGAAAACGCCCTTCCTGCGCCATGGGGACACGGTCCGCATTGAGATGCGTGACGCCAAGCGCCACTCCATCTTCGGGGCCATCGAGCAGACGGTGGCTGTCGCGGGCAAATGAAGGGGCCAAAGTCCATGGGGTCGAACCTCGCCAAGCTGCCGTCCGCAGCCGACGCGGCTTTGCTCCTGGACGACTATCTGCCCTACCGCCTGTCGGTCGCTTCCAACGCCGTCTCGCGATTGATCGCCCGGGCCTATGAGGACCGTTTCGCGCTTTCCATACCGCAGTGGCGGCTGATGGCGGTGCTGGCCGAGGGGGCGCTGACCCAGCAGGCCATCGTCGCCAAGACCGCCATGGACAAGGTGACCGTCTCCCGGGCCGCCCAGGGCCTGGTCACCCGCCACCTGATCGCCCGCGCCGCCCACGAGGCTGACGGCCGCTCTCACCGCCTGGCCCTGACCGACACGGGCCTGCGCCTGCACGCCGAGATCGCGCCCCTGGCCCTGGCCTACGAGGCGGCCCTGCTGGCGGGCCTGGCCCCGGCCGAGGTGGCGATGATGAAGCGATTGTTGCTGCGGCTGGAGACGGCGGCGGCTCGGCTCAGCGGCGAGGGCTAGAGGCCGTACTCAAATACCGCTGATCCCCGCATTCGCGGGGATGAGCGGATTAGATTGATGCTACGTCGGCCGCCGTCGCACCAGCCGCTGTAAGTAGGTCAGCCGGGCTCATCCTGAGTTGCAAGCCGCGCTGGCCGCCATTGAGGTAGACATAGGGCTCGGCCGCCGCGCCGGCTTCCAGCACCGTCACGACCCGCTTCTTCTGGCCGAACGGGCTGATGCCGCCGACCTTGTAGCCGGTCATCCGCTCGGCGTCGGCGGGCTTCATCATGGCCGCCGATTTCCCCCGGACAGCGGCGGCCAGCTTCTTCATCGACACCTCGCGGTCCGAGGGCAGCACCACGCAGACCGGCTTGCCGTCGACCAGGGTCATGAGGGTCTTGAGCACACGCGAGGGCGCTTCGCCCAAAGCCTCGGCGGCCGCCAGGCCGATGCTGTCGGCCTCCGGGTCATAGTCATAGGTGTGCAGGCTGAAGGCGACGCCGGCCCGGGTCAGGGCCAGGGTGGCGGGCGTGGTCTTCGACACAGTAGCCTCAGGCCAGAGCGGCCTTCTGGCGGCGGTACTGCCGGAACGAGATCATCCGCTTGCCGGCCTCGTCGATCAGCGACAGCGTTATGCAGCGCAGGCTCTGGATCATGCCAAGGCGGCTGACGTTCTGCAGTTGGGGCAGGTCGCGCATCACCGTCGGCAGCCGATAGAAGGGGATGCGCGGGGCGATATGATGGACGTGATGGATGCCGATATTGGCGGTCATCCAGCGCAGAACGACGGGCAGATCATAGTAGGAGCTGCCGTGCAGAGCGGCGGTGGTGTGGTCCCACTCGCCCTGGCGCGACCAGTGGGAATCTTCGAACTGGTGCTGCACATAGAACAGCCAGACACCGATGGTAGCGGCGATGACCAGGGTCGGCAGCTGCACCAGCAGCAGGGCCGGCCAGCCGGCCAGCAGGGCCACCGCGACCATGAAGGCGACGATGCCCAGGTTGGCGCCCATGGCGCTGACCCAGGGCCGCCAGCCGTTTTTCATCAGGCCGAACGGCAGGCGCTGCTGCAGCACGAAGGTGAAGGCCGGGCCGATGCCGAACAGCACCAGCGGGTGGCGGTACATCCGATAGCCGATCCGCCCCATCAGCGGCAGGGCGCGATATTCCTCGACCGTCAGGGTGACGATGTCACCGAGGCCCCGACGGTCCAGGTCACCCGAGGTGGCGTGGTGGGCCGCGTGGGTCTGTCGCCAGCAGTCGTAGGGGGTCAGGGTCAGCACCCCGATGATCCGGCCGGTCCAGTCGTTGGCGGCGGCGTTATCGAAGAAGCTGTGATGGCCGCAGTCGTGCTGCACCATGAACAGCCGCACCAGGAAGCAGCCGGCCGGCAGGCTGAGCAGAAGGGCCAGCCACCACAGGCCATAGGCCGAGGCGATCCAGGCCACGGTCCACAGCGCGGCCAGCGGCGCGGCGCTGAGCAGCAGTTCCAGGATGGAGCGGCCATGATGCGGCCGGGAATAGGAGGCGAGCGCTTTGCGGAGCGGACGCGGCTCAAGAATGTCGTCGGTCAAGGTCTCTACCGCCTTGTGAATGGGATATCCCCCCTGCGGCTCGCGCCGCCGAACGGGATGGGCGGGTGAGTCGCCCTGACAGACTAGTCCCACAATTGGTGAAGGTTTTGTCAGCCGGCTCGCCGGTAGGCGCTTATTGCGCCTGAATGAGGGCGATGGCCATGTAACCTCTCATCCCAGGCGCCGAATTTACCGCTGACACGACAGGAGTGGCGCGGACATGAACGGCAGACTTTTCTGGCCTCTGGGCGTGGTCGCCGTGGCGGCTGTGGGCCTGGCCCTGGCGGCCATGTCCCCCGCGCCTGCTCCGGCCCGGGCCCCGGTGCGGGCCGATGCGGCGCATCCGGCCGTCGTCGAGTTGTTCCAAAGCCAGGGTTGCTCGTCCTGCCCGCCGGCCAACGCCAACCTGAACGCCATCGCGGACCGTCCCGATGTGCTGGCCCTCAGTTTCGCGGTCACCTACTGGGACGACCTGGGCTGGAAGGACACTTTCGGCCAGGACGTGTTCACGGCGCGGCAGAAGGCCTATGCCGCCGGCGCGCTGGGCTCGCAGGTGGCCACGCCGGAAATGGTCATCAACGGCCGGGTCGATCTGGTCGGGCAGGATCGCGCCGAGGTCGAGGCCGCGCTGAAGCGGGCCGGGGCCCCTGGCGGTCCGGCGGTCACTATCACGCCCACTCTTGTCACCATCGCCGCCGGGGCGTCGCCGACCCGTCCCGCCGATGTCTGGCTGATCCGCTACGACCCGCGCACCCTGAATGTGCCGATCAAGCGCGGCGAGAACGGCGGCCGCACCCTGCCTCACCGCAATATCGTGCGGCAGTTGATTCAGCTGGGCGGCTGGAACGGCGCGCCGGTCAGCTACTCACTGACTCAACCGGCTGACGCTGCCTGGCGCACGGCTGTCCTGGTCCAGGGCCCCAATGGCGGCCCGATCCTGGGCGCGGGACGATTCTGAACATTCGTCTGGAACTACCTGGCCGGCGTCGCGGTTACAGCTTCGATTACCCCAACGAGGACATGGTCATGAGCAAAACCGGAATCGAAGGCGCCGCGCAGAAGGCCGTCGGCGAAGTCAAAGAAGGCGTCGGCAAGGCCGTCGGCAATGAGAAGCTGCAGGCCGAGGGCATGAAGGACCGGGCGGTCGGCGCCGCCAAAGAGGGCGTCGGCAAGGCCCAGGACGCCGTCCATAAGGCCACCAAGTAGGCCTTGGAACCCGAGACTACGAAGGGCGTCCGCGATATCTCGCGGGCGCCCTTTTCATTTCGGAGCCAGGATCTTCTCGATCGCCTTGTCGATTCGGCGCTGGCGGGTCTCGGGGCTCTTGGCCTCCTCGATGGCCCGGACATGTTCCTTGCGGTGACTGAAGGCCAGGGCCGCGAACGCCTGAGTCGCGCCGGACGCGTCCAGCGCCCGTACTAGATCTGCCGGGACCTCGACGGTGCGGGGCGCGTTGTCGAGCTGCAGGTCGACCTCGAGCGTCTCGCCGCCGGAAACGCCCGCCTTCTCGCGATGCTCGGCGGCCACCCCGACCATCACATCGCCGCCCATGACCGCCAGGGCGCTGCGATAGCTGTAGCCCTTGAGCGTCACCATGACCGGCGCCCGCTTGCCGCCGCCCAGGGCCTCGACCACCGCCGGCGGCACGACGATGCCAACGACGTTCTTGCGCTCGCCCTGCAGGAGGGTGGTGGTGAATTTCATCGGCGGAAAATGGGCGGCCAATTCTATCGCCGTCAATGCCGCGTTGACGCCGTGCGCTGTCCGACTAGATTGCGCGACCTCGCCCAACCAGGATCCGTCCTGAGCCCCTGTGGTGGAATTGGTAGACGCGCCGGACTCAAAATCCGGTTCCGCAAGGAGTGTCGGTTCGACCCCGACCGGGGGCACCATCCTGCTTTGCTAGCATCGGCGCCATGCCGCGGCTTGGCCCGCGATCGTCCGGCAGGAAATAGGGTGTGCCTGTCACCCCAGGAGCCCGCGCCAGGGCCGGGAGACTTGCCATACTGTCTCGTGCAGAAATTCTGGCAGCCTATTTTTGGTTGCACGGCGAAATTCGGCGACATATCCTCATTTGGGGTCGGGGCTGGCGGACATTGGGTTCGTCGCTTTCGCCAAACCTGTACGGGGGCTAATTTGAAAAAGATCGCTTTGCTGGCGGCTGCTACCGCCTTTGCTCTGTCCACGATGGTCACGGCCGCGCCGGCCGCCGCTGAGGGCGGCTCTGGTCCGAACCCGTTCTCGGATTGCGGCATCGGCGCCGCGCTGTTCCCGAACACGCCGGTCGCCGCTGTTCTGTCCAACGTGATCTGGGACGTCGGCGTCACCGCCGTCATCTCGGCCGTTTCGTCCAAGGACACCTGCAACGGCAGCCGCGTTAAGACGGCGATGTATATCAACCAAACCTATGACGGCCTTGCGATCGACGCCGCCAACGGTGAAGGCGAATACCTCACCGCCCTGGCCGATGTGATGGGCTGTGAAGACAGCGCCAAAACGGCTCTCTACAGCGCCGCTCGCGTCGGCCTGACTGAGACGATGTCGCGGGCTGACTTCGGCACGCTGAGCCACGCCCAAAAGGCCGAGCAGCTGTTCAACGTGGTCGATCGCGCCGCGAAGACCGATCTGGCCGGCCGCTGCAACGTAGCCTAGTCCAAACGGCGGCGGGCCCCTGTGGCCCGCCGTTTTTTCCCCGCATGCGCAAGTTAGTGTTTTTAGTGGTAGCGCTAGCGGCCTTCCTGATGGGCAGTGGCAACGCTTGGGCATTCGCGCCCAAAAGCCCGCCCTCCGCTGCTGAACTCGATCGCATAGCCCAAGACCCAACCTGGCTAAAGCTGGTCCACTTCAAGGATCGCCTGTCTGGCTCCGGCGGCAGCGATATCCTGACGGCAAACTTCTTCCTCGCCGCTGATGGGTCGCACAATCCTCGCGCCGAGTTGGAAGCGACCATCGAAGGTCTTTTGGCGCCCGGCGACGCCAAGCCCGATGACACCGTGCGGTGTCGATTTCCGGCTCGCACCCGATGGTTGTCCAAACAACTTGATTGGCCCCAGCCTGATCCGGCGCCGTGTCCAGCCTATGATGCGTGGCGCGGCGCGGAACCCATCACCGGCGCCAGCCTGATCTTCGCGTCTGGCTACCTAAAAAACCCGGCCTCCTACTACGGCCATATCTTGCTGAAGCTGAACACGGGCGGCGCCGCCGGGCAGCGCGACCTGGTCGACTTGGTCATGAACTATGGCGCCAGCTACCCTTCGAACGAGAACGGGCTGGTCTATGTCGTGAAGGGAATAGCCGGCGGTTATCAGTCCAGTTATTCCCACCTTCCCTTCTACAACCATCGATTCAACTACGCGGAAACCGAACTGCGCGATGTGTGGGAATATGAGCTTGAGCTGGATCCTGAGCAGACGGCCTTCCTGGCGGATCACACCTGGGAAGTAAGCGGCACCGCAAACCGCTACTACTTCCTGCGTCAAAACTGCGCCTACCGCCTGGCCGAGCTGATCAATCTGGTGATCGATGCGCCTCTGATCCCGCCAGACAAGCCTTGGACCATGCCGGTCGACGTTTTCGATCGGCTGATGCGAGATCGTCCGGGCAAGCCCCTGGTGCGCAGCGTTACGCGCTTCGACTCGCGCCAGAACGCCTTTCGGCGCGCCTACTTTGCTCTGCCTTCCGAGGCGAAAAGGGATGTGGTCGCCTATGTGGAAGGCCCGGCCACGGTCCCCGACAAGGAGATGGCGGCGCAAGCCCCGGTGCTCGATGCGTTGATCGACTACTATTCCTTCCTGGCCACCGCGAAGAATAGCAAGGCGACCGAAGACGCCGCGGCGATAAAGGCGAGGCGCGACGCCCTTTTGCTGGCTCGGCTGCGACTGGCGGCCGCCAAGGCGGCCATACCGCCCCCGCCCACAAGCCTGCCGAATGAAGGTCAAAAATCTTCGATGCTGCAGGTGTCGCTGGTCTCCAATGACCAGCTTGGCGATGGGTTGGAATTGCGCGTGCGTCCTGCCTACTACGACTTCCTGACCTACGCTCCTGGCGTCCTGCCTGGCTCCGAACTGTCCTTTATGGACACCCGGCTATCCATTCGGGACGGAAAGGTGCGGCTGCGAAGCGTGGACGTCGTCAAGGTGACGGCCTTGAACCTTTCGCCCACGGGCCTGGTCCGCGACGGCGCGGCAGCCTGGAGCATCCGGTTTGGGGCCGAAGATCGCGCCCTGGGCTGCCAGGATTGCCTGGTTGGCTTTGTCGAAGGCGGCTACGGCCGAGCCGCCCAGGTCAGCGAACGAACTATCGTCTATGGCCTGTTCAAAGGTCGAGCCACGACAGCCAAAGAACCGGCCGCCAATTTCAGCGGCGGAGCGTCAGGCGGAATCATTTTTGGCGCCGACCGCGCTTGGCGCGCCAATGTGGAAGTCGGAGTCTGGCAAGACATGGACGGCGACCGCGAGGCTCGCCCCTTTGGCCGGGCAGAGGTGCGGCTCGGCTCACACACCAGCTGGGACGTGCGCGCACGCTACGACTGGCAGCGTGAGGGCGGGCGTGATGCGTCGGAGTTGAAGCTGGCGCTCAGCTATTACTGGTAGCTAGTGTCCCGATTCCGAAGTTCGCCGTGGATTGTAGCGGGCTCGGACGAACTTCGGAATCGATAAGGACACTAGCCAAGTATAAGTTTCTAGTGAGCTTTTTGGATTTGAAGTTCGCTCCCACGCCCGACCCGAGAATGAGGCGAACTTCAAATCCAGCACACTAGAGCGCGGCGGGTTGAGCCCAAGGCGGGCTTTGCCGACGCTGCGTAACGAAGCCTAAAAGGCTCCGCAAACTGCGGAGGTCCCATGAGACGCGTCGAAGCCGCCAGCCTGGATAGCATCGCCGACTACCGGCTGATCGAGTGCGAACCGCCGTCGCCCGGGCCTGGCCAGGTGCTGGTGCGGGTGAAGGCTTGCGGGGTGGGCTATGTCGACGCCCTGGTGGCGTTGGGCCGGTATCAGGTGAAGCCGCCGCTGCCGCACACGCCGGGTTCCGAAGTCGGCGGGGTGATCGAGGCTGTAGGCGAGGGGGTGACGGGCGTCGCGGTCGGGCAGCGGGTCATGGCCCAGGTCGCCGGCGGGTTTGCCGCGCTGGCGCTGGCGCCGGCCGTGACGACGGTGGCGATTCCTGACCTGATGAGCTTTGAGCAGGCGGCCGGATTTCGCATCAACTACCTGACGGCCATGCATGGTCTGGTGGACCGCGCCGCATTGCAGGCCGGCGAGCGGCTGTTGGTGCTGGGCGCCGCTGGCGGCGTGGGGATGGCGGCGGTTCAGGTCGGGGCGCTGCTGGGCGCCAAGGTCATCGCGGGGGCCAGCAGCGAAGAGAAGCGGGCCTTCGCGCTGGAACATGGGGCGGGGCAGGCGCTGAAAACCGGCGCCGAGGATCCCAAGGCCTGGCGCGAGCGGCTAAAGGCCCTGTGCGAGGGCGGCGGGCCGGATGTGGTTTTCGATCCGGTCTGCGGGCCATTGTTCGAAGCGGCGTTCCGGTCGCTCGCCTGGCGGGGCCGGCATCTGGTGGTCGGCTTCGCGGGCGGCCCGATTCCCGCCCTGCCGGCCAACCTGACCCTGATGAAGGGCGCGGCCCTGGCCGGGGTCGATGTGCGCCAGTTCCTGCTGTTCGAGCGAGCCCGCGCCGCCGAGCATCTGGCGACGCTGCTGGGCTGGGTCGCCGAGGGTCGGCTCAAACCGCCGGTCGGGCGGACCTTCGCCCTGCAGGACTACGCCGCCGCTCTGGAGTTCGCCCTGACCGGCCAAGGCCTGGGCAAGACCGTGCTGAGCCTGGCGTGATCGCGCTCCGGCCCGCTACGCTTGAGGATGCGCCGACCGTGGCGGCGCTGCATCTGGCGGTCTGGCGCGACACCTACCGTGACCTCGCGCCGACGGAGGCCTGGGATCTGTTGGACGAGCCCACGCGCCGCGCGCGGTGGACCGCCTTCCTCTCCCAACCGGCAAAGCCGCAGGCCGTGCTGCTGGCCGAGGAAGACGGCCGCCTGCTCGGCTTCGGCGCCGCCGTCGCGCCGGGCGAGGCGGTGTTCGGCGAGCGGGGCGAGGTGCGGTTTCTCTATGTCGATCCAGCGGCGCAGGGGCAGGGGATCGGACGGCGGCTCCTGGCCGCGCTGGCGGGTGAGATCGCCGACTGGGGCTATCAGGGGCTGGCCCTGGCGGTGGTCGAGGGCAACGACCGCGCCATGGCCTTCTACCGCCGGCTGGGCGGACGGGAGGCGGGACGGTTCGCCGACCCCGGCCCGATCTGGAAGTCCGAGAATCGGGTCTTCATCTGGGACGATCTGACCCGTTTGCAGGCCTAGATCGAAATCGGCAGCTTCTTCTTGCGAGGCCGCTCCCAGACCACGCCCGGAAAGCCCTTGAGCGGCCCCAGCGGCCCGCCCTGGTAGGCCCATTCCGGCGTCTGATCGATGGCGATGTGGTAACGCGGCTCGCGGCCGGTTCCGTCGTGGAACAGGGCGCGCGAGATGTTGATCATCTTCGTCGCCCGGGCCCGCTGGTAGAACAGGGGCGCGCCGCAGTGGCCGCAGAAGCTGCGGATGGCGCGGCTGTCCGGTTCCTCCCAGCGGCGCACGGCGTCCTCGCCCTGCGTCAGGCGAAACCGGCTCAGCCAACTGCCGACATAGGTGGCGCAGAAAGCGCCGTGGGCCTTTTGGCTGGCCTTGGAGTGGTCGTGCCAGGCCCAGACGGCCGGCACGGTGATCTCGAACTTCACCTGGCCGCACGGGCACGAACCCCTGGCCGTAAGTCTGGGGGCGACCAGGCGCTGCTTGGCTTCCTTCATGGCGAGAGGCTAGGCGCGGGTGAACGCCATCGTCCAGTTGGTTTCCCAGGTCTGGCCGCCATCGGGGCTGAAGGCCTGTTCCCAATGGGCGGAACCTCCGGTGATCTTCGACCACTGGAAGCGAACCCGGATCGGCTTGCCGTTGAAGGTGTCGTCGGCCTCGAAGGTCCCGACGCCGTCCGTGAAGCCACCCCGCACGGGCGCATCGATAGTCTGGGGGTTGCGCCCGTCCAGCCACCAGATGGCCCAGAGGCCGGTTGCCGGATCGAAGGCCCGGATGCCGACCGCGCGATAGGCTCCGCTGGGGATGTCCAGCCAGTTGTCGTCGACCGTGCCCAGGCCGTTCAGGGTCAGCCACAGGGTGCTGGTCCCATCGAAATCTTCCCATTCGGTGCTTCCGGCCAGTCGGGCCTTGAGGCGGTGGTGGCGCACCTTCCAGCTGCCGACCAGCCAGTCGAAGTCGTGGCGGTGGCGGTCAAGCTCGGCGCCGGCCAGCGGCACAGGCGCCGCCTGCGCGGTCGCCGCCAGGGCGGCGGCAGCCAGAGTGATGGCGACGGCGTCGCGGCGGGTGGGATGGTCGGTCATTGTCTGCCTCCTGGGCGGTGAGGCGGGGGTTGTAAGGAGTGATGCCTGTCAGTGCGTGTCAGGATTTCCCGCCACAATCCCGAGTTGACGATTTCAATTCAGATGCGCCATCATTCCGCGAACAGGGGTCGGGCATCCTGCATGGCGGGAATCCGAAAAGTTGGGAGACAACCATGGCGGCGCCGCGTCTGGCCGATCAGCTCGAATTCATCGCCAGCGCGCCCGATCCGCGCCAGGAGAGCTACTATTTCGAGCACAAAATCAACAAGTTAAGCGCCAGTTCGCCGGCCGATCACCGCATAACCGGGGTGACCGTGACCCTGGAAGCGGGGCATCGCAACAAGGTCTACGACGCCCTGCACAAGGACCCGGGCGCCAACAAGGCTGACCCCGCCGTCGGTTATCCTGACACCCGCTCAGTCCTGATCCTGTGCGATGTCCTGGAGATCAAAAGCCCCCTGCGCGTGCCGCAGGCCGACGTCACCATCCATGCCCGCACCATCGTCTTCTGGCCAACCGGCGCGATCGACACCTCGCCGCTGGACTGGCGCGTGAGCAAGGCGCCCGACGCCGCGGTCACCGGCGCGGCGGGCGGCGACGGGGCGCAGGGCCGCAGCGCCGGCAAGATCACCATCTTCGGCGGCGAAGCGGTGATGACCACCAACGGCGAAACCCTCAAGCCGCTCGACGGCAAGAAACGGCTCACGGCCAACGGCGGTCACGGCCAGGGGGCGGGCCTGGGCAAGGCCGGCCAGGACGGCAGTTCAGTCTACAGCTTCAGCAGCACCGAATGGAGCCACCGCGACAGCTTCGCGGGGACCACCAAGTTCAAGCCCAGGTTCGACCCGCCCGCCTACTACATGAAGGGCGAGGTGCGGGTGCTGGAAGCGCTGACCGGCAACACCAAATATGAGGGGGTCGACAAGGCGCCGACCTCGGGGAAGGACGCCCAGGCGCCGGGAACGCCGGGGTCGGGCGGCGACGCCGGTCTGCTGACCACCAACGCCGCCGGCCTGATCAACGCCTTTCAGAGCGCCGCCGGCCAGGAGGGCGCGCGGGCCCAGGATGTGCAGGGCGGCCGGGCAGGGACGCCGACCCGGTCGGCCCGCTACGAGCTGACCTGCTATTACGACATGTTCGGCAGCGACGACGGCCGCACCGAGGTCAAGGTCAAGGCCCCGACCACCACCACCGCGGGCGCCGACTACAAGGCCAAGGGCTCTTCCGGCGGCTCCGGCAAGCGGCCAAATCCGGCTCCGGTGCAGCCGGAGACCTGCTGGCTGCACCCCGACCTGCTGCGTCAGATGTTGATGGTGATGCGCGAGGTCTATCTGTCGGGCGCCCAGGACCGCGCCGGCCAGCTGCTCGGCGTCTATGAGGCGACCCTGGCGCTCGGCCCGCCGACTTCGGCGCCCCTGTCCGGCTGGAACAATGAAAACGCGCCCGAATGGTACGCCGCCTGCGCCGAGGTGGCTTCGATGCGCCAGCGGCTGATCAGCAAGCTCGACTATTTCGGCAACCCGGCCGGCTATGCGCCGCTGCTGTCGCTGACCAGCGCCATGCGGGCCTATGATCTGAAATCGGACGCCGCCCTGCGCACCCTGCTGCTGTCGCGCTGGGTCGAGAGCAAGGCGCTGACCCAGACCAACATCGCCGCCGCCGCCGACCAGGCCATCGAAACCCTGAACGCCAACTCCGAGAAGGTCGTGGCCCAGATGGCCAAGGCCCAGGAGAGCATGAAGCGGCTGGATACCGCCCTGGACGAGGTCTCCAACGACCTGGAAAAGGCCCAGACCAACCTGCTGACCCTCAACACCAAGCTGATGAATGAGGCGGCCAGCAATGCCGCCCAGAAGGCCCATATCAAGGCGGCGGTGAACATGGGGGCGGCGCTGCTGCAGGTCATCCCCTATGGCCAGCCGGTGCTGGGCGCGGTTGGCGACCTGGCCTCGACCATCGCCGACTATGACGACAAGGATCCAACCGCCTCGGTGACCAAGTCTGGCGAGGTGCTGACCGGCGCCATCAAGTCGGCCAAGGAAGCCAAGTCGGCGGCCGAGAAGGCCATGAAGGAGGCGATCAAGGAGGCCAAGAAGGAGGGCAAGACCGAGGAAGAGATCGAGGAAATCAGAAAGAAGAAGCCAGGGGCCTGGGCCACCGCCGCCAAGGGCATCGGACCGGCCATCACCCTGGTCAGCAAGGCGATCAGCTCGCTGCACGTGCCGCAGTCGGCCATCGACGCCGAGCTGGAGAAACTGAAGGCCAAGAGCGACGAGTGGGCCAAGATCGCCGACGAGATCAAGGCCCTGGCCGAGAAGAAGGGCAAGGTCTTCGGTGAGCTGATGACCACCATCCAGCAGATCGCCGACGGCTACGCCAAGGCCTCGACCAACGCCACGGCCGTCAACACCCTGACCGCCGCCCGCGGCCAGTCGATCGCCGCGGTCAACCCCGCCGCCCTGCAGTTCATCGCCGAGCTGGGCCAGCGGGCCCGCATCGGCCTGACGACCCAGCTCTATTATCTGGTGCGTTCCTACGAGACGACGGCCTTCCAGCCGGCCAGCGTCAACTGGGCGATCACCGAAGTGTTCGCGCGGATCGAGAAGCTGCTCAACACGGGCAAGGACAAGGATGTCCACGCCGTACTGGCCGAGGCGACCGTGCTGGCGCCGCTCTTCCAGGACAATCTCACGGCCATCAGCGACGAGCTGCTTAAGAACGCCGCGGTGCGGTCCGAGACCATGACGCTGGAGCTGGCCATCGGCCCCGATCAGCCCCAGGCCCTGGCCGAGCTCAACACCAGCAGCCGCACCGACATCGACCCGGTGCGGCGTGGCCTGGTGCTGCCGCGCCTGCAGCGGTGCTTCCTGCAGAACATCCGGCTGCAGACTCTCGAGTTCAGCGACCCGGTTCCGCATTCCGGGAACGCGCGACTGACGCTCAATGTCGCCAACGAGGGGATCGTGCGGGTTGACGAGCACCTCTATGGCCTGCGGCGGGATGCGGACCGCACCTGGAGCTGGACCTACGGCCTGTCCGGCCAGAAGGTGACGCCCAGCCTGCCCAGTCTCGAGGCCCTGGACATTCTCAACGAACTGATCAAGTCCAGCGACGAGAAGATCAAGCAGAAGCTGGCCCTGCCGCCGGTCTGGTCCGACCTGACCCTGGAGATCAGCTTCAGCGACCTGCCGCGCAACGCCCCCCAGCCGCAGGTGAAGAACCTGGTGCTGGCGTTCGACATCAACTGGCTGCCGGCCAAGCCGGGCCAGGTGGTGCTGGATGTCCGGGCCGAGGACCCCTCGCTCGAGATCATCCTGAACCGCGAGGACCAGGGCAAGCGTAAGGACGGGACCGGCGACTTCCACCGCATCTACGGCAAGAACAGCAGCATCGAGCTGACCGCCAAGGCCAGCAAGGGCTGGGCGTTCAAGAGCTGGGAGGTCGGCGGCAAGCCGGTCGAGGGCGCGGTGCTGAAACTGGACCTGAAGGGCGACACCCAGGTGACCGCCCTTTGCAGCCAGACCTAGCCGGGTTCGCGCCCGAACCAGATGACGGCATAGCCGCCATGAACCCCGACGCCGAAGGCGCGCCAGGGCTCGCTCCAGGACCCGGTCTGGGCCATCAGGGCCTGGTGACCGGGGCTACTCTCCCAGCTGCCCAGGGCGTCTTCGGCGATGACCGGCCGTGAGGACCAGAAGGCGATCTCGTAGCCGTAGCCGGGATAGGCGCCCTTGGTGATCTCGCCGGGCTTGCTCCACATCAGGGCCGCATAGGCGTGGTCGGCGGTGTAGCAGACCGGCTTCCACGGGCCGCTGGCCGACCAGCTGTGCAGGTTGCAGGCGAGGCCCCGAGCGTCGGTTCCCTTGTCCGGGTGATGCTGGTCCAGGTCGGCGACATGAGCGCGCGCCACCGTGTCGAGCAGGGGCGAGCGGGCCAGCGGCGGCAGGCCTTGCTCGGCGCGGTAGGCGTTCAGGCCGGCGGCGATGTCGTTCTCGATCCGGCGGTCGTCAACCTGGCTCGGCTCGGGCGGCCGGGCCTTGTTCGACGGCATGCCGGCGCCCAGGCAGAGCAGGGCGGCGATCAGCAGCGGCAGGGCGAGACGCATCGGACCATCCTGCCAGAGGAATCTTGAGCAAATCCGACCTATCACCCGCGATAGGTTGCTTTGCGGCGGAGCGGGGGCACATTTAGGCGCATGAAGACCGCCACCCTTAAGCGACCGATCCAGGCCGGCCTCGACGCCGCCGCCAAAGGCTATGCCGCCGCACCGGGCATGCCGGCCGTCGACTTTACCGTCCCAACGGGCGAGCCGGCCCTGGCCGCGCCGGACTCGGTGTCCTGGCGGGTCTTCAAGAACCCCGTCGCCCTCTATATCGGCGGCATCACCGCCGTGCTGCTGGAGCTGGCCGAGCCGCGGGTGCGCTCGGGCGTCTGGGACCACACCAGCTTCAAGACCGACCCGCTGCCGCGCATGAAGCGCACGGGTCTGGCGGCGATGATGACCGTCTATGGGCCCACGAGCGCGGCCGAGAAGATGATCGCCGGGGTGGGCCGGATGCACAGCCGAGTCGCCGGTGAGACACCCGCCGGCGCCGCCTACCGGGCAGACGACCCCGAGCTGCTGGATTGGGTGCAGGCCACTGCCTCGTTCGGCTTCATGAACGCCTACCATCGCTTCGTCACGCCGCTCAGCGACGCCGACCGCGACCGGTTTTATGTCGAGGCCAGGCCAGCGGCGGCTTTGTATGGCGCGACCGGCGCGCCGAGCTCGGAGGCTGAACTGGATGCTCAGTTCGAGGCTATGCGGCCCAAGCTGGAACGCTCGGCCATCGTCTTCGAATTTCTCGACATCATGAAGCGGACGGCGGCATTGCCCGGCCCGTTGCGGCTGATGCAGCCGGTGCTGATGCGGGCGGCCATCGATTTGCTGCCCGGCTGGACGCGGGAGACGCTTGGTCTGGGCGCCGCCTACGGCCTCACGTCCTGGCAGGCGCGGCTGGTGCGTATGGCCGGGCGGGCTTCTGACCGGCTGGTGATCAAGGCCGCCCCACCGGCTCAGGCCTGCATGCGGCTGGGTTTGCCGGCGGACTATCTCTACAAGGCCTGAGCATGGACGCGCCCAACCGACCGATCATCCCGCCGGCTCCGCCGGTGCACGCCAAGGACCTGCCGGTCTGGAAGCTGGTGCGGGGCATGACCAGCAACATCGCCGGGGTCTGGGCCGAGCGGCATTTCGATGAGCTGACCACGCGCGGCCGGGTGCTGGGCCAGGACAGCATCCTGCTGGGCGATCCCGCCGATGCGCGGGCGGTGCTGGCCGACCGTACCGGCACGTTCGGCCGGCCCGCCGCCTTCATCCGCCCGATCCGGCCGCTGGGCGGGGCCGGCGTGCTGCTGGCCGAGGGCGATGAGTGGAAGCGCCAGCGGCGGATGCTGGCTCCCCTGTTCAGCCCCGCCCGGGTCGGCGACCTGATCCCCCACTTCGCGGCCGCCGCCGGAAGTCTGACGGCTCGCCTGCAGAGCCGGGCCAATTTGTCGGAGGAATTCCACCGCACGGCGCTGGAGGCAGTGATGCGGGCCCTCTTCTCGATGGAGGTCGCGGACGACCGGCGCGGCATGGCCAAGCTGGTGCGAGACTACATTGCCGGCCCCGGACGGCCGACCGTGTTCGACGGTCTGGCGCGGCGCGAGAACGACTTCACGCCTTGGCTAGGGGGCCGACGGCGGCGGTTCCAGAAGGCATGGTTCGCCCAGGTCGACGCCCTGGTCGCCGAACGGCGCGCCGCGGGCCAGCCGGGGCACGGCGATCTGCTGGACCTGCTACTGGCGGTCCGCGATCCGGAGACCGGCGAGGGCCTGGACAACGCCGAGATCCGCGACCAGTGCGCCACCATGCTGGTCGCCGGCTTCGAGACTACCTCGCGGCTGCTGTTCTGGGCCACCTATCTGCTCAGCCTCGACCAGGTCGAACAGGCCCGCATCCGCGCCGAAATCACTGCCCATCCGCCGGATGGTGTCCATAGGCTGGAGGACCTCGCCGCCTGGCCCCGCCTGCGCCAGACCCTATTCGAGGCCCTGCGGCTCTACCCGCCGGTCGCCGTGCTGATCCGCGAGATCAAGCGGCCGGTGACCATCGCCGGCAACGACATGAAGCCGGGCGTCCTGGCCTGGATCAGCCCCTGGGTCATGCATCGGCACCGCAAGTACTGGGACAACCCGACGGCCTTCATGCCCGACCGCTTCGCCGGCAAGCCACAGGCCTATCTGACCGAGGAGGCCTTCCTGCCGTTCGCGGCGGGCCCGCGCATCTGCATCGGTGCAAGCTTCTCCATCGCCGAAGCCTCGGTGATATTGGCTCATCTGCTGTTGAAGTGCGAGATTTCGCTGGAGAGCGAGGCTCCGGTCTTGCCGGTGTCGACCGTGACCACCGCGCCGGACCACGAACCGTGGTTCAGGCTGGAGCCGGTCAGTACTGCGTGATCGACAGCCGCACCTGCGGCATCGGCGGCGGCATAAGGCCGGCGCGCAGATAGTCCCAGGCCGCCAGGGCGATCATGGCGGCGTTGTCGGTCGACCAGCGCAGCGGCGGCAGGCAGAGTTCGACACCAAGGCTCTCGCACATCGTCGCCATGCGGGCCCGCAGCGGCGGGCTGGCAGAGACGCCGCCGACCACGACCAGGGCCACCGAAGGGTGCTCGGTCAGGGCGCGGCGACACTTGGTTTCCAAGATGTCCAGGCAGGCGGCGACGAACGAGGCGGCGACGTCTTCGAGCGGCGTGTCGGGGAACTTTTCCATGTGACGGGCGACCGACGACTTCAGGCCCGAGAAGGAAAACTCCAGGCCTTCATTGAGCATCGGCCGGGGAAATTTGAACCTCGGCTGGCCCTGGGCGGCCAACTTGTCCATGGCAGGGCCGGCGGGGAAGGGCAGGCCCAGCATGCGGCCGACCTTGTCAAAGGCCTCGCCCACCGAGTCGTCGCGGGTCGTGCCCAGCATCTCGATCGCGCCGGGGCCGGTCATACGCGCCAGGATACTGTGGCCGCCGGAGACCAGAAGGATGATGGCCGGGTATTTGACTCGCGCCTCTTCCAGGTCGGCGCTGCGCAGGTGGCCGCGCAGGTGGTTGACCCCGATCACCGGCACGTTCCAGCCGACGCTGAGGCCCGCGGCGGTGTTCAGGCCCACCAGCAGCGAGCCGATCAGGCCAGGGCCCCGCGTCACGCCGATGGCGGCGAGGTCGGCGGGGGTTGCGCCGGCCTTGTCCATTACCGTCCGGATGGCGGGGATGACCGAGGTGACGTGGGCGCGGCTGGCGAACTCCGGATAGACTCCGCCCCACTGCTTGTGGACCTCTTCCTGGGCGGCGACGACCGAGGCCAGGACCTCGCCCTGCTCGGTGACCAGGGCGGCGGCGGTGTCGTCACAAGAGGACTCGATGCCCAGGATAAGCTTGCCGGTCATTTCAGATAGGCCTCAATCACATCGTCCGGGATGGCGCCGTGACGCTCGATGACCGGCGGGTCGGCCCGGCAGTTGACCAGGGTCGAGGGCACGGTGTGACGCACCCCGCCATCGACGGCCAGGTCCGGGGCGCCGGCCAGTTGGCCCACGACCAGGTCCAGGGTCTCGCCGCTCGGGGCGCCGTGGGCATTGGCGCTAGTGACCAGCAGGGGGCCGGTCAAGCTAAGGACCGCCAGCATTTGGGCGTCGTCGGGAATGCGGACCGCTACCTCCTCGCGCCCGTCCAGCCAGGCGGGGCGGGCCCCATCGCCGAAGCCGAGGGCCAGGGTCAGGCCGCCGGGCACGAGCGGCGAGGCCAGCAGGCGGGCGGCGCGGTCGTTGATGGCGAGGCCCAACTTCGGAAGTTCGGCGGGGTCCGCGACCATGATCGGCAGGTTGACCGTGCGGGGCCGGGCCTTGAGTTCGAAGATGCGGTCGACGGCGGCAGGATGCAGCGGCGAGGCAGCGATGCCGTAGACGGTGTCGGTGGGCAGCACCACGACACCGCCGCCGGTCAGGCAGGCGGCGATTTGCTCAACGTTGGGCATGAAACACCGGGGAAGTTTCGTTGAGCGGTTCGACCGGCTGGCCCGGCGCTCTGAAGCGCTCGGGATGCTTTGTCGCGAGCGTCAGCAGAGTGGCCGGGTTGGGCGCTTCGATGCCGGTGTCGCGGCGGTCGGTGTTCGGCAGGAACTCGCCCAGCCGGGCCCGCAGCCGGCCTGCAATAGCCAGCGCCGGGGCATGGCTCGCCGCCTGCTGCATGATTTCCGCGAGGGGGCCGAACGCCATGCTGATGACTTGACCATCACTGACCAGTCCCGCGTACCCGTCACCGCCGGCCGCCGGAAGGGCGATGAGCAGCGGCAGGTCCAGCGGGCCGGCCTCCTCGGCGACAATCTCGAAGTAGTTGAACGTGGCGATGGGCAGGTTGAGCGCGAAGGCCAGGGCGTTGGCGAAGGTCACGCCGCCGCGCACCGAGCCCAGGCCGCCGGGGCCGATGTCCACCACCAGCCGGGAGAGGTCGGCGGGCGTGGCCTTGGCCTCATCCAGCGCCCGGCGGACGGCCCAGGCCAGGTCCCGCTCAGGGCCGATCTCTTTGTCGTTCAGTGAGTTGTAGAGGACTTCGCTTCCGCGCCCGACGGCTACGGCGAAGCGGCCCGAGGAGGTCTCCAGCGCCAGCATCAGGCTCACGGCAGCACCGCCTTGAGGGCCTCGATCACCGGCGCCCAGCGGGGCGTCCCGGCGCTGAAGGTCAGGCGGCGCGGGTCGTCGGCGCCGTCGGTGAGCTCGAAGCGGATGGTCAGGGCCTGGGGAAAGTCGCTGGCGACCCGATCACCCCATTCGATCAGGGTGACGCCCTCCTCGATCATTTCTTCAAGTCCGAGATCTCGGAACTCGGGTGGACCCGAGAGGCGATAGGCGTCGATGTGCAGTATCGAAGCGAGCGGGGTGCGGTAGACATTGACGATGCTGAAGGTCGGGCTGGTGACCGCGTCAGCGCCCCCCAGGGCCGCCACGGCCGCTTTGACGAAATGGGTCTTGCCCGCCGCCAACGCGCCCTCCATCAGCACGACGTCGCCGCAGGCCAGCTCAGCGGCCAGCGCCCTGGCGAGGGCGTCGGTCTGTTCGGGGCTGCGGGACAGGAGGGTGAAGGGGGACATTGGGGCGGGTCATATGCCGCCTTGCCCCTCCGGCGCCAACCTCAAATTGTCGGCGGGACGCGCGAGACCCAGCGTGATGGCCAGGGTTGCCCCTACCAGAACGGCGCCAGCCGCCAGGGCGAGGCGTGGATCGCCGCCGCCGATTGCCGCCCCGGCGACCAGCGGACCGACGGCCGAGCCGCAGAGCTGCGCGGCGGCGCTGACGGCGGCGGCCCGGCGGCTGGGGTCGGCCTCGATCAGGAAGGAGAACAGCCAGGTGCCCAGGGCCATGCCGCTGAACGACGCCACCCCGAAGGCGGCGATGAACGCAACGGGCTGCGGCTGCAGGGCAAGGACCGCATAGGCCGCCACCGTAGCTAGCGCCGCGCCGCCGAACATCTGCCCAGGCCTGACGCGACCCACGCTGAGCACCGCGAACAGTGACCCCAGCACCTGAGCGGTCAGGCTGAAACTGACCGTCAGGCCGGTCAGCGAATCATTGCCGGCCATGGCCTTCATGTTGGCCCAGACCCCGGTCCCGGCGGTGACATAGGCGAGGAGCGCGACCAGCCCGATCAGGCCTCGCCTTGACGGGAGGCCGAAGGGCAGGGCGCGGGGCAGGGGCTCGAAGGAAGGAAGCAGTCCCGCGGCCAGTAGCGCGGCCACCCCTGACATGGCCGCCGGGCCAACCAGGGCCGCCGCCAGCCCAAGGCGTGGCAGCAGCAGCAGGCCGGTCAGGGCGACCAGGATCAGCTGGCCCAGCGCCTGGGTCATGGCAAAGGCGGCGGCCCAGGGCTCGGGCCGCGACCGGCGCGCCAGGAAGCCGATGGTGATCCAGATCAGCAGCCCGTCCGCGAGACCGGACAGGCCCCGCAGCGCCACCACCTGGAGGCCGTGCGCGCCGAGGACGAGGAGGTTGCAAGCCAGGCTGGCCAGGGCCGCCAGGGCGGCGAGCCGGCGCAGTCGAAGGGGTGGCAGCAGGCATGAGGCCAGGGCTATGGCAGCGCCCATGCCAAAGAGATCCAGCAGCACGGCCGGATGGACCAGCGATGGATCGAGGCGCCCCGCGGCGGCCATCGCCTGCAGCAGCATGGGCTGCACGCCGATCCCGATCATCGCCGCCGCGCCGACGCCGATGGCGGCGACAGCCCCGGATGGCCGGTCAGGCGAGGCAGGCTGGGTCATGGCGGGGAAGAGTGCCTGCCGCCGGATAAGGATCAGTTAGCGGCTTTCTCCTTGAGGCTGTCGCGCCGGCCGCTAGGCTGTGATCCGCATTTGTGGAGTATGCCGATGAACACCAACCGCCGCGCCCTGTTGACGGGCGCCGGGGCCGCCCTGCTGGCGGGCCAGGGCTATACCGGCAGGGCCTGGAGCGCGGTGGCGCAGGCCGGGCCGATGGCCGGCTACTGGACGCCCGAGCAGGTGCGGTCGGTGCTGGACCAGACCCGCACGGTGCGGCTGGCCCCCGACCTTTCCGACCTCACGCCCGGCGAGCGTTCGGCGGTGGCCAGGCTGGTCGAGGCCGGCCGGATCGCGCAGGATATCTACGAGCGCCAGCAGACGCCGGACGCCCTGAAGGCCAGGGCCGACCTGGCGGCCCTGGACCGCAGGCTGGGCCATCCGCAACGCACCCAGGACCTGCTGACCCTCTATCGGCTCAGCAAGGGACCGATCGCCTCGACCCTGGACAACCGGCGCCAGGCCTTCCTGCCGGTCCGGCCGCTCAGCCAGGGCAAGGGTGTCTGGCCCCTAGGCATCGAGAAGACCGAGGTCGAGGCCTTCCTGGCGGCTCACCCCAGCGAGCGCGAGCGGATCATGAGCCCGCTCACCGTGGTCAAGCGGGCGAGCGCGGCCGAGGTCACCGCCGACCAGGCCGCCCTGGCCCGCCATCCGGCCTTGGCTGTGCTGCATGGGGCCTTCGCCAAGCGGCTGAAGAGCCTGCGAGACAAGCCCAACCCTGCCACCCTCTACGCCGTCCCCTATGCGGTGGCCTATGCCGACGAGCTGGGCCGGGTGTTCGACCTGCTGAACGCCGCCGCCGACGATGTGCAGGGCGATGACGCCGAGTTCGCCGGCTATCTGCGCAACCGGGCCCGCGACTTCCTCAGCAACGACTACGAGTCCGGCGACGCCAGCTGGGTCGCCGGCCGGTTCCGCGCCCTCAACGCCCAGATGGGCCCTTACGAGACCTATGACGACGAACTCTACGGGGTGAAGGCCTTCTTCTCTTTCAGTGTCCTCAAGATGCGGCGCGAGGCCTCGGCCGAGCTGCGCAAGGCGGTCAACGGCCTGCAGGCGCTGGAAGACAGCCTGCCCTACGACGCCCACAAGGCCGTGCGCCAGGACATCCCGGTCGGCCTCTATGACGTCATCGCCGACTTCGGTCAGGCGCGGGGCGGCAACACCGCCTCCATCCTGCCCAACGACAGTCTGATGGCCCGCCGCTATGGCCGCACCATCCTGATGCGGGCCAACATCATCGAGGCCCCGGCGCTGTTCGAGTTATCCAACCAGGGCTGGAAGGCCGCCGTTGCGGACAAGCATGCCGCCGACTACACGCCCGAAGGTAGCCTCTACCGCACCCTCTGGCACGAGATCGGCCACTATCTGGGGGTGGACCGCACAGCCGACGGCCGCGACCTGGACCAGGCGCTGCAGGACGACGCCGACCTGCTGGAAGAGATGAAGGCTGACCTGGTCTCGCTCTATGTCGCCGAAGCGCTCAACAAGAGCGGCTACTACACCGACACCCAACTGCACGGGGTCTATGCCAGCGGCATCCGGCGGGTGCTGCAGATCAACCGGCCCCGCCGCGACCAGCCGTACAACACCATGCAGCTGATGCAGTTCAACATCTTCATGGCCAAGGGGCTGATCAGCTTCGATGCGGCCGGCGGGCGGGTTTCCATCGACTACAGCCGCTATCACGCCGTGGTCGGCGACCTGCTCAAACAGCTGCTGCAGATCCAGCGCGCCGGAGACAAGATGGCCGCCGACGCCTTCATCGCCGTCAACACCGCCTGGACCGATGAGGTCCACGGCCGTATCGGCAAGGCCATGGCCGCCCAGTCCGGCTTTCGCTTTTCCCTCTTCGCCTACCAGGCCCTCGACGGGCAGGAGCCGCCAAGATGACCACGGGCAACCCCGATCAGATCGCCTACTGGAACGCCAAGACCGGCGACACCTGGGCCGAACTCCAGGATCAGATGGACCGCCAGCTTGCCCCGCTGGGGGCGCGGGCCCAGACGGCGCTGGCTCCACAGCCGGGCGAGCGGATCCTCGACGTCGGCTGCGGCTGTGGCGACACCACCCTGGCGCTGGCCAGAGCTGTGGGCGAGGGCGGCGAGGCGGTCGGAGTCGACATCTCGCGCCCCATGCTGGAGGTCGCGCGGCGGCGGGGCGCCGAGAGTGGCCTGAAGGCTCGCTTCATTGAGGCTGACGCCCAGAGCGAGACGCTGGAAGGTGGCTTCGACGGGATATTTTCGCGGTTCGGCGTGATGTTCTTCTCCGATCCGACGGCGGCCTTCCGTAATTTGCTGGGCGCCCTGAAGCCTGGAGGGCGGCTGGCCTTCGTCTGCTGGCGGTCGTTCGCGGAGGCCGAACTGCTGCGCCTGCCGTTGGAGGCGGCCCTGACGGTCCTGCCGTCGCCGCCCGCGCCGGCCGAGCCGAACGCGCCGGGCCCGTTCGGTTTTGCTGACGCTGACCGGACCCGACGTATCCTGGCTGAGGCGGGTTTCGCCGATATCGAAATCCAGCCCTTTGACGCGCTGGTCGGTAGCGGAGGATTGGAGCAGACCCTGGCCATAACCCAGCGCATCGGGCCACTGGGCAGTCTGTTGCGCGAGTCTCCGGACCAGGCGCCGGCCGCCATTGCGGCCGTCCGCGAAGCTCTGCGGGCCCATGATGGCCCGGACGGCGTCAAGCTGAATGGGGCAGTTTGGATCGTCACAGCCCGCAAATCGGGTTGATTCTCGCTTCTCACGCGATTGTCAGTGGGCTGCCGTAGAACAATGTTCCACGTTTGCGATGGTCACATTCCGTTAAGACCTCGGAGACGGCGATGCAGCTCGACATTCAGGCTCATGACCGGGAGACGGTTATCGTGGTGTGCGGCGACAACGCCGTGTCGGCGACCATGGTCCAGCGCCTCAGCGAAGCCGGTTTCGGGGTCATCGGCCCGGCCAGTTCGGCCCGCATGGCCCTGGCGCTTGCGGCTCAGTCCCCGATCAGCATGGCCGTGGTCACCGCCGACCTGTCAGACGGTCGGCCCAGCCGCGATCTGGCCCGCGACCTGATGAGCAACTGGGGCGTCCGCTCCATGGTGCTGGAAGCCGGCGCCGAGGCCCCTTCCGAATGGACAGTGGCCACCGCCGACGCCGCGCGGCTCAGCCGGGCCCTGGTGCAAGCCGACCCGACGCTAGCTTGATAATCCTCGCTATTCCTCGCCCGTTGGGCGAGGGGGACCATGAAGTGGTGGAGTGGGCTCTTGGGACTGCACGGCGTTGCAGGTATGCCCACTCGGATTGCGCCTTGTCCTGATGCTCCGAGTGGACCACGGCCCACTCCGTCAGCTTCGCTGCCACCTCGCCCAAAGGGCGAGGAACTACCAAGCTTCAGCTCTCAAGCCTTATCGAACTTGTCTTTCCGCCGGTGGCCGAACAGCAGCCGGTTTTCCAACCGTGCGCGTAGGGCGGCGTAGTAGGCGCTGAGGAAATCGCGGTCGCGTTCCATCGGGCCGGCGGTCCAATCGATCTTCTTGCGGATGCGCTCGGCCACCGCCTTGAGGGTCGGTCGGTCATTGGCCCGCAGCACCTGTTCCAGCACCTGCAGTTCCTTGACCCCGTAGGCGGAAAGCTGGGCCTGGCTGAAGTCGAAGCCGCGCAGCTGTTCGGCGCCGTCGTCGGAGAGGTCGGCCAGCAGTTTGTGCTTGGGGGCCTGTACGACCCAGGTCCCGGCGATCAGGTCGCCGACCCGCAGGCGGTCGCGGTTGAACAGCGGAAACAGCAGGAAGATGCCGGTCCAGATGACGGCCGCCAGGATGATGCCGCCATCCACGCGCGGCAGAAGCGGGGCGAAGATCGACATCAGCATCACCGTCACCGGCAGAAAGAATTCCAATTCCCGCATGGCGTTGCGGGCAAAGATCATTTCGGCGCGCAGCCGGCCGCCGTTGCGGGCGGCCACACGGATGCCCAGCCTCATCTTGCCCGGCGTTGCGGCCCGGGCCGTCATCTCGAAACCGGTGAAATAGAAGCTGCGCAGAATGAACAGGCCCAGCGTGTAAACGATGCCCAGCAGCTCGTGGGAGTCCTTGCCGACCACCTTGGCGGCGAAACCGACCAGCAAGCTGGCCGCAATCCAGATGGCGACCATCAGCAAAAGGTCGATCATGAAGGCGCCAAGCCGCTGGCCGCCGTCGGCCAGGACGACCCGCAGGTCGACGCCTTCCGGGGTGATCAGTTCGCGCTGGCCTGCCCGGCGCTGGCTGAGGTCAATCGAAGACACTGGTCGGCCTCCAGCGGCGGGGCAGGTAGTAGAAGCTCAGCCAAAGGGTCAGCATGCTCCCAGCGATGGCGTAGCGGATCCAGTCGATCAGGATCAGCTGGCGGCCCAGCCCCTCCAGCACCCCGGCGCAGAACAACATGATCAGCACCCCGGCCATCACCGTCCCGCCCGTGCGGCCGGCGTCGGCGGCGGCGTCGACGCGGCCCTTCTCGCCCGGGAAGATCAGCCGCCAGCCGATCCTGAACCCCGCGGCCCCGGCCAGGATGATGGCGAACAGCTCGCTGGTGCCGTGGATCAGCACCCAGCCGCCCAGCTGCAATCCCAGGCCACGAGAGGCATAGAGCGCGAAGAAGGCCCCGAACTGCAGACCGGTCATCGCCAGCAGCCCGGCCGTCGGCAGGCAGAAGGCAAAGCCCAGGGCAAAGGCCATGATGGCCACCTGGCTGTTGTGGGTGAACAGGAAGCTGGCAAAGTAGGAGAGGCCCTCCTTGCTACCGTCGTGATAGAGGGTCGAGCGCAGGAATTCGGTGGTGGCGGTCGGATCGCGCCCCTGGGACATGCCGCCCATCAGCGGCTCGTACCAATCCATGTCGGCGCTGACCATGAAGAAGGCGGCTACCGCGCAGACCGCGAAGATGGCGAAGGAGATCAGAGTTTCGCGCCACAGGGACTGAACCGCCCGGGGCCAGTCACGCGTGAAGAAGTTGGCGATCCGTTCGCCCAGGCGGGTTCGCGTCCCGTAAACGAAGAAATAGGCCCGGGTGCACAGGCTCTCCAGATACTCGATCAGTCCGGCGTCCAGCGAGGTGGAACGGGCCACCGACAGGGCCGACAGGGCGCCGCGATAGAGCACCGGCACGGCGAGCAGCTCTTCATCGGTCAGCCGCTTAGCGCCCCCGCCCTCTGCCTTTCTCAGCAGGAATTCCAGCCGTCGCCAGTCCCATTCCCGCTCGGCCCGGAAGCGGCGGCTCTTGAGTTGCAGTTCAGCCATGGAGACGTCTCAAGACAGGCGGGGTCCTCACAACAGATCCTTCCGCTTCAGGTCCAGATAGGCGGACAGCAGGGCCGGGCCGATGCGGTCGGCGGGGGCGTCGACGATCTTCACCCCCATGCGGCGCAGACGAGTGATCACCGCCTCGCGCTCGCGCAGCAGGGCCTCGGCGGTGACGGCGCGGCTGACATCGTCGGGATTGATCGGCTCCAGTCGGGCCAGGTCTTCCAATTCCTCGTCGCGCAGCACGACGAACAGCACCAGGTGGCGGCGGCTCAGCCGGCCGATGTTCTCGATCATCAGCTCGGCGCTGGTCGAGTCGGTGAAGTCGGTGAACACTACGATCAGCGAGCGTCGCTCCAGCTCGCCGCCCAGCGTGGTCAGGGCCAGGGTGTAGTTGCTCTCATCGGCCGAGTAGTCGATGCGCGAAGCCAGCCGCTGCAGCAGGCCAAAACTGTTCACGCCCGCCGCCACCTTGGTCGACAACCGGGGCCGGGAGTCGAATGAGAACAGCCCGACCCGGTCGCCCATCCGCAGGCAGACATAGGCTAGCAGCAGGGCGGCATTGATCGCCCGGTCGATGCGGGGAAGACCGGCGAGCGGGTCACTCATCGCCCGGCCGCAGTCCAGGGCCAGGATGATGTGGTGGTTGCGCTCGGTGCGGTATTCCTTGGTCAGCAGGCGGCCGTGGCGGGCCGACTGCTTCCAGTCGACGGCGCGGCGGTCCATGCCGGAGACGTGGTCCTTGAGGGCGTGAAACTCGGTCCCGCCGCCGGTCTCGATCTGGATCTTGGCCCCGAACAGGGCGTCGCGGGAGAAGAGGCGCATGGCCTCTTCCTTGACCGCCGGAATGTTGGGCGTGATCGGGATCGGCGCGTCGAGCGGCTGGATGGTCTGTTTCCAGATCAATCCCAGCGGCCCACGCCAGCGCAGCCAGAGCGCGGTCAGGGATGCTTCGCCCCGGCGGCGGGGAACCAGCCGGAATTCGACGGCGAAGCCCCGTTGTTCCGGTCGCGCCGAACCGCGCGGCGGCTCGACGGCGATGCGAGGGTCGGCTTCCAGCACGATTTCAACTTCGCGCGGGACCGGGCCGCGCCGGAACTGGCTTTGGAAACGCGCTACGCCCTCACCGCCGGCCGCCAGCACCTTGGGAATGGTCGGCTCGATCTGCAGCGCCGATGACCAGCCCGACAGCATCCAGTCGAGCAAGACGCCCACACCCACCAGCAGGCACCAGGCCGGGGCGGCCAGCCAGAGCCGGCTCGCAACCATGCCAAGGCCCAGGGCCACGGGGGCTCCCAGAGCAGTCAGCAGAATGGCGCGGCGGGTGGGATAGATCATGACTGGGTCAGCGCGGCGCCTCGACCTGATCGATCAGGGTGGCGACGGCCTGGTCGACCTTGCGGCCCTCGATCTCGGCGGCCGGCGACAGGATCACCCGGTGGCGCAGGGCCGGCAGGGCCAGAGCCTTGATATCGTCCGGGATGACATAGTCCCGGCCGTGCAGGCAGGCCCGCGCCCGGCCGGCGGCGGCCAGCATGGCGGCGGCCCGCGGGCTGGCCCCGGTCTCGAAATCGGCGCTCTCGCGGGTCGCCCGGACCAGCGAGACCACATAGTTGATGATTTCATCCGTCAGTCGCACCGCCGACACCGCTTCCGCCGATTGCTTGAGCAGTTCCGGCGTGGCCACGACCGCGACACCCAGGGCGACGGGGTCAGGCTGGCCGGTGCGGGAGCCGTGGCTGGCGACGATGCGGCGTTCTTCCTCGACGGTGGGGTAGGGCACGGTCTGCTTGAACAGGAAGCGGTCCAGCTGGGCCTCGGGCAGGGGATAGGTGCCCTGCTGTTCGATGGGGTTCTGGGTGGCCACCACCATGAAGTGCTCGGCCAGGCGGTGGGGCGCGCCGTCCAGAGTGACGGCCCGTTCCTGCATGGCTTCAAGCAGGGCGGCCTGGGTCTTGGGCGGGGTGCGGTTGATCTCGTCGGCCAGCAACAGGTCGCAGAAGATCGGCCCCCGGGTCAGGGTGAAGCTGCTGGTCTGGAAGTTGAACAGGTTGGACCCCAGGATGTCGCCCGGCATCAGGTCGGGCGTGAACTGGATACGGCCGAAATCGACGCCCAGGGTGCGGGCGAAGCACTGGGCCAGGAAGGTCTTGGCGGTGCCGGGCGGGCCTTCGAGCAGCACGTGCCCCCGGGCGAACAGGGCGATGAGCATCAGCTCGACCGTGTCGCCCTGGCCGACGACGGCCTTGGCCATCTCGTCTCGAATCCGCCTGGCGAGGTCGCCCACTTCAGTGACGTTCACGGGTCATCTCCCTCTTCCAGTCGTAGAGTTTACGGGCGACCGTCAGGAGGTCGCCGGGGTTTGCGGCCCGCCGCGCTTCGTCGAGCAGCGGGGTGAAGCTCGGCTGGCCCGCCAGGGCGCTCAGCCGGTCGAGCAGGGCGTTCAGCTCGGTGTCGGACAGGTCGCGTGGCGCGCCGACGGCCTTGGCCACGGCGGCGCGGCTGAGCAGGGCGTAGCGCTCGGCCATGCGATGCTGGCGGCGCGCCATGCGGATCAGGCCGGCGGTGTTGTCGACCAGGGCCTGCTTGCCAAGGGCCAGGGCGCGCTCGTTGGCCAGCGGCGGACCAAACCGCGACAGGGCGTAGAGGCCCATCAGCATGGCCGCGATAAGGGCGCAGAAGGTGGCGCCCGCGAAGGGCGGCAGAAAGGCCATGCGCAGCAGGCTGTGGCCTCGCTTGTAGCCTTGCAGGGTGACATCGAAGATCACCGGCCCATTGTTGGCCCGCAGGATGTTCAGGATGGCGATCGCCGTCTGGGCCGTGCCCGGACTGCGCAGGCCCTGGGTGTTGATCAGATCGGGATCAGCCAGCACGTAGGTTTGAGTATGCGCCAGCCGCGCCAGCACGATTGTACCGCGTTCATCGACCAGGATGGGCCGCCATTGCGGACCGGCCAGGGTCTGCAGCGACGGGATCTGGCCCGGGACCCAAAAGTCGGGCTCGCCGGGTATGTCGGCGCGTCGCAGGGCCGGGCGGATTGTGTCCTTGCGGTTGGTGACGACGCTGCCCACGCCCAGGCGTGACAACGACGCTCGCGGCAGGTCTTTCGGATCGAGCAGCCCGTATTTCTTGACCCAACCGCGATGACCGAAATCGGGGATGGATTCCCACTTGGGCAGCACGATCAGCCGGGGTCCGGCGAACTTGATGTCGTCCAGCGCCTTGCCGTCCGTTCCGGCGTTGGGGGTCAGCACCAGCAGGCCGTCATGGGCGCCCTTGGGCAGGGCCGCGCGACTGATCAACACCGGAATGCCGACATCCTTGGTCAGAGCGACCAGGCCGCCGTAGCCGTCGGCCGAATGCGCCAGGGCGTGGGCCCCGCTGTCGTCATGGGCTCGCAGGTCGGGCTCAAACGCAATGAGCACCAGCATCGCCGCCGCCGCGGCCAGGCCCAGCAGGGCCAGCCAGATCATCGTGCGGGCCCGGAAGATGCCGCCGGACTTCTGGGCCTTTTGCGCCTTGGCGGCTTTGGGGGCGCGGCTCATCGCCAGGCCTCCGGGAAGACGAAGGCTTCATAGGCGTCGCGGCACTTGCGCCAGCCGGCCGCGTCGACCGGGTGGCCGCCGAACAGGCTGCGCTCGACCACCTGGGCGATCGTCATGAAGGCCGGCCGCGCCGCCTGCGGCAATTCAGGCAGGGCGGCGATGTCGCGGCTGGTCAGGGCAGGCTTGACCAGATTGGGGCGGCGGCCACGGATGTCCTCGACGCCGCGCAGCAGCAGCATGTGCGCCGCCTGGTCATACAACCCCTTGGCGGCCAGGGCGTCGGCGTCTTCCAGCAACACCTTGGCCTTGGCCTGGTCGGGGCGGAATTCGACCTGGATATGAGCCTTCACCGCCTTGCGCCGGCCGGTCCAGCCCCACCGGGCGGCCAGGCCTTCACCGACTAGCACCCAGAGGACCAGGAGCACGATCAGGATCAGGCCGATCCAGAAGGCATAGCCCAGCAGGGCGCCGAGCGGCTTGAGGAAGCTCAGGTCCCAGCCATGGCCCGGCGGCGGCGGAGGCTTGTTGATCCGGACGGGCGGGAAGTCGAACTGCAGGGTCTTGTCGTGCAGCAGGCGCTCGTGCGCACGGGAGACCACCTCGGCCGAGGTGGTCGCGCTGTTACTCCCCCCATTGGCCAAACTGTCTGCCTTACCCACTCCCGGTTGATAGCATGCCGGCAGGCAAAGTCTCAAACCGGTTTCCAGTCCGGACCCTATGGCCACGGCCGCGACGTATTGCGTAAAATTCCAACACGCCAGCGCCTCTATTCCGACGCGAGAGGCGAGGAATATCGGGTCTAACGCTTGGCCGGGGCCTCAGACTCGGTTAGCGGCTGGCCTGGGCTAACCGCGTTCGTTAAGTTGCTGTTAAGCAACCGGCGGCGCGCGGTTGGAGGGGGAAGATCAATGCGTGCGGAGCGGCGAGCCTGGTCATGACCATGCGAACCCTGGCGGTCATGTCGCTGAAGGGCGGGTCGGGCAAGACGACCGTGTCCCTGAATCTCGCCGGCGCGGCCCAGCGGGATGGCGGACCTGTCGTGCTGGCCGACACCGATCCGCAGCATTCCCTGAGCGAAGCCCTTGGCCTGCGCCATCCGCCGGCCCCCTACACTTGCGTGGCCACAGCCCTGCCCAAGCTCTTCCAGTTCAAGCAGGAGTGCCAGCGCCAGGGCGCGCGGATGCTGATCATCGACACCCCGCCGGTGATCAACGCTGACCTTTCCCAGGCGGTCAACTTCTCGGACCTCTGCGTGGTGGTGGCCAGGCCAACCATCCTGGACCTCAACGCGGCCGTGAAGACGGTGGGCATGGTGCGGCGGCTGAGCGGGCGGGTGATGCTGCTGCTCAACCAGGTTCCGCACGCCCGGCAGGGTATCGAGACCCCCATGGTCCGCAATGCGGTCGCTGCCCTGGCGGCGGCCGGCATCCCGACCTCGGACATCCTGGTCCGCAATCGGGCCGCCTACCAGTACGCCGCTTCGCGCGGCTGCTCGGTCATCGAGGCGGGTAGCGATCCCGCCGCCGAGGAAGAGATGCTGACGCTGTGGCGGCACATCCAGGACCGCATGCTGGAGCAACCCGTGCTGGGCGTGGGTTGAACCCGCCCCCCGTGAGCTTTCAGGTTGCCAACCCTGAAGCCGGCTGGCGCGCCGTCGCCGTCCTCTACAACGCCCTGATGACCGGCCTGGTGCTCAGCCTGGTCAGCCGCCGGGGTGAGGCCGTCGCCGCCGATTTCGTCTTCCGGCATTTCCGCCGCCAGCACCTGGAAAAGTTCCTCCCCGGCCTCGAAAAGCTGGGCCTGGCCCACGAGCCGCCGGCCATCGCCGCGGCCCTCTACCACTTCCACTCCAACGCCCTGGGTGGCGTGAAGACCGAATACTTCGCCGAGAGCCCGACCAAGGCCTGGGTGCGCTATCCGCCGCCGCGCTGGATCTGGCGGGGCGCGGCGGTCTGCGGCGTGCCGACCAGCGTCAACGCCGCCATGCTGCACGGCTGGCATGGCCACAATGGCGTCTCGCTGAATGTGCCGCGCCTGGGGTTTGTCTGCACCGGCCAGATCACGCAGGGCGATCCGGGGCTGGAGGGTTACTACCACTTGGCTGACGCGCCCCTGTCCGAGGACCAGCGGGTCTGCTTCGCGCCGGATGAGCGGATGCCCGCCTTCGACCTGGCCGGCCAGCCGAGCCTGCCCACCAACGATTGGCCGCCCGAACGCCTGGCCCGCACGCATCGGGCCTACGCGGTCGAATACCTGCGCAGCCTGACGCCCACGCTGCAGGACCTGCTCGGCCCAGCCGACGGCATGGCCGAGTTGGCCCGGACGGCGCGGCTGATCGGCCTGCAATACCAGGAGGAGGTTGCCGGGCTGCTGCCGGGGCTGACGCCGCTGGACCTCATCGCCGCCCTGCTGTCCGCCCATGGCGAGGCGATCGAGCGGGATGGCGAGACGCTGGTCCAGACCGGCTGGAAGACGATGGCGGGCGTCGAACTGCCCGACCCCCTGGCGGCCTTCGAGGCCTGGACGGCGCTGTTCGGCGGCATGGTCTCGGCGGCGGATCGATTCAGCAAACTGGAGGTTGCCGCAGACGGCGTGACCACCCGCTGGCGGATCAGCCCGACCGGCGCCGGCTAGGATCACCCCATCCGAGCCTTGTCGGTTGGCTCCGTTTGAAGGACTGTGCGGCCTGCACGAGGAGACACCGCCATGGTCCGGTCCAACGTCCTGGGTATCGAGCCCCTGACCCCCAACATCGGCGCGGTGATGCGCGGGGTGAACCTGGCCGAGCCGGCCAGTGACGACCTGATCGGCGATATCCGCGCCGCCCTGCTCAAGCACCAGGTGGTGTTCTTCGAGGACCAGGACCTGACTCCCGACCAGCAGAGCGATTTCGCCCGGCGGTTCGGCGACCTGCACATCCATCCGCTCTACGAGCGTGACGGCAAGAACCCCGAGATCATGATCATCGACAACCACGTCGATAATCCCACCGACAATAACTTCTGGCACACCGACGTCACCTTCATTGACACCCCGCCGATGGGTTCGATCCTGCACGCCCGCCAGCTGCCGCCCGTGGGTGGCGACACGATGTGGGCCTCGATGACGGCCGCCTACAAGGCGTTGTCACGGCCGATGCAGAAGTTCCTGGAAGGCCTTGAGGCTGTTCACGATTTTGCCTACGCCTTCACACCGCAAGGCATCGCCGGCTCACAGGCCGGGGCCGAGGCCTATGAGAAGGGCCGGCTGGCCAATCCGCCGGTCATCCATCCGGTGATCCGCACCCATCCCGAGACGGGCGAGCCCTGCATCTTCGTCAACTCGGTGTTCACCAGCCGCATCAAGGGTCTGCGCCGTGAGGAGAGCCGTTCACTGATGGCCTTCCTCAACAACCACATCCAGCAGCCCGAGTTCGTGGTCCGCTGGCGCTGGACGCCGGGCGCGGTGGCCTTCTGGGACAACCGGGTCACCCAGCACCGCGCCGTCGACGACTTCCTGCCCCATCGCCGGATCATGCACCGGGCGACCGTGCTGGGCGACAAGCCCTACTTCAAGGCCGCCTGATCCGGCGGCCTTGAAGTCTTGGTCTAGAGGACCCAGCCGCCGGATACGTTGCCGGTCAGCCGGATGACCATGTCGGCCCCGCCGTCGCCGTCGGTGTCGAACGACAGGGTGGTGACGCCCGCCGCGAACACGGACGTCATCTGGCCGGCATGGTGGTCGAACGCCCCGACCAGGCTGAAGGCCTGATCGCCGGCCAGGGTGGTGTCGGCGTCGACAAAGCTGAGGTTCAGCACATCGCCCTGGGCCTGATTGAAGTCCTTGATCAGGTCCGAAGCCGAGGCCGTGGAGTCGCTGGTCGCCAGATACCAGAAGGTGTCCGACCCAGCCCCGCCGGACAGAGTGTCCGCTCCGGCTTCACCGAACAGGTTGTCGTTGCCCGCCTCGCCATAGAGGCCGTCATTGCCGGCCCCGCCATAGATCCAGTCGGCGCCGCCGCCCGCCTTGATCACATCGTTGCCGCCCAGGCCGTGGACCAGATCGTAGCCGGCGGTCCCGGTCAGCAGGTTGTTGGCGTTGGTGCCGTCCAGCGCCAAGCCGCCTGGCGGAGGCATCGGGCCATCGGTCGGCGGCGGGGGCGGCGGAGGCGGAGGCGGTGGCGGCGGGGGACTGGGCGGCGGTGAACCGCTCAACCCGATGAAGCTGGCGTCCGTCAGGCTGGCCGCCGTGGTGTTGCTGAGCAGCAGGCTGGTCCCGTCGGCGAAGGTCAGCATGGCCGCCGAACCCTTCTGGGTCAGGCTTTGATAGCTGCCAAACGCCGTCACATCGATGTGGTCGACCCCGACCTTGAAGTCGGAGGCGGTGTCGGCCCCGCCGTTCAGGGAGACGCGGAAGATGTCGGCCCCGGCGCCGCCGGTCAGCGTGTCGGCCCCCGCGCCGCCGACGAGGATGTCATCTCCCCCCTCGCCGTACAGCCGGTCGGCTCCGTCGCCGCCCAGCAGCAGGTCGGCTCCATCGCCGCCCTTCAGAAGGTCGTTGCCGCCCAGGCCCTGGATTTCATCGGCCCCGCTCGTGCCGGTGAGCGTGTTGTTGCCGGCGGTGCCGAGGATCGGCTTGCCGGCTGCGGCCCCGATAAGATTGATCGTCTCAAAGCCGCTGACCACCATCCCGTTGGCATAGGTGCGGGTAATCTCACCCCCCAGGTCGACAGCGTCCGTATAGGTCGGCGCCGGCTGGCCTGGCGCCATGTAGATGTTGATGACGTCCTGGCCGCCGCCGCCGCTGTAGGTTCCGGCCGTGGCGTAGTTGACGGTGACCGTATCGTTCAGTGTCCCCAGGCTGAGCTGGTAGGTCTCGAAACCGGTGAAAGTCCAGCCGGTGGTCATGGTGACCACCGCGGCGCTGTCGCGCAGGTCGATGTTCACCGCCAGATTGGCGTGAGACAGGCTGAGGTTCAGGGTGTCGAAGCCGCTGCCGCCGTCAAAGACGCCCGGCCCGAGGGAGGCGATGTAGTCGTCGCCGCCGTCGCCGCTGATGGTGTCGGACTTGTAGGGCTGGCCAGGGCCGAAGTAGAAATCGAAGTTCTCGATCCGGTCGTTGCCTTCGCCGCCGTGCACCACCGAGCTGCCCGAGCCGATGGTGATCCAGTCCGCCCCGTCGTCGCCGAAGATCTGATCGATTCCAGCGCCGAAATCCGACTGGTCGATGATGCGGTCAGCTCCGGCGCCGCCATGGATCAGGTCGGCGCCGCCACGGTCCTGGATAAAGTCGTCGCCGCCGCCGGCGTCGATGCTGTCCGACCCGTTGCTGCCGTAGATGGTGTCATTGCCGGCCCCGAACACCGTGGTGATCAGCTCGATGCTGTCGACGATCGGTACGATCTGCGCCAGCTCGCCGCCGCCGGGTCCGCCGGGGGGCGGGCCTCCGTCGGGGCCGGCCAGGTCGATGGTCACCCCGACGTTGCTGGCTGAGAGGTCGATGATCACCGTGTCGAAGCCATCGCCCCCGAAGATGGTGTCGACGCCGTCCAGGCTGCTGATGGTGAATACATCATCGCCGCCGCCACCGGACAGCAGGTCAGAGCCCGCCCCACCGTCGATATGGTCGGCGCTGTCGCCGCCGGCGATGGTGTCGTTGAGCGCGCCGCCCGTGATGGTCAGAGGGCCGGAGCCGGCGGTGAGCTGCAGGTCCAGGCGTTCGAAGCCGTGATAGGTGACCGCGCCGATGACGCCGTCGCCGCTGAAGGCCAGGCTGGTCGACCCGGCCAGGGTCACATTGTGCAGGATCAGCAGGTCGGTGTCTTCGCCCCCAAAAGCGGTCCCGGCGGCGATGGCGATCTGGTCATTGCCAGCCCCGCCGTCGAGCAGTGAGGCGCCTTCGGCGCTGAGTGAGACCAGGACGTCATCGCCGCCCTGTCCAACGAGGAGATTGACGCGCTCGCCACCAATCAGCCGGTTGGCGCCGCCATCGCCCGTCAGGTTGTCGTCGGCGTTGAGAGCCCCGGTGACGTTCTCAAAGCCGTCGAATTGGATGAACAGGTGGCCGCTGTCCGTTCCGGTTCCCGCGGACAGATCGATAGTCATCTGGCTGCCGGTGTTGAGGGTCGGCGAGCCGTAGAACAGCGTGTCGATCCCCTCGCCGCCATGCAGGGTGATGGCGGAGGCGAACCCGTAAGCGTCGGTGCTCATGATGTCGTCGCCCAGGTCGCCGAAGGCCTGAGTACCGCCCCCCTTGACCACGATGACGTCGTCGCCGCCGGCGCCGTGAATGAGGCCATTGCCCGTCAACTGGTTGGCGTTGTCGTCGCCAATGAGGGTCAGATGGGCGGCGCTGGCGTCCACATTCTCAATGGCGGCTAGACCGCGATGCACGTCGAACTGGCCGGAGTCCTTGCCATCCAGCGTACCGGCCGCAAGGTCGATGGTCAGCGTCCCGAAGTCCAGGGTTACAGCAAGGATGTCGACCCCGTCGCCGCCGTCGATGACGCCATCGACCCCAAGGCTGCCATTGTTAATCGTCAACGTGTCGTCGCCGCCGCCGCCGAACAGGCTCTGCAGGCCGCCGGACATCAACAGGTTTTCGGCGTAGGCCGATCCGCGGATGGCTTCGAAGCCGTCCATTATCGAAATGTCCTTCGACCCGTCCGCGTAGGTGATTATCACCTGTGAGCCGGTGACGAAGATGGCGCCATTGAGGACCAGGTCGCCCGGCAGTTCGCTCAGATCCAGGGTGTCGATTCCGGCGACTGGCCCGCCCGTGATGTCGTCGCCGTGGTATACGTTGGAGCCCGTGGCGACATACAGCCGGTCCGAACCCGCCCCGCCGTAGAGGAGGTCGCCATCGCCCCCGGGCCCGCCGCGCAGGATATCGTCGCCATCCCGCCCGAATAGCCGGTCATAGCCGGCGCCGCCTAGCAGCAGATCTGCGCCGTTTCCGCCGTCGATTATGTCGGCGCCGTTGCCGCCGTCCAGGTCGTCATTGCCGTCGCCGCCGTTCAGGAAGTCGTCGCCGTTGCGCCCCCGGATGGTGTCGTCGCCGCCTTCGCCGAATAGTCCATTGGCCACGTCGGATCCGAAGATGACGTCGCTACTGTTGGTCCCCTCGACGCTTTCGATGTCCGGGTTCGATCCGGCCACAGGCTCGCCCTGAGCGTCTACGCCGCTGAGGAAGACCAGATTGGCGGCCGCGCCGGTGTTGGCGCTGGAGTCGAGGAGATCGATGGTCAATCCTGCGTCGGCGAAATCAACGAACGACACCGTATCGGCGCCGTCGCCGCCGCTGATGGTGTCGTGTCCAATTCCGACCCTGAAATAGTCGCTTCCGTCGCCGCCGATCAGCAGGTTGGCGCCCGGCCCACCGATGAAGGTGTCATTGCCGTCGCCGCCTTCTTCCCGGTCGTCGCCCTCACCGCCGTTCAGGCTGTCGTTGCCATCGCCGCCCAGCAGGTGATCGTTCCCGCCGCGGCCGACCAGAGTATCGTCGCCGCCGTTGCCGATCAGCGTGTTGGCGGTCTCCGAGCCGCGGATCTCGTCATTGCCCGAGCCGGTGACCACGTCCTGGATCGAGCCGTCGATGATGGCGACATTCCTGAAGCCGCCGCCGACCGACTGGAACAGCGTCTCCAGGTCGATATTGGCGCCTTCGTGGAAAGGACTGACGTCGAACGTATTGCGGCCGTCCGGATCGAAGATGGTCCCGGTGATCTTGTCGGCCGAGCCGGAAATATGCAGCGGCGAACCGCCGGCGGAATTCCAGCCCCAGATCGTGTCGCCATCGAAATAGTGCGACAGGCCGTACTTGCCGATCACCGCCAGGATGTCGTGCGCCATCGGCGTGGAGATATCGATATGGGCGCCGGTCAAGGGATCGTTGAAATTCGAGCCGGAAAAGCCCTCGGACCAGTAGCTCATGATCGAATAGGCGCGGGTATCCTCCTGAAAGGTGGCCGCGGTCTCGAAGGTATTGCCATCGCCCGCCTCATAGTCGCCCGGATGCTGCAGGCCCAGCACATGGCCGATCTCGTGGATCATCACCTCGAAGCCATAACCGCCCGGCTCGACGGTCTTGGTGTGGTAGCTCATCACTCGGCCGTCGAAATCGACGACATCCGGCTGGGTGGCGGCGAAGAACGGCTGGTCCAGATGCAGCCAGAGGCCCGTGGTTACATCGCTCGGGTTGCCGCCATTAGTGAGGCGGGCAAAGCCGCCGTTGGCAATTGTGCCGCCATAGCCGCCGACCTTGATCGTGCAATTGGTGTCCTGCTGCACATAGCCGGGCGTGTCCGGGTTCTCGACCTGCACAAAAACGATGTTGGCGTAGCGTTCCCAGACATGGGTGGCGGCGATGAAGGCGGCCTGCTGCTCGGCGGTGAGGATCATGAACTGCGACTGGGTGTTGCCGTTCGCCTGGTTCTTCGGATCGGGAGTGTTCAGGAAGCCGTAGGTGATGACCAGCGGCCCCTCTTGCGGGAAGAAACCGGTGCCGCCCCGCAGCAGATTGGCCGCGCCCTGCTCCAGGGTGAAGCTGGGCAGGGTGGGATTGTTGAACTGCGGCCCGCCCGGGACAGCCGGTGTATCCGCCAATACTGTCTGGGGCGCGGGTGCGGGTGTGCTCCCGGCGACAACGAGAGGCCTGGATTGCGCGGCCGCCAGCCGGCCGATCAGCGATTCTTCACCGTCCCCGCCGCCCAGCGACAGGGGTTCGTTCTCGGACTGAGAGAAATGCACGGGTGGCTCCAGTGTCTCGGCGAGACGGTCGGGGGTTCAGACAGTGGTGGCCAGGGGTGATCCGCGCCGGCGCGGACTATGGGCGAGCCAGCGGCGTCACCACGCCCCTAAAGGGTGGCAACGGATGGTCGCTCAAGTCCGAACCGGATGCCGCGCCCCAGGTCCCCGACAGGCCCGCGCGGCAGTCATGCGCAATCTCGCATCACCCCTGCTGACAGCAAACCTGCCGCAAGTTCGCGGTCCTGTCTCGGGATTTTTTCCGCGCGGGACGAGTCGCTTCCGGCTGATGGCAAATTAGTCATCGCTGGCGTCGGCCACCCGTCGGACAAACCGGGCAATTGCCAACCCGGCCGATAGCGGCTCTTCTCGGGAGTGCGCGGAGGCGCCGGGGGACGGTCAATGAGCAGCACCACCATGCCGGAGCGCGCGCCGCCGACCTGGCGCCAGGTCGCCGCCGTGGTTACCGGCAACGGGCTGGAATTCTACGACTTCCTGACCTTCAGCTTTTTCGCGGTCCAGATCGGCCAGACCTTTTTTCCCAACAAACAGGATCCCACCGTCAGCCTGCTGGCCGCGCTGGCGACTTTCGGGGCGGGGTTCCTGACCCGGCCGGTGGGCGCCTTCTTCATCGGCCGCTTCGCCGACCGGGCGGGACGGCGTCCTGCGATGCTGCTGTCGTTCAGCCTGATGGGCGTGGCTATCACCGGCATTGCCCTGACGCCCAGCTATCACCAGATCGGCTTTGCCGCCCCGATCCTGGCGGTGCTGTTCCGACTGCTGCAGGGCTTCGCGCTTGGCGGCGAGGTCGGGCCCAGCACCGCCTATCTGCTGGAGGCCGCGCCGCCGCATCGGCGGGGCTTCTACGCCTCGCTGCAATACATGGGGCAGGACACCGCCGTGCTCTGCGCCGGATTGATGGGGGTTCTGCTGTCCAGCCTGATGTCGGCCGACGGCCTGCGCGACTACGGCTGGCGCATCGCCCTGCTGGTCGGGACCCTGATCGTGCCGTTCGCCCTGATCCTGCGGCGGGGCCTGGCCGAGACGCTGGAGCCCGTCGCGCCGGCGGATGGTGATGGGCCCAGGGTCAAGACGCCGATCCCCTGGCGGGTGGTCCTGCTGGGCTTCACCATGCTGGCCGCCGGCACGACCGCCAACTACGTGCTCGACTACATGACCACCTACGCCAGCACGACCCTGCACATGGCCACCAAACTGGCCTTCGGGGCGACAGTGGCGGTGGGGCTGGCTGGCCTGACCTGCGACATGCTGGGCGGGGTGCTGTCGGACCGCTTCGGGCGGCGGCCGGTGATGCTGATTTTCTGGATCGGCCTGCTGCTGGCCGTCGGGCCCAGCTTCTGGCTGATCGCCCACTATCGCAACCTGTTCGCCCTGATGGCGGCGACAGCCCTGCTGTCGGGCCTGCTCAACCTGTCGACCTCGGCCATGCTCACTTCGGTGACGGAATCCCTGCCGATGCAGGTCCGGTCCGGGACCCTCGCCCTGGTCTACGCCCTGGCCATCTCGGTGTTCGGCGGGTCGGCGCAGTTCAACGTGGCGGCGCTCAGCCACCTCTTCCATTCGGAACTGGTCCCGGCCTTCTACATGGGCGGCGGGGTGGTCATTGGCCTGGCCGCCATGCTGATGATGCGCGAGAGCGCGCCGGTCCGGCTTAGTTCGTCTTCGTCCCCAACCTGAACCTGCCCAACAGCACCACCCCTTCGCCGTCGGGCGTGCCGCCAACCGCCCCTGGCTGCAGCTCCAACTCCAGAGTCTGCATCGACTGGTTCGGCCGCCCCCAGTTGCGATAGAGCCGCGCCCGCACGGTGGTGGCGCCGTTCTGGTCCAGCGTGTCGGTGTCGTAGGTGTTGACCTCGATCTCATACTCGCCGTCCGGCGCCCGCCGCAGCAGGTATTCCTCGGGGCCATACCCCTCGGTCATGTCGTTCGACAGGCGCCCGCCGATGGCGGTCTTCTGGTTGCTGAAAATGGCCCGCTCGCCCGAGGGCTCGTCGACCCAGAGGTCCATGTCGGTGGCGTCGGTATTCCATTCCAGCACCACACGAATATCGACATCCAGCAGGTCGGTGAGCGAGGCGTCCAGCGGGTTGTCGCCGCCCAGGGCCTTGAGGGTCGGCCACAGCTGATTGGCCTCCATCAGCGCGATGAGCTCGACGCCGTCGAAATCGCCGTCCCAGGGGGTCATCACTACCTCGCTCAGCAGGTTCATCGCCCGCTGGCCCGCCGCCTTGCGCTCGGCGGTCGGGACACCAGGTCGGGCGGCCCAGTCGATCAGAGCCAGGGCCAGGGCCCGCCGGGGTTGCGGCCGCTCCGTCTCGAGCCAGGCCAGCCGGTCGTACAGCCACACGCCCCGATCCATGTCGCCATAGCGCATCATCCGGTCGGCCACGAGCGTCAGGGTGCGGTTGTCGCCGCCGGGAACCTCCAGTGCGCTCAGCGCCATCTGCACCGCCTGGGCCGTGCGGCCGGAGCGGAACAGATATTCGGCGACGTCCAGGTAGAAGGCCGGGGTCTTGCCCCACTTGGCTTCCTCGGCCGTGAAGGCGGCGGCGAAACCGTCCGGTCCGGCGGCTTTCAGTGCCGCCAGGTAGGGACGCTCGGGGTTCCAGGGCTGAACCTCGACCTCGATGGTGTTGTCGTCGGCCGCCTTTTCCAGCGGCTCCTGCGAAAAGCTGCTGACCACGATCGGCGATTCGGTCAGGGTCTCTTCCCGGCGGTTGCCGGTCACGACGACGTCGGCCGCGACAGTGCTGCCGTCGTCATCCGCCGGGGCAGTCGCTGCCAGGGCCGGCGCGGCCGGCTGGACGACGGCCGGTCGCGGCTGGACCATCGGCGAGGGGACTACGATCCCCGGCGGGCGAGGAGGAGGAGGAGGAGGCGGGGGCGGCGCGCCGTCGTTTCGCGACCGCCCCTGGTTGCGGGACCCGGGCTTCACCGCCGGGAATTTCCGATTCCACCAAGCTTTCTGATCGGACCACAGTTTCTGGACTTCGCCCAGCCGTTCGGCCTTGTCGCTGCGCGCGGTTTCGTCCGCCTCCGACTTGGCCCGCCGGTAGTCAGCCAGGGCGGCGGCCCCGACCGACGGGGGCGGCTCGACCCCGGCCTGGACGTAGTCGTTCATGGTTTCCAGCACCAGGAACGAGGCCCAGGCGCCGGCGACACTGTAGCGTCGCGCCATTGCCAGCTGCGCATCGGCGTCCGGCCGGTCCGAAACGTCCAGGGCGGCGATGCGGCGGGCGGCCCAGTAGTCGCCGGCCCCGTCCCCCGGGGTGGGCGCGCCGCCGGCCGGGCTGTAGCGGCGCTCGCCGCCGCCGCCGCGCCAGCGCACGATGATGTCGCCCGGCTCATCGGCCTTGCCGACCAGCCGGACAGCGCCCGGCAGATCGTCCAGCATCTCGAAGGTCAGCGGCTGGCCGGCGGCGTCGGTGACCTCGGCCACCGGCCCCCGCGGGCCGGCGAGCTGGTCAACAGCGGCGGCGACATCCGCGGTCGCCAGGTCGACGGAGGCGCCACCCGAGCGGCGGGCCAGCGCGGCCAGCCGCGGCCGGTTGGCGTCAGCTGACCCCGACAGGGTGCTCAGCGTGCAGCGGGCTCGGGTCAGGCTCCAGGTGTCCAGGTCGATCTGGCCGTCGGTGAACATCAGGCAGACATCGGCCGCGGCCTCATCCTTTCCACCGATCACCCCGGCCAGCGAGGTGGCCCCGCGATAGGTCAGGCCGGCGATCGCCGCCGCTACCTGCTCAGGGGTGGAGAACACCTGCCGGGTCGGGGCGTCGCTGGCAAAGCTGACCAGTTCAATCCGCTCTGGCGCTGTGCGCCGCAGATAGGCCATCAGCACGGCCATCTCCTTGGCTCTATCGTCATCCTGCCGCGACAGCGATCGGTCCCAATAGATCCGCACCGACTTGGGCGGGGCCGCCACCCGGCCGCCGACCTCCGGCTCGATGATGTCGAAAAACAGTTCACCGGTCGCGGTATGCTTGCTGAAGGTCACCCCGCCCGCCGGTTTGACGTCGGCGATGGAAAGGGCGCCGCCCAGCCTGACGTTCTGCCAGTCGCCACCGCCGTCGAGGACCTTGCCGTCCGGCCCGGTCACCGTCGGTCGGCTGGCCAGGCCGTTGGCCCGAACCGCCAGGGTCAGTCGGCCCACTGTCGCCTCGCTGACCAGCGGCAGCACATAGGGCCGTCCCGGCTGTACGGCGGTGACGAATTCCAGCCGCACTGTGCGGCCGGACCCGGGCGGGACCGGCGAGACCCGGGTGTGGAAGGCGCCCTCGCGGGTTACCTCGCCCAGGCCCGGGTCGACCCCTTGGCGGATCTTGTCTTCATAGGCCTGCTTGGCCTTGGCGGCACTTGTCAGCACCCCGGGCCGCATCGTCCCGTCGATATCCAGCCCATAGCCGGTGACCAGCGAGCCGGCCGGCAGGCTAAGGGTGAAGTCGCCCTCCAGGGTATTGTCGGTCGGGTTGTCGAATCGCGCGACCACCACGGTCCGCGCCATCGCGCCGCGCAGGTCGACGGTGATGTTCAGCTCGCCGATCCGCAGGGCCTGGTCCTGCGGCGCGCCGTCGGACCCGCGGCTGTAGTCGTGGGCCAGCATCAGCGGATTGAGGAGAGGCGGCTTCACCGGCGGCGCCGGCGCTGCTGTCGTCAGCGTCGCGGCGGCCAGCAGGACGGCGATCGCCAGCCCCGCGCGCAGTCCCCAGGCCTTGATCATCGCCACCCCCTCTACGCTCACTTACACGCCAGAGTGGCCACTCCCTGCCCGGCTTGCCAACCCCCCGGCTTGGGGGGAGGCTGTTGACCGCAACAGTGGAGCCGTCGCCATGCCCAAGGTCGAGGTCGTTGAATACACCGACGCCGTCTGTTCCACCGCCTGGGGCGCGGAGCCGCTGCTGCGGCGGCTGGACTGGCGACACGGCCACCACCTGGTCTGGCGCAAGGTGATGGGCGGACTGGTGGGCAACGCCGCCACGGGCAAGGAAAGCTGGGATCGGGTCTCGGCCGCCGAGCCGATGAGCGCCTACTGGAAGCGGGTCTGGAAACTGACCGGCATGCCCTATCCCCACCCCATGCGGCTGATGCTGCAATCGACCGACCCGCTGGGCGCGGCGGTGAAGGCGGCGGAACTTCAAGGCCAGGATGTCGCCCACCGCGTGCTGCGCCGCTTCCGGGAGCAGATCTTCCTGTTCGGCGTTGGGCCTCAGAATCCCGATGAGTTCGAGGCGGCCACGCTAGGCGTCCCTGGCCTGGATCAGGCCCGCTGGCGCGCTGACCAGCAGCGCCCCGATGTCGCCGCCGCCTACAAGGCCGACTGGCAGGAGACCCGCGAGCCCAACGACTTCGTGCGCCAGCTCAAGCACGACAGCCCGATGAACGGGGAGCTGAAACATTCCGAGGGCCATGACCGCTACGCCCTGCCGACCCTGATCTTCAAGGGGCCGGGCGGCGAGCACACGGTGGCGGGGTGGGTAGCCTACGAAGACTACGAGGCCGGCCTGGAGGCGGCCCTCCCGGGGGCTACGGCGGACCAACGGCCAGACCCGACCCCAGGCGAGGCGTTCGCGCGATGGGGCGTACTGACCGAACAGGAACTGGCGTTCCTGTGTGGCAGCGGGGCGGAGGCTCCGGCCGATATTGCGGCGTACGCCTGGGGCGACGGCGTTGCGTATTTCAGCGCCGGTGAGGCGCGGGGACGGATTTGACGCCTTCGACTAGGGCGTAACCGTCCCTGGCGCCACATGCGGAGCCGGGGGCGCGACGGTCACGCCGTCCTTGGCCTGGCTGCCCAGGGCGTAGTCCGGCGCGAACGGCGTGTTCTTGAACTCCAGGGCGTAGATGATGTTGTCGCCGCAGAGGCCGCGCAGGCCGTTCACATAGCTGGCGGGCTTCACCGTATCGGCGGCCGGCGTGCCGGCCAGCCAGGCCTTGGCGGGGTCAAGACTGAGGTCGGGGGTCAGGTCGGCGGCGCTCAGATCGAACGAGCCGGCATAGATCACCTCGCCCGCCTTCACCTCAAAGCCCGGCGAACCCAGGCAGAAGTTCATCACCGGCGCGATGCCCATGCCGTAGATGCGCCAACGGCCGGGCGGAACTGACACGGCGAGCATGTTGCCGGTCTTCTTCGCCCCAATCAGCCCGACCAGGGCGAACATGATGTCCGGCGCGTGATCCTGGGCGGACGGGAAGGTGTAGGCGTCCGGTCCCATGCGGTTGAGGATCATGCCGATGCCGTTGCGCATGCTCAGGCCCTTGAGCTCGACCATGATCACCGCGCTGCCCTCCGGCCCCGTGCCAATCTGGGCGGGCTTCAGCGGCTTTTTGGGCCATTTGGGGTCAAGCTTCGCGCCCGGGACGACCTTGGGATAGAGCGGGTTGAACTGCTTGAGTGAGGCGGCGGTGACCGCCTTGAGGCTGAGCTGGCCATCGATGGTCTTGGCGGGGCGGATCGCGAAGCGGACGTTCGCGGCGTTGGCGGCGTCGTTGCCCCAGGTCCGCACAATCTGACCTTCCGGCGTTTGCGCCCCGACCCAGGGCGTCAGCCGCTCGGAGAGCGCATCCGGGGTTAGCGCCGCCAGGACTTGGCCTTCGGCGTCAGAAACCTTCACCACGCGCCAGCCTTGCACCACCATGCAGTCCTCCAGCGCCGCGGCGACCGAAGCGCGGCGGGTGGCGGTGTCCAGGGCGTTTTCGATGAGGACCCCCAGGACGCCCGAGACCACGTTGACCTGCTCGTCGAACGAACGGGTTTTGGAAGCTTCGATGACGCAGGCGCCGACCGCCTGATTGTGCGCTTCCATCGTCGCACCGGGCCGGTTGAAATAGGTGTAGCCCAGGGTCATTTCGGCTAGATTGACCGGATCGGCCGCAGCTGCCGAGGCGCCGAGCGTACAGCCAGCCAGCATCACGGCCGCAATGGTGGCGCGCAGCTTCAACATGATGATTTCCCCCTGGAACCCTTAAGCGAAATCATAGGCGCGATCTGGCGCGGCTTGCAATCACAGCGCGGCCTCGCAGGGCTAGGTCCTGCGGGTGGCGGCGACGCAGGCCTGGGCGAGGGCCAGGGTCGCGTCGATCAGCGGAACTGACGCGGTCTTCAACACCAGGGGCAATTCGGTGCAGGCGGCGATCACCGTCTCCGCGCCAGCGCCGACCAGCTGTTCGGCCAAGGCCGCCGCGTCGGCCGCGACATCCTCGCCCAGGTCTCCGGCCTTGATGCGGTACAGCAGGGTCATGAAGGCTGCCTGGCCCGCTTCGCTCAACTTGACCGGCTCCAGCCCCAGGCCCGACAGCCGCTCTGCATAGAGCTGGGCCGCCGCCCCGGTGCCGATCAGCCCGATCCGCCGCGCGCCCGTGGCCTTGGCGGCGGCGCAGGCGACGTCGATCAGGTCGACCAGCTCCAGCCCCGACGCGGCCTTGATCGCCTCAGCATGGGCATGGGCGGTGTTGCAGGGCATGGCCAAGACCTGCGCCCCGGCGTCGCGCAGGCCGGCGGCCATGCGGGCCAGTTCCGCTTCGGTGGCCGAGGCGTCGGCATTGCGATCGGGAACCTGCGGGTTCAGATCGACCAGCACATGGATATGGTCCTGGTCTCGTGAAGCTGGGGTGGCGGCCTGCAGCTTGGCCAGGAAATCTACCGTGGCGGCCGGGCCCATGCCGCCGAGAACACCCAAGGTTTTCATATCAGGGCCGGCTCCAGCTGGCTGTGATAGCCGAACAGGCCCTGGGCGCCGCCGGTGTGCAGGAAGACCACGGTCTCGCCCTTGAACTGGCCCTGTTTGCTCAGCGCGATCAGGCCCTTCATCGCCTTGCCGCTGTAGACCGGGTCAAGCAGCAGGCCTTCGGTGCGGGCGGTCAGGGTCAGGGCGTCGATCACCGCCTGGTCGATCAGGCCATAGCCCGCGCCGACGTAGTCACAGTCGGCCACGACCATCTCGCGGGTCACTCGGCCGGGCTGGCCCAGCAGGTCAGCGGTCTGGCAGGCCAGCTTGAAGACGTTCTCCTCCTGCCTGGCCCTGGGCGCGCGCACGCCGATGCCGAGGATGGGGATGTCGGCGCTGATCAGGGCCATCCCAGCGACCAGGCCCGCTTGCGTGCCGGCGCTGCCGGTGGCGGTGATCAGGCGGTCGATCCTCAGACCCTGCGCGTCGGCCTGGACGACCAGCTCGCGGGCGCAGTCGGCATAGCCCAGGGCGCCGACCGGATTCGAGCCGCCGCCAGGGATGATGTAGGGCGTCCCGCCGGCCTGGCGCACGGCGGCGGCCGTCTCCTCCATGGCCGCGTTCATGTCGGTGTCGGCGGGCACGAACCGGGGATTGGCGCCGAGCAAGCGGTCGAGCAGGACGTTGCCCGAGCCCATGTAGTCGGTGGCCTTGGAGCCGGTGCGCTCCTCCAGGATGACCTCGCATTTCAGGCCATAGCGAGCGGCGGCCGCTACCGTCTGGCGAACGTGGTTGGACTGCACCGCCCCCTGGGTGATCAGGGTGTCGGCCCCCTGGTCCAGGGCCTCGCCCAGCAGGAATTCCAGCTTGCGGGTCTTGTTGCCGCCGCCGGCCAGGCCGGTGCAGTCGTCGCGCTTGACCCACAGGTCGATGCCCAGCGCCGCGCCCAGCCGGGGCAGGGGCTCCAGCGGTGTGGGCAGGTGGGCGAAGCGGGCTCTGGGGAAGCGGGCGAGGTGCATGATTAGTCGTCCCTGAAATTGCGGGGCTGTGCTAGCATGGCTTGCAACATCAGCGCACGCCTCGGAGGAACCCATGACCCCGAAATCAGTGCTTATCCTCGCCGCCGCTTTCACGTTCACCGCGCCGCTTGCCGCGAATGCCTCGGCCTTCGTGCTGGGCAGCGGCCTGGCCGGAGTTTGTTCGCGAGCGGCCATCGGCGGCCTGTCGGACAACAAGTCACTGGAGACCTGCAGCCTGTCTCTCGAGACCGAGCTGCTGTCGGGCCGCGAACTGGCCGGCACCTATGTCAACCGCGGGGTCATCGAGCTGCGCCGCAAGGAATATGGTCGGGCCCAGGCCGACTTCGACCGCGCCGTGAAGATCGCGCCGGACATGGGCGAGGCCTTCGTCAACCGGGGCGCCGCCTACATCGCCCAGCGGCAGTATGCGACGGGCCTGGCCGAGATCGACAAGGGTTTGAAGCTGGGTTCGGACGAGCCGGAGAAGGCCTACTACAACCGCGCCCTGGCCAACGAAGGCCTGGACGACATGAAGGCCGCCTATTTCGACTATCTGAAGGCCTCGGAACTGGCGCCCGACTGGGACGCTCCCAAGAAGGAACTGACCCGCTTCACGGTCAGCCAGCCGTAAGGTTTGATGCGCAGGCTTCTGTATCCGCTGATTTTGTTGGCAATGGCCGGGTCCGCCGCGGCCCAGACTACGCCCGGCTTCGACCAGCTGCAGCGCGACGCCGCCTGGTCGGACCTGGAACTGGCCCGCCAGCAGGCCCTGGCCGCCCAGCGTGACGCCTTCGCCGCCCAGCAGCGTTTTCAGGTCCAGCAGAGCATCCAGGCGCTGAGCCAGGCCTCGCCCTACGCCAGCCCGCCCGTGGGCAGCGTCAGGCCCGCGCCGCTCGACGCCCAGTTGGCCGCCGACGCCGAGCGCATCCGCGCCCTTCAGGACCAGCAGCTGGCCGAGAGTAATGCCCGCATCCGGGCCATCGTCCAGGCGTCCGATCCCTCGGCCAGGCCGTAACGCTTCTCCCGAGACGCGAAGGCGTGCAGCCAAACGCCAAGTTCGGCGCTAAGCTCACAATCAGGGGACTTCAGGGAGCAGGCTCATGCAGTGGGAAGGCGGACGCCGCGAAGGCAATATCGAGGATCGTCGCGGCCTGGGCGGCGGCGCCCGTGCGGCCGGCGGTATCGGCCTTGGCGGCCTGGTGGTGCTGCTGATCGGGGTCTTCGTCTTCCATATCGACCCCAACGACATGCTGAGCATGGTCAGCGGCGAGGGCGGCAACGCCCCGGCCTCCAGCCAGCAGGGCGTACGCGGTTCGCCCTCCGACAAGGCCGCCCAGTTCGTCGACGTGGTGGAAACCTCGACCACCGATGTGTGGTCCGACATCTTCGCCCGTTCCGGACAGACCTATCAGGCCCCGGCGGGTGTGGTGATCTACGACCGCGCCACCAGCACCGGCTGCGGTCTGGGCCAGGCGGCCATGGGCCCCTTCTACTGCCCCAACGATCGCAAGGTTTATCTGGACCTGGCCTTCTGGAACGAGCTGGAGACCCGGTTCGGGGCCAAGGGCGACTTCGCCCGGGCCTACGTCATCGCCCACGAAATCGGCCACGGCGTGCAGAACCAGCTGGGGGCCATGGACGAGGTCAAGCGGCTGGGCGTGCGCGGGGCCGACAGCGGCTCGGTGCGGCTGGAGCTGCAGGCCGACTGCTATGCCGGGGTGTGGGCGGCGCGGGCCGGCCAGGTCTCGAACGGCAAGATCGGCATCGACGGCCGCGACATCGCCGATGGCCTGAACGCCGCCTCGTCGGTCGGCGACGACACCCTGCAGCAGAAGACGCAAGGCCAGGTCGTCCCCGACAGCTTCACCCACGGCACCAGCCAGCAGCGCATGCGCTGGTTCCAGAAGGGCTTCCAGAACGGCGACCCCGCCGACTGCGACACCTTCCGGGCGGCGGTGCTATAGGGGTTAGTCGAAGGTCTGCGCCGCGCCGCCGACGGCCAAGCCTTCGGCGCGTTCCCGCAGTTGCAGGTAGATCACGGTCTCGGCTGTCAGCCAGACAACGCCGACCAGCACCTGCGCACCCAGTGCTATGACTCGTGGGAGCCACCACGGCTGAGTGAGTTGGAACATGTAGATGACGAGTGTCGGCGCTCCTATGCCGAGTTGGTTGAACAGAGAGATGAGGCCGATGGTGATCCGGGAACCCCGGCTCAACCGGGCGCCTCGGCGAAGGGCGGCCAATAGCCCCAGACCTTCCTGAACGACAGCCCCTCCGCTGGGCGCCCAGATCGCAGCCGTGATGATGGTCACGATCGCACGTCCCAGGGAGGCCAGCATGAACCACGGATACCAGAGCCTGGCCTGAGAACTCGCGCCGAGGACGGCCAGCAGGACTGCGAGCGCGGCGAATAGTAGCGTCAATCCATAGAGGCTAGGCAGGCGGGGAAGGGATCTGCGCAGCGCTTCGAGCAGCGAAATCGGCGCCTGTACGGCGTCGGCCAGGACGACCGCCAGGACCGCCCCGAAGAACAATGCACTGAAGATCATCACGATCAAATAGCTGGCCAGCATGGCCCATGGACCTCTGACGCCTGCAGGCAGCATCATCCAGGTCGCCATGTACGCCAGCACTGGGCCAGCCCCGAGGAGAACGCCCAGGAGCAGCAGGCCAAGACCTCGCCGCCGCAGAACGGCGGCGGTGGCGGCGAACACGCCACCTAGGGTGAGCCGGAGGGGGTTTCGGTCCAAGTAAACCTCACCCGCCGGTTGGCTGATCGGCGGTATTGCCGTGCAGCTGCATATAGGACTGGTTCAGCACCAGGGTGAAGAGCGCCCCGACCACAGCGCTGAGCAGGGCGGCCAGGCCCCATTCGGTGGGGATGCCCAGGCTCGCGGGCAGGGCGGCGACGCCGATGCCGACCGCCTGGATCGCCAGCAGCCGGCCGATCTCCAGGGCCATCAGCTTGGGGCGCGAGCCGCGTGTCATCCGCAGCGCCAGTCGGATGGCGGGCCACAGGCCGCCGCCCTCGAACATCAGGATGCCGGGAACCGGGGCCAGCATGGCGCCCAGCACGGCGGGGATCACGGCGGCCAGTTGCGAAAGGCTCCACCAGATCCAGGCGTCGAGGTTGCCGCCCAGGATCTGCCCATGGGTCAGGATCGCCGCCGCGCTGAACGCCAGCACCGGCAGATTGTAGAGCAGCACCAGCCCGGCCAGCGGCGCGAGCCGGAAGACGGCCCGGCTCAGGCCCTCGGCCCCGACCGCCCAGGGATCCTCGCCCCCGGCCAGGGCCAGCCAGGCGCCGGCCCCGCTGGCCAGTCCCGACAGCACAACGCCAACCACGGTCCCGACCGCCAGCCCACCCCAGTCAATCCCGTGTCCGGCGTAGACGGCCGAGACCAGCGCTGTCGGCAGGCCGACCAGGCAGATGGCCATTGCCAGCAGCGGCGACCAGCGCTGCCGCAGCCGCTGGCCGGCCGTCCACAGTGCGGGGACCAGCTTGAAGCGCACGACGGGCGTAGTCAGTTCGCTCAAGCCGATTCACCGCGTTCGTGGGGATCTGAGAATCGCGACCTTAGCGGACCGCGCCGTTCCCGCCAGCCCGCGCCTTGACCCCGCCGCGCGGGGGCCTAACCTGCCGAGTCTGTTCTCCGGGGTGGCCCGCTCAAGGGCCTGAGACACCGCTGATGCGGAAACCCGCCGAACCTGATCCGGGTCATACCGGCGTAGGGAGGGAACGCGGGGGATTGGCCTCCGTCACCGCTATGCGTCGACCGGGTCTCCGTCTTTGGGAGCCCATGTCATGAACGTCCACACACCCACTATCGGCGCAATCCCCACCGGCCCCATTCCGACTGGGGAGCGCCCCGGCTCGCGCAAGGTCTATGCGAACGGGGTCCTGTACCCGGACCTGCGGGTGCCGTTCCGCGAGGTGGCGGTGCACCCCACCGCTAACGAGCCGCCGGTGACGATCTACGATCCGTCCGGTCCCTACACCGACCCGACCGCGACCATCGATATCGAGAAGGGCCTGGCCCGACCGCGCGAGGCCTGGGTGCTGGCCCGGGGCGATGTCGAGGCGGTGGCCGATCCCCGCCAGGTCAGGCCGGCGGACAACGGCTTCGCGCGCGGCCGGCATCTGGCCCCGCAGTTCCCCGATAACGGCCGGCCGGTCTACCGCGCCAAGGGCGGGGCGGCGGTCACCCAGCTGGAATACGCCCGCAAGGGGCTGATCACGCCCGAGATGGAGTACGTCGCTATCCGCGAGAACCTGCGCCGCGAGGCCGTGGGCGTGCGCGACGGCGAGAGCTTCGGGGCCGAGCTGCCCGACTTCGTCACCCCCGAGTTCGTGCGCTCCGAGGTGGCCCGCGGCCGGGCCATCATCCCGGCCAACATCAACCATGGCGAACTGGAACCGATGGCCATCGGCCGCAATTTCCTGATCAAGATCAACGCCAACATCGGCAACAGCGCCGTGCTGTCGACCGTCGCCGACGAGGTCGACAAGATGGTCTGGGCCATCCGCTGGGGCGGCGACACGGTCATGGACCTCTCTACCGGCCGCAACATCCACAACATCCGCGACTGGATCGTCCGCAACAGCCCCGTGCCGATCGGCACCGTGCCGATCTACCAGGCTCTGGAGAAGGTCGGGGGCGTGGCCGAGGACCTCAATTGGGAGGTCTTCCGCGACACCCTGATCGAGCAGGCCGAGCAGGGTGTGGACTACTTCACCATCCATGCCGGCGTGCGGCTGCCCTACATCCCGCTGACCGCCAAGCGGGTGACCGGCATCGTCAGCCGGGGCGGCTCGATCATGGCCAAGTGGTGCCTGGCCCACCACCGCGAGAACTTCCTCTACGACCACTTCGAGGACATCTGCGAGATCATGCGGGCCTATGACGTCTCGTTCAGCCTGGGCGACGGCCTGCGTCCCGGCTGTATCGCCGACGCCAACGACGCGGCCCAGTTCGCCGAGCTGGACACCCTGGGCGAGCTGACCCAGGTGGCCTGGAAGCATGGTGTGCAGGTGATGATCGAGGGACCCGGCCATGTGCCGATGCACAAGATCAAGGCCAATATGGATAAGCAGCTGGCCGTCTGCGGCGAGGCGCCCTTCTACACCCTGGGCCCGCTGACTACCGACATCGCCCCCGGCTATGACCACATCACCAGCGCCATCGGGGCGGCGATGATCGGCTGGTTCGGCACGGCGATGCTTTGCTACGTGACGCCCAAGGAGCATCTGGGCCTGCCCGACCGCGAAGACGTCAAGCAGGGCGTCATCGCCTACAAGATCGCCGCCCATGCCGGGGACCTCGCCAAGGGCCACCCTGGCGCCCAGGCCTGGGACGACGCCCTGAGCCGCGCCCGCTTCGAGTTCCGCTGGGAGGACCAGTTCAACCTCGGTCTCGATCCCGAGACCGCCCGCGAATACCACGACGAGACCCTGCCCAAGGAGGCCCACAAGACCTCGCACTTCTGCTCGATGTGCGGCCCCAAGTTCTGCTCGATGCAGATCACCCGCGAGGTCCGGGAATTCGCGGCGGGGATGGCGCCCAACGAGATCCAGGCGGGGATGGACGCGATGAGCCAGAAGTTTAGAGAGGTGGGCAGCGAAATCGACGTAGCGGTGAAACCATGAGCCAAGACCCCATCCACCTCTGGCACGACTACATCGAAAGCCGCGACCCGCAGAAGCTCAACGACCTGCTGGACGAGGGCGCGGTGTTCGAGAGCCCGGTCGTCCACACGCCCCAGGTCGGCAAGGCGATCACCGCCAAGTACCTGCTGAGCGCCTTGGCAGTGCTGAACAATCCCAGCTTCGAGTATCTGGGCGAATGGCGGGCCGAGAACTCGGCGGTGCTGGAGTTCGCCTGCGTGATCGACGGCATCCGGATCAACGGGGTCGACATGATCTGGTGGAATAGCGCCGGCAAGATCACCCGGTTCAAGGTGATGGTGCGGCCGCTCAAGGCCATCAATCTGCTGCACCAGAAGATGGGCGAGATGCTGGCCAAGGCCGCCGGCTAGCCCTTCGGCAGAAAGTCCGGCCGGATCATTTCGAACATGCTCTCGGGCGTGATCAGCGCATAGCCGCCCGCGCCGCCGGCCCGCAGGATCGGGCGGGCGGCGGCGGTGTCGTAGACGCCGTCTTTCAGCAGGTGTTGGGCGATGTGGACCATCACCACCTCGCCCAGGATCAGCCAGGTCTTCACCGGCGTCCCGTCCGCGCCGGTCAGCTGGATCAGCTGGCTCAGCCGGCATTCGAAGCTGACAGGGCTCTCGGCCACGCGTGGGGCCGCCACCACCTCGCCTGTCAGCGGTGTCAGGCCGGCCAGGGCGAACTCGTCGACCTGGGGCGGCAGGGTCTGCGAGCTGGCGTTCATCGGGTGGGCCAGGTCCTGGGTGGCCAGGTTCCAGCAGAATTCGCCGGTGTCCTGGACGTTCTGCACCGTGTCCTTCCAGCCGATGGTGGAAAACCCGACGATGGGCGGGCGGTAGTTGAAGGCGTTGAAGAAGCTGTAGGGCGCGAGATTCAGCGTCCCGTCCGTCGCCCGGGTCGAGATCCAGCCGATCGGACGCGGGCCGACAATGGCGTTGAACGGATCGTGAGCCAGACGGTGGCCCTCGGCGGGCCGATAGGAATGAAGCCCGGCCTCCGTCTTCATTTCTTGTCGTCGGCGGGGGGCGTTGGCTGATCGCCCGTGTAAAGCTGTACACCCCCTTGCGGTTGGACCCCGGCTCGCTGCTGGCGGATGTATTCCAGTTCGCTCAGGGCAATACGGTTGCCGGGCTCGAGCTTCAGGGACTCCTGGTAGGCGGCCTCGGCCTCGTCCACCCGGCCCAGTTCGATCAACACATAGCCGCGGTTGCGCAGCAGTTGGGCGTGCTCGCTGTCGTCGAATTGCGGCTGGGCCAGGGCGATGTCGTTGGCGGCCAGGGCGTCGGGGAACCGCCGCAGCACGATGAAGGCGGCGTTCTGCTCGGCCGTCAGCCTGGCGTTGCCCGGCTGCAGAGCCAGTCCCTTGGCCAGCGGCTCCAGCGCCTCTTCCGGTTGGCGGGTCTCATTGTAGTACCAGCCCAGGATGAAGGCCGCCCAGATGTAGGTGTCGAAACGCTGCACCACGACGGTCGTGCCGCCGGTCCCGCCCGGCGCGCCATCAGGATTGATCCCCATCAGGGCTCCCATGAGCCCGCTCGCCGGATTGTCCGAGCGCGAGATGACAGTATTGCCGCGTCGTTCGATCAGCGGATAGACCGCCGGTGCGCGGGCCAGCACCGCCTGGATCTGCGGAATTTTGCGCTTGAGGCCGGGCGCGCGCTGGCTCTGCAGGGTCTGCAGCGCCGCCATGACGATCCTGGCGTCGGCCTCCTCCTGCTTGTCCTGGGCGTCGAAGTCGGCGGGCGCGGCGGCGATGGCGGGGGCCTCGCCCTTGTTGTCCGCCCAGGCCGTGGCCGGAGCCGTGGCGGCGAGGCTCGCGGCCATCGCGGCGGCCAACATCCAGCCCGATTTTCCACCCATTCCGCGCATATCAGCCTCCCCACTGAAAGGACGAGACTGGCACGGGAAAGGGGGCGTCACAACCGACGCCCCACTGGACAGATCGGCTTCAAGCCCTTACCTAACTCGCCATCGAATTCTGACGCGCAACGCTCTGCAAGTTTCCGCCCCGTCTGCGCGCGGATCTACAAGACGCCTTTCAGACCTCGATACCCGCCCGGAGCCGTTCCGGCGGGACACCTAACGGAGAGGCTGAAATGGCTACCGGCACTGTCAAATGGTTCAACACCACCAAGGGTTATGGCTTCATCCAACCGGATGACGGCGGCAAGGACGTCTTCGTGCACGTCTCGGCCGTTGAGCGCGCGGGCCTCGGCTCGCTCGCCGAAGGCCAGAAGGTCGGCTACGAACTCGAGCGCGACCGTCGCTCGGGCAAGGAATCCGCGGGCCAACTGCGTCACGCCTAATGCCTTTGTGGGCCGTAAGGACCACGCTATAATGGTGCGCGCGTCGTAGCCTTTTGGCTGCGGCGCGCGTTGCCTTTCCTGGAGATACGTTTGGCCAAAGAAGAGTTCATCGAGTTTGAAGGCCTGATCACGGAGCTGCTGCCCGAGGGCCGCTTCCGCGTGAAGCTAGATAACGACCATATGGTCCTGGCCTATACGGCCGGCCGTATGAAGCGGAACAAGATCCGCGCCCTGGTCGGTGACCGGGTCACGGTCGAGATGACCCCCTACGATCTGGATCGGGGCCGCATCACCTTCCGCCACAAGACCGAGGGCGCTCGCCCCTACGCCGGCCCGATGCGGGGCGGCCAGCAGTTCAAGCGCCGCTAGTCCGCTAGACGAGGACCGGCGGGCGCCGTTGAGCCCAGGGCTGCGCGGCCTCTAGCGCGCAGGCCAGCTCGAACAGGGTCCGCTCCCGGCCGCGCCGGGCGACGGACTGTACGCCGACCGGCAGGCCGTCCGCCGTCCAGTGCAGCGGCACGCTCATCGCCGGAACGCCGGCGACGTTTCCGGTTGAACCGGAATACCCCACAGGCAACTCGACACTCCGTTCTGGCGCGCTATAGCCGGAGCATGGCGCGCAAGCGTATCGACATCCTGCTGGTGGAGCGCGGCGTCTTTGACAGTCGCGCCAAGGCCCGTGAGGCCATTGCCGCCGGGCGGGTCCTGGCGGCGGGTAAACCGGTGGCCAAGCCCGCTGAACCCGTCGATGAGGACGCGCCGCTGGAGGCGGAGCCGGCTCATCCCTGGGTCGGCCGCGGGGCGTTGAAGCTGGCCCACGCCCTGGAAACCTGGCCGATCTCTATTGAGGGCCGCACGGTGCTGGACGTCGGCGCCTCGACGGGTGGTTTCAGCGAGGTTTGCCTGCACAAGGGCGCGGCCAGGGTCTACGCGGTGGATGTCGGTCGGGGCCAACTGCATCCGCGCCTGCGGGACGATCCTCGCCTGGTGTCGCTGGAGGCGACCGATGCCCGGTCGCTGGACGCCAGCGTCATTCAAGCGGCGCCGGAACTGATCGTCAGCGATGTCAGCTTCATCAGCCTGACCAAGGCCCTGCCGGCCGCCCTGGCCCTGGCGGCGCCGGAGGCTGAACTGGTCGCCCTGGTCAAACCGCAGTTCGAGGTCGGGCGGCAGAAGGTGGCCAAGGGCGGCTTGGTCAAGGACCCCGCGGCGCGGGCGGCGGCGCTGGCTGCCGTCAGCGACTGGCTGGAAGGCCTGGGCTGGCCGGTGCGCGCCACGGCGGAGAGCCCGATCACCGGCGGGGGCGGCAATAAAGAGTTTCTGTTGTGGGCGAGGCGGGCGCGGTAGGCTGGTTGGAATTGAGATCAGGGTGTCCGTAATGGCTCGAGCCGGCGCCGCACTGGCCATTCTACTGCTGGCTGGAGGCTGCCAATCGACGCCGCCGACTGCGGCCGAGGCCAAACTTTCTTCCGATACGGGCGGGCAGATCGTCGTTTCAGTCGGTGGCCCCGTCTGCGAAACCAATGCGGTCTGCTTTACGGGCCTGCCCGGCGGGCCGCGCAAACTTCGGTTCAGCTGCGACCCGGTGATCCGCGACGCCGTGTTTGAAGGCGACACTGTCGGACTGGCCGATAATGCGAAATTCGTCACGCCGGCCGATCACGGGGATATGGCCGTCGAGTATATTATGACCGGTGGGATTGTCGCGGTTTACTATTCGGAGAACCCCGACTGGTTCTCCAAGGGGTTCGCCGTGCGAAGGGCCATGGACCTCTCCGATCCGAGCGTAAGGCGCTACAAGGTCGGCAAGAGTCCAATCAGGCTCTGCCGCTAGAGCTCGGGGGGGCGGCCCGGACTGCAACGAAAAAGGCCGCCCGCTGGGGACGGACGGCCTCTTCGGTCGAGACGCAGGGGGTGGCGTCAGTCGACCACGACGTAGCGGCCGTCGGCGCCGCGACAGACGCGCACGAAGCGCTTCTGGACGCTGCCGTCGGGCAGGTAGATCGGGCTTTCGGCCAGGGTGCAGTCTTCGCCGACCGGGCGTTGCGCCACCGATTGGGGCGCCGGCTCGGCATAGCCGTCATAGCGCGGGTCATAGGCCGGGCCGTAGCCATCGCCGCTGTCATAATAGGACTGGGCCCGCGGCGCCTGGGGTTGGTAGCCCTGCTGCTGGTAGCCTTGTTGCTGATAACCTTGCGGGGCGCAGGCGGCGGACTGTGCGCCGACATTGCCGCCGATCACCGCGCCCAGGATGCCGCCCAGCACGCCGCCTTCGGTCTTGGCGCCGCGGCTGGCGATGCCGCTGCCGGCCAGGGCGCCGAGGCCCGCGCCGAGCAGGGCTCCGCCCGTGCCGCGCTGCCGACGGTCACGCAGGCAGGGATCGTAGTAGCCGCCGCCCTGATAGCCGCTGCCGGAATAGGCCGGAGGCGGGGAGCCGGAATAGGACTGGGCTGAATAGGACTGAGCTGAAGCCGTCAGGGGTACGGCCGCACCAAGGGCTACGGCCGAACAAAGGGTCAGGGCTAGGGTGTCGCGGATACGCATGGGTTACTCCCGTCAGTGGTTGACGGCCGGGCCCGACGCCCGGCCGCCGATTTCACTACGGTCGGTTAGGCCCGACCGCTGGGCCGCCAGACGCCATCGCGCGAGCGGCAGACTTCAAAGCCGTGGTTACGGCCGCCGTAGTATTCCTGCACCCAGCGGCAGTTGGCCCGGCGGGTGGCGGACAGCCGGCGCGGATAGCTGGCGCAGCTGACCTTGTGACGGCCGACGGAATTGCCGGCGACCGCGCCGACCGTGCCGCCCAGCAGGGCGCCTTCGGTCTTGTTGCCACGGCCGGCGACGGCCGAGCCGAGCACGCCGCCGATGATGGCGCCGGTCACCAGGCCTTGCTTGCCCTTGGTGTCCTTGCGGGCCGCGCAGGGGCTGCCGGTGCCGTACGAACGCGAGGACTGCGCTGAGGCGATGTCCGGAACGGAGAACAGCGAGACCGCGATGGCGGCGCTGGTGGCGAAAGCGATGAGGGTCTTCATGGGACCATCTCCTTGACTTGACCGAAGGGCCTGCGCCCTGTCGGTCGTGATAAGATGTACGGGCCAACCTGAACGGGGTTTGAACGGCGCCGGCATCTCGGTGAAATCGGGACCAGCGCCCCGAGCGATGCGCCGCAAATAATGGATAGGGACCGGTTCGGTTCCTTGGCTTAAGTCAGGAGGCCGACGTTGAACGGCGAGGTTGTGGTGGAAATCGACCGGGTTGGCGCGCAGGGCGACGGCATGGCGCCGCCTTCGGCGCCGGGGGGGCCGATGTTCGCGCCGCTGACCCTGCCCGGCGAGCAGGTCCGCGTCCGCCGCGAGGGCGACCGGGCGGTCCTGCAGGAGGTGCTGCGCGCTTCTCCCGACCGGATAGAGCCGGCCTGTCCGCATTTCGGCGTCTGCGGCGGCTGCGCCCTGCAGCACTGGGCGCCGCAGCCGTATCTGGCGTGGAAGTCGGACCAGATCGTCCAGGCCCTGGCCCGTGAGCGGATCGAGACTCTGATGCTGCCCGGTTTCGCCGCGCCGCCGGGATCGCGCCGCCGCTGGGCCCTGCACGCCCGGCCTGGCAGGGGCCTGCACGGACCGGCCAAGCTGGGCTTCAAGGGCCGCCGGTCCTGGAGCCTGGCCGAGATCGCTGTCTGCCCGGTGTCAGATCCCCGGCTGGTCGCCGCCCTGCCGGCCCTGGCTCGCCTGGCCGCGCCCTTCCTGGAGCATCCGAAATCGGCGCCGACCCTGCACGTCACCTGGACCCGGACGGGCCTGGACGTCGAGGTCAGCGGGGTGGAGCGCAAGAGCGGCGGCCTTTCCGCCGACGCCCGGCTGCGCGCCGCCGAGGCCGCCCAGGCGGCTGACATGGCCCGCGTGACCCTGGGCGGCGAGATGGTCTATCTGGCCCGCCAGCCCAGCGTGCGGCTGGGCCCCGCCCTGGTCGAACTGCCGCCGGGCGCCTTCCTGCAGGCCGTCCCGCAGGCCGAAACGGTGATGGCCGATTTCGCCGCCGCCGCCGTCGCGGGCGCTCATCGCCTCGCTGATCTCTATTGTGGGGTGGGGACCTTCACCTTCCGCCTGGCAGCCGTCGCCCCGGTCCTGGCCGCCGACTCCGCCGAGGGGGCCATCACCGCCCTGAAGGCCGGCATCGCCACCGCCCCGGGCCTGAAGGCCATCTCAGCCGAGGCCCGCGACCTGGCCCGCCGCCCGATCCTGGCCCGCGAACTGGCCAAGATCGACGCGGTGGTCTTCGACCCACCCCGGGCCGGCGCCGCCGAACAGACGCGTGAGATCGCGGCCTCCAAGGTCTCACGGGTGGTCGGCGCGTCCTGCAACCCGGCCACCTTCGCGCGCGACGCCCGCATCCTGACGGATGCGGGCTTTGTGCTGGAGCAGGTGCTGCCGGTGGATCAGTTCCTCTGGTCGCCCCATGTGGAGCTGGTCGGGGTGTTCTCGCGCTAAGTCAGTTGGCTTGGACGCGGTCGTAGCGGCAGACATTGATGCTGGCGTAGGTCTGCTCGTAGCCGTCGCTGAAGCGAACCTTGAGATCGTAGTAGCAGGTGTAGCCTGTGGGCAGGTCGAAGGTCGCGGTAGTCCCCGGCATGATCGGACCCTGCATGTCCGCCTCGACCCAGATGGTTTGCGGCAGCCCGGGCGTGTTGACCGGCGCGGACCAGACTTCTTCGATCTTGATGGAGCCGTTGCTGTTGTAGATCTGGAAGCCGCGGCTGTCGGCGGCGGCGGCGGGGAGGGCGGCGCCCAGGGCTGCCAGGGCGACAAAGGCGGCGGCGACTTTACGCAGGTTTTTCATGGCTTTGATCCTCAAACATGAGGGGATTTGATCGGCACGATCCCCGGGGCATGCACGAAGCAGGTTGTCTGGCCAGCGGCCCGGCCTGTTTCGTGAGCTCAGGATCGCGGCGGCCCACCGCCGGGTATATTTACAAGGCGCGTAAATGACCGATGACGCGTCAAGCCATTGTAATTTTGGGCTAAGTTTGGATGATCCTAGGTCCGGACAACCAGGACTCCGCTACTTCCGCCTGGACGCGCAGGCCGGTCGACAGGCCAAAGCGCAGCGCCAGCAGCCGGACGGTATCCAGCCCTAGGCCATATCGGCCGGTGGACTGTTTGGCCGGCTCGGCTAGCGGGTTGCTGATGACCAGCCGGAAGGCCTCCTGTCCGGCCCCACTGACCGCCAGGCGGATCGCGATATTGCCGGGCCCGCCGTGGCGCACGGCGTTGCCGATCAGGTTGGCGAGGATGGCCCGCAAGCCTTCGGGCGTCGCCATCACCCCGATCGCCGGGGCCGTCTCGAGCCGGATCGACTGGGCGTTGGCGGCGGCCGGCTCGGCGAACTCACCCGCCATTTCGGCCAGCAGCGCCGACAAATCCACCGGACCCACCACCGGATCGGCCTGGGAAACAATGTCCAGCAGGCCGCGCGCCGCCCCGGTCACGGCGTCAAGCTGGGCCTCCAGGCCGTCCAGCTCGGGATTGGCGTCCACCGCCCGCCGCAGACGCATGCGGACAAGGCCTAGCGGGTCGAGCAGATCGTGGGCGATTCGGGCGCCCGCCAGCCGCAGGGCGTGCATCTGAGCCTCGATACGGGTGAGGGCGGCGTTGGCGTGGATGGTCAGGTCGCGCAATTCGGTGATGGTGTCTCCGGTCGATGAGCGGGCCGTCCAATCCCCTCGCTCGACGGCGTCGAAGGCGGTGTTGATCCTTGCGACGCCCCGCCGGAAGCGGGTCGTGATCCACAGGGCCAGCAGAGCGGCGGCCACCAGGCCGGCCAGCGAGATGGCGGCCCCGGCCCGGATGCGGCCCTGGGCCTCGCGCAGCTTCTCGTCGATTCCGTAGATGATGCTCAGCTGTTGCTGGCGTTCGCGTCTGACGCCGTCTTCATCGACATCCAGCATCTGGCCCAGCTCGGCCACCACGTAGCGGCCGTTGCGCGACAGGATGGTCTCCATGCGCGCGTGAGTGCGATAGCCGCGGTTGAAGTCGGTGATATCCGGGCAACCGGCGTAGGGGATGACCCGGCCGTTGGGCAGGATGTTGGGCCGCGCCTCGGCCGTCACGTCGTAGAAGAACTCCTCCCTTAGTCCGTTCACCGCGTGGCTGTGTTTGCGGCCCTCCATGACTTCGGCGATGTCGTGGTCGCGCCAGTTGATCGCCAGCCGGCCGGCCTCGGTGCAGACCAGGGTGAGGGCCTCTGCGTTCTGGTCGGCGTTCAGCCGTTCGCTCAGGGTGTAGAGGGTCACGCCGATCCCGACCCCGACCATGGCCAGGGTCAAGAACAGCAGCAGGGCGAACGGCGCCGCGCCGCGCAGGATAAATGGCCGCATCGCTGCAATCCCCCGAGCGCCAGGCTGCGCTGGATTTACCCTTCGCCGGCGGCTTCATATAGTGAAATCAGGGTGGGCTCGGGGAAGACGCATGCCGGACTCGCGACCGATGATGCGCCGGCGGTTCATCGGCGGCCTGGCCCTGGCTCCCTGGTTGGCCCTGGCCGATGGCGGCATGGCCGGCGCCTCGCCCTTTTCGGGCCTCTACCAAGGACAGGCCTACGTCCCGGTCGGCAGTTCGCTGGATCTCAGCCCCGGGATGATCAGGCAGACAGGGCCCCTTCTCGTCAGCGTCTGGCTGTCCAAAGCCAGGCGGCTCGAGCGCCGAAACCTGGGCGGCAGTCCCTATGCATTTCAAGTCAGTGTCCGGCTGGATCGTCAGGAAGCCCACGTGCTCAAGACCCTGTACCAGGCCGATCAAAGAGTGCAGGCCCAGGCCGGCGAGCGGTTGAGCATCACGGTCAGTAATCTCAGCGCCGTGGAGCTCGACCTGTCTTTCAAGATCAGCCCTTCGATAGACAGCCGGCCCGGTCAACGCGGCTAGGACGGCGGCGCCTGCAAGGCGGCGGCGTCCAGGGACCAGGACTTGGTGAGGTCCCGCGCCATCACCGCCTGGGCCTTGTCCAGCTTTAGCGCGGCGAAGTCTTCAGACGGCATGCTGGCGGGATGGGCGCGGATAAGGGCCTTGTCGACGCCGGCCTGGGCCAGGCGGGCCCGCAGCAGCGAAAACGATACGTCCACTACTCCGCCAGGATTGTGCATCCGCTCCACCCCGTCGACCCAGCGCACGGGGCGATAGCGCCACAACTTCTCCAGCAGCTGCGCCATCGAAACCGGCTCGGGGTCCCGCAGAGCCAGATAGCCCAGCAGGCTGCGCTCTCTTTGGTTCATGGTCACCGGCCGGCCATGGAATAGCACGTGATTGTAGCGGAAGTTGACCTCCAGAGCCCCAAACACCAGCCGCCCGTCTTCGTCGACCCGGCGCATCAGCGCGGCGATCCGGGCCTCCAGCTCGGCGGGGCGGGGCGGCTTGACCACGTAGTCGTCGCCACCTTCGCGCAGGCCCTGCACCACGTCGCCGACATCGCCCATCGTCGTCAGCAGGATGGCCGGGGTGCGCAGGCCGCGCCGTCGCAGGTCGCCTAAGAGCTCCAGACCGTCGTCGGGTTCCAGGTTGCGATCAACCACCAACAGATCGAAACGCCGCGCGCCCAACATCGCCAGGGCCGAAGCCCGATCGCACGCGCGGCTGACCGTCCAGTCGCCGATGCCGCCAATAAGGGCGGCGATCTCATCGGCCCAGTGGTCGCTATCCTCGATGACCAGGGCAGCTAGGGCGCGCTTGAGCCGCTCGGGATCGAGCTCCGCCAAGGAATTGAGAGGGTCAGGCCGCATCCGCGAAGATGACTATGCCAGGGCCAGGGCGGCAAGCGCTCTGCCACCCCCTATCTAGCTTTTGCAGGGTTGGGCCCTGGCGGTGCAGGTGTAAATCCACTGGAAGGCCGGCTTGCTGGAGGTGCAGAAGTTGGACTTGTTGCCCGCGTTGAACCAGCTGGTATAGGCGCCGCCGTAGGCATAGACATGCTGCTGCCAGTTGGACACCGCCGCGTTGCTGGCCGTGTTCTGATTGGAATTGGTCCCCGTGCCGGTGATGACCATCGGCGGGCCTTGCGGTTGGCCGGGGGTCCCCTGAATCTGTTGCTGACCATTGGCGAGCAGGCAGGTGAGCGGGGGCGACGCGGCGGTTGCCGAGGGTCCGCTGACGGTCAGGGACAGTCCAGCCAGGATTGCGCTAAACGTCAGCAGACGGAGCGCCTGCCGTTGAAGGCGGTCGGTTTGCATCGTGGTCATTCCCCCCTTTGGCGAAGGCCAGGGCCAGCGATGCCGGCTCGCCTTCGCAGAACGATGATATGGCGGGGGTTCAGCCGGTACAAGTCAGGGATGGGCCGTGATGGCTACCGCGGCCTCAGGCTCGCGAACCCCACGTTCGGAAGCGGCGCCGCTGGTTCGCCGCCCAGCGGGCCGAATAGGTCCAACTGGGCGCCCAGACGCCCCGGCACGCGGAAGAGACCGGTCTCCAGCCTGGGCATCGGCGTGTCCAGGCCCAACCGCTTCTTGGCCATGGCGAAGCGGCGGGAGATCAGTTCGGCCAGCGGGCCTTCCCCACGCATGCGTTGTCCCCATTCGGCGTCATAGTCCTTGCCGCCGCGCATCTGGCGGACCAGCGACATCACCTTGCGGGCGCGGTCGGGGTGGTCGGTCTCGAGCCATTCACGGAACAGGTCCTTGATCTCGCGCGGCAGCCGCAGAACCACGTAGCCGGCGGAGCGGGCGCCGGCCTGAGCCGCCCGCTCCAGGATAGCCTCCAGTTCGTGGTCGTTGAGGCCAGGGATCATGGGCGCGGTCATGACGGCGACGGGAATGCCGGCCTGGCTCAGGCCCTTCACCGCCAAGATGCGGCGCTCCGGCGTGGCGGCCCGGGGCTCCATGCTGCGGGCCAGGCCGCGGTCCAGGCTGGTGATCGAGACGGCGACCCGCACCAGCCCCCGCTCGGCCATGGGGGCCAGCAGGTCGAGGTCGCGCAGGATCAGGGCCGACTTGGTGATGATCGAGAAGGGGTGGCTGAAGCGGCTCAGCACCTCAATGATTTCGCGGGTGACCTTCAGGCGGCGTTCCTGCGGCTGGTAGGGGTCGGTGTTGCCGCCGATATGGATGACCGCCGGCTCGTAGCGGGGGGCGGCCAGCTCTTTTTCCAGGAGCTTGGCCGCGCCGGGCTTGAAGAACAGCTTCGATTCAAAATCCAGGCCTGGCGAGAGGCCCATATAGGCGTGGGCCGGCCGGGCGTAGCAGTAGACGCAGCCATGCTCGCAGCCGCGATAGGGGTTGATCGAGCGGGAGAAGCCGACGTCTGGGCTGTCGTTCCTGGTGATGATGGTCTTGGCTTTTTCGGGCGTGACCGTGGTCTGCAGCCGCACCGGCTCGGCGTCCTCGTCCGTCCAGCCGTCGTCGAAGTCCTCGGCCTGCTGTGACTCGAAGCGGCCTGACCGGTTCGACCGGGCGCCGCGGCCCCTTACGGCGCCCTCGACTGGCGGGGATCTGGACATGGCCGGACCCTAAGCGCCGCATCGGAACATAACAAGAACAATTCCGGCAAATGGGACTGGTCAAAGCGCATGAACCGCCGGCGCTGCCTGCGGACCAGCACCCAGGAGGGCGTCGCCGCGATGGCTGGATAACGGACCCTGGACTGACGTCGCGGCATGGGGCGTCAGTTTCGGCTGGCTCCCCGATGCCGACTCCGTCACGGATAGGCGTGGGGCCTGTTGAGCCGCCCAAAGGGGATTTGTGTGACCGTCGAACTTACGCCGCCGCTCGATCCCGCTCCGAATTCCGAACCCAATCCCAGTCACGCCGCCCGTGGTCATCGGCTGGGCCTTGGCATCCTGACCGTCTACGGGGCGGGGCAACTGCTGCAGGACACCGCCGCCTTCGCTCTGAGCTACCTGCTGCTGTTCTACCTGACCGTGGTCTGCGGCATGTCCGGTTCGCTGGCCGGGCTGGCCCTGGGCCTGGCCCTGGTCGTCGATTCCTTCGTCGATCCGCTGGTCGGCTCGCTGTCCGACAACAGTCGCTCGAGGCATGGGCGACGCCATCCCTGGATGATCGCCGGCATCCTGCCGGTGGTGATCGGGTTTGGCCTGTTGTTCTCAATCCCGACGGGGCTGAGCGGCTGGGCCCTGTTCGCCTATGCGCTGGGTTTGATCCTGCTGGTTCGGATCGGCATCTCGTCCTTCCAGGTGCCCTATATCGCCCTGGGCGCCGAGCTTTCCGACGACTATCGCGAGCGCTCGACCATTGTGGCGTCGCGGGTGCTGTTCACCGTGCTGGGCACCGCCATCGCCGCCTACCTGGCCTATGGCGTCTTCATGAAGGGCGTGGGGGGGCAAACCCATCGGGAAGCCTATGCGCCGTTTGCCTGGAGCTGCGGGGCGGTGATCCTCATTGGAGCGGCTCTGGCCACCTTCGGTACGCTGGGCGCGCGAGACCGACTGCACAGCGCCGCGCCAGGCCAGACCACCAGCCTGACCAGCTTCCTGGCCGAAGTGGCCGAGGTGTTACGCAACCGCTCGTTCCGGATTCTGTTCGCCGGCTGCCTGGTGCTGTTCATCTCGCTGGGCACGGCCGCGGCCCTGACCCTGCACGCCAACACCTATTTCTGGAAGCTTCCGACGACGGCTATCCTGGCCATCACCCTGGTGGGGTTGATCGGCATCTTCCTGGGCGTCTTCATCGCCGGGGGTCTGGCCCAAGTGCTGGAGAAGCGGGTCGTGGCCCTGGGCGGCGTGACTATTATCGGCCTCACCCAGCTGGCGCCGGCCCTGCTGCGGGTGTTGGGCGTACTGCCGCCCAGCGCCGCGATCGCCATCCTGTCGGTCGCCGGCGCGATCGGGGGGGTGGGCATCAGCATGGCGCTGATCGGCTTCCAGTCGATGATGGCCGACGCCGCCGACGAGCACGAGCATCTGTTCGGCGCCCGGCGCGAGGGCCTGTATTTCGCCGGCATCAGCCTGGCGGCCAAGGCCTCGACCGGACTGGGCGCGATGCTGGCCGGCTTCATCCTCGACCTGGTCGGCATGCCGCACGAGGTGAATGCCGCCGGCCAGGCCATGGCGGTGGCGATTCCCGTCGACTCCATCCGCAACCTGGGCCTGGCCTATGGGCCGGGGGCCTCGGTGATCACGGGCATTTCGGTGCTGATCCTGCTGATCTATCGTCGGGGGCGGGATGATCACGAGGTGGTCCGTCAGTCGCTTGAGCTGCGGCGGTCGAAGTCGGTCCAAGGCGACTGAACTCATGACGAACGAAGCCGGGCCGAAACCGGATCTGTCGCTGAGCCGCACCGTCAATTCCTGGAACGAGTGGGACCCTCTGAGCGAGGTCATCGTGGGGTCAGTCCGCGGCGCCGCCGACATGGGATACGAGCCGGCGCTGGGGCCGTACTTCCCGCCAGGCGATCCAGCCAGGGACTTTGTCGGCGGGGCGGTTCATCCCGTGGTGATCGATGAGGCGGAACGTCAGCTCGATGCCTTGGCGACCCTGCTGGAAAAGCTCGGCGTCACCGTCCGGCGGCCCGATCCGGTCGATCACACCCTGCCGCTGACCACACCGGACTGGTCGGTCGCGGTGGGCCGGGTCAACGCCTGTCCAAGGGATGTGCTGCTGGTGGTCGGTGACGAGATCATCGAGGCGACCATGGCGCAGCGGGCGCGGTCCTTCGAGTTTCGCGGATACCGCCGCCTCATCAAGGACTACTTCAAGGCCGGAGCCCGCTGGACGGCGGCGCCACGACCCCTGATGGCCGACGATCTCTACATCGAAGGCAAAGACGGGGAATTCGACTTCAACCTGGGTTCATCGCTCGCCGAGACAGAGCCGGTGTTCGACGCGGCCTCTTTCGCGCGCTTCGGCCGGGACCTGTTCTGGCAGCCCGACATGGTCTCCAACCAGTTTGGCGCTGACTGGCTGGCGCGCCACCTCGGCCCCGAATTCCGGATCCACAGGGTGAGCTTTCAGGAAAAGACCCCGATGCATATCGACACCACGCTGGTGCCGATCCGACCAGGCCTGGCGCTGTCGAACCCCGCCCGGCCTGTGCTTGATGACGGGCTGAAGCTGTTTCGCGACAATGGCTGGCGGGTGGTCGATGCGCCGCCCTCTGTCCGCTCGGGCCGGGCAAAGCGGGGTGGGGTCAGCAACTGGATTTCCATGAACCTGCTCATGCTCGACCCGGACACCGCCATCGTTGAGGCGGCCGAGACACCGATCATCGAACTGCTCCAATCCCTTGGCTGCAGGGTCATTCCGATCCCCTTCGACAGGGTCTATGGATTTGGGGGCGGCCTGCACTGCGCGACATGCGATATTCGGCGTGACGGGACCCTGCAGTCCTATTTTCCGACCCTGGATTGAGCCTGGATGATCTCGGTAGTCGTTGCGACCCTGAACAATGACCGCGCTCTGGCCCAAACCCTTGCCCCCCTGGTCTCCGCCGCCGTGGACGGCCTTGTCCGTGAGGTCGTCGTCTCCGACGCAGGGTCGACGGACGCCACGCTCGAGTTGGCTGATGACGCCGGCGCGCTCATCGTCCGCGCCCAGCCGGCACAGCAGTTGAACGCGGGCTGCGCGGCCGCCAAGAGCGACTGGCTGCTGATCCTTCCAGTCGGACGTCGCCTCTCCGAGGGCTGGGAAACGGCGGTCGCGGCGCATATTTCGAAAAGTCCCGCTAAGGCTGCCTGGTTCAAGGGCGGGGGACTGTTGGGCGCGCTCGGCGGGGGCGGAGCAGCGCTGCACGGGCAGGGCCTGTTGGTCCCGAAAAATCTGCTGATGGCCGGCGGCGGCTTCGCGGCGGGCCCGCTGCGCCTGAGCGCGAGCCAGCTGACGCGGCTGGCGGTGAAGCTCAGCTAGCGGTCGATGCGGATGTCGACGAACTTCTCGCCCCGGGCCGCGGCGTCGAGGGTGGCGGTCGACTCCCCGAACTTGCGGCGGTAGGCCCAGTAGCCTGCCACGACCTTTTCGACATAGTCGCGGGTCTGAAGCGCCGGCAGGCTTTCGATCAGCAGCAGGCTGTCGCTGTCGCCGCCGAACTTCTTGATGGTGTTGAGCACCGTGCCGGCTCCGGCGTTGTAGGCGGCTACCGCCCGCAGGACGTCGAAGCCGCCGGGCCCGCCGCCCAGGCCCCGCTCCATCAGCCAGGTGAAATAGTCCTGGCCGATCCGCAGATTGGTCGGCCCGTCGAACAGCGGCAGGATGTTGGTCAGCAGGTTGTCGTCGCCCGCCGCCCGCGCCGCCGAGGCCGGCAACAGCTGCATCATCCCCACCGCCCCGGCGTTGGAGACCGCGAACGGGTTGAAGCCGCTCTCTTTGCGGACCAGCGCATAGACCAGGGCCTTGTTGAGCGTGAAGCCGCCGTCGGGCCAGAGCTCCGGCGTGGCATACTCTTCCGGGCCCGACTTGCGTCCCTTGCGGCCGGGCGTGGCGGCCGGTGTGGCCTTGGGCCGGTCGGCGTCGGAGGAGATCGGGGCGTTGAGGGCCAGGATCAGGCCGCGCCAGTCACGGCGATCCTTGTCGGTGTTGGCCAGGGCCAGGCCGATACGCAGCTCCTGCCCGGCGTCCACGGGCCGACCGACCTGCATCAGGGCGGCGGCGCGGCGGGCCCGGGGACTGCTCTTGATCAGGCCAAGACCCGGCGTGGCGGCCGGCTCCGCGGCGCAGGCGGCTGAGACCTTGATCAACAGCGGATTGGTCCGCGGCGGCGCGGCGAAGCTCAGCTTCTCGCCCCACAGGGCCAGCTTGCGCTCCGAAATCATGCCGTAGAAGGTCCAGGGCGTGCGGGCGCCGGCGCGCAGGGACTCGATCACGTCGCCGGGGTCGGCGTTGCCGGCGGCCAGGGACCGGGCGGTCCAGAAATGAGCCCCCGAGCGCAGCCACTCGTCATTGCCCTCGTTGGCGGCCACGCGTCGGAAGGCGACGGCGGCGTCCTCGAAGCGTTGCAGGCGATAACAGGCGAGGCCGACGATCCAGTCCTCGCCGCAGGCGCTGGCCAGGGCAAGGGCGCGGGGGACATCGCCGGAATAATAGGCGTCTCTGGCCCGGAATGAGCGATCGGCGCTGGCTGTCCCGCCGCCGACGGCCGCGGCGGCGACCTCGACCCGGCCCCAGCCGGCGGCGGCGGTCAGGAAGGGCGGGGTCTTTGGCTGGTCGCCGTTGGCCGGGCGGCGGCGTACAGCCAGGGCGTAGACCCGCTCGGCGCCGGCCTGATCGGAATAGTTTTCCAGCCAGTCGGCGAGGTCGTCATAGCTGGCGCGGTAGGCGCTGGGATGCATGATCTTTACCAGCATCACCTGGCCGACCAGCAGGCGATCCTTGGCCTTGGTCAGGGCGTTCTCGGCGGAGTCGAAATCACCCTGCTCGGCGGCGGCGAAAGCGGCGCGATAGATCTTCTCGTCGAAGGGAGTCAGCACTTCCGGCCCGGCCGCGAGGGCCGGGGTGGCAGCCAGGAACGCGGCGCCCGTCAACAACAATGTGCGCCTGTTGAGCGCCATGGTTCTCCCCGACGAAGCGTCGTTTGATAGTCCCAATGAGGGTTAGGGGGAAGCCGCTTCTCCCCTTGGGACGCTTGCGCCTCGGGCTGCAAAGGCGGCGCCGCCTACCTTTCGGCCCGGTCCAGCCTTTCGGTGAGAAGCAACAAATCCGCCCATGCCTTCTTCTTGGCCGCGCTCTGGCGCAGGAGGAAGGCGGGGTGGAGTGTGGGCAGGGCGGGGAGGGGCTGCAGCGGGCTCTCCCCCGTGCCCAAGTTCTCTGGCGTCCATTCGAACCAGCGGCCGCGCAGGGACAGGATCCCCTCCTCGCGCTTGAGCACCGACTTGGCCGCCGCCCCGCCGGCCAACATCAGCATGCGGGGGTTCACCAGCTCGATGGCCCGCTGCAGGAAGGGGGCGCAGACCGCCTGTTCGGAAGGCGTCGGGGTGCGGTTGCCGGGCGGGCGCCAGAAGACGGTGTTGGTGATAAAGACCCGGCCGGTCAGCCCGGCGGCGGCCAGCATGCGGTCCAGCAGCTTGCCGGCCTTGCCGACGAAGGGCTCCCCTTGCTGGTCCTCGTCGGCGCCCGGCCCTTCGCCAATGATCATCAGCGGCGCATCGACGGCGCCCCGACTGAACACAGCCTGTTTGGCGCCTTCGAATTTCAGCGGGCAGCCATCGAAGGCGGCGATGGCGGCGGCCAGGCCTTCCAGGTCGTGCGCGGCCGCGGCGGCGGCCCGCGCCTCGGCCAGGGCGGTTCCAATGTCCGGGGCCCGCGCCACGGCAGTCGAAGCGGGTCGAGGCGGGGCTGTCGGCATCACCGGCGTCTTGGCCTTGAGCCGCGCCGCGCCCTCGGCCAGGCGGTCGATCGCGGCCTCGGCATAGCTGGCCTCCACCCCGGCCTCGGCCCAGAAGGCGAGCAGGCTCTCGGCGTTACGGGAGAGGACGGAAGGCATCCCCTCTCATAACCCGTCCGCTTTGTTCTTGACCACCCGCGCGTCACCTTCGAATAACGGGGGCTCGAAGCGATACGCGCTTCCGGGCGGCGAACCGGTTTCCACTTCGCCTGAAGCGCTTGCACTGGGAAAGAGCCATGTCCGAAGACGTCGAACGCGAAGCCATGGAATACGACGTCGTCATCGTCGGCGGCGGGCCCGCCGGCCTGGCGGCGGCGATCAGGCTCAAACAGCTGGCGGCCGCGAACGGGACCGAGGTCACCGTGGCCGTTCTGGAGAAGGGCTCGGAGGTCGGCGCGCACATCCTGTCGGGCGCGGTGATCGATCCCAAGGCGCTGAACGAGCTGATCCCCGACTGGAAGGAAAAGGGCGCGCCGCTCAATACGCCGGTGAAGAAGGATCGCTTCCTGATGCTGGGCCCGGCCGGCCAGATCGAGCTGCCGGTGTTCGCCATGCCGGCCCTGATGCACAACCACGGCAACTACATCGCCTCGCTGGCCAATGTCTGCCGCTGGCTGGCGACCCAGGCCGAAGAGCTGGGCGTCGAGATCTATCCGGGCTTCGCGGCCTCGGATCTGGTCTACAACGAAGACGGCTCGGTGAAGGGCGTCGTGGTCGGCGTGGTCGGCATCGCCAAGGACGGCCACCACAAGGACGACTACCAGGCCGGCATGGAGCTGCACGGCAAGTACGTCTTCATCGGTGAGGGCGTGCGCGGGTCGTTGGCCAAGGTTCTGCAGGCGAAGTTCAACCTGTGCAACGACGCCCAGCCGCAGAAGTTCGGCATCGGCATCAAGGAGATCTGGCAGGTCCCCGACGAGAATTTCCAGAAGGGTCTGGTCGAGCACAGTTTCGGCTGGCCGCTGAAGAACGACACCGGCGGCGGCAGTTTCTGCTACCACTTCGACGACAACTATGTGTCCGTCGGCTACGTCGTGCACCTGAACTACAAGAACCCCTGGCTCTCGCCCTTCGATGAGTTCCAGCGTTTCAAGCACCATCCTTCGGTCGCCAAGCACCTGAAGGGCGGCCGCCGCATCGCCTATGGCGCGCGGGCCATTACCGAGGGCGGCTGGCAGTCGATTCCCAAACTGACCTTCCCGGGCGGGGCGCTGATCGGCTGCTCGGCCGGGTTCGTCAACGTGCCCCGCATCAAGGGCAGCCACAACGCCATGAAGACCGGCATGTTGGCCGCCGAAGCCGCCTATGACGCCCTGCAGGCCGGCCGCGCCAGCGACGAGCTGACCGCCTATCCGGAGGCTTTCCAGAAGTCGTGGGTGGCCAAGGAGTTGAGGATCGTCCGCAACGCCAAGCCGCTGCTCTCCAAGCTGGGCACCTTCCTGGGCGGCGTGGTCGGGATGGTCGAGATGCACATCACCTCGCTGACCGGCGGCTTCTCGTTCCTGGGCACGCTCAAGCACGGCAAGGCCGACTACGCCTATCTGGGCGAGGCCAAGGACTATGCCGAGATCAAGTATCCCAAGCCCGACGGCGTGCTGAGCTTCGACAAGCTCTCCTCGGTCTTCCTGTCGGCGACCAATCACGAGGAGGACCAGCCGGCCCACCTCAAGCTCAAGGACCCGACGATCCCGATCGCGGTCAACCTGCCCAAGTACGGCGAGCCTGCCCGGCTCTACTGCCCGGCAGGCGTCTATGAGGTGCTGTACGACGAGGCGGGACAGAACCCGCGCTTCCAGATCAACGCCCAGAACTGCGTCCACTGCAAAACCTGCGACATCAAGGACCCGTCGCAGAACATCAACTGGACGACGCCCGAGGGCGGCGGCGGACCGAACTACCCGAACATGTAGCGGCCCTTTGGCGGCGCGCACGACAAAGGGCGGCCTCGCGAGAGGCCGCCCTTCTTCGTCGAGGGTCTACGCCCTTATTGCGGCGCGGTAGGTTCCGGCGCCGGGATGGGCGGCGGCGGCAGAACAATCGGAGCCGGTTCGGTCGGGGCCGAAGCGGTGGCCGGCGGGTTCACTGGCGTCTGAGCCGTCTCGGGGGCCGAAACGCGAGCACGCGGGGCCGGAGCGCGCGTCGCCGGGCGAGCCGAACGGACCGTGGCGGTCGGACGGGCGGGGGCGGCGGCGACCTCAGCGGGCGCCGGCTTGGCGGCTGGCTCGATCGGGGTCGGAGCCGGGACCGCGGCGGTAATCGGGGCCGGCGTTGTCGTGGTGGTGGTGGTGATAGCGGCGGGGGCTGCGGTATCGGTGGTGCGGGCCTTGGGGATCAGCAGGACTGCCGCGCCGGCGGCCAGACCCACAACCAGAACCGCCGGAATCACAAAGGCCATGGGACCCTTGTTCGGCTTGCGATTCAGCCGGTCATAGAGATTGCTCTGCGCGAAGGTGGGCTCTTCAGCTTCCACCTCAGCCTCAGTCCTGACGGCGCGCGCCGTCTTGGGCTCGGGCGCGGCCTGAAGGGTGCGACGCGGAGTCCGGTCAGGGGCGGTGGGGATACGGCTTTCCGGGTTATTGAACAAAGCCCGGGCAGCCTGTCTGTCAAAAGACATTTCAGCGTCTCCAGTAAGTTGATGGTCGGGATTAAAACGACGATTGCCTCGTTAGGTTCCCGACCGAGTAGCTTGGAATTGTCGATCCATTTCATGAATGGTGGCATCTTGAGTTCCATGACTGTCAGGAATTGTACGATGCGGCCGTAGAAAGGTTCGATTGCTGTTAAGGCGATCCACGGTGACGTCGAAGTCTTGCCCCAATTGAGCCGTGAATTCGACGCCTCGGGGCTCGCCGGGAGGGCGGCCTGGGTGTAGCTTGGGCGGCAAGGGTCCGGCGAAGGACTAAAAGAGGCCAGACAGGCTGGGACCATGGGGCGAAACCAATTCGACCGTAGAAGCCTCGGGGCGCTGCTGGCCGGCGCGCTGTTCGGCGCTCCGGCTCTGGCGTTGGCCCAGGGCGATACGCCCAATCCGCAGGGGCCGCTGATCGATCCCAATGTTGGGGTTGGGGCCGGGGATGATCTCTATTCCCGGCTGACCGCGCCGGTGACGCTCAATGAGCAGGGCCCCTACGACTTCGTCATCGACACCGGGGCCAACCATTCGGTGCTGGCCGCCGAGATCGCCGAGTCTTTGAAGCTGCGGCCCGGCCGGCCGATCCAGATGAACACCGTGGCCGGCATCGAGACCGTGCCGACCGTCATCGTTGACCGGGTGGACCTGGGCGGGCGGCTCAGCAAGAAGGTCTCGATGGCGGTTCTGCCTCAGGCCTCCATTGGCGGGGCCGGGCTGATGGGTGTCGACCAACTGGCGGGCCGCCGGCTGACCATGGACTTCAGGTCACGGCGGCTGGAAATTTCAGGCTCCGGGACTCAGCCGAGCGACAGCGGCGCGATCGCCGTGCAGGCTCGCTTCCGCGATGGCCGGCTGACCCTGCTCAACGCCCAGGCCGGCGCGCTGAATATTACCGTTTTCCTGGACTCCGGCTCGGAAGTCACCGTTGGAAACACAGCCCTCCGCCAGGCGCTGGGCGCTCGCCTGCGGCCCCTGGACCCCACCCTCTTTCCCGACGTTCCGGTGATCGCCGCCACCGGGGCCGAAATCAACGGCTCGCTGGGCGTGCTGCCGATGCTGAAGATCGGTGGGCTGACCGTCTTCAACATGCCCATGGTCTTCGCCGACCTGCACACCTTCAGCCTGTGGGGCGCGGCCGACATTCCCGCCCTGCTCGTCGGGGTCGATCTGCTGCGCGAGTTCGCCTCGGTCGATCTGGATTTCGGCAGCGGCCAGGTGCTGTTCCATCTGCCCGGCTGGCAGAACGCCCCGACCGGGACGCTGATCCGGGGAATCTGATCAGGTGAATCCGGGGCGCCTAAATTCACCCCTCAGGTGAGTTTTTTCGGTCACGTTCACGCCCTTGCAAGACCCGTCAGGCAGGCTTGCCTTGACCCGCGCTTGGCGGGCGCCGCTATGCTCAGTGGCGGATCGATGGGGCGGACTTCATGAAGTGGCAGGCGCGGCTCGCGCGGGACTGGCGGTTCTTCAAGGGGCTCAATCGGACCTTGAAGTGGGTCAAGTCCATTGCCCCGGACTCGCCCAACCTGATCTGCGATGACCTCGAGAAGGCGGTCGACGAGCACCAGGACCGTCCCGCCATCACCTTCGAGGGCCGCACCGTCACCTATGGCGAGATGGACCAGATCGCCAACCGCTACGCCAACTGGGCCAAGGGCCAGGGCATTACCCGCGGCCAGACCGTGGCGCTGTTCATGCCCAACCGCCTGGAATATTTGCCCATCTGGTACGGGCTTTCCAAGGTCGGCATCTGTACGGCCCTGATCAACAACCAGTTGACGGGCCAGGCCCTGGCCCATTGCCTGAACATTTCCGGCGCCCTGCATTGCCTGGTCGACGCCGAGACCTCGCCGGTCTTCGAAGCGGTCAAGGGCAACCTCGAAAAGCATATGCAGCAATGGACGCTTGGCCCGGTTCAGGCCGGCCGGCGCGACCTGACCACGGCGCTGAAGAGCTGCAGCCAGCTTCGGCCCGACCGCCTGACCGCCCGGGGCGACATCGTCGCCAAGGACACGGCCCTCTATATCTTCACCAGTGGCACCACGGGCCTGCCCAAGGCCGCCCGCATCAACCACATGCGGGCTCAGCTCTATATGCGTGGCTTCGCCGGTTCGACCGGCGCGCTGAAGACCGACCGCATTTATGTGACCCTGCCGCTCTATCACGCCACGGGGGGACTCTGCGCCATGGGCGCGGCCCTGATGACCGGCGGCTCGGTGGTGCTGCGCAAGAAGTTCTCGGCCACCCACTTCTGGAGCGACATCTGCGCCGAGGGCTGCACGATGTTCGTCTATATCGGCGAGCTCTGCCGCTACCTGATCAACCAACCGGAAGACCCGCAGGAACGCTCCCACAAGCTGCGCCTGGCGTTCGGCAACGGCCTGCGGGGCGACGTCTGGGAGGAGATGGTCAAGCGCTTCAACATTCCCGACGTGCTGGAATTCTACGGCGCCACCGAAGGCAACGTGTCGATGTTCAACTTCGACTCCAAGCCGGGCGCCATCGGCCGCATTCCCAAGTGGATCAAGAAGAAGGTCAATGTTCGGCTGGTGCAGTTCGACGTCGAGGCGGAGGCGCCTGTGCGCGGCCCGGACGGCTGTTGCATCGAGGCCGGCGTCGGCCAGGTCGGCGAGTGCCTGGGTAAGCTGGGTGATGACGCCAGAACCAACTTCAGCGGCTATGCCGACAAGGCGGCCAGCGAGAAGAAGATCCTGCGCGATGTCTTCGAGAAGGGCGACGCCTGGTTCCGCACAGGCGACCTGATGAAGGTCGACGCCGAGGGCTATATCTATTTCGTCGACCGCATCGGCGACACCTTCCGCTGGAAGGGGGAGAACGTCTCGACCAGCGAGGTCGCCGAACAGCTGGGGCAGGTCCCCGGCGTGCTGGAGGCCAACGTCTATGGCGTCACCGTGCCCGGCCAGGACGGCCGCGCCGGCATGGCCGCCCTGGCGGTGGGCGACGACTTCGACCTGGCCAGGCTGTCGGCCGAGATCGAGGCCCATATGCCGGCCTATGCCCAGCCGGTGTTCCTGCGCCTGCAGCGCGAGATCGTCACCACCGGCACCTTCAAATACCGCAAGGTCGACCTGGTCGCCGACGGCTTCGATCCCGGCAAGGTCAAGGATCCGATCTACTTCCGTAATCCGCAGAAGAAGACCTACGCCAAGCTGACCAAGGCCAGCTACGCCAAGGTGATCGAGGGCGGGTTCCGGCTCTAGCCCGGAACCACGAAGAAGCCAGCTCGCGGGAAGTGGACATTGACCCGTCCGACCGCCGGGTCTTCCCGGGCGATGGTGATGTTGCGGGGTGTCGCGGCGACCAGGGTCCCGGCGACCGGGTCGCGGCCGTAGTCGTCGGCCATCACCACCACCTTGGCGCCGGGCTCCAGGCCCAGCGGGTCGCTTGGGTCATGCTTGAGAGCTGGGGCCGGGTCATTGCCACGCGCCACAGCCAAGGCCTCGGCCCCGCTCATCGCCACTTTCGCGCCATGCCCGATCGCCGCCACGGCTTTGCGCCAGTCGCTCAGGCGCGGCATGCCCGGCGTCAGGGTCTCGACCTTGCCGGGGAGGGCGTTGTTGAGGAACCAGACGTTCATATAGGCGGCAATGTCGGCGAGACCCGGCTTGTCGCCCTGCAGCCAGCCGGTGTTGGTCTGCGCCAGCTGGTCCTCAATCCAGGCCGCCTCGCCGCGCCATTGCTGCTCCAGCGGCTTGGCGGCGGACTTCATGGCGGCGGTGTCGAACGGCCGGCCGGACATGGCTTCGCGGTCCTTCTTGAAGGCTTCCGGCACCTTGTCGCCCAGCGCCCCGAAGATGATCGGCACTGTCGCCCCGAAGAACAGCCGGTCGGCCCATAGGTTTACGGCCCAGTCCAGCCCGCCACGCACGGCGCGCGGCTCGGGCCAGCGTGCCTCGATCTCGGCCAGGATGACCTGGGTGTCGCAATAGATGTCGGCCCCGATCTGCAGCGAGGGCGTGCGCCGATAGCCGCCGGTCAGGGGCACATAGTCCGGCTTGGGCAGCATCGAAGGGATTTCCACCGACCGCCAGGTCAGGCCCTTGAGACCGAACATCAGTCTCACCTTCTCGGAGAAGGGCGAGGCGTCGAAGTGGTGCAGAATCGGTTCGCTGGTCATGCTGTCGTTTCTCCCTGAATAGAAGGTAGTGCGCCTTCCGGTCGGTCAAGCGCACAAAAAGCACTTTACAATGCAAAGTGAGTGACGCATAAGGGGGGCAACGGAACGACTCAAGGCAGGACTCAAAGCGCCATGACCGACAATCAGATTCAGGACCTCAAGGCCGACATCGCCTTCATGAAGGCCCTGGCCCAGGAAGGCCAACAGACGCCGCTGCTGGGCGGGGCCATCCTGGTCGCCGCCGGGCTGATCTTCGGCGCGGCCTCCGTCGCCGCATGGGCGATGATGACCGGCCGCCTGAATCTGGGCCCGGACTGGGCGCAGTTGATCGTCTGGGGCGCGGCGATGGTGGCCTTCTTTGTCGCCCTGACCATCATCCGGCGCCGCATCGGCGGCAAGCCGGGCGCGAGTTCGCCGGGCAACCGAGCGTCCGGCATGGCTTGGACCGCGGTCGGCTGGACGATCTTCTCGCTGGCGGGCGCCATGGCCGTGATCGCCTACAAGACCCACAGCGGAATCATCACCGCCATCTTCCCATCGCTCATCCTGGCTCTTTATGGAGCCGGCTGGTCGGTGGCCGCGGCGATGGCCCGCAAGCGTTGGCTGTGGGTGACGGCCATCGGCTCCTATGTGGCCGCGGTCGTTGTCGCCTGGTTCTGCACCAGCCCGGTGATCTTCCTGGTCTATGCCGCCTTCCTGCTGCTTCTGGCGGTCCTGCCCGGCTTCATGCTGATGCGGCAGGAACCGTCGGACACCATCTGAGAACAGGCGTATGGACAGCTTCGACATCGAAAAAATCGACGAGGTGATCCATGGCCGGGTGCGGCTGGGGATCATGGCCTTCCTGGCCAGCGCCGACACCGCCGATTTCAACACCCTGAAGGCCAAGCTGCAGGCGACCGACGGTAACCTTTCGGCCCACCTGCGCAAGCTGGAGGACGCCGGGTATATCGGGGTGGAGAAGAGCTTCGTCGACCGCAAGCCCCTGACCCGGATCAACATCAGCAAGATCGGCCGCAGCGCCTTCGCCGCTTATCTCGACGCCATTAGTCGGCTGGTCGACGACAACCGCTAACCGGTTGTGGATGGGCGCGCGGCGGGTCACTCTGCCGGTCCTGGAGGATTTCCCATGCGCCCCGCTATCCCCTGCGTCGTCATTCCCTGCCTCGCCGCCCTGACGTTGCTGGCCGGCTGCACACCGCCCGCGCCGGGTGGAGTGGACAAGGACGCCCTCGACAGCGCTGTCGGCTCGGCGGTCGGGGATCCGGCGACCTGCGTGCTGATCGCCGAGAAGGATACCGGCAAGGTGGTCTATCGCTGGGGTGAGGCGCGAATCTGCCGCCGCGAATTCAGCGACTGCCGCACTCCGCCGACGGTGATCAGCGCCGATGCGCTCATCCAGCTGGCGGTGAAGGGCGATGAGCGGACCGAGAGCTGCGCCATCCAGAACGGTGAGGACCGCGTGGCCTGGGCCTCCGGCCCCGTCGTCGGCGTCGCGGGGGCCAAGCACGGGCCCTTGGTCTATGCGGTCAATATGGAGGGGGTGAATTCCCTGCCGGGCCGCGAGATAAAGGCCCGGCTGGAGCCCGCTCTCGCAAGAGCCGGGCTCTAACCGGGCCTGTCGTTGGTTAGCGAACCAGTTCGAAGGTCGCGTTGATGTCGATCCGCACCTTTAGTTCACCGGCCTGGACCGGCGTTGAGTCGGCGGCCATGGCCTTATTGGCGAAGAAGCCCATCGGCACCGGCGGCGCGGGCGAATAGCCGCCGCCTTCGCTGAGCGTGACCAGCCGGGCGACGCGATAGCCCATGGCTTGGGCATAGAGGTTGGCCTTGGCCTGCAGGTTCTTCACTGCGTCGAGCCGGGCGGCATTCTCGGCCTTGTCGCTGTCTTCCAGGCCGAAGCTGATGCCACCAACGGTGTTGGCGCCGGCGCTGACCGAGGCATCGACCGCCTGGCCCAGCTTCGTCAGGTCATGGACCACGATGGTGACCTGGTTGCTCACCTGATAGCCGGTCAGCTTGGGCGGCAGGTTCTCCTGGTAGATATATTGCGGCGAGACGTTGAGGCCCGAGGTCTGGATGTCCTTGTCGGCGATGCCACCGCGCTTCAGGGCGGCGATCACCTGGTTCATCTTCAGGGCGTTGGCCCGCAGGGCCTCGGCGGCGGTGGGGGCGTCAGTCTGCACGCCCAGGCTGATGGTCGCCATGTCGGGGGCGGTGCGGGTCTCGCCATAGGCCGACAGGCTGAGCGTTGTGGCCTGGAACATGGTGGCGGCGGCGGCCGGCGTGGTTTCCTGGGCCAGGGCCGGTGCGGACGCGCCGGCGACGATCAGCGCCCCGAAGGCGGCGGCGCGAAACAGGGACTTCATCTTGTTCTCCCGCGAGGTCCGTTAGTGGCCTCGTCAGGAGACTTTAGAGCCTTTCCAACCTGAACCGCAGCTTTAAGCGTCGTTGTGACCGTGCTAACCGCCCAACCATAGGCCCGTAGCTCAATGGTTAGAGCTGACCGCTCATAACGGTCTGGTTGGGGGTTCGAGTCCCTCCGGGCCTACCAGCGCCGCTTTGCGGAGGCCGATCGAGCCCGCCCTCGCGCCCGAAACCTACCCATTTTGAGCTGGATCAAAACCCCTAACCGGGATAAACGCCAAACAACGTTATCCGGCGTAGCGGGGCTGCGCGGTCGCACAAGCATTAGGGGTAGCTTCATGTCGCACATCCGCAACGCTACACGTCTCGGCTTTATGGAGCTGCCGGTTTCCGCGGGTTCGCCCGGCCTGAAGGCCCTGCGCACCCAAGCCAGCCGACTCGCCTTGCTGACCGCCATCAGCGCGGCCGCCGTGGCGGGCGCGAGCTGGCTTACCCCAGAACAGGCCCAGGCGGCCTGCGCCGTCGGCGCCACCACTGTCGTGTGCGGGACGACCGTCACGACGGATACGACATTTCCGGTCAACGTGCCGGTTGACCGCAACTATGCGGGCAATCTCCCAGTGCCGGTCGACCTGACGGTCAGTTCCGCGACGGCAGTGAGCGGCTACGGCCTTGCCGTTTCCAACGCTGGAACCGGCGGTGTGACCGTCACCAACAACGGCTCGATCAGCGTGGATGCGGGCAACACGCCGACGGCGGGCGGCACGGCCGCCCTGACGGTTTCGGCGGCTGGCGGGCCCATCGTCTATACCGGTGGCGCCATCACCAACAACGGCGCCGGCGACGCGTTTGACGCGACCCAGACCGGGGGCGCCGGGTCGTTTAACATCAACGTCTCAGGCAACATGCTGTCGGCGGCCGGGAACGGCATCGTCGTGCGCGATGTCGCAACCAGCACCGGCATATCCGTCACCACCGGGGCGGTGACGGCGCTGACGGCGGGCAAGAACGCCATTGACGTTCAGAGCCAGTCGCTGACCGGCAACCTGACCGAGGTGGCCAACGGCAACCTGCAGGCGGGTAACGCCGGCATGGTGGGGGCGATCCTCAACGCGGGCGCGAGCGGCAACATCAATGTGACGGCCAACGGGACGATCACGGCCCGGTTCGGGGTCGACGCCGAGAACTTCGGTTCCGGCACGACGACAGTGACGACGGTCGGCGCGGTCAACGCCACCAGCGGCAACGGCGTCTTCGCCCTGACCGCCGGTGGGACGGTGACCGTCAACGCCGGCGCCGTGACCTCGACCGGCAACACCGCGATCATCGCCCAGCAGACCAGCGGCGCCGGCGCCGGCAATGTCAGCGTGACGGCCGGGGCGGTGTCGGGCACGACCGGTATCGATGCGCACAACTTTGGCACGGGCGGTCTCAGCGTCACCACGCATGGCACAGTGACGGGCACGGCGGCCGAGGGCATCCTGGCGACCGGCAACGCCGGCGCGACGATCGTCGTCGACAACACGGTGACCGGCGCGACCCGGGGCCTGAGTCTGACTGCCGGGACCGGCGGGACGGGCAACATCTCGGTGACCGGAACCGGCGGGTTCGCCGGCGGGACTGGCGACGGAGCCAACATCCTCAACAACGGCTCGGGCACGACCACGGTCAACATCTCCGGAGCCAGCAGCTCGACGGCCGGCAACGGCTTCATCGTCCGCGACACGGCGGCCGGCGGAACCATCAGCGTCACGACCGGCGCGGTGACCGCCCTGACGGCCGGCAAGAACGCCATCGACGTTCAGAGCCAGTCGCTGACCGGCAACCTCACCGAGGTGGCCAATGGCAACCTGCAGGCGGGCAACGCCGGCATGGTCGGGGCGATCCTCAATGCGGGCGCGAGCGGCAACATCAATGTGACGGCCAACGGCACGATCACGGCCCGGTTCGGGGTCGACGCCGAGAACTTCGGTTCCGGCACGACGACGGTGACGACGGTCGGCGCCGTCAACGCCACCAGCGGCAACGGCATCTTCGCCCTGACCGCCGGTGGGACCGTGACCGTCAACGCCGGCGCCGTGACCTCGACCGGCAACACCGCGATCATCGCCCAGCAGACCAGCGGCGCTGGCGCCGGCAATGTCAGCGTGACGGCTGGGGCTGTCTCGGGCACGACCGGGATCGATGCGCACAACTTTGGCACAGGCGGCCTCAGCGTCACCACGCATGGCACGGTGACGGGCACGGCGGCCGAGGGCATCCTGGCCAATGGCAGGGCCGGCGCGACGATCATCGTCGACAACACGGTGACGGGCGCGACCCGGGGCCTGAGCCTGGTGGCCGGAACCGGCGGAACTGGCAACATCTCAGTGACCGGGACCGGCGGCTTCGTCGGCGGCTCGGGCGATGCGGCCAACATCCTCAACAACGGCTCGGGCACGACGACGGTCAACGTCTCGGGCGCCAGCAGCTCGACGGCGGGCAACGGCTTCATCGTCCGCGACACGGGGGCCGGCGGAACCATCAGCGTCACGACCGGCGCCGTCACGGCGCTGACGGCGGGCAAGAACGCTATCGATGTGCAGAGCCAGTCGCTGACCGGCAACCTGACCGAGGTCGCCAACGGCAACATCCAGGCGGGCAATGCCGGCATGGTGGGGGCGATCCTCAACGCGGGCGCGAGCGGCAACATCAATGTGACGGCCAACGGCACCATCACCGCCCGGTTCGGGGTCGACGCCGAGAACTTCGGCTCGGGCACGACGACGGTGACGACGGTGGGCGCGGTCAACGCCACCAGCGGTAACGGCATCTTCGCCCTGACCGCCGGTGGGACGGTGACGGTCAACGCCGGCGCGGTTACTTCGACCGGCAACACCGCGATCATCGCCCAGCAGACCAGCGGCGCCGGCGCCGGCAATGTCAGCGTGACGGCTGGGGCTGTCTCGGGCACGACCGGGATCGATGCGCACAACTTTGGCACAGGCGG
>JBBRZO010000018.1:0-90843 GCA_038236615.1 Caulobacterales bacterium
CTGAACCGTCGTTCGACGATCCAGATCAACTTCTGATCTGAAATTCAGCGTCTGACCTAAGCGAACCCCCGGCCCAAAAGGCCGGGGGTTTTGCTTTGCGGGCTTGCCTGGGGCGATGTGTGGGCTGAGGCGGCCGTAAGAAGTTTGTCCACGAACAACACGAACAACACGAACGGAGGAGCCTGGTCGGGCGTGGTGGATGCGGATGCTGCCGGAAGGATTGGTCACGAAAAACACGAAAAGCACGAAAATGACCAAGCCAGGCGCTCCGGCCGAAGGCCGTCTCGATTGACCGACAGCCCTTCGGGCGAAGGCTCAGGTCAGCGCGATCGTTTTCGTGCTTTTCGTGTTTTTCGTGACCCAGACTTACGATCAGAGACGCCGCCCCGGACAGAGCCAGGGGGTCCGCCGTTCGTGTTGTTCGTGGACAATTCTTCTTCGACCGGCGCGGCCGTCAGTCCGTCTTGCGCGCGGGCGTCAGGTGGCTCAGCCAGCGGAACAGCGCCACGGCCCGCTCATGGCGGCGGGTCAGGGCCAACCAGGCGACGATCAGCACCAGGTAGACTGCGATGAACAGCGGGTCGGGGACGTCGGCCAGCAGGGCGACGGCGGCGGCCAGTCCAAGGCCCAGGCTGAGTACGCTGAGAGACAGCACCACGCCGGTGGCGGTGAAGCCACCCTCCAGCATCAGGTGGTGAACGTGGGTGCGGTCGGCGTGGAAGGGCGAATGGCCGGCCAGGCCGCGGCGGATGATCAGGGCCAGGGTGTCAATCACCGGCGGCGCGACCAGGAAGGGCGCCAGGACCGGCGTGACGGGATAGAGCGGGTTCTGGGTCAGGCGGAAGGCGGCCCAGGCGATGATCAGGCCCAGATAGGCGCTGCCGGAATTGCCCAGGAACACCTGGGCCCGCTTGCGCCAGGGGGTGCGCAGGTTGAAGGCCAGGAAGGCGATCACCGCGCCCGAAATCACCACCAGCCCATGGGCCAGATCCACATTGCCGGCATAGACCGAGGCCGCCGTCAGCATCAGCAGGGCGCAAAGGCACAGCGACCCGGCCAGGCCGTCGACGCCATCGGCCATGTTGAGGGCGTTGATCAGGCCCACCACCGCCACGACACTGAAGGGCGCCGAGGCCCAGCCCAGGGCCAGATGGCCCAGGCCGAAGGCGGCGCCGATATTCTCGACCCGAACCCCGCCGACATAGATGATGGCCAGGGCGGCGGCGACCTGGGCGGCGACCCGGATCGGCCAGGGCAGGTCGTAGATGTCGTCCAGCACCCCGATGACCACCAGGATCACCGCCGCAACGCCCAGCGAAATGAGCTGCAGGCTGGGACTGACCAGCACCAGGGCCGGCAGGATGGTGCCGATGGCGATGGCGACGCCGCCGCTGACCGGGGTCGGCTCGGCATGGTCCTTACGCCCCCCGGGGTGGTCCAGAAGGCCGAAACGCCGGGCCAGGGGATCAAGCAGGTAGATAAGCGCCGTCACGGCGGCGAAAGCGGCGACGAATTCGAAAGCGACCAATCGCCAGACAATATGCATATGCGCCCCGTCCCCCCTCCAGCCTTCAAGGATGAAGCCGTCCTGACCGGCGCCGCCAGCCTCAAATTGGGAGAGTCAGCCGGACATAACCGCGTCCTCGCAAATTGGCAACGCCGATCCCTTCTCGGAATCTACGTCAGTATTGCCCAAGCTTATCTTTTGACTATTGACGCACCGATAGCGGCCATCGGCGTCGGCTGAAAGATCAGCAATCGCGCATCAGGCTGGTTAATCTATCAACGCAACTCGCGGGCGCGGCGAGTTGACGCAGTTTCGCCTTGACGATTTCGCTCCCCTCCAGGATAACGACACGGTCGGGTGGTGGGCGCCGTGGCGTGTGAGCGCGCTTGCCCCGGCGCGCCCGCCGCCCTTTTTGATAGCCGGAGCGCGCCCTAGTGATCGACCTTCATTGTCATTTGCTGCCCGGCATCGATGATGGCGCTGTCGACCTCGACGACTCCCTGGCCATGGCCCGCGCGGCGGTCGCCGACGGCATCACGGTCACGGCCTGCACGCCCCATATTTTTCCCGGCCTCTATGAAAACAAGGGCCCGGAAATCCGCCAGGCCATCGCCGATCTGCAGCTCAAGCTGGACGAGGCGGGCATTGCGCTGAAACTGGTGACCGGCGCCGATGTGCAGTTGGCGGTGGGCCTGCCGGACGGCCTCAAGTCCGGCCGCATCCTGTCGCTGAACGACAGCCGCTATTTCCTCTTCGAGCCGCCGCACCACACCGCCCCGCCGCGGCTGGAGGAGACGGTGTTCAACATCATGGCGGCGGGCTGGCAGCCGGTGGTGACGCATCCCGAGCGGCTGCATTGGATCGAGAACCACTACGACACGATGTGCAAGATGGCCCATGCCGGCGCCTGGATGCAGCTGACCGCCGGCTCGGTCACCGGCCGCTTCGGGCGACGGGCGAAATACTGGTCGGAACGGATGCTGGACGAAGGATTGGTTCATATCCTCGCCACGGACGCGCATAATATGCGAAACCGGGCGCCGCGGATGGCCGAAGCGCGCGACATGGTCGCCCAGCGCCTGGGCGAGCAGGCGGCGACGGACATGGTCTTGACGCGGCCGCAGGGCATCCTGGATGACCTGGCGCCGACGGCTCTGCCGCTGGCCGAGGGATTGACCAAGGCGCCCAAGCGGGCCGCCGCGACGGGATTGGGAATGCTGCGCCGTTTGTTCAGCGCAGCCTGAAAAGGGACTTGAAAGACGGCATGAAGGGCGAGGGGATGGGTTTTGGAAGTGACGGTCGGAAGACTGAAGCCCGCTTGGCGCGATGGATCGCGCCGATTGTCCTGGCCCTGACTCTGGGGTTGGCCGCGTGCGGATCGACGCCGATGTCCGACAACGCCCGTATCGGCACCCCTCTGCCGCCGCCGGACACCACTCAGGTCGAGGTCAGCGCCGCCACCGAATATCACGTCGGCCCGATGGATGTGCTGGACATCAGCGTCTTCCAGGTGCCCGACTTGACCCGGACCGTTCAGGTCGATGCGGCCGGCCAGATCACCCTGCCGCTGATCGGCCAGATCGGTGTCGCCGGAAAGACCGTCACCCAGGTGCAGAGCGACATCGCCGCCAAGCTGGCCGCCAAGTATCTGCAGTCCCCGGACGTCACCGTCTTCGTCAAAGAATATACCAGCCAGAAGGTCACCGTCAGCGGCTCGGTCAACCAGCCCGGCGTCTACGCCATCTCGGGCAAGACCACCCTGCTGCAGGCTATCGCCATGGCGCGGGGCGCCGATCGTGAGGCCAATCTCAAGCGGGCCGTAATCTTCCGCACCATCGACAACAAGCGCATGGCCGCCGTCTTCGATCTGAACCAGATCCAGGCCGGCCGCATGGACGATCCGGAAATCTTCGGCAATGACGTGGTTGTGGTCGACCATGACGGCATGAAGAGCATCCTGCGCGGCGTTACTGGCGCGGTGCCGATCTTCAGCGTCTTCCGGCCGCTAGGCTAGAGGCGCTACCCCGGCGCCCAGGGCGCGGGGGTTGCAAGAGGGTGTCGGACGCGAAGCAGCGTCCGTACTAATAAGCCTGAACGCGAAGTCTCTTCGGCTTCGCGTTCAGGCGCCCTAGAACGGCCCGACTGACCCTAGCCGGGCGGGTGGGCCGGGTGGGCGGGCCGTTTGGGCTTGGGACTGAAGGGGTAGGGGCCGTCAGCCATCGCCGCTGCGATGGGGGGACCCGGTTATCGGACGTGAGGACGTATGAAGCGGGGCGGGCAGGAAGACAGCTGGGATGACGAGCCCGAGGGCCGTTATCTGACAACGGCTGTGCCGCGACCGATGGTGGTGCGCGGCGGTCGGTCCCTGACCACCTCGGGCGGCGGCGGGCGAGCCGATGAGCCGACGCCGGAAATCAACCTGCTGGCCTATTGGCACGTGTTGATGAAGCACCGGCTGGTGATCGCCGCCTGCATCGCCGGCATGCTGGTCATGGGCCTGATCATTACCGTGCTCACCACGCCGGTCTATCGCGCTACGGCGATGATCCAGCTGGACCGCCAGACCCAGAACGTGGTCGGCCAGGATATCCAGGACGTCACCCCCGATGAGGTCCGCGACCCGGAATTCTTCCAGACCCAGTACACCTTGCTGAAGAGCCGCTCGCTGGCCCAGCGGGTCGTGCAGCATGAGAATCTGGCCGACGATCCGGCCTTCATGAACCAGGAGCGGACCTCGCCGTTCAGCTTCGTCGGCCGGCTCTTCGGCCACAGGCCGACCCAGATACCGGCCGGCGACGCCGCCGCCCGCACGCGGCTGGCCGTCTCGCTGATCACCGCCAATCTCAAGGTCGAGCCGGTGCGCGGCTCGCAGCTGGTCAAGATATCGTTTGAAAGCCCCAATCCGGCGGTGGCCTCGCGGGTGATCAACGCGGTGGCCGACAACTTTATCGGAGCCAATCTGGACCGCCGGTTCGACGCCTCGACCTATGCCCGCAAGTTCCTCGAGGAAAAGCTGGCCTCCTCCAAGATCAAGCTGGAGGAATCGGAAAAGCAGCTGGTCGCCTACGCCACGGCCCAGGGCATCATCAATGTCTCGGGGGCCTCTTCGGCCAGCGGCGCGCCCGGCGGCGGCGGCGGCGCTGAACAGACGGCGGGCCAGTCGCTCGCCGCCTCCGACCTGATCGCCATGAACATGACCCTGTCGCAGGCCAAGGCCAACCGGATCATGGCCGAGCAGCGCTGGCGCCAGGCCCAGACCGACGGCGCGAGCCTGCCCCAGGTGCTGGCCAGCCCGACCATCCAGTCGCTGCGGCAGACCAAGTCGACGCTGTTGACGCAGTATCAGGACAAGCTGTCGACCTATAAGGCCGACTATCCGGCCATGTTGGCGCTGAAGGCCCAGATCGACGAGACCGACCAGCAGATCACCGCCGAAATCAACACCATTCGGCAGTCGATCAAGGCCGAGTACGAGACCGCCGCCCGCCAGGAAGGCCAGCTCGCCGGCCAGGTCAACGGCCTGAAGTCAGGCGTTATGGATCTGCGCAACCGCTCGATCCAGTACAACATCCTGCAGCGCGAAGTGGACACCAACCGCTCGCTCTATGAAGGCCTGCTGCAGCGCTACAAGGAGATCGGTGTCGCCGGCGGTGTCGGCGCCAACAACGTCTCGGTCGTCGACCAGGCCGAAACCCCACGCACCCCCTACAAGCCCAACCTGCTGATCAACCTGGCCATCGCCACCCTGGTCGGCATGCTGCTGGGCCTGGGCGCCGCCTTCGCGCTGGAGAGCCTGGACGAGACCATCAAGGTGCCCGAGGACATTGAGGCCAAGCTGGGTCTGCCGCTGCTGGGCTCGGTGCCGATCCTGGAAAAGGGCGTCACGCCCGAGCAGGCCCTGGCCGACCCCCGTTCAGCCTTCTCGGAAGCCTACTACTCGGTTCGGACGGCGCTGCAGTTCTCGACCCCCGACGGGGTGCCGCGCAGCATCCTGGTCACCTCGGCCCGGCCGTCGGAAGGCAAGTCGACCACGGCCGTGGCCCTGGCGCGCAACTTCGCCAAGCTGGGGGTCAATGTGCTGCTGGTCGACGGCGACCTGCGCAACCCTTCCCTGCACCGGGTGATGCGCGCCGACTCCAGCGCCGGCCTCTCAAACTATCTGACCGGCACAGCCACCCTGGTTGAGCTGGCCCAGGTCACCGACCAGCCCAATCTGCACTTCATGCCCTGCGGGCCGCTGCCGCCCAACCCCGCCGAATTGCTGGCGGGCGCCCGCATCCGCCAGCTGGTGGCCGAATCCCAGGCCAGCTTCGACCTTCTAATCATTGATGGGCCGCCGGTCATGGGCCTGTCCGACGCCCCGCTGCTGGCCAGCGGCGTGGCCGGCACCATCCTGGTAATCGAGGCGGCGACCACCCGCCAGGGCCTGGCCAAGGCGGCGCTGCGCCGGCTGGACCTGGGCCATGCCCGCATCCTGGGGGCGCTGCTCTCCAAGTTCAGCGTCAAGCATGCCGGGTACGGCTATGGCTACGGATACGGCTATGGCTATGCCTACGCCTACAACTACGACTACGGCACCAAGAGGCTGGAAGCGAAGAAGTAGGCGATGACGCCATCCGGCGAAAATCGGGGCGACCCGTCAGACCGCCGGGCGCGCCTGCGTCTGGTCACGGCGGACGACGCCCCGCCTGCGCCGCCGCCGTATCTGGACCTCCGCCTGTGGCGCGATGGGCTGATCGGGGCGGGCCTTGCCGTCTTTGTCGGTCTGTTGGGATGGGGCGTCGCCGTTACCGCTCTGGCCGACCGTGACTCAGGCGAGCGACCTGGAGACGCCCTGCGGGTGCGGCCGGGCGATTCCCGGGCGCTGGCCGTCCTGGCCGATCTGCGAATGGCCCAGCGCGATCCTTCCGCCGCCGAGTCCCTGGCCCGCCGGGCCATCATCGCCGACCCTCTCGAGCTGACCGCCTACCGCACTCTGGGCCAGGCGGCCGACGCCGAGGGCCATGTCCTCCAGGCCGACGCGCTGATGACCATCGCCGGCCGCCGGGCCAAGCGCGACCTGCCCGCCCAGATCTGGCTGCTGCTGCATCGGGCCCGCCAGGGCAATTTCCGCGAGGCGGTGTACCATGCCGATGGGCTGATGCGGGCCTGGCCGGTCGAGATGCGCGGGCCCGTGACCCGGATGCTCAGCGACATGGCCGTTGATCCGGCGGCCGGCAAGGCCATCGCCGGAACCCTGGCGACCGACCCGCCCTGGCGGACCCGCTTTCTGATCGACCTGTCGCGCGGCGTATCGGATCTCTCGGCGCCCTTTACCGTCTTCTCGGCCCTGCAGGACAGCAAGCAGCCGCCCCGCAACATCGAACTGCAGGCCTATATCGACCGCCTGGTCCGTGAGGGCCTCTATCAGGCGGCCTATGTCACCTGGGTGCAGCTTCTGCCGCAGGACGGCGTGAAGGAGCTGGGCGATCTCTATGACGGGAAATTCGAAGGCCTGCCCGGCCCGCCGCCCTTCAACTGGCAACTGCCGCGGCTCAAGGGCGGCGACGTCGCCCTAGCCCCCGCCCCTGACGGCCGGAGCGGCGGAACCCTGGCCCTGAGCTTCAGCGGCGGGGTCGCCCCGGTGGTGCTGGCCCGCCAGCTTCTGGTGCTGCCGCCTGGCCGCTACCGCCTCCTGGGCCAGGCGCGCACCGAGCGTTTCGGCTCAACGTTCGGTCTGACATGGACCCTGCGCTGCGCCGAGGGGTCAAAGGCGATTTCCGGTGAGACCGGGCCGATCAACCAATCGCCCGGCTGGGCCCCGATCGCCGCCGAGTTCGAGGTCCGCGGGTCCGACTGCTCGGCCCAGTGGCTGACCCTGGAACAGGCTGCCCATCGCCCCATCGCCACGGGCGGGACCATCTGGTTCGACGATCTGCAAATCCTGCGGGCGGGCTGAGCGCTAGAGCGTGTCAGGGCGAAGTGTGCGCGGTTCGCCCGCCCCGACAGGCTCTAAACTTTGCAATCCAAACAAAATGAAACCCGCGGGGCCTGAGGGGAGGCCCACGCGGGTTTTGCAGTTTCATTTAGGTCTTCAGAGCGTGTCAGGGCGAAGTGTATGCGGTTCGCCCGCCCGGACATGCTCCAAATGTCTGAATCCAGACCAGGAGAAATTTGTCGGCTGACCAGGGACCCGCAATCCAGGAGGGGGCTGGGGGGGCTGTTCAGGATCCGGAACCGCAGGGCGTCCTGGCCAACCGACCTGACCGTTATCGCCGCCCATACGGGCGGGGGCTGGGCGGAAATGAGGTCATTTCACGGCGTGCGGGTTATTGGGCGCCTGGCCTGTCGATTTCCGCCGGCCTGTGTCGGCGGGGCGACGCCAAGGGCTGCTCCAGACAGAGAAACGCCCGCGTCGGAGGGGGCGCGGGCGCTGTCTCTAAAGGCAGTAGTGTCGGCCAGCCGGAGGGGGCGACGAAACCAGAAGGGGCTGGGGGGGCTGTTCAGGATCCGGAACCGCCACCGGCTCCGACTGGCCGACATCCACGTTATCGCGCCCCAACCGGGCGGGGGCTTGTTCGAACTGAGGTCATTTAGCGGCCAGCCATAACAGCGGTTTGATTCTGGTCCCGCTGTGCCGCCCACAACACGCAAACGCAGCCACAAACAAAAAACCCCCGCGCGGCCTCAGGGGGGGAGGGGACCGCGCGGGGGGCTCATCTCTGGAGGGAGGATGAGGAAGGGTCGGCGGACCTTGGGGTCCAAAACCCCGGAGGGGGCTGGGGGGGCTGTTTCAGGATCCGGAGCAGAGGTCCCGTCCGCCGACAACTGCACAATGGCGGCCGCTTCGGGCGCGGTTGGGTTCGACTAGAGGTCTTTTCGCGGCCTCACATGTCAGGATCGCTACAATCGCAGGGGCTGTGGCGGAAAGCCGGCGTTTGGGCTTAAGCTGAAGCTCGCATGGCGTTCGATCCGACATACTCCGACCCTCGCTCGAACACGGTCTTCTTCGAGCGGCGCGAGCTCAACCAGATCCTGAGGGTCTATGGCCGCATGGTGGCCGCAGGCGAGTGGCGGGACTACGCCATCGCCGGCGGCGTTGAGGCGGCGGTGTTCTCCATCTTTCGCCGCACCGCCGAGGCTCCGCTCTACCGCATCGAAAAACGTCCGGCCCTCGCCCGTCGCCAGGGAGCCTGGGCGATCCTGGCCCAGGGCGGACTGATCGTGCGCCGTGGCCACGAGCTGGAGCAGGTGCTGCGGGTGTTCGAGAAGGGGCGGTTCAAGGTCGTCGAGTGACGGCGAGCCGAACAATGGGCAAACCACGCCGCCAACTCAACCGCCGTCATCCTAGGCCTTGTGCCTAGGATCCCGCTGTCCGACGCTTGTGAAAGTGGCCGTGGAGCCGTGCCGCCCGGCTTCACCCGCATCGTTCGCAGCGAGCTGAACGCGGGATCCTAGGCACAAGGCCTAGGATGACTTGAGGAAGATGAGGGGTGGTTTGGCCACCTCCTTCACGCCGCGCAGGCCCGCAAAGAAAAAGCCCCGCAGGCGACTGCGGGGCTTTCTCGTTCAGTCGTTCCGAACCGCCTAGCGGCGGTTGCCCAGCAGGCTGAGCAGGAACTGGAACAGGTTGATGAAGTCCAGATAGAGGTTCAGCGCGCCATAGTTGGTGGCTACCGCCATCTTCGCCTGGTCGCCGCCCAGGGCGTAGTAGGTCATCTTCAGCTTCTGGGTGTCGTAGGCGATCAGGCCCGAGAAGATCAGCACGCCCAGCACGTTGATGACGAAGCTCATCGCCGGCAGGTGCAGGAACATGTTGACCAGCGAGGCCAGGATGATGCCGACCAGGCCCATGATCAGGAAGTTACCGAACCCGGTCATGTCCTTCTTGGTGGTGTAGCCCACCAGGCTCAGTGAGCCGAAGGCCACCGAGGTGATCAGGAAGGCCGAGGCGACCGAAGCGCCGGTGTAGATGTACATCCACACGCCGGCCCCCAGGCCGAAGCTGGAGACGATGAACCAGTAGAGGGCGCCGGACGAGCGGGCCGTGGGGTTCCGCATCGCGAACATGGCCACCAGGATGGCGGCCAGCGGCAGGAAGCGGACGGCCAGACCCAGCCCGGTTAGGCCGAACCCTTGGGGGGTGACGACGTAGAGCAGGCTGCTCACGGCCGGCACATAGTAGGTGATCGCGGCCAGGGCGGCCGACAACACCAGACCCAGGGCCAGCTTGTTGTAGACGCCCAGCATGAAGCTGCGCAGCCCCACGTCCACCGACATGTCGGCGACGGCCGGAGCCTGACGCGAAAAGCCGCTGTTGTAGTCGCTCATCGAATGATGACCCTTATGATGACGTCCTCGAAGGAGGACACGGGAGGAATATCGGGTCGCGCCCCGCTCTATGCAAGGCAAACCGGTGAGGAGGGCCCCTAGTCCGCTCTCAGAACCGGCGCCGGCCGCTTCGACAGCGCCTGCAGGGCCGCCAGCAGGCCGCCAAGCGCCGCCAGTCCGGCCGCGCCGCCGACCAGGACCACCACCCCGCCCCAGTCGACGCTCCAGGCCGCCTCGAACACCTTGACCACCACCGGCCAGGCGGCGGCGTAGCCCAGGGCCACCCCGGCTGTTCCGGCGATCAGGCCGACGGCGCCGTACTCGACGCCATAGGCCATCAGCACCTGGCCGCGCGAGGCGCCCAGCACCTTGAGCGTCGCTGCTTCCCGGGCCCGGGCTCTCGCCCCGGCGGCGATGGCCCCGGCCAGAACCAGCAGCCCGGCCAGAGCGGCCACAGCGGCCGCGCCGCGCACCGCCAGGGCCAGGCGGGCGAACATGTCGGTGGCCGCCTCCAGCTGTTCGCGCACGCTGATGACGTTGACGGTCGGAAAGTCGCGGCCCAGCGCCTTGGTGACGGCGGCCTCGCCGGCCTTGCCGGTCTTGGCGATGGCGACGTTGCGAAGGTCCGCCCCGGCCAGGGCGGCGGGGTCGATGATCAGGGCAAACGTCGGGCCAAAGCCGCCCCACTCGATCTTGCGCAGGGCCGCCACGCGGGCGTCGATGTCGCGGCCAAGGATGGAGACGGTGATCTCATCGCCGATCTTCAGCCCCGCCCCCTTGGCGGCCTGAGCCTCCAGGGCGACCAGCGGCGGACCGGCATAGTCGGCCGGCCACCATTTGCCCTCGACGACATTGGCTTCGCTGGGCTCGGGCCCGATGGCCGAGAGGGCGATGTCGCTGTCATAGGCCCAGCGTTCGCTGTCCTTGACCGTCTTGATGTCCAGGGGCTGGCCCTTGATGCGGGTGATGCGGCCGGTGGCGAAGGGCGCGCGCAGATAGTTCTTGGCGGTCAGGGGCTGGCCGAACGCCTGGCGGACGATGGCGTCGAAGGCCTGGACCTGGTCGCCGGGAATGTCGGTGAACACCATCGCCGGCGCCGTCTTGGGGGCAACCTGGCTGACCTGGGCCAGCAGGCTGGACTGGATCAGCACCACGGCCGACAGCAGGGCGACGCCCAGGCCGATGGCGGGGGCGGCGGTCTTGGCCGCCGAGCGTGGGCCGGCCAGGTTGGCCAGGCCAATGCGGACCGAGCCGCGCGCCAGCCGCCGGACCTTGGCGGCCGCCAGGGCTGAGCCCCAGCCCAGCGCCCAGAGCAGCACGAAGGCGAAGGCCACCCCGGCGATCATGATGGCCGCCGCCACCGGCGTGGGCGCGGTGATGATGGCCAGGCCCGCCAGGCCCAGGAAGGCCAGGATGGAGACGACGATCTCCGGCCCGAACTTCAGCCGCCCGGTCAGGTCGCTGCGGAACAGAGCAGCGGGCGGAGTGGCGCGGGCGCGGGCCAGCGGAGCCAGCGAGAAGGCCGCCGCCGCCAGCAGGCCGAACAGCGCGGCCTTGGCCAGAGGCCAGGGATAGACGGCGAACAGGGCCGGGATCGGCAGCTGGTTCCTGGCGATCTCGCCGAGCGCCAGGGGTGCGGCGGCCCCGATGACCAGGCCAATGCCGACTCCCAGGGCGGCCAGCACGGCGATCTGGATCAGATAGACGTCGCGGATCAGCCCGCCCTCGGCCCCCAGGGCCTTGAGCACGGCGATCGACGGCTTGCGCGCCTCCAGATAGGCCGAGACGGCCCCGGCGACACCCAGGCCGCCGGCCACCAGCGAGGCCAGGCCGATGAAGCCCAGGAAGTATTCCAGCTGGCGGATCAGGTTCTTGATCCCGGCGGCGGCGTCGTCGCGGCCCCGCACTTCCAGTCCGGACTTGGGGAACTGCTTGCTGAGCGCCTTGGCGATTGCATCCGGCTGGGCGGGTTTGGAGAAGGCGACGCGGGCGGTCTCGCCCTGGTCGGGCAGGCCCGGCGCTAAGAAGCCGTCGGCTTCCAGGGTCGAGAGGCGGGTCAGCACCCGGGCCCCCAGGGCAAAGCCGCGGCTCAGCCGGTCGGGCTCGCTGACCAGTACGGCGCGGACCACGAAGGGCGAGTTGCCGATGATGATGTGGTCGCCGATCTTCAGGCCGAGCCGGTCGACCAGGGTCTGTTCCACGGCTGCGCCGGCGGCGTCGCCATCGGGCGTGAAGGCCTGGTCCAGTGTCTTGGCCCCGATCAGCTCGACCTTGCCGGCCAGAGGATAGCCGGGACTGACCCCGCGCAGCTCGACCAGCCGCCGCTCGCCGTTACCGGCCTGGGCCATCGCCCGGCTGCCGGCGCTGAACACCGTGGTTCCGATTTTCTGGAAGGCGGCCCGCTCGGCGGGGCTGAAGCGGCGGTCCTCGATGCTGATGCGCAGATCGCCGCCCAGCAGCTCGCGGCCCTGGGCGGCCAGACCGGCGCGGAAGGCCTCTGCGGTCGAGCCGGCGGCGGCGATGGCCGCCACGCCCAGCGCCAGGCAGGCCAGGAAGATGCGGAAGCCGGCGACGCCGGAGCGCAGTTCGCGCAGGGCGAACCGTAAAGCTAAAGGCATCAGCCCCCCTCGACGATGCGGCCGTCGGCCATCACCGCCGAGCGGTCGGCCCGGGCGGCCAGGGCCGGGTCGTGGGTGACCATGACCAGGGCCGCCCCGGTCTCGGCCACCAGCTTGAACATCAGGTCGGCCACCGACACGGCGTTGGCGGCGTCGAGATTGCCGGTCGGCTCGTCGGCGAACAGCAGGGCCGGCTGGGCGGCCAGGGCGCGGGCCAGGGCCACCCGCTGCTGCTCGCCGCCGGACATCTGGTGGGGATAGTGGGTGAGGCGAGAAGAGAGGCCCACGCGGTCCAGCCATTCCTTGGCTGTCCGGCCGGCGTTCGGCTTGTGGGCGATCTCCAGGGGCGCGGCGACATTCTCTTCCGCCGTCATGTTGGGCAGCAGGTGGAAGGACTGGAAGACCAGCGAGACGCGGTTGCGGCGCAGACGGGCCCGGCCGTCTTCGCCCAGGCTGCCCAGATCCTGGCCGAACAGCACGACCTTGCCGCTGGTCGGCTGCTCCAGCCCGGCCGCCACGGCGATCAGCGACGACTTGCCCGAGCCCGACGGCCCGACCACCGCCACCCGCTCGCCGGGGCCGACGGTCATACTGACGCCGCGCAGAATCTCCACCGGCCCGGCGCTCGACGGCAGGGTCAGAGTGACGCCATCCAGGATCAGAGGCTTGGAACCGTCGGCGACATCGGCCATTCCGGCCTCCTTGCGGCCTGATTCAAGATTGAGACAGGCGATATCCTGCCTACATAGGACGCGACGATGACTTGCACACCCCACCTGACCCGCCGCGTTCTGCTCGCCGCCCTGGCCGCCGCCTCCGCGACGCCGGTGCTGGCCGCGCCGAAGCCGAAAATCATCACCATGCTCGGTGACTCGATTACCGCCGGCTACGGCCTGCCCGCCGCCCAGTCGCTGCCGGTGCAGCTCGAGGCGGCGCTGAAGGCGCGGGGGCTGAACGTGCGGGTGCGCGGCGCGGGGGTCTCGGGCGACACCACCGCAGCCGGCCTGGCCCGGGTGAATTTCAGCGTCCAGGCCGACACCGACCTCTGCCTGGTGGCGCTGGGCGGCAACGACCTGCTGCAGGGCCTGGATACGGGGCGCACCCGCAGCAACCTGGCGGCCATCCTGAAGAAGCTGAAGGCGCGGCGCATCCACGCCATGCTGGCCGGCATGCGCGCCCCGCCCGCCATCGGGGCCGGCTACGCCCGCGACTTCTCGGCCATTTACCCGGCGCTGGCGAAACAGTATGCCGTGCCGCTCTATCCCGACCTGCTGGCCGGGGTTGCGGGGATTCCCCGCCTTAACCAGCGCGACGGCATCCACCCCAATCCCGAGGGTGTGCGGCTGATCGTGCAGAAACTTGCCCCGGCCATCGCGCGGGTGCTGATTTGAATGATCCGACTTTTCGCCGCCCTCGCCATTCCTGACGACATCGCCGAACCGCTCTCAGACCGCCTGCACGACCTGGAGGGCGCCCGCTGGCGTCCGATCGAGGCCCTGCACATCACCCTACGCTTCTTCGGCGAGATGACCCGGCCCGCCGCCGACGATCTGGACGCCGAACTGTCGATGATCACCTCGCCGCCGTTCGCCCTGAACCTGCAGGAGGTCGGCTCGTTCGGCGAAGGTCACCGGCTTGACACCCTGTGGGCCGGGGTCAGCGACAGCGAACCCCTGCGCCAGCTGGCCGCCCGCTGCGAGACCGCCGCCCGCCGGGCAGGCCTGACGGCGGAAACCCGGACCTACAAGCCGCACGTCACCCTGGCCTACCTCAAGCGCCCGGCGCCGGCCGAGGTCGCCGCCTGGATCCAGGCCAACAACCTGCTGAAATCGCCGGCGTTCGGGGTGGACCGCTTCGGCCTCTATTCCAGCCACCTGACGGGCGAGGGCTCGCGGTACCGGCTGGAAAAGGAATACCGGTTCTGAACGGCGGTGAAAGCAGCCACCTGAAACCAAACCACCTTTCAGACCCCTCCCACGTCATCCTAGGCCTTGTGCCTAGGATCCCGCGTTCGGCTCGCTGCAAAAGGAGTCGGTGAAGCCGGGCCGACGACGCCCCGCGGCCCTTTGCCCATGCGGCTGACAGCGGGATCCTAGGCACAAGGCCTAGGATGACGGCGGTGGGGTGGCGAGGTGATTTGATCCCCGGTGAAGCCAATCACCCTTGGGACGCGCTTAGACCGCGTGATCCTTCAGAACCCCCAGCGGCACGATGGCCAGGGTTTCCTCGTGGGTCGCCTCGAGCACCACCTGCGGGGCGGCGCCGGCGTCCAGGGCTTCCTTCCAGCGCGGGGCGCACAGGCACCAGCGATCGCCGGGGTGCAGGCCGGCGAAGCCGAACTCGGGCCGGGGCGTGGAGAGGTCGTTGCCGACCCTGGCCGAGTAGGCCAGGAACTCGGTGGTCATCACCGCGCAGACGGTGTGCAGTCCCGTATCTTCCGGCCCGGTCTCACAACAGCCGTTGCGGAAGAAGCCGGTGACCGGGTCCAGCCCGCAGGGCTCCAGTTCACCGCCCATCACGTTCAGGGCGCCGGCGTCATAGCGGGGAATGTCGGGGCGAGTCGTCATGACCTCATCCTGCGCCGTTCGCCTGACGGCTGCCAGAGGTTGGCGTGGCCTCTCCAGGCTGCCACCATGCGGATGGGGCGGTTCCTGGACTAGGCGGGAGGGGCTCCATTGTGCATTGGAGACGGGCAACCTTCTCGATGAGACCCTGATGACCGACACGCCCAAGTCCTTGGCCCCCCGCCCCCGCCGCAGCGCCCTCTACATGCCGGCCTCCAATGCCAAGGCCATCGACAAGGCGCGCGGCCTGGCCTGCGACGCCGTGATCCTGGACCTGGAGGACGCCGTCGCGCCGGAGGCCAAGGAGATGGCGCGGGCCCAGGCGGTCGAGGCGGTGCGGGCCGGCGGGTTCGGGCGGCGTGAAGTCATCATCCGAGTCAACGGCCTGGACACGCCCTGGGGCAAGGACGACCTGAAGGCCGCGGCCGAGGCCGGGCCCGATGCGGTGCTGGTCCCTAAGGTCAATTCCGCCGCCGACGTCCAGGCCTATCACTCGGCCCTGCACGCCGCCCCGGCCGCCACGCGGCTGTGGGCGATGATCGAGACCGGCCGCAGCCTGTTTCGGCTGGACGAGATCGCGGCGGCCTCGGAGACGACCCGGCTCAGCTGCTGGGTGATGGGCACCAACGACCTGGCCAAGGAGATGCGGGCCCGTCAGACGCCGGGGCGCGAGCCGTTCCATGCGGCGCTGGGTCTGGCCGTGGCGGCGGCGCGGGCCTGGGGACTGACCATTCTGGACGGGGTCTATAACGGCCTGGAGGACGACGCAGGCCTGGAGGCGGTCTGCGAACAGGGCGTCGATTTCGGCTTCGACGGCAAGACCCTGATCCATCCGCGCCAGGTCGAGATCTGCAACCGGGTTTTCTCGCCGACCGAGGGCGAAGTGATCTGGGCCAAGGCGGTGATCGCCGCCTTCGCCCAGCCCGAGAACGCCGGCAAGGGCGCCATCCGGGTCGAGGGCCGCATGGCCGAGCTGCTGCATCTGGGCCAGGCCGAACAGCTGGTGGCGGTGGCGCAGGCGATCGCGGAGGCCAACGCCGCATGACGATCCGGGCGACCGCTCTTGGAAGGGTTTGGGCAGGCGGCTTGATCGCCCTTCTGGCCCTGGTCGCCCAACCGGGATTCGCCGTCGCGCAATCCGACCCTGACGAGGATCAGGTCCCCCAGACCTACCTGCCCCAGCAGCCCGAGCCCTGGGCCCCCTCGCGCCGATCCATGCCCATCCCGGCCCAGCGGATCACCGTCCGGGACCGCCCGGTGATGGTCGACGAGCTGGGCGTGACCCCCGAGCTGCCGCCTGGGCCAGCGGCGCTGGGCTATGACGCCCGCATCCGGGCCTCCAGCGACGCGGCCGAGGGACTGCAGGGGCCGCTTGACGGCGGTTGGATCGTGACCGGCGCGGACGGCCGGGACTTGGTGGTGCTGCAGTTGGTCGATCCGGGCGATGGCTCCGGCCGGCTGGAAGGCGCCTGGCGCGACCTGACCACGCCCGACGGTGTAGAGCCGGTGGGCCTGATCAACAGTATGGAGCGCGGGGTTACGGATCTGACCGTCCGTTTCCAGCCGCGCGGGGCGGGCGGCGTGATCCTGCAGATCCATCCCGACGCCAAGGGCGACTGGTCGGGCCAGATGTTCGACAACGGCCAGGCCACCCCGGTGACCATGCGGCGGAGCTAGAGCGGGTTGAGGAAAAGTGCGAAGCGGTTTTCCGCCCGCAACTCGCTCCCACGCTACAGGCCCAGCGCCTCCCGCGCCTTGGTCAGGGCCGCTTCCAGCGCCTCGGGCTCGTAGGGGACGGCCGGGCTGTGGCCCCAGACCGGGCCAGGCCAGGCAGGATCGTCGCGGGTGCGGCCGACGGCGTGGACGTGGAGTTGGGCGGTTACGTTGCCCAGGGCGCCGAAGTTCAGCTTGTCGACGGGGCCCAGGGTCCGGACCAGCTCGCCGGCCGCCATCATCTCTTCCATCAGCTGGCCGCGATCCTCGGCCGAGAGCTGCTCGATCTCGGTCAGGCCCGGCAGGCGCGGGATCAGCACGATCCAGGGATAGCGGGCGTCGTCCTGCAGGCGGACCTCGCAGAGCGGCAGGTCGCCGATGCGGTGCGAGGTGGCGGCGAAGGCCGGGTCGAGTTCGAAATCAGCCACGCTTGGGAACCGCCGCCCAGTAGTCGAAGTCCAGGATCACCTCGGCGGGATAGACGCCCGCTTCGTCCTTGTCGGGGAAGTCGGCGCAGGGTCGGTCCTTGGTGGCCACCAGCCGCAGCCGCAGCGCGCCGCAGGAGCCAAGGTCGGCCTTGTCCAGCACCTCGCTCCAGGCGAACACCGTGGCCCCGGCGAAATAGGGGTTCACGTGCCGCCCGGCGTTGATCCCCAGGATCATCCCGGCGTTCTGCAGGCCGTTGAAGCTGAGGGCCTTGGCGGTGGAGATCACCACCCCGCCATAGACCAGCCGCCGGCCGGTCGGGTCCTTGGCGCGCTCGAACTGGTTGAAGTGGACCTTGGCGGTGTTCTGGTAGAGGCGCGTGGCCAGCTGATGCTCGGCCTCCTCGACGCACATGCCGTCGACATGGTCGATCTTCTCGCCGATGGCATAGTCCTCGAAGGCGTGCGGGGCGCCGGCGGCGGCGAAGTCGTAGCCGCTGAAGTCCAGGCCCGGCGGCAGGACCAGATCGGCGGCGGCGACCGCCTCGGCCGGCTTCGGCGTCGACTGGCCGGCGACGTCCGCCTCGGGGTCGCGCTTCCTGACCATCACCCAGCGCACGTAGCTCAGCACCGGGACGCCGGCCTGGTTCACGCCGGTGGTGCGGACGTAGACGACGCCGGTCTTGCGGTTGGAGTTCTCCTTCAGCCCGATGACCTCGCTGGTCGCCGACAGCGTGTCACCCGCTGTCACGGGGCTAAGGAAACGGCCCTCGGCGTAGCCCAGGTTGGCCACGGCGTTCAGGCTGATCTCCGGCACGGTCTTGCCGAACACCACATGGAAGACCAGCAACGGGTCGATCGGCGCGTCCAGCCCACAGGCCCTGGCGAAGGCGCTGGACGAATAGAGGGCGAAGCGCGGGCCGTAGAGGGCGGTGTAGAGGGCGACGTCCCCGGCGCTCACCGTGCGCGGCGTGGCGTGGTTCAGCACCTGGCCGAGGCGGAAATCCTCGAAATAGTTTCCCGGATCGGTCTTGCTCATCGCTCTCGTCCTTGCAGGCGCGCGACGACGGGTCTAGACCGCGCCGCACCGCAATATAAGCCCGAAATCGACCAGGAGACTTCCCGCATGGCCCGAGCCAAGATCGCCCTCATCGGCGCCGGCATGATCGGTGGCACGCTCGCTCACATCGCCGCGCGCGAAGAGCTGGGCGACGTCATCCTGTTCGACATCGCCGAGGGCGTGCCGCAGGGCAAGGGCCTGGACATCGCCGAGGCCACCGCCGTGTTCGGCAAGGACGTCTCGCTGAAGGGCGCCAACGCCTATGAAGACATCGCCGGGGCCGACGTCTGCATCGTCACCGCCGGGGTGCCGCGCAAGCCGGGCATGAGCCGCGACGACCTGCTGGGCATCAACCTCAAGGTCATGAAGGCCGTCGGCGAGGGCATCAAGGCCCATGCCCCGAACGCCTTCGTCATCTGCATCACCAACCCGCTGGACGCCATGGTCTGGGCCCTGCGCGAATTTTCGGGCCTGCCGCACGCCAAGGTCATCGGTATGGCCGGCGTCCTCGACAGCTCGCGCTTCGCCTACTTCCTGGCCGAGAAGACCGGGGTGTCGGTGCAGGACATCCACGCCTGGACCCTGGGCGGCCACGGCGACGACATGGTGCCGATGGTGCGCCACTCGACCGTCGGCGGCCTGCCGTTGACCGAGCTGGTCAAGCAGGGCTGGATGACCCAGGAAGAGCTGGACGGCATCGTCAAGCGCACCCGCGGCGGCGGCGGCGAGATCGTCGCCCTCTTGAAGACCGGCAGCGCCTATTACGCCCCGGCCGAGAGCGCCATCGCCATGGCGACCAGCTACATCAAGGACAAGAAGCGCGTCCTGCCCTGCGCCGCCTGGCTGGACGGCCAGTACGGCCAGAAGGGCTTCTATGTCGGCGTGCCGGTGGTGATCGGGGCCGGCGGCGCCGAACGCGTCATCGAGTTCACCATGGACGACGCCGAGAAGGAAATGTTCGCCGCCTCGGTGGCCTCGGTGCAGGGCCTGATCGACGCCTGCAAGGTCATCGATCCTTCGCTGGCCTAAGAGACTCGGCGCGGGGGTCAGTACCCCTGCGCCATCCCCTGCAGCTCGGCGATTCGCTCGCCGTAGACATCCGCCACGGCGTCCGGCCCCTGCCGCGCGGCGGCTTCGCGCGCGTCGAGGAAGTCGCGTTGCTGGCGGCGCAGGATGCGTGCAGGGACGCCGGCATCGAGGGCCTGGTGGTAGAGGCGGTCCATGCGGCGGTCGTCGGCGGCCAGGCGTGGGTCGGCGCAGATCATCCGTTCGGCCCGGCTGTCGGCGCCCTCGCAGTCGAAGGCGGGATTGGCGCGTGAGGGACGCTGGTCGCTCTCCGGCGCGGTCGAGGCCGGGGTGACGACCGGCGCGGGCGAGGCCGAAGCCCCGGGGTTGGCCGGCAGGCTGGCGGCCTCGTCGGGCAGGGCGTTGAGCGCTTCTCCGCTCTGGGTGAAAGCGATCGGCGCGGGCTTGGGGGCAGGCTGCACAGCAATCGCCAGGCCGGGACCGTCAGCGGTTTTGGGCTTTTCGGCGCCGAGCACGGCGGCGATCCCGACGCCAAACAGGGCGACGACCGCCAGGCTCAGGTAGAGCGTCCGTCGGGAAAGGCCCGGCCTTGGCTCGACAATCTGCGGCGGCGTTTCGGGGGCGGTGTCGGTCATTGACCCATCTAACCCGCCGGATGCGGCGAGGTTGCGGCGGGCGAGCCGGCCTCGCCCGTCCAGAGAGCCTGGCTTTCAAGCGCCCGGCGCTGGGTTATAAACCCGTCCATGATCGCTCCCGGCCCCACGCTTGAGACTGAACGCCTGATCCTGCGGCCGACCGCCCAGGCCGATCTGGACGGCTGGGCGGCGATGATGGCTGACGAGGAGACCTCGCGGTTCATCGGCGGCCTGCAGGGCCGGGCGCAGAGCTGGCGGGGCCTGGCCACGATGGCCGGGTCCTGGGCCGTGCTGGGCTTTGGCATGTTCTCGATGATCGAAAAGTCCAGCGGTGCGTGGGTCGGCCGATCAGGCCCCTGGCAGCCCGACGGATGGCCGGGCACGGAAGTCGGCTGGAGCCTGCGCCGCGAGAGCTGGGGCAAGGGCTATGCGCTCGAGGCGGCGACGGCGGCCATCGACTGGGCCTTTGATAACCTTGGTTGGACCGAGGTCATCCACTGCATCGACCCGGGCAACGTCAATTCGCAGAAGGTGGCGCGGGCCCTGGGTTCGACCCTGTTGCGCGAGGCCTATCTGCCGCCGCCGTTCCAGGAACTGAAGATCGATGTCTGGGGCCAGACGGCCGCGCAATGGAAAGCCCGGCGGGGCTGAGACAAGGGGTTGGGGGAAAGATGAAACGTCTGATGATCGCGGGCCTGGCCCTGCTGGCGCTGCTGCCGGCCGGGGCGGGCGCCCAGAACGGGGGCGGGGGCGAAGGCTCCCTCACGCTCGACTTCCAGGGCATCAAGGTCCGGCGCGGCATCGTGCTGGGGGCGCTGTTTGACAGCCGTGCAACCTATGACGCCAACAAGGGCTCTTTGCGCGAAGTGAAGTTGCCGGCCGAGGATGGCGACATCTCGGTCACCATCGCGGGGCTCAAGCCCGGCTGGTACGCGGTCAAGACCTTCCAGGACATCGACAAGAACGGAGCCATGCGCTTCAACCCGGTGGGCATGCCGCTGGAGCCCTATGCCTTCTCGAACAATGCGCGGGGGCTGTTCGGCCCGGCCAGCTGGCGCTCGGCCTCGTTCGAGGTAAAGCCGGGGCCAAACCACCAGGTGCTGAAGCTGAAGTAGCCTACTCCGCTCCCGCCGGGAGCGGAATGCTAGAACCAGCCGGCCTCGCGCAGGATGCGGGCGTAGGCGCGGCTGACCGGGACCTTGGCGCCGTCCTTGATGGTGAGGACCGCGCGGCCATCGCCCCGCTGGGCGTCGGTCACCGCCTCGCGCGCCACCCACCAGGAGCGGTGGGTCTGGCTGCCCTCGATGCCTTCTAGTTCGGCCACTGCGTCGGTCAGGCGCATCAGGATCAGATCCTGCCCCTTGGAGGTGTGCAGGCGCAGATAGTGGTCCTCGGCCTCGACCGCCCAGACATCCGCGCCGCGCAATTTCAGCGGCAGGCGTTCCAGGAAGCGCGGCGGCTCGGCCCCGGCGGCGGCGGCATGGGTGATGGCCGGCCGGCGATAGACCAGGACGACGATGGTGGTGATGGCGGCGGTGACGATCACCACAGGCATGAAAAGGTTTGGCAGGACCTCCAGCTTCAACGGCCTGCCAAAGGCCAGGGCCGTGGCCACCCAGACCACCAGCGTGAATGGCACCGAGATGGCGACCACGATCAGTGGGCCCCAGACCCACGGCCGGTCATCCAAGAGGCCGTAGCGGCGGAAGACATGGCTGAGGGCGTGACCGACCACGCCGCCACCGATGCAGAGCCCGATCCAGTAGACATAACGCGCCACGACCGGGGTCTCGTCGGTGCCAAAGGCGCCGAAAGCGGCCAGGAACGCGCCGGCAACCCCGGCGACGATCATGCCCTTCCAGTCGTCGCGCCAGGTCGCCATTGGCGAAGCGTCAGTGGCGCGGCACGGCTTTTCACGAACCGGCGGAGAGGGTTGACGCATCGGGCTTTGCGCTCGGCTCGGAGGGGGCGGCAGGTGGCCGCAACGAAGGTTGCGAGAAGAGTTAGCCCATGTCCCAGATCACTGAAACCACCTCGGTTCCGAAAGACCGCGCCGCCCTGGTCCGCCGGGTGATCTTCGCCACCCTTGGCCTGGTTGGCATAGCAGCGCTCTGGCCCCTCTATCCCAACCTGGCCGCCAATCTCAGCCAAGCCCGCCTGCACGCCCCGGACTGGGCGCTGTGGAACGCCCAGCCAATGGTGATCAAGGCCCATGTCGCCGCCGCCCTGACGGCCGTCGCCCTGGGCGGGGTGATGATGGTCTCGCGCAAGGGGGCGACCTTCCACCGCACGCTGGGCTGGATCTGGTCAGGCTTCATGGCCACGGCGGCCGGGGCCTCGCTGTTCATCGTCGGCCTGAACGGCGACCACTGGTCGTTCATCCACCTGCTCAGCGGCTGGACCCTGTTCGCCCTGCCGATGGCGCTGTTCGCGGCCCGCAGGCACAATGTCGCCCTGCACCGGCGCACGATGATGGGCCTGTTCTACATCGGCCTGCTGGTCACCGGCGCCTTCACCTTCCTGCCCGGCCGGATCATGTGGCGGCTGTTCTTCGGCTGAAGTTCGCGGGCTGATGAATTCAATTCCGTTGCCAGGGGCGGGCGGGGCGGACTAAGCGGGATTCCATCAACCGCCTGGCTTCCGCATGACCCAGCCTTCTCCGCGTGCCCGAAGTGGCGGCCGGGGCCGTCCGGCCAAGGCGCATGGCGTCGATCTGAAGGAAGCCATTCTCGACGCCGCCGAGGGCCTGTTCGCCCGCCACGGCTTTTACGGGGTGACCACCCGCCAGGTGGCTCAGGAGGCCGGGGTCGATACCGCCCTGATCCACTATTATTTCGGCGCCAAGCGCGAGTTGTTCGACTCTGTCTTCCTGCGCCGGGCCGACGTCCTCAACCGGGATCGCGCCGAAGCCATGGCCGCCTACGAGGCCGCCCACCGGGACGGCATGACCATCGAGGGCGTCATCGCCGCCTTCATCGAGCCGCTGATCCAGCGCTCGCTGACCGGCGGCCAGGGCTGGAAGAACTACTTCGCCCTGGTGGCCCAGGTGAACAACACCCCGGCCTGGGGCGGCGAGACCATGCACCGCTTCTTCGACCCGGTGGTTCATCAGCTGATCGACACCCTAGCCCGGGCCATGCCGGACGCCGCCCTGGCTGACATCTACTGGTGCTACCAGTTCCTCACCGGTTCGATGACCCTGACCCTGTCCGAGACCGGCCGCATCGACCAGCTCAGCGACGGCCTCTGCCACTCCAACGACCTGGAGGCTGTGCGGGCCCGGCTCTACGCCTACTGCGCGGCGGGCTTCGCGGCGGTGGCGGCCAAGGGAAAGGCGTGATGCTGGCCGCCATGGTAATGGCCGCAGCTCTGGCCGGGCCGCTTCCCGCCCCACCGGTCTATGTCACCGAAAACTACACCCTGACCTTTCGGCCGCCCGCTGGCGTCACCTATTGTCCGCTGCCCAAGGGTTGGGTCGGCTCGGACCATGGCACGGTGCTGTTCCTGGTCCCGCCGGAGCGGTGCGGCGGCGCTGGCTACCCTTCGAATGGACGGGAATTCTCACCGAACGTGCCGCGGATCGAGGTCTTTTACGGCTATTGGGACGCGGACGACATGACGCCGCCGGCCTGCCCTCAGCCGATCGGCGCGACCGTTCTCATGGGCCAGGACCGCCCGCTTTGCCGGGCCAAGGCGGACGGCATGGAGACGGTGTCGGTCCGGGCGGAGTACAGCAACGACAGCCCGGCAGCGGTGACCTTCACCCTGGCGACGACGCCCGAACGGTTCGACAAAGACCTGGAAATCCTGCGTGACATGGTCGCGTCGGCCCGTACCTGTCAGGCCAGCATCCCGGTGCTGGACCGTCCGCCCCTCATCTGGGAATCGGGAAAGCCCTGTCCGTCCGGCCGGTGGTTTTGAAGTTAATCGTCGCGAACCATAGATAATATTCCCGTGCTGATTGTGCGTCGCTTGACCCTCCGCTAGGCTCCCCGAACGCTGTTGCGCGAAGGGGAGGGGCCATGTCGAACGTCGCCGGCAAAGCCTATGCGATGAACGTGATCACCCCGATGAAGCCGGGGCTCACCTGGATCAATAACCTGCTGTTCCAGGTGGCGCGGGCCATCCCCGCGACCTTGTCGGGGCTGCTGGGGCTGTCGCTGATCCACTTCGCCCGCTGGGCCTTTATCCGCCGTGACCAGTGGCCGGACCTGGGCCAGGGGCCGCAGGCGCTGAACAACGACTACATGCTGTTCTGCAGCAATTTCAACGGCACCTGGGACCAGTATATCGACGCCTTCTCGGACGGCATTCCGAACGGGCTGAACCTGTTCTGGTACTCCTCGACCAAGTACCCGCTGTCGATCCCGATCACTCCGTTCAAGAACTACATCCGCACCAACCAGATCGACACCGACTACTATTACAACGCCTATCCCGGGGCGGCGCAGCGGGACATCAAGGCGGGCCTTAGGGTGCGGGCCATGCTGCTGAACCTGGCCAAGGCCCATGCCAGCCTGCCGCCCGAGCAGTTCGCCCAGGCCTACCAGACCGCGCTGCTGTCCGTGCAGAACAGCCTGGGCTCGCAGGGCTTCGCGCCCGTGGCCTCCAACGACACCTTCAACGCCGATGTCCGCCGCCAGCCCTTCGTCGAAGCGCGCTGGGGCGACTGCGAATCGTAGGGAGCGCAGCCATGCCCAATTTCGACGGCGGCCACTACTTCCTGACCGTGATCATCCCGGTCAACACCAAGCCGTGCAAACGCAGCGACGGCACGGTGACCACCCCGATCAACGCCCTGCGCGAGGCGCTGAACACCCTGCCGACCGCCCGGCAGTCCAAGGCCAGCATCGCCAATCCCTGCACCAGCCCCTTCACCCGTGACAGCCGCACCCACCTGACCCGGTTCGCGGTGATCCCCGACGTCGCCTTCAACGGCCGCGATCCGCAGAACTCCATCGGGATGGCGATCAAGGGCGTGAACCCGGTCATCCCCCAGCCGGTCGACGCCCTGACCTGTCCCTTCATGCTCTGGGCCGTGGATTTCGACGCCGCCGACGGCAGCGACATGACGCTCAACGGCTATCTCGAAGGGCTTTGGACGGTCGCCAAGGACGAGCTCAGCGACGTCTTCCAGTACTGCACCGGTTTCGACACGGTCGACGGACCGTCCGCGTTCGCCGCCTGGATCCGCAAATGCCAGATCGAGACGGTGATGCCGTTCAACGACTACTGGATCACCCCCCCGCCGTTCCCGACCCTGTCGCTGGGCGGCCTCGCCTGGGAAGTCATCCTGATGGCCGTGGTGGTGTTCGCGGCGATCTTCATCCCGAACATGATCTGGCTGCACTGGAATTATTGGCTGGTCGGTATTTTCGCCGCCCTGCTGGGCCTGGCGCTCGGTGTCTGGTCGGCCCTGCGGACGGTCGCCAAGGCGGCGGCCAAGCCCTTCCCGACGGCCCCGAACAGCGACCTGCCGAGCGTCCTGAAGAGCCTCTACCTGCAGCGCCACTTCACCGCGTTCGCCATCGACAACCAGGGCGCCGACCCGGCCGCGCTGCACGCCAACTTCGGCGCCTTCCTGGCGGCCCATCAGCCTAACCAGGCCAGTCCAACCCAGCCCTCCGGCGTGATCGGTTAGAGGAAGCGCCCCATGGCCAAACATGATGAGCCTACCAAGCTGAACCAGGCCGATATCCAGGGCAACATCCTCACCGCCTATGGGCGGCAGGGCTTTCCCAAGGGGCGGTTCTTTGTCCTCAACGTCCGGGACGGGGCCAAGGGGCGCAAGCTGCTGCTGGACCTGTTGCCCGAGGTGACCAGCGGCCTGCGCTGGCCTTCACACAAGGACATTCCCACCGATGAGGTGGTGGCCGTGCGGCCCAAGGTGGCGCTGAATTTCGGCTTCACCTTCTGGGGTCTGCTGGCGCTGGGCCTGCCGATCCGCTCGCTGCGGGGCATGCCCGAAGAGTTCATGGACGGCATGGCCGCCCGCGCCTCGATCCTGGGCGACGACTTCCCCGATGACAGCATCAACCATTGGGACCCGGTATGGCAGCACGACGCCGAGGCAGACCAGCGGGTCCACGTCCTGGTCACCCTGAATTCTCAGATGGACCCGGTCACCGGCGAGCCGGTCCCCGAGCAGGAGATGATGTTCCAGCGCATCAAGGGGATGTGCCGGCAGACCGAGGGCGGGGTGGTCATCCTGCCCGGCCATCGCGGGCCCAACACTGAGTACCAGCCGCTGACGGCCATCCTGCAGCAGGGCGCGGATAATCTCTGGCAGCCGACGCCGAACGAGCATTTCGGCTTCACCGACGGCATCGGCGATCCAGTGTTCGAGGGGCAGTTTCCCAAGTCGACCGAGGACTACCGCGTGGTCGGCAACGGCAAGCTGGGCGGCGATGGGGTCTGGCGGCCGCTGGCCACCGGCGAGTTCCTGCTGGGCTATCCGGACGAGGCGCAGGAGACCTCCGGCGGGCCGATGCCGCTGAGCCTGGCCTTGAACGGCACCTTCATGGCCTATCGCAAGCTGCACCAGAACGTGGTGGCCTTCCGCAACTACATCGACGAGCAGGCCCTGGCCTATCAGCGGATGTATGACGTCAGCCACGACCTCATCGCCCGCGAGACGGTGATGGCCAAGATCGCCGGCCGCTGGGCCGACGGCACGCCGCTCAGCCTGGCGCCGACCTGGGACGACCTGCTGGCCTTCAATGTCCGCTATCCGATGAGCGGCGAGCGGCCCAAGGCGCTGAGCGACTTCACCTATCACGACGATCCGCAGGGGCTGAAATGCCCGGTCAGCTCGCACCTGCGCCGGGCCAACCCGCGCGACGCCCTGGACCCGACCGACAATCCCAGCCTGCCGCGCGCGCCCAACGGCTCGGTGCTCAACAACCGCCGCCGCATCCTGCGCCGGGGGCTGCCCTACGGCACGTCGTCCAAGGACGCCACCGAGGAGGAAGAGCACGGCATCGTCATGCTCAATGTCTGCGCCAGCCTGTTCCGCCAGTTCGAGTTCGTGCAGCAACAGTGGATCAACTACGGCCTGGACTTCAACGTCGGCAATGACACCTGCCCCCTGGTCGGGGTGCACCGCGAGGGCGCCAAGTTCGTCATCGCCACCGATCCGAAGACCGGCGGTCCGCCCTTCATCGCCGCCCGCATGCCCAACTTCGTCGAGACCCGGGGCGGGGCCTATTTCTTCGTTCCCAGCATGACCGCCCTGCGGATGATCGCCATGGGCGTGGTGGATCCGACATGATCGTCATCAATTTCATCGTCGCCGTCTGGGTCCGCATCCTGATGGTGCTCGCGGGCCTTCTGGCCCTTCCGCAGCTGCTCTGGATGATCCTGATGGCCAAGGGGCCGAAGGGTAAGGGCTTCGGGGGCAAGGTCGGGGTCGCCCTGGGCAACCCCGTCGGCCAGCGGCTGATCTTCACCTTCCTGCGGGCCTTCATCCCCAACCTGTCGCTCAGGGCCAAGCTGGTGAAGGCCTACCAGAACACCGGCACGGTGATCGTCGGCCGGATGGAGGATGTGCAGGAGGTCATCGCCCGCAACGAGGACTTCGAGGTCGTCTACGAGCCGAAGATGCGCAAGATCACCGGCGGGGCGAACTTCTTCCTCGGCATGCAGGACACCGCCCTTTACGTCCGCGACACCTCCAACATGCGGCTGGCCATGCGGCGGGACGATGTGGCCACCCTGGTCCAGCCGCCGGCCGCCAGCCAGGCGGCGGCCATCGTCGCGGGTCTGCCCGGCCGGATCGATGTGCCGCAGGACCTGACCCTGCAGATCCCGACCACCATGGTGGAGGACTATTTCGGCATCGACGTCGGCGGCCGCCAGGCGCTGATCGACGGGGCGACCGCGATGTTCTGGTACCTGTTCATCGACCTGGCTGGCGATCCGGCCATCGAAGCCGAGGCCCTGCGCCACGCCGCCATCTGCCGCGACGCCATCGCCGGCTCAATCGCTGCAAGGAAGGGGCATCTGAGGGACGATGTCATCAGCCGCTGTCTGGCCCTGCAGGCCTCCGGCACGCCGGGCATGGACGACCGGGGTATCCGCGACAACATGATCGGCCTGCTCATCGGGGCCATCCCGACCCTGTCCAAGGCCTCGATCCTGGCCCTCGACCAGATCCTCGACCGGCCCGACGCCCTGGCCCAGGCCCAGGCGGCGGCCCGCGCGGGCGACGAGGCGGCGGTGGGGGCTGTGCTGTTCGAGGGGCTGAGGTTCAATCCGCTCAACCCGGTGATCTATCGCCGGGCGGCGCTGGATACGGTGATCGCCGCCAACACCCTGCGCGCCTGCCGCATCCGCAAAGGCCAGATGGTCATGGCCGGCAACTTCTCGGGCATGTTCGACCCGCTGGCCCTGGAGTCGCCGAACAGCTTCAAGGCCGGCCGGCCCTGGCAGGACTACATCCTGTGGGGCGTTGGGATGCATGTCTGCTTCGGCGACTACATCAACCGGGCGGTCATCCCGGCCATGCTGACCCCGCTGCTGGCCCGCCAGAACCTGCGCCGCGCCAAGGGGGCGGACGGGCAGATCAACACCGGCGGCACGCCGTTCCCACAGCATTTCGTGCTGGAATACGACTAGACGCAGGTCCCTTTCCTGAGGCGCGCTTTAAGCGCGGCCGCTCAGTCCGAGCCAATAGGTCGCAGATTTTGGGGCGTGGCGCGGAGGGCCGTTAACCTGAACGTTCCTGAAACGCCTCTAGTCTTGAAAGGCAGCCGCCAACCAGAAACGCCGGGAGCCTTCCATTTCCGAAACCGACCGCCTCTCGGCCCTCCATGCCCTGGACGTACTCGACACGCCGCCGGAAGCCATCTTCGATAGCCTGACCCGACTGGCGGCGCTGACGTTCCAGACGCCGATCGCGTTGGTGTCGCTGGTCGACGCCGACCGGCAATGGTTCAAGTCCTGCATTGGCCTGGATGTCCGCGAGACATCCCGTGACGTCGCCTTCTGCGACCATGCGATCCGCCAGGCGGGCGTCATGGTGGTGCTCGACGCCACGCAGGATGGCCGTTTCGCCGACAATCCCCTGGTCACCGGTGACCTGGGAATCCGGTTCTATGCCGGCGCGCCGCTGGTGACCCAGGCGGGCCTCAGGCTCGGCACCCTGTGCATTATCGATATCCATCCCCGTGCGTCCTTTGACGAGGTCGAGCGGGCGCAACTGGAAGCCATGGCGGCCGCGGTCACCGAGGCGTTGATTGTGCGGCGGGACATCTCCAACCACCTGACGCTGGAGCGCGAGCGCGCTAATTCGCATGCCCTGCTGGCCCAATCCGAGGAAATGGTGGGTGTCGGCCATTGGTCCTGGGATGCAGAGACCGACAAGACCTTGTGGTCGCCGGCCGTATACCGGATCCACGGCTGCGACCCTTCACTGCCGCCGCCGGACCTGGCGGGCGTCCTGGCGTTGTACCATCCGGACGACGCCGCCACGCTGGCCGGCCTGGTCGAACGGGCCGTGTCGCACGGCGAACCCTATTCGCTCAGCGCGCGGATCGTTCGTCCTGACGGCGAGACCCGACACGTGTCCGCTCGTGGAGCCTGCGATCGGGATGAGACCGGCGCGGTGAGGTCCCTGGTCGGCACGTTCATCGATGTCACCGACCTCAAGCTGGCGGATGAAAACCTGCGCGCCAACGAGGCGCGTCTGAACTTCCTGATGAACCAGTCGGCCGACCTGATTATCCGGGTCGAGCCCGGCAAGGGGATCACCTGGGTTTCGCCCAGCTGCCATCTTTATGGCTACGAGCCGGACGAACTCGTTGGGACCTTCGCCATGGAGCTCGTCCATCCCGACGACCGAGCCAATGCCGACGCGGTTCGCGCAGCCCGGTTCGCGGGCCTGCCCGATCCACCCGGCAGCAGCCGTGAACATCGCATTCGGCGCAAGGATGGAGGCTGGATTTCCGTCGAGGGGAATCCGACCCTGATCAGGGGCGCGGACGGCCGGGTTCTCGAAATCGTCAATGTCCTTCGTGACGTTACCGCCCAGCGGGAAACCGCCCGCGCCCTGGAAGCGGCCCGCGACGCCGCCGAGGCGGCAGCCCAGGTCAAGACAGACTTCATGGCCAATATGAGCCATGAGATCCGCACGCCCCTGACCGCGATCCTGGGCTACACCGGCCTACTGGCCGAGCGGAGCGACCTCGACCCGGCGGCCCGCACCTATGTCTCCCGTCTGAAATCCGCCAACCAGGCCCTGCTCTCAATCGTCAACGACATCCTCGACTTTTCGAAGCTTGAGGCGGGGCAGGTGGTCATTTCGCCAAGGCCGACTTCGCCATCCGGCTTGCTGAGCGACACGGTGCTGTTGTTCGCGCCCCAGGCCGAAGCCAAGGACATCGAACTGGAATTCGATGTCCAGGGAGACCTGCCCGACGCCCTGGTGGTCGATCCCGACAAGACCCGCCAGATTCTGCTCAACCTGATCGGCAATGCGGTCAAGTTCACGGAGCGTGGACGGGTGCGACTGAAGGCAGCCTACGACGCCGCCCAGTCCCAACTCGACATCTGGGTCGAAGACACTGGTCCGGGGATGTCGGATGAGCAATGCCAGAAGCTGTTTCAACGCTTCTCGCAGGTCGACGGCTCCTCGACACGGCGCCATGGCGGCACGGGGCTGGGGCTGGCGATCAGTCGCGGCCTGGCCGAAGCGATGGGCGGGGAAATCGGGCTGACGTCGCGTGTTGGCCGTGGTTCGGTCTTCCATCTGAGGCTGCCGGCCCCAGCGGCCGCGGCGGTGGTGGAAGTCGGAGGCAGCGCCGAAACGGCCGCTGAACTGCTCGGAGGCGTGCGGGTGCTGGTGGTTGATGACAACGCCGTCAATCGCGAACTGGCCCGCGCCATCCTGGAGCCGTTCGGGGCGGAGGTGAGCGATGCCGGGTCCAGCCATGAGGGCCTCAGGATCGCCTCTGAGCAGCCGGTCGATGTGATCCTCCTGGATGTCCGGATGCCTGGCATGGACGGCCCGGAAGTCCTGGCCGCCTTGCGGGCCGGGCGGGGGCCAAACCAGGCCGTGCCAGTGCTGGCCTTTACCGCCGACAGCGAGGGGCTTGCGGGACTCATGGCCCAGGGATTCGATGGCCTGGTATCCAAGCCCCTGGTTCCCATCGCGGCGGTCGAGTCCATTCGGACGGCGATACTTGGGGGTGCGGAGCAATCCGAGCTGGCCGCCGGCTAGAGTGGTCTTCCGCCCGTAGTCGGCCCTAATCGCCTGAAATCGATTGCGTTATTCAAGTTTGGATCGATTCAATCCGGGCCCAAGGTGACCTGGCCGAAGACGCCTAACGTCCCTGGGGTGAGCGCCCCTCGTCGACTGTGGCGCCTTTTCATCACCCGGTGAAAAACGGCGGCTTTGCGGCCGGCGGCCCTTCCCGTGCGGCGCCGTCTGACTCACAGTGCCCCTAATTCGCGTTCTGATGAATTGTTCGTAATGAACAGGCGCCGCAAAGGCGCTCCCGGGGAGGAAACTATGAAGACGATGTGGAAAGCCGCTTTGCTGGCGGGCGCCGCCTGGAGCGCCATGGCGACGATCGCCGCGGCTCAAGGCGCACCGACCACCGGTGATACGACCGATGTCGAGGCCATCGTGGTCACGGCGCGCCGCACCGAAGAAAACCTGCAGACCGTGCCGGCCGCCGTCTCGGCCTTCTCGGACAAGGGGCTGGAGCGCATCCAGGCCATCGACGCCACCGGCCTGCAGGGCTCGGTGCCCAACCTGAACATCGTGCCGGGCCGCGGCTCGTCCAACGCCACCAACATCTTCATCCGCGGCGTCGGCCAGCCCGACGCCCTGCAGACCTTCGACCCGGCGGTCGGCGTCTATATCGACGACGTCTATTACGCCCGCATCCGCGGCACCCAGTTCGACCTGCTGGACCTGCAGCGCGTCGAAGTGCTGCGCGGCCCGCAAGGCACGCTGTACGGCAAGAACACCATCGGCGGCGCGCTGAAGTTCGTCACCCGCCGGCCCGACCAGGACTTCCGCGCCGGCATCGACCTGGCGGTGGGCTCGTATAACCAGCAGGACATCAAGGTCTCGGTTTCCGGCCCGGTCAGCGACACCCTGGCCCTGGGCATCGCCGCCCTCAGCTCCAAGCGCGACGGCTTCGTGCATGACCCGGTCCTGCATCGCGATTACAACGACAAGAACACTCAGGCGGTCCGCGGCACACTGGCCTTCACGCCAAGCGCCAACTTCCGCTTCGACCTGTCGGTCGACTATAGCCGCGATGACAACGAGCTGAACGTCGGCAAGCCGATCAACAGCCTGACCACCCTGTTCGGCGGCCCGCTGCTGTCGGTTCCGACCGACGCGCCCTGGAAGTTCCAGGCCCGCACGACGCCGGGCCTGCCCAACTCGACCAAGCTGAAGAGCCAGGGGATCAACGGGACCTTCACCTGGGACCTGACCGACGCCCTGACGCTGAAGTCGATCACCGCCTACCGCAAGCTCAACACCGACGACTATGTCGATATCGACGCGACGCAGAAGCAGGTTGGCGACGTCTTCGTCGGCGTCGACCAGGACCAGACCAGCCAGGAATTCCAGCTGACCTACGACCAGGGTCCGTGGCTGGCCGTCGGCGGCCTCTACTACCTCAAGGAAAACATCGTTTCGCACCAGGAGGCCTTCGCCAATGATCTGGTGGGTCCGGTACTGGGCAACCCGACCTTCAAGCGCACGGTGGATGACGACCTGGAGACCACCTCCAAGGCCGCCTATCTCAACGTCAGCTACAACCTGACCGACGCCCTGCGCATCTCGGGCGGCCTGCGCTATACCGAGGAAGAGAAGACCTACGCCCGCACCACCTCGACCTTCTCGTCGAACGTGCTGCTGCAGCATGTCCCGGCCTTCGCCTTCTCGGGCCTGAACCACACCTGGAACAACACCTCGGGCATGCTGTCGGTGGACTATCAGTTCAGCGACACGGCCCTGGGCTATCTGAAATACTCGCAGGGCTTCAAGTCGGGCGGCTTCAACGGCCGCGCCAACAACCCCGGCGAACAGGCGCCCTACAATCCGGAAACCCTGGATTCGATCGAAGGCGGCCTGAAGACCCAGTGGTTCGACAACCGCTTCCGGGCCAACCTCGCCGTGTTCAGCATGCGTTATCACGACTTCCAGGCCCGGGTTTCCGGCCTGGTCACCGATCCGCTCACCGGCCTGCCGGTGCCGGAACTGACCGTGATCAACGCCGGCGCCCTGAAGCTGTCGGGCGCCGAACTGGAGCTGAACGCCACCCCGATCCGGGGCCTGCTGCTGGACGCCCAGGTCGGCCTGCTGAACGCCGAGTACAACGGCTTCAAGGACAGCCGCTTCACCGCCACCGGCGGCAGCCGCGACTTCCAGGACCCGGCGTTCTCGCCGAAATGGACCGCCCGCTACGGCGCGCAGTACCAGTGGGACCTGGGATCGGGCGGCTTCCTGACCGTGGGCGGCCAGGCGCGCTACCGGGCCGAATCGGCCCTGGCGGTCGACAACACCCTGACCAACAGCCACACCAAGATCGCCGGTCTCTATCAGCCCAACTACTGGCTGTTCGACGCCCGCATCGTCTGGGAAGACGCCTCGCGCAAATACAGCGCCGGCATCTACGGCCAGAACCTCTCGGACGAGGTCTACAAGACCGACGGCCAGGAGTTCTCGTCGGTCGGCTCGATCCGCACCGTCTATTACGGCGCGCCGGAGACCGTGACCCTGAAGCTGTCGGCCAAGTTCTAAGGCTGGGGCTAAAGACTTGGCTGATCAGGCCCCGAGGCGCATGCCTCGGGGCCTTTTCATTTTCCGGAGCTGGGCATGTTCACCGACCGCTGGACGACCTCCGCCGAGGGCCTGCGCCTCTACGCCCGCGACTATCCAGCGGCAGGCGGCGGGTTGCCGGTCATCTGCCTGCACGGCCTGACCCGCAACAGCGCCGATTTCGAGGATGTCGCGCCCTGGCTGGCGGGCATGGGCCGGCGGGTGGTGGTTCCAGACGTGCGAGGCCGGGGCCGCTCCGACCGCGATCCCGACCCGGCGCGCTATAATCCGGCGGTCTATGCCGGCGACGTCATCGGCGTGCTGGACGCGCTACAGATCGAGCGGGCGGTGTTCGTCGGGACCTCGATGGGCGGGCTGATCACCATGATGGCGGCCCTGACGGCGCCGGGACGCGTCGCGGCGGCGGTGCTCAACGATGTGGGCCCCGAGCTCAGTCTGGCGGGGCTGACCCGCATCGGCGGCTATGTCGGTCAGGCCGGGGTCTTCGCGAACTGGGGCGAAGTCGCCGCCAACGCCCGGCGCAGCAACGCCATCGCCTTCCCGGACTATCAGGACGAGGACTGGGACCGCTTCGCCCGCCGGATCGCTGCCCGCAATGAGGCCGGCGACCTGGTCTTGGCCTATGACCCGGCCATCTCCGCCGCCATCCAGCCGGCCCTGGAGGCCCCCAACCTTTGGCCGCTGTTCGAACCGCTGGCCGTCGGTCGGCCGGTGCTGATGGTGCGGGGCGAGCTGTCGGACATCCTCGACGACGGCATCGCCGCCCGTACAGCCGAGCGGACGCCTCAGGTCCGGCAGGCGGTGGTTCCCGGCGTCGGCCACGCGCCCATGCTGACCGAGCCGGCGGCGCGGGATGCGATCGCCGCCTTCCTGGCGGATCTGCCCTAGTCATTTTGGAGCCGCTCCCGCTCTCCTCCCCCTACGGGCGAGGAGAGAGCAGAGCCGCGCGGCTTCTGGCTCGAATGTCTCGAACCAAGGCGATCGCCTATTCAGTAGCCACCACACGCCAAGCTTCCGCCATCATGTCGGAGGAATAAGCGGCTCAGCGATACCTGAGCGATCCTTCCCGCATGGCCAACTACATCTTCCACGATCCTTCGGGCCGGCGGGCGCGCCGGGCCGGGCAGGGGCTTGGCCTGCTGGTCTCTCTGATCGCGCTGGTTATCGCCGGCTTCTTCGCCACTCTGGCCTTCGCGCCGCGCCTGCCGGGGGTGTCGCTGAAGGACCCGCGCATCCTGCAGGCCCTGCATATCGAGACGGCCCGCCACGTGAAGGGCCGTCCCGGCTGGACCCGAGTGCCCAAGCCGCGCGCCTCCAGCGGCGGCCCGGCCCGACCGCTGTCGGTCGGCTTCTATGTCTCCTGGGACGAGGGCAGCCGCACCTCTCTGGCCCGCAACATTGCCAGCCTGGACGTGGTGGTCCCGCAATGGGTGGCGCTGAGCGGCTCGGCCGGCGACATCGCCGTCACCGCCGATCCCAGGGCCGAGGCGATCCTGGCCAAGGCGCCGCGTCCGGTGTCGGTGCTGCCGCTGGTCCACAACGCTCACGACGATCTCAGCGACGGCCCGCTGGCCGACCGGATGCTGGCTGATCCGGCGGCGCGGGGGCGGCTGATCGCCCACCTGGTCGACCTGGCCAAGCAGCGGAACTATGCCGGCTATGTCTTCGACTTCGAGAACCTGTCGGTCCGGTCCCTGGCCGAGTACCCGGCCTTCCTGAAGGACGTCGAGTCGGCCCTCAAGCCGATGGGCCGCGAGATCTGGGTCTCGGCGCCGGTCGGCGACGCCGCCTGGCCGCTGGCGCGCCTGCAGAAGAGCGCCGACGCCATCGTGCTGATGGCCTACGACCAGCACTACGCCACCGGCGACCCCGGCCCGGCCGCCGGCCAGGATTGGTTTGAAACCCAGTTGGCGACCTCGATGAAGGGCCTGGATCCGGCCCATACCGTCGTGGCGCTGGGCGCCTATGGCTATGACTGGACTGAGGGATCGAAAATGTCGGCCGATGCGGTCGGCTTCTACGACGCCACCCAGACGGCCCACGACGCCGACGCCAAGGTCGAGCTGGACGACGCCAGTCTCAACCCGACCTTCGACTACCAGGACGACGCGGGCGTCGACCACAGTGTCTGGTTCCTGGACGCCGCCACCCTGTTCAACCAGATCAAGGCGGCCGACAGCTACCGGCCGATGGGCTACGCCCTCTGGCGGATGGGGGCCGAGGACCCCTCGGTCTGGAAGTTCATGGGCAAGCCCTACGGCGTCAACCAGCCGACCGGTCTGGAAACCATCGTCGCGGGCCAGGGGGTCGACTTCGACGGCACAGGAGAAGTGCTGCGTGTTTCGGCGACCCCGACGGTGGGCAAGCGAACCCTGGGCGTCGACACCGACACCGGGCTGATCGATGACGAGACCTATGACGTCATGCCGACGTCCTATGTCGTCGAGCGTTATGGCGCCCGGCCCGGCCTGGTCGCCCTGACCTTCGACGACGGTCCCGATCCGCGCTGGACCCCGAAGATCCTCGATATCCTCAAGGCCAAGAACGCCCAGGCGACCTTCTTCGTCATCGGCAAGAACATGCAGAACGATCCGGGCGCGGTGAAGCGCGAGGTCGCCGAGGGCCAGATGGTCGGCGGCCATACCTGGACCCACCCCAACATCGGCGAGATCACGGCGGGCCAGACCGACCTGGAGCTCAACACCACCCAGCGATTGTTTGAGGTGCTGACCGGCCGTTCCATGCGTCTGTTCCGGCCACCCTATTTCGGCGACGCCGAGCCCTCGACGCCCAACGAGGTCGAGCCGCTGCTGACCGCCCAGAAGCTGGGCTACCTGATCGTCGGCCTGCGCATCGACCCTGATGACTGGAAGAAGCCGGACCCCCAACACATCATCGACACGACCCTGTCGCGGCTGGCCGACACCGGCCCGCATGCCGGGCAGATCGTCCTGCTGCATGACGGCGGCGGCGACCGCAGCCGCACTGTGGCGGCCTTGCCGGGGCTTATCGACGCCTTGCGGGCCAATGGCTACAGACTGGTCACCGTCGACCAGCTGGCCGGGATGACCCGGGCCCAGGCTCTGCCGGCCACCACCCGCGATTCCGGCGACCTGCTGCTTGACCGCATCGGCTTCGGCTTCTTCCGAACCATGGACCGGACCTTCTACTGGCTGTTCATCACGGCCATCGTGCTGGGCGTGCTGCGCCTGGCCTTCCTGGCGGGGTTGGCCCTCATCCACCGCGCCCGCATCACCCGGCGCACGCCGGAACTGCTGGATCCCGAGAACGAGCCGCTGGTCAGCGTGCTGATCCCCTGTTTCAACGAGGAAGCGGTGATCGCCGGCTCGGTGGCCCGCATCCTGGCTTCGCGTTGGAGCGCCCTGGAAGTGCTGGTGCTGGACGACGGCTCCAGCGACGGCACGGCCGAGCAGGTGCGGCTGCATCACGGTTCGGACCCGCGCGTGCGGGTTCTGAGCTTCGAGAACGGCGGCAAGGCCCTGGCGCTCAACAAGGGCCTGACCTACGCCAAGGGCCGGATCATCGTCGCCCTCGACGCCGACACCCTGTTCGCCAAGGACACCATCGCCCGGCTGGTCCGCTGGTTCGCAAATCCCAAGGTCGGGGCCGTGGCCGGCAACGCCATTGTCGGCAACCGGGTCAACCTGGTCACCCGCTGGCAGGCGCTGGAATATGTCACCGCCCAGAACCTGGAGCGTCGCGCCCTGGCGGCGTTGGGGGCGGTCACCGTGGTGCCCGGCGCGGTCGGGGCCTGGCGGCGGGAGGCGCTCGATGCGCTCGGCGGCTGGCCCGAGGACACCCTGGCCGAGGACCAGGACCTGACTATCGGGGTGCAGCGCGCCGGCTGGGACGTCGAGTTCGACCCCGAGGCCCGGGCCTATACCGAGGCCCCCGACACCGTCTCGGGCCTGCTCAAGCAACGCTTCCGCTGGTCGTTCGGCACTCTGCAGTGTCTCTGGAAACACCGCGCCGCGCTGTTCGACACCAAGCGGCCGGTGCTGGGCTTTGTGGCCCTGCCGCAGATCTGGCTGTTCCAGATCCTGCTGACGGCGGTGGCGCCGCTGGTCGACCTGGCCATCGTCTATGCCCTGGTCACCTCGATCTACAGCTGGAGCTTCCACCCCGTCGAATGGTCGCCGGACGATCTGTTGAAGCCGATGTTCTACTGGGCGGCCTTCATCTTCCTGGACCTGTCGGCCGGCGCGCTGGGCATGGCCCTGGAGAAGCGCGCGCCCTGGAAGGACCTGCTGTGGCTGCCCGCCCAGCGGTTCGGCTACCGCCAGCTGATGTACTACGTGGTGGTCAAATCCATCGTCACCGCCATCCGCGGCCCCCGCGTCGGCTGGGGCAAACTGGAGCGCCGCAACAGCGCGGTGATGGATCAGGCGGCTTAGGAGCGGCGGCCTAGTAGGGATCGTGACTGTATTGATCCATCAGCTTTCGGAAGTCTTCCACGCTGCCCAGAACGCCTTTGCAAATCCCGGGATCGGCGCTCGCCGGCGACGGAATCCCGCACTGGTTTTTCCAATTTTCCGGGAAGCGGCATTTCTCCGACAGTTCTTCTAACCGTGTCTTCCACTCGGGGTCTTCGGCGCTAGTGTCGGCCAGATAGCGCACATCGCTGGCTTCAGGCGCGCCGGCGTAGACGCTCAACATGTCCAGAGACCGGTCGTATATGAAGGGTGTGGCGCCGACATAGGCGCCCATCCGGTTCTTGCCGTTGACGGAGCCGCAGACCGCGCTGTCCGTCTGGTTGAGGAACACGATCTTGGCGGCGCCTGGGTCGAAGACCATCTGCAGAATAGCGTGGCGCGCCTTGGCCTTCGGCGTCCCGGGTAGCGGCCCGCATCCCGCCAGCGTGATCAGGGCCGCCGTCGCAACAAGCAGTCCTCGTTTCATGGATCCCCCCCGGAACATTGACCTGCTCAACCCTGCCATTGTTCCCGCGGTTTCGGCAAATCGCCAGCGCCGTGTCTAGCTCAGGGGGCAGCTGATTGTATTGGGGATGGCGCTGCTCACCGGCGGGTCCGGATAGTACTGGGTCGTCTGCTGGCACTGGATCGCCGCCGCCTCACCGCTGAGCAGCCTGATCAGTTCCAGCGCCTCATCCAGCCCCGAGGAGATGCCGCCGCCGGTCAGGCGGTTGCCGTCCAGCACGAAGCGCGGATGGCCGTCGGCCAGCCTTACCAGGGGGTAGCGCTGCAGGATGCAGGGGATGAAGGCCCAGTGGGTGGTGATGGTGAAGCCGTTCAGCAGGCCCGTGTCGGCCAGCAGGATGGCGCCCTCGCAGACCGAGCAGATCCAGCGGGCGTCCGCGGCCTGCCTTTCCAGGAAGGCGCGATAGCCAACCCCGTCCGGCCCCAGCATCGTGTTAAGGGCGTCCGGATTGCCGCCGGGGGTCCAGAGCACGTCCCAAGCTGTGGCGTCATCGAAGCCGCCGGCCTGGATGGCGAGGCCGGTGTTGGTGACGACGAGGCCGGCCTGCTCAGCGACGATCTCGGTCTGGTAGCCGGCCCAGTGGAACATTTCGAGCGGCCCGGCGACGTCCAGCAGGTCGACGCCCTTGTAGATGGGGATACCGATCTTCATCTGGCCCGCTCCGATCCAACCCTGGCGCGATAGTCGCTCAGTCTCGCGCAAATTCAACCGGGCTTGACGAAAACATAGCCACAAAGTTATTGGTTTGGCATGAGCCAACCCGCCACCCAGTCTGTCGTCATGGAACGTGAGATGCCGCATCCGCCGGAGAAGGTCTGGCGCGCCCTCACCCAGGGGCCGCTGATCGAGGACTGGCTGATGGCCAACGACTTCGAACCGGTGGTCGGCCACCGCTTCACCCTGCGCACCAACCCGGTCGCCCACTGGGACGGCATGGTGCATTGCGAGGTGCTGGAGGTCGAGCCACCCGAGAGCCTGGCCTATCGCTGGAACGTCGGCGGCGACAACGATCTGCGGACCGTGGTGACCTGGACCCTGACCCCCACGGCGTCGGGCGTGCTGGTGCGGATGGAGCAGACCGGCTTCCGCGAAGACCAGGCCGCCAACCTCCAGGGCGCCACGTTCGGCTGGCGCAAGTTCATGGCCGGTCTGCAGATGACAGTGGCCAAACTCTAGCCAAGCCTTTCTTTAGGGTGACCCTGCGTCCGGTTGCGCCCCCAAAAAGCGGCGCCTATAAGCGCCCATCTCCTTGCATGCTGCGCAGCGACCGGACCCTTCCATGAACATCCACGAGCATCAGGCCAAGGCCGTTCTGGCCGAGTTCGGCGTCCCGGTTCCCAAGGGCTTCGCCGCCTTCACCCCCGCTGAGGCCGCCGAGGCGGCCGAGAAGCTGGGCGGGCCGGTGTTCGTGGTGAAGAGCCAGATCCATGCCGGCGGCCGCGGCAAGGGCCGCTTCGAGGGCCTGGGCCCCGACGCCAAGGGCGGCGTGCGCGTGGTCAAGTCGGTCGACGAGGTTCGCAAGAACGCCGAGGAAATGCTCGGCCGGGTGCTGGTGACCCACCAGACGGGTCCCAAGGGCAAGCAGGTCAACCGCCTCTACATCGAGGAAGGCGCCGACATCGCCAAGGAATTCTACCTCTCGCTGCTGGTCGATCGTGAGACCAGCCGGGTGGCCGTGGTCGCCTCGACCGAGGGCGGCATGGACATCGAGGACGTGGCGCACTCGACGCCCGACAAGATCATCACCTTCTTCATCGACCCGGCCACCGGCGTCTGGCCGCACCACGGCCTGGAACTGGCCACGGCCCTGGGCCTGTCCGGGACGCTCGCCAAGCAGGCCGGCGCCCTGCTGCCCAAGCTCTACAAAGTCTTCGTCGAGAAGGACATGAGCATGCTGGAGATCAACCCGCTGATCGCCACGGGCGATGAGCGGATCGTGGTGCTGGACGCCAAGGTCAGCTTCGACGGCAACGCCCTGTTCCGCCATCCCGACATCGTCGCCCTGCGCGACGAAACCGAGGAAGACCCCAAGGAAATCGAGGCCTCCAAGTACGACCTCAGCTACATCGCCCTGGACGGCGAGATCGGCTGCATGGTCAACGGCGCGGGCCTGGCCATGGCCACCATGGACATCATCAAGCTGTACGGCGCCGAGCCGGCCAACTTCCTCGATGTCGGCGGCGGGGCCGGCAAGGAGAAGGTCACCGCAGCCTTCAAGATCATCACCGCCGACCCCAACGTGAAGGGCATCCTGGTCAATATCTTCGGCGGCATCATGCGCTGCGACATCATCGCCGAGGGCGTGGTGGCGGCGGTCAAGGAAGTCGGCCTGAAGGTCCCGCTGGTCGTCCGGCTGGAAGGCACCAACGTCGAGCTGGGCAAGAAGATCATCAACGAGAGCGGCCTCGACGTGATCGCCGCCAACGACCTGAGCGACGGCGCCCAGAAGATCGTCGCCGCCGTGCGGGCCGGCAAGTGAGCCGCCGCCTCGCCGCTCTGGCCGTCCTAGCGCTGGGCCTGACCGCCGGCGCCGCCAACGCCGCCGAAAGCCCGGCCCTGGCCCGGCTGACCCAGAAGGCGCAGAACTGCATCCGCGCCGCGGTTCCCAGCGTCGAGCGGGTCGAGCCCAGTCTGGCCGACGGCGCGACCTTCATCCTGCATGACCTATGCGCCGTCGAGATCGGCAACCGCCAGCGCTACATCCAGAACACGACGGTCATCGATTCCATGAAGGGCGGCGGGCCGTTCGGCGCCCTCCTGGCCAACATTCCGGAAGATCCCAAGGCCACGCCCGAAGAGAAGGCCGACGCCGCCAAGGCCAAGGCCATGATGACCAGCGGCCCGTACGATAAGGCCACCCTCAACCCGGACACCGGTGAGATCATCCTTCCGGAGGGCTCCAGCCCCGGCTTCTTCGGGACCGCCTTCGCCAATGCCAGCGCCACGGTGCTCGGCGTTGAGCCCGACCCCGAACTGCGCGCCCTGGCCGGCCGCCTGCTGCTCGAAGCCCGCCTCGCCCGCAAGCCCTGAACCTTCCTTCGCCCTTCGGCCCCCGCCCTCACGAGATAGCCAGTCCGACCATGTCCATCCTCATCGACAAGAACACCAAGGTCATCTGCCAGGGCATCACCGGCGCCCAGGGCACCTTTCACACCGAGCAGGCCATCGCCTACGGGACCAAGATGGTCGGCGGCGTGACGCCGGGCAAGGGCGGCCAGACCCATGTCGGCCTGCCGGTCTACAACACGGTCGGCGAGGCCAAGAAGGCGACCAAGGCCGACGCCTCGGTGATCTATGTGCCGCCGCCCTTCGCCGCCGACTCCATCCTGGAAGCCATCGACGCCGAGATCCCGCTGATCATCTGCATCACCGAGGGCATCCCGGTGGCCGACATGATCAAGGTCAAGCGCTCGCTCAGCGGCTCCAAGTCGCGGTTGATCGGGCCCAACTGCCCGGGCGTGCTGACCCCCAACCAGTGCAAGATCGGCATCATGCCGGGCGGCATCTTCTCGGCCGGTTCGGTCGGCGTGGTCTCGCGCTCCGGCACCCTGACCTATGAAGCCGTGTTCCAGACCACTAATGTGGGCCTGGGCCAGACCACCGCGGTCGGCATCGGCGGCGACCCGGTCAAGGGCACCGAGTTCATCGACATGCTGGAGCTGTTCCTGGCGGACGAAGCGACCCAGTCGATCATCATGATCGGCGAGATCGGCGGCAGCGCCGAAGAGGACGCCGCCCAGTTCCTGGCCGACGAAAAGAAGAAGGGCCGCTGGAAGCCCACCGTCGGCTTCATCGCCGGCCGCACCGCGCCTCCCGGCCGGACCATGGGCCATGCCGGCGCCATCGTCTCGGGCGGCAAGGGCGGCGCGGAAGACAAGATCGCGGCGATGGAAGCGGCGGGCATCAAGGTTTCGCCCTCTCCGGCGGCGCTCGGCGAGACCCTGGCTGCCCTGCTGAAGGGTTGATGGCGTCAGTCGGGTCTGCCGGTGGCGGCCTGACTGTGGGTTTTTGGGTCGCTGCGCGACAGGAAGATAAGGGTAGAGAAGAAGCGTAAGCGACGGTGGTGTCCCGAGGGCCGCTTTTGCTGACCGCTGATATCTATCGAGGCGCGTAGCGCCTCAACAAGACCCCTGCCGCGGCAGGCTGTACGGGGCGTTGGCCGCCCTACGGTCGCTTCCTCTTCTTCCCTTCCTTATCTTCCTGTCGCGAAGCGACCCCAATTCCCACACCCTGACCTGGCGCCGGGCGCTCGCGTGCCTGCCCAGCCCTCTCCGCCCGCCCGACTTCGAGGCCGATTGCCGCATTCCGGTAAAAAAGTCCGGCTAGAAGGCCTGTAAGGGGTCGAGTTTTTCGCCTGACAGGCGCACAAGCACGCACCCGAAACACTATATACACCGGCTTAAAGATAAGCCGTCCCATCGAGGGACGGTTGGAAGGCGCTACGACCCATGGCTGACGACGCGGGCATCATCAACAAGGTCCTGACCGAGACCTCGTTCCTCTACGGTGGCAACGCCGCCTTCGTGGAAGACCTGCACGAGCGCTGGGCGAACGATCCCGGCAGTGTCGATCCCAGCTGGGCCGCCTTCTTCGCCAGCCTGACCGACCAGGCCGCCCAGGTGAAGGCTTCGGCCATCAAGCCGAGCTGGACCCATCCCGCCGCCCCGACCGCGCGCCCTGACTGGCTGTCGGCGATCGATGGTCTCTGGCCGGCCGTTGAAGCCAAGCTCGGCAAGGCCATTGCCGACAAGGCCGCCGCTTCGACAGCGCCCGCGCCCTCCGTCGAGACGATCCGCGCCGCCACCCTCGACTCGCTGCGGGCGATCATGATGATCCGCGCCTATCGCATGCGCGGCCACCTGCGGGCCAAGCTGGACCCGCTGGGCATCGCCGTCACGCCCGGCGACGCCAGCGAACTGGACCCGGGCGCCTTCGGCTTTACCGACGCCGACCTGGACCGGCCGATCTTCCTCGACTTCGTGCTGGGGCTGGAGACCTCGACCCTGCGCGAGATCCTGGCCATCCTGCGCCGCACCTACTGCGGGACGGTGGGCGTGCAGTACATGCACATCTCCAATCCCGACGAGAAGCGCTGGCTGCAGGAGCGCATTGAGGGCCGCGACAAGGAAATCGTCTTCACCCCGCAGGGCAAGGTGGCGATCCTCAAGAAGCTGATCGAGGCCGAGGGCTTCGAGCGCTTCCTGCACAAGCGCTTCCCCGGCACCAAGCGCTTCGGCCTGGACGGCGGTGAGGCCATGGTCCCGGCGCTGGAGCAGATGATCAAGCGCGGCGGCGCGCTGGGCGTGAAGGACATCGTCATCGGCATGCCGCACAGGGGCCGGCTGAACGTGCTGGCTGCGGTGATGGGCAAGCCCTACCACATCATCTTCCACGAGTTTCAGGGCGGCTCGTCGCTGCCTTCGGACATCGAGGGTTCGGGCGACGTCAAGTATCACCTGGGCGCCTCTTCGGACCGCAGCTTCGACGACAACAGCGTCCACCTGTCGCTGACCGCCAACCCCAGCCACCTGGAAATCGTCAACCCGGTGGTGATCGGCAAGGTGCGGGCCAAGCAGGCCTTCACCCTGCGCGAGACCCCGGACGCCGGGCGTGGCCATGTCATGCCGCTGCTGCTGCACGGCGACGCCGCCTTCGCCGGCCAGGGCGTGGTGGCCGAGTGTTTCGCGCTGTCGGGCCTGAAGGGCTACCGCACCGGCGGCACCATCCACTTCATCGTCAACAACCAGATCGGCTTCACCACCGATCCCCGCTTCTCGCGCTCCAGCCCCTATCCGTCCGACGTGGCGCTGATGGTCGAGGCGCCGATCTTCCACTGCAACGGCGATGACCCCGAGGCGGTGACCTTCGTCGCCAAGGTGGCTACCGAGTATCGCCAGCAGTTCGGCAAGGACGTGGTGGTCGACATGTTCTGCTACCGGCGCTTTGGGCACAACGAGGGGGATGACCCCACGATGACCCAGCCGCTGATGTACCAGAAGATCAAGGACCAGCCGTCGACGCGGGAAATCTACGGCAAGCGCCTGATCGAGGAGGGCGTGGCCACGGCCGCCGAAGTCGACGGCTGGGTGGCCGAATTCGCCGCCTTCCTCGACGCCGAGTTCGAGGCCGGCAAGACCTACCACGCCAACAAGGCGGATTGGCTCGATGGGAAGTGGGCTGGATTTGCGCAGCCGCTGGACGAAGACCGCCGTGGGACCACCGGCGTGCCGTTGCAGAAGCTCAAGGACATCGGCGCCAAGATCACCACCGTCCCCGAGGGCTTCGACGCCCACAAGACGGTGCGCCGGGCCATCGACAACCGCCACACCGCCATCGAGAGCGGCGAGGGACTGGACTGGGGCACGGCCGAACACCTGGCCTTCGCCACCTTGCTGGACGAGGGCTTCCCGGTCCGGCTCAGCGGCCAGGACAGCGTGCGCGGCACCTTCGTCCAGCGCCATAGCGACCTGATCGACCAGACCACCGAGGAGCACTACACCCCCCTCAACAACATCCGCCCCGGCCAGGCCCATTACGAGGTCATCGACTCGGCCCTGTCGGAAGAGGCGGTGCTGGGCTTCGAGTACGGCTTCAGCCTGGCCGACCCCAACACCCTGACCGTATGGGAGGCGCAGTTCGGCGACTTCGTGAACGGCGCCCAGGTGGTCATCGACCAGTTCATCACCTCGGGCGAGCGCAAGTGGCTGCGGATGAGCGGCCTGGTGATGCTGCTGCCGCACGGCTACGAGGGCCAGGGCCCGGAGCACTCATCGGCCCGTCTGGAGCGTTTCCTGCAGGCCTGCGCCGAGGACAACCTGCAGGTCCTCAACTGCTCGACCCCGGCCAACTATTTCCACGCCCTGCGCCGGCAGATGCACCGTGAGTTCCGTAAACCCCTGATCATCATGACCCCCAAGTCGCTGCTGCGGCACAAGAAGGCGGTCAGCAACCTGGCCGACCTGGCCGAGGGGTCCAGCTTCCACCGGGTGATGATCGACGGGGCCGAAGCCGGCTGCGACGTCGGCGGCATCACCCTCAAGCCCGACGCCGAGATCAAGCGGGTCGTGATGTGCTCGGGCAAGGTCTACCACGACCTGGTCGACGCCCGGGCCAAGGTCGGACGGGACGACGTCTACCTGCTGCGCATCGAGCAGTTCTATCCCTGGCCCCTGAAGTCGGTGAGCCAGGTGCTGGCCCGCTTCCCCAACGCCGAACTGGTATGGTGCCAGGAAGAACCCAAGAACATGGGCGGCTGGACCTTTATCGACCCCTGGCTGGAACTGACTCTGGCCCGGCTCGATATCAAGGCCAAGCGGGCCCGCTATGTCGGCCGCCCGGCCTCCGCCTCGACGGCGGCGGGCCTGATGAGCCGACACCTGAAAGAACTCGAGACCTTCCTCGCCGAAGCTTTCGCTTAAGAACCGAGTTAAGAGACACCCATGGCCGACATCATGACCCCCGCCCTCGGGGAATCCGTTACCGAGGCGACCATCGCCCGCTGGACCAAGAAGCCCGGTGACGCGGTCAAGAAGGACGAACTGTTGGTCGAGCTAGAGACCGACAAGGTCTCATTGGAAGTCGTCTCGCCCGCTGACGGGGTGCTGGAGAGCATCTCGGCCAATGACGGCGACACCGTGGTTCCGGGCGCCCTGCTAGGCCGGGTGACCGAAGGCGCGAGCGCCGCCGCCAAGCCGGCCGCCGCCGCGCCCGCCGCGAAAGCCCCTGAGCCCGCGGCCAAGGATCCCGAGCCCGCGCCGGCTCCCGCTCCGGCCGCCGCGCCCGTCGCCGCAGCGCCGGCCCAGCCGCTGGCCCCCTCGGTGCAGCGCATCGTTTCCGAGACCGGGTTGGACCCGGCCACCGTGCCGGGCTCCGGCAAGGACGGCCGCATCACCAAGGGCGACGCCCTGGCCGCGCTGGACGCCCGCGCCGCCGCCCCGCCACCCGCCGCCGCCTCGGCCGCCCCGCGCGCCACGCATGAGCGGGAAGAGCGGGTCCGCATGACCCGCCTGCGCCAGACCATCGCCCGGCGGCTGAAGGAAGCCCAGACCAACGCCGCCATGCTGACCACCTTCAACGAGGTGGACATGACCGCGATCATGGCCATCCGGGCCCAGTACAAGGACGCCTTCGAGAAGACCCACGGGGTCAAGCTCGGCTTCATGAGCTTCTTCGTCCGCGCCTGCGTCGCGGCCCTGAAGCAGGTCCCCGACGTCAACGCCGAGATCGACGGCCAGGACCTGATCTACAAGAACCACTACGACATCGGCGTCGCCGTCGGCACCGAGAAGGGCCTGGTCGTGCCGGTCGTCCGCGACGCCGACGCCATGAGCCTGGCCGGGATCGAGAAGGCCATCGGCGCCCTCGGCAAGAAGGCCCGCGACGGCCACCTGGCCATCGAAGACATGCAGGGCGGCACCTTCACCATCTCGAACGGCGGGGTCTATGGCTCGCTGATGTCGACCCCGATCCTGAATGCGCCGCAGTCGGGCATCCTGGGCATGCACAAGATCCAGGACCGGCCGATGGCCGTGAACGGCCAGGTGGTTATCCGCCCGATGATGTACCTGGCCCTCAGCTACGACCACCGCGTGGTCGACGGCCAGGGCGCGGTGACCTTCCTGGTCCATGTCAAGGAAGCGCTGGAAGATCCGCAGCGCCTGTTGCTGGACCTGTAAGCGTCAGTCATGCTCGCCCCCATTGCGGGGGTGACGCATGGAAGACGGCCAGAACAACCCGATCATCGACGGCCCTGAACCGTCGCGCTGGGCGGGGCTGCTGAGCGCCCTGAAGGCGGCGATGGCGCGCAAGCCCGCTTCGGCGGCGCCCCAAGCCGAGACCGCTGCGCCACCCGCGAAGACAAGGCGCTCAAATCCGCCGTCGGACGCGGCAGACGCCCGCATCGCCCTGGCGGAGCGTGAAGTTCACGGCCCGCCAGCCGTCTGGATGGCCCCCTTCTTCCTGCTCTTCGCCCTGGCCTACGCGGCGCCGTTGATCGCCAATAGCCTGGCGCCGGCCGCGCCACGCGGAATGATCCACGGCCTTGTCGCCGTGCTGCCGCCGGTGGCTGGCCGGATCGAGCCCCTGCTGGCCGGCTGGCTCTGGGCGCCCTGGTGGGTGGCGGTTCCGGCGCTTTTCATGCGGATCAAGGCCGCCTGGACCACGGTATCCGCGACCCTGGATGCGGTGGGCTGGGGCATGGGCGCTCTGACTTTGGAGGGCGCCGCCTGGCTGTTCTTCGGCCGCAAACTGGTCACGACCGGTTTCAGCCCGGCCGAGCAGGACGGGGCCTGGCAACTGCTGGTCCTGGAATTCCTGTTCCTGCTGCTGACCGCCATCACCTTCGGTCCCACCCGGCGCAACCATCTGGTGAAGCCCTGATCGGCGCTTGTCGCCAAGCGCCAGGAGCGCCACAAGGACAGCCATGGCCCAAGACGACGAAGACCCCGACCTGACCGAACTGGCCCGGCTCGAAGCCGAGAACGCCAAGGCGCCGCCGACGGCCGAGAAACCGATCTGGGGCGTCAACTCCGGCGACCAGCCGTTCGATGACGAGCCCGGCGACGATGCGCGCTACGAGCGGCTGTCGGACGGCCGCACCGCCGCCTCGACCGGCGCAAGGTTTCCCCTGCGACTGGCCGCGGGCCTCTGCGCGGTGGCCCATGCCGTACCGCCGCTGGCGGCGATCGGCGAGCGGCTGCACTACGGCCGCGCGCTGATGCACCTGTCGGACAGGCTCTCGCCCTATCTCTGGCTGCGGCTGACCCACAGCCGGATGAGCGCCGGCTGGGAGCAGTGGGCGCTATCCTTCCTCGAAGTCGGCCTCTGCCTGGCGGCCCTGCAACAGGCCGGGACCCGGCTGCGGGTCGCGGTGCAGCTGTTCGCGGCCGCGGCCGTCCTCAATGCCGTCGACTGGTATTTCCTGGGCTTCGACCTGCTGCACACGCCGGCTCTGAACGAGGGCGCGCGCCGGGGGATGATCATGTTCACCGCCTGCGAACTGGCCCTCGCTCTGCTGCTCTGGCTGAGGGTGCGGCCGCCAGGCAGCATGGTCTCGAGCCTGCGCGGCCGCCGGTTCTGGTGAGCGGATGGATCAGGTCCGCGTCGCCCAATACATCGACCTGCAGGAAGCGCAGATCGCCGCCGGCATGCTGCAGGCGCAGGGCCTGAACGTCTATCTGCAGAACGAACAACTGGGCGCGGTAGACTGGGGGATTCGCCAGGCCATCGGCGGGTTCGGACTGTGGGCCCCGGAAGACGAGGCGGAGGAGGCCAAAGCCTTGCTGGCCGAGACGGCGGCGCAAGCGGCCGACTTCGAACCCGACCCGGAACTGGCGGCCCGGCCCCGGCCGCTGTCGGTGCGGATTCTGGGCTATGTGGTCTACAGCTGGCTTGGCTTGGCGGCCGTCGCCGTTGTGTTCTCCATCGTCGCCTTCCTCTACCGCGGCTTTTTTGGTTGAGCCGACCGAGCGACATCAGTCCCGCCGAACTGATGCGGCAACGGATTGGTCGCCTGGGCTTGCATTTTCCCCGACGGGCGAAGCTGGCCGAGGTCGGTTATTGCCGCACGCGCTTCGAGGCGGCCTTGATGGCCTCGCACCTCTCAGCCCACCGATTTCGGCCCCGCGTGGTGTTCGAAGTCGAAGGCGCCAACCCCTATGCCAACTATGGCGGCTACTCGGTGCGCGTGCCCGCCGATCAGGCGGAGGCGGCCAGCGACCATCTGCGGAAACTGGAGGAGCGCGCGCTGCTGATGCGCCAAGCCGATCCCATACCGCCCGGCTGGGCGGCGCGGGCGGACGATTGGATCAGCTGGGTGCTGTTTGTCCTGATTTTCGGCGGCTTTGGCTATGTGGCGCTGCGTTTGCTGTGGTCGCAGTTCTCCGGGAGCTGACCAGGGGTTCTGGGAGTTGCCTTGATCCCCTGTCGGCGGTAAGGCGCCCACCTCTCCGGCCCGGCTTAAGAAGCGCGGGCCGGATGCTATCTGAGCGGCAGAATTCGAGCGGAAGGCTTCGGCAATGGCGGACTATGACGTGGTGATCATCGGGGGCGGTCCCGGCGGCTACAACGCGGCCATCCGGGCCGGCCAGCTGGGCCTGAAGGTCGCCTGCATCGAGAAGCGCGAGACCCTGGGCGGCACCTGTCTGAACGTCGGCTGCATCCCTTCCAAGGCCCTGCTGCACGCCTCGGAGATGTTCGAGCTCGCCGGCAAGGACTTCGCGGGCCTCGGCATCGAGGTCACCCCCAAGCTCAACCTGCCCCAGATGCTCAAGCAGAAGGACGACTCGGTGGGCGCCCTGACCAAGGGCATTGAATTCCTGTTCAAGAAGAACAAGGCCGACTGGATCAAGGGCGCCGGCAAGATCACCGGCCCCGGCAAGGTCGAGGTCACCGCCGCCGACGGATCGGTCCAGGTTCTGAACGCCAAAAACATCGTCATCGCCACCGGCTCGGAGCCGGCCGGCCTGCCGGGTGTCACCGTCGACCAGCAGCGGATCGTCGATTCCACCGGCGCGCTCAGCCTGCCGGAAGTCCCGGGCAGCCTGGTGGTCATCGGGGCCGGCATCATCGGCCTGGAACTGGGCTCGGTCTGGCGCCGGCTGGGGGCGGAGGTCACCGTCGTCGAGTACCTGGACCGCATCTGCCCAGGCATGGACGAGGAGACCGCCAAGACCTTCCAGCGCTCGCTGACCAAGCAGGGCATGCGCTTCCAGCTGGGGGCCAAGGTCACCGGCGCGGAGGTCAACGGATCGAGCGTCAAACTGACCTATGAGCCCGTCAAGGGCGGCGATGCCCAGACCATCGAGGCCAACTACGTCCTACTGGCCATCGGCCGGCGGCCCTACACCGAGGGGCTGGGACTGGAGAGCGTCGGGATCGTGCCCGACAGGCGGGGCTTCATCGAGACGGACCACTACAAGACCAGCGCCCCGGGGGTCTGGGCCGTCGGCGACACCACCCACGGCCCGATGCTGGCCCACAAGGCCGAGGACGAGGCGGTGGCCTGTATTGAGCTGATCGCCGGCAAGGCGGGCCATGTGAACTACGACATCATTCCGGGCGTGGTCTACACTTGGCCGGAGGTGGCCTGGGTGGGCAAGACCGAGGAAGATCTGAAGGCCGCCGGGACCGCCTACAAGGTCGGCAAGTTCCCCTTCACCGCCAACAGCCGCGCCAAGGTCAACCACGAGGCCGAGGGCTTTGTGAAGGTCCTGGCCGACGCGACGACCGACCGCATCCTGGGCGTCCACATGATCGGCCCCCAGGTCGGCGAGATGATCGGCGAATACTGCGTGGCCATGGAGTTCTCGGCTGCGTCCGAGGACGTCGCGAGGACGTGTCACCCTCACCCCACCCGGTCCGAGGCCTTGCGCCAGGCGGCCATGGGGGTCGAGGGCTGGACGATGCAGGCCTGATCTTCAGTCGGGCCAGCCGCCGTCCGGCCAATCCCGGGCGCCGTGAATCAGGTGAAGGATTCGGAGCGTGCCAGTCTGATCGTGGATGTTGTAGGCGAGGATGTAGGGAAGTCCTGTCACGACCTTCTCATAGGTTCCTGTAATGCGGCCGCGACGACCCGTCGGCATGGCCGCCAACCCATCGGCAGCAGCTTCTATGCGCCGCGCTACATCGAGAGCGGCCTGCGGTCTGTCGGCGGCGATGTAGCGGATGACCTCCTTGAATTCGCCGCGGGCTTCGGCTGCCCAGATTAGCCGCCTCACCGTTTGGCGGCCTCTGCTTCGTCGATGATCTGGTAGATCTCGGCCATAACCGTTTCATGGGAAAAGACCCGGCCCGCCGCAACGTCGTCGAGCCCCCGTTGAATACCCTCAATGATTGCTAACTCCCGTTCGACAAAGGCCTCGATAGCCTCAGCGGCGAGGTAGGATTTGCTCCGGCTCGTGCCTTGGGCCAGCCTGTCCAGGCGATCTTTCACGGCAGTGGATAGGCGGACCGAAACAACCGTTGTATCGCTCATCACCGACTCCATTAGGGCTTTGTATACAAGCTATCACACGCCCTCTTGGCCGTAACGCTTTTCTTTGACACGTAGCCGACCTAGCCTTCGCCCAACAAAGGGAGAAGACGCGCATGGCTGACGGCACCCAGGTCTGGAAGGACCCCGACATCGGCGCCGTGCGGGCTCTGCTGGCCCAGTTCTCCAGCGTCGAGGCGCCCGGCGGCGACTGGGCCACGCGCCGCGCGGGGATGGATGCGTTCGGCGACATGAGCCCGCTGCCGGAGGGTTGCGAGAAGGTCGAGCTGAGCATCGGCGGGATCCCGACCGAGAAGCTAACCCCGGCCGGCGCCGACCAGACCAAGGCCCTGCTCTTCCTGCACGGCGGCGGATACTGCGTGGGCAGCCCCAAGAGCCACCGGGGCCTCGCGGCCCGCCTGGCCACCGAGATCAACGCCCCGGCCCTGGTCCCCGACTATCGGATGGCGCCCGAGCACCCCTTCCCGGCGGCGGTCGAGGACGCGGTCGCCTGCTATCGCCATCTGCTGGACGAGGGCGTCGCGCCTGGGCGCATCGCCATCGCGGGCGACAGCGCCGGCGGCGGATTGACCCTGGCGACGGCGCTGGCCATCCGAGCCCACGGCCTGCCGCAGCCCGGCTGCCTGTTCGCCATCAGCCCCTGGGCCAACCTGGCTCAGCAGGGCGCGGCCTATGAGGCCCTGGCCGGGATCGACCCCATGCTGACCAAGGCGGGCCTGGACGAGTTCGCTACGACCTATCTGAACGGCCATGACGTGAGCGACCCGCTCGCCTCGCCGGCCCTGGCCGACTACCACGGCATCGCCCCGCTGCTGATCCATGCCGGCGGGGCCGAGATCCTGGCCTCCGACGCCGCCGCCGTGGCCGAGAAGGCCGGGCTGGCCGGAGTGGATGTGCGGCTCGAGATCTGGCCGGAGATGATCCATGTCTGGCACGCCTTCTTCAACTTCCTCAGCGCCGGCCGGCGGGCGATCAGCGAGGCCAGCGCCTGGATGAATCAGAAGCTGGGCTAGTGGCGGGGCTCGCCGATCTGCTGCAGGCCATCGTCGATGGCGACAGGGCGCTGGTTGGGCGGCTGCTGGCTGAGGCGCCGGAGCTGGCCACCGCCGTCTCCGGCGCGGGCGCCACGCGGCAGGACGCCAGCCCGCACTTTTTCGACGCGATCGTGCACTACTGCTATGCTGGCGACACCGCCCTGCACATCGCCGCGGCCGCCTACCGGCCGCAGATCGCCGGGGCGCTGATCGACCTCGCCGCCTCGGTCGAGGCCGCCAACCGGCGCGGCGCCCGGCCGTTGCACTACGCCGCTGACGGCCATCCGGGGTCGGCCGGCTGGAATCCGGCGGCTCAGGCTGAGACTATCGCCGTCCTGCTGGCCGCCGGCGCCAATCCAAATGCCGCCGACAAGAGCGGGACCACGCCCCTGCACCGGGCCGTGCGGACCCGCTGCGCCGAGGCGGTGCGGGCGCTGCTGGCGGGTGGGGCCGATCCCTGGCGTGACAACGGACGTGGCTCGACGCCCATCAAGCTGGCCGGGGTGACCAGCGGCAGGGGCGGCAGCGGCTCGCCGGAGGCGCGGGCGCAGCAGGCCGAGATCCAGGCATTGCTGGCGTCGCGGTAGGGTGATGTCCGGACACTGTTCCGGGGCGTCGGGACAGGGCTTTGATTGAATCCCGAGCGTTGGTCCCAGACCTTGCCGACATCAACCGCTGCAAGGACCGACCATGACCGCCGACGCCCCGGCCCCCAAGACCGCCACCGCCGAACTGATCGAGCTCGCCAAGACCGTGGGGATCGCCCTGCTGATCGCCCTGGTGCTGCGGGTTGTGCTGTTCCAGCCCTACACCATCCCCTCGGAGTCGATGGAGCCCGGCCTGCTGACCGGCGACTACATCGTCATCAGCAAGTTCGACTATGGCTGGAGCCGATATTCCTTCCCCTTCAACCCGCCGCTGCCCAAGGGCCGGCTGTTCGGGCGTGATCCCAAGCGGGGGGATGTGGTGGTCTTCCAGCTGCCGCGCGACACCTCCATCGCCTACATCAAGCGGATCATCGGCCTGCCGGGCGACCGGGTGCAGGTTCGCGGCGGGACCATCCTGGTCAACGGTAAGGCTATCGCCCGCACCCGCCTGGGGCCGGCCCAGGATCCCGGCGCGATCGGGCTGACGGTGATGCGCGATCAGGAGCGGCGGGCCGACGGCAAGCCCTATGTCACCTTCGACCGCGGCGCCGGCTATGCCGGCGACGACACCGGCGTCTATGTGGTCCCCAAGGGGCAGTATTTCGCCATGGGCGACAACCGCGACAACTCGCTGGACAGCCGTTGGCCGACGGCGCTCGGGGTCGGCTTCGTCCCGGCCGAAAACCTGGCGGGCAAGGCAAGGGTTGTGATGGCGTCCTGGAAGCCGGGGTCGTCGCTGTTCAAGCCCTGGACCTGGCTGAACCTGCGCTGGAACCGGCTGTTGAAGGGGATCGGCTAGGGGCCAGAACCGGTGCTCGCTCTCCTCGCCCTAGGGGCGAGGATAGAGTTGAGCGCTAGCGGTTGAACTCGGCCTGACTCAGTACGCCGTCATGGTTGGCGTCGAGTTGCTCGAAGCTGGCGCTGTGGCTGAGGGCGGGCAGGGCGAGCGAGGGCACGGCCACGGCGCCGACCGCTGCGGCGATCAGGGCGCCGGCGATCCAGTGGGTCTTCCGGTTCAGGGGCCGGCCGGCGAGGCGGCGCGGGGCCGGCGCGTCCAGATGCCGGTCGATGAAGCCCCGCAGCGCCTCGCTGGCGGTCAGGCCGTCGGCCTGGCAGCGGGCCATGAAGGCCTGCTTGGTCGGATAGGGAATGCGGATCTCGAGGGATTCACTCTTCTTGGGCGCGCGGCTGGCAGTCATGGCGAGACCTTGGGGTCAGCAATGGGACGTTACCGTGGCAGCCAAACCCAAACCGCGCGCCAAGGACAAGTGAATTCCTGTCCAGACAGACGTCTCAGCCGCTCCAGGCGGCCTGCTGCAACACCACCCGATAGCCATCCGGGTCCTCGAAGGTCAGCCCGTCGCGGTCCCAGTAGGGGTTGAACGACGGCACGGGCGGGAAGCCCGCGTCCCGCATCCGCTGGACTGCCGCCCGCCATTCCGCCGCATCCGGCAGATAGAAGACCAGCAGGTTGTCGGCGCTGGGCGCCCGGCCGGCGGCGTGACCGTGGGCTCGGGTGAACTCCAGGTGATAGGGCCAGCCGGGTCGACCCAGCATAACGCCGTCGAAGCCGGCGTGATCGGCGAAACGATACAGCAGCTCCAGACCAAGGCCGGCCTGGTAGAAGCCGAGCAGGGCGTCCAGATTATCGCTGGGCCGGGCGACGCGCAGGACCGGGATTGGTTGACTCATCCGGGACTCCTTTGCGATTCCGGTAGGCATGAAGGATAGCCTCCTCAACCGCCTGCGTCTGCGCTGGCTGACCCTGGCCGAGATCGTCGGGGTCGGGGCGCTGCTGATCGCCGGGCTGGGCTACTGGGACAGCCATCGCGAGCGCGCCCTGGCCGACCGCGAGCGGGCCGTCGCCCAGGCCGAGCAACGGGCGCAGGTCAAAGCCGAGGTCCTCAAGGAGAGCTTCCTGATGATCGCCGAGCCGGAGGACGACGGCGCGCGGCTACGCCTGGCTTCGGCCAATCCCGACCAGGTCATCCAGACCCAGACTCTGTGGTTCCCGGCCGCCATCCGCAAGGCCCCGGCCGAGACCACCGGCAATCCGCGCCTGCAGGCCGAATGGATCGAGAACAGCCTTCGCAAGTCCGGCGTGAAGGGCGGGCGGCTGCCGGTCGTGGTGCGCACCGTCTACGTGATGGATGGCCAGACCCGCACCGACCAGGCGCTCTACAGTGTGGGCTTCAATCTGAAGTCTCGCCTGCTGCGCCCGGCCAAGCTTGAACTGGAAGGCCTGTCCCTTGCCCGCCGCGGCGTGGCGGGCGATCCTCAGGCAGTGGCCGATGCGGCCTGGGCGGGCGCCGCGAAATGACCCAACGCCATGAGATGATCGTTCTGGGCCAGGCCCTGCTGACCCTGGGTCTGCTGGTCACGCTCCTGTTGACGCCCGGCGCGCCGCCTTCGGCCGCCCCGGCGCCCCAAGAAACGCTTCAGACGCACGTGGTTCGCCCCCGGACGGTCACGGTCCAGGCCACGCCGGCCAGCCCAGAGCCTAAGGCTGCCCCGGCCAAGGTCGCTGTCACCGAGGCGCCGGCCGTCGGCGAGCCTGCCGCACCGCCCTCGCCCTCGCCCGTGTCACCGCCTTCCGCCAGCGAGCCCGCGGCGACTGTGGCCACGGTTGGCGGCATTCCCGAGATCGACGCGAACTACCGCAAGGCCCGGCGCCAGCTGCTGTCCAAGGGCTTCAGGCCGACGCGGGTGGCGCCGCCGGAATGCCAGGGACGCGAGCCCTCGGTCGACGCCTGCTGGGGCGCCCTGGTGGAGTTTCCGGAGATCGAGGTCTGTTCGAGCGGCGCCAAAGGCTCGTGCGTCGGCTGGTGGCTGGCCCCGGACGGCCATGTCCTGCGCATTCAGACCAGCGGCGACACCGGCCGCATCCGCGACCGTCACTGGGCCAGCGACGGCGAGATCGACGAGCTGCCCAGGGGCTGGCGACCCTAGGCTTTCGCTGACCCGAGCGCGTGGACCTCGGCGATCAGGCCGTAGACGCTCAGCCCGATCCCAAAGGACATCAGGTCCGGCTCCATGATGTTGTGGACCAGGAAGATCATCACCGAGCGGTCGGTGGGGTCGGCCTGCCACCAGCCGCCGAACGCGCCCGGCCAGCTGACCGTCCCGACCCCGCCTTTGCCGCGCGTGTAGGAGGCGGTGGCCGGGTCGATCACCGTCGCCAGGCCCAGGCCAAAGCCGTGGCCGGTTCCGAACACCGACATGCCGAACATCTTGGCCCCCAGCCGCTGGTCGTCGGTCAGCCGGTTGGTCGTCATCAGCCTGATGGTTTCGGGACGGACCAGAGCCGGTCCCTCGCCGATGAACAGCCGGGCGAAGGCCAGATAGTCGTCCAGGGTCGACCACAGGCCCTGGCCGCCCGAGCAATAGGCCATGTCGGCGGGCCGCTCGGGCAGGGTCGAGCCGCCGGCGGCGGTCAGGCGGTGGACCAGCTTGCCGGTCTCGTCGCAGCCATAGAGCTCGGCGCGGCGGTCGGCGGGGGCGGTGAAGCCGGTGTCCTTCATGCCGAGCGGATCGAAGATGCGGCGCTTGAGCACCTCGCCCAGCGGCGCGCCGTCGATGCGGGCGATCAGTTGGCCCAGCAGGTCGGTGGAGTGGCCATAGTTGAAGGCCGTGCCCGGCTGGGCGATCAGCGGCTGGGCGGCGAGGCCGGCGATCCAGTCGTCGGGCGCCACATGGCTGTCGATGTCGCCGCCCAGGGCCTGGGCATAGGCGGCCGAGATCGGACCGGTGAAGACGCCGCCATAGGTCAGGCCCGAGCGATGGGTCAGCAGGTCGTCGAAGGTGATCGGCCGGGCGGCCGGATCGGTCTGGTCCAGCGGCCCGGTCGGATCGCGCAGCACTCGCATGGCGGCGAACTCGGGGGCGATCTCAGAGATGGGGGTGTCCAGCGTGATGGCGCCCTCCTCGACCAGCATCATGGCCGCCAGCGAGGTGATCGGCTTGGTCATCGAGGCGATGCGGAAGAGGGTGTCGCGTTCGACCGGCAGGCCCGCCTCGCGATTGCGCCAGCCGACGGTGGCCAGCTGCCGCACCGCGCCGTCCCGCCAGACCAGAGCGGCGGCCCCGGCCACTTCACCGGCCGCGACATAGGTCTCGATGGCCTTGGCGATGGGGGCGGTCATGGCGATTGTCCTTGAGAGTGGCCGCCTTATAAAATAGACAGATTATATAATGCAAGTCCCCAAGCCATGACCGAGACAAACCCCCGCCGCCGGCCCAAGGGCGACAAGCGCGAACGCACCCGCGCCGCCCTGCTCGACGCGGCGCTGGAACTGACCCGCGAGAAGGGTTTCGAGCACACCAGTCTGCAGGACATCGCCGAGCGGGCCGGCATGACCACCGGGGCCATCTACGGCAACTTCAAGAACCGCGACGAGCTGTTCATGGCGCTGGGCGAGCGGCAGTGGGGCGTCATCCGGCCGGTGTTCGCGCCGGGCTCCAGCTTCGCCGACAAGATGGCGGCCGTGGCCGAGGCGGTGATCGCCGTTATCCCCGAGCGGGCGCCGGGCGCGGTCGGGGCGCTCACCTTCCGGGCCTATGCCCTGAAGCACGAGGCGGTCCGCCAACGGTTCCGCGACAGCATGGCCCAGGGTTTCGAGCTGGGCGCCGCCTGGCTGGCCACCCAGCTGGAAGAGGACGAGGCGCCCATGCCGCTGGACCAGCTGGTGCGGGTGATCAACGCCCTGATCGAGGGCCTGCTGTTCCAGCGCTTCCTGACCCCGGACCTGCTGCCGGACGACACCATCCGCGCGGCTTTCGCGGCGCTTGCCGGTGCGGCGCGCCGCTGATCAGATAGGCGGGTGACCGGGGAAGACCGATGACTAGCCGCAAAGTCCGCTGGGCGCCGTTGGCCCTGTGCGCTGCGCTCGTCCTGACCAGCGGGGCGCGAGCCGCTCCGCCGCCGCCACCTCCGCCGCCGGGGCCCGGCCAAGTGACGCCGCAGATGGCGTCATGCGGCGACGCCAAACGGATGCGCATGCCGCAGGAAGTCCCGGCGACCGTGACGCCCATCTCGCCGGAGAGCCTGGGGGTCCGTGACGGCCGGCTGGGTAAGATGAACTGGCAGTGGAGCGTGCGGGTCGCCTCGAAGGATGCGCGGGTGGGCGAGATCACCAGCCTGGACCTGGACGGAGACTTTGGCCTGATCGCCACCACGGCAGCGGGTGACTGGCTGACCTTCGACCTGCGGAACGGGACGCTGGACAGGATTACCGGCGTCGGTGTCGCGCCCCTGCGAGGCGCAGCCGGCAAGCCGGTCTCGATGGCCATGGTCTACGGCCTGGCCCTGGTCAGCACCGAAGGACGGGGCGTAGTGGACGCCTATGCGCTGTCGACCTGCGGGATGGACGCCAAGGCGGTCCCGATGTTCACCGTCACCGGCCCGTCCGCCCCACCGGTGCTGGTCGACGGGGCCTATACCTATGCCGGTCTGGTGCGGCAGGACGCCGACGGTCTGCATGACGACATCGCCATCACCTACGGTCCCGCCACGGTGACTTTGCGCAGCCAGTCGCTGAAGGCGCCCGCCGGCTATCGGCTCGCGGCGCTGAGCAATTCGGCCAAGATCATTCCCTATCTCGTGGCGCTGTGGCGGCCCGACCAGCCGGGCGGCGAGGCCCTGCTGCAGAGGGTTCATGTCTTGGCCTGGGGCGATGTCGGCGGGCCGGGCACGCCGACGGACAGCTGGGACCTGGCGCGCCTGAAGCAGACGCCAGTGGCGGTCGCCAGCGCCTATTCCGACCAGCCGGCCGGGGTCTATGTCTATCTGGTCACCGATCCCAGCATTCCGGGCGCCGTCGATATCCACGCCTTCTTCTTCGATGACGCCTCGACTTGAGGGCCCAGCCGGCTGATGGACTGGCGACGGGACTAGTAGCGAAACCGCGGCCGGTAGACGGTGGAGACAAAGCCCCTGGCCTGCAGTGCCCGCACGAAGTCGCCCCAGACTTTTGCGTCGGCTACCGACAGATCGTGGTCGCAATCGGCGGAGCCGTCGAAGGCGGCATCAGCGGTGCTTTCCCTGTCGGCGGATGAAACGACCATTCCCCAGGTGAAGCCTGGCCCGGACAGATATTGCATCCTTACAGGCTTGTAGGTCTCTTCCCGGTAGCGAAGACCGTGGGTCGGAGCGAAGGCGCGCACGGCGGCCCGGAAATCCCCCAATCGACCTTTCGGAACGACGAAGGTCGCATTGCGGTCGGTGCGATGGCAGGGGATCACCGTTGTAGGGCGGGCCGGAGTCGCCAATCCCGAAGTCAGCAGGAGCATCGCCACGGCGGTCGCTCGCCACGCGATGGCCTTACTCATCGACATACCGCTCGGTCACCGCCCCATCCAGCAGCCGCACCCGCGCCGCCGCCACCGTCTCCAGCGGCATCAGCCGGGCGTTGACGCCCATGCGGTCTCGGGCCGGGTCGACCGGGGCCCAGTGGGTGACGCAGCCGCAGGTCTTGCAGCGGTGGAACTCGATCGAGCGGTCGTCCCACATGTAGAGGTCGGTGGCGCCGCTGGCCGGCTCGATCGTCACCTGGCGCGGTGAATAGTAGGCCCAGAGCACGCCATAGCGGCGGCAGATCGAGCAGTTGCAGTCGGTGACTTCGGTCGGCGCGGTCTCGCAGACCAGCTTGACGGCGCCGCAGTGGCAGGAGGCTTCGGCGCTCATCCTAGTCAAAGGTGGGGGCCGGCGAGGGCTTACGGGCCGAGGCGACCTTCCAGGCGGCGACCGTGGCGATCAGCAGGCCGATCGCCAGCGGGACCAGGCTCTCGGCCAGGCCGGGGGCGATGACCCGCAGGTTTGTCGTGTGCGTCGCCGCCATGCCGGCCTGGACGGACATCAGCCCGTACAACGAGGCGAGGATCGAAAAGCCCAGCTCGAACCACAACATCGCCTTCAGCAGGCCGCTGAGCTGGCCTCGGCCATTGGGCAGGACGGCGATGAGGATTAGGCCCAGCACCAGGAAAATCTCGACTGCCTGGACCACAATGAACGAGTCCAGATACAGGAACCGGACGGGCATGCCCGCCACCTGGCAGAGCCACAGGGTCAGGGCGATGACGAGCAGCATCAGCCCCGCGAAGATCTTCCACAGCGTTTTCATGAAGCCGTCCCCCGATACAGATGGCCAGCTTGGCGCCTTGCCGGCGTGGCTTCAACTGATCGTTGTCTTAGTGGGTTTTTATGGTAAACCCACTCCCATCACTTTGCCGGAGGAACACCCATGGCGGCGGTCAGCTACATCACGGTCGGGACCAACGATCTGGACCGGGCCAAGACCTTCTACGATGCCCTGCTGGGCACGATCGGCATGGTCGGGGTGCATGAGCCTTCGCAGGGTGGGCGGCTCTATGCCGGCCGGGGCACGGGGATGTTCGGCGTGCTGAACCCGCATGACGGCGGCAAGGCCAATGTCGGCAACGGGGTGATGGGCGGCTTCAGCTTCGACACCGCCGAGGAGGTCGCGGCCTTCCACGCCAAGGCGCTGGAGCTGGGCGGAACCGACGAGGGCGCGCCGGGCCCGCGCGGGGCGAGCGCCTATTTCGCCTATTTCCGCGATCCGGACGGCAACAAGCTGTGTGGGTACAAGCTGGGGTGAGGGGTCAACTGGCCTTCTTGAGCGTCTTGGCGTCGTCGATATCAGCGGCGATCTGCCGGCCGACGTCCGACGGGTAGAGAGACTCCATCGACTCCGCGGTCAGCGGATACTGGTAGTCACCGGTGAAGTCGCCGACCACCACAATCGCGCGGGGGTTGGTCGGGCTGGGGTCGAAGTGGAGTACCTGCACCGAGAAGCCGAAGGTCTTGGCGGGCGGCGGTCCCGGGGTCTCTCCGTTCGCGCTCGAGATTTCGACGACATGGTCGCACCGGGTGTCCCGCATCTTGAAATAGAGCGCGTCGAAGCGCGGCTTCATGCCCGAAATGTTGCTGACGAAGAGCTCCACCCGATAGCCGCGGGCGGTCAGTTCGGCCGCCACCGCCTTGGACGTGGCGCTGTTCATGGCGAACCACAGATCGTCCGCTTCCTTGTTGCCGGTAACGGAGCCGCCGCCGCCGAAGACGATGGCGCAGGGGACGGTATCCGCGGCCTGGGCCGGCGCGCGGCCGCCGGCCGCCAGCAGGACCGAAATGACAGCCAGCGCCGCCCACCGAAATAGCCTCATAACTGTCCCCCTCTACGCACTGGAGTATACGGGGGCCTGCGCCGCGCCAAGACCCTCGGGCGGGATGGGCCGTTGACGGGACGACTTGGACCCTGACGTCGGACCGGCTAGGTCTGGTCGCGCAATGTGGGGGGCGTCATGATCTCGAACGGCAGGTTACGGTCAGGATTGACCCGGCTCTGCGGCGGGGCCCTGGCCTTCGTGCTGCTCGCCGCCGCCGCGCCGCCGCAGGATGTGGAGGCCGTGATCTACGCCGCCTCGAAGCCGGTGGCGCTACAGAAGGCGGTCGGCTGCGACCTGACCTTCAACATCGTGCGGGGGCCCGCCCAGGACGACTGGACCAGCGTCCTGGCGGCCAACATCTCGTTGATCGATTTCGGTCCGACCTGGGGCGTGATCATGAAGGTTGGCGTGCAGACGGGACCGACGGCGACTGCCGCTGCCGCCGCGACTTGGCTGGACGGCGCCGACCGCAATACCGGTGAGGTGGTGAAGGATGTTCCCAGCTCGGACCCTCAGTTCAAGCGCATCGCCTTCTTGCTGGGGCCGCACACGCGGAAGACTCTGGCTGACTTCAATCGCACCGGTGTCCTCAGGATGGATGTCCTCACGGCTGAAGGTATCGAGCAGACCTGGACCCTGGAGCTCAGCGGTCGCCCCGAGGTGCTGGCCGAATGGAAGAAGTGTCTCGCCACCTATCCCAAGCTGCCGGCGGACCTGGCGCCTTAAGCCCTGGGATGCGCCTTCGCATACGCCCCCATCAGCGCCGCTGCATCCACCTGCGTGTAACGCTGGGTCGTCGATAGCGAGGCGTGGCCCAGCAGTTCCTGGATCGAGCGCAGGTCGGCGCCGGCCCCCAGCAGATGGGTGGCGAAGCTGTGGCGCAGGGCGTGAGGGGTGGCGCGGTCGGAGAGGCCGAGTTTGCCGCGCAGAAGCTGGACGGTGGCCTGGACGTGGCGGGGGCTCAGGGGGCCGCCGCGCCGGGCGCGGAACAGCAACTCGTCCGGATCCAGGCCAATGAAGGGCAGGGCGGCCAGGTAGGCGTCGACGGCCTGGCGCACGACCGGCAGGGCCGGGACCAGGCGGGTCTTGCCGCCCTTGCCGGTGATCCGCAGGGTGTCGGCCAGAGGGGCGTCGGCGCGGCGCAGGCTGAGGGCCTCGCTGATCCGCAGGCCACAGCCCCAGAGCAGGGTCAGGACGGCGGTGTCGCGCAGACGCTCCCAGGGGGCCAGGTCATCGTCGGTCCCGGCTTCTTCCAGCATGCCGCGCGCCTGGTCTTCGCTGACCGGGCGGGGCGCGCCGGGGCGGACCTTGGGGCCACGCACCAGGGTCAGGGCCGGGCAGGCGATCCCCAGCCGCCGGTCGAGGAAGCCGTGGAAGCCGCGCACCGCCGACAGGGCCTGGCTGAGCGAGCGGGCGGAGAGCGGATGATCGCCCGAGCGGCGCCAGGCCAGGTAGGCGCGGATGTCGCCGGCGGTCAGGGCCCCGTAGTCAGCCAGGCCCAGCGCTTCGCCGCGATGGCGGTCAAGGAAGGCGATGTAGGGACCGACAGCGCCGGCATAGGCCTCCACCGTGCGGAGCGAGGCCCGGCGCTCATGCGTCAGGTGCTGCAGCCAGGCCTCCATCGCCTCCCTGGGAGTCATGGGCGCGGGTTCATAGGGCTTGTCAGAGGACTGGCCAGCGTTCGGCGGTGCGCTCGAACACCCGGGCCAGGAAGGCGACCAGCTCCGAGCCCATGTCCGAGGTGAAGCCCTCGGCGTCGGGCGAACCGAAGGCCAGGATGCCCTGGCGGCTGGGCGACCAGAGGCCCAGACGGACCAGGGCCATGGATCTGACGCTGCCGGCCCGCTCGCCGAACAGCGGCAGGGCCGGGGCGTGGAAGCCCATGCGGGCGACCTTTTGCGGGCCCAGGACCAGATCGACCTGACCCTCGACCAAGGCGACCCAGCCGGCGGGGGTGCGGGCCGGGCCTTCCAGGGCGACGGCGGCGCCGGCCAGGCCCAGGCGCAGGGTGGAGAGCTCATCGACCCGGCGCGCCAGGTCGGAATGGTTGCGGGCTTCCAGCAGGTCGATGACCGCCGCGTGGGCCTGGGCCTGGGCGGCGAAGTTGGCCTTGGCCAGGGCTTCGAGCTTTTTGCGCACGCCCGATTCGCGCTTGTGGGCGGCGCTGACCTTGGCGATGGCGGCGGGCCCGAACTCGACCAGGTTGGCGGCGTCAGGCCTCAGGCCCAGCTCGGCCAGCAGCGCCTCGTCCTCGCGCAGGAACTCCGGGTGGGCCCGCAGGAAGTCGCGGATGTCGCGGGCGGCTTCGTCCTGCTCGATCAGAGCCTTGGCCGCGTCCGACATGCGTCTACCCCATGGTTAGAGAATCGATTGGCCGGTCTTGGCCCAATCCGCCATGAACTGTTCAAGACCCTTGTCGGTTAACGGGTGCTTGAAGAGGGCTTCGAAAGTGGCCGGCGGGATGGTCGCGCAGTCGGCGCCCAGCAGGGCCGCCTGGGTGACATGCTGCGCCGTACGGATCGAGGCGGCGAGGATCTCGGTGTCGAAATCGTAGTTGTCGTAGATGGTGCGGATCTCCTGGATCAGCGCCATGCCGTCGGCCCCGTGGTCGTCCAGCCGGCCGAGGAATGGCGAGATGTAGGTGGCGCCGGCCTTGGCGGCCAGCAGGGCCTGGGCGGCCGAGAAGCAGAGGGTGACGTTGGTCTGGATGCCTTCGCGGGCGAATTCCGCCGTGGCGATCAGGCCTTCCTTGGTCAGCGGCACCTTGACCACCACATTGGTGGCGATGGCGGCCAGCTTGCGGCCCTCCTCCAGCATGGTCGGGGCGTCCATGGCGGCGACCTCGGCGCTCACCGGGCCCTCGACGAGACCGCAAATCTCAGCGATGACCTCCTGCATGGGACGTCCCGACTTGGCGATCAGCGTAGGATTGGTGGTCACGCCGTCCACCAGACCGGTTTTCGCCAGCTCGGCGAGGACGGCGGTGTCGGTGGTGTCGAGGAAGAGCTGCATCGGTCAGGCCTTGGAGGTTGGGCTGGGGGTTTTAGCGGCAAGCGACGCCGGGGGCCACCGTCTTAAGACCTTTCCCCGCTGGCGGGGGAAGTGGCCCGAAAGCGAAGCTGGAGGGTCGTTGGGGGTTCTTGCGGCGTTGGCAGGCGCACCGGAGTCTCCTGCAAGGGCCCCCAACGACCTTCGACGCGAAGAGCGTCTCAGGCCACTTCCCCCGCCAGCGGGGGAAGGGCTGGAGGTTCAGCTATGCCTCGGATAGCCGCGGTCATGATGCCCATGCCGCTTCCCGAACCGTTCGACTATGCCGAGCCCGAAGGCATGGACCTGCGGGTCGGCGACCAGGTGGCGGTGCCGCTGGGACCGCGCGTCATGCGCGGCGTGGTGGTCTCGGTGCGGGACGGCGCGGGCCACAACCGGCCGCTCAAGCCGGTGATCGAGAAGCTGGCCGACCCACCGCTGCCGCCGACCACCCTGGCCTTCGTGCAGTGGGCGGCGCGCTATGCGGTGGATGCGCCGGCCTGGCCGCTGGCCATGGCGCTGCGGGGGCTAAGAGCGCCCAAGCCCAAGCCGGAGAAACAACTGGTCCTGACCGGGGCCCAGCCGGCCCGGATGACGCCGGCCCGGCAGCGGGTGCTGGACGCGGCGCATGAGGCGCTGGCCCCGCCCGCCCTGGCCGCCGCCGCCGGTGTCTCGGCCGGGGTCATCAAAGGCCTTGTCGAGGAGGGCGTCCTCGAACTGCGGCTGATCGAGACGCCCGCCGCCTTCGATCCGCCCGACCTCAGCCTGCCGGGCGCCGACCTCAATCCCAGCCAGCGGGCCGCCGCCGACGCCCTGACGGCGATGATCGCCGAGGGTGGCTTCCAGGCCGCCCTGCTCGACGGGGTGACCGGCTCGGGCAAGACCGAGGTTTATCTGGAGGCCGTCGCCGCCGTGCTGGCCGCCGATCCGCAGGCGCAGGTGCTGGTGCTGCTGCCCGAGATCGCCCTGACCCAGGCGGTGCTGGCGCGGTTCGAGCAGCGGTTCGGCGTCGCCCCAGCCGAGTGGCATTCCGCCGTGCCGCCGCCCCGCCGCCGCCGGGTCTGGGAGGCGGTGGCCGCCAACCGCTGCCGCATCGTGGTCGGGGCGCGGTCGGCGCTGTTCCTGCCCTTCACGCATCTGAAGCTGATCGTCGTCGATGAGGAGCACGACGCCTCCTACAAGCAGGAGGAGGGCTTCATCTACCAGGCCCGCGACCTGGCTGTGGCCCGGGCCCATATCGAGAAGGCGGCCATTATCCTGGCCTCGGCGACGCCGTCGCTGGAGAGCCTGTGGAACGCCCAGCAGGGCCGCTACCGCTGGCTGAAGCTGAACCAGCGGCATGGCGTGGCCCAGATGCCGGACGTGTCGCTGATCGACCTGCGCGAGACCCCGCCCGAAACTGGCCGCTGGCTTTCGCAGCCGCTAGTCAGCGCGATGATCGAGACCCTGGAGCGCGGCGAGCAGGTGCTGCTGTTTCTCAACCGGCGGGGCTATGCGCCCCTGGTGCTGTGCCGGGCCTGCGGCGAGCGGATGACGGCCCCGGACACCGACAGCTGGCTGGTCGAGCATCGCTATACAGGGCGGCTGGTCTGCCACCTGACCGGGTTTTCCATGAAGAAGCCCGACCGCTGCCCGCACTGCGGGGCGCAGGACAGCCTGGTCGCCGTCGGGCCTGGCGTGGAGCGGGTGGAGGAGGAGGCGCGAGCCCTGTTCCCCGACGCCCGCATCGCCGTGTTCAGCTCCGACACCGTCGAGAGCGCCGAGGCGGCCCGCGACCTGGTCGGGGCGATGGAAAAGGGCCAGATCGACATTCTCGTGGCCACCCAGGCGGCGGCCAAGGGCCACAACTTTCCCAACCTGACGCTGGTGGGGGTGGTCGACGCCGACCTTGGCCTGCGCGGCGGGGACTTAAGGGCGGGCGAACGGACCTTCCAGCTGCTGGCCCAGGCCTCGGGCCGGGCAGGGCGCAAGGAGCGGCCGGGCCGGGCCATGCTGCAGACCTATGCGCCGGACCACCCGGTGATGCAGGCCCTGGCCGCCCAGGACCGCGACGCCTTTATCGAGGCGGAGATGACGGCGCGGGAGCTGTCGGGCCTGCCGCCGTTCGGCCGGCTGGCGGCGGTGATCGCCTCAGGGACCGACCCGGTGGCGTTGGAGGATTATGTGCGGGCGCTGGCGGCAGCCGTCCCCAACGCCGAGGGGGTGGAGGTGTTCGGCCCCGCCGACGCGCCGCTGGCCCTGGTGCGCGGGCGGCGGCGCAAGCGGCTGCTGGTGCGGGCCGACCGCTCGGTGGACCTGCAGGCCTTCCTGTCAGCCTGGCGGGCGCGGGTGAAGGTCCCGAGCTCGGTGCGGGCGGTGCTTGACGTGGATCCGTACAGTTTTCTGTAGCGCTCACACATTCCTCGCCCGTTGGGCGAGGTGGCAGCCCCCGGGTCGCGCGAAGCGCGCGCCCGAGGATAAACTCCGTTGACGGAGTGGGCCGTGGAGCACACGGGGCTTCAAGCTAGAGCGCTGTCATCATGGGCATGCCTGACACTTGGGTGCAGTCCACGGCCCACTCCACCACTTCGTGGTCCCCCTCGCCCAACGGGCGAGGAATTAGTGGGGCTGGTTCTTCGCCCGCCGCGACCGCGCCAGCATGTTCAGCCCCTCGACCGCGCCCGAAAACGCCATCGCCGCGTAGATATAGCCCTTGGGCACATGCACGCCGAAGCCGTCGGCGATCAGCACCGACCCGATCATCAACAGGAAGCCCAGGGCCAGCATGACCACGCTTGGGTTGGCGTTGATGAAGTTGGACAGCGGGTCGGCCGCGATCAGCATCATGATCACCGCCAGGATCACCGCGGTGATCATGATCGGCAGGTCGTCGGTCATGCCGACCGCCGTCAGGATCGAGTCGATCGAGAAGACGATGTCCAGCAGCAGGATCTGGACGATGGCCGCCCCGAAGTTCATCGCCACCGCCTTGACCATGCCGGGCTGGACGTCATGCGTTTCGGGATCGACAGCGTGGTGGATCTCGGTGGTGGCCTTCCAGACCAGGAAAAGGCCCCCGGCGATCAGGATCAGATCGCGCCAGGAAAAGGCGGTCTCGAAGGTGGGATGGCCGTCATGGATGGGCCCCGTCAGGCCCAGCGAGAACACCGGCTGGGTGAGGGCGGTCAGCCAGACCAGGGTCGATAGCAGGGCGATCCGCATGACCAGGGCCAGCGAGATGCCGATCCGGCGGGCCTTGGTGCGCTGATGCTCCGGCAGCTTGTTGGAGAGAATGGCCACGAAGACCAGGTTGTCGATCCCCAGCACCACTTCGAGCACCACCAGGGTGACCAGGGCGAGCCAGGCGGCCGGGTCGCTGACCAGGTGCAACAGACTGTCCATCAATTGGTGCGAGGCTCCCCGTGACGCATGACCTCTCTACGTAGGGGTTCAGGCGACTGTTTGAAGCCTTTTCGGTGCAATTCGCCCTTCAAGCGATCTGGGCGCGCGATTTGCAGCGGCAGGGCCGAACTGGCTGAAAATGGAACGAGGCCGCCCATGCCCGCTATGCCGGACGCCGCCAATATCCGCCCGCTGACCTCGCTGCGGTTCTTCGCGGCGCTGTGGGTGGTGCTGTTCAGCTATTGGGAAAACCTGGCGACCGACAGCACGCCGGCCTTCGTCACGCGGGGCGGGTTGGGGGTCGAGCTGTTCTTCGTGCTGTCCGGCTTCATTCTGAGCCATGTCTATCTGACCAGCTTCGGCGAGGGGCGTTTCCGCTATGGTTCCTTCCTGTGGAACCGGCTGGCGCGGGTCTATCCGCTGCACCTGGCCACCATGTTCGGCCTGATCGCCCTGGCCCTGGCCGCCACCAGCGCCGGGATCGTAGTCGATGAGCACCTGCTGTCCTGGCGCTCGCTGCCCGCCAACCTGCTGATGCTGCAGGCCTGGGGCCTGTCGCCGGACGCTGCCTTCAACCATCCGGCCTGGTCGATCTCGGCCGAATGGTTCGCCTATGTCAGCTTCCCGGCCTTCGGGTTCGTGTTCTGGCGGCTGCGTCACAGGCCGTGGCTGGCCCTCGCCGGGACCCTGGCCTTCCTGGCCGTCATCTATCCGCTGTTCCAGGTCCTGGCCGGCTTTCCGCTGACCGAGGCGACGATTCGCTGGGGGGCCCTGCGCATCGTTCCCTGCTTCGCCCTGGGCTGCGCGATGTTCACCCTGTGGCGGGCCGGGGCGGTCCGCAGCCGCAACGCCGCGGCGCTGGGCGCCTCTTTGATAGGCGCCGGACTTGTGATCGGCGCATCTTTTGGCGCCCCTGGACCGCTTATGGTGGCCGGTTTTGGGGGGCTGATCCTGTGTCTGGCGGGCCTCGCCCAGCACGGTTCGACTTTCGGGACTGGGCCCGTCTTCGTGTATCTGGGCGAGATAAGCTACTCGACCTATATGATCTGCGTGCCCTGGAAGATTCTATTCGTTAATCTCGCCACCCGACTGTTGAATCTCGAAGGCGATAGACTGCCACTGGCTGTGTGGCTGATCTTCCTCGCAGCTATCGTTCCACTGTCGGCTCTGTCATATCATCTGATCGAGAAACCTGCCCGGGAGCGCATGAAACTCATGGCGAGGGCATGGAAGACGCGACAGTCGGTCGCCGCCTGAGTGCTTAAAGAGTCTTTTCATTCGGGCGGAGTAGGGGTATCTCCCTCACGTCGGAAACAGGGGGAGCCCACCAGCATGCGTCAACGGACCAGAACCATATTCGGTTCCCTGGCCGCCGCATTGGTGATCAGTCTCATTCCCGCTGCCCAGGCCGCCGCCGGCGTCTACTGGCAGTGCGTGCCGTTCGCGCGCCTGATGTCCGGCATTCAGATCTTCGGCGACGCCCGCACCTGGTGGGACCAGGCCAGCGGCGTCTACGACAAGGGCTTCGCGCCCAAGGTCGGCTCGGTGCTCTGCTTCCGCCCGACCGACCGCATGAAACTCGGCCACGTCGCCGTGGTCAGCCGCATCGTCACTGACCGGGTCATCCAGGTCACCCACGCCAACTGGTCGATGATCGGCGGGGCCCGTGGCCAGGTGGAGAAGGACGTCACCGTCATCGACGTCTCGCCGGGCGGCGACTGGAGCAGCGTCAAGGTCTGGTACGACCCGATCCGCGACCTGGGCACCAGCGTCTATCCGACCTACGGCTTCATCTATCCGAACGCCCAGGCCCTGCAGATGGCGCAACTCAACGCCCGTCTGGCCGTGACCCAGAACAACGCCTTCGCCGCCGTGCAGTCCGCCGCCAGCCAGGTGGTGCAGTCCGCCGCGCCGATGCAGATCCTGAACCAGGCCGCCGACACCACCGACGCCCTCGCCGCCCTGATCCAGGCGGCCACCGGCGGCGGCGACAAGTCCGACAAGTCTGCGCCGAAGTAGGCCTGCGCCGAAGTAGGAAGTCTCTCCGCGATTGACGCCGTTGCGCCGCCGGGCCATGTCCGGCCGGAGCGTCCTGCCGCGCAGGTGAATGAGGCCATGTCATGCTGACCCTGCTGCGCCGCGGCCAGGCGCGGATCGAACCGGTCGAGATCGGTCCGCAATGGACCATGCCGGACGATACGGTCTGGCTGGACCTGGTGGGTCCCACCCGCGACGAGGAACTGGCCATCGAGGCGGCCATGGGCCTGCTCCTGCCCACCCAGCACGACATGCAGGAGATCGAGAGCTCCTCGCGTCTCTACCAGGCCCACGGGGCCAGCTTCATGACTGCCGTCGTCCTGGCCCACGCCACCGAGAACCCGGTCCTGGCGCCGGTGACCTTCGTGCTGTTCAAGAACCGGCTGATCACCATCCGCTATGACACGCCCGGCGCCTTCGACCTGTTCGTCGGCGCCCTGGGCCGTGATCCGGAAATCTGCCAGGACGGGACCGGCGTCTTCCTGGGCCTGCTGGACGCCATCATTGATCGGGTCGCCGATATCCTCGAGGACACTTCGGCCGAGGTCGAGGCCGTCTCGCAGGAGATCTTCGGCCGCCACGCCAAGACCGACACCTTCACCACCCTGCTGACCCGCCTGGGCCGCGCCCAGTCGGTGGACGGCAAGACCCGCGCCTCGCTGATCAGCCTGACCCGCATCCTGGGCTACAGCGGTCTGACCGACGCCTTCGAGGGCGACAAGGAGCAGCGCGGCCGGTTGCGCTCGCTGCAGCGCGACGTGCAGTCCCTGGCCGACCATGGCGGGCGGCTGTCGGGCGACATCACCTTCCTGCTCGACGCGGCGCTGGGCCTGATCAATGTCGAGCAGAACGCCATCATCAAGATCTTCTCGGTGGCCTCGGTGGTCTTCCTGCCCCCGACCCTGGTCGCCTCGATCTACGGCATGAACTTCAAGCACATGCCCGAGCTAAACTGGATGGGCGGCTACCCGTTCGCCATCGGGCTGATGGTCGTCTCGATGCTGATTCCGCTGTGGTGGTTCAAGCGCAAGGGCTGGCTCTAGAGGTTTTGGCGTCCCGCACGCCAAAAAACATCGTTCGCCGTCCGATTCACGCCTTGGAAGGCGAGAAAAAGAACCGTTCTTTAAGGGCCCGGACCCATCCTCTCCGCCCTATGTCATCCACCTCCGCCAGCCTGTCTCGAAACTTCGACCATGCGGGCCTCAAGGAGGTTCTGGAGGGCCACGCCCGCTATCTGAGCGGCCGCTCCGGGGGGCGGCGAGCCCATCTGGCCCACGCGGACCTCAGCAATTTCTCCCTGGCCGGCGTCGACCTGTCCGAGGCCGACCTGACCGCCGCGCGGCTGAACGCCGTGGACCTGTCCGGGGCGCGGCTGAACGGGGCGGTGCTGTTCGGGGCGGATCTGCGCGAGGCCGACCTGCGCAACGCCAGCCTGATCAAAACCGATCTCCGCGGCGCCTGCCTGCGCGGGGCCAACCTGTCCTGCGCCGACCTTACCGGGGCCGACCTGCGCGAGGGCCTGATCGCCACCCAGGACCAGGCCAACGGCTTCCGCATCCTGCGCCACGACCGCCGCAAGGGCGAACTGGACTACGCGGTGATGGAAGGCGCCAACCTGACCGGCGTCCAGACCTCCGAATCCATTGCCGTCGACCTGTCGGACGCCGACCTCAAGGGCGCCCGGCTGGGCGGCGCGCGGCTGGTCAAGGCGGTGCTGGACGGCGCGGACATGACCGGCGCCAGCCTGTTCAACACCGACCTGGGGGGCGCTTCGATGCGCCGGGCCATCATGGTCGACATCGATCTGGAGGGCGCCAACCTCGACAAGGCCGACCTGGAAGGCAGCCTGCGCGGGCCGCCGCCGGTGGTCTATGTCGACGACCGGCCGCTTGGCGATGTGCTGGACGCGCACGAGCGCTTCTGCGTCTCCGACGGCGCCGATGGCGAGCCCGCCAAGGCCAGCGGCATCGATTTTCGCCCGCTACGCATACTTCGCGGCCGTCGCCTTACGGGACTGGCGGCGCCGGGCGCGGTGTTCTTCGGCATGAACCTGGAGGGCGCCCAACTGCAGGGCGCCGATCTGACCGGCGCCGATCTGCGCGGCGCCAATCTCAAGGGCGCCGACCTGCGCGGCTGCAAGCTGATGCGCGCCCAGCTCGACAAGGCCGACCTGCGCGAGGCCAACCTCGGCCCGCTGATGATCGCCGAGGGCCGCTATCTGCGCAGCGACCTGACCGGCGCACGCCTGGCCCGCGCCGACCTGCGCGGCGCCGACCTGCGCCGGGTGCGCCTGTTCGAGGCCGACATGACCCTCGCCAAGCTCGAAGGCGTCGACCTGCGCGGCGCGGAGATGGAAGTCTGAGAGCCCCAATTTATTCCGCTCATCCCCGCGAAGGCGGGGGTGAGCGGTTGTTTTTCACATGCCTTTTCTGAGCGGCAGCAGGTCCGGGAACACCGGGTCGCGCTTCTCGGCCTTGGCCTTGAAGGTCTCGGCCATGTGCGGGCCGCTGAACATGCCGGTCTGCCAGACGGCGATATAGTCCAGGCCGTCCTTGATGGTGTGGTCGCGGGCATAGTTGATCATCACCTTGGACCCGGCGACGGCCAGCGGCGACTTGCTGGCGATCTCACGGGCGGTGGCCAGGGCGTGAGCGACCACGGCGTCGTGGTCAGCCAGCACTTCGTTGACCAGGCCGATCTCCTTGGCCTGCTGGGCCGACAGGCGGCGGCCGGTATAGGCCAGCTCGCGCACCCAGCCTTCGGGGATCAGCTTGCAGAGGCGCGGGAAGGTGCCGACATCGGCGGTCATGCCGATGTTGATCTCCATGATGCAGAAATAGGCGTCGGCGCTGCAGTAGCGGATGTCGCAGGCGCTGGTCATGTCGACCGCCCCGCCGATACAGGCGCCGTGGATGGCGGCGATCACCGGCATGCGAGCCTCGTCCAGGACCGAGAAGACGTCCTGCAGCTGGTGGACATGGCGGCGGAACATCTCGCCGGCCACATGGGGATCGCTCGGCCTGCCGCTGCTGTCGCCGACGCCGGAGAAGACCGCCAGGTCCATGCCCGCGCAGAAATGCTTGCCGGTCGAGGAGATGACGATGCAGCGGGCCAGCGCGTTGTCGCTGATGTCGCGCACGATGACCGGCAGCTCGTTCCAGAACGCCCGGTTCATGGTGTTCATCTCGGCGGCCCGCTTCATGACGATGTGGGCGACGCCCTGCTCGATGGAGACGTCGAAGCAGGTCCAGGCGGCGGTAGTGGCGGTGATGGCGTTCATCGGCGGTTTCCTCTCGTTGACCGCATCATCGGAGGCTGACGCGGGGAAAGACAAGAGGCTTGCCGACGCAACGTCACTTCGTTCATGACCGGAGGACACGAGGGGATGGGCATGAGCGCCGACCAGATTGCCTACCGGCGCCGCCGTATCACCGTCTCGGGTGGAGAAATCGCCGGGATCGAGCTGGGCTCGACCGACCGGCCGCTCGACATCCTCTTCCTGCACGCCAACGGCTTCAACGCCCTGACCTATCGCAGCATCCTGGCCCCGCTGGCCGCCGACTACCGCATCCTGGCGGTCGACCAGCGCGGCCATGGCCTGACCAGCCTGCCGGCTGATCCCGAGGCGCAGAACAGCTGGTACGGCTTCCGCGACGACCTGATCGCCCTGCTCGACGCCCTGGACGCGCCGCCCCTGGTGCTGGGCGGCCATTCGATGGGCGGGGCGGCCAGCTTGATGGCGGCGGCCGAGCGGCCCGGGGCGGTCAAGGCCCTGGCCCTGTTCGATCCGGTGCTGATGCCCGCCACGATCAACCGCGAAATCCTGGTGGAATCGCCGCTGGCCAAGGGGGCCCTGCGCCGCCGGGCCCAGTTCGCCAGCCGTCAGGAAGTCGTGGACTCCTACCGCGGGCGGGGCCCGTTCAAAGCCTGGTCCGAGGCGATGCTGGCCGACTATGTCCAGGATGGTTTCGCGGACAACGCTCAGGGCGTGGCCCTGACTTGCGCGCCGGCCTGGGAAGCGGCCAACTTCTCCTCGCCGCAGGGCGACGTGTTCAGCGCCTTTGGCAAGATCAGCGTCCCCATCCGCATCCTGCGCGCCGAGGTGGGCTCGACCTTCCGCATCGACGACCGCGCGGCGAGCCTGCCGGGCAATGTCAGCATCGAGACGATTGCCGGGAGCAGCCATTTCCTGCCGATGGAGCGGCCGGAGCTGGTCGAGGCGGAACTGCGGCAGGCCCTTTCCTCACCCGCGTAGCGGGGGAGGGGGACCACGAAGTGGTGGAGGGGGCGACCGCGCTCACGTCGTCTGACGGTTGGCAAAGGCGGCGGCGTAAAAGTCGCGCACGGCCCTCGCCCCCTCCGTCCGCCTTCGGCGGCCACCTCCCCCGCTTCGCGGTGGAGGAGGATTACAGCGCCAGCCCCTCGGTCGCCGCCTTCATCAGCTCCGCATGCGCCGCCTCAGTGATCGGGATCACCTTCCGCGTCTGCAGGTCGAACGTCACGGCCACGACCTCGCTGGTCCCCCAGGGCTGGCCGCTGACCGGATCGAGCATCCAGTGGACCATGCGCATCACCCGGTCATTGGCCCCGACCAGGCCCGAGCGGATGTCGAAGCGGTCTCCGGCCCGGGGCCAGTTTTGATAAAGAAGCCGGTATTCCACCACCGCCCCGCCGATCTCGCCGGAGGTGGGCGGGGCGTGGTCGACGACCGTCTGGCGAAAGCCGTGGACCAGGGTTCCGACCCCGTCCGAAACCTTGCCGATGAACTGCTCGGCGCCGGCCCGGCCGAAGATGTCGCAGTCCTGGCGGCTGAAGGCCCCCAGGCCGATGCGGGTCAGGCCCAGCGCCTCGGCCCGCTTCACGCTGGCGGCAGTCTTGACCGGGGCCAGGCTCAGGCCGCGCGCCGCCGCCGGGGGCGGGACCTCGATCTTCAAGGCCCTGGCCTTCTCGCGGGTGCGCGCCGACCAGGGGAAGGGGCGCAGGTTGCGGGCGGTGACGTGGGCGACGACGATCTGGAAACTGGCGGCCAGCTGGCCATCCGCATGGATCAGCAGGAACAGCAGCCGCGCCTCGGTCTCGCCGATGTCGACGACGCCGCCGGTCATGTAGAGCGCCGCGCCGGCCCGCGCCTCCTTGAGGAAACGGATATGCTGCTCGCGCACCAGCAGGGTGGCTTCGGCATGTTCGCCGAAGGCCTGGGGCATGCCCAGCTCGGCGGCCAGGGCGGCCAGGCCCTGCAGGGCCGCGACGCCGTAGAAGCGCACATTCATGTGCCCCATCTCGTCGCATTCCCAGGTGTTGACGCCCCCGCGCCAAACCTCAATGCCCGGCCAGGTGTTCACGCGCGGCAGTCTCCGCAGAGGCCGTGGGCTTCGACGGTGACGCCGGAGAGGGCGTAACCCGCCTCGCCGGCGATGCCCTGGATTTCGGTCAGGCCCGCCGGCTCGATCTCGCGGGTGGCCCCGCAGCAGTCGCAGATCAGGAAGGCCGCCGCGTGCCCGTCAGCCTCGCGTCTGCAGGCGACATAGGCGTTGAGGCTCTCGATGCGGTGGGCGAAGCCCTGCTTGGAGAGAAAGTCGAGAGCCCGGTAGACGGTCGGCGGCTTGGCCGGGGCGCCGTCGGTTCCGAAGGCGGCGATCAGGTCATAGGCCTTCACCGGTTGGCCGGCCTCGAGCAACAGCTCCAGAACCCGCCGACGCGGGACGGTCAGCCGCTCCCCGGCCGTGGAACAACGGATATCGGCGTCCTGCAGGGCGTGACCCAGGGCGGCCCCGGCCAGCCCGCGGGCGTCGTGCTCATGCTCGCAATCGTGCGCCATGCTCCTCAGGTAGACATGCGCGGCGCCTGAGGCAAGTTCAGTGGGGGTTCTTGCTCAGTAGGGATCCTTGGCCAGCAGCGCGGCCTCGGCCGAGCAGACGCCGGCGTCCGGCGCCTTGCCGGTCTTGCGCAGGGCTTCGATCTCCTTGCGCACGCCGTCGAGGTCCTTGCGGAAGGCTTCCTGGCCGTGCAGGGCGGCCACGACCGCCGAACCGTTGATCCGCCCGGCCTCGACCCCGCTGGCGTTGTGCACGCCGCAGACGGCCCGGCTTTCGCCGATCGAACGGGCCCGCAGCATGATCTGGCTGGTCCGGTCGGGGATCAGTTCGGACAGGATCAGCCCGACCGACCAGCCCCAGGTCGTGTGTCCCGACGGATAGTCGGGGCTGGCCGCCAGGCTGTCGGTCTTGTCGATGCAGATGGGCCCCTCGTCGATCAGGTAGGGCCGCTTGCGCTTGTAAAAATCCTTGGCGGCGTTGGTCGAGGCGCTGACGTCCTTGCGGATCCGCAGCAGCAGGCTGACCAGTTTGGGGGCGGTGTCCTTGTCCAGGGCGACGCCGGCGGAACAGCTGAACTGCTGCAGGATATTCGCCGACTTGTCGTCGCCCTGGGCCAGCACCCAGCGGTCGCTGTCCTTCAGCGAGCGGGTCTGCAGGAAGATGGTGCGGTCGGCCTCGTAGCGGCTGTCGCCCGGTTTCGGGGCGGGCGGTAGGATATGGGTCGTGTCGAGCGGGGCGGCCAGATAGCCGTCGGTTACCGGAAGGTCGGCGGCGATAGCGGTCCAGACCGCGCCTCCGCCCAGCAGGACCGTAGCGGCGGCAATGGCCAGAAACTTGCGCGGCGTCATCGTGGGCTCCTCCCGAACTCGGGGCGACCATGCCGGAAACCGCCCGGGGGGATCAACCACGCCTGTGTGACGATTTCAGGTTTTGGGGGCGTGATAGGTCAGCTGGACCACCGTGAAGCCCTCTTTCGAGGCGGCGGCGGTCAGCTGCATGCCGCGCGCGCCGCCTTCTTCCTCGGCGGCGAACATCTTCTCGCCCCCCAAGTCCAGGTCGGCCGAGACCGGCACGCCGGCTTTCTTGGCGGCGTCCCGGTAGAAGGTCATGACCTGGTCGGGCGTGTCCTTGGTGGTGAACTTCAGGATGGTCACCGCCCCGCCGGGCACGCTGGTTTCCATCCGCGAGAGGATGGCCGCGCCGGGATAGACCGGCGCGTAGCCTGGCGCCGCCTTGCCCGCCGCGGGCGCGACAGCGGCTGGAGCCCCGGCCTTGATCGTCGTGGTCTGGCCATCGGTGTCGGTGACGGTCACCTGCGATCCAGCGGGTCCGGTGGCGATCTGGGTCTGCCCGGTGGAGACCGTGGTTTTCTCGGCCGGCTTGCCGCAGGCGGCGAGGGCTATGACCGGCAGGGCGGCGGCGAAGACGATGGCGCGCATGGCTCAGCCCTTCGGCTTGGTCGTCGACTGGGTGATCTGGATGCGGGTCGAGCCCTCGGCCTTCATGGCCATGACCTGCACGCCCCGGCCGCTGGCGGTGTCCTCGGCCACCAGCATCTGGCCAAGGCCAAGGTTGATCTGACTGACCTTGCCCAGGCCCGCGCCTTCCAGCTTGCCCTTGTAGAAGGCCATGACCTGGTCGGGAGAATCGGACGTGGTGAGGGTGACGGCGGTGGCCTGCGTCCCGTTGATCGCCGTCTGGGTGGAGGCCACCAGGCCCGCCCCCGGATAGGCCGGCGCATAGGCCGGCAGGGCGCTGGCCGCGGCCTGGGCGGCGGCCCCGGTGACCACGGTGCTCTTGACGCCCATGCTGGTGACGACGGTCTTGTCGCCCTGCTGCTCGACCTTCTGGCCGCAACCGGCCAGGGCCAGGCCGGCGACGGCCGCGATGAGAATGGCGCGCATACTGGGGTCCCCCTCGGATCAGAGACCCCAGCCTAAGCCAAAGCGCGAGGGCTGCGCCAGTCCGTGTTTAGGTCGTGTCGTCAACGCGATTAGGGTCGGCTTCCGGGCATGAAGACAATGACCGCGCTCGACCCGTTGCGGACGTTGATAGCTGGCGTTGGCGCGCGATTTCTGCACAATTCGGCATCCATTGGGGAGGATGATTTTTGCGCGCCATCGCTTTCGCTGCTGCTTTCGCCACGTTGATGTTGGCGCCGGCTGCCTATGCCCAGGACGATCAGATTCCGCCGGGCCTGCACCCGTTCAGCCAAGGCGACCCCTTCACTGCCGACGACCAGCAATTTGTGCTCGACTATCATTTCATCACGATGGGTGGCGGGCCGGAAGTGGCCGCGCAGGACAAGGCAGCACAGGCGAAGTTGACCCGTGCGGTGACGCTAGCGATGCTTAATGCGTGTAGCGGGCCGGTGAATGCCTACTACACGGCCAAGCTGGCGGAATCGAAGTGGATTTATGCCAAATATGCGCCGCGGATCGCCAAATATCAGACGCTGCGCGAAGTCAGCAATTACGGGATCACGGCCTTTCGATCGCCTTCCACGGTGAGCGAGATGCGGGCGGGCCTAGTCTACCGCCGCAAGCAGCGCGCCGATTATCTCGCAACGCCCGATAATCCGGACCATCCCGAATGGCGCTATTCGACCCAGTCCGCGATCGCGCTCATCGACCTGGAGGTCTGTGCCTGGACCGAGCGCGCGCGAATTGCGTACGGCGTGACGCTGTAAGGCGCCGCGCCGCACGGATCCGGTTTCTGGCGGGACAGCCAATGTCTGGTCTGGGGCCGAGAACCAACCGCCGGTCTCGACCCATCTGCGACATTGGGCCGGTCCGCCCGATCGAAGCATCGAATGCGGATGCGGTGGGCGCGGCCCGCATGATAGGGGCTTAGGTCTCACCGGGACGCCAGTTAAAGCGGTTTTTCCATGAACACCAGATATGGCATCAGTGTCTCAGGGTATTCCTGATATGGCTCAATATGCTTGAATCCCATAGATTCATACATCGAGATCGCCTCCACTAGGCGGTTCCCTGTATCCAACTGCATCAGCCCGTAACCGTCATGCTGAGCCGCGTCGATGAGAGCATTTGAAAGCTTGCGGCCTATGCCGTGACCTCTTGCATCGTCTGTGACGTAAAGACGCTTGAGTTCGCAAACTTTGGCGGAGAGATGCCGGTAAGCACCCCCAGCGACGATCTTGCCGCCGACGTCTACGACCATTGTTCGTCCATTCGGTGGGCCGTACTTCACGGGCAGAACCTTAAGTTCGGCCTCAAGTGACTGGTATCCAAAGACCTCCTCTACGAACCAAGGCATGTCGCCGTAACGCTCACGACACCAATCGACATAAAGTCGGCAGACCCCGCCGAAACCCTCATAGTCCGCTTCGGATTCCGCTAGTCTGATCGAGAAGTTGGTATCGCTCATGGCAATCACGGTCCGTGGCAAGCGTTTCGGAAACACAGTCGACGACCTATCCCTATTGCCAAGCTGGTGAAACAGCACGTCGCCAGAACCCCGGCACGGCAAAAATCCGTCGTGAACTAATGTCTGCTCCCCACCCTTCGCGGAAATCGGGAACGTCCGCTTGCCGGACAGCCTCGTCGCCGGGTCCGCGCATTTCACCGGAGGGGCCGGGAAACGCTCCTACGCGAACAGCTTGTTCCAGCGGCGCTTCTCGCGGGTCTTCCAGGCGCCGCGGTGATAGGCGTCCGAGCCGATCAGCGGCACGACCGTGGTGGCCTCGGCGAAGACCATCTGTTCGAAGGTGGTGTCCACCTTGCCCCAGCTGGCGGCTTCCTTGAGGGTCGAGGACGAACAGGCGCCGTCGCGCACGTCTGCGACGGTGATCTGCACGGCGTATTTGTGCATCTCCGCCTCGACGCCGAGGATCTCGGCGCAGACCACGGTGTCCTGGGCGAAGTTCTTGGGCACCCCGCCGCCGACCATGAACAGGCCGGTGGTGCCGGCGGCGATCTTGATGTCGGTCAGCTCGCGGAAGTCGGCCACGGCGTCGATCATCAGGTAGGGCTTTTTCGCCGCCGCCCGCTCCTTCTGGTGCTTGACCAGGCCAAAGCCGGCCGAGCTGTCGACGAAGGCCGGGCAGAAGATCGGCACGCCTTCTTCATAGGCCGTCTGGATCAGGCTGCCGGGCTTTTTGGCGTTGCCTTCGGAGAGCCACTTGCCGATTTCCCAGATGAACTCGCGGCTGGAATAGCCGCGCGGCTCCAGGCGGTTGGCGATCTCCAGGATGGTGTGGTCGCAGGCCTGGAGCTCTTCCTCGTCGATATAGGTGTCGTAGATGCGGTCGATGTAGTTCTCGCGAAGCACGTTGTCGTCGACCGGGCCGGCGGCCTGGTAGTGCTTGAAGCCCAGGGCCTCGAAGAAATCCATGTCGATGATCGAAGCGCCGGTGGCGACCACCGCGTCGATCATCCCGAACTTCACCATGTCGCGATAGACATGCATGCAGCCGCCGGCCGAGGTCGAACCGGCCAGGATCAGCCAGGGCGAGCAGGCCTTGTCCTCGATGGCCATGTTGAAGATGTCGGCCGCACGGGCCGTGTCGCGGCTGGTGAAGCTCATCTTGCGCATGGCGTCGATCACCGGCCGCGCGTCGTAGCTGGTGATGTCGACATGCTCGACGACATTGGCGAGCAGCTGGGCTTTGACGTTGTTCCGAACGGGAGCGTTCATCGCTGGGGTTTCCCTTTCACGTGTGAGCGCCCGTCCAATAGTTCACTCCAGGCCCGGACGGAGCGACGGGCCTGGAGGATCTCAAAGCTTGTAAACGCCTACTTGCGCCGGCGTTTCCTGCCCTTGGGGCGTGACAGGCGGACGACATTGCTGCGTTCCGGCTGCGGCGTCGGGATCGAGCGCCGGGCCAGGCCGAACATCGAGGCCATCGGCGCGTCGGAGACCTCGACGGTCTCGGTGTCGCCAAAGCCGTTGAAGCGGCTCGACATGGCCACGCCATAGGCGCCCATCATGCCGATCTCGATATAGTCGCCTTCCTGCACGTCGCCGGGCAGCCAGAACGGGCCCGGCATGTGGTCCAGCGAATCGCAGGTCGGGCCGTAGAAGCGGTAGGGCTTCAGTTCGCCGTCGACTTCGTAGGCTTCGTCGCCTTCGCCGCGGTAGAGTTTGACCGGGAAGGGCCATTTGACGTGGGCGGCGTCGAACAGCGAGCCGTAGGACCCGTCGTTCAGATACAGCGCATCGCCCTTGCGCAGCTCGACCTTGGTCAGCAGCGAGGTGGACTCGGCGACCAGGGCCCGGCCGGGCTCGCACCACAGCTCGGTGGTCTCGGAGACCGGCATCTCGCTGAAGCCGCGGTCGATGGCCGAGAAATAGTCGTCCATGTCGGGCGGGATCATGCCCGGATAGACGCTCGGGAAGCCGCCGCCGACATCGACCACATCGGCGAAGACACCGGCGCGCACGAGGCTGCGGCTGACCTGGGCCATGGCGGCCTGGTAGGCGGTCGGGCGCATGCACTGGCTGCCGACGTGGAAGGAGACGCCCATCAGCTCCTGGGTCGCGCGCCGGCTGGCCATCAGCAGGGCCGGCGCGTGGAAGCTATCGACCCCGAACTTGCCCGACAGCGAGAAGTTGGCCCCTTCCGCATCGACCGCCATGCGGACCATGAGGTTGAGGTCCTTGGCCTGGCCGGTGGCGTCGAGGATCTTGGCCAGCTCTTCATGCGTATCGAGCGCGAAGGTGCGCACGCCGAAATCGAAATAGGCTTCCGAAATCGCGCGGCGGCTCTTCACCGGATGCATGAAGGCCATGCGCGCGCCAGGGGCGTGCTCGGCCACGATCTTGATCTCCGGGACCGACGCGACGTCGAACCCGGTGACGCCATTGGCGTAGAGCGTTTCAATCGCCCACGGTGAAGGGTTCGCCTTCACAGCGTAGAGAATGTCGCCTTTAAACTTGTCCTGGAACCAGCGCGCCGCTGCGGCTACGGCATCACGTCGCACGAGTGCGACGGGACGTTCCGGTGACCGCTCACGGACCAGGTCCAGGGGTTTATGGTACGTGTGCAATTCACGTAACCCCCAATGGATTGTTGAACCTAGGCCGGCGTTAGCAGCGCAGATGGACACGGGGTCCGCCGGAGCGGTGCGAAATAAGGAACCTGACCCCCAATGTAAAGTTTTTTTATGTGACAATTTCGGGGCCTAGAGCGCCACATTTGATCCAGCCTGCCCCGAAGTCACGAAACTGTCGCACCGGTCTTTCATCAGGGGCGTGCTTGTGTGCTAGAGCGCCATCGGACAGAGTGGCCCAACGCCGCTCGTCCGTCGAACTGAAGAACTTAGGTCCACCCGCTTCCGCCGCTCCTGGCGGTGCGCGCTCCAGGGGTTGTCTCCAGCAAAGCCATGACGTCGGAAGCCGTCCTATCCATTCGCGACATCTCCAAGACCTTTGGTCAGCGCCGGGCGCTGGACAAGGTGAGTTTGAGTGTCAGCAAGGGCGAGATGATCGCCCTGATCGGCCCCTCGGGGTCGGGCAAGTCCACCCTGCTTCGTTCAATCGATGGTCTGCAGACCATCGACGGCGGCGACGGCGCCATCGACGTGTTCGGCGGCAAGGTCCAGCACAAGGGCCGGGTCAGCGACAAGGTCCGCGACGCCCGCATCCGCATCGGCTTCATCGCCCAGCAGTTCAACCTGGTGGGCCGGCTGACCCTGTTCAGCAATGTCGCCCTGGGCTCGCTCGGGCGCATCGGCTTTTGGCAGGGCATGCTCGGTCGCTGGCCGGCCGAGACCAAGACCGCCACCATGCAGGCCCTGCACAGGGTCGGGGTCTCCGACTATGCCGGCCAGCGGGCCAACACCCTGTCGGGCGGCCAGCAGCAGCGCGGCGCCATCGCCCGGGCCCTGGTCCAGAAGGCCAAGATCATCCTGGCCGACGAGCCGGTGGCCAGCCTGGACCCCGTCTCGGCCCGCAAGGTCATGGACATCCTGCGGGACCTGAACCGCACCGACGGCCTGACCGTCATCGTCACCCTGCACCAGGTGGACTACGCCCTGCGCTACTGCGACCGGGTGGTGGCGCTGAAGGCCGGCAAGATGGTCTATGACGGCCCGCCCGCCGGCCTGGACAAACCCAAGCTTATCGAAATCTACGGCCCGGAATTCGAAGACGTGTTCTGGGAAGGAGCCCCGCAATGATCACCCTGACCAAGCGCCTGTTCGTCGGCCTGGCCGCCGTGGCGGCCCTCTCTTTTGTGGGCGTGGCCGTCGTCGGCTGCGCCAAGCCGGCGCCCAAGGCCCAGGACACCATCACCTTCTCGATCCTGTCGACCGAGAAGGCCCAGAACATGGAGACCTACTGGGCGCCCATCCTGGCCGACATGGAAAAGCAGACAGGCCTGAAGGTGAAGCCGTTCTTCTCGTCCAGCTACAGCGCCTTGATCGAGGCGATGCGCTTCAAGCAGACGGACCTCGGCTGGTTCTCCAACCAGTCGGGCCTGGACGCGGTGCGCCGCTCGAACGGCGAGGTCTTCGCCCGCACCTTCGACGCCAGCGGCACCGACGGCTATTTCTCGGAAATCATCGTGCCGGCGAACAGCCCGATCAAGACGCTCGATGACCTCCTGAAGTGCAACAAGACCCTCAACTTCGGCATGGGCGACGCCAAGTCGACCTCGGGCACCCTGGCCCCGATGACCGGGGTGTTCATTCCGCGCAACATCAGGCCTGAGAACTGCTTCAAGACGGTGCTCAGCGCCAACCACGAATCCAACCTGTTCGCCGTGGCCAACGGCAAGCTGGACGCCGCGACCAACAACTCCACCGCCCTGCGCCTCAACCAGGAGCGCGGCGGCAAGGAGACCAGCCGGGTGCGGGTGATCTGGATGTCCGAGCGCCTGCCGGAAGATCCCATCGTCTGGCGCAAGGACCTGGATCCGGCGATCAAGGAAAAGATCCGCCAGTTCTTCCTGACCTACGGCCAGGGCGATACGCCCGAAGCCGCCAAGCAGCGCGCCTATATGGCCAAGCTGTCCATCGGCGGCTTCAAGCCGGCCGACGACACGCATCTGCTCTTTGTGCGGCGCATGGAGGCCATGGAGACCCTGGGTCTGGCCCAGGAAGCCGGCGACGCGGCCAAGATCGCGGCGGCCAAGCAGGCCGTGGCCGACATCGAGGCCCAGCAGGCCGCGGCCAAAGCCAAGGCCGGCGGCTAGGACCAGCTTAGATGAGCGCAACCGACACCATCCCTGGCCCGCCAACCCGGCCGCTGTCCTCACGGGCCTTCGACATCATCATCTGGGGCGGTCTGGCGATCCTGCTGATCGTCAGCTTCGGGCCGGCCGAGGTCTTCAAGTTCCCGCAGTTGTTCCAGTCGGACAACATGCAGGTGTTCGCCAAGGACTTCTTCGCGCCCTTCAATCCCAGCAGCGCCGACTTCATGAAGGCCGACTGGTCGCTCTACATCGGCAAGATGTGGCAGACGATCCAGATGGCGCTGTGGGGCACCTTCCTGGCCATTCTCCTGGCCATCCCGCTGGGCCTGCTGGGCGCGCGTAACATCACGCCCGTCTGGATCCAGCAGCCGGTGCGACGGATGCTCGACCTGGTCCGTTCCATCCCCGACCTGGTGGTGGCGGTGATCTTCATCACCGCAGTCGGCCTTGGCCCCTTCGCCGGGGTGATGGCGATGATGTTCAACACCGGCGGTGTGCTGGCCAAGCTGTTCGCCGAAGCGGTTGAGGCGATCGACAAGGGTCCGGTCGAGGGCGTGCGCGCCACCGGCGCGGTCCCCCTGCAGGAGATCGCCTGGGGGGTCCTGCCCCAGGTCGCGCCGCACTGGGTCGGCTATGCGCTCTACCGTTTCGAGTCCAACAGCCGCTCGGCCACGGTGCTGGGGCTGATCGGGGCGGGCGGCATCGGCCAGGTGCTGATCGATTCCACCAACAGCTTCGCCTACGGCCAGACCGGCTGCATCGTGCTGGTCATCGTGGTGGCGGTCTCGGGCATCGACCTGCTGAGCCAGGCGATCCGCACGCGATTGCTGTAGGGCGGGGCGCCCCAAGTTCCTCGCCCGTTGGGCGAGGTGGCGGCGAAGCCGACGGAGTGGGCCGTGGAGCACACGGTGCGTCCGGAATGAGCACTGCCGGAGTGGACGTGCTTGAAACTCCGTGTGCTCCCAAGAGCCCACTCCACCACTTCGTGGTCCCCCTCGCCCAACGGGCGAGGAACTTGGAAGCTCTGGCTTAGGCCGCCGCTGACGGTTTCCGCCTAAGCCGGGCCAGCCTTCTCAACCGCCGCCAGAACCGCGTCTTCTCGGGCTCGGGATAGGGCTGCAGGTTCTTCACGAACTCCTCGGCGCAGCTCTTCCAGCTGTAGCCCTCGGCGAACTTGCGCACCTGGGCCCGGTCCAGCTTGAGGCATTCCAGGCAGGCCTCGGCCAGCCCGTCGACCTTGCCGGGGGCCAGGGCGCCGGCATTCGAGCCGGGGATGATGTCGATGGGGCCGGGGGCCGAGAAGGCGGCGACGGGGGTGCCGGTGCCCATGGCTTCCAGGATCACCAGGCCGAAGGTGTCGGTCAGCGAGGGGAAGCAGAAGACGTCGGCGCAGGCGAAATAGCGGGCCAGCTCCTCGCCGAACTTGGCGCCGGCGAACACCACTTCCGGGTATTTGGCCTCCAGCTCCTCGCGCTGCGGGCCGTCGCCGACCACCACCTTGGTGCCTGGCAGGTCCAGCTTGGCGAAGGCCTCGATGTTCTTCTCCACCGCCACCCGGCCGACATTGAGGAAGATCGGGCGCGCCAGGTCTTTGAAGATGTCGTCTTCGCGCAGGGCTGGGTTGAAGAGCACGGTGTCCACCCCGCGCGACCAGGGCGAGATGTTGCGGAAGCCGTGGCTCTCCAGCTCTTCCTGCATGGTGGGCGTCGCCACCATCAGCCGGCCGGACGGCTTGTGGAACCACTTCATGTAGGCGTAGCCGGCCGCCAGCGGCAGCGGCAGGCGGGCCGAGACATATTCGGGGAACCGGGTGTGGTAGCTGGTCGTGAAGGGCAGCTTCCACTCCAGGCAGATGCGCCGCGCCGCCAGCCCGATGGGCCCTTCGGTGGCGATGTGGATGGCCTCGGGCTCGAAGCTCTTGAAGCGCTCCTGCATCGGCTCATAGGCCCCGAGCGCCAGCTTGATCTCGCTGTAGGTCGGCAGCGGAACGGTGTGGAATTCCTCGGGGTGGATCACCTCGACCAGGTGACCGGCCTCGCGCATCTCGGCCACCACCCGGGTCAGGGTGCGGACCACGCCGTTGACCTGGGGCTCCCAGGCGTCTGTAGCAATCAGTATGCGCATCAGGCCGCGGCAGGCTCCAGGACGTCCTCGATCTTGACCCGAACCTTGCGCTTGGAGACGCGGTCGATGGTCGACCAGGAGCGCTCCTTGGCCCACTCCAGGATCTCCATGCGGCCGTCGTCGTGCTCGACCAGCGCCGTGCAGCTTTCGACCCAATCGCCGTCGTTCATGTAGAGGACGCCCCCGATATCGCGCATCTCGGCCTTGTGGATGTGACCGCAGACCACGCCGTCGACCCGCCGGCGGCGCGCTTCCTCGGCAATGGCCTCTTCATAGTTCTCGATGAACTGCAGCGCGTTCTTCACCTTGACCTTCAGATAGGCCGACAAGCTCCAGTACCCCATGCCCATGCGCCGCCGAAGCCGGTTCAGCAGAGTGTTCAGCATCAGGAGGGTTCTATAGGCCCAATCGCCGACGAAGGCGAGCCAGCGGGCGTGCATGACGACGCCATCGAACTCGTCGCCATGGGTAACCAGGAAGCGGCGGCCATCGGCGGTCTTGTGGATGGCGTCCTTCACGACGGTGACGCCGCCGAACTTCATGCCCGCGAAGCCCCGGCCGAATTCGTCATGGTTGCCGGGCACATAGGTGACCTTGGTCCCCTTGCGGGAGAGGCGCAGCACCTTCTGCACCACGTCGTTATGGGCCTGGGGCCAGAACCAGCCGCCCTTCAGCTTCCAGCCGTCGATGATGTCGCCGACCAGATAGAGCTGGTCGCATTCCATCGACTTGATGAAGTCCAGCAGCAGTTCGGCCTGGCAGCCGCGCGTACCCAGATGGATGTCGGAAATGAACACGGTGCGAAAGCGGCGAACCGGATCAGCGCTCATGCGCGAGCTCCCCCAGAGGGCGCCTCCCATGCTTTTTGAAAAGGGAATGGCGCGGATGGCCCAGGCGCTAGGCTGATTGCATGTCGCTTTGATGAAACGGAGACTGTTTGCGTTGCGGCGCAGCATCGCGGCCCCTAAGTCCAGGGAGATGGCCGAGCCGAGAGACACCCCTAAATCCAGGCGCACCCGCGCCCGCATCCTCGACGAGGCGGTCAGCCTGATCGCGCGCTCCGGCTATCTGGCCCTGACCAATGCGGCGGTGGCCGACGCCGCCCTGATCACCCGGGGGGCGATGCTCTATCACTTCGAGACCCGCGAGGCCCTGGTGGCGGCGGTGATCGAGCACATACAGGCCGAGCGTTCGGTGCTGTTCCGCGAAGCCGCCGACAGCCTGCCGGCCGGCAATGACGTCACCGAGCACGCCATCGGCACCTATTGGGACCTGCTGCAGAAGCCGGTGTTCGTGGCCTTCGCCGAGCTGGAGGCGGCGGCCCGCTCTGACGCCCTGGTCGCCGAACGGCTGGCCCCAGCCCAGGCCGAGTTCGACCGGGGGCAGATCGGCGATCACTTCCTCAAGATGCTGCATGCCGGGGCAGGGCCCAGGTTCCAGGCCAGCCGGGATCTGGCTCGGTTCCTGTTGGAGGGCATGGCGCGGGCGAATTTCACCTATGACCGCGAGGAGCGGGTGGGGCGGCTGCTCGAGGTCATCAAGCGGGCGACCCACATGCTGAACCGCAAGGGGGGCGTCACCGATCTGTGGGAGGAGTAAGGGGGCGGCTCGGGTTCTCCTCCTCCGGAGTCCGCGCCTTGCGGCGCGTGCCTCTCGTCTCCTCCTCAAAGAGGAGGAGAGGCGCACTATCTAACTCCTCTCCTCGTCGAGGAGAGGTCGACTCTGAGCGCGGCAGCGCGAAGAGCGGGTGAGGAGCCTACCCTGCCCCCTTCGCCAGCTGAACCACCCCTTCCGGGATGACTGTGCAAGCCATGGCGCTCCCCGTCCAGACATGCACCGACGGTGACACCGCGCTGGTGTCGTCGAGCGTCCCGGCCTTGAGGAAGGCCAGCGGCGAGCCGGCGATCTCCGAGACGATGGGCGAGCCGCAGTTGGGGCAGAACTTGCGCTGCACCTTGTTGCCCGTCTCGCCGGTGTCCTCGTAGGTCTTCAGTTCACCGGTGATCGCCAGGGCCGCCGCCGGCACGCCCAGCACCACCGAATAGGCGGTGCCGGCCTGCTTCTGGCAGTTCTTGCAGTGACAGACCGCCTGCACGACGGGATCGGGGGCGGTGTAGCGCACCGCCCCGCAGAGGCAGCCCCCGGTCAGGCTCACAGCCCCAGCTCCGCGAATTCCTTCCGGCGCGGCCCCAGATAGCCGAACAGGAAGGCGGCCACTTTGCGGATCTGGATCTCTTCCGAGCCCTCGGTGATCCGGTAGCGGCGGTGGTGGCGGTAGATGTGCTCGAAGGGCTTGTGGCGGCTGTAGCCCATGCCGCCATGCACCTGCATGGCCCGGTCGGCGGCTTCGCAGCAGAGGCGGTTGCCCCAGTAGTTGCACATCGAGACCTTGTCGGAGAGTTCCTTCTCGACCTGCTTGTGCTCCATGTGGTCCATCTGCCAGGCGGTCTTGCGGATCAGCAGGCGCAGCATCTCGCACTGGGTGGCCAGCTCGACGAGCGGGAACTGGATGGCCTGGTTGTCCGAGAGCGGCTTGCCGAACGGCTTGCGCTTGCGGGCGTATTTCACACTCTCTTCTATGCAGAAGACGGCGGCGCCCAGGCTGGAGGCCGCCTGGCGGATGCGGTTCTGGTGCACGAAGGACTGGCCAAGGCCCAGGCCCCGGTCAATCTGGCCCCAGTAGCTGTCTTCCGGAATCCACACGTCGGTCAGCGAGACGCGCGGGTGGTCGGTGGGCATGTTGAAGGTCCACATCCACTCCTCGACCTTGATCTGGTCGGCGGGGACGATGAAGCAGGTGATGCCCAGGGCATCGCCATCCTTGCCGCTGGTGCGGGCGAAGATCATGCCGTGGGTCGCCACATGCATGCCGGTCGACCACATCTTCTCGCCGTTGATCAGCCAGCCGGGCTTGCCGTCCTTCACGTGCGGGACCGCGCGGGTCTCCATGAAGGTGGCGTCCGAACCGTGGTTGGGCTCGGTCAGGCCGAAGATGGTGCGCATCTGGCCGCTGCGGACCTTCTCGCCGTCCCGGGCCATCTGCTCGGGGGTGGCGAACTCCTTGAACATCAGGATGAAGGGGTTGTTGCCCACCACGCTGTGCTCGGTCTGCAGGTCGTTGAACAGGCCCAGGCCCTTGGCGGCCAGGTGCTCGCGGATGACGGCCATGTCGAGATTGGTGCCGTTCTTGCCGCCCATGTCCGTGGGCCAGGCATAGCGCAGATGGCCGGCCTTGTCGGCGACGGCGCGGGCCTCGGCCAGCAGCAGCTCCCACTCGTGGCGGGGCAGGCCGTTGTTGTCCCAGTCGGTGCGGGCGTGCTCGCGGCGGTGGTCGAAGAAGCGCTCGTTGTCGTCACGGCGCTGGATCGGCATGATCTCCGCCTCGATGAAGGCGTCCAGTTCAGCCAGATAGTCGACCAGTTTCTGGTCAAGGGCGAAGTCCACGGCGTCTCTCCCGGTCTGTCTTGTTGACCCTAGTATGCGCCCCCTGCGGGCCCCTTCAACCGTGACCCGGCGTCAGCCTCCGCCGCCGGCGATTCATGGTTTCGACACCGTTCACGCCAATGATCCCCACCATGCTGCTCGTCATCCTCGCCGCCATTCTGGGAGCCGCCCTGGGCCTGTTCGTCAGGCCCCGGGTCATCGCCATCGCCGCGGCCCTGGCGGTGGCGGGCGGCCTGCATGAGGCCATCGCCCTGGCCGGCCGCATCGTCGAAAAGGAGCCGGGCCGCCATGCCCTGGCCCAGCAGATCGATATCCTGGTCGGGCTGGACAACGATTCACTCTGGCCGGTGCTGGCCGCCGCCGGGGCGGGTTCGATCGGGGCGGCGGTGATGTGGTCGCTGGCCCGCCGCGAAACCACCGACCGCTTCTGGTTCCCTGGCGATGAAACGTCTGACCGCCGCAAAGGCGATCGCCGCAAGCGCCTGCGGGCGATGAACCAGGTCGAGGAGCGGGCGATCCACCAGCGGGCCGAGAGCCGCTTCCACGATCTGCTGGACCAGTAGGTCAGGTTTGTAGGCTGGGGCTGGCAAACCGGCGTTCGATCGAAAATGCCGCGGCGCGATATAGGCGCCCCAAAGTGGCTCCGAAAGGGGTCTTGCGACAAATTCGCAATTTATCTGAACACTGCAAAGATTCTTGTTGCGCGCTAGCTTATCGTTGATATCCTAACGCTGCTTAGTTCTTCCGTGTCGTTCGGTGGGGATACCGGACTGCACAGCCAAGGGGCGGGCTGGGCAAACCAAAAGTAACTCGATCCAAGCGTCACCTTTTTCCTCGTCTTTCTGGAGGGCTCTCCCATGAAGCTCCAAACTCTCGCGGCCGTCGCCGCTCTCTCGCTCGCCTTCGCCGGTTCGGCCTATGCCGATGGCAAGGTCGTCGCCACCCTGAAGGCTCCCGTGGCCGCCAAGACCAAGGTCCTGGCCGGCGGCGCCGTCTTCGTTTGCGAAGGCGTCACCTGCACCGCCCTGTCGGTCTCGGATCGCACCGTGACCACGGCCGGCTGCAAGGACCTGGCCAAGGCCGTCGGCGCTGTCGCGTCGCTGGGCGGCGCCAAGTCGCTGTCGGACGCCAACCTGGCCAAGTGCAACGCCGGGGCCATCGTCGGCCAGGCGGTCGCCGCCAACTAAGTTTCTTCCCGGACGCTTTTCGGTCCGGCTTGTTTCCTCGAGCACACTCGCCAATTGCGCACCCGGCCGGCAGAGCAATCTGCCGGCCGATCTTTTTGTTGGCGGCGGCGCGCCAGCGCCGCTCGCGCGCGGCAGAGCAATCTGCCGGCCGATCTTTTTGTTGGCGGCGGCGCGCCAGCGCCGCTCGCGCGCGGC
>JBBRZO010000019.1:0-83577 GCA_038236615.1 Caulobacterales bacterium
GAGCAATCTGCCGGCCGATCTTTTTGTTGGCGGCGGCGCGCCAGCGCCGCTCGCGCGCGGCAGAGCAATCTGCCGGCCGATCTTTTTGTTGGCGGCGGCGCGCCAGCGCCGCTCGCGCGCGGCGGAGACATCCGCCGCCCTATCTTTTTGTTGGCGGCGTTCTCCCGCCCAGCCATCAAGCTGAACGCCACCTGAAATCCAGGGCCAGAACCAATTCAGGTCCCGGCCGTTACACCGGTCCTGTCGCTGCAGTTGGCGACCGCGACACGGAGTATACGCCCATGAAAACCCTACTTGCCTCGGTGGCCGCCGTCGGTCTGTTGGCCGCCGCCGTTCCCGCCAGCGCTCACGCCGACGACATCGCCCTGGGCGTCCCCGGCTATGGCGGCACCGGCTGCCCGGACGGCAGCGTCTCGGCCACGCTCAGCCCCGACCAGAAGTCGCTCAGCCTGATCTTCGACTCTTATGAAGTGTCGGCCGGCGGCACGACCGGCCGCTCGTTCGACCGCAAGAGCTGCAACGTCGCCATTCCCGTGCATGTGCCGCAGGGCATGAGCGTCTCTGTTCTGTCGGTCGACTATCGCGGCTTCAATCACCTGCCGCGGGGCGCGTCCTCGCAGTTTAACGTCGAATACTTCTTCGCCGGCGGCCGCGGCCCCAGCTTCCGCCGCAGCTTCTACGGCGCGCTGGATTCCGACTACACGATCAACAATCCGCTGACCGTCAGCGCCATGGTCTGGTCCGCCTGCGGCGCCGACGTGAACCTGCGCACCAATTCCAGCATGCGGCTGTCGACGGTCAACAACGCCGAGGCAATGGCCACCGTGGACACCGAGGACGTGAACGCCGCCATTGTCTACCATCTGCAATGGCGCCCCTGCTGATCGCCTGACCCCCGAAACAGCCTCCCCGTCCTGATCGACGGGGAGGCGACTCGCGCCTCGTCCCGGCGCCCCGGACTGCCGCACCAGGATAATGTCATGATCAGATCGATGCTGCTGTCAGCCGGGTTGGCCCTGGCCATCCTGCCGGGGTCGGCCCTGGCGCAGACCGCGATCGCGCCGCCGGCCGGCTCCAACGGCTGCCCGGCAGGCTCTTATAGTGTCGTCCTGGCGCCGGACGGGTCAGCCGTCAGCATCCTGTTCGACAACTTCTCGGTGGGTGGCGGCCCGGCCCCGTCGGCCCTTCCGGTCCGCCGCACCTGCAACCTGCAGATTCCGGTCAAGGTCCCGCCCGGCTACTCGGCGGGCGTCTATCGCATCGACTATCGCGGCTATGCCCGCCTCGCGCCGCTGCAATACGCCAATGTCTATGTCGGCTATGGCGTCGGCGCCCAGACCAACGCTCGCCAGTTCCGGCACGGGCTGCCCGGCGGCCAGGACGGCGATTTTGCCTTCACCGAGAACCTGGGCGGCATGCTGATGTGGCGCATGGGCTGTGGCCAGTCGGCGGTGCTCAACGTCTCCGCCACCCTGGAATTCCTGCCCAAGAAGCAGCCGGGCGAGGCGATGGTGACCTTCGATTCGCTGGACGGCGACGCCCGTCCCAGCCTGACCTACGGGCTGGATCTGCAGAAGTGCGTCTCGGCCCTGCCCGTCCTGCCGACCCAGCCGACCAAGCCGACCCTTACGCGCCCCTGGTAAAGACGACCCGACCGGCCGATCCGGGCCCCCCCGGCGTTGCGGTGCACAAGAACGCATGCTATCAGGCGCGCGGCTTCGGGTGAGGGGTGCAGACGCATCTTGACGCCCACGTGCTTTTCTCGAGCGCATTCAAGCCTTTAAAGTCGCGGTGGAGTTCCTCTGCCTGCGGCGCCCACGACGCACCGGACGGATTCTTAAGTGGCGGACGACAACAAGGCGACCGAAGCAGGCCAGCGCTACGCGAAGGCCCTGTTCGATCTGGCGATGGACGGCAAGGCCGTGGCCGCCGTCGAGGGCGATCTCAAGTCGCTCAAGAGCATGATTGCCGACAGCGCCGACCTGCGCCGTCTGCTGGCCTCGCCGGCCTTCACCGCCGACGACAAGGGCAAGGGCCTCAAGGCCGTCGCCCTGAAGGCCGGGTTCAATTCCACCACCGTCAAGTTCCTGGGCCTGGTCTCGGCCCACGGCCGCGCCCGTGAACTGGTCAGCATCATCGGGGCCTTCATCGCCCTGTCCGCCAAGCACCGCGGCGTTGTCTCCGCCGAAGTCATCTCGGCCGTCCCGCTCAGCAGCGCCCAGGCCAGCGGCGTCGCCGCCGCCCTGCGCACCGCCCTGGGCAAGGACCCTGAAATCTCCACCCGCGTCGACCCCGCCATTCTCGGCGGGATCAAGGTGCGGGTCGGGTCGCGTCTGTTCGACGCGTCCCTGAAGTCCAAACTCGATTCCCTGAAATTCGCCCTCAAGAGAGCGTAGCCACGATGGATATCCGCGCCGCCGAAATTTCGGCCATCCTTAAGTCCCAGATCGCCAGCTTCGGCGAGGAAGCCGATGTCTCCGACGTCGGACAGGTCCTGTCCGTCGGTGACGGCATCGCCCGCGTCTACGGGCTGGACAATGTCCAGGCCGGCGAGATGGTCGAGTTCCCGGGCGCCGGGGTGAAGGGCATGGCCCTGAACCTCGAACGCGACAACGTCGGGGTCGTGATCTTCGGCTCCGACGCCCAGATCAAGGAAGGCGACGAAGTCCGTCGTCTGGCCGAGATCGTGGACGTGCCGGTCGGCCGGGGCATGCTGGGCCGGGTCGTCAACCCGCTGGGCGAGCCGATCGACGGCAAGGGTCCGCTGACCAACGTCGCCGAACGCCGCCGCGTGGACGTCAAGGCGCCGGGCATCATCCCGCGCAAGTCGGTGCATGAGCCGGTGCAGACGGGCCTGAAGGCCATCGACACCCTGATCCCGATCGGCCGCGGCCAGCGCGAACTGATCATTGGCGACCGTCAGACCGGCAAGACCGCCGTCGCGATCGACGCCATCCTGAACCAGAAGTCGGTCAACGCCGGCACCGACGAGAGCGCCAAGCTCTATTGCATCTACGTCGCCATCGGCCAGAAGCGCTCGACCGTCGCCCAGATCGTCAAGACGCTCGAAGAAAACGGCGCCCTGGACTACACCATCGTCGTCGCCGCCACGGCTTCCGAGCCGGCCCCGCTGCAGTTCCTGGCTCCGTTCGCCGGCTGCGCGATGGGCGAGTGGTTCCGTGACAACGGCATGCACGCCCTGATCATCTATGACGACCTTTCCAAGCAGGCCGTCGCCTATCGCCAGATGTCGCTGCTGCTGCGCCGTCCGCCGGGCCGCGAAGCCTATCCGGGCGACGTCTTCTATCTGCACTCCCGCCTGCTGGAACGCGCCGCCAAGCTGAACGAAGACAATGGCTCGGGCTCGCTGACCGCCCTGCCGGTCATCGAAACCCAGGCCAACGACGTCTCGGCCTACATCCCGACCAACGTGATCTCGATCACCGACGGCCAGATCTTCCTGGAAACCGACCTGTTCTTCCAGGGCATCCGCCCGGCCGTGAACGTCGGCATCTCGGTGTCGCGCGTGGGCTCGTCCGCTCAGATCAAGGCGATGAAGACCGTCGCCGGCCCGATCAAGGGCGAGCTGGCCCAGTACCGGGAAATGGCCGCCTTCGCCAAGTTCGGTTCGGACCTGGACGCCTCGACCCAGAAGCTGCTGGCTCGCGGTGAGCGCCTCACCGAGCTGCTGAAGCAGCCGCAGTACTCGCCTCTGGCCGTGGAAGAGCAGGTCTGCTCGATCTACGCCGGCACCCGCGGCTACCTCGACGGCATCCCGACCGCTTCGGTCGGCCGCTTCGAGCAGGAGCTGCTGGCTCGCCTGCACACCAAGCACCAGCCGCTGCTGGATGCGATCCGCACCGAGAAGGCGCTGACCGACAAGCTCGAAACCGAGCTCAAGGGCGTTCTCGCCGACCTCACCGCGACCTTCGCTTAAGCACAGAAGGTAAGGGTCCGGAGCACGCGACATGGCTAGCCTCAAGGAGATGCGCAATCGCATCGCCAGCGTTAAGGCGACGCAGAAGATCACCAAGGCCATGCAGATGGTCGCCGCCGCCAAGCTGCGCCGTTCGCAGGACTCGGCCGAGAGCGCGCGCCCCTATGCCACCCGCATGGCGGCCGTGATCGCCAACCTGGCGGCGGGGGTGTCCGGCGACGGCGCGCCCAAGCTGCTGGTCGGCACCGGCTCGACGCAGAAGCAGCTGGTGATCGTGGCCACCTCGGATCGCGGTCTGGCCGGGGGCTTCAACTCCTCGATCACCCGCGTGGCGCGCGATTTCATCGCCAAGCTCGTGGCCGAGGGCAAGGACGTCAAGATCATCACCATCGGCCGCAAGGCCGTGCCGCCGCTGCGCCGGCTGTTCGGTGACAAGATCATCGCCAGCCACCTGGTCGGGCCCGCCCCGTCCATGGCGGTCGCCCGGGCGATCGGCGAAGAGGTCTCGGCCCTGTTCGAGTCCGGCCAGGCCGATGTCGCCACCCTGTTCTACAGCCGCTTCCAGTCGGTCGTGACCCAGATCCCGACGGGCAAGCAGCTGATCCCCGCCCAAGTCGACGCCGGCGCGCCGGTCATCGACCTCAAGGGCGCGGCCTACGAATACGAACCCGACGCCGAGGGCATCCTCGAAGAACTGCTGCCGCGCAACATCACCGTGCAGCTGCTCTCGGCCATGCTGGAAAATCAGGCCGGCTTCTTCGCCGCCCAGATGACGGCCATGGACAACGCCACGCGCAACGCCGGCGACATGATCAATGGCTACACCATCCAGTACAACCGCACCCGCCAGGCGCAGATCACCAAGGAGCTGATCGAGATCATCTCCGGCGCCGAAGCCCTCTGACGATACGAGAAGAGTGAAGACACCCATGGCTACCGCCCCCAAGAAGCCCGCCGCCCCGAAGGCCGCCGCCGCTCCCAAGGCCGCCGCTGCTGCCCCTAAGGCCGTTGCTGCTAAGGCTCCCGCCGCCAAGAAGGCCGCCGCCGCGCCGAAAGCCGCCGCTGCTGCTCCGAAGACTCCGGCCGCCGCGCCGAAGGTCATCGCCGGCACGGGCCGCATCAGCCAGGTCATCGGCGCCGTCGTCGACGTCGAGTTCGACGGCCACCTGCCGGCCATTCTCTCGGCCCTGGAAACCACCAACACCGACCAGCGGACCGGCGAATCCTTCCGCCTGGTGCTGGAAGTCGCCCAGCACCTGGGTGAGAACATCGTTCGCACCATCGCCATGGACACCACCGAAGGCCTGGTTCGCGGCCAGCCGGTGAGCGACACCGGCAACGTCATCACCGTGCCGGTCGGCCCCGCCACCCTGGGCCGGATCATGAACGTCATCGGCGAGCCGATCGACGAAGCCGGCCCGATCGTCACCCCCTTCTACCGCCCGATCCACGCCGAGGCGCCCAGCTTCGCCGACCAATCGACCTCGGCCGAGGTGCTGGTCACCGGGATCAAGGTCATCGACCTGCTCTGCCCCTACACCAAGGGCGGCAAGGTCGGCCTGTTCGGCGGCGCCGGCGTGGGCAAGACCGTGACCATGCAGGAGCTGATCAACAACATCGCCAAGGCCTACGGCGGCTACTCGGTGCTGGCCGGCGTTGGTGAACGCACCCGCGAAGGCAACGACCTCTATCACGAGATGATCGAGTCCAACGTCAACGTCGATCCCAAGACCGGCTCGACCGAAGGCAGCCGCTGCACCCTGGTCTACGGCCAGATGAACGAGCCCCCGGGCGCCCGGGCCCGCGTCGCCCTGACCGGTCTGGCCCAGGCCGAGTATTTCCGCGACGAAGAGGGCAAGGACGTGCTGCTCTTCATCGACAACATCTTCCGCTTCACCCAGGCCGGCTCGGAAGTGTCGGCTCTGCTGGGCCGCATCCCCTCGGCCGTGGGCTATCAGCCCACCCTGGCCACCGAGATGGGCAACCTGCAGGAGCGCATCACCTCGACCAACAAGGGCTCGATCACCTCGGTCCAGGCCATCTACGTGCCCGCCGACGACCTGACCGACCCCGCGCCGGCCACCTCGTTCGCCCACCTGGACGCGACGACTGTGCTCAACCGCGACATCGCCGCCCAGGGCATCTTCCCGGCCGTCGACCCGCTGGACTCCACCTCGCGCATTCTCGACCCGCTGGTCATCGGCCAGGAGCACTATGAGACCGCCCGCCGGGTGCAGGAAATCCTGCAGGCCTATCGCTCCCTGAAGGACATCATCGCCATTCTCGGCATGGATGAGCTGTCGGAAGAGGACAAGCTGACCGTCGCCCGCGCCCGCAAGATCAGCCGCTTCCTGTCGCAGCCCTTCTTCGTGGCCTCGCAGTTCACCGGCCAGGAAGGCAAGTTCGTGCCGCTGGAAGAAACCGTCGCCTCCTTCAAGAAGGTCTGCGACGGCGAAGGCGACCACCTGCCGGAAGCCGCCTTCTACATGGTCGGCAACTTCGACGAAGCCCTGGCCAAGGGCGAAAAACTGGCTCTGGAGGCCTAGGTGGCAGAAAAGCTTCACTTCGCCCTGGTCGCGCCTGAGCGCGAGGTCTTTTCAGGCCTCGTCGATCAGGTCGACGCCTCGGGCGCCGAAGGCGACTTCGGCGTCCTGGCCGGCCACGCCCCGTTCATGACCGCCCTGCGCCCCGGCCAGGTCGTGGTCACGAACGACGGCGCCAAGACGGTCTACAACGTCCAGGGCGGTTTCGCCGACGTCACGCCGCTGGGCCTGACCATCCTGGCCGAGCAGGCGACGGTGGTTGCCGCCTAGGCTGCGGCCTCCGGTCACAGTCTACTGTTGCGGCTTCGCCGCAACTGAGCCGTAAATCCGCTCTAAGACGGGTTGCGAGGGAACGCTGGGCAGTCTTTCATGACGCCCGACTTGGATATGAAGGACCGCCAGACCATGCGCGTTGCGCTGATCAGCCTGATCGCCCTTGGAGCCGCCATCGGCACCTCCGCTATTGCTCAGGACGCCCCGGCGACCATGCCGATGCCCATGCCGGCAGAGCCGGCGGCTCCGGCCCCCGCGCCTGACGCGGCCGCCGCCGCGCCGGCCGCTGATGCGCCGCCCGCCGCGCCTGAGACCCCGCCGCCCCCGCCGCCGCGCACCCCCACCGACGTCACGTCGCTGGCCGTGCTCAACGTGCTGCAGAACGTCTGCCTGCCGCTGGCCAAGGGCGCCGACCTGGCCGGCCTGGTCAAGCCGATGGGCTTCAAGCTGAAGCGCGACCTCTGGGTCCAGCAATACCTGAAGGGCGGCTACACCATCACCGTCCACCCGGTCGGCTCGAACCCCGGCGTCTGCAATGTCGATATCGACCATCCGATCGACGGCATCACCGAGGTGATCATCGACCTGCATAACTGGGCGATGGCCCGTGACTGGACGCTGTACCGCAACGACAAGTACGACACCGGCCTGGAGCGCACGACCCGCTCCTGGACCCTGGACACCGCCGCCTCGCAGGAAGCCCTGGTCCTGCTCACCGTCCGCAAGCCGGGCGGCAAGCCGATGACGGCCAAGACCGACCACACCGAGCTGCTCTACAGCTTCAAGGCCCTGGCTCCCGCCACTTAGGCTAGTGCGCCGGACCTGCTAGAAACAGGCGCCCTCCCTTCACGGGGAGGGCGTTTTCTTTTGGAGGGTTTGCAGAATGGCCTGGCACGACGTCGCGGGACTGGTGGGCGTCCTGACCATCCTGGCCGCCTATGCCCTGACCTCCAGCGGCCGCCTGGACCCCCAGAAGGCCCCGGCCCTGACCGCTAACTTCGCCGGCTCCAGCCTGATCCTGCTCAGCCTGACCCAGGCCTTCAACCTCTCAGCCGTGCTGGTCGAGGCGGCCTGGTCGCTGATCTCGCTGCTCGGGCTGGCGCGGCTGCTGTGGAAGCGGTGGTGAGCGACTCCCGAACCATCTACATCCGCCTGCTCGACGAGGGGACGGACGTCTGGCGGTCCACCCAGGGCCGGCCGCTGGGTGGGGATCGCTATGAGGTGCTGGCCACGGCTGGCTATGATCCGGACGACGAGACCTGGCAATTTCCGCCGGGCAGCCTGGTGATCTGCCATGAGCATGATCGGTCGGGCCAATGGCTGCTCACCGCGGAGAGTCTGGCGGAGTCCGGCGGCTAGGCCGGTTGCGACAGGGTCAGACCGTTGCCGTCGGCATCCTTGAAGAAGGCCAGCTTCATGCCGTCGGGCATGGTGGCGACCCCGTCGGCGTCCTGGCCGAAGCCTTCGAACATGTCCATCGTCACGCCCTTACCGCGCAGCGCCGCGATGACCCCGGCGATGTCGGCGACCTCGAAGCCCAGCACCGGGTGTGGCGAGGGCTGGTGGTCGCCCATCTTGGTCAGCCGCAGCAGGCCGCCGGGCAGCTCCAGGAAGCAGCCGTAGGGATCGGCGCTGTCAGGAACCTCGGCCAGGCCCAGCGTGTCACGGTAGAAGGCCAGGCTGCGCTCAGGGTCGGTGGTGTAGACGTAGGTTACGGGCTTGCCGAGCTCGAGCTGGGCCATGCGGCGTCCTCCTTGGCTGATGGCCCGGTATAGCCTCTCATGGCGGCCCGCCTATCGCCCGAAAGGGTGATTGGGCCAAATAGTTCCAGGCGCCAGCTTCGGCCTTGGCGCCAGTCGCCGCAAACCTGTCCCGCGATCCGCCGGAAGCTGGCCAATTCCTGCCCCGCTTACCCCTTCCCTCCGCGCTACTTTCTTCTAATGTCGCCGGGCTGCGGCGCTCGCGCGCTCCGGCCACGAATGATTGGACGGCGGAGGGGTCCGCCGCAGGGGAGTCGAAAAACGCATGACTGATGTCGTCGCCGACAAGAGCGATCGCGCCTTCCTGGGCCACCCCAAGGGACTGGGCTACCTGGCCTTCTCCGAAGCCTGGGAGCGGTTCTCCTACTACGGCATGGCGACCCTGCTGGCCCTCTACATGACCCAGCATCTGCTGCTGAGTCCGCATGTCGAGCGGATCGGCGGCTATGGCGTCTTCCAGGTCTTCATCCAGTGGCTCTACCATACCGGCAACTCGACTCTGGCGACGGCCGGCGCGATCGCTGGCCTCTATGGTAGCCTGGTCTATTTCACCCCCTTCTTTGGCGGACTGCTGGCGGACAACGTCCTGGGCAAGACCAGGACGGTGATCCTGGGCGCCCTCTTGATGGCGACCGGCCACTTCCTGATGGCCTTCGACCAGACATTCCTGCTGGCCCTGCTGTGCCTGATGCTGGGCACCGGCTGCTTCAAGGGCAATATCGCCGGGCAGGTGGGCGGGCTCTACAAGGAGGGCGACCTGCGGACCGCCGACGCCTTCCAGGTCTTCTATCTGGCCATCAATGCTGGCGTGATAGCCGCGCCGCTGATCGTCGGCACGCTGGCCCAGAAGGTGGCCTGGCACTACGGTTTCGAGGCTGCCGGCGTCGGCATGCTGCTCAGCCTAGTCATCTATCTTTATGGCCGGCGTCACTATCCGATGGATCCGCCGCGCAAGCGCGTTGTGGTCGACGCCCCGCCCCGTCCGCCCCTGAGCAGCCGGCAAAAGCGGACGATCCTAGTGCTGGTGCTGCTGTTGCCCGTGCTTACCGCCTCGATCCTCTGCAATCAGGCGATCTTCAACGCCTATATCCTGTGGGCGGACGGCGCCGTGAACCTCAGCTTCACCGGGCCGAAACTGGAGTGGATTCATTCCGCGGCTATTCCGCTGATCCACGTTTATCCTGCGGTCGGGTATGGACCGCAAACCGTGCCCAGCACTTGGCTGATTACTTTGGATAGCATCACTTCGGTGTCCTTTCTCTTCCTGATGGTGGTGTTCTGGCGGGTCTGGAAGCGCAGGTTCAAAGAGCCCGACGAACTGGGCAAGCTGACCATCGGGACGGGCATCTCGATCCTGGGCGTCCTCTGCCTCGCCGCCGGCGCGGCCCAGGCGGCAGCCATCGGACCGCACGAGAAGGTCAACATCCTGTGGTGTGTGGGCTTCCACGTCCTGAACAGCATCGCCTTCGCCAACATGCTGCCGGTGTCATTGGCCCTCTACTCCCGCTCCGCGCCGCCGGCGATGCAGGGCTCGATCATCGGCATCTACTATTTCCACATCTTCGCCGCGAACCAGGCGGCGGGTATCCTGACCCGCTATCTCGAAAGGATGTCCGCCACGAGCTTCTGGATGATGCACGCCGCCATCGCCGCCGGGGCCTTCGTGGTCTTCCTGCTTCTCGGCCGGGTGTTTGCCCGGCTGTTGCACACCGACCAGGTCGGCGGAGGGCCAGCGCCGGTTGCGCCTTAGGCGGCCGGCTCCATGTCCACCGTCTCCGCCATCCAGCGCAGGCTGGCGGCGGCGACGTCCTGCCAGCCGGGTTCGCCCGGCAGCCAGTGGCTCATGCCGGGCAGGGTGCGGAACTGCGCGCCCAGCTTCTGGGCAGCCTGGCGCACGGTGCCGGGCGGGTGGATGACGTCGTTCTCGCCGGAGAGCACCAGGGCCGGGACCTTGGACGTCGTGACCAGGGTGGTCATGAACGGGTCCAGCCACCAGTTCAGCACTTCCCACAGGGCCCGTCCGCTTTCGGGGACCATGCGCTCGGTGACCGCCCGTCGCGTGCCGGGCTCGAAGCGGTCCAGGCTGTAGGCCGACGCCAGGCCGTGGTCGGGCTCGATGGCCTGCAGCCAGAAGGGGCCCAGGGAATAGAGGCTCATGGCCGAGACCGCCTCCTCCATGGTTGAGCCGCTGATCCCCCAGCCGGGCGAGGGGGCCAGCAGGACCAGGCCGCCGACCTCGGCTTTCGCCGCCGCCATCTGGGCGACCAGGCCGCCCATCGAATGGCCGATCAGGATCGGAGGAACGGGGCAGGCGCGGCAAAGATCAGCGACGGCCTTGGCGTAGTCGCTCATCGACTGGCCGGCGACCATCGAGCGAGACTGGCCGGCTCCGTGGCCGGGCAGGTCTGGGGTCAGCACCTCCAGGCCGGCGCCTTCGAAAGGCTGGCGGAATTCATCGAACGTCCAGCCGCCGCAGAACGCCCCATGCACCATGATCACCGGCCTCATGCGGAGATCCCTGTCGCGAATGGGGCAAAAGCCGCCGCCACCTGGAGATAGACCTCTCGCTTGAAGGGGATCACCAAGTCCGGGGCGCCGGCCAGGGGGGCCCAGCGCCAGGCGTCGAACTCGATACTGTGATGCTGGTCCAGTCTGATCTCGCTTTCGTCGCCCTCGAACCGGAAGGCGAACCAGGCCTGTTTCTGGCCGCGCCAGGACTGTTTGCGGTGAGGTCGATAGTCGGGTGGGAAGTCGTAGGCCAGCCAGCCCTGGGTGCGGCCCAGCAGACTGATGGATACAACCCCGGTCTCCTCGGCCAGTTCCCGACGGGCGGCCGTCTCCAGGTCTTCGCCATCGTCCACCCCGCCCTGCGGGAACTGCCAGAGGTCGGGATTGGCGTCGCCCTCGCGGTGGCCCTGCCAGACCAGGCCGGCGCTGTTGAACAGCACGACTCCGACGTTGGGCCTGTGGTCGGGGAAGTCATCAGAAACGTTCGGGGCCGATTCCATGGCGTCACACACCACGCCGCGCGACGGCGATCAACCGCGCTTCATCATCGCCGAGGCCGGCGCCAGCTGGAAGCCGCGCTGGCTCACCGAGCGAGCCCAGGCCTTGGCGGTGTCGATGGTCATGGGATAGCAGAGTCCAAAGCCCATGGCCTGGCCGCCCGACCGGGCGCTGTCCTCCAGGGCGGCGAGCTGGGCGTTGGCGCCGGAGGCCGACATGTCCTCGTCGACGATGCGGTCGGCCGAGGCGCGCGCCGGACCGGGCCAGCGCCGGGCCGCCGCGCCGTCGTCGATGAAGGCCAGGCCCCGCTGGCGCAGCTGGGTGGTGAAGGTCCCCATGGCCGAGGCCTGGGCCATGAAGCGGCCGCCCTGATAGTTGGTCACGCCGAAATAGCCGGTGGCGCGCGACAGCACCCAGTTCAGCTGCTTGGTGATCTCGCCGGGCGAGCCCATCGACAGCAGGGTGTAGGGGCCCGGATCGCTGTTGGGATCGGTCGGCTCCATCGGCACGTCGAGCAGGACCTCGTGGCCGTTGGCCCGGGCCATGTCGATCCAGGCCTGCAGCCCCTCGGCATAGGGGTAGAAGGACAGGGTGATCTCGGCCGGCAGTTCCTCGATGGCCCGCCGGGTGTTGGCGGCGTTGATGCCCAGCCCAGTGACCACCAGCGCCACCCGGGGGCGGCCGTCCGGCGTGAAGGGGCGGGCATAGGCCTGGGCCGGAGTCAGGCCGCTGGCGGCGGTGATCGGCAGCAGGCCGCCGCCGGGCCCGGGCTGGCTGAGGCCGGCGATCGGGGCGGGGGCCAAGGGCGAATTGACCGAGACGGTCTGGGACGGGTCGCTGGAAGCGGTCCCGCCGCCGGGCAGGGTGATGATCGCCTGGCCGCTGACCGGGGCCAGGTCGCTGGCCAAACCGCTAGGGGGCGCGCCGGTAGAGAGGTCGATGACGTCGGTGACGACGGGCGCCTCGCCGGTCGGTTCGGGCGTCAGGCCCTGGCGCCAGCCGGGCAGGGCCCCGCCCTTGGCGGCGGCCGGGGCCAGCGACAGCCTGACCATGGGCACCCCGGCCTTGGGATCGCCGGTCAGGGTAATCAGCAGGATCAGGCTGGTCAGGAACAGCAGCGCCGCCCCGCTGGCGCTCAGGAACGGATTGGCCGCCACCTGGGACGCAAAGGCGCGCGCCCCGGCCATGCGGTCGGGGGCGGCCGCGCGGGCCTGGGGATACGAGGGAATCTGGCGTTTGGAAAACATGTTCGGACCACCCGCAAGGTGGCCCGACATGGTTAATGAAGCGCTATCCCGACCCTACTTCCCCCAACCTACTTCGGCGCGGGAGCCGTGACCTTCTTCGACGGATCGATGACCGAGGCGATCTTGGGCAGCACCTTGGGCAGTTTGGGCGTGGCGGCGACCGAGCCGTATTTCAGCACGTCGAGCGCGCGGGTGAGCTGGAAGTCGCCCTTCTTGTAGTCGAAGCCGGCCGGCGGCGCTTCGGCGGGCTGGTGCATGCCCTTGCGCTCGGCGCCGTCCTGGCTGTCCAGCGAGGTGCGGAAGCTGGCTTCCGAGAACTGGAAGCTCTGGGTGGCGATCAGCTCGGCCTGCTCCTGGCTCTGGGCCACTTCCAGATCCGGCTCGATGCCGATCTTCTGGATCGAGCGGCCGGACGGGGTGTAGTAGCGCGCGATGGTCAGCTTGACCGCGCCATCGGTCCCGCCGCGCATCGGAATGACCGACTGCACCGAGCCCTTGCCGAAGGTGGTCAGGCCGACGATGGCGGCCCGCTTGCGGTCCTTCAGGGCGCCGGCGACGATCTCGGCCGCCGAGGCGGACCCGGTGTTCACCAGCACCACCACCGGCAGGCCGTTCAGCATGTCGCCCGAATCGGCGTTGTGGCGCTCGATATCGCGCGGATCACGGCCGCGCTGGCTGACCACCTCGCCGCCGTCCAGGAAGATGCCGGCCACGCCGACCGCCTGGTCGAGCAGGCCGCCCGGATTGTTGCGCAGGTCGAAGACCAGGCCCTTCATCTTGGGGTTCTTGGCCTGCAGGTCCTTGATCGCCGCCTCGACTTCGTCGGTGGCCCTCTCGTTGAAGCCCGAGAGGCGGACATAGCCGTAATCGCCTTCCATGCGGTAGGTGACCGACTTGGGCTTGATCACCTCGCGGATCATGGTGACGTCGAAGGGATCGGTCTTATCGCGGGCGATGGTCAGGGTGACCTTTTCGCCGGACAGGCCGCGCATCTGCTTGACCGCCTCGTTGACCGGCAGGCCCAGCACGCTCTGGCCGTTGACGGCGGTGATGTAGTCGCCCGGCTGCAGCCCGGCCTTGGCGGCGGGGGTGCCGTCCATCGGCGAGATGATCTTGACCACCCCGTCCTCGCTGGTGATCTCGATGCCCAGCCCGCCGTACTCGCCGCGGGTGGTGTCCTGCAGGTCCTCGAAGGCGTCAGGGGCCAGATAGCCGCTGTGCGGGTCCAGCGAGGTCAGCATGCCGTCCAGCGCCGACTGGATCAGCTTGGTGTCGTCGACCTCGGTGACATACTGGTGATCGACGATGTCGAGCACATCGCCGAACAGCTGCAGCATCCGATAGGTCTTGGCCCGCGGCTGGTCGGCCTGAGCCGTCTGGCCGATATAGGCCATGGTGCCGGCGCCGAGGACAAAGGCGCAGGCGCCAACGAGCAAATTCTTCTTGATCATGGCCTGAACTCAAGACTCCCAATGCGGCGCCAGCATGGCCGCGTTTGTAACCGGTTGCGACCCCCGCCAGGGTAGCGCTGCAATTCTTACCGACCCGATGCGACCCGGTTCGTCTTTGCACCCAGCCAGGGCGCCGGGTCCACCGGCGCACCGTTCAGCCGAAGCTCCATATACAGTTCGCCGCCCGACTTCCCCATGCGCCCCACCGGCGCGCCCGCCGCGACCGATTGTCCGGGCGCCACGGTGGCTTCGCTCAGCCCGCCGAGCACCAGATGGTAGTCCCCACCGATCCTCAGGATCAAGATGACCCCCCAGCCGGTCACCGGCCCAGCGAATTCAACCACCCCTTGAGCCGGGCTGGCCACCTGGGCGCCCCCATTTGCATTCGGGCCCGCGCGGATCGATAGGCCCGTCGCCGTCCCGCCGGCCGGCAGGCTGGCGCCGAAGCGCTGGATGATCGGCCCCTCGGTCGGCGGGGCCAGTCGGCCTGGGCCCTGGCCGCTGACGTTGGCGGCGCGGGGGAAGCTGTCGATCAGACCGCCTGGGCTGCCCAGGGCGCGACCCGCCGTCTGGGCCTGGCCGGCATAGCGGCCCTCGATGTCGGACTGTTGGGCCATCAGCCGGTCGATGTCGCTGCGGCGGTCGGCGACCAGGCTTTCGGCGCTGAACAGCTCGGCGTTGGCGGCGGCGGCCTGGCGGCGGAGCCCGGCGATCTCGCGGCTCTCGGCGGCCAGCAGATCGGCCCGGCGCTGCAGCTGGGGCGTCATGGCCCGGATCAGGATGGCGGCCCGCACCGCGTCGCGGGCGTCGCTGGGGCTGACCAGCAGGGCCGGCGGCGGGTCGCGGCGGAACAGCTGCAGGGCGCCCAGCAGCCGCGACAGCCGTCCCCGATCCTGGCCCAACTGGTCCAGCAGCGAGGTTTCCCGCACATGCAGCACCGCCAGCCGGTCCCGGGCCGCCGCAAGGTCATGTGCGCTGACCGCCTGTTGGCTGGCCAGACGTCTCAGGTCTTCGCGCAGGGCCGCGATTTCGCGCCGCGCCTCGCTCTGGCCGACGGCGTCGTCGGGCGAGCCGGCATAGAGGGCCATCATCCGGGGCGAGGGCGCGTCGGCCGGCTCCTCCGCCGCCCACAGCACGCCGGCCGTCGCGGCGGTGGCGATGAGGGTCAGCAGGGCGAGGGAGCGGAGGCGCATGTCTACACACGTCCTAGCAGAGGGAGCGTGTCAGGCGAAAGTGTAAGCGGTTTCGCCGCCCGGACACGCGCTAAATGTTTGAATCCAGACCCTGAAAGGGTCTGGGAGGTCGCGCGTCAGGGGATCAGTCGCGGTGATACGGCGTCCCAGCCAGGATCGTGCAGGCGCGGTACGCCTGCTCGGCCAGCATGACCCGCACCAGGGCGTGCGGCCAGGTCTGCACGCCGAACGCCATCTTCTCGCGGGCTGCCGACAGGATCGTGGAGTCCAGTCCATCGGCCCCGCCAATGACGATCACCAGCTTGCGGATACCGTCATCGCGCAGTCTGGCGATATGGGTGGCGAAGTCGCGCGAACGGCGGGCGGTTCCGCCTTCGTCGCAGGCGATGACGTAGGCGTCCTGGAGGTGGGGGGTAAGCACCTCGGCCTCGGCCGGCTTGCCGCTCTTGCGGGCCTCGACCTCGATGATCTCGACCGGTCCGAGCCCCAGGGCGCGGCCGGTCGCCGTGGCCCGCTGGGCGTAGTCGCGCGCCAAGTCGGCCTCGGGTGAGCGCCCGAGCTTGCCGACCGTGAGCAGGGTGATCTTCACCGCCTGAAGATAGTGATCAGTTCGAGCTGATGCGGTGCGGGCTGTCGACGGCCCAGATCTTCTCGATGTTGTAGAAGGTGCGCACTTCGGGCCGGAACAGGTGGATGATCAGGTCGCCGGTGTCGATCAGCACCCAGTCGCAATGCGGCAGGCCTTCGACCCGCGCGCGGCCGCAGCCGGCGTCCTTGAGGGCGCGCAGGATATGGTCGGCCAGGGCGCCGACGTGACGGTGCGAGCGGCCCGACGCAATGATCATGCTGTCGGCCACCGGGCTCTTGCCCTTCAGATCGATGAGGACGATGTCCTGGGCCTTGTCGTCGTCAAGCCGGGTCATGATCAGGGATTCAACACCAGCCTGATCAAGCGGGCCGGTGGGAGAAGTTTCGGCCGGGGCCGACTCTTCGTGCGCCAGGGGCGCGGTGTCGCGGTTCAGCGGAGTGCTCCTAAATACGTCTCGCAGACAAGACCCCATAGCACAGTCTGGGCGAAACGTCAGCGGTCCCCTTGGCGGAGCCTTTCGCGCAAGGCAGTTGAGGATGCGAAGTTGAACGGTCCTCGCAGATAGACCCAGGCCGGCGCCGTCATCCGGGCCAGGATCGGACCCTCGCGCGCCGCGTGCCGGGCCGCTGCGAACCGCCGGGCGGTGGGTGAGCCGCGGGCCTTCAGCGCCGCCCAGGGCCGCGAGACCACGGCCACCGGCAGGGCGCGCATGATCTGGGTCCAGCCCTTCCAGCGGTGGAAGCTGGCCAGGCTGTCGGCCCCCATGATCCAGACGAAATGCACCCTGGGAAACCGCGCCATCAGGATGCGGACGGTGTCGAGCGTGTACTGCGCCCCGATACGGGTCTCGGCGTCGGAGACGATCATCCCCGGCCGGTTGGCCAGGCGCCTGGCCCCGGCCAGCCGCTCGGCCAGGGGGGCGGTCTCGTGGTTGGACTTCAGCGGGTTCTGTGGCGAGACCAGCCAGATCACCCGGTCCAGCCCCAACTGGGTCATCGCCGTCTCGGCGACATGGGCGTGACCCTCATGGGCCGGATTGAACGAGCCGCCATAGAGGCCGACCGTCATGCCCGGCTGCAGGTCGAACCCCAGGCGCAGGCTGCCCTCCCGATAGGCGGGCGCGCGCTTGGCCAGGCCGGCGAAGGTGGCGGCGCGGCTCAAGGCTGACCAGAACCGCTCGATCCGGCGGGGGTCACCAGTACAGGCCTGATCACGCAGTCCGTCGTCGTACCGGAGAGGCTGACGTCTCGAACAAGCCCGTCGGGCCCGGCCGACACCACCATTGTGCAGGAACCGTAGCGCCGGCCCTCCCAGGACCAGGTCAGGTTCACGCCGTCCGCCGTCTTGGCTTCTTTGGGCTGCCCGGGGGCGACAATTCTCGCGTAGGCCTGTCCGCGATAAGCATCCTTGAGCAAGGACTGGCGCTTCTCGATGAGATTCATAAAGCTGGCGTGCTGAGCCAATAGATAGGTCGCGAGTTCGCGACAGGGGGTTGGCGGACCGATCCAGCGGTGGCTTAGGACCAGTTGTTTGCCATCCAGTTCGACCTCGAGTTGGCAGGCGGAGGTTTGGAATTTCCCGCCGCCTGAGCACTGCCTGGACGGCGGACAGCCGCCCAGACTGATCGTCCGTCCGGTCTGTGAAAGCCAAATGGCTCGGCCATTTGTGCTGGAAAAGGTCAGCATGGCGTCAACGGGCGGAAGTTGGGCCTGAACCAGCGCATCGACTGATTGGCCTCGGCTGGCTTGAAGCATGCTGTCGATGGCCTTCTTCGCGTCCGGCGCTTGAGCAAGCGCCGCCGCGAGGATCAGAACCAGGATCATCGGCTTATGTCCCCCAACCTATGGCCTTACCTGCCCCGTGCCCCGCACCACGTACTTGAACGTGGTGAGTTGCTCGGCCCCGACAGGCCCGCGCGCATGCAGGCGGTCGGTGGCGATGCCGATTTCGGCGCCGAAGCCGAACTCGCCGCCGTCGGCGAACTGGGTGGAGGCGTTGATCAGGACGATGGCGCTGTCGACCAGGGCGACGAAGCGTTCGGCGGCGGCGGGGTCCTCGGTGACGATGGCGTCGGTGTGGCCCGAGCCGTAGGCGGCGATATGGGCGGCGGCGCCCTCGACACCGTCGACGATGGCGACGGCGATGATCGGGGCCAGGTACTCGGTGGTCCAGTCGGCGGTCGTGGCCTTGGCCATACTGGGCTCGATGGCCCGGGCGGCGACGTCGCCGCGCATCTCGCAGCGGGCCTGGATCAGGGCGTCGGCGATGGGGGGCAGCAGGCGCTCGGCGGCCGCCTTGTCGATCAGCAGGGTCTCGGCGGCCCCGCAGACCGAGACGCGGCGCATCTTGGCGTTGACGACGATGTCGCGGGCCTTGGCGATGTCGGCGTCCCTGTGGACGAAAACGTGGTTGAGGCCTTCCAGATGGCCCAGCACCGGGGCGCGGGCCTCGGCCTGCACCCGGGCGACCAGGCTCTTGCCGCCGCGCGGGATGATCAGGTCGATATGACCGTCCAGCCCGGCCAGGATCTCGCCCACGGCGGCCCGGTCGGCGGTGCGTACGGCTTGCACGGCTGAGGCGGGCAGGCCCGCGGCCTTCAGGCCCTTCACCACGGCGGCGTGGATGGCCAGGTTGCTGGCCAGGCATTCGGAGCCGCCGCGCAGGATGACGGCGTTGCCGGAGCGCACGCAGAGGGCGGCGGCGTCGGCTGTGACGTTGGGCCGGCTCTCATAGATCATGGCGATGACGCCGATCGGCGTGCGGACGCGGGCGATGTCCAGGCCATTGGGGCGGGTCCAGCGGGCGATCTCGCTGCCGACCGGATCGGGAATGGCGGCGACATTGGCGACGCCCTGGGCCACTGCCTCCAGACGTTCCTCGTCCAGGGCCAGGCGGTCGGTCATGGCCGGGGTCATGCCGGCGGCGCGGGCCTTGGCCAGGTCGCGGGCGTTGGCGGTCAGAATGATGTCGGCGTCGTCGCGGATGGCCTTAGCCATCGCCAGGATGGCGGCCGAGCGCTGTTCAGGCGTGGCGAGACGCAGGGCCTTGGCGCCGTCGCGCGCCGCCAGTCCCATCGCCGCCATGTCGGCTTTCAGCGCCGCTTCTGAACTTGGGACAGAGCCGTCCAAGTCCGCCTCCCGTTATGCTCAGTTTGAGCCTTAACCGGTTTCTGGGCGACTGGACAGGGCGAGATCGTCCGCATGCACCATGGGGCCGGCGGTGTAGCCCAGGGCAGGCTCGATGGCGTCCGAACGAAGCCCGGCGATGCGGGCGGCGTCTTCGGCGTCGTAGCGGGTCAGGCCCCGGCCGACCTCGCGCCCGTCAGGGCCCACGATCAGCACTGCATCACCCTTGTCGAAACGGCCCTCGATGGACTTCACTCCGGCTGAGAGCAGGCTCTTACCCTGGCCCAGCGCGGTGGCGGCGCCGGCGTCGACCAGGAGCTTGCCGGCCGGCGCCAGCGAGCCGGCGATCCAGCTCTTGTAGGCGGCGGCAGCGCTGGTGGCGGCCCCGACCAGGGTGGCCGCCTCGCCCGCCGCGATGGCCGCCAGCGGCGAGGGGCGGCTGCCCAGCGTGATGACCGTGGCGCAGCCGGCGCCCTGGGCGATGCGGGCGGCAGCCAGCTTGGTGGCCATGCCGCCGGTCCCCACCCCGGCCCCGGCATTGGCCCCGCCGGCCATGGCCTCGATCTCGGCGGTCAGCACCGGGACATAGTCCAGATGACGGGCGTTCGGGTCGCGGCGCGGGTCGGCGGTGTAGAGGCCGTCGATGTCAGAGAGCAGGATCAGCAGGTCGGCGCCGATCATCTGGGCCACCCGGGCGGCCAGGCGGTCGTTGTCGCCGTAGCGGATTTCCTCGGTGACCACGGTGTCGTTCTCATTGACGACGGGTAGGGCGCCTAGCGCCAGCAGGGTCTCGGTGGTCGCCCGGGCGTTCAGCCAGCGGCGGCGCACCTCCGTGTCGTCGCGGGTCAGCAGCACCTGGGCGGCGGGAACGCCGTGCGGCTCGAAGGCCTCTTCCCAGGCCCGCATCAGCAGGGACTGGCCGGCGGCGGCGGCGGCCTGTTTCTCGGCCAGAGTGAGGGATTTGCGCGCCAGCTTCAGCCGTCGCCTGCCAAGGGCCACGGCCCCTGAGGAGACCACCAGCAGCTGCTGCCCCCGCTCGCGCAGCATGGCGGCGTCGGCGGCGAAGCTGGCCAGCCAGGCGCGGTCGGCGGTTCCGGTCTCGGCGTCGATCAGCAGGGACGAGCCGACCTTGACCACCACCCGGCGGGCGGCCGCCAACCGGGCTGCAGGCGTGTCGGATGTGTTCATCAGGCAGGCGGTGGCGGCGCGGGGTTCAGGAACAGCGCGCAGGCCGCGACCTCGCCGGTCAGCTTCCAGGCGGTGACATTGCCCGGCACATCGACCGCCACGGCCAGCTGGCATTCCTTGCCCCAGACCGGGCTGCAGCTGAAGGCGCCGGTGGCCGCGTTCATGCCGCACTTGGTGCCGCCGTCGGTGCGGGCGCGCCAATAGACGACCTGGCCGTCAGCCGCCGCCCGGCTGGATTCGACCGGCCCCAGGCGCTGGACCAGCTTGAGCAGGGGCTTGCCCTTGAAGTCCGCCATCATCGCATCGACCTTGGCGATCATTTCGACGACAGCCGGGCTCTGCGCAGCGGGGGGCGCCGCAGTGGGCGGCGCGGGCGCGGGAAGAGGAGCGGGCAGCGGCGGAGGCGGCGCGGCGGCGGCCGCCAGGATCGAGAGGGTCAGCAGTATCGGCGTCATGATGATCTCCCGCTCAGACCGGCGCCCAATCCGCGTCGTCGTCGCCGCCCGCCGCGGCCCGGCGATCGGCGACGATCTGACGATAGGCGGCACGCAGCAGGGCCGTCACCCCCTCGCCTGAGACGCCGGAGATCAGCAGCGGCCGCACCCCCGATGCCTCTTCCAGCGCGTCGGCCTGCAGTTGGCGCAGGTCGTCGTCCAGGGCGTCGATCTTGTTGAGGGCCAGCACCTCGGTGCGATCAGCCAGGCCTTCGCCATAGGCCTCCAGTTCGCCCCGGATGGTCTTCCAGGCCCCCACGACATCGTCCTGCGTGCCGTCGACCAGATGGATCAGCACGGCGCTGCGCTCGACATGGCCCAGGAACCTCGTGCCCAGACCGGCGCCTTCCGAAGCGCCCTCGATCAGGCCTGGGATATCGGCCAGCACGAAGCGCTCGTTGGGGCTGAGATCGACAACGCCCAGGTTGGGGGCGAGCGTGGTGAAGGGGTAGTCGGCGATCTTGGGCTTGGCCGCCGAGACCGCCGCCAGGAAGGTCGACTTGCCGGCGTTGGGCAGACCGACCAGGCCGGCGTCGGCGATCAGCTTGAGCCGCAGCCAGACCCACTTCTCCTCGCCCTCCTGGCCGGGATTGGCATGGGTCGGGGCCTGGTTGATCGGACCCTTGAAGCGGTCATTGCCCCAGCCGCCGTTGCCGCCCTTGGCCAGCAGCACCCGCTTGCCGACAAAGTCGAGGTCGGCGATCAGGGTCTCCTTGTCCTCTTCCAGGACCTGGGTGCCGACCGGCACCTTCATGATGATGTCTTCGCCGGCCGCGCCGTGGCGGTTGCGGCCCATGCCGTGGATGCCGGTGTCGGCCTTGAAGTGTTGCTGGTAGCGATAGTCGATCAGAGTGTTCAGGCCCTCGACCGCCACGATCCACACATCGCCGCCCCGGCCGCCGTCGCCGCCGTCGGGGCCGCCGAATTCGATATACTTCTCGCGCCGGAACGACACGGCCCCGCCGCCGCCGTTTCCGGAACGAATGTAGACCTTGCACTGGTCGAGGAACTTCATGGTGGGTCTTTTGTCACTCTGGTGACGGGAAAGTCGAGCCGAGACAGCGATTTTTTCGCAGGCCTCACAGTTTGTTAGGCTCCTTCTGCGACCAATCGTCCAGAGAACCCAGAATGGGTATCGGGGAGTGAGCAGCTTGGTTCATGACGAACAGGCCAGAGCGCGGCTGATGATCGAGATCCGTGGCCTGTCGCCGCGCGATCTTCATCAGAAGTTCGAGGTCGAGGCGCGGGCTCATCGCAACATCCTGATGCAGCGTGGCGTCGGCCTCGCCGCCGAATGGCGCGACTTCGGCCGCTTCCTGCTCGACCTGGGCCCTCGGCCCACCCCCGATCATCGCCTGGTCCTGCTCAACCGCTTCGAACGCACCTTCGGCCCCGGCCGCGCCGCGTGGATGAACGACGAGGACGAGGCGCGGCATATCGTCGAGTTCGACCGTCAGATGCAGGCCAGGGCCGCCGAGCAGCAGCGCATCCTGGAGGAGGCCGCCGCCCTGCGCGCCCGCCGGGGGCAGACGCCGCAGAACTCCTACGGGCAATGGACCTCGCTGGGCGGCCAGACGGTCAGCTACACCGACGTCGCCAAGCGGCTGAACCTGCCGCCGTCCGCATTGGCCAAGGTGCTGGCCGCCGGCCGCTCGCCCGACGAGCTGGTCAAGCGCGCCGCCTCGGCCGACGAAGTCATCAACGAGAAGGCCGACTGGCTGCCGCCCGAGCCCGAGCGGCGCAAGAGCTTCCTGCAGGCCTTCCGGATGTGGCACCTGCAGGTCCAGCCCAGCTTCAGCCGCGCCGCGACGCCGGCCTTCCTGTTCCTCTACAGCGCCCTGCAGATGATGCGGGAATCCCGCGACCAGCTGATCTCCGAAGACCTCTGGCAACCGCTGGGCGATCGGGCGACCCGGGCCCGCGACGCCCACCCGGCCTGGAACCGCTATTGCGACTTCATGAGCCGGGCCCAGGTGGCCCTGATGGAAATCCCCATCTACGCCAGCTACTCGCTGCTCTCGGACCTCGACGCCCTGCACGACCGCGTGGTCGCCGCCGAGCGCCGCTTCCGCGCCAAGCCGGAGCCCAAGCAGGGCGCGGCGGCCAAGGCGGCTTAGGGGCAAATATTCCTCGCCCGTTGGGCGAGGTGGCAGCGAAGCTGACGGAGTGGGTCGTGGACCGCACGGGGCTTCCGAATGATGCGTCGCAGAAGTGGGTCTCCCTTCCCCTATGTGCGGTCGGAAGAGCCCACTCCACCACTTCGTGGTCCCCCTCGCCCAACGGGCGAGGAATAGGGAGGCGCTAGCCGACTAAGCCAGCCAGACCATCATCCGCGTCGGGACCGGCTCGCCCCTTGCCCGGCAGTCGCGCAACTCCATGCGGCCCGTGTAGAGGAAGCCCGCCTTGCACAACACCCGCCCGGACGCCGGGTTGTCGGTGAAGTGGCCCGCGACGATGTGGCGGCGTTTCCAGGCGCGCTTGACCCAGGCCAGCGCCGCGTCCGCCGCCTCGCTGACCAGGCCGCGGCCCCAGTAGGGGCGGCCGATCCAGTAGCCGAGCTCGGTCTCCGTTCCCAGCGGATGGAAGCCGATCATGCCGACCAGGCCCTCGTCCTCCAGCTCAATGGCGAACACCCGATCCTTGGCCGGATCGAAGCCTTGGGCCATGCCGATGAATTCCTCGGCATGTTCGGGCAGGTAGGGGTGGGGCATGCGGCCCAGCATGCGGGCGACCTCCCAGTCGCCGGCCAGCTCGGTGATGCGGTCCACATCCTCGAGCACAGGAGCGCGCAGCAGCAGCCGGCGGGTTTCCAGGATTGGGCTGGGTTCGATGACGCACATGATATTGCCTCCCGGCCGGCGCTCTCTTTGCGGAGCGTGCGGCCCAAAACGAAAGTGGGGAGCCCGGCGAACCGGACTCCCCACTTGGGTTTCGTGTCCGGATCAGCCTGCTTGGGCGATCCGGAGGATGGGTCCCGGTTCGCCTATTCGGCGGCGGGAGCCATGGCCGGAACGACCGTGACGTAGGTTCGGTCATCGCGCTTGGTTACGAACTTCACCGCGCCATGCTCGAGCGCGAAGAGGGTGTGGTCCTTGCCGATGCCGACATTGACGCCCGGCCAGAACTTGGTGCCGCGCTGACGGACCAGGATGTTACCGGCGGCGACAGCTTCGCCACCGAACTTCTTGACGCCGAGGCGACGGCCGGCGGAGTCGCGGCCGTTGCGCGAGGAGCCGCCTGATTTCTTGTGAGCCATGGGTGCTCTCCTAAACGATCAGAGGAGGTCGACGCTTACGCGTCGCCGTCCTTCTTGGCGGGGGCCTTCTTGGCGGCCGGTTTCTTGGCGGGGGCGGCAGCATCGTCAGCCTTGACGGCCTTCGGCGCAGCAGCCTTCTTCGGCGCGGCGGCCTTAGGCGCAGCGGCCGGAGCGGCTTCAGCCTTCGGGGCGGCCTTGGGCGCGGCAGCCTTGGGCGCGGCAGCCTTGGGCGCGGCAGCAGCCTTGGGAGCCGCGGCCTTCTTGGCTGCCTTGGGGGCGGCTTCGGCGACGGGGCCTTCCGGCAGGCGCAGGTTGCGGGCGCGGGCGTTCAGAACGGCCTTGGTGGTCAGGTCGACCGTGCCGTCCCAGGTCTCGCTCTTGCCTTCGCCGGCGATGCCGGTGACGCGCAGGACGGTTTCGAACTGGCGGTGGCCGCGGGTGCGGCGATAGCCCTGGCGGCGGATCTTCTTGAAGATCTTCACCTTCTCGCCCTTGCGGGTTTCGATCAGGGTCGCGGTGACAGCGGCGCCGGCCACGGTCGGCGCGCCGATGACGACAGTGTCGCCCTCGCCGAGCATCAGGACCTGGTCGAAGGCCACTTCAGCGCCGGGCTCGCCGCCCAGCTTTTCAACGACCATCAGATCCCCGGCCTTGACCCGGTACTGCTTGCCGCCGGTCTTGATCACCGCGTACATCGGTTTCGCCTTAATAGAAGTCGCAAAAAAGTTTGCGCCCGCGGGATAGCCTGCGGGCGAGGGGGCGGACTTATACAGCCGGGATCGGATGAGTCAACGGTCGGAAGGAGAGGAAATGCCTGCGGATTCCCTCTCGAAAGTTATAATATAACAGGCTATAGGTCACCAGTGACCTCAACCCTGTATGCCTCCATCGCCCTGGGATTCGCCGTCGCCTTCATGCACGCGGCGCTGCCCACCCACTGGCTGCCCTTCGTGCTGGTCGGCCGCGACCGGCAATGGACGTCGCGCAAGACCCTGGGCGTCACCCTGATGGCGGGGATCGGCCATGTGCTGGTCACCGTGGCGCTGGGTGTGCTGGTGCTGGCCGGCGGCCTCGTCATCCAGCCTCATATCGCGGCCTACTTCCCCTATATCGCCGGCGGGCTGCCGATCGCGTTGGGACTCTATTACCTGCTGCGCCATTCCAGCCGGACCAAGACCCCGGCGGGTGAGAAGCCTCCCGCCCTCTACGCCACCGACGCGGCGGCGGTGACGGGCCTGATCGCCCTGTTGGCGGTCTCGCCCTGCGAGGCCTTCCTGCCGGTCTATCTGGCCGGGGCGCCGCATGGCTGGGGCGGCTTTCTGATCCTCAGCCTGGTGCTGACCCTGGCCACCGGTCTGGGCATGGTGCTGTTCACCAGCCTGTCCCTGGCCGGCGCCGACAAACTCAAGCTGGTCGCCCTGCAGGGCTACGAGCAGGCCATCCTGGGCGCGGCCCTGGTCATCCTGGGCATCGTGGTCCTGCTGGTCGAACGGGCATAGCGAAGCGGGCCTGGGTCCCCTAAATGAGCGCCATGGAAACCGTTGCCCCCGTCCGCACCCCTGTCACCGTGCTCACCGGCTATCTCGGGGCCGGCAAGACCACGCTTCTGAACCGCATCCTCTCGGAGGACCACGGCAAGCGCTACGCCGTGATCGTCAACGAGTTCGGCGAGGTCGGCATCGACAACGACCTGATCGTCGGCGCCGACGAGGAAGTCTTCGAGATGAACAACGGCTGCGTCTGCTGCACGGTGCGCGGCGACCTGATCCGCGTGCTCTCCGGCCTGATGAAGCGCCAATCTCTGAAAGGGGGGCGCGGCTTCGACGCCATTATCGTCGAGACCACGGGCCTGGCCGATCCCGGCCCCGTCGCGCAGACCTTCTTCGTCGACGACGACGTGCGGGCCCGCACCCGGCTCGATTCGGTGACCACGGTGGTCGACGCCCGCCACATCACCCTGCGCCTTGCTGACAGCCGCGAGGCGGTCGAGCAGATCGCCTTTGCCGACCAGATCGTGCTGAACAAGACCGACCTGGTCACCGAGGCCGAGCTGGTCGAGGTCGAGGCCCGCATCCGCCGCCTCAACCCGCTGGCCGCCATCCACCGCGCCCAGCGCTCCAACGTGCCGCTGGAAGCGATCCTGGGCCGCAACAGCTTCGACCTGGACCGCATCACCACCCTGGAGCCGGACTTCCTGAACCCGGCGCACGGCGAGGCGGGCCATGTGCATGACGAGCACTGCGAGCATGATCATCACGGCCACGATCATCATGGGCACGACCATCACGGCCATGAGCACCACGACCACGTGCATGACGACGGTATCAAGGGCGTGTCGCTGACCCTGGAGAAGCCGCTGGACGGCATTAAGATCACCCGCTGGCTCAACGACCTGCTGCAGGCGAAGGGCCCCGACATCCTGCGGGCCAAGGGCATCCTGGATGTGAAGGGCGAAGACCGCCGGCTCGTTTTTCAGGCGGTGCACATGATCCTGGAAGGCGACTATCAGCGCGATTGGAAGCCCGGCGAGACCCGCAATAGCCGCATGGTGTTCATCGGCCGCGACCTGGACGAGGCGGCGCTGAGGGCCGGGTTCGAGGCGTGCGTGGCCTAACTCCGCCCCCGGCGGGGGCGGACGGCCGTCCCGAGGCGCGCATCGAGCGCGCCCGTGGGCAGCCAGGTGAAGGTTTAAGAGGTCGTGCGGCGACCAGAATCGCAGGCCGCGGTCTGCTGCGCCAGGCGCCAAGCCCGTAGACCGAGTTCAAACTCAATCTTCACCGCACGGCCCCGAAACCCTCACCGGATCGCGCTCTGGCGCGATCGTCCGCCCCCGCCGGGGGCGGAATAGCAAAAAGGCCGGCGTTTCCGCCGGCCTTTTCCGTGTCAGCCTTGCGACTGAAAACTACTGCACTTCTTCCAGGATCAGGCCGACCTTGAAGTAGCCGTTGCCCTGCAGGACGTTCAGCACGGACATGAACTGCTCGTACATGACGTCCGGGTTCGACTGGATGAAGATACGTTCTTCGGTCGGCGGACCCTTGCTGCCATTGGCGGCCAAGCCGACCGGGATATCGGCGGGCAGGTTGTCCAGCGAGGTTTCCTTGCCGGCGAAGAAGATGTGGCCCGGCTGCAGCGAGATGAAGACCGGCTTCTTGTCATCCGGAAGCGGCGGCGTGGCGGGCGGCAGGTCGACCTGGATCGACACGGTGGCCAGCGGCGCGGTGACCATGAAGATGATCAGCAGCACCAGCATGACGTCCACGAAGGGCGTCACGTTCATATCGCTGTTCTGACCGAGGTCGAACTTGCTCTTTCTACCGCCGGCGACTTTCCCTGCCATGCGTTCACTCCCTCTCGCGCCCCTGAAAAGGGCCCGTTGCGTTCGAATTCACCCATCGCCCGGAAGAGCGAGGATGTAAAGCCCGACTATCGTGACAGGAGAATCCGTCACCATCTGGGCAAGCGGCCCGCGTCGCGCTAGGCCCTGTGCCTATGAGCCAAGCCTTTCGAACAAGTTACGACGCCTACGTCTCGGACGCCCGATTCGTTCCCTCAGGTGAAGCAATATTCGCTTTGGGCGACGGCACGGTGCGCACTTCGGGCGGCGGAAACGTCCAGGCCCATGACGGCGTGATTCTCTGCGCGGCCGATCATCCGACCGGTCAGGGCCTCATCACGGGCGGCGATGACGGGCGCCTGGTCTGGACCCGCGATGGGCAGGCGGTTGAGCTGGCCAAGGTTCCTGGCCGCTGGATCGATTCGGTCGATTCGCACCCCGGCGGCCTGATCGCCTACTCGGCCGGGCGGGACCTGCATGTGCGGGACGTCAAGGACGCCAAGCTTGCGGCGCGCTTCACCCACGAGAAATCGGTGGCGGCGGTGGCCATCGACCCGGGCGGCCGGCGGATTGCGGCGGCGACCTATAACGGCGCGGCGCTCTGGTACGCCCGCATCGCCGAGCAGAAGCCGCAGATGCTGCGCTGGGCCGGCAGCCATATCGGTCTGGTATGGAGCCCGGACGGCAAGTTCCTGATGTCGGCCATGCAGGAGAACAGCCTGCACGGCTGGCGACTGTCCGACGCCAAGGACATGCGGATGGGCGGCTATCCGGCCAAGGTGAAGAGCATGTGCTTCCTCTCCGGCGGGTTGATGCTGGCCACCGCCGGAGCGAATGGCGCGGTAATCTGGCCCTTCGCCGGCAACAACGGGCCGATGGGCAAGGAGGCGGCCGAGGTCGGCTTCAACGAGGGCGCCCTGGTGGTCCGCGTCGCCGCCACGCCCAAGGGTGGCGTTCTGGCCGGCGGGCTGGACGACGGCCGCGTCTGGGTCGGCGACCTTGGCTCGGGCCTGCTCAAGACGGTCAAGGCCGAGAAGGGCGCGGCGATAAGCGCCCTGGCGGTCAGCCCCGACGGAGCGTGGGTGGCCTGGGGCGACGAGGACGGCGAGGCGGGGGTTATCGCGGCGCAGGGTTAGCATTACCGCTCGCCCGAAGGCGTTAGCGGCCCAAGCCCTTCCCCCGCCAGGCGGGGGAAGGGCTTTGTGTCTAGAACCCGCGCAGTTCGCCCCAGATATCGAAGTCATCCCGCCGCGTCCGCCAGTTGTTGATCGGCGCGGTCTCATCGGCGAAGCCCAGCGCCATGCCGGAGAACAGCATGTGGTCGTCGGGCAGGTTGATGGCTCTGGCCACCGTCTGCGGGTAGCGGGCCCAGAACTCCTGGGCGCAGGTGGCCAGGCCCTGTTCGGTGGCGAGCAGCATCACCGACTGCATGTACATCCCTAAGTCCGCCCACTGCGGCGGGCCCAGCTTGCGGTCCAGGCAGAAAAAGATGCCGACCGGCGCGCCGAAGAATTCGGCATTGCGCATCAGCTGGCGAATGCGGGCCGGTTTGTCTTCGCGGGGGATTTCGATCGAGGCGTAGAGGTCCTCGCCACACTGGTAGCGGCGGGTGCGGAAGGGGTCCCACAAGTCGTTGGGATAGACATCGTATTCCGGCGTCTGGCCGCCAAGGTTGGCGGCGACATCGGCCTTGAGCGCGGCCAGCGGCTCGCCGGCCAGGGCCGTCACCTTCCAGGGCTGGAGGTTGCCGCCCGAGGGCGCCTGGCGCGCCGCCTCCAGCAGGTCGCGCACGACGTCGCCGGACACCGGGTCGGGCTTGAAGGCGCGGGCGGAGTATCGGGCGCTGATGGCCTGGCTGACGTCCATGTCTTTGTCTTTCACGGCTGTGTTAGGCTTGGCTAGCACCTAGCCGCAGGGTCATGGCAAGAGGGGGTCATGCAAGATCCGCCCAAGGACGAGGAAGAGATTCCCATCGCCGAGCCGAAGGCCGAGACGCCGCCGGCCGAGGTGGAATCGGCGCCGCCGGAACCTCAGCCCGAACCCGAACCCGAGCCCGAACCTGAGCCAGAACCTGAGACGGAGCCCGAACCACGGGTGGAGGCGGATTCCGAACCGGAGCCCGACGTCGAGGCCGAGCCGGAGCCGCCGCCGGCTATAGTCCTGCCGCCTCCGCCCCGGCCAACGCCTTTGCCGCCGCGGCCAAGGCGCGAACCGCCGCCCCGGCGCGTCAAGCAGCCCCGCACCCGGGGTCAGCTGTTCGCCAAGCTGTTCGTCTGGGCGCTGCTTATTTTCGTGGCCGCGCCGGTGGGCCTGACCGCCATCTATCGCTTCGTGCCGCCGCCGATCACCATCCTGATGGTTGAGCGGCTGTTCCAGGGCCATGGCCTGGACCGCCGCTGGCGCTCGATCGACCGCATCTCGCCCTCGCTGCCTCGGGCGGTGATCGCGGCCGAGGACGCCCGGTTCTGCGAGCATCACGGCTTCGATTTCGAGGCCATGGAAAAGGCCTATGCCGGCAATCAGCGGCATCCCGGCAAGATCCGCGGCGGCTCGACCATCAGCCAGCAGACCGCCAAGAACGTCTTCCTCTGGCCGCAGCGCTCCTATGTCCGCAAGGTCGCCGAGGCCGGCTTCACCGTCCTGATCGAGGGGATGTGGGGCAAGAAGCGGATCATGGAGGTCTACCTCAACACCGTCGAATGGGGCCCGGGCGTCTATGGCGCCGAGGCCGCCGCCCGCCGCAATTTCGGGGTTGGGGCTGACAACCTGACCCCCGCCCAGGCCGCCCGGCTGGCCGCTATCCTGCCCAGTCCGCTGAAGTGGCGGGCCGACACGCCGGGGCGGTATGTGAAGAAGCGTTCGCGACGGATCGGGGCGGCCTCGGGAACGGTGCGGCGCGACGGGCTGGAAGCCTGCGTGGTCGAGTAGAGGGGCTCTTGACGCAACCCGGCCCTGGGCCTCTCCTGCGCCACCAAAATTCGCCTCGCAAGGGAAGCGCACCATGAAGCTCCAGCTCATGGCGGCCGGCGCCGCCATCGCCCTCGCCGCCGGTTTCGGCCTCGCCGCCAGCAGCGGCTCGCCGGCCCAGGCTCAAACTCCGACCATGGCTGCGGCCCCTGCCGCTGTTCCGTCGCCGGAAGCGGCCAAGGCCTTCACCGACAAGGCCGAGGCCGATCTCGAAAAGCTCTCCGAATACGTCAACCGCGCCTCCTGGGTGCGGGCGACCTTCATCACCGACGACACCCAGTGGCTGGAAGCCAAGGCCAACGCCGAGATCAGCGACCTGGCGACCAAGTACGCCATGCAGGCCTCGCAGTTCGACCAGACCGCGGCCGACCCGGTCACCCGCCGCAAGCTGGATCTCTTGAAGCGCGGTCTGGTGCTGCCCGCCCCGCAGCGGCCCGGCGGCGCTGAGCAACTGGCCACCATCGCCTCGCGGCTGGACTCCACCTACTCGACCGGCAAGTTCCAGTACAATGGCAAGACCCTGACCCTGAACGACGCCGAGGACATCATGGCCTCGAGCCGTGATCCGGCCGAGCTGAAGGCGGTCTGGGAGGGCTGGCATTCGATCTCGCCGGTGATGCGCGGCGACTATGCCGAGGTGGTCAAGCTGGCTAACGAGGGCTCGACCGGTCTGGGCTACAAGGACACCGGGGCGCTGTGGCGGTCGGGCTACGACATGCCGGCCGACGCGTTCGCCGCCGAGACCGACCGTTTGTGGGCCCAGATCGCGCCCTTCTACAAGAACCTGCACTGCTACGTGCGCGGCAAGCTGAACGACAAGTACGGCGATGCTGTGCAGCCGCGCACCGGCCCGATCCGCGCCGACCTGCTGGGCAACATGTGGGCCCAGGACTGGGGCAACATCTATCCGATCGTCGCGCCCAAGGATGACGCCTCGGCCTACAGCCTGGACGACCTGCTGGTGAAGGCCAGCTACGACCCGATCAAGATGGTCAAGACCGGCGAGAACTTCTACTCGTCCCTGGGTTTCGATCCGCTGCCCGACACCTTCTGGGCCCGCTCGCAGATCACCCGGCCGCGCGACCGCGAGGTGGTCTGCCACGCCTCGGCCTGGGATATCGACGACAAGTCCGACATCCGCATCAAGATGTGCACCAAGGTGAACGGCGAGGACTTCTACACCGTCCACCACGAGCTGGGTCACAACTACTACCAGCGGGCCTACAGCGCGCAGCCCTGGCTGTTCCGGGGCGGCGCCAATGACGGCTTCCACGAGGCGATCGGCGACTTCGCCGGCCTCTCGGCCCTGACCCCGACCTACCTCAACCAGATCGGTCTGCTGGACAAAGTCCCCGGGGACGAGGGCGACATCCCGTTCCTGATGAAGATGGCCCTGCAGAAGATCGCCTTCCTGCCGTTCGGCCTGCTGGTCGACAAGTGGCGCTGGCAGGTGTTCGACGGCCAGCTGACGCCCGAGACCTACAACGCCGGCTGGTGGAAGCTGCGCACCCAGTACCAGGGCATTGTCGCCCCCGGACCGCGCCCGGCCGACGCCTTCGATCCGGGGGCGAAGTATCACGTGCCGGGTAATGTTCCGTACACGCGCTACTTCCTGGCCCACATCTACCAGTTCCAGTTCCAGCGGGCGGCCTGCAAGATGTCCGGCTGGACCGGCCCGCTGCACCGCTGCTCGATCTACGGTAACAAGCAGGTGGGCGCGAAGTTCAAGACCATGCTGGAGATGGGTCAATCGCAGCCCTGGCCCAAGGAGCTGGAAGCCTTCACCGGCGAGACCCGCACCGACGCCAGCGCGGTGACCGACTACTTCCAGCCGCTGAACAAGTGGCTGATCAAGGCCAACAAGGGTGAGAAGTGCGGCTGGTGAATTCCTCCTCCACCGCGTAGCGGGGGAGGTGTCAGCGAAGCGGACGGAGGGGGCGACCGCGCACGCGGCGTCTGTCGGTCTGCACGAGCGAACCAGGCGCGGTCGGCGCACGGCCCTCGCCCCCTCCGTCAGCTTCGCTGACACCTCCCCCGTTGCACGGGTGAGGAGGGATACATGGTTGCCCGGACTTTTACCGCTTCTGGTGGCCGATGCGTTTACCGCGTCTTGCGCAAAATGCGTGATCGGCGGGACTGACCCGTCGGGTGTTCGGGGGAGGGGAGCCATGTCTCCTCGAAAGGGCCGGCCGCCGATGCGGCGCATCATCAATCTTGCGGGCCGGTTCGCCGGGCGTTTTGCCGGTAGCCGACGAGGGGCCATCGCCGTGCAGGCGGCCCTGTGCGCCCCGCCGATCATGGTGATGGTCTTCGGGACGCTCGATATCTCGAACGCCTCGCAGGAAAAGACCCGGCTGCAGGACGCCCTGGACGCCGCCACCCTGGCCGCCGCCCGCTCCTCGGCCACCACCGATTCCCAGCTCTATGCGATCGGCGCGCCCACCCTCAGCGCCGACATGACCGGCTCCGGAGCCACGGTCACCGGCTCCAGTTACCACGCGGTGGATTCCAAGGTGGTGGCCAGCGCCACCGCCACGGTGCCGGCCATGGTGGCCGGCATCTGGAACCAGGGCGACATGACCATCGGGGCGACCTCGGAGGTCTCGCGGGCGGTGACCAAGGTCGAGCTTTCCCTGGTTCTGGACAATACCGGCTCGATGGCCGGGACCAAGATTTCCAACCTCAAGACCGCCGCCAAGTCGCTGATCGACATCCTGGCGGACGCCGCCTCACGGGCCGCCGAGCCGCATTCGGTCAAGATCGGCATCGCGCCCTTCTCGATGACCGTGAATGTGGGCTCGACCTATCGCAACGCGACCTGGATAGACCAGAACGCCGCCTCGCCGATCAATGACGAGATCTTCGCCAGCCACGCCAACCGCTTCACCCTGCTGTCGAACATGGGGGTGAGCTGGGGCGGCTGCGTCGAGAGCCGGCAGTATCCCTATGACGTGCAGGACACCCCGCCGGACGCCGGGACTCCCGCCACTCTGTTCACGCCCTTCTTCGCGCCTGACGAGCCCGACAGCTCCAATTCCGGCTACGTGAACAACTACCTCGCCGACGTCACCGGCAGCTCCAACTGGAAGACCAAGCAGGGCTATGTCGCCAAGTACGATCACGCGCCCAGAACCGGCACGAACGGCGCGGGCTACACGTTCGGGCCCAACGCCGGCTGTTCGCTGACCTCGATCAGCCGTTTGTCCGAAGACTGGACCGCCCTGAAGGCCAAGGTCGACAGCATGACGGCGGTGGGCGACACCAATATCGGCATGGGCCTGATGTGGGGCTGGCACCTGATCAGCCCCAACGCCCCGTTCAGCGACGGCTCGGCCTATGGGACGCCTAAGCTGCAGAAGATCGTCGTGCTGATGACCGACGGCGAGAACACCAATGGCGACACCACCAGCAACGACGACAGCGTCTACGCCGGGGTCGGCTACATCTGGCAGAACCGCCTGGGGATCACCAGTGGTACGCCCACCCAGCGGCGCGCCGCCATGGACGGCCGGCTGGCCACCCTCTGCACCAACATGAAAGCGCAGGGGATCATCCTCTATACGGTGCGGGTCGAGGTCACCAACGGCACCTCCACGGTGCTGCAGAACTGCGCCTCGACCGCCGACAAGTTCTACGACGTGCAGAACGCCTCGCAGCTGACCGCCGTCTTCGACGCCATCGCCGGCTCGATCCAGAACCTGCGGATCATGCACTGACCGACCCCATCGCTTACGCCAGAGCCGCTTACGTCTGATTCACCAAGCCGATTGGCGAATTCCTTTACCTCGTCAGGGGATGATGCCGGGGAAAGGGGTTTCCTCCGCCATGCTGAGCGCCATGTTGCAACCGGTCGGCCGTTTGGTCCTGCGTATCGCTGGGTCATTCCGTCGTGACGCGCGCGGCGCCGTGGCTATCCAGTTCGCCATCCTGGCGGTGCCGCTGGCGGTGCTGTCGTTCGGCCTGGTCGACATCAACCGCGCCAGCGTGGCCAAGCGCGAGCTGCAGGACGCCCTGGACGCCGCCACCCTGATGGCCGCCCGCTCCAGCGCCACCACGAGCGCCGGCGTTCAGACGGTCGGCTCCGCCGCTCTGGTCGCCCAGCTGGGCACCATGAACGACGGCACCCTGATCAGCTCCAGCTTTGCCCTGGGCGGGACGGGCAACACCACCGTCATCGCCAGCGCGACGGAGAAGGTGACGCCGATCATCGCCAATCTCTGGCTGAACGGCGACATGACGGTCGGCGCCAAGTCGGAGGTTGTCCGCTCTCAGAACCAGCTGGAAGTGGTGATGGTGCTCGATAACACCGGATCCATGGCCTACAGCCTGGGCAGCTCGACCAAGATCACCGCCCTGAAGAGCGCCGCGACCGGCCTGGTCACCACCCTGCAAACCGCGGCCAGCAAGAGTTCGATCACCAACCCGATCAAGATCGGCGTGGTGCCCTTCTCGATGAGCGTCAATGTCGGCTCGACCTACAAGACCGCCACATGGATCACTGGCGTCCAGCCGACCGCCTATGGCGAGGATGTCTTCACGACCACCGGCGTCGACCGGTTCGCCAAGTTCACGGCGATGGGCGCCACCTGGGCCGGGTGTGTCGAGAGCCGACCCGCGCCCTATGACGTCCAGGACACCGCCCCTTCGAGCGGCACGCCGGCGACGATGTTCGTGCCCTATTTCGCGCCGGACGAACCGGACGACAACACGATCAGCTACACCTCGCGCAGCCGCACCTACTATTACAGCTGGGGCAACAACTACATTTCAAACGACGGCACCTCGAGCACGGCGTGGAAGACCCGCCAGGGCAACGCCTCAAAGTACAGCACCAGCATTTCGTCGACGGCCAAGGGCACGGGCAACTTCGGCCCTAACCGCGAATGCGGCATGACCTCGCTGCTGCGGCTGACGCCCACCTTCTCCACGGTGACCTCCAAGCTGAACTCGATGGTCGCCGTGGGTAACACCAACGTCGCCATGGGTCTGATGTGGGGCTGGCATGTCCTGTCGCCCAACGCCCCGTTCGCCGACGGGGTCGCCTACGGAACGCCCAAGGTGACCAAGATCGTCATCCTGCTGACCGACGGCGACAATACCAATGACGAGACCTCTGATCCCGAGAACTCGATCTACACCGGCATTGGCTATGCCTGGCAGAAGCGCCTGCTGCAGTCCGGCTCGACCACCACCTATCTGGATGAAAACTCCTCCGCTACCGATCGCACCAACGGCATCGATGCGCGCGAGGCGCTGCTCTGCACAAACATGAAGGCCAAGGGCATCGTCATCTATTCGATCGGCGTGGGGGTCTCGACCCACTCCAAATCGATCCTGCAGGCCTGCGCGACCTACAGCGACTACTATTACGACGTCACCGACGCCGGGGACCTGGATACGGTCTTCGGCAATATCGCCGGCGCGATCGCCTCGCTGCGGATTTCGAAGTAGCCTCAAGGCGAACGGTGTCACTGAACCGTCACGCCGCCGTCACGGAAGTTTACAGGTCCGTTCGCCCGACTGTCACGGAGCGATCCTAAGAGTCCGCCACCGACCTGCGCGAGGGGCGCTGGGGCCTGGACAAGGATCTAACCATGAAGACGAAGACCTCGCTGATCTGCGGGTCTGCGCTGGGCGCGCTCGCTGCGCTGTGCCTGGGCGCCACCGCGCAAGCCCAAGAAACCACCACCGTGTGGAAGGGCGCTCCGCAATGGTCCAACGATGGCGTCACCTTCAAGGTGCGTGGCCGGATCCTGATCGACGCGGTGTTCCAGAGCGTCGACAAGGAAGTCGGCAAGGATTTCGACACCCGCGCCCTGCGCGGCCGCCAAGTGTTCCTCGGCGTTGAGGGCCAGTTGAACCAGTTCTTCTTCTACAAGGCCGAAGGCGGCGCCGTGAACGGCGGGGCCTGGGGCTGGGACGACGTCACGATCGAATACAAGCCGGACGACTTCACCTCGATCGCGTTCGGCAACATCAAGGTGGCCGGCCTCGAGAACCTGACCTCGACCCGCTTCACTACCTTCATGGACCGCGGTCCCTACGGTGAAATCGGACCTGACAGCTACCTGGTCAGCGCCGTGGCCAAGAAGAACGGCCTCAACTGGGTGGCCACGGTCGGCCTCCAGGGCGACAGCATCAACAGCGCCGACCTGAACGCCGGCGTCACCAACGCGCCCGACTCGAAAGAGCGTATCGGCGTGACCGGCCGCGTGGCCTTCGCCCCGATCATGACCGACACCGACAAGCTGCACATCGGCGTCTGGGCCCGCTATCGCGATCACGGCAACGAAGCCGCCTTCGCCTATCAGACCCGCCCGTTCACCAACTTCGGCAGCCGCTACATCACCACCGGCGCTATCGGTGACACCGACAAGACCTGGGGCGTTGAGTCCGCCTGGGTTCACAACAACTTCTCGGTCCAGGCCGAATACGCCGACGTGAAGGTCGCCCGCTTCGTCTCGGCCACCACCGCCGGCAGCGATCCGGACGTCAAAGTCGGCTATGCCCAGGTCAGCTTCTGGCCGACCGGCGAGCAGCGTAACTACGACGGCGCCAAGGGTGAATTCGGTCGTCCGAAGATCCTCAACCCGGTCACCGCCGGCGGCATGGGCGGCGTCGAGCTGGCCCTGCGCTACGACTACGCCGACCTGACCGACGCCTACGACACCGCCTCGAACGCCGCCTCGCGCACCACCTCGCGTGACGCCGGCACCTTCAAGGGCTGGACCGCCGGTGTGAACTACTACCCCACGCCCTACGTCCGCTTCCAGGCCAACTACAGCGTGATCAAGCAGGACATGCCGGTCATCGGCCGCGACATCGACGTCGATCAGCTGCAGTTCCGCGCTCAGCTCGACTTCTAAGCCCAGCACAGCAACCAACGAACCCAGAGTTCATTCCATGAAAAAGCTTCTCGGAACGGTCGCCGCGCTCGCGGTCATGACCATCGCCTCGCAGGCCCATGCGGCCCGCGACTACGTCTGGGGCGCCGGCTCCTCGACGGTTTTCCCCTTTGCCACCCGCGTGGCTGAGAACTACGCCAAGAAGAGCGGCGGCAAGGCCCCCAAGATCGAGTCCCTCGGGACCGGCGGCGGCCTCAAGCTGTTCTGCTCGGGCACCGGCGAAGGCTTCCCCGACATCGCCAACGCCTCGCGTCCGATGAAGAAGTCCGAGTTCGACGCCTGCGCCGCCAAGGGCATCAAGGACATCATCGTCCTGAAGGTCGGCTTCGACGGCATCGTCATCGCCAACGACAAGGACTCGCCGGTCTATAACTTCAAGACCGACGCCCTGTATCTGGGCCTGTCGGCCCAGGTGCTGCGCTTCGGCAAGTTCGTCCCCAATCCCTACGCCAACTGGGATGACGTCGGCGCCGGCCTGCCGGGCAACAAGATCCTGGTCTACGGCCCGCCGCCCTCCTCGGGCACCCGCGACGCCTTCATCGAGCTGGGCATTGAGGCCGGGGCCCGCAAGTTCCCGATCCTGGAAGAGCTGCGTTCGAACAACGAAAAGGGCTTCAAGGCCCTGGTCGACCCGATGCGCAAGGACGGCTGGATCGACGCCGGCGAAAATGACAACGCCATCGTCCAGACCCTGACCCGCACCCCGGGCTCGCTCGGCATCTTCGGCTACTCCTACCTCGAAGAAAACGCCGACAAGATCCAGGGCTCGTCCGTCAACGGCGTGTTCCCGACCCCGGCGACCATCGCCAGCGGCGCCTACCCGCTGTCGCGGACCCTGTTCATCTACATCAAGAAGTCCAACCTGGGCGTCACGCCCGGCCTGAAGGAATACGTCCAGGAGTTCCTCTCCGACGCCGCTTCGGGTCGTGGCGGCTACCTGCAGAGCCGCGGTCTGATCCCGCTGCCCGCCGGTCAACATGACGCTCAAAAGGGCGTTTTCGGCGCCGGGACCACCATGAGCCGTCCGGCGGCCTGACAAACAAACTGAACGTCGCTAGAAGGTCGCGGTCCGGCTATTTCCCCAGCCGGGCCGCGATTTCTCGACCAAACACCTTCTCGACAGCACACCGGCGATCCCGCCATCCGATCCGCTTACGACCGGTAGACCATGATCCCGCTGATCACTCTGATCGCTCTGCTGGCCCTCTCCAGCCTGGCCTATGGCATGGCCCGCCGCCGCGCGGTGGTCGTCGCCGGGCCCAGCCAGGCGCTGCTGCATTCCCGCCCCGGCTATCACGGTTCCTGGGTCGCCCTGTGGACCGGCGTCCCGGCGGCCATTCTGCTGATCTTCTTCATCATCTTCGGCTCGCGGCTTGAGGGCGTGCTGCTGCGGGCCGAAGTCCCCGCCGCCGTCGCCCAGCTGGATAGCGAACGCCAGGTGGTGTTCTGGAGCGATGTCGAGGCCATCGCCGACGGCCAGGGTCGCAGCGAGGTCAGCTGGGATGGGCCGCTGAAGCCTGCCTTCGACTCCCGGGTCACTGAGGCCCGCCAGCTGCGTCTGGCCGGGTTGGCCGGTGCGATCGGCCTGGCGGCCGTGCTGGCCCTGGGCGGTTTTCTGCTGGCCTTTCCACGCCTCAATCGTGAGTTCCGAGCCCGTAACAGGGTCGAGGGCTGGATCAACATCCTGCTGATCGCCTGCTCGACGCTGGCGGTGCTGACCACCCTGGCCATTATCCTGTCGGTGGCCTTCGAGAGTATCCGCTTCTTCCACTCGGTCCCGCCGCTCGATTTCCTGTTCGGAGCCGACTGGGAGCCGCAGATGGCCATGCGCACCGATCAGGTCGCCGCAAAGGGCGCGTTCGGGGCGGTGCCGCTGTTCGTCGGCACCTTCCTGGTGATGATCATCGCCATGCTGCTGGCCGGGCCGGTGGGACTGATGTCGGCCATCTATCTGTCCGAGTACGCCCGTCCCGGCACGCGGGCCACGGTCAAGCCGCTGCTGGAGATCCTGGCTGGGGTGCCGACGGTGGTCTACGGCTTCTTCGCCGCCCTGACGGTGGGGCCGACCTTTCGCGCCTTCTTCAACTGGCTGGGCTCGCTGATGGTTGGCGGTCCGTTCGACAGCCTGGGCCAGTATCTGGCCGGGGTGCAGAACCAGATGGCGCTGACCGCCGGGGTGGTGATGGGCATCATGCTGATCCCCTTCGTCTCCTCGCTGTCCGACGACATCATCAACGCCGTGCCCCAGAGCCTGCGCGACGGCAGCCTGGCCATGGGCGCCACCAAGTCCGAGACCGTGACCCAGATCATCCTGCCCGCCGCCCTGCCCGGCGTGGTCGGGGCGATGATGCTGGCCATCTCGCGGGCCATCGGCGAGACCATGATCGTCACCATGGCCGCCGGGCTGCAGGCCAACATGACCGCCAATCCGCTCGACACCGTCACGACCGTGACCGTACAGATCGTGACTCTGCTGCAGGGCGACCAGGAGTTTGACAGCCCCAAGACCCTGGTGGCCTTTGCCCTGGGCCTGACCCTGTTCGTGGTCACCCTGACCCTGAACGTCATCGCCCTGACCATCGTGCGCAGGTATCGCGAACAATATGACTGACGCCGCCCCCAAGACCGATGGCGCCAAACGCCTCAAGAAGCGCCACGCCGCCGAGGCCCGGTTCCAGTGGTATGGCCGGGCGGCCATCGTGCTGGCGCTCAGCTTCCTGGCCATCCTGCTGGGGCGGATCGTCCTGCAGGGCTACACGACCTTCGTCGAGAACCGGATTTCGGTGTCGGTCTATCTGGACCCCAACAAGATCGACCGGGCCGACCTCAGCGGCTCGAACTACGACTATCTGGTCTCGACGTCCGTCCTGAAGCTGCTGGGCCTCGAGGATGACGACCTGGGCGAAAACTCCACCGCCGCCGCTGATCTGGTCAGCCGCGACCTGGGCTTCCAGATCCTCAACCGGATCAAGGCTGACCCCTCGCTGATCGGCAAGTCGATCACGGTCAGCGGCCCGATGAAGGGTGACGCCAACCTTTATTACAGCGGCCAGATGAAGCGCTCGACGACGCAGGCTGACCGCAAGCTGAGCGACCGCCAGCTCGACTGGCTGGACCGGCTGAAGAAGGCCGGCAAGGTCACCAGCGGCTTCAACTTTGGCTTCTTCACCCACGGCGATTCCACCGAGCCTGAGCAGGCCGGCATCCTGGGTGCGCTGGTGGGCTCGGCCCTGACCCTGCTGGTCGCGGCGCTGATCGCCATTCCGGCCGGGGTGATGGCGTCGGTCTGGCTGGAGGAGTTCGCGCCCAAGAACCGCTGGACCGACATCATCGAGGTCAACATCAACAACCTGGCGGCCGTACCCTCGATCATCTTCGGGCTGCTCGGCCTGGCGGTGTTCATCAACGTGCTGCACGCCCCACGCGGCGCGCCGCTGACCGCCGGCATCGTGCTGGCCCTGATGGCCCTGCCGACGGTGATCATCGCCACCCGCTCCTCGCTCAAGGCCGTGCCGCCCTCGATCCGCGACGGCGCCCTGGCCATCGGCGCCTCGAAGACCCAGACGGTCTTCCACCATGTCCTGCCCCTGGCGACCCCGGGGGTGATGACCGGCGCCATCCTCTCGCTGGCCCACGCCCTGGGCGAGACCGCCCCACTGCTGATGATCGGCATGGTGGCCTTCAATCCCGGCGTCCCGGCCGGCTTCACCAGCGGCGCCACGGTGCTGCCGGTTCAGGTCTTCATCTGGGAAAACGCCTCCGAACGCGCCTTCCAGGAACGCACCGCTGCGGCCATCATCGTGGTGCTGGTCTTCATGGTGCTGATGAACACCGCCGCGATCATCCTGCGGCGCCGCTTCGAGCGGAGATGGTAGTCAAGGTGAACATGCAAACCCCGCCCCCCTCCGAGACCGGCCAGGTCGTGACCCCCGCCGCTCCAGGCAGCGAGCCGAACAAGATCGAGGCGCGCAACGTCAACGTCTACTATGGCGACAACCACGCCCTGAAGGACGTCTCACTGGACATCCCCGGCAAGGCGGTCACCGCCTTCATCGGCCCGTCGGGCTGCGGCAAGTCGACCTTCCTGCGCTGCATCAACCGCATGAACGACACCATCCCCGGCTGCCGGGTCGAGGGCCGCATCGCGCTGGACGGCCAGGACATCTATGACAAGAGCGTCGATCCGGTGTCGCTGCGCGCCAAGATCGGCATGGTCTTCCAGAAGCCCAACCCCTTCCCCAAGAGCATCTTCGACAACATCGCCTACGGTCCGCGCATCCATGGCATCGAGACCAGCAAGTCGGGGCTGAAGGACTTGGTCGAGGCCTCGCTGAAGCGGGCCGGCCTGTGGAACGAGGTGTCCGACCGCCTGCAGTCGCCGGGCACCAGTCTGTCGGGCGGCCAGCAGCAGCGCCTGGTCATCGCCCGGGCCATCGCGGTCAATCCGGAAGTGATCCTGATGGACGAGCCCTGCTCGGCCCTCGACCCGATCGCCACGGCCCGGGTCGAAGAGCTGATCGACAACCTGGCCAGCCAGTTCTGCATTGTCATCGTCACCCACTCGATGGCCCAGGCCGCGCGGGTGTCGCAGCACACCGCCTTCTTCCATCTGGGCAAGCTGGTCGAGGTCGGCGCGACGGGCGACATCTTCACCGCGCCCAAGGATCCGCGGACCCAGGACTACATCACGGGCCGGACGGGCTAAGAGGCCGGTACTCCGCTCTCTCCTCGCCCCTAGGGGCGAGGAGAAAGCAAAGTTGCTCGCTAAGCCGCTTCGCTCACCGCGCAGGCCTGGGCCAGGGCCGCGAACAGGGCCGGGGCGGCCAGGGGTTTGGTCAAATGCCCATTCGCTCCCGCCGCGGCCGAAGCGGCGAAGTGTTCGGGCAGGGCGTTGGCCGACAGGCCCCAGATCGGGGTCGGGGTCCAGCCGCGCAGGGCCTCGTCCGCCCGGATGGCCCGGATGGCGGACAGGCCGTCCATCACCGGCATCTGCATGTCCATCAGGATGACGTCGAAACCGCCGAGGCCGGCGGCCTGGACCGCCTCAGCGCCGTTCTCGACGCAGGTCAGGTCGACGTCCAGCTCGGCCAGCATCAGCTCGACCACCCGGCGATTGACCGCATGATCCTCGGCCAGAAGCACCCGCAGCGCCCGCTCGGCCGTCGGGGTCGGCGTGGCCTGAGTCGGGGCAGCCACGGCGCGCTCGGCGATGGATAGCGGCAGGCGCAGAGTGAAGCGGGCGCCCTTGTCGGGTTCGGAATCCGCCGAGAGCTCACCGCCCATGGCGGCGGCCAGGCTGCGCGAGATGGCCAGGCCCAGCCCGGTGCCGCCGAACCGGCGGGTGATCGAGCCATCGGCCTGCTCGAACCGCTCGAACAGCCGCGCCTTGACGTCTTCGGGGAAACCAATCCCGGTGTCGGTGACGTCGAACACCAGCTGGCCGTCCTCGGCCCGGGCGGCCAGAGCGATGGTCCCGTTGGCCGTGAACTTCACGGCGTTGGACAGCAGGTTGCACAGGATCTGCCGGATGCGCGGGGCGTCGCCCTCATAGGCCTGGCGGACCTCGGGGGCGATGGAGACTTGAAACGCCAGACCCTTGTCGCGGGCCAGGGGTTCGAACAGGGCGGCCGTGGCGCTGACACAGGCTTCCAGCTCGAAGGCCTCGGCCTTCAGCTCAAGCCGGCCGGACTCGATCCGTGACAGGTCCAGGATGTCGGCGAGAATGGCTTCCAGCGTCTGGCCGGAGGTCTCGATCAGCTGGGCCATCTCGGCCTGGGCCGGCGTCAGTTCGGTGCGGGCCAGGGCGGCGGCGACCCCGATCACACCGTTCAGAGGCGTGCGGATCTCGTGGCTCATATTGGCCAGGAAGTCGCTCTTGGCGCGGTTGGCGGCCTGGGCGGCGTCTCTGGCAGTGGCGATGGCCTGCTCAGAGCGCTTGCGGTCGGTAATGTTCTTCAGGACCCCCAGGATACCGGTGACCTTGCCTTCGGGCGAGCGGACCAGGTCGGAGCCGGAGAAGGCCCAGACTTCGCGCCCGTCCGGGGTGTTCATGCGGTATTCGGTGCGGAAAGGCTGGCCTGTCGCCAGATGGTCGTCCCAGGCGGCCTGGGCCATCTCGCGGTCATCGGGGTGGACGGTGACCCACATGTCGTGGGCGATATCCTCGTAGCCGAGGGTTCCTTCGAAGAAGGTGTCCTTGGCGCCCTGGGTGCTGAGGGTTCGCTTGCTGTAGTCCAGCTCGTAGACCATCACGTCGGCGATCTCGAGGGCCATTTCCAGCCGCTGCTCGGAGGTCTTGGCCCGCTGCAGGGCGGTGACCACGTCGGTGATGTCGGCGGTGGTGACGACGATGCCGCAGATCTTGCCGTCGGCCTGCCGCCAGGGGGTCATGTCGGCCCGCAGCCAGTGATCGGCGCCGTCAGGGCGGGTGACCGGCACCAGGCTGGAATGCCGGCTCTCGCCGGCCAGACAGAGGCGGTAGTCCTCGGCATAGGTGGCTGTGGAGGCGGGAAAGATGTCCGCCATCAGCCGGCCGATCACGTCCTCGCGGCGCATGGCTTTGTCTGCCAGCCAGCGGGGGCTGACATAGATATAGCGCAGGTCGGTATCGAGAATGGCCAGGGCGACGGCCGAGGAGTCGATGATCGAGCGGTTGAGGGCGTTGGCGGCGCGGACCTCGGCCTCGGCCTCGCTGAGGGCCCGCTGCATCCGCAGCCGCTCGACGGCGTCGGCCAGGATGGCGGCGCACTCGGCCAGCCGGGCGATCAGGGTCTCGTCGCGCGCGCGGGGTTCCCGGTCGGCGACCACCAGGGCGCCGATACGGGCGCCGCTGGCCAGGATGATCGGCGAGCCGCAGTAGAAGCGGATCATCGGGCCGCTCAGCGCCCAGGGGTGGTCCGGCGAGTCGATGCGGGCGTCGTCCATCCAGCGGGCCTGGTCGCTCTGGACAGTCTGGCTGGTGGTGGCCGCTTCGAGCGGCGCGATGGTCTCGGGCATGCCCGTAAAGCCCGACTGCCAGATATGGTCTTCCTCGACCAGCACGACATAGGCGTAGTCGGCGCCGGCCAGGGCGCTGGCCAGGCGGGTCACCCGCTCGATGGTCGGACGCAGTTGGGCCAGGTCGAGTGAGCGCAATTCCGCAAGCCGCGCGCTGGTCTCGTCGATCGAGGCTGCGGCCCCCATGTCGCTCTCCCGGTCTCAGGCGGGCCAGGATGACAGGGTGTAGTTAAGATTGGATGGCAGAATGTCGCACCAATCTAGGGTGGATCAGGCCAGCTTGATTTCCCGCAGCCGCTCCAGGAGGAAATCGTTGGCGGTGATGGGTTCGGGATAGCGGTCGGGCCGGTCGGCGGTCGCCGCGCCCGGCAGGGTCCTGATCAGATAGTCCGGCGCGAAATGCAGGAAGAAGGGCGTCGAGTAGCGCGCCACGTTGCGCCGTTCCGGCGGCGGGTTGACCACGCGGTGGCTGGTCGAGGGCAGGACGTGGTTGGTCGCCCGCTGCAGCATGTCGCCGATATTGCAGACCACCGAGCCGGTCGGCGGGTTGATCGGCAGCCAGCGGCCGTCGCGGTCCTTGACCTCCAGCCCGCCCTCTTCGGCTCCAAGCAGCAGGGTGATGGCGTTGATGTCCTCATGCGCCCCGGCCCGGACGTTCGGCCCGTCGAAACCGGACGGCGGATAGTGCAGCAGGCGCAGGATCGAGTTGCCGTCGGCGATCGCCGCGTCGAACAGGTGGCGGTCGAGGCCCAGGTAGCAGGCGATGGCCTCCATCACCTGGTGGCCCATGGCGTCCAGGCTCTGGAACAGCCAGGTCAGCTCGGACTGGAAGCCGGCGATCTCGGCCGGCCAGAGGTTGGGCGGCATGAAGGGGGTGAAGGGGTGGCCCTGCGGCAAGTCGCGGCCGACATGCCAGAATTCCTTGAGGTCGAAGTGTTCGGCGCCCTTGGCGGTCTCCACGCCGAACGGGACATAGCCGCGCTGCCCGCCGCCGCCAGCCACGGCGTACTGTTTCTTGGTCTCCCCGGCGAGAGCGAAGAAGGCCTTGGCCTTGTCGATAGCCCGGTCGATGTGGGCCTGGTCCATCGGATGGTCGCTGATCACCGCGAAGCCATAGCGGGCGAAGCTGTCGCCCAGGTCGCGGGTGAAGCCGGCGAAGTCGGTCGTAAAGCGCTTGAACGAGACGGGCGCGATGGCGGACGCGGGCATGGCGAGATTCCTTAGGGCGCAGGCGGGCGCCTCATACACCGTCAGGCCCCCGACTCCCACCCCTCGCGCTCGGCTTCCTCGCGGATGTCCTCGTCGCGGCCGCTGGTCTCCCAGCCGTCGCCGACGTCGGGTTTCATGCGTTCCAGGTCGGCGGCTAGGAGCTTGTTCATGGTGTCCTGGGCGTCTCGTGAGGCCAGCATGTAGGCTTCGGTCTGGCCCCAGATCGGCCGTAGCTCCTCGAAGATGCGGCGGTCGTGGCGGCGGAAGAAGTCGGCCGCGCGCTGGGCCCGGTGGGCGCGGAAGCCCAGCTTGCGCAGGGCGGTGACGCCGAGCGCCAGGGAGGCCTCGAAGGTCTCGCGCTCGACGGCGTCGGCGCCGTTGGCCAGCAGGTCGTAGGCGTGGCGGCGGTCGAAGGCTCTGGCCAGGATGATGATGTTGGGGAAGGCCTTGCGGGCCCGCTCGACCAACTCGGAGGTCTTGGCCTGGTCGTCCAGGGCGACGATCAGCATCTTCGCCTTCTCGGCGCCGGCGGCCCTGAGCAGGTCCAGCCGGGTGGCGTCGCCATAGTGCACCGGGCGGCCGAAGCGGCGCAGCAGCTCGATCTGTTCGATATCGCTGTCCAGCACGGTGGAGCGGAAGCCGTTGGCGCCCAGCATTCGGCCGGCGATCTGCCCAAAGCGGCCAAAGCCGGCGATGATGATGTCGGGTTCACCCTCGTCGAAGACCGGGTCCGGGATGGCCGGGACGACGACATGGGCATCCATCCAGCGGGCGACCCGCTCGTAGAGGATGACGGTCAGCGGGGTGAAGGCCATCGACAGGGCCACCGCCGCGGTCAGCAGAGCGGCCAACTGCGGGGCGATTACGCCTGCGCCAACCGTGAAGGTCAGCAGCACGAAGGCGAACTCGCCGCCCTGGGCCAGGGCCACGCCCACGGCCGAGGCGACGCGATTGGAGGCGCCGCCAATCTTGGCCAGGCCGAACATGACACTGAACTTCAGAGCCATCAGCCCGACGACGACGCCCAGCAGCAGCAGCGGCTTGCTGAGGATCAGCGCCACGTTGATCTGGGCGCCGACCGTGATGAAGAACAGGCCCATCAGCAGACCCCTGAAAGGCTCGATATCGGTCTCCAGCTCGCGGCGGAACTCGCTCTCGGCCAGGACGACCCCGGCCAGGAAGGCGCCGAGCGCGGCTGAGAGGCCAACCATCTCCATCAGGGCCGCCACCCCGACCACGATCAGCAGGGCCGAGGCGGTGAAGATCTCGCGCAACCGCGCCTGGGCGATGAAGCGGAACATCGGCCGCACGGCGAACCGGCCGACTCCGATGACGGTGGCGACGGCGGCCAGCACCGCCAGGGTCTGCAGCCAGGCGGGCAGGGCGCCGATCAGGCTGCCGGCGCCGTGGGCCTGCGCGGCGCCGGCGGCGACCACCGGGGCGTGGGTGGCCAGCAGCGGCAGCAGCGCGAACAGCGGAATGACCGACAGGTCCTGCAGCAACAGCACTCCGAACGCCGCCCGGCCGATGGCCCCCTGGCGCAGGCCCTTCTCGTCCAGGGTCTGCAGGACGATGGCGGTGGAGGACATGGCGAGCACCAGGCCGACGGCCAGGGCCGTGCGCCAGTCGAGGCCGAGCAGGGCCGAGGCGGCGGCGATGGCGAAGGCGGTGGCCAGCACCTGGGCCCCGCCCAGGCCGAAGATGGTCTTGCGCATCGACCACAGCAGGGCCGGGCGGACTTCAAGACCGATCAGGAACAGCAGGATAACAACGCCGAACTCGGCGAACTTCATGACGTCGGCCTGTTCACCGACCAGCGACAGGACGTAGGGACCGATGATCAGCCCGGCGATCAGGTAGCCCAGCACAGAGCCCAGCCCCCAACGTTTGGCCAACACTACCGAGACGACACCGGCGCTGAGATAGACCAGGGCCTGAATGAGGAAGGATTGCGCGTGCATCAGGCCTTCACCTTGCGGCCTTTGGGGGTTTTGGGGACCTGGGTCAGCGACAGCAGCCGCTGGCGATAGAACTCGGCCTTTTTGGCTAGGCCCGCCTCGTCCTTCAACGGCGCGCCGTGCACCACGAAGGGGTTTTCCCAGGTCATGCCGCACAGATGGGCGGTCTGCTCCAGCGGGCGCAGAAACTCCTCCATGGTGAAGCGGTTGTAGCCGCGCTGGTGATAGGCCTCGGCCGGCCCGCCGGTGGTGCAGGCCACGAACAGCCGCTTGCCCTTCAGCTTGTCGCCGCCCTTGCCGTAGGCGAAGCCGTGCAGCCAGACCAGGTCCAGCCACTCCTTCATCAGGGCCGGGGTCGAATACCAGTACATCGGGAACTGCAGGGCGATGACGTCATGCGCCAGCAACCGCGCCTGCTCGGCCTCCACGTCGATCACATAGTCGGGATAGGTCTCGTAGAGGTCATGGAAGGTGATCTCATCCATCTCTTCCGCCACCTTCGACAGCACCCGGTTGGCCCGCGAGCGCTCCAGCGCGGGGTGGGCGAAGACCAGCAGGACCGAGGCTTCGCCAGCTGTTTGGCTCATGCTACCAGTCTCGGTCACGCCGCTACTCCGTTATTCACCAAGGCTTGAATTTCCTTTTCGCAACTGCGAAATGGGCCGGCTTTCGCAACAGGAGCGTTCATGGTCGACAAGGTTCGCAAGGACGGCGCGGAGGCCCTGGCCGGGCTTCTGAAAGATGGCATGACCATCATGGCCGGGGGCTTTGGGCTCTGCGGCATCCCCGAGAACCTGATCGCGGCCATCCGGCTGGCGGGGACGAAGGATCTCACGGTGGTCTCCAACAACTGCGGGGTCGACGGCTTCGGCCTGGGCATCCTGCTGGAAAATCGCCAGATCAAGAAGATGGTCAGCTCCTATGTGGGGGAGAACAAGCTGTTCGAACAGCTCTACCTCTCCGGGGAATTGGAGCTGGAGTTCAATCCGCAGGGCACCCTGGCCGAACGCATCCGGGCCGGCGGGGCGGGCATCCCGGCCTTCTTCACCAAGACCGGGGTCGGCACCCTGGTGGCCGAGGGCAAGGAGACCCGCGAGTTCGAGGACGGCCTCTATGTCATGGAGCGCTGGCTGAAGGCCGACCTCTCCATCATCAAGGCCTGGAAGGGCGACGCCGAGGGCAACCTCGTCTACCGAAAGACCGCCCGCAACTTCAACCCGATGATGGCCACGGCCGGCGCCGCCACCGTGGTCGAGGTCGAGCACCTGGTCGAGATCGGCGAGCTGGACAAGGACAATATCCACACCCCTGGCATCTTCATCGACCGGCTGTTCAAGGGCGCGGTGTTCGAAAAACGCATCGAACGGGTCACCACCCGCGATCGGGAGACCATCTGATGGCCTGGACCCGTGACGACATGGCGGCCCGGGCCGCCAAGGAGCTGCAGGACGGCTTCTATGTGAACCTGGGCATCGGCATCCCGACCCTGGTGGCCAACTACATCCCCGAGGGGATGCATGTGACCCTGCAGTCCGAGAACGGCATGCTGGGCATGGGCCCCTTCCCCTATGCGGGCGAAGAGGACGCCGACCTGATCAACGCCGGCAAGCAGACCATCACCGAGCTGCCGTCGTCGTCCTATTTCAGCTCGGCCGACAGCTTCGGCATGATCCGCGGCGGCCACATCGCCCTGTCGATCCTGGGCGGCATGCAGGTGGCCCAGAACGGCGACCTGGCCAACTGGATGGTGCCCGGCAAGATGGTCAAGGGCATGGGCGGGGCCATGGACCTGGTGGCCGGCGTGCGCCGGGTGGTGGTGGTCATGGACCACTGCGAAAAGACCGGCGCGTCCAAATTCCTCAAGGCCTGTACCCTGCCGATCACCGGCGCGGGGGTGGTCGATCTGTTGATCACCGAGCTGGGCGTGTTCGACGTCGGGCGCGGCGCGGGCGTGAAAGTCGTGGAGCTGGCCCCGGGCGTGACGCTGGACGAGGTGCGAGCGAAGACCGAGGCGACCCTTTCCTCACCCGCGTAGCGGGGGAGGAGAAGGTCAGCGCGCGACGGGATTGAAACCCTCGCCCAGGACGATCGACATCCGCCGAACGCAGCGGTTATCGAAGTGGGCTTGGCTCTCCTTGGCTTTCTGGGCGCAGGGCAGGCTGAGGAAGTCTCGGGTGGTGCGCACCACGGCTGCCGAAGTGAAGTCCCTGCGGATCGGCTCGACGTTGCGGCCTTCGAAGCTGGCGACGATGACCCGACGGCCCTGGGCCGGGGTCAGGGGCGATTCGGCTTCGGCCTGGTTGCCCGCCTCGGCCCGCTTGACCCAGATGGTCAGCGGCAGGGCGTCCGGGCGACTGAAATAGTCCCGCTGGTAATAGGCCGTGGTGTTGAACAGGAAGCGGTTGTCGACGGCGATGGCGCTGAGGCCCCCGTTGGCCTGATCCAGCTCGGCTTCGTCCAGGATGGCCTCGCTCATGGCCTTCCAGCCGCGCACCCGCTTGATGCTGTTGGCGAAGCCGGCCTTGTCGATCAGCCGGGGATTGGCCAGGCCCGCCTCGATGGCGACGACCAGCAGGCCCTGCGCCCCGATCGTGACCCACAGCGCCACTAGCGCCACGCGCCGCCAGCGACCGGGCCAGGGCCGGGTCAGCAGGGCGGCGGCCAGCACCGAGCCGGCCACGTAGGCGCTGGCGGCCCAGTTGTCGTTGGCGCGCGAGATGAAGGCCTGGACGGTCACCACCAGCAGCGGCGGCAGGACCAGGCAGGTCAGCAGCAGGTCCGCTCCCGCCAAGTCCTTGTCTGGCAGCCGCCGGCGCACGGCCAGCAGGATCAGACCGCCCAGCAGCACGGCGAAGGGAATGGGCCCGAACACCCCGAACTGCGCGCCCAGGAAGTTGGCCATCTCGCCCGGGTTGAACAGTTTGCCGGCCCCCCAGTCAGCGTTGGCGGCGGTATGGCCGACGGTGGCGAAATGGTGGGCGGCGTTCCAGATCAGGTTGGGCGCCAGGACCAGCAGGAAGACGCCGATCGCCGTCCCCACCGCCTTGAGGGTCCAGGCCTGGCGCGCCTGAGCGGAGAGGGCCAGGTGCAGGACGATGCCGATCACCGCATAGAGGGCGGCGTACTTGCTGAGCATGGCCAGGCCCAGCGCCGCGCCCAGAGCGGCGGCCGTGCGAATCTTAAAGTCCGTGTTCTGAAGTTCGGCATAGGCCAGCAGGGCCAGGGCCAGGAAACAGAGCAACGGGGCGTCAGTCGAGATGATGAAGGACGACTGCTGCACGCCCGGCATCAGGCTGTAGATCGCCGCGGCGGCGACGCCGGTCCAGGGGCCGTAAAGTTTACGCCCCGTCCCAAACAGCGCCAGGGCGGCGACGAAATGAAAGAGGGGCGCGGAGAGGCGCACGAAGGCCTCGGCGTTGCCCGCCGTGGTGGTCAGGGCGATGGCCCAGGCGATCATTGGCGGTTTGGAGAAGTAGCCGAAGTCCAGATGCCTCGACCACAGCCAATACTGGGCCTCGTCGGGGTAGATTTCCAAAGGCGAGGCAAAAAGCACCGCTACACGGAGCAATGTCAGGGCGACCAGCGCCCAGAGGCAGAGCCGCAATCCCTGCTGGGTATTGAGTTTGCCGCCGGCGGGGGTGTTGGCGTCGGTCACGCGGACTCCATATCCTGGTGCGCGAAACAGCTTTGCGCAGGACGATCCTTCTACAGGCGAACTGCCCCAAGAGTGTCGCAATCTTGCGACAAGTCGCCTCAAATTGGCCCTCAAGTGTTAATGCTGCTTGCCTTGCTGCACCGCACCCATACAAGGAAATCCATGGGCGTCTTGATCCGCGGGGGTCACCGAAGCTTCGCAAAACCCGGCTAAAGGCCAGGGAAAGCGGGGCCGGAACTCAAGCAACTAGCCGGCGTCGGATGATGAGGGGTTACTCAAAATGATTTCGAAGAAGTTCGCCTTTGTGGCGACGACCGCGCTCGTCGGCAGCCTGATGGCCGCCTCCGGCGCCTACGCACAATCCACCGGCACGACCGAAGTCGAACAGGTCGTCGTCACCGCCAGCAGCGGACCCAAGACCCTCGACGGCGTGATCACGGCGGAAACCGCGCCGAAGTCCAAGTCGTCGGTCGACCAGGAGTTCATCTCCACCCAGCCCGCCGGTCAGACGATCGCTCAGAGCCTGAACCTGACGCCCGGTCTGAACTTCACCAACAACGACCCCTACGGTTCGTCGGGCGGCAACATCCGTATCCGCGGCTTCGACGGCAACCGCATCTCGCTGACCTTTGACGGCGTGCCGCTGAACGACACCGGCAACTACGCCATCTTCACCAACCAGCAACTGGACCCGGAAGTCATCCAGCGCGCCAGCGTGAACCTGGGCACCACCGACGTGGACAGCCCGACCGCTTCGGCGACCGGCGGCACCATCAACTACACCACCCGCAAGCCGGGCAACGACTTCGGCCTGCTGCTGCAGCCCTCGGTCGGCTCGTTCAACTATCGCCGCATCTTCGGCATGGTCGACACCGGCGAAATCGGCCCCTGGGGCACCACCAGCTTCCTGGCCGCCTCGTACCAGAAGTACGACAAGTTCCGCGGCACGGGCGAACTGGAAAAGAAGCAGTACAACGGCCGCATCTACCAGCCGCTGGGCGACAACGGTGACTTCCTCGCCGTCGGCTTCAACTGGAACGAAAACCGCAACAACTCCTACCGCAGCTACAGCGCCGCGGCGTTCAAGTTCTACGGGATGGACTACGACTACATCTCGACCTGCAACCGTCCGTCCAACAACGGCGCTGCCGGTGGTTCGATCCAGAATGACGGCCTCGCCGCAGCTTCCAGCTCGTCCTACTTCGCCACCGGCGACAACCCCGCCGGCCCCTCGAGCTGCACCAACTTCCAGGGCGTTCGCCTGAACCCCTCGAACACCGGCAACATCCGGGTGCAGTCCAAGTTCCACCTGGCCGACAACCTGGTCCTGACCATCGACCCGTCGTTCCAGTACGTCCTGGCCAACGGCGGCGGCTCGACCACCATCTCGGAAAGCAGCGTCGCGGCCTACGGCACTACGTCCACCACTCACCTGAACTGCGCGGGCCCGCCGGTTGCGGTGAAGGGCTTCGATCTGAACGGCGACGGCGACATCTGCGACACCGTCCGCTTCTATTCTCCCAGCAACACCAACACCCGCCGTTACGGCGTGCTCAGCTCGCTGATCTGGGACCTGGACGCCAACAACCGCATCCGTATCGCCTACACCAACGACTACGGCCGTCACCGTCAGACCGGCGAATACACCCGCCTGAACGCCAACGATGATCCGCTCAACGTCTTCGGCGGCAAGGACGGCCAGGGCGCCAAGGTCTATAATTCCAACGGCTACTTCCTGCGCTCGCGTGACCGCTTCTCGGAAGCCATCCTGAACCAGTTCGCGGTTGAATATCGCGGCCAGTTCATGGACGACGCCCTGCTGGTCAACATCGGCATCCGCGCCCCCTTCTTCCAGCGCAACCTGAACCAGTACTGCTACACCAACAACAGCTCGACCACGGCCATCCCCTCGGGCGGCTCGGTCACCTGCACCAGCTCGACGGTCACCGGCACCAACGCCAACGGCACGGTCAGCCTGCTGAACCAGACCGGCACCTTCATCAAGCCGTTCGCGGCGACGGTGAAGTACGACAAGGTCCTGCCGAACGTGGGCGTGAGCTTCAAGCTTGGCGGCGGTCAGTCGATCTACGCCAGCTATGCGGAAGGCTTCTCGGCCCCCCGCACCGACCAGCTCTACACCGCCCGCATCGTGGCCGGTAAGACGCTGCCGGCCGACGTTCAGCCGGAAACCACCAAGGCTTACGACCTGGGCTGGCGCTACAGCCAAGGCCCGGTGATCGCCTCGGCGGCCATCTGGAAGAACGTCTACACCAACCGGATCGTCACCTCCTTCGACCCCGACACCGGCGTCAGCGTCGACCGCAACGTCGGCGGCGTGAAGCTGTGGGGCGCTGAAGGTCAGGCCGGCTGGCAGGTCAGCGACAACTGGAGCGTCTTCGGCTCGCTCGCCTACACCAAGAGCGAACTGCAAGATAACCTGCGGGTCGGCACCGCCGGCGCGGCCAACGGCACCTACGCCGCCGGCACCCCCCTCTACCTGCCGACCAAGGGCAAGGAACTGGTGGAAACTCCGGAATGGACCGCCGCGTTCCGCATCACCTATGACGCGACCGACTACCTGCACTTCGGCTTCCAGGGCAAGCATGTCGGCGACCGTTACGCCACGGACGTCAACGATGAGCGCTCCTCGGGCTACAACCTGTTCGACCTCGACGCCCGTTGGGACCTGCCGATGATTGGCTCGAAGGGCTCGTACCTGCAGCTCAACGTGACCAACCTGTTCGACAAGGAATACTTCGGGTCGATCAGCTCGGGCACCGTGCTCAACCCGATCCCGGGCGTGGTGTTTGCCTCGGTGCCGGCCAACTCGGGCGGTATCGGCACCAACTCGTCCTTCTACCAGATCGGCGCCCCGCGCACTCTGCAGCTGACCTTCCGCGCGGCCTTCTAAGCCACGCGCCAAGGCGCACTAACAACGGGAAGGGCGGTCCGGCGACGGGCCGCCCTTTTCCGTTTCTGCCATGCTGAAGGGCTCGCATCTTGACTAAGGCCCCCTCCGAGGCCACTTGCCCCCGTCCCGTGAGAATTGGCCCATGACTGTCCCCATCGTTCCCGCCGAATGGTCTCCGCACCGCGCCATGTGGCTGGGTTTCCCCAGTCATGACGAGCTGTGGCAGGACAACCTCGCAGTCGCCCAGGACGAGGTCGCCGCCCTGGCCACAGCCCTGGCCGGCCCCGGCGCCGAGCGCGTGCGGCTGATGGTCTGTGGCGACGACGCTGAAAGCGCGGCGCGGGCGCGGCTGGACGGGGTTGCAGGCATCGAGATCGTGCGGGGCCTGTTCGGCGACATCTGGCTGCGCGACACCGGCCCGATCTTCACCGCCGACGGCACGGCCCAGGCCTTCGCCTTCAATGGCTGGGGCGGCAAGTATGTCATGGAGGGCGATGACCAAGTGGCCGGCCAGATCGCCGCCGCCGCCGGCGCGCCGGTCAGCGTCCACGACTTCATCCTGGAAGGCGGCGCCCTGGATCATGACGGCCTGGGCACGGTGCTGACCACCCGGCAGTGCCTGCTCAACGCCAACCGCAACACCGGTTGGACGCAGGAGGCCGCCGAAGCGGCGCTGGCCGCCTCATTGGGCGTCAGGAAGGTCCTGTGGCTCGGTGAGGGCCTGCAGCGCGACCATACCGACGGCCATGTCGACAACCTGGCCCGCTTCGTGGCCCCCGGCGTGGTGGCCTGCCCGGTGGCCTTCGGGAAGCGGGATCCCAACGGCGATGTCTATGATGAGACCGCCCGGCTGCTGGCAGGCATGACCGACGCACGCGGCGCCCCGATCACCGTCATGCGCATTCCCTCGCCGGGCTGGACGGTCGACGGCCGGGGCGACATGGTCCCGGCCAGCCACATGAATTTCCTGGTCGCCAACGGGGCGGTGATCTGCCCGACCTACGACGAGCGGGCCGGCGCCTTCGCCCTCGAGGCGCTGCGCAGCCTGTTTCCCGAACGCCAGGTTATCGGCCTGCCCTCTAAGGCCATCCTGACCGGCGGCGGCTCGTTCCACTGCATCAGCCAGCAGGAGCCCGCCTGATGAGCCGTATGTTGAAGCTCGGCGCCCTGCAGACCGCCTACGGCAGCGACATGGCCGCCAATATCGCCGTCACCGCCGACCTGATCCGTCAGGCCGCCGACCAGGGCGCCCAGGTCATCCTGCCGTCCGAGCTCCTGCAGGGGCCGTACTTCTGCGTCACCCAGGAAGAGCGCTGGTTCGCCGAGGCCTATCCCTGGCGCGAGCACCCCTGCGTGACCGCCCTGGCCCCGCTGGCCCAGGAGCTCGGCGTCGTGCTGCCGATCTCGATCTTCGAGCGCGAAGGGCCGCACTATTTCAACAGCCTGGTGATGGCCGACGCCGATGGCAGCCTGCTGGGCGTCTACCGCAAGAGCCATATCCCTGACGGACCGGGCTACCAGGAGAAGTACTATTTCAAGCCGGGCGATACGGGCTTCCGCGTCTGGGACACCCGGTTCGGCCGCATCGGCGTCGGCATCTGCTGGGACCAATGGTACCCGGAGGCGGCCCGCGCCATGGCCCTGATGGGCGCCGAGGCCCTGCTCTATCCCACCGCCATCGGCTCGGAGCCGCATGACGAGACCCTCGATACGGCCCTGCCCTGGCGGCGGGCCATGCAGGGCCACGCGGTCAGCAACGTCATTCCCGTGGTCGGCGCCAACCGCACCGGCTTCGAGCCCTGGGAGGGCTATCCGAACGGTGGCCAGCGCTTCTACGGCTCCAGCTTCATCGCCGACCATCGCGGCGACCTGGTCGGGGACATGGGCCAGGACGACACCGGCGTCATCACGGCCAGCTTCGATCTGGACTTCCTGGCTCGCCACCGCGCCGCCTGGGGCTTCTTCCGCGATCGTCGCCCCGACCTCTACGGGTCGCTCTCCGCGCCCCGGCCCGCCTAGGAAGAGACCGCGTGATGATCGAGACCGAGCGACTGATCCTGCGGCGGCCCATTGCGGCGGACCTCGACGCGTTCGCCGCCATGAGCGCCGACTCCGAGGTCATGCGGCATTTTCCGGCTCTGTTGGACCGCGCCGAATGCCAGGCCATGTTCGACCGCATCAATGCCAGGATCGCGGCCTGCGGCTACGGCTTCTGGGCGCTGGAGCGCAAGGCGGACGGCGTCTTCCTGGGGCTCGCCGGCATCCAGGACTACAAGCCCGAATTTCCGCTGGCCGGCATCGAGGCCGGCTGGCGGCTGGCCCGTCACGCCTGGGGCCAGGGCTATGCCAGCGAAGCGGCCGGCGCGGCGGTGGCCTTCGCCTTTGAGACCCTGGACGCCCCGCAGGTCAGCGCCATCACCTCGACCGGCAACCTGGCCAGCCAGGCGGTCATGCGCCGCATCGGCATGACGGCGCGGCCGGAACTGGACTTCGATCACCCCAACCTGGCGGCCGACAGCCCCCTGCTGCGGCACGTGGTCTATGTGATCGAGCGGGCCGGTACTCCGCCCACGTAGGGGGCGGACGGTTGCCCGAGGCGCGCTTGCGGCGCGCCCGTGGCCGGCCAGGTGGGGGTGTTTGGGCAGGGGCTGGGGCTAACCGAACTCGACAGGGCGGATTGCAATACGCCCGAGCACTTAGAGAAAGTCCAAGCCCCCGCCCGAATACCCCCTCCGGACCGCGCTCTGGCGCGGTCGTCCTCCCCCTACGGGTGAGGAGTATCAGCTCACAGGGCAGCTCGTCGGCGGGCCCAGCTTCTTTGCCGCGGCGATCTCGTCCCGCGCCTTGGCCAGGTCGGCCAGGAAGCTCGGATCGGCGTGCAGCCGCGCCACCAAAGCGGAGCCCAGCTCGCGGCCGGCCACGACATCGCTCTCCCAGTGCACGCCACAGATCACCCGGCTCTCGCCGAAGTCGCGGCCGCGGGCGATCAGTTGGTCGCCGCGCTCCGGCGCCAGTTCAGCCAGGATCAGGCCCCAGCTCCAGCCGATCAGGCTGTGGCCGGACGGATAGGAGCCGTTGGTGTCGATCCAGTCCTCGCGCGGGATACAGATCGGCTTCTTGTTGCCGACTGCCGGGCGCCTGCGGCTGTAGCGCTCCTTGATCGGATTGTAGACCGGCGCGGCGTCGGCCTCGACGCGCAGCATCATGCGGGCCAGGACCGGCGTCGTATCGGGCCCGATCCGGACACCCGCCGCGCAGCCAAAGCTCTTCCAGGCCTCCACGCCCGACAGGTCGGCATCCCGCTGGGCCACGGTCCACCGCGCCGAGCCGGCCAGTTTCCGCGTGTTTTCGAACCGGTCCCTGTCGTCCTTGCCGATCCTCGATCCCGGCGCCGGCGGCGGCCCAAGGATCTTGAAGGCGTCAGGCGACTCGCCCTTCGCCAGATAGGGCGCGCTGAGATTCTTCCAGTCCTTGGCGCGGACCGGGGTCGGGGTCTGGTCGAAGGGGCCGATGGGCGCCCGCGGTCCGGCCAGCGGCCAGACCGAGGGCACGACGGAACAGGCCGCCAGCGGCGTCAGGAGCAGGGCCGCGATGGCCCATGATTTTCGCAACGTCATCCAGTGATGGACACCGGTCCGGGCGTGCAGGTCAACCCAGCTGGGTCTTGCCGTTGCGGATCACCGTGACGCCGCGGTCCTTGATGCGGGCCTCGAAGCTGACCACGTCGCCGTCCTTCCACAGGTCGACCGTGATGGTCTCGCCGGGGAAGACCGGGCTGGAGAAGCGCACCTGGTGGCTCTTCACCTTGGCCGGGTCGAAGTCGCAGTACTCCTGCAGCACCGCCCGGCAGGTGATGCCGTAGGTGCAGAGGCCGTGCAGGATGGGGCGGGGGAAGCCGGCCGCCTTGGCGATCCTGGGATCGCTGTGCAGCGGGTTGCGGTCACCCGACAGGCGGTAGATCAGCGCCTGATTGGGCTGGGTGGTGAAGTCGACGGACTTGTCGGGGGCGCGGTCGGGCACCTTGTGCGGCTCGGGCGCGCCTTCGGACGGGCCGCCGAAGCCGCCGTCGCCACGGGCGAAGGTGGCGCCGGTCAGGGTGGCGATCTTGCTGCCGTCCTTCTGGTCGCGAAGGATGGTCTCGTTGACGATGACCGCGCCCTTGTCCTTGCCCTTGTCATAGGCCCCCAGCACGCGGGTCTCAGCCGTGATGGCTGCCTCGGTGGGCATTGGCTTGTGGAACTCGACCTTCTGCTCGCCATGCACGACCATCAGGTAGTTGATACCCATCGCGCGGCCGCCGACGCCGGCGCCCCAGGCCACCACGGTGGCCAGGCTCGGCACGGCTTTCAGGCCGCTCTCGTAGACGAAGGGCAGCTCGGCCTCGTTCATGGGGTCGGAGCCCAGGCCGATGCCCAGGGCATAGAGCATGGTCTCGCGGTCGCCCCAGGCGAACTTCTGGCCTTCGCTCTTCAGGTCCAGGATATCGGGATAGGCGATGGGCATGGCGCTTCCTCGTCAGCTTTTGCTTTGTGGGGATAGAAGCCGATTGACCCTAGGGCGTGCAAGCCGCTCGGCCTGACTCGCCCGCAAATGGCGGTTGCATTGCCGGGCGCCGTTTGATCGGCTAGACACCCGGCCTCGACCTTCCTACGGCGGCAGCCGTCAACTTTTCGAACCCGAGCCAGATCCTCCATGGAAACCGCTACCGTCGGCCCCGTCTCCGGCAATGTCCTGTTCTACACCAAGCCCGAGCCCCTCAGCCGTGAAGAACACGGCAAGCTGGGCGTCCTGCGCATGGACAAGCCCTACAGCTTCGCCGCCATCGGCCATGTGGTGCCGCTGACCGTCGCCGAGTTCGGCTTCGCCGGCATCAACTACCCGATCATCTTCGCCGGCGACCAGCGCGTGCCGCTGTGCGTCATGGGCGTCAACGCCGGTGAGAACCTGTTCGTCAAGAACGACGGCGCTTTCGCCACGGGCGGCTACATCCCCGCCTACATCCGCCGCTACCCCTTCGTTCTGGCCGCTGACGAAGCGCAGAACCGCATGGTGGTCTGCATCGAGCGCAACGCCCCGATGCTGGGCGAGAACGCCGAAGTGCCGCTGTTCGACGACAAGGGCGAGCCCAGCGAATACACCCAGAGCGCCATCAAGTTCTGCGAAGACTTCGAAACCGAGCGTCGCCGCACCGAGGCCTTCGTCGACCTGCTGACCAGCCTGGACCTGTTCGAGACCAAGCAGGCCAGCTTCCAGACCACCCTGCCGGACGGCACGCAAAGCGCCCCGGTCATCCTGGCCGACTATTTCGGCGTCTCGGAAGAGAAGCTGGGCAAGCTGCCGGCCGACAAGCTGGCCGAGCTGCGCGACAGCGGCGCCCTGGACAAGATCTACTCGCACATGGCGTCGCTGCTGGGCTGGGACCGCCTGGTCATGCTGGCCAGCGAGCGGGCCAGCCAGAACGCGTAATTATCTTCTCCTCACCCGCTGGCGGGGGAGGGGGACCACGAAGTGGTGGAGGGGGCGGCGGGTGCTGCCCCCTTTTGCCGTTTTCACTCGAAACAACCGGGCGATGCCGCGCATGGCCCTCGCCCCCTCCGTCGGCTTCGCCGCCACCTCCCCCGTTTCACGGGTGAGGAGGACTACCGCGCGTACAAGCTCCGCGTCAGACACGAGAACACCAGCCGCCCCGCCTCATCCAGCAGGTCATGCTGGGCGATGACGATGCCCTTGGATTCGCCCACGGCGTCCTTGCCCATCACCGTCATCCGGCCGCGCAACAGCTCGCCGGCCGGCGGGTTGCGGGACCAGCGCAGGGCGTCGACGCCCAGGCGCTTGGTCTGCGGCCACTGGTCCGAGGCCTCGGCCTCCAGCTTGGACCAGATGGCGTAGATCAGGGCGTCGGGCGCGCCCCGCTCGGCGTCCCAGCCGGGGGCATAAGAGGCGATGAAGGTGTCGAGCGCCTTGGCGTCGATGGCGGTGACGCCCAGCGAAACCACCTGGCCGATGCGGATGTCGTCAAAGGCTGCGGGCATGGTTTAGGGCTCCGCCGAGACGCGAATGAGCAGCTTGCCGTCATGGTCGCCGGTGAACAGCCGCTGGACCGCCGTGGCGGCGTTCTCCAGGCCGTCGACGACGTGGGCCTTCCATTTCAGTTGGCCGCCCATCACCCAGGGGGCCAGTTCGGCGAAGGCCTCGCCCGCACGCGGCAGGTAGTCGATGATGATGAAGCCCTTGATCAGCAGCCGCTTCATCAGGATGGCGGCGAAATCGTCCAGGCCGGGTATGGCGCCGTCGATATTGTAGGTGCTGATCATCCCGCAGAGCGAGACGCGGCCGAAGTTGTTCATGCGGCTGACCACGGCGTTCATGATCTTGCCGCCGACATTCTCGAAATCGACGTCGATACCGTTCGGGCAGAGGCGGTCCAGCTCGGCGCCGACATCCTGGTTCTTGTAGTCGATGGCCCCGTCGAAGCCGAGCTCCTCGGTCAGCCAGCGGCACTTGTCGGGTCCGCCGGCGATGCCGATGACCCGCGCGCCCTTCAGCTTGGCGATCTGGCCGGCGATCGAGCCCACCGCCCCGGCGGCGGCCGAGACCACGACGGTCTCGCCGGCCTGCGGCTTGCCGATGTCCATCATCCCGAACCAGGCGGTGAGGCCCGTGGCGCCCAGCACGCTCATGAAGGCGGTCAGCGGTACGCCAGGGATCATCGGCACGGGGCTGAGGCTCTCGCCCTGGGCGATGGTGTAGCTCTGCCAGCCCGAGAGGCCGGCATTGACGATCTCGCCGCCCTTGTAGCGGTCGCTGCGGCTGGCCTCGACCACGCCGATGGTCCCGCCGCGCATGACCTCGCCGATCTCGACCGGCGGCAGGTACTGGTCCTGGTCGCTCATCCAGATGCGGTTGGTCGGGTCCAGGGACAGGTAGATGTTGCGGACCAGCACCTCGCCGTCTTCCAGCGGCCGGACGGGGCTTTCAGTAAATTCCAGATCGCCCGGCGCGATCTCACCCTGCGGGCGCTTCCTGAGGATCCACTGGCGATTCGTCGGCAAGGCACGTCTCCCTAGTCTTCGCAGCCATCATCACGGGCTTGCCGGCAATGTCGAGGGCCGACGTTGTCGAGGGGCGGGCGCGCGCCTATAGCGGGTTCATGCGCTTTCCAGCTCTTCTGACCGTCATCCTGGCGATGCTTGCCGCGCCGCTCGTCGCTGTCGCCGGCCCGGTCAACACCGGCCATATCGAGGCCGAACTGGTCGCCCAGGACGCCTCGGTCGCCCCGGGCTCGACCGTCTATGTGGCGCTGAGCCAGAAGCTGCAGAAGGGCTGGCATACCTATTGGCGCAATCCCGGCGATTCCGGCACGGCCACCCAGGTCGCCTGGACCCTGCCGCCCGGCTGGAAGGCCGGTGACATCGTCTGGGCGACGCCCAAGCGGCTGATCGAGGGCGAGCCGCCCAACGCCCTGGCGGTCTATGCCTATGAGGGCGAGGTGCTGCTGCCCGTCGCGCTGCAAGTCCCGGCCGACGCCAAGCCGGGGACCATCGCTCACCTCAAGCTGACCGCCGCCTTCCTGGTCTGCGCCGAGCAGTGCGTGCCCGAGAGCGCCGAACTGACCCTGGACCTACCCATCAGCGCCACCGTGCCCACGCCAGATCCCCGCTGGGGCGCGGCGGTGACGGCGGCCCTGGCCAAGGCGCCCAAGCCGGCCGGTTTGGACGCGACATTCGCGGTATCGGGCAAGGACCTGACGATCAGCATCGCCGGAACGCCGCTGGCCGGCGCGGACTTCGCCGGCGCGAAGTTTTTCCCCTATTCGTCGCAGGCGCTGGATGCCCAGGCCGACCCGGTCCTCGATCGCGGCCCGCAGGGCCTGACCCTGACGGTTCCCGCCGGCTACGCCTTCACGAGCGGCAAGCCGCTGGCCGAGATTGCCGGCGTGCTGGTCCTGAACGGCGCCGCCTACGAAGCGACGGCCAAGCCGGGGGCCGCACTTGCGGGAACCACGGGCCTGGGCTCGCCCGCCAAGGGCAAACTAAGCCTGGGCCTGGCCATCCTCTACGCCTTCCTGGGCGGACTGATCCTCAACCTGATGCCCTGCGTCTTCCCGGTGCTGAGCATGAAGGCGACGTCCCTGGCCGGCCACGGCCAGGACCGCGGCGCGGCGCGGGCTCAAGGCCTGGCCTTCCTGGCCGGCGTCGTCCTGACCGTCCTGGCCCTGGCCGGCGCCCTGCTGGCGCTGCGGGCCGGCGGCGCGGCGGTGGGCTGGGGCTTCCAGCTGCAGTCGCCGCCGGTGGTGGCGGCGCTCGCCCTGCTGATGCTGATGGCCGCCCTGGACCTCTCGGGCGTCTATGAGATCGGGACCTCGATCCAGGGCCTGGGCTCGGGCCTGGCCAGCCGGGGCGGGCTGATCGGCGCCCTGTTCACCGGGGTGCTGGCCGTGGTCGTCGCCGCGCCCTGCACGGCGCCCTTCATGGCCCCGGCCCTGGGCCTGGCCCTGACCCTGCCGGCCTGGGCGGGACTGGCCGTTTTCCTGGGGCTGGCGCTGGGTTTCGCCGCCCCCTTCACCCTGCTGGCTTTCACCCCGGCCCTGCTTAGCCGCCTGCCGCGGCCGGGCCCCTGGATGGAAGTGTTCCGCCGCCTGATGGCCTTCCCGATGTACGCCGCCGCCGCATGGCTGGTCTGGGTGCTGTCGCAGCAGACCAACCCCATCGGCTTTGCGCTGGTGCTGGCCGCCGCCCTGCTGGCGGCCTTCGGCGCCTGGCTGTGGGGGCTGATGCAGGCGCGGCAGGGCGGCATGCTCTGGAAGGGTCTGGCGGCCCTGGCCGTGCTGGGCGCCTTCGTCCTGGCCGTGGGCTGGCCATACGCCCGACCTGCTTCGGCCGTCGCTGCCGCTACGGCGGGCGGCAAGGTCGAGCTGGAAAACCAGGCCTGGAGCGCCGAGAAGGTCGAGGCCCTGCGCGCCGCCGGCCACCCGGTGCTGGTCAATTTCACCGCCGCCTGGTGCGTCACCTGTCAGGTCAATGACGCCGTGGCCCTGGCGACTCCCGGCGTGGCGGCGGCGCTGAAGCGCGACGACGCGGTCTATCTGGTCGGCGACTGGACCAACCGCGACGCGGCCATCGCCGGCGTGCTCAGCCAGTTCGGCCGGGCCGGGGTGCCGCTTTATCTGGTTTACGGCAAGGACGGAGGGCCGCCCAAGGTGCTGCCGCAGCTTCTGACCGAAGGCCTGGTGGTCAAGGCGCTCGACGAGGCGGCCCAGAAATCCGCTACGCCGCAGGCTGCGGCGGCGAAGTGATCACCTCGACATTGTCGCGCAGCAGGTACGACATCTCCTTGAGCGCCGCGTCGCGGGTCTTGGTGTCGGTGGCGTCCTCGACGGCCTTGAGCCGCACCGGAAGGTCCTGTGAGATGCCGCGCAGGATGCATTTCAGGTCGTCGGTGACCCCGCGCTCCTTCAGGACAACATGGCCCTGCATGTCGAGGTCGGAGAGCTTGGTGATGTCGAGCTTGAACTGGGCGAAGCCGGGCAGAGCGCCGCTCATCCCCTTGAAGCCGTCGACCTCGGTCTTCAGATCGCCCGCGCGGCGGACGATGTCGGCGAACAATGGCTCGCTCGCTACGGAGGCCGGCGGCGTTGGGGCTGAGGCTACCGCGTATTGCAGGTTTGGCTTGTCGGCAGGGCCGGCGGCGGCCAGCCACAGCATGGCGGAGAAGGCGACGGCGTCGCAGGACATGGTTAGGACTCCAGGCGGCCACCTGAGGACTAAGTCCGTTATGGTAAACGAGATGCTACCGCGGGGAGGGATTCGATGAGGTCCGACGCCTGGAATGCCTTCATCGAGGCCGCCGAGGCCGACGGCTGGCGCCGCATCGTCGACCTGTTCGGAGAGGATCAGGGCCGGCTGGGCGCCTTCTGCGTCGAGGCCGCCGGCCTGCGGCTGGATCTGTCCAAGCAGCCCTGGAGTCGCGAGGGCTTGGCCGCCGCGCTGGACCTGGCCCGCGCCTGCGATGTCGAAGCCGCCCGCGACCGGCTGTTCGGCGGCGAAATCGTCAATATCAGCGAAGGCCGACCCGCCCTGCACATGGCCCTGCGGGCCCCGGACGGCGCGGACTTCAAGGCCGCCGGCGCGCCGGTCTCGGCCGGGGTCGAGGCGGTGCGCGACGCCATGCGGGCCTATGTCGAGACGGTGCGGGCCCCAAAAGGTGAAATGGGCGACATCCGCGCCATCGTCCATATCGGCATCGGCGGCTCCGACCTGGGCCCGCGCATGGTCTGGGAGGCGCTGAAGCCCCTGCAGCCGCGCATCGACCTGCGCTTCGTGGCCAATGTCGACCCGGCCGATCTGGCCGCCGCCCTGGCGGGGCTGGACCCGGCCACCACCCTGGTCTTCGTGGTCTCCAAGACCTTCACCACCCAGGAGACCATGGCCAACGCCACGGCGGCCCGGGCCTGGCTGCGCACGGCCCTGGGCGAGGAAGAGGCCAGGACGCATCTGGCGGCGGCCTCGACCAACCTGCCGGCCTGCCAGGAATTCGGGGTCGCTCCCGACCGCGTGTTCGGCTTCGAGGACTGGGTCGGCGGGCGCTATTCGGTGTGGTCGGCGGTTGGCCTCTCCTGCGCCATTGCCCTGGGCTGGGAGGCTTTCTCGGAACTCCTGGCCGGCGCAGCGGAACTGGACGCGCATTTCCAGTCGGCGCCGCTCGCGCGCAACCTGCCGGTCCTGCTGGCCCTGGCCCACATCTTCAACCGCAACGGCCTGGACCGGCCGACCCGCGTCGTCGCCCCCTACGCCCGGCGTCTGAGGCTGCTGCCGTCCTATCTCCAGCAGCTCGAGATGGAATCGAACGGCAAGCGGGTCACTCAGGCGGGCCAGCCGGTGGCCTGGGCGACCGCGGCGGCGGTGTTCGGCAATGCCGGCACCAACGACCAACACGCCTATTTCCAGATGCTGCATCAGGGCACGTCGGTCATACCGGTCGACTTCATCGCTATCGCGCAGGCTGAAGAGGGACCGGTCGAGCAGCAGTCCATCCTGCTGGCCAACGCCATCGCCCAGGCCGAGGCCCTGATGGTGGGACAGGCCAATCCCGCCGAGCCCCACCGCGATTTCTCCGGCGATATTCCGTCCAGCTTCATCCTACTGGACCGGCTGACCCCCCGGGCGCTGGGGGCGCTGACCGCCCTCTATGAGCACAAGACCTTCGTCGAAGGCGTCATCTGGGACATCAACAGCTTCGACCAGTGGGGCGTGGAACTGGGCAAGACCCTGGCCGGCCGGGTGCTGGCCGAGCTGGAGGGTGGGCCGGCGGGCAAGCATGACCCATCGACGTCGGCGCTGATCGCCAAGCTGAAGGCCTGACCTAGCAAGGGCTGGCCTCGCCGCTCCTGTTCCGCTATAGCCGCCCGCGATGATCGTTCGGCCGCACCATTGCCATCCGCACCACCACACCACCCATGGCGGGACGGTGCGGGGACTCGCGGGCTAAGCCCCAGCGACCCCCAAGCGCCCCGCCGAACAGGATGGGGCGCGCTGCGAAGCGAGCTCCATCCGGCCTTGTGACAAGACCTGAGATGGACCGATGACCGACGAAACCCAATTCCGACCCGAAGCCAGAGCCCCGCGCGGGTTCGCGGACAAGCGCGCCGCCGTGCTGCGGGCTGAGCGCCGCATCGTCGAGGCGGTGTCGGGAGTCTACGAGGCCTGGGGCTTTGAGGCCCTGGACACCGGGGCGTTCGAATACGCCGATGCGCTCGGCAAGTTCCTGCCCGACGCCGACCGTCCCAATGAAGGCGTCTTCGCCCTGCAGGACGATGACGAGCAGTGGATGGCCCTGCGCTACGACCTGACCGCGCCCCTGGCCCGGTTCGCGGCCGAGAACTGGGAGACGCTGCCCAAGCCCTACCGCCGCTACGCCTTCGGCCCCGTCTGGCGCAACGAGAAGCCGGGACCGGGCCGCTTCCGCCAGTTCATCCAGTGCGACGCCGACACTGTCGGCTCGGCCCGGCCGGAAGCCGACGCCGAGATCATCGCCATGGCCGCCGCCGGCTTGGAAGCCGCCGGGCTGACCCGTGGCCAGGCGGTGATGAAGATCAACAACCGTAAGCTCCTCAACGGCCTGCTGACCACGGCGGGCGTCGAGACGGCCGGTCAGAAGCTGGCCGTGCTGCGGGCGGTCGACAAGCTGGACCGACTGGGCGCCGACGGCGTGCGGCTACTGCTGGGTGAGGGCCGAAAGGACGAGTCCGGCGCCTTCACCAAGGGCGCGGGCCTGGGCGCCAAGGCGGCCGAGAGTGTGCTGGCCTTCCTGCGGGCCGGTGCGGAGTCCCGGCTCGCGACGCTGAGCGCGCTCAGCAACGTCATTGGCGGCTCGGCCGAGGGCGACGAAGGGCTGGAAGAGCTAGCCCGCATCGACGCGGCGCTGAAGGGCCTGGGAGTCGCCGACGACCAGGCGATGTTCGATCCGTCGATCGTGCGCGGGCTGGAATATTACACCGGGGCGGTGTTCGAGGCCGACCTGCTGCTCGAAACCCTGGACGAGGCCGGCAAGCCGATGCGCTTCGGCTCGGTCGGCGGCGGCGGGCGGTATGATGACCTGGTGGCGCGGTTCACCGGCCAGCCGGTGCCGGCCACGGGCTTCTCGTTCGGCGTCTCGCGACTGGCGGCAGCTTTGCGGGCGGCTGGGCGGAGCGAAGCGGACGCGGCGCGGGGACCGGTGGTGGTCATCGTCTTCGACCAGGCGCACATGGCCGAGTACTTCTCGGTCGTCACCGATCTGCGCAACGCCGGGATCGCCGCCGAAGTCTATCTCGGATCGTCCGGCATGAAGGCGCAGATGAAATACGCCGACCGCCGTTCGTCCCCGGCGGCCATCATGCTGGGCGGCGACGAGATCGCGGCGGGCACGGTGACTATCAAGGACCTCGACATGGGCCGCCAGTTGGCCGGTCAGGTCAGCGACAACGCCGCCTGGAAAGCCGAGCGGCCCGGCCAGCAGACCATCCCGCGCGCCGAACTGGTCGCGGCGGTGCGGACTATCGTGGGAGCGGTGGCGTGAGGCTCGAGCCCGCCGTCCCGGCCGAGGCCCTGGCGGCCATCCGCGCCCCATTCCTGAGCGCAGGCGCCACGCCGGTCGAGGTTCCGGTGTTGCAGCCGCTGGCCCTGTTGCTGGAACTGGCCGGCGAGGCCATGCGCCCGCGCCTGTTCGTGGTGCAGGCCGAGGGCGGCGAGGAGGCGGCGCTGCGGCCTGACTTCACCATCGCGGTCGCCCAATCTCACTTAGAGAGGGCTCATCTGGACGGTGGCGTTTCCGGCGGCCGCTACTTCTATGAGGGCAAGGCCTTCCGCGCCGCAGGCAGCTCGCCCAGGGCCGAGGAATTCCTGCAGATCGGCCTGGAGGCCTTTGGAGGCGATGACCTCGTCGCCGCCGACGCGCAGGCGGCGGGCCTGGCCTGGCGGGCCTCGCTGGCCGGCGGGCGGGATGACCTGACCTTAAGGTTCGGCGACATCGCCCTGTTCGGCGCCTTCATCGACAGCCTCGATCTGGCCCCGCTGCTGACCGCCCGGCTGAAGCGGGTGTTCTCGCGGCCCCGGCTGCTGGCCGCTGAACTGGACGGCTCGCCTCGCTCCGGCGAAGCCCCCGGTAGCAAAGAATGGGCGGCGGTCAATCCGCTGGCGGGCGTGTCGGAAGACCAGGCGGTCGCGGCCCTGGCCCAACTCTGGGCCATGGCGGGTGTCTCGCCGGTCGGCGGCCGTCCGCCGGAGGAGATCGTTCGGCGACTGGCCGAGCGGACCGAGGCGGCGCGGGCCCCGCATCTGACGCAGGCCGAGACCGACGTTATCCGCAGGTATCTGGCCCTCAGCGGCCCGCCTCAGGCGGTGCTGGATCAGGTGGCCGCGCTGGCAGGCCCCAAACGGGCCCGGCTGGACGACGCCCTGACGACATGGTCGCGCCGGCTCGAGGCTTTCGCAGGGCAAGGCGTGGCGCTGGAGCGCTGCACGCTGGCCACCGCCTTCGGGCGGGCGTTCGGCTACTATGACGGGGTGCTGTTCGAGGTGCGCAGCGCCGCCCTGGCCGAGGATCGGCCCGTGGCGGCCGGCGGGCGTTATGACGGTCTGATCGCGCGGCTGGGCGGCGGGGCCGGCGGGGCGGTGGGCTGCATGGTCCGGCCTGCCCGGGCCCTGGCGACGGGAGCAGAATAATGCCCAACCAAGCAACAAATGCTCCCGTGATCTTCGCCATCCCCTCCAAGGGGCGGCTCAAGGAACAGGTCGAGGGCTGGCTGGCCGATGCCGGTCTCAGCCTGAGGACCGACGGCGGCTCTCGCGGCTATTCCGCCTCGCTGAGCGGCGCGCCTGGCATCGAGGTGCGGCTGTTGTCGGCCTCGGACATCGCCGCGGCGGTGGACGGCGGCGAGGTCCACCTCGGCGTCACCGGCGAGGACCTGCTGCGCGAACGGGGCGGGGCGCTGGAGGATCGGGTGCAACTGCTGCGGCCGCTGGGCTTCGGTCGGGCCGATCTGGTCACCGCCGTGCCGCGCGCCTGGCTGGACGTCGAGACCATGGCCGACCTGGAAGAGGTCGCCCACCTGCACCTGGCCCGCACCGGCCGCCGTCTGCGAGTGGCCACCAAGTATGTGGCCCAGACCCGGGCCTTCTTCGCCACTCACGGCGTGGCCGACTACCGCATCGTTGAGTCCAGCGGCGCGACCGAGGGGGCCCCGGCGGCGGGCGCGGCCGAGGTGGTGGTCGACATCACCACCACGGGGGCGACCCTGGCGGCCAACAATCTCAAGATCGTCAGCGACGGCGTCATCCTGAAGAGCCAGGCCCAGCTGGCCGCGGCCCTGACCGCCGCTTGGACCGCCGAGAACCTGGCCGACGTGCGCCGGCTGCTGAACATTGTCGAGGCGCGGGCGAGAGCCGGGGGCCTGGCCAGCCTGGTCTGGCCTGCCGACCAGGATGCGGCGGCCCGCGCGACCAGCGAGCCCTTCCTGGCCCGCGGCGCTCAGCGGCGGGCCAATGGCCTGCTGGCGGGACAGGGAGAGTTGTTCGCCATCGCAGAAGCCCTGGGCTCGGCGGGAATCGGCCCGCTCACGGTTTCGCGCCCTGACTATGTCTTTGAGCCGCTCAGCGCGGCCGCGGATGCGCTGGCCGCCAGGGTTTCAAGCGGACCGGCAGTCGGTATTTGACGTCGCCGTCAAAAACTCCGCAACCGGAAGGGTTTTTTCGACGGTCGGGTCCAATAATCGACCCTTTTTCCGCCACTTAAGCGAAAAATGTTGCTCAAACCGGGGGCGAGTCGCCTTGACAGGGAACGGGACATGCCGTCTCTTCGTGAGTGCGTGAGGTTATCGGGTCGTTAGAGCCAGAAGCCTCCGGCGTTTCGGGGAGGAAACGCCCACTTGGATCGAGTGATCGAGGAAAAAGCCGGACCCGCCGCGATTATCCCCCGCGGCGGGTTTGGTGTTTTTGGCGCCGATGTCAAAAACTAGCGCGACCACGAAAAAGGGCGGACCTCGCGGTCCGCCCTTTCGCGTTTCAGACTATCGCCAGCCCTACCAGATTTTCACCCGGTCGGCCGGGGCGACGTACAGCTTGTCGCCCGGCTGCACGCCCCAGGCGTCGTACCAGCCGTTGATGTTCCGGATGGTGCCGTCGACACGGTAGTAGGCGGGCGAGTGCGGGTCGGTGGCGACCTGCTGCTTGAGGGCCTCGTCGCGGATCTTGGCGCGCCAGACCTGCGCCCAGCCCAGGAACACCCGCTGGTCGCCGGTGAAGCCGTCGATGACCGGGGAGGGCTTGCCGCCCAACGAGACGCGGTAGGCGTCCAGGGCCAGCGACAGGCCGCCCATGTCGCCGATGTTCTCGCCCATGGTCAGGCCGCCCTGCACGTGGAAGCCGGGCAGAGGCTCGAACGCCGAGTACTGTGCGCCCAGTTTGTCGGTCTGCAGCGTGAACTTGGCGGCGTCCTCCGTCGTCCACCAGTCGGCCAGCATGCCCGTGCCGTCGGACTTGCGGCCCTGGTCGTCGAAGCCGTGGCTGATCTCGTGGCCGATGACGCCGCCGATACCGCCGTAGTTGATGGCGGGGTCGGCGTTCGGATCGAAGAAGGGCGCCTGCAGGATGGCGGCCGGGAAGACGATCTCGTTCATGGTCGGGTTGTAGTAGGCGTTCACGGTCTGCGGGGTCATGCCCCACTCCTGACGGTCGACCGGGCCGTTCATCCGGGCCACTTCATACCGCCACTCGAAGGCGCCGGCCCGCTTGGCGTTGCCGTAGAGGTCGTTGGGCTTGATCACCAGCTTGGAGTAGTCGCGCCACTTGTCGGGATAGCCGACCTTGACCGAGAACTTGGCCAGCTTGTCGAGCGCCTTGGCCTTGGTGGCGTCGCTCATCCAGTCCAGCTTCTCGATCCGGGCCTTCAGCGCCGTGCGGATGTCGCTGATCAGCGAGACCATCTTGGCCTTGGATTCCGGCGGGAAGTAGCGGGCGACGTAGACCTTACCGACCGACTCGCCCAGCACGCCGTTGACGAAGCCGACGCCGCGCTTCCAGCGGGGGCGCTGCTCGGGGGCGCCCGACAGTTCGTGGGCGCGGAACTGCCAGTTGGCGTCGACGAAGCGCTTGGAGAGCATCGGGGCGGCGCCGTCCACCACATGGAAGGCCTGCCAGGCCTTCAGCGTCTCGACCGGGGTCTCGCTGTAGATCTTGGCGAATTTCGGGAAGGCGGTGTTGGTGCCCAGGATAACCCGATCGACCTTCTTCAGCTCGGTGCCGGCCAGATAGCGGTTCCAGTCGTAGCCCGGGGTATAGGCCTGCAGCTCGGCCCAGGTCATCGGGTTGTAGGTCTTGTCGCGGTCCCGGCGCTCAATGCGGGTCCAGGAGGCCTGGGCCAGCTGGGTTTCGAAGGCGACGATGGCCTTGGCCGAGCCGGCGGGATCCGGATATTTCACCATCTCCAGCATCTTGGCGACATAGGCCTCGTACTTGACCTTCTTGTCGGCGTACTTGGCGTCCAGGTAGTAGTCGCGGTCCGGCAGGCCCAGGCCGCCGAGGCCGGCAAAGACGGCATAATGGGCCGGGTCCTTGCTGTCCTGGCCGATGCCTAGACCCATCAGGGCCGTGAAGCCCGAGAAGTTGTCCTTGCCCATCAGGGTGGTCAGGTCATCGCGCGTCTTGACCTTCTGGATGGCGGTCAGCTCCGGCGCGATCGGCGCGGCGTCCAGCTTGTCGGCCAGGGCCTCGTCCATGAAGGCCTTGTAGGCGGCGCCGATCTTTACCGCGTCCGGGCCGGTTTCCTTGCCGGCGGCCGAGTCCTCGATGATCGAGCGGGTGCGGGCCTCGGACAGGATCGACAGCTTGTCGAAATTGCCGAACCGGGTGCGGTCGGCCGGGATCTCGGTGCGGGCGTCCCAGGCGCCGTTGGCGAACTTGTAGAAGTCGTCGCCCGGCTTGACCGAGCGGTCCATGCCGGACTCATCAAAGCCCCAGGTCCCGTAATGCGGGCTTTCCAGCGACACGACGTCGCCGCCGCCGGCGGCCGCGGTATCGGCAGGGTCGAACAGCGACTGCATGGTGCAGGCGTCGTCCAGGCAGGTATGGCGCCAGATCTGCGGTTGCTGGTCGCGGGCGACCACGGGGCCGAAAGCGGCCAGCGACAGAACCGCCACGGCGGCGGCGCGCATCAATACGGGTTTCATGGGGGCGGATCCTCAGCCGGAAAAGCGAACGGCGGGACTTTGCACACCGGTTTCCCGAGCGCCGCGTTAAATTTCGTTCATGGTCCAAAGAAAAGGGGCGCCGCCTTGCCAGACGGCGCCCCCTCAAGGGTTTAACCGACCGCACAACCGGTCGGGGCAGGGGCAGTCTTTACCAGATGCGGACCCGGTCGGACGGCGCGACATACATCTTGTCACCCGGCTGGACGTTCCAGGCGGCATACCAGGCGTCGACGTTCCGCAGCGTGCCGATCACCCGGTAGTAGTCGGGCGAGTGGGGGTCGCTGACCAGGCGCTGGCGCAGGGCGTCGTCGCGGGTCTTGGCGCGCCAGATCTGGGCGAAGGCCAGGAAGAAGCGCTGGTCGCCGGTCAGGCCGTCGATCACCGGGGCCTCCTTGCCGTTCAGCGACAGCTTGTAGGCGTCGTAGGCCACCAGGATGCCGCCCAGGTCGCCGATGTTCTCGCCCATGGTCAGGTCGCCGTTGACGTGGGCGCCGGGCAGGGGCTCGAAGCTGGAGTAGAGGGCCGACAGCTTGGCGGCCTGGACCTCGAACTTGGCGGCGTCCGCGGGCTGCCACCAGTCGGTCAGCGAGCCGTCGGCGGCGTACTTGCGGCCTTCATCGTCGAAGCCGTGGCTCATTTCGTGCCCGATCACCGCGCCGATGCCGCCGAAGTTGACGGCCGGATCAGCCTCGGGATCGAAGAACGGCGGCTGCAGGATGGCGGCCGGGAAGACGATCTCGTTCATCGTGGCGTCGTAGTAGGCGTTGACCGTCTGCGGGAACATGCCCCACTCGGCGCGGTCCACCGGGCCGTGCAGCTTGTGGACCTGGTAGTCCCACTCGAAGCGGTTGGCGCGGTCGACATTGCCCCACAGGTCGCCGGTCTTGATGGCCAGCTTGGAGTAGTCGCGCCACTTGTCCGGATAGGCGATCTTGACGTTGAACGAGGCCAGCTTGGTGAGGGCCTTGTCCTTGGTCGCCGGGGTCATCCAGTCCAGGTTCTGGATGCGGACCTTCATGGCCGACCGCAGGTTCTCGACCAGGGTCTTCATCTGGGCCTTGGACTCGGCCGGGAAGTAGTCGGCGACATAGACCTTGCCGACCGCCTCGCCCAACTGGCCGCCGACCAGGGCGACGCCGCGCTTCCAGCGCACCCGCTGCTCGGGTTGGCCTTGCAGGGTCTTGGCGCGGAAGGCGAAGTTGGCGTCGACGAAGGCCTTGGACATGTAGGGCGCCGACTGGTCGATGACGCCAAAGGCCTGCCAGGCCTGCAGGGTCTCGACGGGTGTGTTGGCGTAGATCTTGGCGATGGCGGTGAAGGCGGTCGGCTCGGCAACGACAACGTTTGTCACGTCCGAAACCCCGGCGCCCTTCATGAAGGCGGTCCAGTTGAAGCCGGGGGCCAGCTTGGCGACCTGGGCGATGGTCATCGGGTTGTAGGTCTTGTCGGGATTGCGCTCCTCGACCTTGGTCCAGCTGACCTTGGCGATGGATTCTTCCATGGCCAGGATGGCGTCGGCCTGCTTGTCGGCGTTTGGCCAGCCGGCCATCTTGAGCATCTGGGCGACATAGGCGTGATAGGCCGCCTTCTTGGCCGCGAACTGCTCGGTCAGATAATAGTCGCGGTCGGGCAGGCCCAGGCCGCTCGAGCCGAGATAGAAGCTGTACTTGTTGGTGTCCTTGGCGTCCTGACCAACGCCGCCGCCAAAGAAGCTGTAGCCGAAGCTGCCCTGCGAGCGGCCCATCAGCGTGGCGATCTGGTCGCGGGTCTTGGCGGCCTTGATGGCGGCGAGCGGCGCGGCCAGGGGCTTGGCGCCCAGGGTCTCGACCGACTTTTCATCCATGAAGCTGGCATAGAGGTTGCCGATCTGGCGGGCCTCGGCCGAGGCCTTGGGGTCTGCGGCAGCGCGCTCGATCAGGGCGCGGGTGCGGGCGTCGGAGAGCTCGCGCAGGGCGTTGAAGCTGCCCCAGCCGGTGCGGTCCGAGGGGATGACCAGTTTGTCCATGTAGGCGCCGTTGGCGAAGCGGAAGAAGTCGTCGCCCGGCTTGACCGACTTGTCCTGACCCGAGAGGTCGAAGCCCCAGGTCCCCATGCGGGGGGCCTTGGTGAGGTCCGATGGCATGGAAGCGGGCGAGCCAGCCACGGTGTCGGCGGCGACGGCGGCGGCCGAGAGGCCGGCGCAGGCCAGGATGGCCGCGGCGGCGGCGCTGAACAGAACGCGTTTCATGGAGGGATTGGCATCCGAAATTAAGAGGTGGGCGGACTCATGCACCTCCGCCCGCCGCATGCGACGTTAAATTTCGTTCACGTAAAGGCCGGAGTCCCCAGGATGGGGCTCATCTCCAATTCCTCGCCCGTTGGACGAGGTGGCGGCCCCCGGGTCGCGCGAAGCGCGCGCCCGAGGATAAACTCCGCTGACGGAGTGGGCCGTGGTCCGCACGGAGCTTCGGGATTGAGCACCTATCGTAGTGGGCCTTCCTTCGCCTACGTGCGGTCGGAAGAGCCCACTCCACCACTTCGTGGTCCCCCTCGCCCAACGGGCGAGGAATAGGGAGATCTACGTCACCGGGATCTGCAGGGCGTCGAGGGCCCTTTGCCGGATCCCCTTGTAGTCGACCTTGCCGTTGGCGGCCCGGTTGATGGGCAGGAAGACCAGGTCGCGGGGGGCCTTGTAGGCCGCCAGCTTGCCTTTCACGTGGGCCGAAAGGTCGGCCAGGCTGGGCTCGTCAGGGCCGGCTGCCTCGACGACCGCGCAGATGCGCTCGTTGAAGCGGGCGTCGGGCAGGCCGACCACGACGGCGTCGCGGACGCCGGGGTGAGTCTTCAGAGCCTCCTCGACTTCTTCGGGGAAGACCTTTTCGCCGCCGGTGTTGATCACCTGGCTGCCGCGCCCAAGTAGGCGGATGGAGCCGTCGGCGTTGACCTCGGCGAAATCGCCGGGGACCGACCAGCGCCGGCCTTCGAAGGTCTGGAAGGTGCGTGCCGATTTCTCGGGGTCTTTATAATAGCCGACGGGAATGAAGCCGCCGACGGCGACGAGGCCCTTGCGGCCGGAGCCCGGCTCGACCCGTTGGCCGGCCTCGTCGAAGACGGCGGCGTTGGCGCCAACCATGAATTGGGCGGTGCTGGCCTCGGCCCCGGCGGTGGATTGGCTGACGCCCAGGCCGACGGCCTCGGAGCTGCCCAGGCTGTCGAACAGGGTGCAGCCGGCGGGCAGATGGCGCAGCAGGCCCTGCTTGTTCTCATGGCTCCAGACCACCCCCGAGGAACCGATGCGGACCAGACTGGAGAGGTCCCAGCGGCCGGGATTGGCGTCCAGCAGGTCGAGCATCGGGGCGGCGAAGGCGTTGCCGACGATGGAGACGCTGCGGGCCTTCAGCCGGTCGACCTCGCTCCATAGCTCCTCGGCGTCGAAGCGGCGCGAGGGCAGGGAGATGATCGCCCCGCCATTGTTCATCGCCCCGAAGCTGCCGAACTGGGCGGTGCCGTGCATCAGCGGGCAGGCGGCGACCAGGCTGGCGGGGGGCGGCAGGTCGAGGTCGCCGGCCTTGCCGGTGCGGATCCGCGTCCCCGCGTCGGCGGGAGTTTCGAACGGCGGGATGCCTGCCAAGGCGTTGCCGCCGGCTCCCAGCACCTGGAACAGATCGTCCTGGCGCCACATCACGCCCTTGGGCATGCCGGTGGTGCCGCCGGTATAGAGCAGCAGGAGATCATCGCCGCTGCGCCCCCAGGGGGCCACGACCCTGTCGGCGCCTTTTGCGACGATGGATTCGTATTCGGTCGCCCAGTCAGGAATCGGCGCGTCCTCGTCTTCGACCGCGATCCAGGCCTTCACGCCCGGCAGGCGGTCTTTGATGGCCTCCAGCTTGGGCGCGAAGCCGGCGTGGAAGACGATGACCTCGGCGTCGGCGTTGTCGAAGAGATAGAAGAGCTCCTCGGTCTCGTAGCGGTAGTTGGCGTTGACCGGGGCCAGGCCGATCTTGAAGGCGGCGTAATAGCTCTCGAGATATTCCGGCGCGTTGAACAGATAGGCGGCCAGCTTGCCCTGCTGCGTCACTCCGGCAGCCAGCAGATGGGCGGCCAGCGCATTGGCCCGGCGGTCGAATTCGCGCCAGGAAAGGACCCGGTCGCCCTGGATCTGAGCGGGCCGGTCCGGGGCCGCGGCGGCCACTTCTTCCCAGACGTCGGCGAAGCACCAGCCGGACATGCGCGTTCTCTCCCAGGGTTCTTATGATTGCCCCGAGTTAGCGGTGTTCAGTCAGGTGCTGTCAACGGCGACCCGGCGTCATCCTGACCTGGGGTCAGTGCTTCATTTCGGGCATGTCAGCCATCGGGGCCATGGCGGGCGGCGCGCCGGTCTCGACCTTGAAGACCACCTTGATGCGGCCGGCCTTCTCGAAGACCAGGGTGGCCGGCAGGACGTCGCCGACCTTCTGGGCCTTCTTCAGGCCCATGAACATCACATGCAGGCCGCCCGGTTTGAAATCGACCCGGCCGCCGGGGGCGACCCGAACCCCGCCCTTGACCTCGTCCATGCTCATCACGCCGTCCACTTCGATGGAAACATGCATGCCGGCCGATTGGGCCGCGGCGGACTCCACACGCAGGAGGCGGTCGGCGGTCTTGCCGGCGTTCAAAATGGTGAAATAGCCAACGCCGACGCCACCGGGCGTGGCGGGGCGCGACCAGGGGTGGACGATCTGCAGCGTCGGGGCCGGCGCGGGCTTGGCCCCTGCCGGAGCGGCCAATAGGGTCAGGCTGGTCAGGACCAGAGGAACGAAGACGAGGGCGCGGCGATTGATCATGGCGCCCAGATAGTCCCGGCGAGGCGCGGATGAAAGGTTTGGCGGGCGCGCCCGACCCGCCATAGTAATCGCGAATTGCGCCAAAGGAGCATCATGGCAGGCGAGGTCTCACCGGGGGAATACAAGGACGTCCTGCTATTCCTGGCCACGGCCGGGATCGTCGCCCCGCTGTTCCGCCGCTGGCGTATCAGCCCGATTCTCGGCTTCCTGGGCGCCGGCGTGCTGCTGGGCCCCTCTGGCCTGGGCAGCCTGTCAGGCCGCTTCCCCTGGCTCGGCTACTTCACCGTCGACAACCCGGCCGAGATCGCTCAGCTGGCCGAGTTCGGCGTGGTCTTCCTGCTGTTCATGATCGGACTGGAGCTCAGCTGGGAACGACTGCGCCTGCTGCGGCGGCTGGTGTTCGGCCTGGGGGGATTGCAGGTGCTGATCTGCGGCTCGGCCATCGCGGCCGGGGCGATGCTGCTGGGCCAGCCGATCCATTCGGCGGCGGCGATCGGGGCGGCCCTGGCGCTCAGCTCCACCGCCATCGTCATGCCCATCCTGACCGAGCGCAAACGCCAGCACAGCCAGGCCGGCCGCGCCGTGTTCGCGGTGCTGCTGCTGCAGGACCTGGCCGTCGCGCCTATTCTGATCACGATCACCCTCATAGGAGCCCGGGGTGGGGCGGAGTTTTCGCCCAGGCTGCTGCTGACCTTCGCGCCTGCCGTGCTGGGCATGCTGGCCCTGGTAGTGTTCGGCCGGCTGCTGCTGCGGCCGATGATGCGGTCGGTCGCCAAGGCCAAGAGCCACGAGATGTTCATGGCCGCCTCGCTTCTGGTGGTGCTGGGGGCGGGGCTGCTCAGCGCCCTGACCGGGCTTTCCATGGCCCTGGGTGCCTTCATCGCCGGGCTTCTGTTGGCCGAGACCGAGTATCGCCACGAGGTCGAGGTGACCATCGAGCCGTTCAAGGGCCTGTTGCTGGGCCTGTTCTTCGTCTCGGTTGGGATTGGTCTCGATCTCAGACTGCTGGCCGCCGAGCCGCTGGCGATCCTGAGCATGACCGCCGGCCTTCTGGTGCTGAACGCCAGCGTCGTGTTCGGCTTGGGGCGGCTCTTCAAACTGACCAGTCGCCAGGCCATCGAGACCGCCCTGCTGCTGGCGGCGGGCGGCGAGTTCGCCTTCGTCATCCTGACCTCGGCGGCGGATCAGGGTGTCGTCACCCATGAAGTGACCCAGCCGATCCTGGTCGCCTCGACCCTGTCGATGTTCCTGCTGCCCTTCCTGGCCCAACTCGGCGCGAAGCTGGGCGGCCGGCCGGGCGCGGCGGCTTCGCTGGGCCTGGCGGTCGATCCGGCGGCCAGCGTCGACGGTCCCGCCGTGCTGGTGGTCGGCTATGGCCGGGTCGGGCGGCTGGTCGGCGACATGCTCAGCCGCCACGACGTCGCCTGGGTGGCCGCCGAGCGCGACCCCGCCCTGGTCGAGCCCGGTCGCCGGGCCGGCCACGCCATCTTCTTCGGCGACGCCTCGCGCCATGAGTTCCTGGAACGCTGCGGCCTGGATCAGGCCAAGGCCCTGGTCGTCACCATGGACAGCCCAGAGGGCGCTGAGGCCGTCGTCGCCGCCGCCCGCGAACTGCATCCGGACCTGAAGATCGTCGCCCGCGCCCGCGACGCCCGCCACGCCAAGCGGCTTTACGAACTGGGCGCCACCGACGCTGTGCCCGAAACCATCGAGGCCTCGCTGCAGCTTTCCGAGGCCACCCTGGTCGATATCGGCATCCCCATGGGCCTGGTCATCGCCTCTATCCATGAGCGGCGGGATGAGTTCCGCCAGGAGCTGAACCGACCGGAATCACTGGGGGCGGGGCGGAGAAGGTTGCGGGACGGGCGGTAGTCTACAACCCGGGTAGCGCCGGGGACTGGCTCGGCTGCAAGCCGTGCCTGTCCCTGTCCAGAAAAGCTGACCGACTGAGCCCTGCCAAAAGGGGACAGGCACGCCGTTGGCGAGGCAGTCCCCGACCGCGCCTTGCCAACGCCAGGGTCTTCGAGTAAATAACTGACCGGTCAGTTATCAACGAGCCTTCAATGACCCCCGGCCCTCCCAAATGGCGACGCCGCAAGGACGCCCGTCCGGCCGAGATCGTCGCCGCGGCGCTCGATGTCTTCGCCGAGAAGGGCTTTGCCGCCGCGCGGTTGGATGACATCGCCGCCCGGGCCGGGGTCTCGAAGGGCGCACTCTATCTCTACTTCGAAACCAAGCAGGACCTTTTCCAGGCCGTGGTCCGTGAGACCATCAGTCCCAACCTCGACCAGGTCGCCGCCGTGGTGGCGGCGCTGGAGGCGCCGTTTCCCGTGCTGGTGCGCGGCTTCTACGCCCGCATGCAGATGGCGCTGGGCTCCAGCCGCATCGCGGCGGTGGCCAAGATGGTCATCGGGGAGTCGCGCAACTTCCCCGACCTGGCCAAGGTCTGGCATGACGAGCTGGTCAGCCGCGCGGTCGGTCTGATGTCGGGTGTGGTCGCCGCCGCCCAGGCGCGCGGCGAGGTGCGGCCAGGCGATCCGCGCCTGTACGCTTTCAGCCTGATCGGCCCCATCCTGCTGGGCGTGCTCTGGACCGAGGTGCTGGTCCCGGTCGGGGCCGAGCCACTCGATCTCACCGCCCTGATCCATCAGCATGCCGACACCGTCCTGCGCGGTATGCTCGTCAACCCGGAGACCGCGCCATGAAGGCCGTTCCGCGTATCCTGCTGGCCGTCGTCGTGCTTTCCGCACTGGGCGCCCTGTTCTGGTGGGCCTGGGGCCGGCCGCAGCCGGCGCCGAGGCTGTCGGGCTATGTCGAGGGCGAGGCGCTCTATCTCTCCTCATCAACGCCGGGCGCCGTGCGGCAGGTTTCGGTCGTCCGGGGACAGCGGGTCGCCGCCGGCGCGCCGCTGTTCGTGCTGGATACCGGCCCGCTGGCCGCCCAGCAGGCCCAGGCCCAGGCCGGGGTGGCCGTCGCCGACGCCCGCGCCGCCGACGCCGCCAAGGGTCTGCGGCCCACCGAGCTGTCGGTCTATGACGCCGAGCGGGCCGCCGCCGAAGCGGCTCTGCGCCAAGCCCAGGCCGAGCTGAACCGTATCCGGCCGCTGGTCGCCAAGGGCATCTACGCCCCCGCTCGGCTGGACCAGGTCAAGGCTAACTATGACACCGCCCTGGCCAATGTCCGCGCCATCAGCGCCCGGCGCGCCGCCGGAACCCTGGGCGGCCGGCCAGACGCCCTGTTGGCCGCCCAGGCCCAGGCGGCCCAGGCGCGTGGAGTGCTGGCCGAGACGCAGAGCCGGCTGGCCCAGGCCGGCCCGGTCGCGCCCGCCGCCGGGCGGATCGAGGATGTCTATTTTCAGCCCGGCGAATGGGCGGCCGCCAACCAGCCGGTGATCGCCCTGATCCCGGACGACCGGGTGCGGGTGCGCTTCTATGTCCCCGAGCGCGACATGGCGCGCTATCCGGTGGGGACGCGGGTGAAATTCAGCTGCGATGGCTGCAAGGCCGGCCTGTCGGCGGTCGTGAACTATGTCAGCCCGCGGCCGGAATTCACTCCGCCCGTCATCTACAGCCGCGAAAGCCGTGACCGCATGGTCTTCCTGGTCGAGGCCAGGCCCGATAGCGGCGCCACCCTGATCCCCGGCCAGCCCGTCGACGTGGTCCCGTTGAAATGACCCCCTCACAGCGAGGATGGGCCGTCGATGTCCGTGGGCTGAACAAGTCGTTCGGCGACAAGCATGTCGTCCAGGACGTCGATATCCAGATCGAGGCCGGCAAGATCACCGGTTTCCTGGGCCCCAACGGCTCGGGCAAGACCACGACGTTGCGGATGCTCTGTGGCCTGCTGACGCCCGACAGCGGCGAAGGCGAGGTGCTGGGCCTCGACTTCCGCCGCCATGCCGAGGCGGTCAAACGCCAGACCGGCTACATGACCCAGAAGTTCTCGCTCTATGACGACCTGGCCATCGAGGAGAACCTGGACTTCATCGCCCAGGTCTATGGCCTGACCGACCGCCGCCGGCGGGTGACCGAGGCGCTGGAGCGGCTGGGCCTCACCAATCGCCGCCGGCAGCTGGCCGGCAGCCTGTCGGGCGGCTGGAAACAGCGGCTGGCCCTGGCCGCCTGCATTCTGCATGAACCCAAGCTGCTGTTGCTCGACGAGCCCACCGCCGGGGTCGATCCCAAGGCCCGCCGGGAGTTCTGGGACGAGATCCACGCCCTGTCGGCCGAGGGCCTGACCGTACTGGTCTCCACCCACTACATGGACGAGGCCGAGCGGTGTCACGACATCGCCTATATCGCCTACGGACGGCTGATGGCGCGGGGGACGGCCGAGCACGTCATAGAAGAGTCCGGGCTGATCACCTTCCGCGCCGAGGGGCCGGGGGCCGACCGGCTCTCCCGTGAGCTGGCCGGCAAGCCTGGCGTCGTCATGGCCGCCCCGTTCGGCGCCGCCCTGCATGTCAGTGGAACCGACCGCGCGGCGCTGGAGGCCGCCATCGCCCCCTATCGCAAGCCGCCGCTGCGCTGGAGCGAGGGGCATCCGACCCTGGAGGATGTCTTCATCCACCTGATGAACCAGAGCCAGGACAACTTCCAATGAGCGGCCTCTCTCTGAACCGGATCTGGGCGGTGCTGACCAAGGAGTTCATCCAGCTCACCCGTGACCGGCTGACCTACGCCATGCTGCTGGTCGTGCCGGTCGTGCAGCTCCTGCTGTTCGGCTACGCCATCAACAGCGATCCCCATCACCTGCCGACCGCCGTGCTGGTTCAGGACCATGGGCCCATGGCCCGCTCGACCCTCGCCGCCCTGGCCGGCAGCGGCTATTTCGAGATCACCGAGGAGGCGGCGACGCCCGAGGCGCTTGACCTGGCCCTGGCCCTGGGGCGGGTGCAATTTACCATTACAATACCGGCCGATTTCAGCCGCCGGGTGGTGCGCCGGGACCGACCGCAGATCCTGATCGAGGCCGACGCCACCGATCCCACCGCTACCGGCGGCGCTTTGGCCTCCGCCGCCGGCCTGCCGGCCGAAGCGCTCAAGCGCGACCTGGTGGGACCCCTGGCGCGCCCTGGCGTCGGCGAGGCCCCGTTCGAGGTGGTCGTCCACCGGCGTTACAATCCCGAGGCCATCAGCGCCTACAACATCGTACCCGGCCTGCTGGGCATCATCCTCTCCCTGACCCTGGTGATGATGACCTCGCTGGGGGTCACCCGCGAATATGAACGGGGCACCATGGAGAGCCTGCTGGCCACCCCGCTCAGGCCGCTCGAAGTGATGATCGGCAAGCTGGCGCCCTATGTCCTGGTCGGGCTGGTGCAGACGGCGCTGATCCTGACCCTGGGCCGGGCGCTGTTCGACGTGCCGGTCAGCGGCGGCTGGGGCGCCCTGATGCTGGGGGTGCTGCTGTTTATCGTCGGCAGCCTGGCCCTGGGGTTCCTGATCTCCACCCTCGCCCGCAGCCAGCTGCAGGCCATGCAGATGTCGTTCTTCTACATCCTGCCCTCGATCCTGCTGTCCGGCTTCATGTTCCCGTTCCGCGGCATGCCGGGCTGGGCCCAGGCGATCGGGACTGTGATTCCGGTCACTCATTTTCTGAGGGTCGTGCGGGGCGCCCTTTTAAAGGGTCTGGGAATCAGCGAACTCTGGCCCAGCCTGGCCGCGCTGACCGTCTTTGTTCTGGTGGTTTCGGGGCTCGCCATGGCGCGATACCGCACGACGCTGGACTGACTTAACGGACTGTTACCGTGGGTAATTCTCCCATTGGGCGAGCAACCTTTTGCCTGAAAACGCGTTGGCGGGGCATTACACTGGAAATTAGCTCCCGGTGTGGCTCTAGTGACACTTTGCGAAGGCGGAAGCCTTGCTATAACAGGACACAAGCGGCTGTTCGTCGCATGTGGGCAGGAGAGGGCTCTCACTATGAAATTCAAACTCCTGGCGGGAGCGGCGTTTGCCGCCACGCTCATGGCTTCCGGAGCGGCGTCCGCGCAGGACACCGGCTGGTACGGCGCGCTGGATCTCGGCTACCAGTGGTCGGATAACGTCAACTTCAGCAACGGCATCTCCGTCGATCCGGAAGATGACTGGATGGGCGTCGCCCGTCTGGGCTACCGGCTGTCGCCGAGCTGGCGCGTCGAACTCGAAGGCGCCTATCGTCCGGGGACAATTCCGGACAACAACGGCTTCGTCAGCAGCGGCAACATGGAAGTGTGGTCGCTGATGGGTAACGTCATCCTCGACTTCATTCCGGACGGTGACCTGCATCCCTTCGTCGGCGTCGGCGCGGGTATCGCCTATTCGAACTTCGACATGCTGACCACGCCGACCCTGGTTGTCGCTGATGACAGTGACAGCGCCTGGGCCTGGCAGGGCATCGCCGGCTTCACCGCCAAGGCGAGCGACCGGATGAACGTCGATTTCACCTATCGCTACTTCCAGACGGGTGACTTCAGCTTCCAGAACACCGGTTCGGCCGGTCCGCTCGAAGGCAGCTACAACAGCCAATCGGTGACCGTGGGTATCCGGTACGCGTTCGGCGCTGAGGCTCCGCCTCCGCCCCCGCCGCCGCCGCCGCCTCCGCCCCCGCCGCCTCCTCCGCCCCCGCCTCCCCCGCCGCCGCCGCCTCCGCCGCCGCCGGCTTATGAGGCCAAGCAGTTCATCGTCTACTTCCCGTTCGATCAGTACATCCTGACGCCGGAAGCCCAGGCGGTGGTCCAAGAGGCCGCTCAGTACTCGGCCGCCGGTGGCGCCACTTCGGTCCAGGTCGTCGGCTATACCGACACCTCGGGTTCGCCGAAGTACAACGTCCGCCTGTCGGAACGCCGCGCCAAGGCCGTTGCCGATGCGCTGGTGGGTCTGGGCGTCAACCAGTCGGCTCTGACCGTCGACTGGAAGGGTGAAACCGACCTGGCCGTCCCGACTCCGGACGGCACCAAGGAACCGCTGAACCGTCGTTCGACGATCCAGATCAACTTCTGATCTGAAATTCAGCGTCTGACCTAAGCGAACCCCCGGCCCAAAAGGCCGGGGGTTTTGCTTTGCGGGC
>JBBRZO010000020.1:0-77201 GCA_038236615.1 Caulobacterales bacterium
GCCGCGCTTTCGATGACCAGCGTCGCGGCCAGCACGCAAGGCGAAGGCGTGACTGACCGGGCGGGGCGCTCGGCCGCGCCAGCCGGCAGAGTCAGGATCTCAACGGGCCGCCCCGCCGCCTGCCAGGCCTGGCCCATCCAGACCGTGCCGCCCACGGCGCCGGTGGTCCCGGCGGCGGGATCGACGACCAGAAGTTGGACCGCGCCGGTGGCCAGCAGGCTCGCCTGCATGACCGCCCGCCCCATGGCCACCTCGGCCGCCAGCCGCAGGCTGTCGGGCGCCACCGGATCATCGCCGCCCGGGCAGCCGGAGCCGGCCACATGCAGGCTGTCTGCCTGATCCAACAGCCTGTCGAATCGCGCCGCCCAGTCCGCGCCATAGGGCTCGACCGACGCCCGGCGGAAGGCATCGGATGGACAGGGCAGCACCACATGCAGCTGGGCCCCGGCCTCCACCAGCGCCTCGGCGACCAGAATGTCCCCGCCCGCCGCCAAAGCCCCGTAGCCGAACCCGACCCGCGCCCCTTTCAGCCAGCCGATGATGCCGCCCTCATCGCCCGTCAGCCCCATGCCGCCGCCGAAATGCAGGGCCCGCGGCGGCCGCAGCGGCTCCAGCCACCCGGCGTCCTGGCCCAGCTCGGCCAGGATCAGCCCGAACTGTCGCAGGGTCGAGGCGTGGTCCTCCCAGGCCTGGGGCGCCAGCGCCACTGCCGCCTCCAGCGCCGCCCGAGCCTGGGCAATTTCGCCGACCAGCAACAGCGCCTCGGCCCGGGTGGCCATGGCGTAGTAGGGCGTCTCATCCGGATCATCCCCAGCCGCGTCGATCCGCGTCAGCAGCCGGGTGGCCCGCTCCCGCGCCTGATCGGCATCCCCGGCCAGCAGAGCCAGGGTGGCGGCGTTGATCAGCGGGTAGGTCGCCCCGCTGATCTCTCCAGCCGCGCCGTAGGCGGCGGCGGCTTCGAGGTAGAGGCGCTGCCGATCAGGGCCAGCGACGAGGGCGGCCTGATCCTTGAGGAGGCGACCCTTGACGGTAAGGACCGACGAGTCACTGCCGTACTCGTTCAGCCCCGCAGCGTTGAAACGGCGCCAAGCCTGATCCAGGGCGCCGGACCTGGCGCAGGCGACAATAGCGACAAGAGTTTGTGAAACGGTCACACGAACACCAGGATCAAGAAGCGTCCGGCTCCGCCAGCGTGAACAGTTCCTCGAAAGCCCCGTAGAAGGGAATATGAGTGCCCCCATCGTTGGGAATGTCAGGATCGATTACCGCGCCGACCGTCGGCTTGCCGCTTTCCATATACTCCAAGTGGAAATTGAATAGATGGCTCTCGCAGCTTTCCCGATACACCACGGAGAAGTAGACGAGGGTGCTACCATCCGTCGCTGGCCCACCGGCGTCATGTTCGGTATAGCCGCCCGACGCGTTGAATACGACGTGGCGCAGCTGTCCGTTATACCAGGCCCAATCATTCTCAGTGGTGAGCGCTGGCGCTCCTTTTCGGAACTGCCAACCCGTTCCGGTCAGATGGATGATGACATAGCATCGCGCAAGCACAGGAATCGATAGTTCAGGGAGCAACTTACACGGCATATGGTTCTCATAGGACTTGCCGTCTTTGAATGTGCCACTTTTGGCAAGCTCAGCCAGAAAAGGCTTTATGTCTTTTCCACCAGCCACTTGGAGAGCAGACTGCTTAATGTCTACAAAATGTTGCCCGGCACTATCTTCACTGTGACTCAAATTATATTGAGCATATGTCACATATGCAGCCTCCCATTTAGTTGGTAGGGACTCTCGCAGCTGGGTGGCCGTATTTCCACCGCCTAGTTGTATAGTGCATGGAATTTTCATTTTAGTCTCCTCAGGGCGTTTTTTCGCCGGCACGGCGAAGATCAGCGTCAATCAGTTCGCGCTGAGCCAGCCAGTCGCGGTTTGAGGGATCGAAGGCGACCAGGGCATCTACTGCGGCCCGTGCCGCGAGGAGCCGCTTCCGCGCCTGCGGCCTCTGAGCCGTCTCGATCTCCAGGTTGGCCACAGCCCGCTGCTGAGTGACCCAAGCGAGCTTGAGCGCCCTGTTGCGCGGATCCTTTTCAAGGAGGCCCAGCAAGATCGCTTCCTGCGTCTGACGATGAGTCAGAGCAGCGGCTCTGTCGAGTTGCGCATGGTACGCATCCGCCAACCAACCTTCACGGTTTGCGACGTCCTTCATTAGATCCGGAGCCGCGTCAGGCAGGTCCGCCGCTTGACGCATTCGATGCAAGGCCAGAGTACAGGCCTTTAGCGCGCGGTCGACCTGCCGCGGCGGATCCAGCGCCATCGCACAATCGGCGCCGTGGGCCGATGCCGCCTCACGCAGGTATTTTGAATTGCGCGGGTAAGCCGCCGCTAGTCGCTCGGAGATGGCGTAATATTCGCCAAAGGCCCGGCTCGCTTTGGCCTTTTCCTTTTGGCGATAGGCGACATAGCCAACCCAGAAGTCGTTCTGCCCTTGGGCAAACAATCGCTCCGGATCGTCCGGCGCCAAAGCCACTAACGCACTAGTGGCACGGCCGGCTTCCTCGAATTCCGACAACGCTCGTTGGTAGTCGCGCCTCGAGATATCATCCTCGCCCATGGCGTGAAGCACTCGGGCGCGGCGTTCCAATTGATCCGGCCTCAGCCGATGCAGATCCTGGCCAGCATAGTACGCCAAAGCGCGCGCGTTGACTGTTCCCATGATCTCGAGCGATCCGACACCCTTCAGCCGACCCCGCAAATCGCTGAGCATGAAATCGACCAGCCCTTCCGCATCCGCTCGCCGCCGCTCGGCTTCCGCCCGCGCTTCGAAGGCGAACACCGCCAACGCCCCCATCGCTAGCATCACCGCCACGGCCCCCGCCGTGACCGCCGTCACGGCGCGTAACCGACGCTGGGCGTCGCGCTGGATCAGTTCGTCCAGGCCAACTCCGGTGATGCCCGACACCAGCTTCAGAAAGCCCAGGGCCGTCCCGTCACGGCCGCGGCGGAAATCCGCCGCCAGCGGCTCTACGCCGCCTGTCACCAGCACCGCCGGGAACGCCTCGCCCGGTTCCCCCTCGGCCAGTACGGCCAGCACCGGCCGGTCCGGGTGCAGCGCCCGGAAGGTCTCGATTTCGCGGGACACCCAGGGCGAGGCCGCCGCGGCGGGGGAGCAGACCACGATCAGAGCGCCGCTGGCGGCCAGGGCGGCGCGGACTTCGGTGCTGAGGTCGCCGGCGGCGGGCAGTTCTTCGCGGTCGCGGAAGATAGGAGTCAGGCGGGCGGGGACCGGCCCTCGCGGCGTCGCCCGGCCGACCAGCCGGCGCGGCACCGCATAACGCTCGAGTCGCCGGTGCAGCCGCCGCGCGAAGGCAGCGTCACGATGGCAATAGCTGAGGAAAGCCCGATACCGATCGCCAACCGCGCCAGACATTGCGCACCCCCGCCGCAATCGATAACGCGACGTTGACAGACTCCGGCCCTGCGCGCAATCGGCGAGCCGGCCCACGCCGCCCCACGCCGCCAAAGGGCGGGGCTTCCCTCCGTCGCCGCATGGCCCGATAGTCCGCTCCCTCACATCTGAGCGGAGTTGCTTTTCGATGCGCCGTCGCACCTTCCTGGCCGCTGTCCCAGCTACCGCCTTCGCCAGTTCAGCCCTGGCCCAGAGCCGCGCCGGCAACCCCAATCTCAACCGCCCCGACGTCCACGGCGGCGACCGCATCGACGGGGCGACCTACGCCTCGCGCTCGGCGGCCTGGGGGATACATGGGGCGGCGGCCACGGCCCATCCGCTGGCGACCCAGACGGCCATCGACATCCTCAAGGCCGGCGGCTCGGCGGTGGACGCGGCCATCGCCGCCAACGCCTGCCTGGGCTTTCTGGAGCCGATCAGCTGCGGGGTCGGCGGCGACTGTTTCGCCATGCTCTGGGACACGCGGACCAACAAGGTCGTCGGCATCAACGGCTCGGGCCGCTCGCCCCGGGGCCTCAGCCTGGAAACGGTGCGGTCGCGGGCCACCAATGACAACCTGATCCCCAGCTTCGGCGCCGTGTCGGTCAGCGTGCCCGGCGCCGTGGCCGCCTGGTGGGAGCTGCACCAGCGCTACGGCAAGCTGCCCTGGAAGCGGCTGTTCCAGCCGGCCATAGCCCTGGCTGCCGAGGGCGCGCCGGTCAGCCAGAACGTCGCCTACTATGTCGCCGCCAGCTATCGCCGCTTCACCAACCCCTCCAGCAAGATCGAGGAGGTGGAGAACTTCAAGAAGGTCTGGGCCCCGGACGGCAAGACCCCGCAAGAGGGCGAGGTGTTCCGCAACCCCGGCCTGGCGGAAACCTACAGCCGCATCGCCAAACACGGCCGCGACGGCTTCTATGCCGGCGAGACCGCCGAGACGATCGAGACCTATTTCAAGCGCATCGGCGGCTGGATGACCGCCGCCGACCTGGCCGCCCACAAGAGCGAGTGGACCACGCCCCTGGTCAGCCCCTATCGCGGGGTGGACGTCTATGGCCTGGCCCCCAACAGCCAGGGCCTCTCAACCCTGCAGCTGCTCAACATCCTGGAGAACTTCGATGTGAAGGCCATGGGCTTCCAGAGCGTGGCGGCCATCCACCACGGGGTGGAGTCCAAGCGCCTGGCCTATGAGGACCGGGCCCGCTGGTTCGCCGATCCGGACTTCTCCAAGACCCCGATCGAATGGCTGATCTCCAAGGACTACGCCCGCGAGCGCGCCAAGCTGATCAAGCCGGACGCCATCCTGACCCCGGTCCACGCCGGCGAGGCGCCCAGCAAGGGCGACACCACCTACTTTACCTGCGCCGACAAGGACGGGATGATGATCTCGATCATCCAGTCCAACTATCGCGGCATGGGCTCAGGCCTGATGCCCGACGGCCTGGGCTTCATGTTCCAGGACCGGGGCGAGCTGTTCGCCCTTACCGACGGCCATCCCAACATCTTCGCCCCCGGCAAGCGGCCCTTCCAGACCATCATCCCCGGCTTCGCGGTCAAGGACGGCAAGCCCTGGCTGAGCTTCGGGGTGATGGGCGGCGACATGCAGCCCCAGGGCCAGGCCCAGATCATCTCCAACATGGTCGACTTCGGCATCGACCTGCAGGCCGCCGGCGACAGCCCGCGCTGGCACCATGAGGGCTCGTCCGAACCGACGGGCGAACCGCAGCATGGCATTGGGACTCTGCGGCTGGAAACCGGCGTGCCCGAAGCGACCAAGGCTGGCCTGGTCAAGATCGGCTGGAAACTGGGCGAGTCCGACGGAGGCTTCGGCGGCTACCAGGCCATCCAGAACTGGCCCGGCCGCTACGAGGCGGCCACCGAGATGCGCAAGGACGGGGTGGCGCTGGCCTACTGATGTCGGAACCTCAAATGAAGACGCATTATGTATGCTACATGGAATCTCTCGAAGGAGACGAGGGGAGTTACTATTGTGAGGTAGCTAACGGGGAGATTATCCGACAGGTTTGTTGTTTTGGTGCCAATTATTACTGGTCCACCCTCCATGAATGCAAAAATGAACGATATGACTTCACGGACAATTCGATATTCCGCGGGCCGAAGAAGGGGGACACGCCGATTTCCAGCGAAGAGTTCGATCGAATCTGGCGAATAGCCCTGGACGAGTAGGCTGAGTATGGAGCCTCGCTACTTCGCCGCCGCCGCAGAGTTCCGCGATTGGATGGAGCACCACCACGACAAGGAAACCGAGCTCAACGTCGGCTTCCACAAGGTCGGCTCGGGCCAGCCGTCGATGAGCTGGCCGGAGTCGGTGGACGCGGCGCTCAGCTTCGGCTGGATCGACGCGGTGCGCCACCGGATCGATGAGACCCGCTACCGTATCCGCTTCACCCGCCGCCGGCCGGGCGGCCGCTGGAGCCAGCGCAACATCGAGCGGGTAGAAGCGCTGCGGAAGGCCGGGCTGATGACCCCGGCCGGCGAGGCGGCGTTCGACTACACCCCCGACGACAAGCGCGCCTATGCCTACGAGGCCGAGCACGCCGAACTGACCGCGGCGGAGACCAAGGCGTTCAAGGCCAACAAGGCGGGTTGGGATTTCTTCCAGGTCCAGCCGCCCGGCTACCGCCGTCAGATGCTCTACCGGGTGGTCAGCGCCAAGCGCCCGGAAACCCGCGCCCAGCGCCTCGCCAACCTGATTGACGTCAGCGCCCAGGGGCGCAACCTCGTGGCCGAGGAACGGCAGAAATACCGGCAGCCCAAATGACCCAAGACGAATTCCGCGACATCGCCCTCAGCTTTCCCGGCGCCGAAGAGGGCATGAGTTATGGCCAGCCGGCCTTCAAGGTGAAGGGCAAGTTCTTCACCCGCGTGCGCCGCGACGACGCCAGCGCGGTGCTCACCGGCGTGTCCTTCGATGAGCGCGAAATGCTGATGGAGGCCGAGCCGGCCACCTTCCACTTCACCGCCCACTACAAGGACTACCCGGCGGTGCTGGCCCGGCTGGAGACTCTGCATCCGGGTTCGCTGCGCAACTTCCTCGAACGCCGCTGGAAGGCCATCGCCCCGAAGGCGGCGGTCAAGGCGTGGGAGGCGGCCAAGGCCTGAGCCGCTACTGCGGCGTCATAAGCCCGATCTCCCGCGCCTGCGGGTAGATGTCGTGGAAGGTCTCGCCGTCCTTCATCCGCCCCGCATAGCGGACCTCCGGCGGGTCGCTCATTGACAGGACCAGCAGGAAGTCGGGCGCGCTCAGTAGCCAGGCCAACCGGCCGGCCACCTCGTCGATGCTCTGGTCGGTGCGCAGGAAGATGGCCGATTGCGAGCCGTGCCAGGTCTTGCCCAGCTCGAACACGGCCATGAGCAGGGCCGTCAGCCGCTTGAGGCGGCCCTGGCCGTCCGTGTCGTCCGAATCATGGGCCAGTCCGTAGCTGACGACGAAATCCTGCATCGGCCCACTTGCCGCCGTGAGCGGCTTCACCTCAACCCCTTTGTCGGCGAATATGGGTCATGTCTGAGACCCATAAGGGCGGCTGCCTCTGCGGCGCGGTGCGGTTCACGGTGGCCGGGCCGCTGCCCGGGCCCGACGCCTGCCATTGCACAGCCTGCCGAAAGTCGTCGGGCCACTACTTCGCCTCCACCGACGTCCCAAAAGCCGCCGTGACCATCGAGGGCGAGGATCGGGTCGCCTGGTTTCAGTCCTCCGAGAAGGTGCGGCGGGGCTTCTGCGCGACCTGTGGCTCCAGCCTGTTCTGGGACCCGGTATTCCGCGACTGGATCGCCATCGCCATGGGCGCCTTCGACAGGCCGACCGGCACGCGGCTGGCCAATCACATCTTCACGGCCGAGAAGGGCGACTATTACGACATCGGCGACAGCCTGCCACAGCACGAGCAGTGATGGCGCCGGGTCTCAGCTGGCGCGGGCCGGCAGTCGGGGGCCGTCGATCAGCCCGTCGTCGCGCGCCTTGTTGAAGGTGTTGGCCTTGACGTCGACGATGTGCCAGCCGCCGCCAGCGTTGTAGAACTGCAGGGTGAAGAAGATCGGGATGATGTCGTACTCGACGCAGTAAGTCACCTCGATGAAGTCGCTGTTGTAGACGTTGACCCGTAGCACCGACCATTTGGTGATCGAGCCGAAATCCTTGGTGAATTCACGGATGCCCAGGGCGGCGGCGTCAATGTTGGCGGTCCCCATGGCCTTTTCCAGGCTCTTGAAGGCGGCGTGGAAGGCCTCGGGATATTTCTCGTCCTGGAGCTGGGTGAAGAACTGGTTGGCCACGGCGGCGACGGGCGGCGGGATATCAGCCTCGCCGGCATTGGCGGCGCCCACGGCGCCGAAGGCCAGCGTCAGGGCCAGCAGGACAGCACGAAACACGGCAGACACCCCCCAATTGGCGCCCGGCCTGGCTTGGCGCGGTAACAGTCTGCCATGCGGCGAGCCCTGCGAACAACCGCCCTGATCGACGGCTTTCAGACCATTCGACTTTGCGCGGCATGCACACTAGCTTCCGCCGCGCGAAACGGAGTGCGGCATGGCCTATCGGTCCCTCAGGGAATTCATCGCCAAACTGGAAAAGGACGGCGAGCTGGTGCGGGTTTCGACCCCCGTCTCGACCGTGCTGGAGATGACCGAGATCTGCACCCGGCTGCTGGCCGAGGGCGGGCCGGCGGTGCTGTTCGAGAACGTCATCAAGGCCGACGGCGCGGCCAGCGACATGCCCTGCCTGGTCAACCTGTTCGGCACGGTCAAACGGGTTGCCATGGGCGTCACGCTCGGCGGCGAGCCGCGCACCACGGCCGGTGAGCTGCGCGAGGTCGGCGAGCTGCTGGCCTTCCTGCGCCAGCCCGAGCCGCCGCGCGGCCTGAAGGGCGCCATCGACATGCTGCCCCTGGCCCAGACCGTGCTCTCCATGCGGCCCAGGATCGTCAAGTCGGCGCCGGTGCAGCAGATCGTCTGGAAGGGCGACCAGATCGACCTGGGCCGCCTGCCGATCCAGACCTGCTGGCCTGGCGAGCCGGCGCCGCTGATCACCTGGCCGCTGATCGTCACCAAGGGGCCCTCGGACTCCCGCGAGGACGACTTCAACCTCGGCATCTATCGCATGCAGGTGCTCGGCAAGGACCGCGCCATCATGCGCTGGCTGGCCCACCGGGGCGGGGCCCAGCACTATGCCCGACACAAGAAGGCCGGCAAGCGCGAGCCGCTGCCGGCCTGCGCGGTCATCGGGGCCGATCCGGGCACCATCCTGGCCGCCGTGACCCCGGTGCCCGACACCCTGTCGGAATACCAGTTCGCCGGCATCCTGCGCGGGTCCAAGTTGGACCTGGTCCCGGCCAAGACCGTGCCCCTGATGGTCCCGGCCCAGGCCGAAATGGTCATCGAAGGGCATGTGCTGCTGGACGAGTTCGAGGACGAGGGGCCCTACGGCGACCACACCGGCTACTACAACAGCGTCGAGAAGTTCCCGGTCTTCCAGGTCAGCTGCATCACCATGCGCAAGGACCCCATCTACCTGACCACCCACACCGGCCGGCCGCCGGACGAGCCCTCGGTGCTGGGCGAGGCGCTCAACGAGGTGTTCATCCCGCTGCTGCGTCAGCAGTTCCCCGAGATCGTCGACTTCTGGCTGCCGCCCGAGGGCTGCAGCTACCGCATCGCCGTGGTGTCGATGAAGAAGGCCTACCCCGGCCACGCCAAGCGGATCATGCTCGGCGTCTGGAGCTATCTGCGCCAGTTCATGTACACCAAGTGGGTCATCGTCGTGGATGACGACATCAACGCCCGCGACTGGAAGGACGTCATGTGGGCGCTATCGACCCGCATGGATCCGGCCCGCGACATCACCCTGATCGAGCACACCCCGATCGACTACCTGGACTTCGCTTCGCCCGAGAGCGGGCTGGGGTCGAAGATCGGCCTGGACGCCACCGACAAGCTGCCCCCCGAGACCCACCGCGAATGGGGCCGAAAGATCGAGATGGACGAGGACGTCATCAAGTCGGTCAGTGACAAGTGGGCAGCGATGGGCCTCCCCGGAACGGGCAAGCCGATCTGGTAGTGCGTCGGCCACCCCCCGACTTGTTTGGCGACTTGCGGCCGGGCCAAAACAGGCGATTAATCCGCCCCCGGTTTTTGTAGCGCTTCGGGGGAAGCTCATGGACGCCAGTAACGCCAATCACGCCGTCGCCCTATGGGTGGGGCTGAACCTGCTTCTGATGCTGATCCTGTCGCTGCTGGTCGTGCGCCAGCGTCAGAAGCACAAGATCGACCTGGGCGACGGCGGCATCCCCGAACTGGCCCAGGCCATCCGCGCCTTGGGCAACGCGGCCGAATACATCCCCGCCGGCCTGGTCGGGCTGGTGGTGCTGGCCATGACCGGCACGCCGGCCGCCGCGGTGCTGGTGCATGTGGCCGGCTTCCTGCTGTTCGCCGGGAGGGTGTCGCACGCCGTGGGCCTTTCCAACTCGGGCGGCGCCTCGTTCGCCCGCACCATCGGCATGCTGGCGACCTGGGTCAGCTACATCTTCATGATCGCCGCAGTGCTGTTCAACGCCATCGGCTAAAGGCCGCATCCCCTTGCCGGAGCGAGGCGGCCTCCCCATAAGTCCGGGGATGGATCAGAATCTGCTGCAAGACGTCGTCTCCCAGGCGATGAAGGCCGGGGCCGACGCCGCCGAGGCCGTGTTCGCCGAGCGCCGGGCCCTGTCGGTTTCCGTACGACTGGGCGAACTGGAAGAGGTCGAGCGCGAAGAGGCGCGGGACCTGGGCCTGCGGGTCTTCGTCGGCTCGCGCCAGGCCACTGTGTCGGGCTCCGACATTTCCAGCGAGGCGCGGGGCAAGCTGATCGAGCGGGCCGTGGCCATGGCCCGGCTGGCCCCCGAAGACCCCTATGCGGGTCTCGCCCCAGTCGACCGGCTGGCGAGCGGCCCCTTCCCCGACCTCGACCTCTACGACGCGGGCGAGCCCAGCGCCGAAGCCCTGGAAGCCAAGGCCCGCGAGAGCGAGGCCGCCGCCCGGGCCGTGGCCGGGGTGACCAATTCCGACGGCGGCTCGGCCAGCTGGTCGTCCGGCAGCTGGACCCTGGTGACCAGCACCGGGTTCGTCGGGCCACACAAGGCCTCGTCCTTCTCCCTCTCGGCCAGCGCCATCGCCGGCGAGGGCAGCGGCATGGAGCGCGGCGGCGAAGGCCGGGCCACCCGCTGGGCCGCCGATCTGCCGGGCGCGACCAGCATCGGGACCGAGGCCGGCCGCAGGGCCGTCGGCCGACTGGGGGCCCGCAAGATATCCTCCCAGACCGCGCCGGTGATCTTCGAGAACCGCCTGGCCACTTCGCTGATCGGCCCGCTGCTGGGGGGCATTTCCGGCCCGTCGGTGGCGCGTGGCGTCTCCTTCCTGAAGGACAAGCTGGGCCAGCGCCTGTTCCCCGAAGGCTTCGAGATTGTCGACGACCCGCACCGCCGCCGCGGCCTGGGCTCCAGCCCGTTCGACGACGAAGGGGTGGCCAACCAGCGTCGGGCCCTGATCGACAACGGCGTGCTGACCACCTGGCTGCTCAACTGTTCGTCGGCCAGGCAGCTGGGTCTGGAAACCACCGGCCATGCCTCGCGCGGCTCGGCCGGCCCGCCGGGGGTGGGGACCAGCAACCTGACCGTAACGCCGGGGACCCGCGACCAGGCCGGGCTGATGGCCGACGCCAAGCAAGGACTATTGGTGAGTTCGATGTTCGGGCCCTCGCTGAACAGCAACACCGGCGACTGGTCGGTGGGCTGCTCGGGCTTCTGGTTCGAGAATGGCGAGCTGGCCTATCCGGTCACCGAGATCACCGTGGCCGGCAACCTGATCGACATCTACGGCCGGCTGGTCGCGGGCTCCGACCTGGAGATCCGCGGCTCGGCCAACAGCCCCTCGCTGCTGGTCGACGGCCTGGCCATTGCAGGGAAGTGATCCGGGCGCGACCATGAGCGACCTCGCCCTGATCCTGGAGGCGGCACAGGCCGCCGGCGCCCTGGCGCTGGACATGAAACGCCAGGGTGTGAAGCGCTGGGACAAGGGCGGCGGTCAGGCGGTCACAGAGGCCGACATCGCCGTCGACACCCTGCTGAAGCAATCACTGGGCGCCGCGCGGCCCGGCTATGGCTGGCTCTCGGAAGAAACCGCCGACGACCCGGCCCGGCTGGGCTGCGAGCGGCTGTTCGTGGTCGATCCCATCGACGGCACCATCGCCTTCATGAAGGACAAGCCCTGGTGGGCGGTGTCGATCGCCGTGGTCGAGGCCGGCCGGCCGATCGCCGGGGTGGTCTTCGCGCCGGAGTCCGACGCCCTCTACAGCGCCGAGCTGGGCGGCGGGGCTTTCCTGAACGGCGGGCTGATCCGGCCGAGCGCCACGACCGCGCTGGAAGACAGCGCCATGGCCGGCGACGCCCAGATGTTCCGCCACCCGGCGTGGCCGCGCCCCTGGCCCGAGATGCGGGTGCAGGCCCGCAACTCGCTGGCCCTGCGCTCGGTGCTGGTCGCCGACGGCCAGTTCGACGCCGCCATGGCCCTGTCGGCCAAGAGCGAGTGGGACATCGCCGCCGCCGACCTGATCTGCAACGAGGCCGGCGCCTGGATCGGCGACCACAAGGGCCGCGCCTTCGCCTACAACAAGCCCGATCCGAGCATTCCCAGCCTGGTCTGCGCCGCGCCGGGCCTTGCCGAGTTGATCCTGGAGCGGGTCAGGCCTATCGACCTGCGACGTTGATTCCCCATTTCGAGGCGGCCATGCCTGACAAACAACTTCTGCACCTGGTCATCGGCGGCGAGCTGAGCGACGTCCAGGACATCCAGTTCCGCGATCTTTCCAAGGTCGAGTTCGTCGGCGCCTTCCCCAGCTACGCCGAAGCCCACCGGGCGTGGAAGGCCAAGGCCCAGGCCACGGTCGACAACGCCCTGGCGCGGTATTTCATCATCCATGCGCACAAGCTGCTCGACCCCAGCGACGACCACCCGCACGAGCATTAGAGGGACTTCTCCCACCCTCCTCAGCAGAGGTTGGGCGGCGTTCCAAGACCACGGCTGCCTCGGTGGGAGCCGGTCCGCCGGTGGACGTTCTGAACGTCTGCAAGGGGTGGTTGGCGGACATGAGAGGTGGCAATCTTTGGCGATGAGCCTGTTGAGCAAGCTATTCCGCCGCGCCTTGTCAGCCGTGCTTCTTGAGGCGGAAGGACTGTCGCCCATTCAGAATCCATCCGAGGAACAGGTCCGCGACTTGATTCTAAGCCTGAAGGTCGGTCGCACCTCTTTCGCTTCACTTACTGACGGGGCAGGCAATTACGTCCAAGTTGCAGGAAACCTGCCATGGTGCCTCATTGAGCATCGGCGTCTTTCGCCTCTCAGACACGAACGGGCATTCCAGGAGACGCCCAAGCCAAAATACCTTGATGGCGCGAAGCTCCGGACGGGCGCTGGCGATATCTCCCTGCAACATGATGAGTGGTTCTTGCTAAAGGACGCGGCAGAAATTTGTGTCGCCTTCCTTCGAAAAGACCCATTCCCCCCGCACGTGAACTGGCGCTCGATGAATGAAACACTGGGCTTGAGTTGAAGAACGGCGCCGCATCCCCTCAACTCGCCTGATTTTCGCAAAGTCCGCTCAGGGTCGTTAGCGGAAGTCCGCCTTGCCTGACCTGGAGGGCGCAGCGTCGCTCGCCATCAAAGGACTTATTTGTCCGCGACCACGATGCGCGCGACCACATCTTCAAAATTGACGCCAACCTTTTGAGCGGTCGTCACGCCGCCATAGTAGTTTATGAAATGGACCGTTCCGTCACCGTCAATGACGTACAAGTTTCCCAATTCATCGCGAGCAACAGGAAGAATTTTCTCTTCGAATAAGTCGTTGTGCGACATCAGGCTGGCCAAAACTTTGTCAGCCTCAAAGAAGCTCAGGATTGAGAAGCCCTCATCTCCATCGACCAGTCCTCCAACAAAGGCGCCACCGTATTCGCTCACGAAGCGTCGATAGTCGGGCGGCAGGGGCCGCCCGATGGCCGACTCGATTGCTTCGATATCCTGACTTCTAAAGGGCGCGGCGGGCTCGAAACGGTGGTCGGTCAATGCTCAACCCCATCCATCCAAAGTCAGCGACCCTACTTATTGCCTTTGATGTTTGGTCCGCAACGGGTCGGAAGCGGACTTCGATCGAGGGCGTGGCCGAAGGTCCGCTAAGCGCCCGCTCACTTGGACGCGGCGTCGAGGTCCTTCTGGATCGCGGTCAGCTTGGCTTCATCCAGCTGGGTTTCCGGATAGACCGAGATCTGCCGCAAGGTCATGGCAACGATCAGATCCAGGCCTGGATAGGCGATCAGGGCGGGCATGTCCTTTTCCAGCACCGCCCGCGCCGCCGGGTTGGCCAGCATGTCGCCGATCGAAGTGTCTTCAACCGAAAAGGCGCCTGGCGCGGCAACGATCGGCTCGGGCGTGGACTGAGCCCGCGCCATCGGCGCGATGCTGCTGACGGCGAGGCACAGGGCCAGGGCAAGCCCGCCCGCGCCCGCCGATAAGGGTCGTTTCATCCGGAAATCCCCGACCGACGCCCTGGCGGCGCCTTCGCGGCGAGGATGGCTGACGCAGGGCCCAAGGTGCAAGCCGACTTCGGCGCGCACCACCGGAAAACGATCCGCCTCGGCCCTCAACGCCTGCCGATAGCGCCCCGGGAACCTGTCCCCGTGGGTGGAAAGTCGCCGTTGAAGCACGGACGACTGGGGACCATGCCGGGCGGCTCGGCGCGCTCTCAAGCCCAGCGCACTTTGGCTGTCCAGGAAGGCCCGCGAGCAGGCTTGGCGCTCAATCGTTCTCTATTTTTATCCGGGCAATATTGACAGCGCGTTTTATCCGGGTAAATACCTTCCGGACGACCCCGCACGGTTTGCGGGCGTTCAGGAGAAGCCGGCGATGAATCGCGTGGAAACCAATGGCGTCGAGTTGGCCTACGAGGCGTTCGGGGCGCCCTCCGATCAGGCGATCCTGCTGGTCGCCGGACTGGGGACGCAAATGATCCGATGGACCGTTCCCTTCTGCCTCGCACTGGCGGCGCGCGGCTATCATGTGATCCGTTTCGACAATCGTGACGCCGGCGGCTCGACGCACATCACTCACCGCGCCGCGCCGGATTTCGGCGAGCTGGCGGCCGCGCTCATGGCCGGACGAGCGCCGGACGTCCCGTACACGCTTCTGGACATGGCGGCGGATTCGGTCGGGCTGCTTGATGCTTTTTCCATCGACCGGGCCCATGTCGTCGGGCGATCCATGGGCGGCATGATTGCGCAGGTCATGGCGTGTGAGCATCCCGAACGGGTCGCGTCGCTGACCTCGATCATGTCGAGCACCGGCAATCCATCGCTTCCGCCGCCGACGCCCGACGTCATGGCGATGATGACCAGCCCCGCTCCGGACCCAGTCTCTGACGAAGCCGGATTTCTGGCCCATAGCCTCGCTTTCGCGCGCCGCATCGCCGGCAGCCGCTACCCGTTCGACGAGGTCGCCACGCGTGGCCTCATTCTCGAGGAGGCCCGCCGATCCCACGATCGCAATGGCTTCGGCCGCCAGATCGCGGCGATCGCCGTGGGCGGTGATCGCCGGAGCCGGCTCGCGACCGTGAGCGCACCAACGCTGGTAATTCACGGGAGCGATGATCCGCTCTTTCCTCCGGCCTGTGGCGAGGATACGGCCGCGTCGATCCCTGGGGCGGAGTTCATGCTCATGGAGGGCGTGGGCCATGATCTTCCGCCGCAACTGTATGGCTCGGTGATTGAGGCGATCGACCGAACAGCGAGACGACGCCCGTAGGCGCGCGCTCTATCAGCGAGGTCGCGCGCCTGCCCGCGCCTCACGGCGTGCAACACCTCGCCCAGGGGGTCGATCTCGGCGCTTACGGCCTCGGAGGCGATCGTGATCATGCCCGCCTGGTACGGCGACCGGCTCCCCGCCTCCTTGACCTAAGGCGCTTCGTCCTCCAGCGCCTGCATGCGCCAATGCCGCCCGCTGCGGCGGCGCCAGGCGTCGTAGGCCAGGGCCCCGACGAACAGGCCGGTGGTGATGATCAGGCTGGGCCGTCCGGCCTCCTTGTCCAGGTAGGTGGCCCAGGAGAAGACCACCCCGCTGGCGATGACCATGATCGGGGTCAGGGGGAAGAACGGCGAGCCATAGTCCGACCCCGTCCGGCCCTGGCGGCGGCCGACCAGAACGGCGGCGCTCAGCAGGAAGATGGAGAAGACGTCGCCCGCCAGCAGGACCTGCAGGGTCCGCTGGCCCAGGAAGCAGGCCGCCGCCGACAGGGCGGCGATCGCCAGGGTCGCGACCATGGGCGTATTCAGGCGCGGATGCAGGCTGCCCAGGGCTCGGTTGACCGGCGCCGGCCAGACCTGGTCACGGCCGGTGGCGTAGATCATCCGGCTCACCGCCAGCACCACCGCGATCAGGGCGTTGAAGGCGGCCAGCACGACCCCCCAGCTCACCAGGTCGGCGACCAGCCGCCCGCCGGTATGCTCCAGATAGAAGGCGATCGGCGCCGAGGCCGCCAGCATGCCCGGAATGTCCCTGGCGCTCATCAGCATCAGCACGATGGGCGCGGCGATCAGCGCGGCGGCCAGAAAGCCGATCCAGGCAATCAGCCGGCCGATGCTGTTCCGGGCGCCCTGCATCTCCTCGGCGAAATACATCGCCCAGGACGCGCCGGCGGTCGTCCAGGTCCCCGACACCACCGCCAGGGCCAGCACCGCAGGCGAGGTGCTGGTCAGGGCGCCGCCGATCAGCATCACGGGGTGGGCGACGACCTCGCCCAGCCCCCGGAACGGATGCAGCGCCGCCACGCCGGCCAGCAGCAGGATGGCCGCCATCTCGATGGCCAGGAAGACGCCGGTGATCAGAGCCCCGATGCGGATGCGCAGCAGGGCCACGGCGGCGGTGAGGGCGATGCCGGCGATGGCCATGGGAACCTGCGGCAGGCCGGGCGCCAGGAAGTGGGCGTATTCGGCGAAGCCCAGGGCGAAGAAGGCCACCACGGCCGGCGCCGCCATCGCCCCCAGGATCAGCAGGGGAAAGGCGAAGGCGGACCCCAGCGCCCCGGCCACGGTGGGATAGAGCCCGCCCGCCCGCGGAAACGCCGCGCCAAGCTCGGCGTAGAGCAGGGCCGTCACCGCTGCGATCAGACCGCCGCCGATGAAGGCGATGGCCGCGCCCGTTCCGGCCATGTGCAGCAGGCTGGAGCCGCCAACGAACACCGACAGCGCCGGCGACAGGGCCGAAAAGGTCAGCAGCACCACACCCATCGGCCCGAGCGTCTTGATGAAGGCCGACGGTGTCGTTGAAGTCTCGCCCATGGTTCCCCCCGGATCCCGCGGCGCCATGGCCGAACCGGGAGCGTGGTCGGCTCTTTCGAGGAGGTCAAGGCAAAGGCTGTTCTGGCGCAGGCCGTTGGGCTTTTGGCTCGCAAGCAGACATCGCTGACCGCCGAGGAGGGTGGACAGCGGACGCAACAGCGCACAGGTTTTAAGCGTCGAATAGCTTTGGTAAATACGAATGATCTGGAACCGAGACCCCGACAGATGGGCCGCCCTTGGGCTGACCTTTGTCCTGATGATGGTTTGGTTTTGGAGTCCCCTTGGCGAGTGGATGTTTGAATGGCCGCGGTCGTTCGGAGCTTTTTTGGCGCGAACGCTCAACTGGCAGGATGCAGTTAGTATCGGGACTATGGCTGGACTATTCAGTTGGCCGTTTGTGGCGATCACATTCTACTGGACGATGCGCCGCGTCCTGCGGCGACGGCGGCTCCGCAGTATGGGCAGGGCTACATCTGGCGGCCAAAGGTCTTAGGGCCGCCTTGGGTCGCCACCTGAATTGAGCGCTGCTCCGTAAACCTGACATTCGCTGTCCCGCCCGGAAGCAGACCCTCCGAACTTCGGCCCAGGGTGGTTTGCGGACGTCACATTTTTCTGTCGGCGAGCCGTGCGTCAGCCAACCATTACATCCGCGCCGCCGAATATGAGATGGGCCATTTCAGTGTCAAAGGGGGCCTCGCCGAGTTCGACGAGGTTGGGTTCAAGGCGAGTGCGGTAGTTCCAATATGCGGCAACACCCCCCGCACCATGGGCGCCCTTGAGGCCCTTGCTTCCCTTCCACGTTGGAAGATCGCCGCCGCGCGGGTCAGCCTCCGCAGCCTTCTTGCGGAAGCCTTCCCGAAAGGCGTGATAGGCGGCGAAGCGTGCTCGGAGGTAGCCAAGGGACTTCTCCCCTCGGTCGATCGCTCTTTCTAAATCCTCTGCGGCCGCCCGGCCTTGCGATCCGTAGTGATTCAGCCAGCGCGAGGCGAAGCTGAGCGCGTCAACAACGGCGTTCTGCTCTCTTGAGATGACCTCGACCACCGCCTCGGTCTGCCCCTCGTTCCAGAGCGTCACCCAGTTCTCAGGGCAAAGGTCCAGGGAGTGCGCTTTTCCGTCGGCGAGGATAACGATGGCCTCGCCCTCGGGAGGTATCTCATACTGGCTGCACCACGGCTCGACGAATAGCGTCAGGCTTGTGGCCGTACGATTTCGGATTGGCAGCTTCATCTTGGCTCCACCTTCCGGGCAAAGGTGCAGTTCCGATGGAACTTCCGCAACGGGTCGATTGTCCCCGTTGTCACAGCGCCGGAAAGCGGGCGATGGACCGCCCGCCCGAAAGCGGACCCTGCCCAGGTGCGCGAAGGGTGGAAGGCGGACGCGGCTACCAGCCCCAAACTTCACCGCGTCCGAATGGCACCCACCCCAACGCGACGCCGCCCCAGATGCTGGCGTATGCCCAAGCCGATCCAGCCATCGCATAGAAGAGCCTCTTGCGATCTGCGTGCTTTAGGGCAGCCCAGAGCCAAAACGGAAACAGCAGAAGCGATAGCCAAAGGGTTATTGCGTAAGGCCGTTCGGGTGTCAGCAGAAGCGGAGCTAAAGAGGCTCCAAGGATCAGCATATAGGCGGCAAGCGGGGTGAAGATCACCAACAGCAGGGCGACCGATCCACGAACAATCCGGTCCATATCAGCCGTCCCTTCGATGACGCATGCGTCACTCTTACGTTATGGGTGGATCGCTAACGTCTGCAACGGGTCGTGAGCGGTCTTTGATTTTGTTGCTGCGAGCAGACATTACCTTGAGGCCACGGCCGGCGCGGGCTTTCAATGATCAGATCACCCGCGATTGTCGGGTCGGAACGCCACCGACACAGGGTGGTGATCCCTGGATCCCGGCTCAGCTATCCCAGATCGACTTGAACGCCCCGCCGCCGTTCAGCTTCTGGACCGGGCTCTGCTTGTCGATATGGCCGATCAGGCCGCGATAGACGCCATAGCCGATCAATTCCTGCAGCCGGGGCTCGAAGCCGCGCACCAGGTCCGGCGACAGGCCCAGCTGCTGGTTCTCCTGCTGGCGGATGAAGCCGGCGCAGTAGTTCATGGCCACGCCCATGCGCCGCTGGACGGTCTGGTTGGCGCCGCCGCCGTGCCACAGCGCGCCATCCCAGATCAGCACGCTGCCCTTGGTCATCTCGGCGGCGATGCTGTCGTACTGACCGCCATAGTCGGGGTTGCCCTTCTTGTGGCTGCCGGGGACCAGCCTCGTCGCGCCGTTCTCGGCGGTGAAGTCGGTCAGGGCCCACATCGAGTTGCAGACGATGGGCCGGTGCGGCTTGTCGAGCGGGATGACCATGTCGTCGGCATGGATCGGCTGGGCGATCTCGCCGGGGTCGATGGCGATTGAACTGAGCGAGGAGATCAGGCAGCCATCGTCCAGCACGCCCTCGATCAGCGGCAGGACGCTGGCGTGGACGGGGACGCGGGTGAAGGGTTCGCCATAGGCCAGCAGGTTGTAGATGCGGACGGTCTTGTGGCCCTCGAAGCCGTTCATCGCCGGCTTGGCGTCCAGCAGGGTCTCGAGACCTGCCAGAGCGGCGTTCAGCTCATCGATCAGGTCGGGCGCGATGGCGTTCTCGACGATGGTGAAGCCATCGCGGCTCAAGGCTTCGAGGTGGGCATCCCGGTTCATGGCTATTCCCGTCGCAGAATCTTGTCGGTCAGCAAGGTCGCCCAGAATCCAGCCTGGAAGTCGCCCTTGATCGCCTTGGGATCGTAGGCGTCGCTCTGCACCCAGTCGATGAAGCTGATCCCCTTGGGTTCGGCCTCGGCCAGGTAGCGCTCGAAGACATAGTCCAGCACGCCGGTCTTGCCCTGCTTCACATGCAGGGTGCGCAGGCCCAGCTCCTTCATCGCCTCGCGGATCGGGACGCCCTGCTGGAAGTGGCGGTAGAGCACGCTCATCAGCCCGGCCCGGTCCGCGCCGGACTTGCAATGCATCAGGGCCGGATACCGGATCCTGGCGAACAGGTCGCGGGCCCCCAGGACCTGGTCCCGGGTCGGCACGGCGCGCGAGGTCACGGTGAAATCGATCAGGTCGAGGCCGTATTTTTCGCAGGCGTCCTTTTCCAGTTCGTAGAAGCTGGTCCCCTTGCCGCCCCGCAGATTGATGACCGTCTTCAGCCCGTCCCGCGCCCACCATTTCAGCTGAAACGGCCAGGGCTGGGCCGCCCGGATCATCTTCTGATCCAGCCAGTGGGCGTTAGTGAAACTGACCCTGAGGAACGAGTGGTCGGCCCACATCGTGTTCAGATAGGCGCGCAGCCGGCCCCAGCGGGTGGAAAGATCGAAGCCGGACAAGTGGCGCTCCCTTCAGGAGCGTCCTAAGTAGGGCGATATGGGCCGAACGCAAAACTTCTGGCGCGGATGAATCAGATTCCTGCGCCCGCCGAGCCGACCATGCGCCAGATCGCGGCGCGGGTTGCCTCGACCTATCTGAAGCCCCGTTGGAAGGGCGTCGTCGTGGCCCTGGTCTGCGCCGTGCTCATCGCCCTGCTGGGCGGCCAACTGAGCCGAATGATCGAGCCGGCGGTCAACGACCTGATCGCCAAACCCAAGCCCGGCGCCATCATCTGGATTCCGCTGACCATCATCGCGCTGGCCCTGGCGCGGGCGGCGGCGCAGTTCATTCAGGCTACTCTGATCAACCGGATGGGCCACGGCATCGTCGGAGACATCCAGGTCGCCCTGTTCGGGCGGATGATGCGGGCGGACCTGGCCCGGCTGCGGGCCACCCACTCCGGCGCCTTCGTATCCTCGGTGCTCTACGACGCAGGCCTGATCCGGGAAGCCGCCACCAACGGGCTGATCAACTACACCCAGAATTTTCTGATCGTCATTGTCTCGGTCGCGGTGATGTTCGAGCAGGATCGTCTGATGACGACGGGGCTGATCCTGGTCGGCCCTTTCGCCGCCCGGCTGTTGCGGCGGTTTTCCAAGCGCTCGAAGAAGGCCGCCAAGGGGGCCATGGCGGCGACGGGCGCCCTGTCCACCGCGCTGATGGAAAGCCTCGACGGCGTGCGGGTCGTCAAGATGGAGAACCGGGAGGCCGACGAAGAGGCCCGGGTCGAGCAGGTGATCGGCGAGCGGCAGAAGCACCTGATCAAGGGCTCCATCGCCCGCGCGCAGGCGGCGCCGGCGACCGAGCTGCTGACGATGTTCATCACCGCCGGGGTTTTCGCCTATGCCGGCTGGCGCGCGGCCAGTCGCGAGATGAATGCCGGCGACTTCATGACCTTTATTGTCGCCCTGGGCCAAGCAGGCCAGGCGCTGCGCCAGCTGGCGAACCTGCAGCCGATCTTCGCGGAAGGCACGACGGCGGCCCGCCGCCTGTTCGGCGCCCTCGATGTCGAACCGGAAGTCCGGGACGGCCCAGAGGCCGTTCCGTTGCCGCAGGGCGAGCGCCATATACGCTTCGAGGACGTCACCTTCCACTACGGCGATGGCGGGCCGACCCTGGACGGCGTCACCCTGGAGGCCAAACGCGGCGAGACCATTGCCCTGGTCGGCCCCTCCGGCGGCGGCAAGAGCACGATCCTGTCGCTGATCCCGCGCTTCTATGACGCCACGGCCGGCCGGGTCAGCATCGACGGGACCGACGTGCGCGAGGTGACACTGGCCTCGCTGCGCCATCAGATCGGCCTGGTGACCCAGGAGCCCTTCCTGTTCGATGACACCATCAAGGCCAACATCGCCTACGCCAAGCCCAGCGCCAGCCAGGACGAGATCGAGGCGGCCGCGAAACTGGCGGCGGCGCACGAGTTCATTCTGGCCCAGCCGAACGGCTACGATACCGTGGTCGGCGAAGCGGCGGCGCGGCTGTCGGGCGGCCAGCGCCAGCGGATCGCCATCGCCCGGGCTTTCCTGAAGGATGCGCCTATCCTGCTGCTCGACGAGGCGACCAGCGCGCTGGACACCGAGAGCGAGGCCCAGGTGCAGCAGGCCCTTGAGCGGCTGATGCACGGCCGCACCACCATCGTCATCGCCCATCGCCTGTCGACCGTGAAGGACGCCGACCGCATCTATGTCATCGAGAGAGGCCGCGTCGTCGAAGAGGGAACCCATGCGGGCCTGGTCCGCAAGAAGGGCCTCTATGCCCGCCTCGCCAAGGCCCAGGACCTGGACACCGTCCCCGAACCGGCGGCGGAGTAGGGCATGCTGAAACAGCTCTACCGTTCGCGCGGCTTCCAGCGCTTCCTGGCCAGTATCTTCTCCGGCTGGCTGAAGTTCTGCTACGCGACCATGACCTGGACCCGCGAGGGCCAGGAGAAGCCCGAGAGCGTCTGGAAGGCGGACGGCGGGGCCATCCTCTGCTTCTGGCACGCCCGCATTCCGCTCAGCCCGATGTCCTGGCCGCAAAGTCCCGAGCGACAGGACATGCGGGCCCTGATCTCGCTGTCGGCGGACGGTGAGTTCATCGCCCAGACGATGGAACGGATCGGCTTTCCGGCCATCCGCGGCAGTTCGCAGAAGAAGACCGATCTCTCCAAGAACAAGTCGGGCGAGGTGGCCTTCCGCGAGATGATCAAATGGGTGCGGGGCGGCGGCGCCGTCGCCATCACCCCCGACGGCCCGCGCGGTCCGGCCGAAAAAATGGAGCCCGGCACGCCCTCGCTGGCGCGGATGACCGGCGCGCCGGTGATGCTGGCGGGCATGGCCTGCAAGCCCTGCATCCGCATCGGCAGCTGGGACCAGACGGTCATTCCGTTGCCGTTCTCCCGGGGCGCCATCGCCTGGGACGGGCCCCTGACCGCCAACCGCGACAGCGACCTGGAGGCCCTGACGGCCGAGTGGGCGGCCCGGCTCAGCGCCATCACCCGGCGGGCCGAGGCCATGCTGGACGATGCGGGCGGCAAGTGAGATTCTGAACACCCATGCCGCATGACCACACCGACCACGATCACGACCACCATGACCATGCCCACGGTCATGGCGGCCACAGCCATGCTCCCAAGGATTTTGGCCGCGCCTTCGCGATTGGCGCCGGGCTGAACATCGCCTTCGTGGGGGCCGAGGTCGCCGCGGGGCTGATCACCCACTCGCTGGCCCTGCTGGCCGACGCCGGCCACAATCTGTCGGACGTCCTGGGGCTGTTGCTGGCCTGGGGGGCTGCAAGTCTGGCCAAGCGCGCGCCGGGCGGACGGCGGACCTATGGCCTGCGCAAGGGCACCATCCTGGCCTCGCTGGCCAATGCCGGCTTCCTGCTGATCGCCGTGGGCGGCATCGTCTGGGAGGCGGCGCACCGTTTCGCCAACCCCGAGTCCATCGAGCCCGGCCTGGTCATGGCCGTCGCCGCCGTCGGCGTGGTCATCAACACCGCCACCGCCCTGATGTTCATGCGCGGCCACGAGGACATGAACGTCAAGGGCGCCTTCCTGCACATGGCGTCCGATGCGGCGGTCTCGGCCGGCGTGATCGTGGCGGGCGTGATCGTCTGGCGGACGGGCTGGCAGTGGGTCGACCCGGCCGTCGGCCTGGCCATCGCGGCGATCATCGTCATCGGAACCTGGGGCCTGCTGCGCGACAGCCTGGACCTGGCGCTCGACGCCGTGCCACGCGGCATCGATCCCAAGGCGGTGCAGGCCTGGCTGGCCGAGCGGCCCGGTGTCACCGAGGTCCATGACCTGCATATCTGGGCGATGAGCACTACCGAGACCGCCCTGACCGCCCACATGATCCGGCCCGACAATTCCGCCGGCGACAGCTTCCTGCATGAGGTTTGCGGCGGCTTGTCGGAGCGGTTCGGCATCCACCACGCTACCCTTCAGGTCGAGACCATCGGCGGCGAGCACGCCTGCCGCCTGGCGCCGGCGAACGTGGTTTGAGCGCCACCCTCTATCGGCTGGCCACCGGGGCCCTGTCGCCCTTCATTCCGGGCCTGCTGCGGAGCCGCGCGGCTAAGGGCAAGGAAGACCCCGCGCGCCTAGCTGAGCGGCTGGGCCGCGCCTCCAGGCCCCGGCCGGACGGGACGCTGATCTGGCTGCACGGCGCCAGCGTCGGCGAGACCCTTTCCATGCTGCCTCTGGTCGAGCGGTTGAAGGCCGAGCGGCCGGACGCCACCTTGCTGGTGACCTCCGGCACCGCCACCTCCGCCGCCCTGCTGGCCGAGCGGCTGCCGGCCGGCGCCATCCACCAGTATGTGCCGATCGATACGCCCGGCGCGGCCCAGCGCTTCCTGGACCACTGGCGGCCGGACCTGGTGGTGTTCGTCGAGAGCGAGCTCTGGCCCAACCTGCTGCTGGGCGCCAAGGCGCGAGGCGCGAGGCTGGCCCTGGTCTCGGCCCGGATCACCGAGCACAGCGCCCGAGGCTGGAAGCGGTTCGGCGCCCTGGCCCGCACCCTGTTGGGCGCCTTCGACCTGATCCTGCCGCAGGACGGCGTCTCGGGTGAGCGGCTGAAGGCCATCGGTGGCCGGGTCGACGGCTACGCCAACCTCAAGCTGACCGGGGCGGCCCTGGCCTTTGATCCGCAGGCGCTGGCGGCGCTCAAGACGGCGGCGGGCGAGCGCAAGATCCTGCTGGCGGCCAGCACCCATCCGCACGAGGAGCTGCTGATCAGCTCCGCCGTCGAGGTTGGCGGGCGCGAACCGCTGCTGGTTATCGTCCCTCGCCATCCGGTGCGCGGCCCGGCCCTGGCCGAGAGTTTGCGGGCGGCCGGCAAGCGGCTGGCCCAGCGCTCAGCGAACGAGCCCCTGACCCCGGACACCGAAATCTACTTGGCCGACACCCTGGGGGAGCTCGGCCTGTTCTTCGCCCTGGCCGACCTGGTGGTGATGGGGGGCAGCCTCGTACCCGACATCGGCGGCCACAACCCGCTAGAGCCCGCCCGGCAAGGCAAGCCTGTGATCTATGGCGATCACGTCTTCAATTGGGTCGATGTCTATATCGCGCTCGGAGCCGGCGGGGTGCGCTGCGAGACCGAGGACGACCTGATCGCCTCCATCGACCGCTTGCTCGACAACGATGAAGCCCGCTTGCTGATGGGCCGCTGCGCCCTGGCGGCGGCGCAGGTCGAGGACGGGGTGCTGGACCGGGTCTGGGCCCAACTGGAGCCGCTGCTACCATGAAGCTTGCGACGCCGCGCTGGTGGTATGTGCGGCACGGCGCGCCGGGCGGCGTGACGCGGTTCGTGCTGACGCCGATCTCCTGGATCTGGGCGGCCGTGACGGCGAACCGCATCGCGCGGACGGTCCCTGAGGACCCTGGCGTCCCGGTGATCTGCGTGGGCAACCTGACCGCCGGCGGCACGGGGAAGACGCCGGTGGTGCGCGCGCTGCTGAAGCGCCTGCCGGGCGCCCACGGCCTGTCGCGCGGCTACGGCGGCCGTGAGCCGGGGCCGCTGCGGGTCGATGCCGCCAGCCACACCACCGCCCAGGTTGGCGACGAGCCGCTGATGCTGGCCGCCGACGGCCCGTTCTGGATATCCCGCGATCGGGCGGCCGGCGCTCGGGCGGCAGCCCAGGCCGGCGCCAAGGCCATCGTCATGGATGACGGCCACCAGAACCCCTCGTTGAGGAAGACCCTCTCCATGGTCGTGGTCGATGGCGAGACCCGCAACAACGAGTGGCCGTTCGGCGACGGGGCGGTGTTCCCCGCCGGCCCGATGCGCGAGCCGCTCAAGGTCGGTCTGGCCCGAGCCGACGCGGTGGTCCTGCTGCTGCCGGCCGATCTGGACGGACCAGACCCGGACCTGGTCGCGCTGTTTGGGTCAAAGCCGGTGCTGGTCGCGCGTCTTGAGCCGGCTGCGCCACCCCCGGCTGGACGACAGCTGGGCTTCGCCGGCGTCGGCAAGCCGTGGAAGGTCGAGCGGGCGCTGAAGGCGGCCGGTTGCGAGCTGGCCGACTTCGTCAGCTTTCCCGACCATGGCGAATATGACGAGGGGACACTGCAGGCCCTGGCGGCCCAGGCCGATGCGCTGGGAACCGGGCTGGTCACCACCGAGAAGGACTGGGTGCGGCTGCCCGCCGAATGGCGCGAACGGATCGTCGCCTGGCCTGTTCGGGCCAGGTTCGAGGACGAGGAAGCGTTGGAGGCGATTCTGGCAACAGCCCTTCCCCCGCTGGCGGGGGAAGTGGCCTGAGATGCTCTTGCATCGAAGGTCGATGGGGGCGCTTGCGGCGTTGACGGGTGGCACAACCCTGGGAAAGCGCCCCCAACGACCCTCCGGCTATCGCCGTCGGCCCACTTCCCCCGCCAGCGGGGGAAGGGCTTATTGCTTGTAAACGACCCCGCCCTTCATCACGAAGCTGACCTTGCGCAGCGCCGAAATGTCACTCAGCGGATCGCCCTTCACCGCGATCAGGTCCGCCGCCTTGCCGGGCGCCAGAGACCCCACCAGGGCGGTGAGCCGCAGGTGCTCCGCCGCCCAGGTCGTCGCCATGCGGATGGCGTCGATGGTGGAAAAGCCCGCCTTGACCAGCAGGGTGAACTCGAAGGCGTTGTCGCCGTGGGGCGAGACGCCGCTGTCGGTGCCGAACGCCATCTTGACGCCGGCGGCGTGGGCTCTACGGCCCATGTCCAGCATGTTGGGGCCTACAGCCAAGGCCTTGGCCTTCACCGCCGGGCTCATCCAGGTATCGGGCTTGGCCGCTTCCTTGGCGACGAAATCGCCGGCCATCAGGGTCGGGACCAGCCAGGCGCCCTTGGCCTTGAACAGCTTGATGGATTCGTCGTCGAGATAGGTGCCGTGCTCGATGGAATCGACGCCCGCTCGCAGGGCGGCGTTGATGCCGATGGTCCCGTGGGCGTGAGCCTTGACCATGCGGCCCATCGAATGGGCGGTCTCGACGATGGCGGCCATCTCCGCGTCGGTAAACTGCTGGTCGACGCCCGTGGCGGCGTCATCCAGCACTCCGCCGGTGGCGACGATCTTGATCAGGTCCGCGCCGGCCTGGATCTGCTTGCGCACCACCTTGCGGCAAGTATCGGCGCCCGAGCAGGCGGTGGGGCTTTCCAGGATGGCCATGACGTCCGGGCGATAGCCGTGCACGTCGGCGTGGCCGCCTTCCGGCGTGACGATCGAGCCAGAGGCGAGGATGCGCGGGCCGGGCAGCTTGCCCGCCGCGATGCCGTCACGAAGGGCGAAGATGGCCTCGTTGTCGTCGCCGACGTCCACCACGGTGGTGAAGCCGGCGCGCAGGGTGCGCAGGGCATAGACCGAGCCGTCGACTACCAGGTCGGCCGAGGTTTTGGTGACATCGTCCAGCTTGCCGCCCGGGCCCGACTGGCTGAGCAGGTGGACGTGGCAGTCGATCAGGCCGGGCAGGACGAAGCTGTCCTTCAGGTCGACCAGGTTGGTCGGGCCCTTGGGCGCGGCATAGCCGTCGGAGATCTTCTCGATTTTGCCGTCCCGCACGACGATGGTCTGCTGGGTGGTGACCGCGCCCGTGGCCGGGTCGGCCAGAAGTTTGCCGGCAAAGATGACAGTCGGCAGGCCGGGCGAGGCCTGGTCGTTGGGACCGAGACCCGCGGTGAACAGCAGCGCCGCGCCGGCTAGGAAGAGGCGCCGGATCACTTCGCGCCGGCCTTCTGAGCGAAGGCCCAGGCCGCCTTGCCGAGCAACGGCACGCGGGCCTCCATGGCCGCGGCGTGGCTCGAGGCGGCGGTGCCGTCCCGCACCCGGCCGACGATGCCCTGGCAGATGCCGGCCAGGCGGAAAAGATTGTAGGCCAGGTACCAATCCAGGTGCGGGATGCCCTCGCGCCCGGTCAGCCGGCAGTATTCGGCGACATACTCTTCCATCGTCGGGATTCCGTAGGCGTGCAGGTCCTCGATGGCCGACAGGCCGCCGCGCTGCTCACCCGCGGGCATGACCCACTGGATCAGCATGTAGGTGAAGTCGGCCAGCGGGTTGCCGAGCGTGCCCAGCTCCCAGTCCAGCACCGCCACCACACGGTCCTCGGTGGGATGCAGGATCATATTATCCAAACGATAATCGCCATGGACGATCGAGGTCTGGTCGTCGCTGGGCGTTGTGGCCGGCAGGTATTCCATCAGCTTGTCGACTTCCGGAATCTTGGTCGTCTCGGAGGCGCGGTACTGCTTGGACCAGCGGTCGATCTGGCGGGCGAAATAGTTGCCGGGCCGGCCGTAGTCGGAAAGCCCGATGGCGGCGTAGTCGGTGTTGTGCATGGCCGCCAGGGTCTCGACCTGAGCCATGTAGATGGCCCGGCGGCGCTCGGGCGAATAGTCCGGCAGGGTCCCGTCCCAGAGGATACGGCCCTCGACCATGTCCATGACGTAGAACATCGTGCCGATGACGCTATCGTCCTCGCAGAGGGCATAGGCCTTGGCGACCGGGAAGCCGGTCTTGTTCAGGGCCGAGATCACCTTGAACTCGCGGTCCACCGCGTGGGCCGAGGGCAGCAGCTTGCCCGGCGGCTTGCGGCGCAGGACATATTTCTTGTTCGGGGTGACCAGCTGGTAGGTCGGGTTGGACTGGCCGCCCTTGAACTGCTGGATGGTCAGCGGCCCCTGGTAGCCCTCGACATGGGCCTCAAGCCATTTAGCCAGGGTCGCCTCGTCGATACGATGACGCTCATCGACCTCCTTCACGCCGGAATTCAGTTCCTGTGCGGTCGGCTGGGCGGCGGCTTCGGCCATGGGGCGTTCCCTCTTACGCTTGTTTGAATCGACCTTAGCGGGGCGAGAGAAACGGCGAAAGCTGTGGCACGCCGACAGGCCGCTAAGATTTGTCCACGAACAACACGAACAACACGAACACGACAGCGCTAACCCCAGCTTTAACCCGAAGGGTCGTAGATCAGGCCCGAGCCGAGGCCGTTTGAACTCCGTTCGTGTCGTTCGTGTTGTTCGTGGACAAACTCTTCTCTTCCTACAGCGCCCGCCACCCGATGTCGGACCGGTAGAACCCGCCCGGAAAATCGATGGTCCCCACCGCCGCGTAGGCCTTGTCGCGGGCCTCGTGCAGGGTGGAACCCAGGGCGCAGACGTTGAGGACGCGGCCGCCGGAGGCGCGCAGCACGCCGGCCTCGTCGCGCGACGTGCCGGCGTGGAAGACCACAGCCTCGCCGCCGAAGTCGGCCTCGGCGCCGGTGATGGCCGCGCCGGATTTGGGGGCGTCGGGATAGCCCTCGGCGGCCATGACCACGCAGATGGCGGCCTCGTCGCGCCAGATAGGCTTAGCCAGCTCGGCCAGCTTTCCCGTGGCGCAGGCCAGCAGGTAGGGAACCAGGTCGCTTTGCAGCCGCAGCATCAGCACCTGGGTCTCCGGATCGCCGAACCGGGCGTTGTACTCGACCAGCTTGGGGCCCTCGGCGGTCAGCATCAGCCCGGCATAGAAGACGCCGCGAAAGGGCCGGCCCTCGGCGGCCAGACCGCGCGCGGTCGGGACGATCAGCTCTTCGAAGGCCCGCTTCACCAGGGCGTTGGTCAGGACGGGGGCCGGGCTGTAGCTGCCCATGCCGCCGGTGTTGGGGCCCTCGTCGTTGTTGTAAGCGCGCTTGTGGTCCTGGCCGCCGCCGATCAGCACAGCGGTCTCGCCGTCGCAGAGGGCAAACAACGAAGCCTCCTCGCCGACCATGAACTCCTCGATGACCACCCGCGCCCCGGCGGATCCGAATCGGCCGCCCAGCATGTCGGCGACGGCGGCGTCGGCCTCGGCGCGGGTCTGGGCGATCACCACACCCTTGCCGGCGGCCAGGCCGTCGGCCTTGATTACGTAGGGAGCCTGCATGCCGTCCAGGAAGACGCCGGCGGCGACGGTATCCTCGAACACGCCATAGGCGGCGGTGGCCAGTCCGTGGCGGGCGAAGAAACCCTTGGAGAAGGCTTTGGAGGTTTCCAGTTCGGCGGCGGCCCGGGTTGGGCCGAAACAGGGAATGTCGACATCGGCCAGCGCATCGGCGATCCCCACCTCCAGCGCCGATTCCGGCCCGACCACGACCAGGTCGGCGGCGATCTCGACCGCCAGCTTCACCAGCCCCTCGACATCAGTGGCCTTGACCGGCGCGGTCTCGCAGAGCGCCGCCATTCCCGGATTGCCCGGCGCGGCCACCAGCCGCGTCAGCAGGGGCGACTGAGCGATCTTCCAGGCCAGGGCGTGCTCACGGCCGCCCGACCCCACCAGCAGGATGTTCATGAGCCCCGCCTGTGGCGCTAGCCGACGCAAGGGTCAAGCACTGACCGGGGACTGGCTCGGCTGAAGGCCGTCCCTGTCCCCCTCCAGCGGGCTGAGCCGCCCAGCTTCAACAAGGGGGACAGGCACGCCTGCGGCGAGCCAGTCCCCGGCTGGGTGAAACATTTGGCGGTGGGGTTTGATTGGCGGCGAAATGGCGGCGAGCGTAAATCGTCTGTATGACAGCGCCGCTCATCGTCCGCCCCGCCCGCTTCGCCGACTACGACCAGTGGCTGCCCCTCTGGGATGGCTACAACGCCTTCTATGGCCGCTCGGGCGAGACCGCCCTACCGGCCGAGATCACCGCCACGACCTGGGCGCGGTTTTTCGCCGAGGATGAACCGATTTGGTGCCTGGTCGCCGAGCAGGACGGCAAGTTGGTGGGCTTGGTCCACTACCTGTTCCACCGCAGCACGACCAAGATCGAGCTGACCTGCTACCTGCAGGACCTCTTCACCGACGCGACCCTGCGCGGCCAGGGCGTCGGCCGGGCCCTGATCGAGGCGGTCTACGCGGCGGCCCGGCAAGCCGACCTCAAGAGCGTCTACTGGCACACCCACGAGACCAACGAGACGGCCATGCGGCTCTATGACCAGGTGGCGGTCAACGGGCGGTTCTGGGTCTATCGCCAGACCGTCTGATGGAGGGCGTCTGAGCGCTACCCCTCCAGGTCCAGCGAGTACCCCGCCGAGCGCACTGTGCGGATCGGATCCGGCAGGGTCTCGCCATTCAGCGCCTTACGCAGGCGCCCGATATGGACGTCGACCGTGCGGGCCTCGACATAGACGTCCGAGCCCCAGACCGCGTTGAGCAGCTGCTCGCGGGAGAACACCCGGCCGGGATGCTGAATCAGGTGGTCGAGCAGCCGGAACTCCGTGGGCCCCAGATGCACTTCGGCTCCCGCCCGCCGCACCCGGTGGGCGACGCGGTCGACGACGATGTCGCCATGGTTCAGCCGGTCGTCGGCCAGGCCCGGCCGGATGCGGCGCAGCACCGCGCGGATGCGGGCCAGCAGCTCGGTCATCGAGAAGGGCTTGACCACATAGTCGTCGGCCCCGGTGTCCAGGCCGCGAACCCGGTCGGTCTCCTCGCCCCGGGCGGTGAGCATCAGGATGGGCAGGTTGCGGGTCTCGGCGCGCTGGCGCAGCCGCCGGCAGACCTCGATCCCCGAGACCTTGGGCAGCATCCAGTCCAGCAGCACCAGGTCGGGAACCTCCTCGTCGGCGCGGATCAGCGCCTCCTCGCCATCGCTGGCGATGGCGACGCGGTAGCCTTCCTTTTCGAGGTTGTACTGCAGCAGGGTGGCCAGGGAGTCTTCGTCCTCGGCCACCAGGACGTAGGGGATGCTCATGGCACGGCGTCCAGCTTGGGCCGCTGGTCGCTCAGCTGACGGCCGGTGCATTCATAGTGGACGATCTCGGCGATGTTGGTGGCGTGGTCGCCGATCCGTTCGAGGTTCTTGGCCACGAACAGCAGGTGGGCCCCGCCGGTGATCGTGCGCGGATCGCCCATCATGTAGGTCAGCAGCTCGCGGAACAGGCTCTCATAGTGGCCGTCGATCTCATCGTCGCGCGACCAGACCGCCACGGCGCCGGCCACCTCGCCCGAGGCATAGGCGTCGAGCACTTCCTTCAGGCGGCTGGCGACCAGCCGGCCCATCCGCTCGATGGAGCGGGCGAAGGGGGTGACCGGGTCGGACTCGGCCAGGACCAGGGAGCGTTTGGCGATATTCTTGGCCAGGTCCCCGCAACGTTCGAGGTTGGCGGCGATCTTCATGGCCGAGACCACCCGGCGCAGGTCATTGGCGATGGGCTGGCGGCGGGCGATCAGCGCCACGGCGGCGCGCTCGATCGCGATCTCCAGGTCGTCGAGCTGCTTGTCGCGGACGATCAGGGCCTGGGCCAGCGGCACGTCGCGGCGAACCACGCAGGTGACGGAATCGCCGACCAGCGCCTCGGCCAGGCCGCCCAGACGGGCCACGTCGGCGGTCAGATGGTTCAGTTCTTCTTCGAAAGCGGTGACGATATGCTCGTTCATGTATGCCCTGCTCTGCCCGGACGCCCTGGGGTGGATCAGGCGGCGCGACCCGATTCGATCCTCGATCCTGTCGCCGTCACCTGACCGTCGTTGGCGGCCCCCATGCGACAATCCTATGACAGTTTTATAACACCGCCAGATGTCTGATCTCAGGCGGTCAGCGGGAAGCAGGCCGTAAAGGCCGCGCCCGCCCCCTCACGGCTCTCGACCATCAGGGCGCCACGGTGGCGATTGACGATGTGCTTGACGATCGCCAGCCCCAGGCCGGTGCCGGAACGCTCACCACTTTTCTGGCCTTCGACCCGGTAGAAGCGTTCGGTCAGGCGCGGCAGCCGGTCGCGGGGGATGCCCGGCCCATCGTCGGCGACCCGCAGGGCAGCATAGCGGATGACATCGCCCCGGGCGGGTTCCAGCAGGATAAAGCGGACCGCCGTGGCGTCACGGGCGGCAAGCGCCGCCTCAATCGAGGTCGCCACTGAAACCTCGATACGCACCGAGCCGCCGGCCGGTGTGTACTTGATGGCGTTCTCGATCAGGTTCTGAGCCACCTGAACGATCTGGTCCCGGTCGCCGTCCACCACCGCCTCGCCTCGGGCCGGCAGGCTTGGGATCAGTCGCACATTCTTCTCGCGGACCAGCGGGACCAGGGCGTCGACCACGTCGGTGGCGGCCAGAGCCAGGTCGACCCGGCCGGCAGGGGCGATGTGCTCATTCAGTTCGATGCGCGACAACGACAACAGATCGTCGATCAGCCGGGCCATGCGCTCGGCCTGGGCCTGCATGATCCCCAGAAACTTCTCGCGGGCGCCGGCGTCGTCCTTGGCATGGCCGCGCAGGGTCTCGATAAAGCCGCTGAGCGAAGCCAACGGCGTGCGCAGTTCGTGGCTGGCATTGGCGAGGAAATCGGCGCGGGTGCGATCAGCCGCATGAAGCTCGGTTTCGTCGCGCAGGGCGATCATGGCCAGCCGCTCGCCGCCCGGCAATTCGCCTGCCGGCCGGGTCCGCACGCTCCACTGCCGCTCGCCGTCCTGGAAGGCGGCCTCGCCCGCCGCCCCGAATAGCGATTCGTCGACTGCCTCGAGAATTTCGGGCCGGCGAATGGCGGCCGTTAGCCGAGCGCCCTCCACCGCGGCCCGAAACAGGCGCTGGGCGGCGGCGTTGGCGAACACCACCCGCCGGGTCGAGCGCTGGTCCGGCAGGCCGGCCACGACGACCAGGGGATCGGGCAGGGCTTCAAGAATCGCCCGGAAGGGCGCCTCGTCCGCTGAAGGGGCCAGACCATCGGTCTGGGCGTTCGGTGAATCCGGCTGAATCGGACTGAAAAGACTTCGCCACCGTGGCGGAGATGTCGCATCGGGCGGCGGCATGCGGCGGAGCCCTCGATTCCTCGGATTGGGACGGCTAGAGTGGGTTCCATATGGCGCCCAAGGGGGCCTTGCGATAGACGGGTTCGATGGCCCTTGGGCCACCGAGCCTGCGGCCGACGCAATTTCGCCGCATCGCAAGGTGACGAGGGTGTCGCCGTTCAGGTTACCCGGGGTGTGTCTTCCCATGATCCGTTTGCGTCTGGCCGCTTCCGTCGCGGTCGCTCCTCTGCTGATGTTCGCCGGAGTCGCCCACGCGACGACCGAGATCACTGACACCCGCACCACCGGGGTGCAGACCGCCACCATTGGCGCCGGCAGCACGGCCGACAACATCACGGTGGGCACGAACGGCAAGTTCAAGCTGACCACGGCGGGTCCCGCCGTCACGCTGAACAGCAACAACACCGTCATCAACAACGGCGAAATCTCGACCAAGGCGGTCGATGGTTCGATCGGCATCCTGGTGGTGGGCGGCAACACCGGCAGCGTCACCAATAACAGCAACATCACCCTGGATGACGACTACACGCCCGTCGACTCGGACAAGGACGGCGACCTGGACGGCCCTTACGCCACCGGCACGGGGCGCTACGGCATTCGAATCATCGGCCCTGGGGTCTTTACCGGCGATCTCACCAATGCGCTGGGCTCCTCCATCACCGTCAATGGTAACAACTCGTCCGCCATCAGCCTGGAAACCGGCCTGACCGGCAACCTGAACAACAACGGCACCATCGCCATCAACGGCGACAACAACTACGGCATTCGCACCACCAGCGCAGCCGTGGTTAACGGCAACCTCAATATCCAGGGCAACATCGCCGTCCTCGGCGGCGGATCTCGCGGCGTCTCGATCGAGGGCGCCGTTAATGGCAAACTGGTTCTGCAGGGCACGGTGTCGGTGTCCGGCTTCCGCTACACCACCCGCCCGGCCCAGAAGATCAACCGGGACCAGCTGGACGCCGATGATCTGCTGCTCGGCGGCGCCGGCGTTACGGTGGCGGCCAATGTGACCGGCGGGGTTCTGCTCGACGCGCCGCCGCCCAACCTGATCACCGACGTCTCCCCGGCCCCTACCCCGATCGTCGGTACGCCCACGGCCAACGACGAGGATGGCGACGGCGTCCTCGACGCCAGCGAGAGCACGGGCAACATCGCGGTCTACGGCTCGGCCCCGGCCCTGCTGATCGGCTCGACCACCCAGAGCGTGACGCTCGGCGCGGTGGGTACGGGCGTCGACAACTATGGCCTGATCATCAAGGGCGCCGTGGGCGCCAACGGGGTCTATGACGGCTACAGCGCCGTCGCCATTCAGATCGGCGAAGCCTCGGGCGGCCAGACCACGGTCATCACCAACGGCATCCGGATCAAGGGCGGCGTCGCGTCAGCCACCTACAACGCCAACGCCTACGGCCTGCTGCTGAACAGCGGCGTCAGCGCGCCGACCCTGTTCGTCGACAAGGGCGTGATCGCCGCCACGACGGCCGAGTCCGGACCGACCCCGGCGGGCGGGTTCACCTCCGCCAACGGCTTCGACGCAACCGCCCTGCTGATCCGCGCCGGCGCCACCATGACGACGCTGAACAACAACGGCACGATCACCGCCAATGGCGTCGGCGAGAACATCGGCGCCTACGGCGTGCGGGACCTTTCAGGTGGTCTGACCACCATCATCAACACCAAGATCATCCAGGCCTCGATCGCGCAAAATGACGACGTCGATGACACCGACGACGCCGACACGACCGCCAGCAACGAGGTGACCGGCCCGCGCTATGTCGCGGTCGCTATCGATGTCAGCGCCAATACGACGGGGGTGACCATCACCCAGAGCGGCATCAATGACGGCGACGACGGCGCCGACGGCATTGCCGACCCCGACGCCGACCATGATGGCGTCGATGACGCCGACGAACCCAGCATCTTCGGTGACGTTCGCTTCGGGTCGGGCAATGACAGCTTCTTCGTCCAGAACGGCACGGTCGACGGGACGATCTCGTTCGGCAACGGCAATGATCAGCTGATGATCACCGGCGGCGGCGACGTGCAGGGCAACCTCACCCACGGGACAGGCACCTTCAATGTCGGGATCGACAACGGCATCCTGACCCTGACCAGCACGACGCTGATCACGGGCACCAACTTCTATCTGGGCGGCTCGGACTCGCAGCTGGTCATCACCGCCAATCCGCAGGGGGTAGGCCAGAGGAATTCCGAGTTCAGCGTGCAGACCGCCACGCTCGACGCTCAGTCCAAGCTGGGTCTGAAGCTGACCGGCCTGATCACCAACTTCACCGATTCCGATCATGACGGCGTGGTGGACAATGCCGTCTTCACCGCCGTCCACACCGCCACTCCCGGCGGTTTGACGGTCGGCGCCGGGGTTGATGGCGGGCTGGTGGCTGGTAGCACACCGTTCCTCTACAAGAGCGCGGTCAAGGTCGACGCCGCCGCCGGCAACGTGAATATCGTACTGACCCTGCGCACGACCGCCGAACTGGGGCTGGACGAAGAAGGCGCGGGCGCCTTCAGCTCCTTCTACACCGCCCTCAATGGCGACGCCGGGGTGACCAGCGCCCTCCTGGCGCAGACGACCCAGAAGGACTTCGTCAAGCTCTACAATCAATTCCTGCCCAACCCGGGCGAGGGCATCTTCTCGGCCCTGGACATGACCTCGCGCGCCGTCGGCCGGATCATCGCCGACCGTCCCGACCGAGGCGACCGCTATGGGCCCGACAGCCTTTGGATGCAGGAAGTCAACGCCGACGTCCTGCGTGACGCCGGCGTGGGCCTGGGATCGGACACCAAGGCCTTCGGCTTCGTGGCCGGCTATGAAAGCATGGGCGACGATGGCGGCGCTCTTGGCGCCACCCTGGCCTATGTCACCGCCCAGGAGAGCGACAAGCAGGCTCAGGCCGGCGAACAGGTCTCAATCTCGAACGTCGAGGCCAGCGTCTATTGGCGCCGGGCCATGGGCAACTGGCTGTTCTCGGCCCGGGGCGCCGGCGGCTTTGTCTGGTTCAACGGCGACCGCCGCTTCGTCTATCCCAGCGCCCTGTCCTCGACCTCGGTGCTGCGCGAGTATAACGCCGACTGGACCGGCTACACCCTGGCGGCCAACGCCAGCGTCTCCTACGAGCAGCGCTTCGGGCGCTATTATGTGCGTCCCCAGCTCAACCTCGACTACTTCCATCTCAACGAAGACGGCTACAGCGAGGCGGGCGGCGCCAACAGCCAGCTGGGCCTGATCCTCTCCAGCCGCACCTCCGACCGCCTGTCCGCCTCGGCGGAAGTGGCCTTCGGCGCCACCTTCGGCCGCGACCTGTGGTGGCGTCCTGAAGTTCGGCTCGGCTACCGTCAGGTGGCCAGCGGCGGCGTCGGCGACCTGACCGCCCAGTTCCAGGGCGGCGGCGGTTCGTTCCTGATCTCCAGCCAGCAACCGGACGGCGGCGCGGCCATCCTGGCCCTGGCCCTGAAGGCCGGCACCTCGATGTCCTACGTGGGCATTCAGGGCGAAATCGAAGCCCTCGACAGCGAAACCCGCTACAATCTGCGCCTCGAAGGCCGGATGATGTTCTAAGGCGACGGCCCTGCCGGCAGGCGGGGCCAGAACCTTCCCTCCCCAGAACCCTTCCCTCCCCTGGGCGTTGACGCCACAGGATTTGGAGGAATCGCCCTGCACGCCCCTTCTCTGGTCGATCTTGTCGGATCGGCGGCAGCCCTGTGTTCGATGACCAGCTTCACCCCGCAGATCCTCAAGATCCTGCGCGAGAAGCAGGCCGACGACGTCTCGCTGCGCATGTTCCTGCTGACGGTGACCGGCTTTGTGCTGTGGACGACCTACGGGGTCTTGAGCCACAGCTGGCCCGTGACGGCGAGCAATGCGGTCTGCCTGGCGCTGTCGGCGATCATCCTGGTTCTGAAGCTGAAATTCAGCCGCGCTTAACCACGCTCCTCAACCCGTCCGAAAGCGGAGCCGTGCCAGGGTTGCGGCATGACCAGCCAGACCGCCCCTGATTTCGCCGCCACGCCCGCCCCTTCGACTGGCCGCCTCCATCTCCTGGGCGGCGAGGTGGACGCGGTGACACCCGATGAGATGCTGGCGGCGGCCGAAATCTTCCTGGAGGGCGGCGGCACGGCGGTGATCGCCAACCACAACGCCCACAGCCTGTTCCTGCTGCCCCGTTCGCCGGGCCTGAAGGCCTTCTTCGATGACGCCGAGCTGGTGCAGATCGACAGCCTGCCGATGATCCTCTGGGCCAGGCTGCTGGGCCTGCCGGTCGGACGCGAACATCGTTCCACCTATCTGGACTGGCGCGAGGCCTTTTGGGCCCGGGCGAAGCAGAACAGCTGGCGGGTCTTCCATCTGGGTGGCGCGCCCGGCGTCGGCGACAAGGCCTGGGCGGCGATCACTGACCGCTGGCCGGGGGTCAACCTGGCCGTCCATCACGGCTATTTCGACCGCGACGGCGCCGAGAACGATGCGGTCCTCAAGGCCATCGAGACCTTCGACCCCGACATCATCCTGGTCGGCATGGGCATGCCGCTGCAGGAGGGTTGGATCACCGCCAACCGCGACCGGGTGCGCCGGGGCGTCTTCTTCCCGGTCGGGGCGGCCTTCGACTACGAAGCCGGCGTCCAGACCGCCGCGCCGCGCTGGACCGGCCGGCTGGGGATCGAGTGGCTCTATCGCCTGGCCTCGCAGCCCAAGCGGCTGGCCTGGCGCTACCTGGTCGAGCCCTGGTTCCTGGCCCCGGCCATGCTGGCCGACCTCAACGCCGCGATGAAGCGGTAAGCTCCCGACCCCGGTCGCCCGGGATCGGGAGCCCTTCTCACCACATACCTAGGCTACCTCGGTAACCAGGCCGGCGCCGACCGTCTTGCCGCCCTCGCGGATGGCGAAGCGGACGCCGGGTTCGATGCCGACGGGCTTGTTCAGCTCGAAGGCGATCTCGGCCTGATCACCGGGACCGACCATCGCGCCATCCTGGGTGAGCAGGACGCCGGTGACGTCGGTGACCCCGAAGAACAGCTGGGGACGGTACCCGGACGCGAACGGAGTATGACGCCCGCCCTCGGCCTGAGTCAGGACGAAGATCTGCGCCCGGCCCTTGGTGCGCGCCGTGATCGCGCCCGGCGCGCTGAGCACCTGGCCGCGGGTCACGTCATCGCGCTTCAGGCCGCGGAGCAGCAGCCCCACGTTCATCCCCGCCCGGGCCTCCGGCACGTTCTTGCGGAACGCCTGGGTCCCGGTGACGATGACCTCGGAACCGTCGTTGTCGAGACCGACGATCTCGACCGCGTCGCCGACCTTCAGCACCCCGCGCTCGACCCGGCCGGAGACGACCGTGCCGCGGCCCGGAATGGTGTGCACCCCTTCGATCGGCATCAGGAACGGGCCGTCGAAGTCGCGCACCGGGTCGGGGATGTTGGCGTCCAGCGCCGACACCAGTTCGACGATGGCCTGGACTTCGGGGTCGTCCAGGTCGCCCCGGCGCACCGCGTCCAGCGCCTTCAACGCGCTGCCGAACACGAAGGCGGCGTTCTCGTAGCCCTGTGACGCCAGCAGGTCGCCGGTTTCGAGCTGGATGATCGCCTGCATGTCCTCGCGTTCGTCGGGCGAGAGCATGTCCATCTTGTTCACGAACACGACCATGTGGCGCACGTTGACCTGGCGGGCCAGCAGCACGTGCTCGATGGTCTGCTTGGCCGCGCCCTTGGTGGCGTCGACCAGCAGGATCGCGCCGTCCATCTGCGAGGCGCCGGTGATCATGTTCTTCACGTAGTCGGCGTGGCCGGGGCAGTCGATGTGGGCGTAGTGCCGGGCTTCGGACTCGTATTCCACGTGAGCGGTGTTGATGGTGATGCCCCGGGCCTTTTCTTCCGGAGCCTTGTCGATCTGATCGAACGACAGGCCCTGGCCGCCGAAGCGGGCGGCCTGCACCTGGGTGATGGCCGCGGTCAGGGTGGTCTTGCCATGGTCGACGTGGCCGATGGTGCCGACGTTGACATGGATCTTGCTGGGCATAGGTCTCTCCTTGCCTCTGGGGGCGCCATCCGGACCGACTGGCCAAGCCGGCCCGGATGACTGGGATACCGGCGCGCGCGCGCCGATCTGGGGACGGACCAGACTCTGATCCGGAAACGAAAAAGCCCGCCGGTCGCGGGACCGGCGGGCTCTGGTGAGCTGGCCTGAAGTCCCTTGCGGGTCTCCAGGCGCGTGGGCTGGAGACCTATCTGGCGAGCGTCGGCTCCGCGGCGTCACATGAGGCGACGGCGTTCAGAGCAAAGGTCGTGTTCAGCGCAGGACCCATTGGTCTGCTCCTTGGTGTCAGCGGGCGCGAAACGCCCAAGAAAAAACCCTGGAGGCCGGCGCCATCCAGGGTCTTTCGACACGGGGGAGGCGCGAGGCCTCCCGTTAGCGAGAGGCTGTTAGAGCTCGAATCCGCACAGCGTATCGACTCCGGCTTGCGCCGTCGGTTCGATCGCTGAGAACTGGTCGTTCGAGAGTTTCATTGGCTTCCGCTGTCGTTAGTGCGGCGCGCCAGTAGCACCGGCGTTATGCGAACGCAAGCGCCGCACCGCCCCGAACATCAGCCCCACGCCGAGCAGAACGAACAGGCAGGCCAGCACCAGCACACCCCGGGAATGGCCCTCGCTGACCACCATCGAGGCGACCAGCGGCCCGGCCGCCGAGCCCAGAAGCTGGGCTCCGCCGCTCAGCACCGCCGCCCGGCGGGTGGGGTCGGCCTCGATGATCATCGGGGCGAGATAGGGGGTGAGCGCCATCCCGGCCAGGCCGCTGATGGCGAAGCAGCCGATGAAGATGGCCAGGCCCGGCGAGAGGCCCAGCAGGCTGTAGGCGATCAGGTTCATTGCCGCCCCGATGGGGATCACCACCCGAAAGCTCAGCCGGCCGGCCAGCAGGTTGGCCAGGATGGCGCCCGAGACCTGACCGGCCAGCGAGCCGCTGACCGCCAGGGCCGGGACGTTGTCGGCGAGGCCCGCCTGATGGGCGAGCGGGCCCATATAGACCCAGATGCTGGCCCCGCCGGCGGTGTAGGCCAGCGTACCGGCCAGGGCGATCCAGCCGCGCATGTCGGGCAAACTCCGGCCGTCGGCGTTGCGCGGCAGGACGGGGAAGGCGCCCGGGACCATGAAGGCGGCTCCGGCGGCCAGCACGGCGAAGACGATCAGCAGGCCAAACCCGCCCTTGAGATCACCGCCTGGAATGAGGCCCGCCGACAGGGCCAGGGAGGCGGCCAGCTGCACCAGGGTCTGGGCCGCGAAGAAGATGGCCGCCCAGCGTTCGGGCGTCGCCTGCCGGACGATAAAGCCGATGGTGACCCACAGCAGCGCCCCTTCAGCGAAGCCGGCCAGGCCGCGGTCGAGCACCTGGACCTCGCCACGCAGCGCGGGGCTGGCCATGTCCAGCCCGGCCAGCGCCACGGCCGAGACAATGGCGACCCAGCGCAGCCCGCGTCCGTCCAGCCAGGCCCCCAGCGCCACTGTGCCCAGGCCCATGGCCAGAAGCTCGGCCATGGCCGCTTGGCCAATCTGATGCACATCCAGCGCTCCGGCGGCGGCCAGGGCGTCGAGCAGGATGGGCTGGATGCCGGTGACCAGCAGGGCGACGACGCCCAGGAACAGGACGGCGGCGCTCTGTGCGCGTGGCAGGTCGAGCGCGAAGGCCGGCGCCCCTTCGCCGGTTGCCGCGCCGGTGGTCGAATCGTCGCTCAAGGCCAAGGTCCCTCCCCGCTCCACCCTGGCCGATCGGGGGGAGGAACGGAAGCGGGGTAGGCGGCCGGCAAGGAATATCCCGGCCCGTCGCCAGGACGTGTTAGACGTGACCACCGGCCCGCCCGATTGGCTCGCCCAAGTCCACCCGACAACGAGGAGACGGCCATGGCCAAGGGTCAGAAGAAGAGCAACAAGGAAGTCCGCAAGCCCAAGGCCGCCAAGGCCGCGCCGGTCGTCGCGGCGCCGTCCTTCCTGGCCCCGCCGTCCAAGAAGAAGCCGTAAAGTTCCGATGGCCCGGGAAACCGTGCATCTGGTCCAGTGCTACATCGCCGGCCGCGGCGCCGCCTTGCGGGCCGAGCAGGCCATGGGTTGCCAGACCGCCGAGGACGCCCGGCGCAAGGCCGAGCGCCTGGCTCCCCTGCGCCTGGGCGTGGTGGCCTATTCCGCCTCGGCCGATGTCGAGATGGGCGACTATGACGAGAACCCGGTGATCCTGTTCAAGTCCGGACGGTTGCCGCCGCCGTTCGACGAGGCCTGAGCCGCTGGTTCCCACATCCCACAATCCGCTGCACGGGATCGCCGAGGCTCAGACCCTGGCACAGGCCATCGTCAACACCCTGCATGAGCCGTTCCTGGTGCTGGACGATAAGCTACGGGTGATGGCCGCCAGCCGGTCCTTCTACGACACCTTCCAGGTTCAGGCTGAGCAGACGCATGACTGCCTGCTGTACGATCTGGGCGATGGGCAATGGAACATTCCGGCCCTGCGGCTGCTGCTGGAGACTATCATCCCCGAACAGGTGTCCATGGACGGCTTTGAAGTCGACCATGACTTTCCGGGCGTCGGCCGGCGGATCATGATGTTGAACGCCCGCAAGGTGATCTACGAGACCATCCCGGACACCACAATCCTGCTGGCCTTCACCGACATCACCGAACGGCGCATCGTCGAGCGGGAGAAGGACGAGCTGTTGGCCCGCACCGAGGAGCTTCTGCGTCAGAAGCGGGTGCTGCTGCAGGAGATGGAGCACCGGGTCGCCAACAGTCTGCAGATCATCGCCAGCATCCTGATGCTCAAAGCGCGCGCGGTGAACTCGGACGAGTCGCGCCAGCATCTGCGCGACGCTCACCAGCGGGTAATGTCGGTGGCCGCCGTTCAGTCGCACCTGCACGCCACCGAGGGCATCGACCTGATCGCGGTCGCGCCCTACCTGGAGAAGCTGTGCGCCAGCCTCGCCGCCTCAATGATCGGGGAAGACCGGCCCATCGTGCTCAAGGTCATCGCCGACGAGGGTGAAATCGGCTCGGCCCAGGCGATCAGTATCGGCCTGATTGTTACTGAGCTGGTGATCAACGCCATCAAGTACGCCTTCCCTGAAGGCCGTAAGGACGCGGTGGTCGAGGTGATCTATCGCAGCGGCGGCGAGGACTGGGCGCTGGTCGTAGCTGACAATGGCGTCGGCAACGCCGCGCTCAACACGATCGGCGGGGGCCTGGGGACGGTGATCGTCAAGGCTCTGGTCAAGCAGCTGGGCGCGACGCTGGAAGCTCGCAATGGCGAGGCCGGCATGCAGGTCTCGGTCGTCCACACAGCGGTCTAGAGCGTGTTGCGATCTGATCGAATCAGATCGCCGCTCTAGTCGTTTATTTTGACGCGCGTTCTCTCCGAAAAACGGTTCCCACTTTTCGGAACACGCTACAGAAAATTCCGAACCCGCGCGCTTTTCGCCGCCGTAAGGCCTATGGTCCGCTCCGCCTGCCTTGACCCGCGACCTGCGGCGCCAGCCGGCCCGAAAGGACTTTATGTCCGTCTTCCCCAGATTCAGCGCCTCCCGCCCGCCGCCTCGGCCGGCCCCCAGCCTCAACGATCCCCGCTCGACCGGCGCGGTCCGCCGCCTGCCGCCGACCGACATCCATGGCCTGCGCGGCACCAAGGGATGAGCCTGGGCGCCCAGATCCTAAGTCTGCTGGGGTTTAACTCGATCACCCAGGCCGAGGTGCGGGCAGAGTCCTGGGCGCTGGGCAGCCGCCACCTGGGCGAGGTGGCGGCCGGCGCCCGTCTTGAGCTGAAAATGCCCGGACTTACCCCGCGGCGGGGCGTCCTGCTCCGGGCGGTGCTCCGCAGCCAGGGCCAATACTGATCATGCCGACTCTGAACGACCGCCAGCGGACAGCCCTGGCCAACCTGGCGCGCAAGAAGGCCGGCGAGATGGTCGACTGGATCAACATCGCCGACGCCCGGGCCCTGACGGACCTGGGCTTGGCCGAGCGCAGCCAGGAGGGCTGGGACATCACCCCGGAAGGTGAAGCCGCCCTCAAGGACGCCCAGCCGTAGACCTTTAGGCTTTGGGTGTCTGGCCCAGCGACCACATGAATCCGAACGGATCCCTGAGTTGGCCATAGCGGTCGCCCCAGAACATCAGTTCGATCGGCGTAACAACGGCGGCGCCGGCGTCGGTCGCGCGCTTCCACCAGGCATCGATGTCCTCGACCTGCAGGTGCAGCACCACCGCCTGAGGCGGCAGGGCCGGGTGCCCATGCTCGGGAAAGCCGTCTGACAGCATCAGAAACGAGCCGTTGATGCGCAACTGGCAGTGCATCAGCCGCTGGCCATCCTGGGCCTTCATGCGGGCCAGTTCCTCGGCTCCGAAGGCCTTGATGTAGAAATCGGCGGCGGCGTTGGCGTCGCCGGGCGTCAGGTAGGGGCTGATGCCGCCGGCGGGGGTGGTGGGCGGAATGTCCATCGCGTGTCTCCGTCATCCGCCGGGCGGAAGGCGCCGGCTGCTGTCTGTAAGACGATGTGGGACGCGGCAGGCCGACAGGGCAAACCGGATTTTTTGGGTCAGGCCGCCTCGGCCGCCGCCTCGCTCTCGTCCAACACCTCTTCCAGCACCGACAGCAGCCGCTCGGCGTTGATCGGCTTGTCCAAGTGGCGGTCGGCGCCGCATTCGGCGCTGGCGGCGACGTGCTCGGGCAGGGCGTTGGCGGTCAGCATGATGATCGGGGTGCGGGTCGCGCCGACCGCGAGCTCGTGGGCCCTGATGGCGCGCACGGCGGTCAGGCCGTCCATTACCGGCATCTGCATGTCCATCAGCACCGCGTCGAACTGGCCGTCCTGGAAGGCCTGCACCGCCTCGGCGCCATTCTCGACCGAGCATATTTCGGCGACGCCGGTCAGCATCAGCTCGACGACCTTGCGATTGATCGGGTGGTCGTCGGCCAGCAGTATCCGCAGCGGCCGGTCAAACTCCGCCTCCTGGATCTGGGCGACCACGGCGCCGGCCTGAACCCGGCGGACCGCCAAGGGCAGGTCGAACCAGAACTCTGCCCCTTCTCCGGGCCTTGCCGAGCAGTCCAGGGCCCCGCCCATCAGCTCGACCAGCTGGCCAGAGATCGCCAAGCCCAGGCCCGCGCCGCCAAACCGGCGGGTGATCGAGGTGTCAGCCTGTTGGAAGCGGCCAAACACCCGGCTCTTGTCGCTGTCGTCAAAGCCGATGCCGCTGTCACGCACCGAAATCCGCACCGCCCCTTCGCCCAGCAGGCTGGCGGTAACGGCGACATGGCCCTGTTCGGTGAACTTGACCGCGTTGCTGACCAGGTTGGTGATCACCTGGCGCAGGCGGGTCGGATCGCCTCTGGCCTCGCCTTCCAGGGACGGGTCGATGCGGACGGTGACGGCCACCCCCTTCTCGTCGGCCTTCAGCCGGCCGAGCGCGGCGACCGAGCGGACCAGGTCGCCCAGGTGAAAGTCTGTGCTTTCCAAGCGCACCGCCCCGGCCTCGATACGGGCCAGGTCGAGGATGTCGGTGAGCAGGGTTTGCAGGCTGCCGCTGGACGAGCGGATGATTTCGACCAGTTCGGCCATCTTGGGCGACAGGGTCTGGCGCGACAGCATGTCGGCCCCGGCGACGATGCCGTTCAGCGGCGTCCTGATCTCGTGGCTCATATTGGCCAGGAAGGCGCTTTTGGCGCGCGACGCGGCCTGGGCTTCCTCCAGAGCGGATCGCAACGACTGGGCGGCGGCCCGGCGATTGGTCACATCCTCGGCGATCGCCACCAGATGGCGCGGCCCGTCGTCGTCATAGGTCGCCAGCTTCTTGGTGTTGAAGTAGCGCAGCTCGCCGTCGACGCTGATCGGCTCCTCTTCCGAGATGCTGACGCTGCCGGAAGTGACGACCTGGGCATCCTCGGCGGCGAACAGTTCGGCCTCGCCCTGTGGGAACAGGTCGAAGGCGCTCTTGCCCAGAATGTCCTCCGCCGCCACGCCCAACATATCCTCGGCGGCCCGGTTGACCAGGACATAACGCCCATCGGCGGCCGACTTGACCAGAAGGGGGTTGGGCAGCAGGTCGATGATGGTGTCGCAGAAGCTGCGGGTCTCAACCTCGGCGGTGACATCGCGCGAGGTGGCCAGCAGGCGAATGATCTCACCCCCTTCGCCCCGGATCGGCGTGACCACCGTGTCCCAGCACTTGCGCACACCGCTCATGGTCGGACAGACCGCGCGGAAACTGGCCACCTTGCCGGCCCTGGCGTCGCGCATGGCCCGCTGCAGCATGTGGCGGGTCTCGGCCGGCCAACGCTCGCCCCAGACCCCGCCCCGATGGTTCTCCAGGTAGTCGGTAATCTCGAACAGGGCCTGGCCCCGCTGGTTCATGTATTCGATAAGGCCGTCCAGGCTGAGCACACGGATACAGTCCTGGCTGGCCTCTACGACCCCCAGGAAGTAAGCGCTCACGTGCTCAAGGCCGGTTCCGGCCGCTCGCTCCGACATGCCCCACTCTGCCTCCCCCGACCGCGCACAGTCGCAGGACGTGTTGAATGATGCGTAAACAGCGGCGGTGGCAGAGCGTCACGTCTGTGGAGCGCGCCGCTTCAGGCGGGGACAGGCGGCTCGGAATAGCTGGCGGACGCGGTGATCATCTCATCGGGGGCGGCGATCATCCGCAGATAGACCTCCTTGGGATAGGCCATGTGGGGCTTGTCCGGGTCGTAGGCCGGCTGCGGCGCGGGGCTCGGGCCAGTATAGGGCGCGGGCGATTTGAACCGGGCGGCTTCCTCATCACTGATCCCGGCCTTCGCCAGGGTGGTCGGGTCGATCCAGCGGGCGGGGTCGATGGCCGCCTGCGAGGTGGCGACTTCCAGGGTCATCTGGTCAGGGCCGGCGAAATAGATCGAGCGGCACATGCCATGGTCGATGGGGCCGATGACATTGACCCCCGCGCCGCGGATGCGGTCGCGCATGGCGATCAGGTCCTCGTCGCTGTCCACCCCGAAAGCCAGGTGCTGCAGCGCGCCCGGCGCGCACGGTAGCGCCCCGTTGCCGGCATGGGTGGCGCCTAGCTGGATCGGAATCTTGTCGACGTCGGGCAGCTGGACGATCGAGAAATAGCTGTGGTCGTTCATGCGCAGGAAGGCGTGCAGGCCGCCCGGCACCCCATGCATGTCGAACAGGGCGACCAGCGGACAGCCCATGACCTGCGAGAAGAAGGCGATGTGCTTTTTGATATCGCCGGCCATGAAGGCCAGGTGGTGGATGCCAGTGGGCTGAACCTGAGTCCGGGTCATGGGCGGGTTTCCTCGTTCTTCCTGTTGACGAAGCCATCGAAGACGGCGGCCAGGATCATGTCCAGGTGGGCGGCGCGGCCGGCGGCGGAATAGGCCAGCACGCCGAAATTGGCCCGCATCAGCGGCTGCAGGTTGATCAGCCCGGCGGCGGCGGCCTGCAGGGTGACGACAATCTGCTCAGGCGGAAAGGGTTTGAGGTCGCCCTCGGCGATGGCCCGGGCGGCCAGGCGCGCCAGACGACGATTGCGCTCGCCCAGCAGGTTCTCCACCAGCCAGGCCAGCCGTTCGCCCCCGGCCATGCCTTCCAGCGCCACGATCCGGCCCAGCGCCGGGTGGCGCCAGGAAATCTCGACAAACAGCCGCATGGCCATGCGCAGCTGGTCCACGGCGGGGGCGTCCCGCGCGGCGGAAATGGCCCGCTCCTCCTCGGCGATGTGGGCGCCCAGGTCGAGCATGGCGCTGCGCCAGAGCTGGGCCTTGTCCTGAAAATGATAGTGCAGCGTGGCCTGCGAGACCCCGGCCTCGCGGGCGATCTCGCCCATCGTCGCTCGTTCAAAGCCCAGCCGCGAGAACTGCTCCAGCGCCACCGTCCGGATGCGGCCGGCGACGCGCTCGCCTTTGGTCGATTGCAGTACCGTCGCCACCAGAGTTGGCTTCCCACACTTGACTTGTAAGTCAGCTTTCCTGATTTTGTAGTCAAGAATATGGGGAGACGCAAGGCGATGAGAGTGGTCCGGGAACCCTATGGTTTCGTCCATGCCGACCCAAGTCCCCTGAAGGAGGTCTATGGCGGCCCCAGCGGTCAGGTCTTTGTCGAGTGCATGCGCATCCGGCCGGAAGACAGTGACGGTAAGGGCAAGACCGTCGTCCTGTTCAGTCACCCGATCGGCGGCGGATCGTTCCTGCCCCTGGTCAGTGCGCTCGCCATGGCCGGCCATCACGTCATCTATTGCAACCCGCGCTATCGCGGGAACGACACGGCGCTGATCCTGGAAAAGTGCGTCCTGGACCTGGGCGCCTGCATCGCCGACGCCAAGAAGCGGTTCGGCTATGACAAGGTGCTGCTGGGCGGCTGGTCGGGCGGCGGCTCGCTGTCGCTGTTCTACCAGGACCAGGCCGAGCACCCGACACTCACCACCACCCCGTCCGGCGAGGCCCTGGACCTCATGGCCGCGAACCTGCAGCCGGCCGACGGCATCCTGCTGCTGGCCGCCCATATCAGCCGCTCGATCACCATGACCGAATGGCTGGATCCCTCGGTGCTCGACGAGGACAAGCCCTACGAGCGCGACCGGGAACTGAACATCTACGACCCCGACTGTCCCAACCAGCCGCCCTACTCGCCCGCGTTCGTGGCCAAATTCCGCGAGGCCCAGATCGCCCGCAACCGCCGCATCACCGCCCGGGCCAAGGCGACCCTGGCGGCGCTGAAGGCCCAGGGCGAACCCAATGCCGAGCGGCCCTTCATCGTGGCCGGCACCATGTGCGACGTGCGCTGGACCGACCCGACCCAGGACCCTTCCGACCGCAAGCCGGGGACCTGTTACCTGGGCGATCCGAAGATCGCCAACGACGGTCCCGTCGGCCTGGGCCGCTTCACCACTCTGCGCTCCTGGCTGTCGCAATGGAGCTATGACGAGAGCCGAGCCAATGGCGTGATCAACGCCGGCCGCATTTCCTGCCCGGTGCTGGTGATCAACAACACCGCCGACCTCGCCTGCACCCCCAGCCACGCCCAGCGTCTGTTCGACGCCGTCGCCTCCAAAGACAAGTCGCTGGTCCAGATCGAAGGCGCCGACCACTATTACGTCGAGCGGCCCGACCTGCTCCCCAAGGCGGTGGCGGCGGTCAGCGGCTGGATGAGCGAGCGGGGCTTCTAGCGCGCCGGCCGCAACATCGGCGTAAGCCCCGGGAAGTCGCCCGGCGCAATGCGGCCCAGAACTTCGAACCCGAAGCGCTCATACAGCGGCACGTTCTTGGGGTTAGAACTTTCCAGATAGGCCGGCAGGCCCTCGGCGTCGCAGCGAGCCAGGCCGGCCTTCAGCAGGGCCGAGCCCAGACCACGGCCCTGGCAGGCGGGATCGACGCCCAGCATCGACAGATACCAATGCGGCTCGTGCGGGTGATAGGCGCGCATCTCGGCGCCGATCTGTGCGCCGACCTCGGGGTCCCCGCCCTCGACGAAGCGGTCGAAGACGGCGCCGATGGCCGCGGCGTCCTGCTCGACGCCGGGCGGCAGCCAGAGGGCGCCGGCCGTGCCGTCCTCGACCAGAAACAGGCCGTCATGCCCCAGCCCTGCCCCCATCTGGGTCACCAGCGGCTTGAAGGCGGCCAGGAAGGTGTCCGGCCGGGGAAAGGTCCAGCGCATGCAAGGGTCTGTGCTGAAGGCCAGCATCAACACGCTCAGCAGGCTGTCTTGATCGGCGGCGCCGGCGGGCCGGACCTGGTGTTCGGACATCGTTGCGCCTCTCAGAGCGTTTTGGGATCGCCCGCCGCGCCCGAGCCGCGCTCCAGCCAGTCGACGACGACGGGATCATAGCGCGCCCGCATGCGCTCGGCGTAGAGGTTCAGCATCGGCTCGCTGAGCACGCCGCGCCACTGGGCGTTTTCGCCCTTGTTGAAGAACCGGCCGTTGTCCTTCCAGATGCCGTGCTGGACATCTGGGGCGGCGCCGGCGGCGTTGGCCTTCATCTCGGCAAAGCCCGCCGCCTTGACCAGGGACGGCCAGCGGTCCTCGGGGACCGAGATGCCCAGCATGCCGGCCAGCCGGCGCATCTGGCCCTCCAGGTCGGCCTTGAGGTCGGCATAGTGCAGGAAATGGATATTGGGCCGATGGCGATGGGCCCAGAAGGTGTGGGCGTGCCGGACATGCGACCAGTAGGGCAGCCCGTCCTCTTCCCAGGCGAAGCTGCTCTGGGTCAGCCAGAGGGCGAAGCGCTCGTTGATGTCGTCGGGCAGGGGCGGCGGCGGTCTGACCTCCAGGCCCTGGGCGCTCAACACCTCGACCACCCGCCCGGTGTCGAGGTTGGCCATGTGGTTCTGCAGCGACATGAAGACGTCGCGCGGATCTCGCCCGCAGACCAGATAGGTGACGTTTTCGAAATAGGGCAGGCCGTCCAGGGCGGTGTGGGTCTTGATCAGCCGACGATGGTCCTGGGATTCCAGCTCCTGGAGGATGTCCTCAATGGGCGCGGTGCGCATGTCCAGCCAGGGCGACAGCGTCGCCAGCGGCTTGGGCAGTTCGGGCGTCTGGTGGATCAGCAGGGCGCAGATCATCTGGGTCCAGGTCGTGCCGGACTTGTAGGAGGTGCAGACGAAGACATCGCCGTCGCGGGCTGTGAACCCAGCCCAGCGGCGGCTGTCAAAGATCAAGGTCTGGTAGACGCGCTCGACGCTGGGTCGTTCATCCGGCATGTCGCCCCCGGCCATAGCCGTCAGCCCTTGAAGCGGACCATCTCGATCTCGTGGCCTTCTGGGTCGGCCACGAAGGCCACCCGCATGCCCGGGACGTCGAAAGGCTCACGCACCGCCGCCGCGCCCTGCACGATGGCGTGGGCGAAAGCCCGGTCGACGTCCTCGACCGCCAGGCCAATGGGTCCGTGGGCCGAGCCGACCGTGAGCGATCGGCAATCCTTGTTGAAATAGAGGATCAGGCTGGGCCCCTTGTCGTCGGCCGAGCGCTGCAGGATCACCTCTTTGAGGTCATCCATCTCGATGGTCCGGGTGGCGACCATGCCGAAGGCCCGCTGGTAAAAGTCGACCATGGCGTCCAGGTCGGCGACGACCAGCTTGACGAAGATCATCTTGGCGGGGCGCAGGGCGGCAGCGGTGGAGACAGCGGCGTCGGTCATGGCGTTTCCTCTTATGTCGTTGAGCTCACCCTAGCCCGACCTGGCGGGCGGCGGAAAGCGCTCACGCCGTTGGTAGCGACAGGTCGCGCTCACGAAACCAGGTGCGGGCGGCGGCGACGAAGGCGACGACATTGGGCGAGGCGATGCGGCGCTCCGGATGAACAACGCTGACCGGCAGGGGCGATGGAGCGAAGGCCGCGAGCACGGGGACCAGCCGGCCGGCCAGCACCGCCTCGCGCACCTGATAGCTGAGGGCCCTTACGATCCCCAGTCCGGCTTCGGCGGCGGCGATAGCGGCGTCGGCGCTGTTGACCGACAGACGGGGGGCGATACGCACGGCCGTATCGGCAAACCGCCATTCCGAGGTCGCCTCGCCCCCTTCGAAGGCGATCAGGTCGTGGGCCGCGAGGTCGCCCGGCGCGACGGGGCGTCCCCGGACGGCCAGGTAGGCCGGACTGGCCAGCACCGCCCGGGTGACGGTCCCCAGCCGCACGGCCTTGAGGCTGGAATCGGCCAGCACGCCCACCCGGACAGCCGCATCCAGCCCTTCCTCGACCAGGGGCGCGTTGCGATCGGAGAGGGTCAACCGCACATCCAGCCCCGGATGCTGAGCCAGCAGTTGGCTGACCAGCGGCAGGACATGCAGCCGGCCGAACAGGATCGGCGCGGCGAGGCGCAACAGGCCGCGTGGACCGGCCTCCTCGCCTCGGGCCCGCCGCTGGGCCAGGTCCAGATCGCCCAGGATCTGCCGGCAACTTTCCAAGTAGGACCGCCCGGGTTCAGTCAGGCTGAGGGCGCGGGTGGTGCGGGTCAGCAGGGAGACGCCCAGGTCATCTTCCAGTTGGGCGACCTGCCGGGTCACGGCCGAGGGCGAGCGCCGCAGACTCTGAGCCGCCCGGGCAAACCCACCCTGGTCGGCGACAGTGACGAAGGCGCGCATCGCTTCCAGATGGTCCATTCCTAATTGCATAACGTGCAATAATGACTTGTCAATTGACCAGATTATCCCAATCGGTCGCCGCCGGTAGATATTGGGCATCGCCGGCCCCCGCCGGCCCCTGATCGGAGAAACCCATGTCCCGCCTCGCCATCCCCACCCTCGCCGACTCCCCCGCCGCCGCGCAGCCGCTGCTCGAAGCCGTCGGCAAGCAGCTGGGCGTCATCCCCAACCTGTTCCGCCTGGTGGGTCTCAGCCCGGCCGCTCTGCAGGGCATGCTCGGCCTGAGCGGCGCCCTGACCAAGGCCCTGGACGTCAAGACCCGTGAGCGCATCGCGGTGGCGGTCGCCGAGGTCAACGGCTGCGACTACTGCCTCTCGGCCCATACCTATCTGGGCCTCAACCTGGCCAAACTGGACCAGGCGGAGATCGACCTGAACCGCCTTGGCGGCTCCAAGGACCCCAAGGCGGCGGCCGCCGTGGCCTTCGCCGCCAAGGTCGCCCAGACGCGCGGCAAGGTCAGCGACGCCGACCTCGGCGCGGTCCGTGACGCCGGCTACACCGACGCCCAGATCGTCGAGATCGTGGCGGTGGTCGCCGAAAACGTGCTGACCAACTTCGTCAACAATGTCGCCCGCACCGACATCGATTTCCCGGTCGTGGAAACCGCCCGCGCGGCGTGATCAAGTTCCGGCGGCGGGGACGACCCGCCGCCGGCGCGACCCTGGAGTGACGCCATGCCCTACGGATTCCTCGATACCCTGGCCACGCCGTCGGTGAGGGCGGCGCAGACCGCCAATGGCAGCGGCGGCCTGTTTGATGATCCGACGCTCGACCGGGCCTTCGACCGCTTTACCGAGAACGAGGCGGCCTTCATCGCCGAGCGCGACAGCTTCTTCCTGGCCACCGTTTCGGCGACCGGCTGGCCCTACGTGCAGCACCGCGGCGGCCCCGCCGGCTTCCTGAAAGTGCTGGACGAGACGACGCTGGGCTTTGCCGATTATCGCGGCAATCGGCAGTACATCAGCCTGGGCAATGTCGCCGACGACAACCGGGTAGCCCTGATCCTGATGGACTATCCCCACCGGGCGCGAATGAAGATCCTGGCCCGGATGACCGTCTCGACCGATCCGGAGGTGATCGCCGCCCTGATGGACACGGGCTACAAGGCCCGGCCCGAGCGGGCCTTTCTGCTCAAGCTGCATGCCTACGACTGGAACTGCGCACAACACATCACCCCGCGCTTCACCACCGCCGAAGTAGCCAGGGTGGTGAACCCGTTGCGGGCGCGAGTGGCCGAACTGGAAGCCGAGATCGCCGCCCTTCGGTCTGCCCCACACTCCGGAGACGTCCCATGACCTCCACCGTGGAACCCCGCCCCCCTTTGCCGCCCTTCAAGCGCGAGAGCGCGGTCCGCAAGGTCCGGCTGGCGGAGGACGCCTGGAACAGCCGCGACCCGGCCAGGGTGTCCCTGGCCTATTCCCCCGACAGCGTCTGGCGCAACCGCAGCCGCTTCCTGCGCGGGCGGGCGGCCATTGTCGACTTCCTTGAAGTGAAGTGGCTTAGCGAGCTCGACTACCGCCTGATCAAGGAGCTTTGGGCCTTCAGCGACGACCGTATCGCCGTGCGGTTTGCCTATGAGTGGCGAGACCTGGGCGGCCAGTGGCGGCGCGCCTACGGCAACGAGAACTGGGCCTTCGACGCCAACGGCCTGATGCGCGAGCGGCACGCCAGCATCAACGATCTGGAGATCGGCCCGGAGGAGCGACTGTTCCATTGGGACAAGGCGGGCCCGCGTCCGCTGGACCATCCAGGCCTCAGTGAGCTGGGTCTGTAGCGCCATACAGACGCAGGACGTCCGACGCCCTCCGCGTCAGCTCGTGCCGCAACGCCGGCGGTGACATCACCTCAATAGCGTCGCCGAAACCCAACAGTAGACTCGCCGCGTGGCCGGCGCTTTCGATGGGGACCTCTGCTTGCCGCCAGCCCCTGGCGTCCGGCGTGGCGGCCAGCACGGGCTCCGTTATGTCGGCGCCCAACCGGTCCAGCCGCGACAGGGCCCGGTTGTGGACCCGCAGCACGGCAGTCTCGCGGCGCAGATCGGCCTCGAACCGCTGCACCTCGGCGCGCCAATGCCGGGCCAGGTCAAAGCCGTCCGGCCGCTCGAAAGTCTCGTCCAGCACGGCGATGTCGAGCACGTTGGAGAGCCGGTAGGTGCGCGGCTGCTGGCCGTAACGGGCGACCAGGTACCAGGCGCCGGCCTTGATCACGAGGCCCAGCGGATCGAGCCGCCGGCGAACCGTCGCCTTCCAGCTCTCGTAGCCGATCTCGATGCGGCGGCCCTGCCAGACGGCCTGGGCGGCGGCGGCCAGATTGGGCGGCGTAGCGGGGCGGCGAAACCATTCCAGGGGATCGAGGTGGAAGCGGTCGGCGACCTTCAACGCCCCCGCCCCGGCCGAAGGCGGCAGGGCCGCCAGCAGTTTCATCCGCGCCGCCGCCGCCGGTTCGGCCAGGCCCAGATCGTCGGCGGGGCCGGGCAGGCCCATCAGCAGCAGGGCCTCGGCCTCGGGCGCCGACAGGCCGGTCAGCCGGGTGCGATAGCCCTCCAGCAGCTGGAACCCACCGCCCGGCCCGCGGTCGGCATAGACCGGCACACCGGCGGCGCTGAGCTCGTCGATGTCGCGATAGATGGTGCGGACCGAGACCTCGAACTCATCGGCCAACGCCTGGGCGGTGACCCGGCCACGGACCTGCAGGGTGATCAGAATGGAGAGCAGTCGGCTGGCGCGCATGAATTCACTTCTAGCCGATATATCCTGACAGCGGGTGTCAGTTATCCGGCCGTAGAAGCGGGCCTCGATTTCACGGAGCCCCTGCCATGCTGCCCCTGCTCGACACCCTTCCGCCCGGCGCCGACGCCTTCGACTTCTTCCCCGGTAACTGGACGGTCCGCCACCGCTGCCTGAATCGCCGCCTGGCTGGCTGCCAGGACTGGACGGAATTCTCAGGCCGGACTGTCGTAGAGCGAATTCTCGGCGGTCTCGGCAATATCGACGACAACATCCTGGACCGGCCCGAGTCCCCCTACCGCGCCGCCACAGTGCGCAAGTTCGACCCGGCCAGCGGCCTGTGGTCGATCTGGTGGTACGACGCCCGCCATCCCGGCCTGGAGCCGCCAGTGCACGGCCGTTTCGAGAACGGGGTGGGGACCTTTCTGGGCGAGGATGTTTTCGAGGGCCGCCCCATCAAGGTCCGCTTCCTCTGGTCGGCGATCACCGCGGCCACCGCCCGCTGGGAGCAGGCCTTCTCCGAGGACGCCGGCGCCGGCTGGGAAACCAACTGGATCATGGACTTCGAGCGGGCCGCATGAACCGCCGCGCCGTGCTCGCCGCTGGTCTCGTGACCACCCTGCCCTTCTCAGCGAAAGCCAAAGTCAAAGCCATGACCGCCTTCAATCCCATCGTCGAACTTCGGCAATACACCCTGCGCGGCGGCCATCGGAACGGCTTCGTCAATCGGTTCGAACAAAGCTTCATCGAGTCGCAGGAGACTCTCGGCGCCCACATCATCGGCATTTTCCGCGACCTGGACGATCCCGACCGCTTCGTCTGGATGCGCGGCTTCGAGAGCCTGAAGGCCCGCTACCAGGCGCTTGACGGTTTCTATACGGGCCCGGTCTGGCAGGCGAACCGCGCGACGGCCAATGCCGACATCGTCGATTCCGACAATGTGCTGCTGCTCCACCCGGTCGGCCCCGCAGATTTGCCGGGCCCGGCCAAGCCTGGTCTGATCGTCGCCAATATCCAGTATCTGCCCGCCGCCCTCGCCAAGCCCTACGCCGAACTTTTCGAGACCGTCATCCGGCCCCGCATCGCCCGGGCCGGCGGCCAGGTATTCGGGACGCTCGAGACCGACCTCGGCCCCAACAGCTATCCCCGCCTGCCGGTTCGCGAAGGCGAGACCGTCCACATCTGGTTCGCCCGCTTCGAGGACGAGACCGCCCACCGCGCCTTTGCCCAGCGGCTGTCCGCCGAGACCGGCTGGCGCGACACGGTTCCAGAGGCGGTGCTGCCGGCCCTGATGCGCAAACCGGAGGTGCTGCGGCTGGTCCCCACGGCGCGCTCGCGGTTGCGTTGACCCTGATCAAGGACAGCGATGGCCGGCCGCCTCACCCTGGCGACTGGTGAGGAGACCGTCATGTCCCGCGATACGTCCTGGATCGCCGCCGCCGGCGCCGCCCTGGCCTGCCTGCTCATCGTCGGTGCGGCAGCCGGTCAAGCTGTGCCGCAGCCGCCGCCCAACCTCGTCAACGGCCAGGCGATCGCGCAATCCAAGTGCGCCCGGTGCCATGCGGTGGGCATGACCGGCGACAGCCCGCTGACCGATGCGCCCAAGTTCCGCGACCTGCACAACCGCTTCGACGTCGCCGACCTGCAGGAGGCCCTGGCCGAAGGCATCGTCGTCGGCCATGGCCCGATGCCGGCCTGGGCGCTGTCGGCCACCGACGTCCGCGACCTGATCGGCTATCTCAAGACGCTTGAACCCAAGGCCTGAGGGGAACCGCCGCCGCCGCCCCGCGCTCCGTCTGGACCGGGGACAGCTACGGGAGGAACCCCATGCCCCAGTCCACCGGTCCCGAACTCACCGCCGAAGTGTCGCGCACTGTCACCGCATCGCCGGATGAGGTCTATGAGGCCCTGACCAGCCGGGCCAAGCTCAAACAGTTCTTCTTCGGCGCTGACGTCGACAGCGACTTCAAGGTCGGCAGCCCGGTGCGGATGACGGGCGAGTTCAACGGCAAGCCCTATGAAGACAAGGGCGAGGTCAAGGAGGCCGTGCCCGGTGAGCGCCTCAGCTTCTCACACTGGAGCGGCGCCTCAGGCCAGCCCGACAAGCCGGAAAACTATCACCTGGTGACCTTCAAGCTGGAGCCGGCCGGCGAGGCGACCAAGGTGACCCTCAGCCAAGCCAACTTGACCGGCGGCGTGACAGCCGCCGACCGCGAACATCGCGCCGACTATGAGAAGAACTGGCAGACGGTGCTGGACGGCTTGGCCAAGACGGTTGGTCACTAGCCCGTCACGGCGGCCCTGGCGCGCTGGTAGGCCGGCCGCTCGGCGAGACGGTCCAGCCAGGCGGCGATGGTCGGCGGGGCGGTCTTGCCGAGAGCCCCACGCCATACGCCCAGGATTGAGGCGATGCAGATGTCCGCCAGGGTGAGGTCGGCGCCGACCAGAAAATGGCGCTCGCCCAGCTTGCCGGCGACGAAGTCGATCGCCTGGTCGACCCGGTTGTCGGCCATGCGGACCGACCAGCCGCCCTTGTCGGCCTCCGGGGCGCCGAAGCGGTCGGCCAGCAACACGTTGACCATCGCCCCCAGAGTCGCCTCGCTGAACACCGCGAACTGCAGCACCTGGGCCAGTGCCGGGTCCTTGGGACCGGGCAACAGCGGGGTCGGGCCGTAGGCCTGGGCGATATAGAGGCAGTTGGCGACCGACTCGTTGATCGCCGCGCCGGTCGCGTCGTCCTCCAGGAAGGGCACTGAACCCACGGGGTTGAGGGTCAGATAGTCGGCGCTGGGCGGAAAGGTCACCGTCGCCATCCGATAGGCCAGGCCCATCTCTTCGCAGAGCCAGGCGACGCGTTGGCCGCGGCCGCCGCGCGGGAAGTTGTGGATGATCAGCATGGACCTTGCCCTGTTCCCCCCGACCTAAGCAGGGTGATACTGTCGCATGCCCGTGGGGTGCGGGCGAGGGTAAGCGTTTGGATCCATATGCAGACGACGTGGCCGCCATCGGCCGCCTGGATGTCGTCCCCAAGATACTGGAAGTCATCACCCGCACCACCGGCATGGGCTTCGCAGCGGTGGCCCGGGTCACCGAGGACCGCTGGATCGCCTGCGCGGTGCGCGACGAGATCGAATTTGGCCTCAGGCCCGGCGGCGAACTGATGGTGGCGACCACCATCTGCGACGAAATCCGCCAGAGCCATGAGCCGGTGATCATCGACCATGTGGCGCAGAGCGAGACCTTCCGCGACCACCACACCCCGGCCAAGTACGGCTTCCAGAGCTACATCTCGGTGCCCATCCTGCTGCGGGGTGAGTTCTTCGGCACGCTCTGCGCCATCGATCCCCGCCCGGCCAAGCTGGAGACCCCCGAGATACGGGGCATGTTCGAGCTGTTCGCCGAGCTGATCGCCAGTCATCTGGACGCCGAAACCCGGCTGGCCGAAAGCGAGGCGGCCCTGCTGGACGCGCGCCAGGCCGCCGAGCTGCGCGACCAGTTCATCGCCGTGCTGGGCCACGACCTGCGCAACCCGCTGGCCTCGATCGACGGCGGCGCGCGGCTGATTTCCAAGACGCCGCTGAACGAGCGGGCCCAGACCATGCTGGCGCTTATGCAGGGAAGTGTTCAGCGGATGGCAGGACTAATCGAAAACGTCATGGACTTCGCCCGCGGCCGGCTGGGCGGCGGCTTCGTGATGGAGCGGCGGGCCGACTGCGACCTGGCGCCGGCCCTGACCCAGGTGGTCGAGGAGCTGCGCACGGCCCACCCTGACCGCGTGATCGAGGCGGACCTGAACCTGGGCTGCCTGGTCGATTGCGATAGCCGCCGCTTGGCCCAGTTGGCCTCGAACCTGCTGTCCAACGCCCTTACCCACGGCGCGGCCGACCGCCCGGTCCGGGTGTCGGCCCGGGTCCATGAAGATGAATTGGTGCTGTCGGTGGTCAATGTGGGCGAGCCCATTCCAACGGACGCGATGTCCCAGCTGTTCCTGCCCTTCTCGCGCGCGGCCGTTCGGCCCAATCAGCAGGGTCTGGGCCTGGGCCTCTACATCGCCTCGGAGATCGCCCGGGCGCATGGCGGAGCCCTCGAGGTGGCATCCGACGCCCAGGAGACAAAGTTCACCTTCCGCATGCCGCTGGCCGGCTGCGACTGACGGCTACTCGCCGATATCCTCGGTCACCACCTTGAACCCCACCAGCTGCGCGGGCCCAAAACTCGTCGAGATCGCCGCATCGGTGGCGTCGCGGCCATGGGCCATGACGATGCGACCCACGCGCGGCACGTTGTGGCGGGCGTCCATGGCCCGCCAGCCGCCGTCCAGCCAGACTTCGAACCAGGCGCTGAAATCCATCGGACCATCGGCCAGCGGCACGGGGATATCGCCCAGATAGCCGGTGCAGTAGCGGGCCGGGATGTTCATGCAGCGGCACAGGGTGATGGCCAGGTGCGCATAGTCGCGGCAGACCCCGGCGGTCTCCTCATGGGCGTCCCAGGCGGTCTTGGTCGGCCGGGTGCGCTCGTAGTCGAAGGTGATGCGCTTGTGAGCGTAGGCGAGGATGGCCTGGATACGGGGCCAGCCCGGCTCGGTATTGCCAAACAGCGACCAGGCCAGGTCGCTCATCCTGTCGGTCTCGCAATAGCGGCTGCCCAGCAGGTAGACGATGACCTCGTCGGGCAGGTCCTGGACCGGCGCCATCTTCGCGCCCGGGAACTGCGGCTCCGGCAGCCCGCTGTCGCGAATCACGAAGTCGGCCGAGAAAGTGGTGCGGCCCGGCGGCAGCAGCACGCGGCTGCAGATATTGCCCCAGCCGTCGAGATACTGGTGGATATAGAGGTCCCGGTCGACCAGCAGGACGTCGGGGGTTTCCAGGTCGCCGCGCCGCTCGGGATGCACGTTCAGCATCAGCAGCATGGGCGCCTCGGCGGGGCAGTCGAAGGCAATTTCAAACCCGCACCGAATGCGCATGTCAGTTCCCAAATTGGTTAGCCCGTGACAACGCCTGTTTGCAGGTCCGGTTGCAACTCGGGAAGGAAACCGGACGGAAGCGCCGGTTCTTCTTCGCTTATCACGTCCACCTCGACATCCATGCCCAGATAGTCGTCAGCCTCGCCCGAGAAACTGCCCCACAGCGGCAGGGCCTGGCGCGGGTCGCGGGCGATGGCCACCCGGACCAGGTCGGTGTTGCCGACGATGCCGTTGGTCGGGTCGAACTCCACCCAGCCGCAGGCCGGCATATAGACCCGCAGCCAGGCATGGGTGTGACCGCCGCCCAACCTGCTGGTTCCGATCAGACCGGCGGTCGGGCGGGGCGGCACGTAGATGTAGCCGGACACGAACTGCGCCGCGAGGCCGAGGCTGCGCACCGCCTCCATCATCAGCATGGCGAAGTCCCTGCAGGCGCCGGTGCGGGTCACCAGGGTCTCGGTCGGCGACTGGGCCGTGCCGTGCAGGCGGGTCCCATAGCGGAAGTCGCTGTGAATGGCCTGGGTCATGTCGGCCAGCAGCCGCTGCAGGTTGGCGCCGCCCTTCCGGGGCACAAAGCTGTGGGCCCAGCGCTCGACAAGGCCCTCGGGATCGGGATGCTGGCGCTCCATCGAGCGCAGCAAGTCGGGCATGTCCTCGGGGCTGTAGGAAAACGGCAGGGTCTGCCGGTAGGCCTCGATAGTCCCGTCCACCCCGGCGAAGGCCGGCAGCGGCTGGTGGTCGAGGGTGACCCGGCTTTCAAAGCTGAGCTCGGTGGTCCGCTCCCCGAAGGTGGCGATGCCGACGGCGTTGCCGAACACGTCGTGGAGGTGGCGAAGCTGCTCAGGATCAGGCGATATCGTCACCGACGCGCTCAGAACCCGCTGGTCATAGCTTTCCAGCGGCCGGAACATCATGCGGTGTTCGCCAAGCATGACCGGCTTGCGGTAACGGTAGCGGGTCAGGTGGCGGATCGAAAGGATCGGCATTGCGATCACGAGTTAGCAATTCGCATGCCGCGTCCAGGCGCCTGCTTGCCGCAGGCGACGCTGAGACGGCTATCGTCGAGAATTCAGGCGGCAATTGCCCGATGCTGTTGCTGGGCGATCACGCCGGAAGGGCGATTCCGTCCGTACTCGGCAATCTTGGCCTGCCGCCCGCCGACCTTGAGCGCCACATCGCCTGGGACATCGGGGTGGCTGGCCTGGGGGCGGAACTGGCCCGGCGGCTGGACGCCGTCTTCATCCGTCAGAGCTACTCGCGGCTGGTCATCGACTGCAATCGCGACCCGAGCGCCTGGGACTCCATCGCCCCGGAGAGCGACAACTCGCCCGTCCCCGGCAACCAGAACCTGACGGACGCCGCCAAGACCGCCCGGGTCGAGGCCATCTTCCGCCCCTACCACACCGCCATCGCCGCCGAGCTGGACCGCCGCGCCGGCCGCCCGACCCTGCTGGTCTCGCTGCACAGCTTCACCCCGGAAATGGCCGGCGTGCCCAGGCCCTGGCGGTTCGGCGTGCTGCACCGGAACGATTCGCGGCTGTCGCAGGCCATGCTGGCGCAACTTCGCCTGCGGTTCGGTGACGATGTCGGCGACAACCAGCCCTACGCCATGGACGGCATCGACTTCACCGTCCCCAACCATGCCGACCCGCGCGGCCTGGACTATCTGGAACTGGAAGTGCGGCAGGACGAGATCGCCAACCCGGCGCACCAGGCCGCCATAGCCGACATCCTGGCCCCGATCCTGCGCCACGCCCTGGAGGAAATCCTGCCATGAAGAAGGCCGCCGCCGCCGTGATGGCGCTGCTGATCGCCCTCCCCGTCCAGGCGGCAGGCCTGAAGGACCAGGTCCGCGCCTGGCGCCAGGGCCATGAGGCCGCCATCGTCGGCGAGCTCTCCGACCTGACCGCGCTGCGCAGCGTGGCGGCCGATCCCGCCGGCCTGCTGGCGACCGCCGACCATCTGGAAGCCCAGCTCAAGGCGCGCGGCCTGACCGTCAAGCGCCTCTCCACCGGCGAGGGAAAACCGCCGGTCATCTATGGCGAACTGCTGACCAAGGGCGCCAAGCGGACCGTGGTCTTCTACGCCCACTATGACGGCCAGCCGGTGACGCCCTCGCAATGGGCGTCCGATCCCTTCGTCCCGGTGATGCGGACCGGCATCCTCGGCCCAGCGGCCACCGACGTCGACTGGCGCAAAGCCCCGGCGCTGAACCCCGAATGGCGGCTCTACGGCCGGGCGGTCAGCGACGACAAGACCTCCATCGTCGCGGCCCTGGCGGCGCTGGACGCGCTGAAGGCCTCCGGACGCAAGCCCTCGATCAACATCAAGATCTTCTGGGAGGGCCAGGAGGAGGCCGGCTCGACCGACCTGGCCGCCGTCATCAAGGCTAACGCCGCGCTATTGAAGGCCGATCTCTGGCTGATCGGCGACGCCCCCGTCAGCCAGACCCGCCAGATGCAGCTGTATTTCGGAGCGCGGGGCACCGGCAGCCTGGAGATCACGGTCTATGGCCCGCTCAAACCCCTGCATGACGGCCACTACGGCAATTGGGTCCCCAATCCGGCGGTGATGGCCGCCGAACTGATCGCCCAGATGCGCGACAGCGACGGCCGCATCCTGATCCCCGGCTTCGCCGACGGCGTCCGGCCCCTGACCCCAGCTGAACAGGCCGCCATCGACGCCCTGCCGCCGGTCGAGGGCGACCTGAAGCAGCAGTTCGGCATCGGTCGCAGCGAGGGCGGCCAGCGGCTGGTCGACAGCCTGATGCGCCCGGCGCTCAATATCCGCGGCCTGCGGGCCGGCCAGGTCGGCGACCAGGCGGCCAACGCCATTCCGTCCGAAGCCGTGGTCTCCATCGACTTCCGCACCGTGCCCGGCCAGGCGCCGGTGCGGCCGATCCTGGAGGCCTGGCTGAAGGCCAAAGGCTGGACCCTGGTCGACCACGACCCGACTCCGGCCGAGCGCACCGCCAATCCGCGCCTGATCCGACTGGCCTGGGAGGACGGCTATCCGGCCTGGCGCACCGACATGACCCTGGACGCCAGCAAGGCGGTGATCGCCTCGACCAGCCGCACCGTCGGCAAGCCCGTGCTGATCCTGCCGATGATGGGCGCCAGCGTGCCGATGTACCTGTTCGCCGACCTGACCGGCGCCCCGGTCATCGGCCTGCCCATCGTCAATCACGACAACAGCCAGCACGCCGCCAACGAGAACCTGCGGCTGCAGAACCTGTGGGACGGAATCGAGGTCTATGCCGGTCTGTTCGCCGACCTCAACTGGTAGGCGCTAGCGAATCTCGATGGCGTCGACCCGGCTGGGATAGAAGGCCAGGCAGTCCTTGATCGCCGCCACCGCCGCGAAGGGCGTCTCATAGGTCCAGACCGCGTTGGCTGACCGCTCGCCGCCCGCCCCTTCGCCGTCCGAGGCGATGCTGAAATAGCCGCAGTCGCCCTTGTAGGGGCAGTAGGTGGTGTGGTCCGTCGCCGTCAGCAGGGCCATGTCGACGTCGGCGCGCGGAATATACTGCACAGGCGGGTAGTTCGCCTCCTGCAGGGTCAGGGCGTGCTCGCTGTCGGCGATGACCTTGCCGTCCAGGGTCACCACCACGCGCCCGTCCGTCGGGGTGATGGTGATCGGGTGGTCGGGGCCGGGCTCTTTGATGGGCTTGTCGGTCATGGGGGTCTCCGTCCTCACCCTTCAGATGGGGACTGGCGACGGAAGACCAAGGCGAAGCCACCTCAATCATTCCTCGCCCGTTGGGCGAGGTGGCAGCGAAGCTGACGGAGTGGGCCGTGGACCACACGAGCCTTCAGAACGATGCGTCGTCGAAGTGGGTCTTCCTTCCCCTATGTGCGGTCGGAAGGGCCCACTCCACCACTTCGTGGTCCCCCTCGCCCAACGGGCGAGGAACTGGAAGCGAAGGCCTTACCGCCGGACCGGAAACACCGCCCGCAGCGAGGCGTCGCGCAACCACAGGCCGCCCCAGGCGAACAGGGCAAGATAGACCCCGAACAGGATGTGGCTGAACCAGGGGTTTTCGACCCGCAGGTTGGTGGCCACCGTGGCCCCGAACAGCCCGGTCAGCAGCACCGCCCCCAGCAGGGCGGTCCGCGGGACGAGGTAGAGCACCAGCAGAACCAGCTCCAGCACCCCGATCCCGAAGCCCATGGCGCCCTTCCACCCCAGGCCTTCCAGCGTAGAAACCACCACCGGCAGCTGGATCAGCTTGATGGAGATATCCATCAGCATGAACAGCACGAAGACGCCGCTCAGCACGCGTCCGGTCCACAGCATGGGTTTGGTCGTCTCGGTCATGTTGGCCTCCCTTGGCCTCGATCCTGATCTGTCCCCAAGGACGCGGCAAGCGCCGCCGATCCGACATCGGGTCGGAACTAGCCTTGCCGGGGACCGTTAGTTTCCGGTCCGAAACCAGAGAGACCCCCCATGCAAGCCTCCGACGTGATGACCGCCAACCCCCAGGTCGCCAAACCCTCCGACACCGTGGCCGATGTCGCCCGGCGGATGGGCAAGATCGAGGTCGGCGCCATTCCGGTGCTGGACGGCGAGGAGATCGTCGGCCTGATCACCGACCGCGACATCGTCCTGCGCGTGGTCGGAGAGAACCGCAGCTTCGACACCCCGGTCAGCGACGTGATGACCACCCCCGTCGAGACCTGCCGCGACGACGCCAGTGTCGCCGACGTCATCTTCCAGATGTCCGACAAGCAGGTGCGCCGCATCCTGGTGGTCGACGCCAAGGGCAAGCTGGGCGGCATCGTCTCGCTGGGCGACGTGGCTCACGAAGCCTCGGCCCGCAAGGCCGGCGCGGTGCTGGAGGAAATCTCCGACGCGCCCGCCAACAACTAGGACGCTGGTCTAGGGGTGCGGTCCGGGCTAGGCGTGCGCCATGTCCGAGACCGCCCCCATACCGCTGACCCCCGCCGCTGAACTGCTCGGCCGCGAGGTCCTCAACATTGACCTGAAGGAGCGTGTCGCCCGCGTCGCCTATCTGGCCCCCGACGTCTTCGCCAACCGCCACGGTACGGTGCAGGGCGGCTTCCTGGCCGCCATGCTGGATTCCGCCTGCGGGATCATCGGCATGGCCGATCTGCCCGAAGGCATGACCGCGGTCACCCGCCGCCTGGACACCCATTTCATCCGCCCGGCCCGCATCGGCCGCCTGATCGTCGAGGCGAAGATCATCCGCCGGGAGGGCCGCGCCGTCGAGGTCGAAGCCCAGCTGATGGACGAGGCGGGCGTGGTGCTGGCCAAGGCCCGGGCCGAGCTTCGGACTATGGAACGCCGCGAACCCTAGCCGGCGGGCTGGGCTTTCAGACGCGACACCACCAGGGCGATGGCGCCCAGCGCCGCAACGGCCACCCAGCTGCCTTCCGGACCGGCGCTGCCGCCGGTCAGGTTGACCGGGCCGCTCAGGACCGCGTGCGTCAGGGCGCCGGGGGAGGTCAGTCCGCTGTTGGGCACGCCAAAGGTGAAGGTCTCCATGAAGTCCCAGGTCGCATGGACACCGAAGGCGAACCACAGGGCGCCGGTCCGCTTGAAGGACCAGGCCATTATCAGCCCGAACAGCCCGGCCATCGCCGCGCCGAACAGGCTCTCGCCGCCATTGCCGGTGTGCATCAGGCCAAACAGCGCCGCCATGATCAGCGCGGCCGGCCAGAAGGATATGGCCTGTGACAGTTGGGTCAGGGCGTAGGAACGCATGACCCCCTGCTCGGCCACAGCCGCCATGGCGAACATGGCGACATAGGAAAGGCCGTAGCCGACAATCGCCGGCGGGCTCAGCACCACGCCGCCAAACTGGACCACGCCCAGCAGATAGAGCGCGCCCATCAGGCCGCTCATCGACAGCGCGCCGACCACGACGCCCAGCCCCAGGTAGCGCAGCCGATTCTGACCGCCCAAGCCGATCATGCTCAGGGGCTGGCGCCAGACCGCCACCAGGATCAGGTTGGCCAGCACGGAGCAGGCGGTGAAGGTCGCTTCCATGCGCAGCAGATCGGGCAGCGAAGCCGGACCCGGCGGCCTGGGCCCCATGATCAGAGGGCTCAGCCACTGGGCCCCCAGCACCAGGCCCACCACCAGCACGGCGAACAGCAGGAAGCGGAGGAAGGCCAGGCCGCGTCCGCCCCAGGTCGGCGACAGGGTCAAGGGATCGTTCATGGACCAGGATGTGTCACGCGCCCGGCGGCGATGCATCTTAAATTCGCTTCATCAAGACCGGCTGGCGCTCTCGTCAGGTCGGCGATACCGTCAGGTCATGACCAGACCAAGCCTCATCGCCCCGACTCTGCTCAGTCTGACCCTGCTCAGCCTGTCCCTGGCCGCCTGCGGCAAGCCGGCGGCGACAGCCTCGGCCGAACCGACGGCGACCTCGGCGCCCGCCGCGGCGCCCCCCTCAGCCCTGGCGACGCGCCGCGCCCCGCCGGTCATCCAGGGCGTGCAGCTGCAGGACAGCGGCCTGAAGCTGATCGTCTACGCCGGCGATTCCGAGGTGAAGTTCGGCCAGCCGATGAAGGCCGTTGTCGCGGCGCTCGACGGGCAGCTGGGCCCCGGCGGCAAGCCCGAGCTGAACAGCGAATGCGGCGCCGGCCCGATCAGCTTCGTCAAATGGCCGGGCGGCCTGTCCGGCCTCTTCCAGGACGGCAAGTTCGTCGGCTGGAGCGTCGACAACGACTCGCCCAAGGGGACCTATGTGACCGACAAGGCCGTCGGCGTCGGCTCAACCCGCGCCGAGCTGCTTGCGGCCTATCCGGACACCAAGATCGAAGAGTCTACCCTGGGCCAGGAGTTCACGTTCGGTGAGTATGACGGCATCCTGGCCGGCAAGACCGCCGACGCCAAGATCGACAACCTGTGGGCCGGGACATCCTGCGTCTTCCGCTAACCTATTGTAAGCCATAGAAAAAGCGGAACTCTGGGTTGTGGCGACGCGTTCAGTCGACGCAACGAGGAGACTTCCATGGCCTCCATCGGCCCCCGACTGAAGCACGAGACCTTCGAAAAGCTGCGCGAGCAGGTGGCCACCGCCTCTGCCCTCTGCTCGGAGGACCAGCTGCTGGAACTGGCGGACGACCTGCACGCCGCCATTCGACGCCGGCATATCGATCATGGACGCGGTCACGAGACGCCGGCGATGCGGCGGCTGCGCGAGCGGCTGGGCCTGTCGGCAAACTGGCCGGAATGGCTGACCAGCGCCCCGTTCGGGGGCCACTGACCACAGCATGAAGCTGAAGGCGAAGCTGGCCTTTCGCACGCCGAAAATCGGACCGTCCGTTTCTTGCTTGATTGATCAACTAACTCCCTGTATCGGTAGCCTCGACGAATAGGAGAACGATCATGATCCGATTGGCAGGGATGGCCGCGCTGGCGCTGATGGGCGCGGCATTGGCGGGGCCGGCGGCGGCACAGGGTGACTGGCGCGACTTCGCCGGGGTCAGCAACACCGCCTATGTCGAGCCCGGCGGCGACCGGGCGATCCAGCTATCCATCGATGTGCCCGCCCCGCCCCAGGCGGTGTATGAGGCCCTCACCACCACCGAGGGGTTCAAGAGCTGGGGCACGCCGTTCGCGCTGATCGACCTGCGCGTCGGCGGGATGATTGAAAGCAGCTTCGATCCCGCCGCCAAGGCCGGCGACCGCAACAACATCAAGAACCAGATCCTGGCCTACCTGCCGGACCGCCTCCTGGTCATGCGCAACGTCCAGGCCCCGACGGCCTTCATTAATCCGGACCTGTTCCAGCGCACGGTGACCATCATCGCGCTGACGCCTCTCGACGGCGGCGCCACCCGGGTGACCCTCACCAACGCCGGCTATGGCCAGGGCGCGGGGTTCGACAAACTCTACAAGCAGTTCGAATGGGGCGACGCCTACAGCCTGGCCAACCTGCGCGACCGCTTCGTCAAGGGGCCGAAGGACTGGAGCGCCGGTGAGCCAAAGGCCGACGCCGCCGCGGCGTCTCGCACGGTTGAAGGCAAGCCCTAAAGGGTTTGGCGAGGCGGACGGTTAGAAGTTGATCCGGTAGATGCGCCACTGCCGCTGCTCGTCGGTCGAGCCCGGCACATCGTTGACCCGGCGCAGGGTCACCGCGCCCAGCCTGTGGAACGGGGCGCCGGCGCTGGTGCGGCCGAAGATCTGCACCGGCACATCGACAAAGGACGAGCCGGCCGCGCCCTCCATCTGACCGGGACCGCCGATCTGGACGTCGTACTGTGAGAAGGCGTTGAAGCTGGCGGCGAAGGCGTCGGCGGTCATGCCGCTGGCCTCGCCCTGGCCCGACCAAAGCTTCCAGGCTTGCGCGTACTTCTTCTCGCCGAGGAGGGCGTAGTAGGTCTGGACGACCTGAGCGGCGCCCTGGCCGCTCTTGGGATCGATAGGACCCTCGGGCAGAGGCGTGCGGTCGTCTGCCAGTCCGCCCGGTTGGCCCGGCGGGATCGGCTCGACCGGCGTCTGGCCCGGAGCCGGCGGCGGCGCGGGCTGGACCGGCGGCGGGGCTGGAGGCGGAGATGGCGAGGATGGCGCCGGCCCACAGGCGGCGAGCAGGACCGGAACGGCGAAAACCCACAGCTGACGTTTCACCGGCGTCTCCTTGTTCGAACTCTTCAGATGCAACGCATGAACCCTCCGAACGCTGCGACCCGCAAGCCGGCGCCCGCATCAGGTGAGGCTCGCATCAGCGATTCGACCTGCTAGGGTCGCCCCATGGCCGAACCCGACAACAGTTACGACCCGCTGATTCCCGTGCCCGCCGAGCGCCGGGTATTCGGCGCCTTCGAGGCCTTTTCGCTGTGGTTCAGCCTGGGGATAGGCCTGCTGGTGCTGCAGGCCGGCGCCCTGCTGGTTCCGGGTCTCAGCCTGCCCGCCGCCCTCGCCGCCATCGTCGCCGGCTCGGGGCTGGGCGCCCTGCTGCTGGCCGCCGCCGGCGTCGTAGGGTCGGACACCGGCCTCTCCGCCATGGGCTCACTTCGGCTCGCCCTCGGCAGGCGCGGCGCGGCCATCCCGGCGGTGCTCAACGCCGTCCAGCTGACCGGCTGGGGCGCGTTCGAGATCATCGCCATGCGCGATTCGGCCAACGCCCTGGCCAACCAGACCTTCGGGTTTTCCAGCCCCCTGCTCTGGACCCTGCTGTTTGGCGCCCTGGCGACAGGCCTGGCGATCATGGGCCCGGTCTCGTTCGTCCGCAGATTCCTGCGCGCCTGGGGCCTGTGGCTGCTGCTGGCCGGAGCCGGCTGGCTGACCTGGCGGCTGGTCGCGGACTACGATTTCCCGATCCTGCTGGCCAAGCCCGGAACCGGCGCGATGAGCTTTGGAGCCGGCGTCGACCTTGTCGTGGCCATGCCCCTCTCCTGGCTCCCCCTGATCGCCGACTACACCCGTTTTGGCCGCACCAGCGGCGGCATGTTCCGGGGCAGTTTCGCTGGCTACCTGCTGGCCAACATCTGGTTCATGGCCCTGGGCGCCGCCTACGCGCTGATCGCCGAGGGCGACCTGCTGCTCACCGCCCTGGCCGCCACGGGCGGCGGGATCGCCCTGCTGCTGATCGTCATCGACGAGACCGACAACACCTTCGCCGACATCCACAGCGCGGCCATCTCGACCGCCACCCTGGTCAAGGTGAAGCCCACCCACCTGGCCCTGGCCTTCGGCGCCCTCTGCACCGCCATCGCCCTCTTGGCCCCGCTCGCTCAGTACGAGGGCTTCCTGATCCTGATCGGCTCGGTCTTCGCCCCGTTGTTCGGCGTGCTGCTGACCGACCACTTCATCGTGCGTCGTCGCCGCGCGGCGGGGGCCGAAAGCCGCCCGGTGAACCTGTCAGGCCTGGCCGCCTGGGCCATCGGCATCGCCGCCTATCAGGCGCTCAGCCGCCTGGCCCCCGACATCGGCGCGACCCTGCCCTCAGTCCTGGCCGCCGCCGCGGTCTTCCTGGGGCTTTGCCTGGTCGAAGGCCGGTTCAAGGCGCGCTAGGCGGCGCGCAGCCACCCGTCGCAAGCCTTCCGGGCCTCCGGGTCGGTCTGGGCGCCGCAGGTGACCGCGATGCGCTTGCGCAGGGTCGCCAGCACCTGGGCGCCGCCGTTGGCGCGGCTCCAGTCCGTGAGCGACTTGTCCAGCTTGTCGAACCGCTGACGCGTGCGCTGGTGATAGCCTTCCGGCTGTCCGGCCAGCTCGTCGATGACCTTGCCGGCCGCCGCCTCGATGGCCGCCCTGTCGTGCGGCGCCAGGCGGAGCAGGCCCTGGACATAGAGGATGCCCCACTGGGCCCGGGTCGCCGGCCCTTCGGCGGTCTCATAGCCCTTGCGATACCAGTCGATGGCCTCAACCTTGGCGCCCCGCGCCTCGGCCAGTTTGGCGAGGTCGGGCATGTAGTAGTAGGGCGTCTTGGATTTCGGCAGCTCGGCCTTGAGCAGCCGCTCGGCGCCGGCCTTGTCGCCGGCGTCGGTCAGCAGATCGGCGGCGTCGCTGATCACCGACTGGCGCTCGAACACCGTCTTCGCCGCGCCATCGGCCCAGGCGGCGCGGTCGCGGACCTTGTTCAGCAAGGCCGGCGGGGCGGGAGCCGCCTCGCCGGCCGTGGCCCGGAACAGGCTGATGTCGACGGACGTGGCGTCCAGGCGGTCGGAAATCGCCAGCGACTGATCCGTATAGAGACGGTCGGCCGCCTGCACGGCCAGGGCCGACAGCTGGACCCGGTCCTTGGCGTCCGCCGCCGCCAGCGCGACCAGCCCATCGCTGCCGTAGGTCAGGGCCTCGCGGTTGGCCCGCGACTCGACCGGCGAGGCCAGCACGGCGGTCAGGGCGTCATGCGCCCTGGCCCGCTGGTCGGCCGGCAGCACCGCGCCCTCCGGCAGCTGGCCCAGCGACAGCAGCAGGAAGCGCCGCTGCAGAACCGGCGTGGGCGCCGCCTCCGACAGCCGGCGCAGCAACGGCGCCAGCTGGTCGGCCGGGGCCAGACGGCCCTCGTCCTCGTCCCAGCTGTATTCCGCCAGCACGTTCCAATCTTCCGCCTTGAGCCCCTTGGGCTTGGTCAAAGCCTGCTCGACCAGCGCTTTCACGGGCCGCCGGCTCTTCTGCACCGACTCCAGCACGGCCCGCACCTGGGCGGGGTCGCCGGTCGACAGCCGGGTGATCTCGCTGCCGTCGGGGGCCAGGACGATCAGGGTCGGATAACCCCGGATCGCGAACCGCTCGCCCCAGGCCTGGGCGCCCTTGGAATCGCCGTCCAGATAGACCGGCACAAACGACTCCGTCCGCGCGATGAACTGGGGATCCCGGAACAGCCTCGCCTTGAGCCGGTTGCACGGCGGACACCAGACGGCGCCCCAGTACAGCAGCACCAGCTTGCCGCTCTCCTTGGCCTCGGCGAAGGCGTCGTCGACGTCGCCTTCCCGCCAGGCGATCTTGGTGGCGGTCTGGGTTTGAGCGGAGGGGTTCGTGGGGGCGGCGCGGTCGCAGGCGGCGAGGGAAAGAAGCGAGAGGGCCGCCAGGGAGGCGAGGGCTAGGCGCATGGGGATACTCGTACAGTCAACGGCGGAGGGGCCGGCTGGAGCTCCAAGCCTATGGGCTTTGAAGGGCTTTTCCGCATTAGATATTCTGATGGCGGCCGGGGTTCTATTGGGCGGCGCCGCGCGGATACAGGATGATCTGGGTGCAGCGGAAGGCGGCCATCAGCTTGCCGGTGGCGGCGTCCTCCATCCGGGCGTCCCATACCTGGGTCGTGCGCCCGCCGTGCAGCAGAGTGGCCGTGCAGACCGCCTCGCCCTCGCGCAGCGTACCGGTGAAGTTGCACTTCACCTCCGCGGTGGTGAACCCATTCGCCCCCTCCGGCCAGCAGGTCGACACCCCATAGGCGCAGAGCAGATCCGCCACCGACAACACCGCCCCCGCCAGCAGGAATCCGGTATGGGCCACCAGGTCCGCCCGCACCGGAAACCGCCCGACTACCCGCCCGTCGGCGACCTCGGTGATGGTTAGTCCCAGATGCTCGGCGAGTTTGCCGACGTTGGCCCGGTTGAGGTCCTCGACGCCGGTACGGTTGATGGTGGCCATGGGCGGGTCCTTGTGGGCGGTAGCGTAGCTTGGCGGACCGCGGGTGAGGAAGGTGGAGAATGTGCGAGCTCCAGGGACAGTTACTCCTGTCACCCATCTCCCCTTGTTGCCCCCCCCCTTTCACCGACTGGCCGCGCGCGGCGTACGCGCCCACTTGGTCTCCCGGCTCAAGCACGTCGCCAAGCGAAACCCAGCCTGCCGGGGTTCCGTCGGGGATTTTCACTACGCACCCCGATGTTCCAATTTTGTACTCCCGACAAAGCAGCGATGAGTCAAGGTGCCGCCAACCCTGGTTGTAGTGGCGCGTTATACTCTTCAGTATGGTTGGACGTGCCGATGGGGAGGGCAGTGTGTCGATGGGACTTTATGAGCCCACTCTCGCTCGTCGGACGTCGGTGCTTCTCATCAACCTGGCGATCTTCTGGGTCGCGTTTGGCTTTGCGACAGGTCGGCCGTTACCTACCGGCGGCCTGGAAAGCGTGTGGCTGCTTAGTGCTGCGGCTCTATGGCTGCTGACGCTGCTCTCGTCGCCATGGTTCCTGCCTCCGCGCGATAGCCTTGCGAACGCTATTGGCGTCGTCACCATCCTTGTCACCATCGACCTGACCCCCGCGACGCAATTCCATTGGCAACTGGAAGCGATCCGCTGGGCAGGCGTTGTGTATGGGCTCGCGATAGTCGTGCTTTCTCTTGCGGCGCTTTTTCTTCATGACAAATCGCCCAAAGCGCCATCGGCCAAGCTCACCTACCGGCTTGTGGGGATCTTCGGGGTTGGGGAAATCCTGTACACGATCCCCGCGGTCATAAGCATCGCAGGTGCATATCAGTCATTCTTCGTGGCAAGCGCCTGTCTGACGGTGTTGTGGGTCTTCTTCATAATTGCCCGCCCCGTCGATCGGGTGATCCAAGCGATTGTCCAATGGCGCGCTGAATCCGCTTTGCCGAGGGACAGCGAAACGGTTGGCAGCATCGCGCGGATCGACCACCCCAACATTGTCCGTGTCCGGCTAAACGCCCCAAGCAAATGGGAGGCGGGGAGCCTGCACGTGGCCTCGCTTGCCGACGGAGACCAGCGCTACGTAATCGCCCTGTTTTCTCAGACGCAGGGCCTTGAGACTATTGGCACGGGTCTGTGCGTAGCGACGCTTCAGGACCCTATACCAGCCCAGGCCGGCGAGGTTGTAGCGTCTCGCGAAGCCGCTCGGGTTGGTGAGTTCATCGAAAACCTCAGCGGCTCGAAAGACGCGGAGCTGATTGGCTTCGTCGTCGAGAATTCGAATATCGCCGGTATTCGCTTTGAGATCGCTAACACGGCCAGCCTTGAAGAGGGGGAGGTCGTGTTCGCCCGCATGGAGGGGCGCGACGTCTTCTATCAAATTCTGGACGCCGAAACGACCGAGGAGAGCTTTGATCAAAACCCCCGCGGCACCCAGATAGTAAGGGCGGCGCAGCTGGGCTGTTATGACCCCATCGATGGTTTCACGAAGTACCCCTGGCTGCCGGCGATGAACACGCCGCTCTTCTCGGTTAGCGGCCGGCAGTTCCCAGTCGCTAAGCTCTCGGACCGAGAATTTATGTTGGGTAAGGTGCCGTCGACAAGCATCGAAATGCCGGCCAACATCGACGACATCGTGGAGTATCACACAGCCATTCTCGGGGTTACCGGGACCGGGAAAACGGAGCTCGCGCTGGAGATCGTCCGAGAGGCTGTAGCGCGGGGCGTAAAGGTCTTCTGTGTCGATTTCACCGGCGACTACCGCAAACGCCTGCACGATCTCAATCCGGTGTTCCTGGGCCCGACTGCCGACCAAGCGACCGCCCTGGAAACAGCCCTCTTCGACGCTGACACGGGGGCCTATGGTGCGGGTGCCGAAAAGAAAGTTCTGAAGAGCCAAATCGATGCCTTGAGGGCCGACACCGACACTCAAGTTAAGGCGTTCTTGGAGGCCAAGGACAACAACCTCGTGATCTTCGAGCTCGCGGAAATTACAAACACCAAAGCGACACTGAGGCTCACGGAACTCTACCTCTCCCAAATCATGGCTTGGGCCCGGGCGCACCGTAGGGTTCGCCAGATCCAGCTGGTGTTGGAGGAGGCCCACACGATCATCCCAGAGGCGTTCGGCTCAGGCTTTGACCACGACACTCAATGGGTCGTCGGGAGGATCGGTCAAATCGCGCTGCAGGGCCGAAAGTACGGCGTAGGGCTGCTCGTCATCACGCAGCGGACGGCCCTGGTGAGCAAAACCATCCTCTCTCAGTGCAATACGTTCTTCACGCACAGCCTCATCGATCAAACCAGCCTGAATTTCCTCGAGAGCGTCTACAGCAGCCAGCACACGAGGCTGATCCCCAATTTGCCGAACCTCCATTTCCTGGCTTTCGGAAAAGGAATCCGGGCGCAAAGACCAATCATGTTGGCGAAGCAATTTGATCCGACCAAGAAAGCGGCGAGCGACGCACTCAGGGGCAGTCTGCCGGACGTCGTGTAGGTCCAGTTCGAGGCTGAAAGTCCATAAGAAGTCACGCTTTCTGTCGGCGATGCACCGTCCGGTCGCGCCAGCCTACCCGGCGGCCATGGCCTCGATCGTGTCCATGACTATCTGCCGGTCGCCAGGCGAGAAGTCTCTCGCTGCAACTTCAACCGTGAGAACATCGAGCGTGGCGACGTCCATCCGATAGGTCCGATTGTCCCTAGCCGGCGTGTCTTCCCCGACGGGTTTTGAGTGACGCTCATTGACCACGCCGACGACCAATTTTGAAAAGCGGCGTCGAAAGATCTCAGTGTCTAGCCAAGATAGCCGCGACTCGTCGGGAGAAACCACCAGAAGCAAACCGCTGCAATTCTCAAGCACGATATTGGCGTTCGAACCCGAGTCTGTTTCGACAATTCTCTCGAAATCCTCGAAATTGATACAAAGACCCAACAATTTGCAGTCCTTCAAATGGGCTCTCGCTCGGGGCAGAAGTTCTAAAAGGGTGCCATCTCCCAGAGTGCAGCGCTCAAGAATCGCACCGGAATCGGCCCGGTGGCCTTGCCTGATATCCTCACGCCTGCCGATGATATTGGGGAGCGTAAACCGCTGCCTTGTCTCCTCCGGATCCACATTGTTAAACATAGACGCCGGCCCTACCGATATTTCTGAGCCCATAATTTCGGAATCCAAGACATTCGTCCCACCGTGCAATTCCATCAATACTTTGTACATGACGCAGTTTTCCGATACGGTACTCGTACCGTGTAAGCTGAGCTTGCCAGCCTCGAATCGTACGCCGACTAACCTTGTATTGTTGCCGCGAATTACGATCTCGGATCGACGAAACGTGCTGCCATCTATCCTCAGATAGCTCGCCGTCCCCGCAATAATTTTCCACTGGTTCGCCATCAGATCAAATATTGACACGTTCTCAAAGACTACGTCCTGTAGTTCGGCCGACTCAATCCTCTGTCCACGCAGCCGACAGTTGGAAATCTGGACTCCATTGATTCTACGATTAGACAATAGATGCGGTGCGCAAAAAATAATTCGGGCAAAAAAAGACCTGACAGAAATATCCGTCGTTTGGCTCTCATTGTAGAGGTCGACGACCTTTTCACCGAATTTGGGCTCGTCTGCGGCGTAGCTTGCCAAGAAGTACATGACCTCTGCTGAAATCGGTAATTCTGCAAGCCGGCTCAGTCCCGAGCGAGCTCCAACTATAGTTTGAAAGACGGCCTGTGCCAGAAAGAATTCATAGAAAGACTTGTGCGTAAAGTGAAACCCGCCGTCTTCTGTGAACGACAAAAATGTACAAACCCGAATATCAGACAATATCCGCTCAATGCGGCCAAGAGAATCGCGACCGACAAACTGCTGGCTGACGTAATCGTTTAGCCCGAGCAATGGAGTGTTGCCGGGCGTGAGTGCTTCCGCGACCTCGGCCGCAGTCAACTCGATGGAGCCTTTACGCAGCATCTTATAGGCGAGCAATTGACACACAAGGAGGCGTTCGCTTCCATCCAGTGGACGGGTTCTGATATTCTGATCCCGCACCGCTGATGCTTGCGTATAAATCTCGTAAAGCCCTGCAGGGCCAAGCCTCGTGTGCTCACGCTCTAAACTTAACTGACCTTTGAATATGGTCGATATTACCATCTTGATCAGTAGCGGGCGTCCTATCAAATCTCCCAGATCGTACAGTTGCTTTAGGAACTCATAGATATCATTTGCGGTCTTCCCCGTCCTTGATACCAAGTCGGCCTCGATGTTTTTCAGGTAGCGCCGGATGCCGTCGTCTCCCAACTGAGAAATGCCGATCACATTCCGCAGTGGCAGCCCGGCGAGGTGTGGAGGCGGAGAAATTCCGAATGAATTCAGAATGTCCTCGAAGTCGAGTTTGTCGCCACCGATATTTTTCAATTTAATCGGCTGGGAGCTGCCATATTGAATACTCTCTTCGAGTTCCTTGATGGATTCGAAATAGGTCGCCCTGGTCGTCATGATGCAAGGGCAAGGGCTTTTTAGTAGTGGCGCTAGGGACTCCAAATAGCGGCGGCGATCATGGACAGTTGCCCCTGTCTCAATCTCATCAAATCCATCCAAGAGGATTAGAAGCCTACCGGATTTAAGTTGAGCCTCAAAAGTCGCCCTGGATGGAAATATGAATTGCCCGTCCCTCAACTCGGTGACGATAAAGCTCCAGAGGCTCGAGTTTTCCCGAAACGCTCGTAGGTTTAGCAGGATTGGGTAGCGCTCGTTCGTGCCAGCCACCCGCCGGCGGGCTTGCTCATAGCGGATGCGCTTTAGGAGCGTCGTCTTTCCGCTTCCGAAATCACCAATAACCGCAAGGAGGTCTCCGTTTTCCCTTGCCCAGGCGAGCGCATGAATAACAACGTCGTCAATCGCAGCGCCGGTAGCAGTATCTTCTCCCGCCAGCGGAATATATTCGCGATGATCCACGCTTGTGTCATACTCTCGTATTAACCGGAGCAGAGAATCGGAGTATGAAAATATGTCTTCTTCCAGTTGCTTTACTGTCAGAAGGCGTATTGCCGATTTTCCGAGGACCTTAGCGCGAGCGCGAGCCGTATAAGTGTTGTCGGTGACCATGACCGCGTTATTTATGATCATGTCGGCCATGAGGCCCTGCGCGGTGGTAATAAACTTGGTAACCTCGTTGACCCCGACGGGGGCGGTGGAGCGGTGCTTCACCTCGATCATCATATTGATGACCGTTCCGCTATCTAACGTACGCGAAGCTAGTAGATCTATTTGATGGCTGTCTATCTCGACATCAGGCGTCACCGTGTAGCCCAGCGCTTCATAGTGCGCGACAACTTGGCGCTCGAGTGCTTCGTCGTCAGTGGGTTCTGACATGGCCCTGACCTCTTGCTCGACCCGGATTGGCAATGCCCAGGACCTTATCGTCCGCCAATTGAAGCTGCCCCTGCTGTATTGGCAAGAGTCGGCGCGAAATGTTCGGGCTATCACGCGAAGGTGGATGGAGGCCCCGCGGAGCGGTTGCTATGCCGACCCAGTGCCCTAAGCCCTCAGCGCTGGCGACGGCTTCCGGGGGCTCGGAGGGCAGCGGCCGTTTACAATAGGAACTCGCGTACAGGCGCGGTACCTGGATAAAGGCAAAATCGAGGGCTCCGACTTGAGCAGGGGAATGCCGTGACAGGAGCACGTGCCCCGCCTATCGGCGCTTCTTACCACTTCTACTAGATCAAAAGTCGAATGAGAAATTGGCGCGCTCGGAGCGATTATGTTTGTGACCACCATCCTGGACCGTTTTCTCGACGGTCTTAATGGTCTGGACCAACGTCGAACGACCCTCGTCGATTATCCCGCCACAGTTCCGGGATGGCTCTCCTGGACCGTCACTGA
>JBBRZO010000021.1:0-51299 GCA_038236615.1 Caulobacterales bacterium
ATACTTCTTCGCCGTCGCCCCGCCCGACTTGGCCAGGATCATGGTGATCGCCGCCGTCAGCGTCGTCTTCCCATGGTCAACGTGACCGATCGTGCCGATGTTGCAGTGCGGCTTGGTGCGGGCGAATTTTTCCTTGGCCATAGTCTTGGAACCTTGCGGGTGTCAGCGGGGTGAAGAGGGGGTGTGAGAGGGGCGGCTTATATAGTGTGTGCGGGATGATTTGGAGCGGGTAGCGGGAATCGAACCCGCATCCTCAGCTTGGAAGGCTGCTGCACTACCACTGTGCTATACCCGCCTGCCTGAGCGGGCAGGAAATTCGAATCTCCCGTTCAGTCATTCGGAACTGCCAGAACAGAAGGCCTTGAAAGCGCGCGTGGTGGGGGAAGAAGGACTCGAACCTTCGAAGCTTACGCAGGGGATTTACAGTCCCCCCCCTTTGCCGCTCGGGACATTCCCCCAGCGCGCTTTCAGGCATTCCATCCTTGGCGTCCAGGCTCTCCGCAGGTGCGGAAAAGGCCGGGGCCCCAAATCGGAGCGCGTCTTATAGTGTCGTCCCCCAATGAACGCAACGACCGGAAAAAAGTCTTTAAACCCCGTCTGGACAGGGGTCCGAACACCCCTCAAGGCGCCCCTCGCGGCAAGCCGTCGCACGGGGACGGCAAGGACTGGCTTTGGGGTGTCCACGCCGTAGAGGCCGCCCTCGCCAACCCGGCCCGTGGAACGCCCCGCCGGCTGGTCGCCACCGCCGATCGCGCCAAGAAGCTGTCCGGCTTCACTGTAGAGATCCTAGAGTCGGCCGATATCGCCCGTTATCTGCCGCAGGGCGCTGTCCACCAGGGCCTGGCCATGAAGCCCGAGCCGCTGGAGGGCAGCGACATCGACGCCATCGGCTCGCCCGCCAAGGGCGTGCTGGTGATGCTGGACCAGATCACCGATCCGCAGAACGTCGGGGCCATCTTCCGGTCGGCCGCCGCCTTCGGGGCCAAAGGCATTATTCTACAGGACCGCAACGCCCCGCCGCTGACCGGCGCCCTGGCCAAGGCCGCCGCCGGCGCGGTGGACCGCATCGACCACGCCTCGGTCGTCAACCTCTCGCGGGCCCTGGAGCGACTGACCGAGCTGGGCTGGCGGGTTGTTGGGCTGGACGGCGAGGCGGACACGGACCTGGCCGATGCACTCGAAGGTGGACCCACGGTCCTGGTGCTCGGATCGGAAGGCGAAGGCATCCGTCGGCTGGTCGCAGAGCACTGCGACATTCTGGCGCGCATCCCAATGCCGGGTGGGTTTGAGAGCCTCAACGTCTCAAACGCCGCCGCCATCGCCCTTTATGAGGCTTCAAGCGCCAGTTTGAAGCGGAAACCCTGATACGGCGGCCCCGTATCCCCGGAATGGGGCGCAATATTCCATCTCAACAGCCCGGAAACACGACGCAAAACGGCCCAACGCTCGCCTCCCAGGCGAAGAGGTTACTGAAATCTGAAAATTACGGTTTCAACTGTCGCAGATGCGTGATTTGGTTCCGTCGGATTAGCCGGCGGAGGCAGTGCTCCGCCGTTTTGTCGACATGGGTTCGGGGGTTCCGATGGCGAGGAGTTGGGTCAGGTTGGCCACGTGTGTGGTCTCCGGCGCCGCCTTTCTTGTGCTGAATGGTTGCGGTGCTCAGCCCGACGACGGGTACAGCACACCGCCGCCGTCTTCTTACGGTTCGGCGCCACAAGCCGACCTGTCGGGTGGTCCGACGCCGCCGACCCGTCGTCGCGCTGAGGATGCCGGCCTGGCCGGCGGCCCCGCGACTACGGCCTCGACGAAGACCTATGCCGGCATGGCGCCGATCGCCAATCCCGGCGACATGCCCTACGACCAGTGCATGATGGTCTACGGCCCCGGCAAGTGCCGAGGCGGCCCCCGCACGGCTCCGGCCGGCTATGGTGAACCGCCTCCCGCCAAGGTGGCCTATAATGGCGGTCGCGGCACCATGGCCCCGATCCCCAACCCCGAAGACATGACGCCCAAGCAGCGCCGTCAGGTCTATCCGGGCCGCTACGCCGCCCGCGCGTCGACCGCCCCGGCCCGTCGTCGCAGCTATGCCGCAGCGCCGACCTATGCGCCCGCGCCCCAATACACCCCTAAGCCGGTTGCCAAGCCCGCACCGACCTACGCGCCCAAGCCTGCGGCCACCGCCAGCTATGCGCCGCCGGCCGCTCCGGTTGCCGCGCCCAAGCCGGCCCAGACCTACGCCCCGACCCCGGCCGTCACGCCGCCGGCGCCGCCGCCCGCTCCGATGACCGCGACCGACAAGCTGTCGGCGGCCGTCAAGGGCGACGCCATCAAGGGCGCGACCCTCACCGTTCCTGACGCCCTCTCCAAGGGCCAGCCGGCCAAGGTCACCCTGACCCTGCCGCAGGACCTGCTGGGCATCATCCAGCGCGAGGCCGCCAAGCTTGGCCTGACCAAGCAGGCCAAGAAGGCCGAGGTCAGCGCCACCCTCTCGGGCGCCGGCTATACGATCGATCCGGCCGGCAAGCAGACCAAGCCTCTGGCCGCCGGCCAGGCCACCAGCTTCGACTGGCAGGTCAAGCCAGGGACCGGCGAAAAGGCCCCCTTGCGCGCCGATGTCGACGCCAGCCTGACGGGCAAGGGCAAGCCGCTGAACGTCTCGCTGGGCAGCCTCGAACAGGCCGTGGCCAGCGCCGTCGACGACGCCAAGGCCAAGGCCAAGGCCAAGGGCTTCAAGTTGCCGCACTTCAGCCTGAACAGCCTCAGCTGGCCCGGCATGCCGACCCTCGACGTCGGCGGCGTCAAGGCCAAGACCTCCAACGTATCGGCTGGTCTGCTGGCTCTGCTGGCCCTGCTTGTGGTGTGGATGCTGGCTCGTGGAGCCGGCGCCAACCGCGCCCGCGCCGAGCGTCGCCGCAAGTACCGGACCATGACCGACTATGGCCGCAACGAGATGGAGGCTGCTCCGACCTCGTCCGACGGCCATGACGACAGCCACGGCTATGTGAACCCGATGATCGCCGCCGCCGGTGGCGCCGCCCTGGGCGCCGCAGCGGCCCATGCAGCGGATGACCATCACTCAGATGGGCATCATGACGCCCATGGTCACGATGATCATGGCCATCACGAAGACCACGCCACTCCTGCGCCGCTGGCCGAGGCCGGTCATGATGATCATGGCCATGACGCTCATGGACATGATCATCATGGTCACGACGCTCATGGTCACGACGATCATGGCCATCACGCCACTCACACTTCGAACGACGGTCATGGCCACGACGACCACGGGCATGACGCCCATGGCCATGATGGAGAGCACCATGACGACGGCCACGGCGCCGACGCTCACGCCGCCGATGGTCATGCACCCGACGCTCACGCGGCGGACGGTCATGCCGCCGATGGTCATGACGATCACGGGCACGGGCACGATGACCACGGTCATGCGCCCGCCACCCTGGTCTCTGGCGGTCATGACGACCACCATGGCGGCGACGCGCATGGACATGACGCGCATGGCCACCACGACGACCACGGGTCTGACGCTCACGCCGCCGACGGGCACGCCGCCGATGGGCACGCCGCCGATGGCCATGACGAGCACGGCCACGACCCTCATGGCGACGATCACGGCCATGGCCATGATGACCACGCCCATAAGGACCATCACGAGCACGAACACGCCTGATCGCCGCAGCGTGCGCCAGTTTCGTGACAGCAATGGCCGCCGGCCCCTTGATCAGGGCCGGCGGTTTGCGCATGTGAGGCCATGACCGAATTCCTGACCGCCCACGCCGGAGCCTGGGCCGGGCCGATCTCCGCCCTCTTCACCGTCCTGCTGATCGACCTGACCCTGGCCGGCGACAACGCCGTGGCCGTCGGGATGGCGGCGGCAGGCCTGCCGCACAAGCAGCGGCGCAAGGCCATCGTCTTCGGCCTGGCCGGGGCGGTGGTGCTGCTGATCGGCTTCGCCATGGTGGCGGTGCAGCTTCTGAAGATCACTGGCCTGCTACTGGCGGGCGGCCTGCTGCTGCTCTGGGTCTGCTGGCACATGTGGCGCGAGATGCAGGACGACGACGCCGGCGTCGACGAAGCGGGCCTCGCCAAGGTCAAGCCGCCAAAGACTCTGACCCAGGCCCTGATCCAGATCCTGGTCGCCGACGTCTCGATGTCGCTCGACAACGTGCTGGCCGTAGCCGGCGCCGCCCGTCAGTACCCCTGGGTGCTGTTCATCGGCCTGGTGATGTCGGTGACCCTGATGGGCCTGGCCGCCCACGCCATCGCCCGGTTGCTGCACAAGTGGCGCTGGCTGGGCTATCTGGGTCTGCTCGTCGTGCTGGTGGTGGCCGGCCGGATGATCTGGGAGGGCCATCGCCAGGTGGTCGTCCGGATGGACAAGACCACTGAGTACAACCAGCTGATGCCGGACCTGGGCGACATCACGCCCGACGAACAGCGGACCTTCCAGAAAAAGTAGGAGCCGCCGCTCCTACCCTTCCATGCCCTTGAACCGCTCGGTCCACTCGGCGACCTGTTCGTCCTCGATCTTCTTGAACAGCACATCGGGCGCGCGCATCGGCGCCCCGGCAGTCAGCCGGTCAAGCTCGGCGGCAATGTCCTGCGAGGGCCAGGTGGCCGGCCAGGGCTGGCCAAGAGCCTCGCAGATGGCTTCGGAAGCCCAAGGAATGAAGGGCGCCGAAATCCGGGCGTAAAAGGCCGCCAGGTTCAGGCCCGTGCGCACCACCACGGCGGCGCGGTCACGGTCGGTCTTGATGGCCGTCCACGGGGCAGCTTCCTGCAGATACTCGTTGCCCAGCACCCAAAGGGCCCGCAGCGCCTGCGCGGCCTTGCGGATCTCGATGGCGTCCAGGGATGCCGTCAGTTCGGCCAGCCCGGCGCCGATGTCGGCGTAGAGCTGCTGCTCACGCGGGCCGGGCTCGCCGCCCTCAGGCACGATGGCGTTGAACTTGCTCTCGCTGAACTTGGCGATGCGGTTGACGAAGTTGCCCAAGACATCCGCCAGGTCCTTGTTCACCGCCCCCTGGAACTGCTCCCAGGTGAAGGCGCTGTCCGATCCTTCCGGCGCATTGGCCAGCAGGCACCAGCGCCACAGGTCAGCGGGCTGGAGCTCCAGCGCGGTGTCCATGAACACCCCACGCTTCTGACTGGTTGAGAACTTTTCGCCGTACCAGTTAAGCCAGTTAAAGGCCTTCAAACGGTCGACCGATTTCCACGGCTCTTCAGAGCCCAGCAGGGTCACCGGGAAGCTGACGGTGTGGAAGGCGACGTTGTCCTTGCCCATGAACTGGACGTACTCGACGTCATCGGCGCCCTTGTCGGTGCGCCACCAGCGCTCCCATTCGCCGCCGGTCGCCTGCGCCCACTCTTCGGTGGCGGCGATGTACTCGATCGGCGCGTCGAACCAGACGTAGAAGACCTTGTCTTCAAATCCCAGGCGGGGCGCGCCGTCCTTGACCACCGGGATGCCCCAGGCCAGGTCCCGTGTGATGCCCCGGTCGATCAGCCCCTCGTCCAGGTGCTTGTAGGCGATGGACTTGGTCAGCAGCGGCCAATCGGCAGCCTTGGAGTCGACCCAGGCGCGGATGCGGTCCTGAAGCTTGGACTGCAGCAGATAGAGGTGGCGGGTGTCTCGCACCTCGATGTCGCGCGAGCCGGAGATCTTGGAATAGGGATTGATCAGGTCGACCGGGTCCAGCAGCGAGCCGCAATTGTCGCACTGATCGCCGCGCGCCTTTTCAAACCCACACTTGGGGCAGGTCCCCTCGACATAGCGGTCGGGCAGGAAGCGCTTGTCGGTGATCGAGTAGACCATCTTGTCGGTCCGCTCCTCGATCAACCCCTTGGCCTCCAACACCTGCGCGAAATGCTGGGTCAGACGGTGGTTGGGCGGATTGGAGCTGCGGCCGAACCAGTCGAACGACAGGCCGAAACCGCGCGACAGGTCATGCTGGATGGTGTGCTGCTCGTCGCAATAGGTCCGCACATCCTGGCCCGCCTCGGCGGCGGCCAGCTCGGCGGGGGTGCCGTGCTCGTCGGTGGCGCAGATATAGAGCACCTCATTGCCGCGCGAGCGCTGGAAGCGGGCGAACACGTCCGCCGGCAGCATCGAGCCCACCAGATTGCCCAGGTGTTTGACGCCGTTGATGTACGGGAGGGCGGAGGTGATCAGGATGCGAGCCATGGCGCGCGGATATAGAGTGCGCAGGCTCAAAACGAAAGGCGCACGACGCCAATGTTCTGAGGGGTGCGCTCAGAGTCTGGCGCGTCTGGCCCGCCTGCGGCATAAGCGGTTTCCCAAACAAGGGCCGGCTTAGCTCAGATGGTAGAGCAGCGGTTTTGTAAACCGAAGGTCGCGGGTTCGATTCCTGCAGCCGGCACCACTATGGGGGACTCATGAACCAGGACGACCTCGCCACCCTTCCCGCCCGCCTGCATGGGCTGGGCCTGGCGAGGATCCGGCAGGCCGTAAATCTTCTGCTGACCGACCGTGACCGTGAAGCCATGGCCATGGTCAAGGCCGACCCGATGTCGCTGCCGGGTGCGGCGGGGGCGTTGAGCGGGCGGTTCTATCGGCCAAGTAACGTCAAGCCGGGCGGGACGATGCTGGTCTACTTCCACGGCGGCGGCTTCGTGCTCGGTAATCCCATGACCCACGACGCGCTCTGCCGGCGGCTGGCGGCGGCGAGCGGCTGGCAGATTATTTCGGCCAGCTACCGGCTGGCCCCCGAGGCTCCCTTCCCGGCCCAGCTGGACGACGCGATGGCGGTGCTGGCCTGGGCCCAGAGCAACGCGCCCTATTTCGCCGCCAAGAAGCTGGTGGTCGGCGGCGACTCGGCCGGCGCCTGGCTGGCCGCCACCGCCGCGGCGAAAATCAACGCCGAGCGACCCCGCAGCATCGCCGGGCAGGCGCTGATCTATCCGTTGGTCGACATGGATGACGAGGCCTGGGCTGAGACCCTGTTCCGCGACGGCCGCATCGTCGGACGCCTGGCCGTGGCCTATATTCGCGCCGCCCTCACCCAGGACGCCCCCAGCCTGATGGAGTCCATCGGACCGCATACGCCCCCGACCCTGCTGCTGGTGGGCGGGCCGCTGGACCCGGTCAGGCCCGATGTCGAGCGCTATGGCCAGGCCCTGGCCGCCGCTGGAATTCCGGTGATCGTCCGCCGCCACGACGCCCTGCCCCATGGCTTCGGCAACCTGACCCACCTCTCTGCCCAGGCCCGTGAAGCCATCGCCGACGCCGGCGAACAGCTCAGGATTCTCGTCCCGTGAACGAGGTCGTCCCCATCCGCGTGTTCATCGACGCCGACGCCTGCCCGGTGAAGGACGAGACCTACAAGGTCGCGGGACGCTATGGCCTGAAGACCTTCGTGGTCTCCAACAGCTACATGATGATCCCCGCCTCGTCGCTGATCGAGCGGGTGGTGGTCGAAGCCGGTCCCGACGTCGCCGACGACTGGATCGCGGAAAACGTCCTGAAGGGCGACATCGTCATCACCAACGACATTCCCCTGGCCGACCGGGCTCTAAAGGGCGGGGCCGCGGCCCTGCGGCCCGACGGGCGGGCCTTCACGCTCGATTCGATCGGCGCAGCCCTGGCCCAGCGCTCGATCATGGAGCACATCCGCTCGACCGGCGAGATCACCGGCGGACCGCCTCCCTTCGACCGCACCGCCCGTTCGCGCTTCCTGCAGGCCCTGGACGAGGCGGTGCAGAAGGAAACCCGCCGGCGGAAGCTGGGACAATGATCGAGATCACCGATCAGATCAGCCTGGACGATGCGGAAGTGGAGCTCAGCTTCATCCGCGCCTCGGGGCCCGGCGGTCAGAACGTCAACAAGGTGGCGACGGCGGTGCAACTTCGCTTCGACGCCCGCCTGTCGCCGGCCCTGAGCAACGACATCAGCGTGCGGCTGCAGAAGCTGGCCGGCTCGCGTCTGACCAATGACGGCGTCATCGTCCTGACCGCCAACCGCTTCCGCACCCAGGAGCGCAACAAGGCCGACGCGCTGGACCGCCTGGCCGAACTGATCCGCAAGGCCGCCGAACCCCCGCCGCCGCCTCGTCGCCCCACCAAGCCCAGCAAGGCGGCCAAGCAGAAGCGGCTGGACGGCAAGAGCCGACGGGCGACGATCAAGGGTGGCCGGGGACGGCCCGGGATGGACGACTAGGCCGCGCGTTCCGCCCGGCGCTCCAGGATCACGAAGCGCACCATCGGTACGAAGACCCCGGCGCTGACGATCAGGTGGATGGCCTCGGGCGGGCTCATGCGGACGTATTGCGAGACCATGTAGAGGATGATGGCGAAGGTCATGGCCGCGTAATAGCCCCAGACCAGGGCCGAGGCGCGGTGGGCCCGGGCCAGTTCGTCATCCATCAGCGCCCGCACCGCCTTGCCGCGGAACATGCCGCCGCTCACGCTTAGCAGGATGATCAAGGCCGCAGCCCAGACCGCGAAGGCCGACAGCCTGATCTGGTCGACGGGGCGCAGCGGCGCGTCGAAGCTGGGCATTTTGGTGGTGTAGTAGGAGCCCTGCATCACCATGAAGAACAGCGCCTGCGCCCAGATGATCCGGGTGCGGCGGCGTTGCATCCGTTCGGCGATTTCGGCGGGCGAGCGGGTCGGTTTCGTCGGGTCGGCCATGGATCTGTCCCCCAGGTGAGTAACCTATGGGTGACATGTAACCTTAGGGTTATACCGCGTCAAGCCTGTTCGTGAGAGCCGGCTTGCCAGCCCGCGCCCATGCTTTAGAGCATTTACGCAACACGACTCTCGGAGACTTATGATGCGCGTCCAGTCCCTGATCCTTACCCTCTGCGCCGCCACCCTGCTGACTGCCTGCTCGAAACCTGCTGAGACGCCCGCCGCCGACAGCGCCAGCACGGCCAGCGCACCGGCCGATGCGCCGGCGGCCGCGCCCGCCGCAGCGCCGATGAGCGACGCCGACAAGGCCAAGCTGCTGGCCGACCTGGGCCCCGCCTACGCCGCCGCAGACCTCGCCAATGGCCAAAGCAAGTTCGCCTTCTGCCAGTCCTGCCACACCATCGCCGCCGGCGGGCCCAACATCACCGGGCCCAACCTGCATGGTGTTTTCGGGCGCAAGGCCGGGACCTTGGCGGGCTACAGCTATTCCGACGCGATGAAGGCCGCCGGCTGGACCTGGGACGCCGCCCAGCTCGACAAGTGGCTAACCAGCCCGCGCACTGACCTGCCGGGCACCAAGATGACCTTCGCCGGCATCGCCAACCCCAAGGACCGCACCGACCTGATCGCCTACCTGGCGGTGGCGTCTCACTAAATTCTGGTCAGACCAGCAGATCCGCGCAGGCGTCGAGGATTGCCTCGGCGTCCAGGCGGTACTTGGCATAGAGGTCCGGCAGATCGCCCGACTGGCCGAAGGTCTCCATGCCCAGCGCGCGGACCCGCTGCCCCCGCACGGCGCCCAGCCAGGAGAGCGCCGCCGGCGAGCCGTCGATTACCGTGACGAGCGAGGCCTCGCGCGGCAGGGCTTCCAGCAGCCGCTCGGCCGGTGAAACCGCGCCGGCGCCCCCCGTCCAACGCGAACGTCCAGCGGCGGTCCAGCCGCCGTGCAGAACGTCGGGCGAGGTGACGGCCAGCAGGCCTGCGCCGGGCTCGTCTTCCAGCAAGGCCTCGAACGCCGTCAGGACCTCCGGAGCGATGGCGCCGCTGTAGACCAGAGCCAGGCGGGCGTTGGGGCCGGGCGCCTTCATCCAATAGCCGCCATCGATAACGCCCTGCTTCCAGACGTCGTCGGTTCGTTCCGGCTGGTCGATCACCCGGGTCGAGAGGCGCAGATAGGTCGAGCCGCCACTCTTGGCCTGGATTCGCTCGAAGGCATGAGCCATGAGCACAGCCGTCTCGTCAGCAAAGGCGGGCTCGTAGCTGTCCAGACCCGGCTGGCTCATGCCGATCAGCGGGGTGCCGATCGACTGGTGGGCCCCGCCTTCGGGAGCCAGGGTCAGGCCTGACGGGGTGGCGACCAGCAGGAAGCGGGCGTCCTGGTAACAGGCATAGTTCAGGGCATCGAGGCCCCGGGCGATGAAGGGGTCGTACAGAGTGCCGACCGGAAACAGCCGCTCGCCGAACAGCGGGGCGGTCAGACCCAGCGCCGCCAAGGCGATAAACAGGTTGTTCTCGGCGATGCCCAGCTCGATGTGTTGGCCGGTCTCGGCCATCGCCCAGACCTGTGCCGAGGGAATGCGGCGGTTCTTGAAGACGTCTTCGTGAGCCCGGCGGTGGAACACGCCGCGGCGATTCACGAAGCCGCCCAGGTTGGTCGAGACGGTGACGTCGGGCGAGGTGGTCACCACCCGGCCGGAGAAGTCGTCGGCGGTCTTGGCGATCTCGAACATCACCTTGCCGAACGCCGCCTGTGTCGACTGCTCGCCGCCGCCCTCGACGGCCTTCAGCAGCGTGTCGGCAGTGGGCGTGGGAATGGTCACGGAGGTCCTGTGGCCGTCGTTGCGCGCGGCGAACGGAGCAGTATCGACGGTGTGGCGCAGGGCGGCGCGCTCGTTGTCGCCGAGGCCGGAGAAGACGTCCCACTCCTGCCCCTCCACCACACCCAGCCGGCCGCGCAGTTCGGCGATCTGGGTGGGAGTCATCAGGCCCGAATGGTTGTCCTTGTGGCCCTGGAACGGCAGGCGCCAGCCCTTGACGGTGTAAGCGATGAACAGGCGCGGGGCGTCGTCCTCGGCCGCCCGCTCGAAAGCCTCCAGGATGGTCTCCAGGCAGTGGCCGCCCAGCTCGGTCATGGTCAGGGCCAGATCGTCGTCCGAGAGGGCGGCGATCAGCTTGAGGGCGGCATTGTCCTTGGCCAGGTCCGCGCCGAGTCGCTCACGCCAGGCCTTGCCGCCCTGGTAGGTCAAAGCCGCATAGAGGTCGTTCGGGGCTGTCTCGATCCACTGCCGCAGCGCTTCGCCGCCTGGCCTGGCGAAGGCGGCCAACTGGCGCTTTGACCATTTGAGGGTCTCGACCTGCCATCCGGCGGCCTCGAAGATTTCACCGTAGCGGGTGAACATGCGGTCCGAGGTGGTCGCGTCCAGGCTCTGGCGGTTGTAGTCGACGATCCACCAGGTGTTCCTGAGGTCGTGCTTGCAGGCCTCGATCAGGCATTCGTAGATGTTGCCCTCGTCCAGCTCGGCATCGCCCAGCAGCGAGATCATCCGGCCCATGGCGTCCGGTTTCACCGCCCCGCGCGCGGCCAGATAATCCTGAGCGAGGCTTGCGAAAGCGGTCATGGCGACGCCCAGCCCGACCGAACCCGTCGAGAAATCGACGTCGTCCTTGTCCTTGGTGCGCGAGGGGTAGGACTGCGCCCCACCCAGACTGCGGAATCGCTGCAGCTGGTCGATCTCCTGACGACCGAACAGGTGCTGGATGGCGTGGAACACCGGACTGGCGTGCGGCTTGACCGCAACCCGATCCTGAGGCCGTAGAGCGCGGAAATAGAGGGCCGTCATCAGGGTGGTCATTGAGGCGCAGGACGCCTGGTGACCACCGACCTTCAGGCCGTCTCGGCTTTCGCGCAGGTGGTTGGCGTTGTGGATCGTCCAGCTGGCCAGCCAGAGGATGCGTTCCTCAAGACGCCGCAACAGAGCGATGTCATTGCCCTGAACGGCGAAACCGGCGTCATCCATGTGCGTCTCTTGCGGGAAAAGGGGCAAACCTGCCCACCCTTCTAGGCCAGAGCGCGAAGGTGGGAAAGCGACTAGAGCACTCCCCCATATCGCGAATTTCACACCGCAACGCGTCAAAGTACCATCAAAAAAGTCCACTCCCCCTGCCCCTTGCTCATAGGCATTGTCCGCTCGCCGCAGCCACGCCGGGAGCGGCGCGTTAAGGGGGGCCGGCGTGGCGTCATGAATGCGAAACGAGAGTGTTATGTTTAAGTTTGGCCCGTTCCGACTAGCCGCGTTTCAGACGCCCCGCCGTCAGAGGTTCGAGGCGGCGGTGTTGAGCGAGCTGGACTATCTGCGCGCCGTATTTGGCGATGACGCCCTGTCGCGGGGCATCGAGCGGGCTGCCCGCAGCTATATCTCTGACGGTCGGCGTTCGGTGATCAAGGAGGCAGTGCGGCGGTTGGCAGGGCTAACGCCTACGCCGGTGCCGACTGACGAGCCCCTAAATCCCTGATATTGAGCCACCTGTAGCCTCGCCAGTGCGCGCGGGCCATGCCAGAACCCTTTTATGAGCGACACTTCAACAGACCCCGTTGTCCAGCCGGCCGCGCCGCAGGAAGCTTTCGCCCTGACCACTTCGCGGGGATTTCCCGACTGGCTGGCGGGAACCGGCTCGAGCCTGGCCTTCACCACGTATCAAGCGGGAAAGCTGTTCTTCATCGGGATGAAGGAGCCGGGCCGGATCGCGATCTTTGAGCGCACCTTCGCCCGCTGCATGGGCTTGGCCGCCACGTCAGATGCCCGCACCTTGGCCTTGGCCACGCACTACCAAATCTATCGCTTCGACAATGTCATTCCGCCGGGCCAAAGCGGTGGGCCCAACGACGCTATCTTCGCCCCGCGCGTTTCGTGGTTCACCGGCGATGTGGACGCCCATGACGTCAGTTTTGACGCGGAAGGCCGGATTGTCTTCGTCAACACTCTGTTCTCCTGCCTGGCCACGGTCAGCGACGATCACAGCTTCAAGCCGCTCTGGAAGCCGCCGTTCATTTCCAAGCTGGCGCCGGAAGACCGTTGCCACATGAACGGCATGGCCATGGAGAACGGCCGGCCCCGCTTTGTGACCATGGTTTCACGTTCTGACGTCGCCGACGGCTGGCGCGATCGGCGCACCGATGGTGGACAGGTGATGGACGTCAATACCGACGAGGTGGTGGTCGACGGGCTTTCCATGCCCCATTCGCCCCGCCTGCATGATGGCAAGCTGTGGCTGCTCAATTCCGGGGCCGGCGAGCTTGGCTTCGTCGAGGACGGTAAATTCCATCCCGTAGCCTTCTGCCCGGGCTATGCGCGCGGCCTGACCTTCATCGGCCGGTTCGCCATCGTCGGGCTGTCGATGGCGCGCGAGAACCGCACCTTCCAAGGCCTGCCGCTAGATGCCGCCCTGGCCAGCCGCGACGCTACGGCCCGCTGCGGCCTGCTGGTCATCGATACGGTCAGCGGCGACACGGTCGAGTGGGTGCGGATCGAAGGCGTGGTGAAAGAGCTGTTCGACGTCGTGGCCCTGCCCGGCGTGCGCAACCCCTCGGCCGTCGGCCTGCTGGGCGACGACATTCGCCGGGTGATCAGCATCGACGAAGGGTAAGGCGGCGCTAGGCCGGCTTCGGCTCGCCTTCGGCCACTTCGTCCCGCTCGAACTCACGGATTTTGTTGGCGGTCCATTCCGGCGACTTCGTGAACCGGGCCAGCAGGTTGTAGAAGACCGGCACCACGAACAGGGTCAGCAGGGTCGAGAAGATCGCCCCGAAGAAGATCACATCGCCAATGGTCTTGCGGCTGGCCGAGCCGGCGCCCTCCCACAGGATCAGCGGCAGCGAGCCCATGGCCGCCGAGATCGAGGTCATGATGATCGGCCGCAGACGCAGGGCCGCCGCCTCGATCACCGCGTCATGGATCGAGCGGCCCTGGTCACGCAGCTGGTTGGCGAACTCGACGATCAGGATACCGTTCTTGGCCGCGACCCCGATCAGGATCACCAGGCCAATCTGGCTGTAGGTGTTGATGGTCGAGCCGCCGAGCAACAGGCCGAACAGCCCCCCCAGCGCCGCCAACGGCACGGTCAGCATGATCACCGCCGGGTGGATCCAGCTCTCGAACTGCGCTGCCAGCACCAGGAAGACCAGCAGTAGCGCCAGGCCAAACGCCAGACCAACGGCGCCCGAGGCTTCCAGATAATCCTTGGCCTGGCCGCCCCACTCAATCGACACGGCCGAGGTGGGGTTCTTGGCGATCTCGCCCTGCAGGAACTTGACCGCATCGGCCACGGTGTAGCCGGGCGAGAGCTGGGTGGTGAGAGTGACGGACCGGAGGCGGTCGACGCGTGGACGGTCTGGGGTGTCGCCGCGCAGCTGAGTAGTCACCACCGCCGACAACGGCACCAACTGGCCCGTGCCCGTGCGGACATAGAGGTTGTCCAGATCCTCGACCGTCCGCCGCTTGGCCAGGTCGGTCTGCAGGATGACGTCGTATTCCTGGCCGTTCTTGATGTAGGTCGTCACCTTGCGCGAGCCGAACATGGTCTCCAGCGCCCGGCCGATAGCCTGGGCCGAAATGCCCAGTGAGGCGGCCTTGTCGCGGTTGATATCGACCGACAGGCGGGGCGCGGTCGGCTCATAGTCCAGGCGCGGTCGCGAGAAGCCCGGGTTGTTCTGGGCGTCGTCCAGGATGGGCTGCAGGAAGCTGGCAATCTCGGCGTAGTCGTTGCCCAGCGCGATCATGTCGACATTGGTGCCCCCGCCCCCGCCACCACCGCCGCCGCGCTGAAAGGCGCCGCGCACGCTGGCGATGGCGCGGACGCCGGTAATCTTGGAGAGAGACTTGTTTAGCTCGTCGGCGATCTGGTCGGCGGTCTTGGTCCGCTTGCCCCAATCCTTGAGCACCAGCACGCCATTGCCGGTGTTGAACTGGGTCTGGCCGAAGCGCGGGACGCCCAGCACATAGCGGTCGGCCTGACCCTCTTTGTAGTAGCGGGCCTCTTCCTTTTCGACGAGCAGGGCTGATTTCAGGGTCTCCTGATATCCCGCGCCTTCCGGCCCATTGATCGAGATGTCGACCCGGCCGCGATCCTCCTGCGGGACCAGTTCGTGCGGCAGCAGCGTGAACAGGCCGAACGCCGCCAGGGCCAGCACCACCACCACCCCGGCGGTCACCCATGTCCAGACCGCGCTGCCCAGCAGCATGTCCAGAGAATTGCGATAGCTGTTGCGCAGCTTGTTGACGGCGTTGTCGACATTGCGCGCCAGCCAGCCGGAATTGGCGGCGGGACGCAGCAGCTTGGACGCCAGCATCGGTGAGAGACTGAGGGCCAGGAGGGCCGAAAACGCGACGGCGGCGGCGATGGCGGCGGCCAGTTCCACGAACAGGCGGCCGATGTAGCCGGGTAGGAACATCAGCGGCGCGAAGACGCTGATCAGCACGATGGTCGTGGCGACCACGGCGAAGAACACCTGCCGGGCCCCGCGCATGGCGGCGACGGGCGCTGGCTCGCCTTCGTCCACCCGTCTCTGGATGTTTTCGACCACGACGATGGCGTCATCGACCACCAGCCCCACGGCCAGCACCAGGGCCAGCAGGGTCAGAAGGTTCAGCGAAAAGCCCAGCGGAGCCATGATGATGAAGGTCGACAGGATGCAGATCGGGGCGACCAACGACGGGATCAGCGCCGAGCGCCAGCTGCCCAGGAAGATGAAATTGACCAGGGCGACCAGGAAGACCGACAGGGCCATGGTGATCCACACCTCGCGGATCGCTTCGGCGGTGAAGATCGAATAGTCGACCGCCACCACCAGCTTGGTGCCGGCCGGCAGGGTCTGGTTGACGGTGTCGACCTCCTTGCGCACCGCCTTGGCGATGGCCAGGTCGTTGGCTTGGGACTGGCGGGTCAGGGCCAGGCCGACCTGCTGCAGGCCGTTGGAGCGGAAGGTGCGGCGGTACTCGTCCGGCCCCTCCTCGATACGGGCAATGTCTCCCAGGCGGGTGACATAGCTGTCGGCCCCGGCCGCGCCGGTGGCCGTGGCTGCGGCATTGCCCGAGGAAGTGATGTTGGAGCCGCCGGACGCGACCTGGGCGGCGGTGGGCGTGGCCGTGCTGGCGCTCGCCGCCGGCCGCACGGGCAGCTGGGCGAACTCTTCGGGCTTGGCATAGCCGCGGCGCACGCGGATGGTGAAGTCCTTGCTGACGCCTTCCAGAGCGCCGGCCGGCAGTTCCAGGTTCTGGCTGTTCAGCGCCGACTCGACGTCATCAACGGTCAGGCCGCGCGCCGCCATGGCGTCGGAATCCAGCCAGATGCGCATCGAATAGAGCGGCGCCCCGGCCAGCCCCACGGTCGCCACCCCGTCGATGGTCGACAGCCGTTCCACCAGATAGCGGTCGGCATAGTCGGCCAGCTCGAGCTGGTTGAGGGTCGTGGAGGTAAGGTTCAGGAACAGGATGGGCGAGGAGTCGGCCGTCGCCTTGGCGATCTGCGGCGGGTCAGCCTGGTCGGGCAGCTGGGCGGTCACGCGGCTGACAGCGTCGCGCACGTCGTTGGCGGCCGAGTCCAGATTGCGGTCCAGGCGGAAGGTGATGTTGATCCGCGAGACGCCGTCGCGGCTGGAGGAGTTGACCCGGTCGATGCCCTGGATGCCCGAGACCTGGCGCTCGATCACCTGGGTGATGCGCTCCTCGATGACCTCGGCGGAAGCGCCGCGATAGTTGGTCGAAACGGAAACGACGGGCGGATCGACATTGGGCAGCTCGCGGATCGGCAGGCTGAAGAAGGCCGCCAGTCCGATGACGCAGAGGATGATCGCCGCGACGGCGGCGAACACCGGACGCTTTACTGAGATGTCGGACAGCATCAGGCGCCGCGCTTCGTGGGGCCGCCCTGGCCTGGCTTGCCGCCGGCCGGCTTCACCGCCTGGCCATCCTGGATGCGGTTAAGGCCGTCGCCGACCACCTTGTCGCCGATGCGAAGGCCCTGCTGGACCTCGACCCAGCCGTCCTGGCTGGCGCCAATGGTCACAATGCGCTTCTGGGCCTTGATCTTGCCGCCCTGGCTGACCAGCACGAAGACATAGGCTTCGTCCCCCTCATAGGCGACCGCCGTTTCCGGCACCGAGACCGCCTGGCGCGCGCCATGATCGATCGAGACCTTCATCAACATGCCCGGCCGGATGCGGCCGTCGCCATTGGGAAACTCGGCCCGGGCCTTGATCGCGCGAGTGGCGGTGTTCACCCGGGTGTCGATCTGGGCGATCCGGCCGGAGAAGCGCTGACCTGTCAGGGCGTCCGGACTGGCCTGGATCGGCGTGCCGACGGCCAGCATGGGGAGGTAACGGTCCTGGACGTCGAAATCGACGCGAATTACCGCCAGGTCGTCCAGCGAGACGATGGCTGAGCCCGGATTGACCAGACTTCCGGGCGAGATGTCGGAGAGACCCACCACCCCGGCAAACGGCGCTCGGATCACCCGGTCCAGCTTGCGGGCGCGAGCGGCGGCGGTGGCGGCGCGGGCTGACTGCAACGCGGCCAGATATTGTTCAGCAGTGGCTCTGGGTGCGATGCCACGGTCGGCCAGGGTCTTCCAGCGATCATAGTCGCGCTCAGCCTGGGCCTCCTGGGCGGCTGCCTGAGCGACGCCGGCGTCCTGTTCGTTGGCCTTCAGATCAACCAGAATCTGGCCGGCGCGGACCGCCTGACCGTCACGAAAATGGACGGCCGTGACCAGTTCAGTGGTGTCGGACGTAATGGTCACCGACTGGCGGCCCTTGGCCACGCCCAGCACCTCGATACGGTCAGCGAAGGGCCGGGTTTCGGCGGTCACCACCTTGACCACGGCGGCGCGCCCGCCTGCTCCGCCCGCGGCGGCGCCCGGCTTCTTCCCGCCGGTGGCCAGCTTGAGCCCCCCCAGGATGAACAGCAGGACGAGGAAGGCGGCGGCGGCTGCCAGGAAGAAGTGCCGGCGGATCAAAAGCGGCTCCGGGCGCCGTCAAAGCCGGCGCATAAACAAGGTTTACTGACCATATGCCGCGACCAATTGCCGCCGTCCAGTGACGGAAACAAGACATGCTATTTCGTCGCGGAAATGGACGCCCTCCCGATCCGCCGCCGGACCGGGAGGGGCCTTGTCGATGGGCGCTACAGAACCCAGCCGGCCGTCGAGGTGACGGCGCCGGTCAGCTGCAGCACATAGTCGGCGACACCGTCGCCATTGGTGTCCATGGAGATCACCGTAGCGTTGATACCGGCGTTGTAGGCCATGGTCATCTCGCCGGCGTGGTGGCCGAAGCTGCCCACGATCGAGAAGCCCTGGTCGCCGCCCAGCGTGGTGTTGGCGTCGATCCCCGAGAAGTCCAGGACGTCGCCCTGCACCGTCTTGAAGTCGGTGATGGTGTCGCTGGTCGCCAGGGTCGAGCCCAGGTCGCCGTCCACGAAGACGAAGTGATCGGCCCCTGCCCCGCCGCTGAGACGGTCGGCGCCGGCCCCGCCATAGACCCAGTCGTCGCCGATGCCGCCCTGGACGTCGTCGGCGCCGGCGTCGCCATAGACGTGGTCGTTTCCGGCCCCGCCCTTGACCACGTCGTTGTCGTCGCCGCCGCGCACATCGTCGTCGCCGTCGCCGCCATCCATGGTGTCGGCGCCCGCATTGCCGACCAGCGTGTCGTTGCCGGCCTCGCCGTTGACGGTGTCGTTCCCTCCATCGCCATGCATGTCGTCGTCGCCATCGCCGCCGTACAGCTTGTCATTGCCGTCGCCGCCATAGACCTGGTCGGCCCCACCACCAGCGTGGACAGTGTCGTCACCGCCCAAAACGTTGATGTAGTCGCCGACGCCTGTTCCGGTGAGGTTGTCCTTGCCGGCAGTGCCGCCCGTGAGCTCCTCGTTCACGCCCTGGATCGACAGGAACTGGGTGACGATCTGCGAGTAGTCATGGCCGTCATAGGCGCGGTAGCTGAAGCTGATCGAGCCTGTCTGGTTGTAGTCCAGCGCCTGGAGATCCTTGTTGACCGTCGGATCGAAGGTCCAGGTCCCATCCTTGTTGAAGGTCAGGCCGGGGATCGGCTTGTCGACCAGCTCGAAGCTGAGCTTGTCGCCCTCGCGATCCTTGGCGAGCGCCTGCCCCTTGAAGCCATGGTCCTCGTCGCCTCTCAGGGCCCTGGGTTGGAGGATGTCCGGCGCATCGTTGACCGGAGTGACGGTCAGATTGACCGTTTCGGTTTCCGATTCATCTCGGCCGTCGTAGGCGAAGAAGGTGAAGCTATCGGAGCCGTTGTAGTTGGCTTCCGGCGTGTAGACGTAGGTCCCGTCCACATTGAAGCTCAGCGAGCCGTGCTGCGGACCACTCACAACCTTGAAGCCCAGCTTGTCGCCATCGGCGTCGGTGGCGGTGACATGGCCGCTGAGGGTGGTGTCCTCGTCCAGGGTCGCGCTGGCGCCGGAGGCGACCGGCGGGATGTTGTGCTCGGTGACGTTCAGCGTGACGTGGCCGGAGGTCTCGCCGCCATGCCCGTCATCGACAAAGAAGTCGAAGCCATCCACGCCGAAGAAGCCGTGGTCCGGGCTGTAGGTGAAGGTCCCGTCGCTGTGGAAGTCGAGCTTGCCGTGCTCGACGGTGGTGAGAAGGCCACCGGCTCCCGATGGGACTTTCACGGCGTCGCCCACGCTGAAGATCAGGGAGTCGCCATCCGCGTCGGTCGCCGAGACCGAGCCCGAGATGATCTGATTTTCCGGGCCGTCGAACTTGGCGTCCTCGGTGACGGGCGCGTCGTTTACCGGGGTGACATCGATCGCCACCGTGTCAGTGACGACCCCGCCATTCCCGTCGCTGACCTGGTAGGTGAAGCTGTCGGAGCCATTGTAGTTGGCCTCAGGCGTGTAGGTGAACGCACCGGTCTCCGGATCGATATCCACCGTGCCGTGCGCCGGGGCGCCCGTGTCGGTCAGGCTGAACGCCAAGGTGTCGCCATCCGCGTCCCGGGCGTGCAGTGTACCGCTGAGGGTGGTGTCCTCGTCGATCGTTGAACCGGACCCGTTGAAGCTGACCTTGCCAAGGTTCGGCGCGTCGTTGACCGAGGCGACAGCGATATTGATGGTCGCGGTGTTGGAATCGACCGTCCCGTCATTGGCCTTGAAGGTGAAGCTGTCGCCACCGTGATAGTTGGCGACGGGCGTGTAGCTGTAGGTCCCGTCGCTGTTGAACGTCAGCGAACCATGGGCCGGGCCGTTGACCAGGCTGTAGGTCAGCTTGTCGTTGTCGGCGTCGGTGGCGTGCGCCGAGCCGGTGATGGTGGTGTCTTCATCGCCGCTGGCCGACGCGCCGCTGGCGACCGGGGCGTCATTCACCGCCGCGACCTTGAAGCTGTAGGTCGCCGTGTCGGTCCCGCCGTGGCCGTCGCTGACTTGGTACTGGAAGCTGTCGGAACCGTTGTAGTTGGCGTCCGGCGTGTAGGTGAAGCTGCCGTCCGAGTTTACCGTGGCATGACCGTGAGCCGGGCCGTGTCCGTCGACCAGGCTGAAGGTCAGCACGTCGCCATCGACGTCATGGGCGTGGAACTGGCCTTTGAAGGGCGTGTCTTCGACAGGGGCCGGCGGGGCGCCGGAGCCCGACACGTGTAGCGGGTCAGTGACCTTGAACCATGTACTGACCGTCGAAGTGGTAACGAGGTGGATGTTGTAGGCGTTGACCTGGCTGGCCCCGGCGTCGCCTGCATAATCCAGAACAACCAGGGTGAGCGAGATATGGTCCCCAGGGGCGCCGTCGAATTCCTTGTTACCAAATTGAACAAAAGATTTGCCCACGCCGAAATAGTCGGCGCCGTCGATATGCTGATCGTAGTGGCCCCATTTGGCCAGAACCCGGTCATGGGATCCCGGCGACGAGACCAGGAAGTCGTAGTCGAACTCCAGGCCCACGACGTCACTGCCCGGGGGGATCAGGAAATCGATCTTGACGATCGTCGCGCCCAGGAAGTCTCCGAAACCCTGGATGTAGCCCGTGGAAAAGCCCGAATAGTCGGCGGCCTGCTGCAAGGTCGCATTGCCGTCGCCGTAGAGGATGCCGGCCTGGCTCATGTCGGTGAAGACGGCGCCCCAATTGTACGCATTGACCGGCCCTTCCAGCGGCCCCACATGACCAATCACCGTCAAGGTTACGCCCGGAATGCTCGCGGCGAAAACGCCGCCGCCCGTCGCCACCGGGATGTCCTCGTCGATCACCGGGGCGTCGTTGACCGAGTTGACGTTGAGATTGACCGTCGCGGTGTTGGAATCGACCGTCCCGTCGTTGGCCTTGAAGGTGAAGCTGTCGGAGCCGTTGTAGTCGGCGGCGGGCGTGTAGCTGTAGGTCCCGTCGGGGTGGAAGCTCAGCGAGCCGTGGGTCGGGCCGTTGACCAGGCTGTAGGTCAGCGTGTCGTTGTCGGCGTCCGTCGCGTGCGCCGAGCCGGTGATGGTGGTGTCTTCGTCGCCGCTGGCCTTATCGTTTGACGCCACTGGCGCATCGTTCACCGAGGCGACATCGATCGAAACGTGACCGGTATCGGTCCCGCCGTTGCCGTCGCTGACCTGGAAGTCGAAGCCGTCTGCGCCATGGAAGTCGGCGTTCGGGGTGTAGCTATAGGTCCCGTCGCTGTGGAAGCTCAGCGAGCCGTGCGTCGGACCGGAAGCCACCGTGTAGTTGAGGGGATCGCTGTCAGCGTCGGTGGCGTGCACCGAGCCGGTGACGGTGGTGTCCTCATTGGTGGCCGCCGAGCCGTCGGCCGCCACCGGGGCGTCATTCACCGACGGATTGATGTCCAGCGTTATCGTGCCGACGTTGGAATCGCCGTGGCCGTCATTGGCGATGAACTCAAAGCTGTCGGGGCCGAAGTAGTTGGCGTCCGGCGTGTAGGTATAGGTCCCGTCGCTGTGCAGGGTCAGCGAGCCGTGGCTTGGCAGGCTGTTGACACTGTAGGTCAGGGTGTCGCCGTCCACATCGGTGGCGTGCACCGAGCCGGTGATGACGGTGTCTTCCGGGGCCGAGGCCGAGGCGTCGGCCGCCACGGGCAGGTCGTTCACCGCCGCGACGGTGAAGCTGTAGGTCGCCGTATCGGTCCCGCCATGGCCATCGCTGACCTGGTACTGGAAACTGTCGGAGCCGCTGTAGTCGGCGTCCGGCGTGTAGGTGAAGCTGCCGTCGGCATTGACGACGGCCTGCCCATGAGCGGGGCCGTGGCCAGCGACCAGGCTAAAGGTCAGCACATCGCCATCGACGTCATGGGCGTGGAATCGGCCGCTGAAGGCGGTGTCCTCGACCGGGCTGGTCGCCATGGCGACGCCCGACGAGAGCGGCGTGGGGTAACCACTCAGAATCAGATCGAAGAAGCCCGCCGTGCTGGCGCCGGCGTCGCCGGCATAGTCCAGCAGCACCGCGGTGATCGTAATGACGCCGGTCCTTCCGTCTTCGATAAACGCTTGGTTGGAGAAGCTTCCAACATGGTAGACACTCATGTCCAACGGGTTGGGCGTTCCGTCCGGGTTGGCAAAATAGAGAAGTAACCTGTCGTGCGAGCCCGGCGAGGACGCCGTGAACGAGGCGTTGCCTAAGACGTAGCTGTAACCATCGGTGTCGAAATTGAACTGCACGATCGTCGCGCCAATGAAATCGCCAAGACCAGCGATGTAGTCGGTCGAGAAGTGCGAATAGTCCGCCGCCTGCTGCAGCGTGGCGTTGCCGTCGCCATATAGGAAGCCGCCCAGGGTGTTGTCGCCTTCAGCCTGCGTCCCGTCGAGCGGGCCGACATGGCCGATCACCGTGAAGCTCACCCGATCAACCGCCAGGTCAAACGCGCCGCCGCCTGCGGTCGCCACCGGCGTATCCTCGTCGATCACCGGGGCGTCGTTGACCGGATTGACGGTCAGACTGACGGTCGCGGGGTCGGAATCGGCCGTTCCGTCATTGGCCTTGAAGGTGAAGCTGTCGGAGCCGTTGTAGTCGGCGGCGGGCGTGTAGCTGTAGGTCCCGTCGCTGTGGAAATCGAGCGAGCCGTGCTGCGGGCCGCTGACCAGGGTGAAGGTCAGCGGATCGTCGTCGACATCGCCGCCCGCCACATGGCCGGTGATGGTGGTGTCTTCGTCGCCGCTGTTCTCGCCGCCACTGGCGGTAGGCGCGTCGTTCACCGGGTTGACCGTCAGATCGATCGTGGCCGGCGCGGAATCCACCGTCCCGTCGTTGCTGGCGAAGGTGAAGCTGTCGGAGCCGTTGAAGTTGGCCTCAGGGGTATAGGTGTAGCTGCCGTCGATGTGGAAATCGAGCGAGCCGTGGCTAGGACCCGAGACGACGTGGAAGCCCAGCTTGTCATCGTCGACATCGAAGCCGGAGACCTGGCCGCTGATGTTGGTGTCCTCATCGCCGCTGTTGGCGCCGCCGCTGGCGGTCGGGGCGTCGTTCACCGAATTGACGTTGATGGCGACATGGCCGGTGGCCGTTCCGCCATGGCCGTCGCTGACGCTGAAGTCGAAGCCGTCGGAGCCGTGATAGTTGGCGGCGGGCGTGTAGGTATAGGTCCCATCGCTGTGGAAGCTGAGCGAGCCGTGCGCCGGGCCCGAACCCGACTGGCTGAAGGTCAGGGTGTCGCCGTCCCTGTCCTTGGCGAACACCTGGCCCGAGATGGTGGCGTCCTCATCGCCCGAGGCAGAGAAGTTGCCGGTGTCCGGAGCGTGGTTCACGTGTGAGACGTCGATGTCGAGGTTGACCCAACGGGTCACGCCGCCGTCGGTGACGCTGTACTGGAAGTGATCGAGACCGGTCCCCTTACCGTAGGCCTGGTAGATGTAGGACCCGTCCGCATTGAGGGTCAGAAAGCCGTACTGCCCGGCGATCTTGAAGCCGACCTGGCCGGCGATCGCCTTGGGATCATCGACCGGCATCGACGGCGGCAAGGGCTTGCCGTCGTTCCGCAGGCCGGTCACCGCCAGCTTGGAGTCGACGTCATAGTCGTTGGCCAGCACGTTGCCGCTGACCTTCAGGCCATCATCCCCGGCCTTGACCTTGTCGGCGCCGAGGTTGGCGACGACGTTGTATGGGCCGTCCTTGTTGTAGCCGGTAACGGCGAAATCCATGCCGTTGAACCGCAGGGTCTCAACCTGGTTGACGATGTCCGTGCCGTCGCCGCTTGTGACCAGGGTCAGGAGCGCGCCGCTCCAGGTCCCGATCGGCGCCGCGCCGGTCGAGGCGGCGGCGATGGCGGTGGTGTAGACCGCCGTGTCCTTGCCGGCCCCGCCGACGATATTGTCGTTACCCAACCCGCCGGTGATGGTGTCGTCGCCGTCACCGCCCTTGATGATGTCGTCCCCTGCGCCGCCATCGATCGTGTCGTTACCCGCGCCGCCATCGATCTTGTCGTTGCCGCCCAGGCCATTGATGACGTCGTCACCACTGCCGCCGTTAAGCGCAGGGTCAGCGCCAGGAGTGCCATTGATCGTAGCCATGCGAAGAATCCCCCATTTCGCCGAACAGAGCTCCGGCGACAGGGTTCCCGCGTACCCGCTCGCTCAAGTCTGGGGGAGTGGACTAATTCGTATGTATTTTTTACGGGATACAACGCGAGCCGCAACCAGGAGTGCTGCAGCTCGCCGATAAAACGGCCCTTTAAGCGTCGTAGCCGGGCAGCGCCTTGTCCAGCGAGCGCAGGCAGCCGGGCCAGGCCAGGCCGCCGATCATGCCCATGCCGCCGCCCATCTGGCCGCGCACTTCAGCCTGAGCGGACTCCGGCGCATGCAGCACGCCGTCGCGGCCGGCCGAGAGGGCCATGACCTGCTGCTTGCAGGCGCGCTCAAGGTAGAACATGCCGATCCAGCACGCCGCCGCGGACGAGCCGACCGACAGGGTGCCGTGGTTCTTCAGCAGCATCAGGGTCTTGTCACCCAGGTCGGCGACCAGCCGCTCGCGCTCGTCCAGGTTCAGGGCGATGCCTTCATAGTCGTGATAGGCCAGTTGCGGCAGCACGATCAGCGCATGTTGGCTGAGCGGCAGCAGGCCGTCCTTCTGCGCCGCCACGGCCACGCCCTGGTCGGAATGAAGGTGCATGACGAACTTAGCGTCTTCCCGCGCGGCGTGAACCGCCGAGTGGATGGTGAAGCCCGCCGGATTGATGAAGTAGGGCGTGTCCTGCAGGATCTTGCCGTCGAGGTCGATCTTGACCAGCGAGGAGGCGGTGATCTCGCCGAAGAACTGGCCGTAGGGATTGATCAGGAAGTGATGCTCGGGCCCAGGGATGCGGGCCGAGATGTGGGTGAAGATCATGTCGTCCCAACCGTGCAGCGCCACCAGCCGATAGAGCGCCGCCAGATCGACCCGCGCCTGCCATTCCTCGGCGCTGACCTTGCCCTTGAGCGAACCCACGCCTGCCATATTGCCGTCGGCCATGGTGATTTCCTTCCCGATCCCTCGGCGCGTCACGCCGTTTCCTTAGGGTCGCGCCTGGGGCCCGAGGCGTCAAGCGCAGCCTCCATGGCCGGGCGCTCCAGGACGGTAAAGAAAGTATGAGATTCATGGAATCTCTAGACTCTTGAATCGAAAGTAAATCTGACCTGAGGCTTAATAACTCTACTCATTTTGCGCATACTATTTGATAACACTGTTCTCCTATGATGCTCTAGTCGGCTGTAAATCCTACCGACGTATGAATACGCCCGCCAAAACGGCGAGCATAACCTGAGAACGGGGGCTCACATGGCCGTCAACAGTATCAATACCAATGTTGGCGCGATGGTTGCGTTGCAGAACCTGAACGTGACTTCCAAAGAACTGGACGTCACGCAGAGCCGCATCAACACCGGCAAGAAGGTCAGCAGCGCGAAGGACAACGGCGCGGTCTGGGCCATCGCCCAGAGCCAGCACTCGACGTCCCAGGCCCTGAACGCCGTCAAGGACTCGCTGATGCGCGGCCAGTCGACGATCGACGTGGCGGTGGCGGCGGGCGAGTCGGTCTCGGACCTGCTGACCTCGATGAAGGAAAAGGCGCTGGCCGCCTCCGACGCCTCGCTGGACAGCTCCAGTCGCTCGGCCCTCAATGAGGACTTCAAGGCCCTGCGCGACCAGATCGGCAAGGCCGTCTCCAACGCCGACTTCAACGGCACCAACATGATCAAGTCGGGCGGCGCCACGGTGACCGCCCTGGCCAATGCCGACGGCACCTCGAAGATCACGGTCGCGGCGCAATCGCTGGCCCTGGGCGGCGCGAATGTGACGGTTTCGGCGACGGGCACCATCGGCACGGTCACCACCGCCTCGGCGATGATCGCCACGATCACCACCTCGATCTCCAATGTCGGCGCCGCGATGGCCAAGCTGGGCACCGGCAGCAAGGCGCTGGATTCTCACCTGGGCTTCATCGGCAAGCTGCAGGACAGCCTCGACGCCGGGGTCGGCAACCTGGTTGACGCGGACCTGGCCCGCGAAAGCGCCAAGCTGCAGGCCCTGCAGACCAAGCGCCAACTGGGCGTCCAGGCGCTCAGCATCGCCAATCAGTCGTCGTCGTCATTGCTTGGGTTGTTCAGGTAACTTGAAATCCTCCCCCTCGGGGGAGGATTTACTTTGCCCTACCCCCGCACCCTCGGCACCGCATCCAGCCATCGCGCATAGGCCCGCTCGCGCGCATGCTTGTCGGCGCTCGGCGTCAGCAGTTCGCCTTCAGGCCGAGACCCGGCGGCGTCCTCGGCGCTGGAATAGACCCCCGCCCCGATCCCCGCGAACAGCGCCGCGCCCAGGGCCGTGGTCTCCTGGTAGCTGGCCCGACAAACCGGAATGTCGGTCAGGTCGGCCAAGCGCTGGCTGAACCACTGGCTTTGCGACATGCCGCCGTCGATGCGCAGCTCGGCTGACGCACCGAATGAGTCCGGGGCGTCGGCGCGCATGGCTTCGATCAGGTCGCGGGTCTGCAGCGCGCAGGAATCGAAAGTGGCGGCGGCGATCTCCGCCAAGCCGGCGTCCCGCGTCAGGCCGAAGATGCCGCCGCGCGCATTGGCGTCCCACCAGGGGGCCCCCAGGCCCGTGAAGGCCGGCACCACGACCACACCACTGTCCGGCTTGGCCGTCTTGGCCAGAGCCTCGGCCCCTCGCGGGCCGCCGTGCAGACCCAGGCCCTCGCCCAGCCACTGGATGGCGGCGCCCGCTACGAAGATCGAGCCCTCCAGGGCGTAGGTCGTCTTGCCGTTCAGCCGCGCCGCCACTGTGGTGAGGAGCCTGGCCCGGGACAGCGGCTGGGTCTCACCGGTATTGAGCAACATGAAGCAGCCGGTGCCGTAGGTGGCCTTCATCTCACCGGGGTGAATGCAGCCCTGCCCCATCAGCGCCGCCTGCTGGTCGCCCGCCACGCCCCGGATCGGAACTTCGCGGCCCAGCAGTGCGGCGCCGATGACGCCGTAGTCGTCGGCGCAGTCTTTTACTTCCGGCAGGATCGCGGCCGGAACCCCGATCAGGTCCAGCAGTTCCGGCGACCAGGCCTGCTTGCCGATGTCGAACAGCAGGGTGCGGCTGGCGTTGGTGGCGTCAGTGGCGTGCACCGCCCCTCCCGTCAGTTTCCAGATCACCCAGGTGTCCATGGTGCCGCAGAGCAGCTCGCCGGCCTCGGCGCGTTGTCGGGCGCCGGGCACGTTGTCGAGCAGCCAGGCGATCTTGGTCCCCGAGAAGTACGGATCCAGCAGCAGCCCGGTCAGCTCGGTGACCCGCTTCTCGTGCCCGTTCCTGGCCAACTGCTCGCAGACCTTTGCCGTGCGGCGGTCCTGCCAGACGATGGCGGCGTGAATGGGCCGCCCCGTCGCCTTGTCCCAGATCACTACCGTTTCGCGCTGGTTGGTGATGCCCAGCGCCGCCACCCGCTCGATGGTCCCCTCACCGGCCTTGCTTACGGCCTCGCGCAGCACCGCCACGCAGGCGGTCCAGATCTCCTCGGCGTCGTGCTCGACCCAGCCGTCGTCCGGATAGGACTGGCGCAGGGGCCGGCTGGCGCTGGCCAGCTCGTGGCCGCGGGCGTCGAAGACGATGGCGCGGGTGCTGGTGGTGCCCTGGTCAAGCGACAGGATCAGCGGCTCGGCCATAGGTTTCGGCTCCCTCAACGCGCCCCTAGAGTTCGTTCATCTCACTCATTTTGGCAAAACCTGAGTGAGATGAACGAACTCGTCGGTCAATAGTTGGGAGCGCTATTCATCCGCCGAACCGGTGTCCACTTCGGGCGGATTGCGCTCCCAGGCTTAAGTATGTTTTCACGAGACTAGGGCAGTATCATCGTCGGGCGATAGGGATTCGGGCCAGACGTTTGTGAGCATTGCTGCCGAAGCCATCAGGTTGGAAGCCCTGGCCCGCAGTAGGGCCCCGGAGGACCGCGAGCATCTGCTCGATGCCCTGGTTGACCTCTGCGCCAACGCTGACCCGGCCGAACTGACGGGCGCTCCGCAAATTCAGGCCCTACTGCAAGCCGTGTTCATGAGCCTGGTCGCCGAGGCTGAACGCGACATCCGCCGCCGGCTTGCCGAAAAGATCGCTCCGGTTTCATGGGCCCCCGCGGGCCTGGTCAACGTTCTGGCCCTGGATGAGATCGAGATCGCCGGTCCGGTCATCGCCGAGAGCCCGGTCCTCAAGGACCACGACCTGATCCGCCTTCTGGTCGAGTCCACCCTGGAACACCAGATCGCCGTCGCCCGCCGGGGCAGCCTGTCGGCCACCGTGGTCGAGGCCATCCTGCAGCAGGACGAGCCGGCGGTGCTGACCGCGCTGGCCTGCAACGACACCGCCGAGATTTCCCCCAGCGGCATGAACCGCCTGGTTGAGACCGCCCGCCGCCAGGCCGCCCTACGCTCGCCGCTGGCCCGCCACCCGCGCCTGTCGTCGGACCTGGCCCAGAGACTCTATGTCTGGGTCGGCCAGTCGCTGCGCGCCGCCCTGGTGTCGCGCTTCCGGCTGGACCCCACCGAACTGGACGCGGCCCTGGCCAGCGCCGTGCGTGATGCTCATGCGGCCGTCGAGCGCGGCGAGGTCCGGCTCGACACCGATGCCGAACAGCTTGAACAGGAACGACGGCTGATCGCCAAACTGGCTGAAGCTGGTCAACTTCGGCCGGGATACCTGCTGCGCGCCCTGCGCGAGCGGCGCCTGCCGCTGTTCGTGTTCGCGCTGGCGACGCTAGGCCATTTCGAGGCCGAGCACATTCAGCGGGCCATCGACAGCGACCGGCCCGAATTGCTAGCTCTGGCCTGCGCCGCCGTCGGCATCGACCGCAGCGTCTTTCCCGCCATTCTCGACACCGTGCGCGAGCTGAACAACGGCAATCCGGGCGGCGGTGACGAGGGCGCCCGCAAGGCCGCCAACGCCTTCGGCCCCTACGCCCCCGACATCGCCGGCGCCGCGTTTCGCCAGACGGCCAATTCGTTCTAGCGCGTTGGGCTGGCAACATGGGCTGGACAAGCCCCGCGACGTAGGGCCTTTCAGCCTTCATGCAGCGAACGTCGATTTCCCGCCTGACCTTCAAAGCCAGCGACCGTCCCGAGGCCCAGGAGGCCCGCGTCCGGCTGATGGCGCGTTATGGCGATGTCGGCGATGAGGAGGCCCAGGTGGTGGTCGCGCTGGGCGGCGACGGCTTCATGCTTGAAACGCTGCATGAGAACCTGGGGGCCAGCAAACCCATCTACGGTATGAACCGCGGGTCGGTCGGCTTCCTGATGAACGAATACGCCGAGGACGGCCTGCTGGAGCGGATCAACGGGGCCGAGCGCGCCGTCATCCACCCCCTGGCCATGGTCGCCATCGACAGCCACCGTCGCCAGCACCGGGCCCTGGCCATCAACGAGGTCTCACTGCTGCGCCAGACCCGCCAGACCGCCAAGCTGCGGGTCAGTATCGACGGCAAGGTGCGCATGGCCGAACTGATCTGCGACGGGCTGATGGTGGCGACGCCGGCCGGTTCGACGGCTTATAACCTGTCGGCGCACGGTCCGATCATTCCGCTGGATTCCAGAGTGCTGGCCCTGACCCCGATCAGCGCGTTCCGGCCCAGGCGCTGGCGCGGCGCGTTGCTGTCACACACCGCCCGCGTGACGCTGGAAGTGCTGGAAGCTGACAAGCGGCCCGTCAGCGCGGTGGCTGACAATTTCGAAGTCCGCGACGTGGTCGAGGTCCATGTCGGCGAAGACCGGGGCATCAGCTTGACGATGCTGTTCGACGCCGGGCGCAGCCTGGAGGAACGGGTGCTGGCGGAGCAGTTCTCAGCCTAGGCCGCGGCGAGCCGCGCCACTGGCGGCAGGTCCACATAGAAGCACGCTCCGCCCAGGGGCCCGTCCTGCAACCCGACATCGCCATCCTGCAGCCGCGCCAGCTGCCGCGCCACGGCCAAGCCGATGCCGTGCCCCTGAATGTCGCCGTCCGCCGCGTCCAGGCGCTCGAAAGGCTGGAACAACCGCTCTCGCATAGCGCTCGGCACGCCCGCCCCGTTGTCGGCCACCAGCACCCGGACACGCCCACCGAACGCCTCCACGCTGACCTCGATACGCGGCGGCCGGCCGCCGTACTTGGCGGCGTTGACCAGCAGGTTGACCAGGATCTGCTTCAGCCGGGACGGATCAGCCAGCACCATCAGGTCGGGGGCGATCGCCTCGATCCGGTAGTCGGGCTTGAAGTCGCGCGTGCGAAACAGGGCCGCCGTGTGGGCCTGGGTCAGGATTTCGGCCAGGCTGGTGGGACGGGGCTTCAAACTCAGCCTGCCGGCGTTGATGGCCAGGTCGTCCAGCAGGTCGCCCGCCAGGCCCTCGACCTCGGCGGCGCAGAGGGCGATGTTGGCCAGGCCCTCGCGCTGTCCGGCGGTCAGTTCGCCCAGCGCCCCCTTCTGCATCAGTTCTGTCAGGCCCAGCACCCCACCCAGCGGCGAACGGATCTCGTGGCTGACATGGGCCAGCAGCCGCTCCCGCATTTCGCTGCGGCGCTGGGCCTGCCGGGCGTAGTCGTCCAGACGCGAGAGCGCCATCGCCAGCGGATGCACGGCCAGGATCTGGCCGGCGACGAAGGCCTGCAGCACCAGCACGGTGAATTGGGGTTGGTCCATGGCGACGATCGGGCCGTAACCCTGGGCCGACATCAGCGCCGCGATAGCGGTCGTGATGGCGACCGCCATGGCGCCGCCGGCCTCTCGCCCGGTCCACACCGCCAGCATCACGCAGGGCGTAATGGCGAACAGCAGCGGCAGGTCGGTTCGCAGAAAGGCCAGCGCGGTGACGGCGGCGACCAGGGCCTGAACACCGACATTGCGCAGGAGGTCTCGGGTGGCGACCTGCTCGGGTAGCGGTCGCCAGACCACCGCAAGGAAGGCTGGGGCAAACACGGCCATGCCCAACATGTCGGCCACCAGCCATTGTTTGATGGCGGCCAGATTGAAGAGCTCATTCTGGTTCAGTCCGATGGCGACGCCGGCGATCAGGCTGGAGGCGACTGGCCCCAGGATCACCCCACCGACGATCAGCCTCACCAGTGACTTCTCCTCCCGCAGCGGCATGGCCTGCCCCCGCATCACCCAGGCGGCGATGGAAACTTCGACCATGTTGGCGATTGCAAAACCCACAGCGACCAGGGCGGGGCGGCCGAACAGCACGGAGGTGGTGACCAGTACGCCGAAACTGACCGCCAGCGCGGCGGCTGCCTCGGTCCGGCCTTTGAAGCCGCGCAGCAGGAAGGCGAGGATCAGAGCGTTGGCCGGCCAGAAGGACACCACGATCTGGGAGTCCCGGAAGTAGGCCATGCTGACCGCGCTCAGCGCCGCGATCAGGGCGGTGACCAGGACAAGAAGCAACAGGAAGCGGCGGCTGGCCATGGCGGGCTCCGGCAAGGGTGTTGGCGATGAATCGGAGCCCGACGCGGCGACTCACGCTTGGTCCCTAAGGATAACGCCGTTCTGCTGACTTGCGACAGGGGCCGCCTAGAGCTTCGCCACGTCCAGCGCCTCGACCCCCTGTCCGGCGCTGGCCGCCGCCTGGGCCGCCTTGGCTGACTGGAAGCCGGGCCTCGCCTGCATACGCTCCCAATAGTCCGTCACGATCTGCGGAAACTCGCCAGCCAGCCCCAAGGTCTGGGCGAGCAGAAGCGCGTAGCTCACTGATATGTCACCGCCGGTGAACCGCCCGGCCGCGACAAACTCACCCATTTCCAGAAGCGCCGCCAGGCCTCGCAGCCGGGCCAGGAACCACTTGGCGTAGTCGTCGGCCACCTGCGGCTGGCGGCGTTCCTTGGGTTCCAGTCGGCGGTAGCGCAGCACCAAGGTCTGGGGGAAGGTCAGAGTCGCCTCGCCGAAATGCAGAGCGTTGAGATAGGCGCCGAAACCCGCTTCGTCCGTTCCCACGGCCAGGCCGCCCGCGCCGTGCCGGGCGCAAAGGTATTCGACGATGGCGGCCGACTCGGTCATCCGCGTTTCGCCGTCGATAAACAGCGGGATGGTGCCTAGCGGGTTCTCGGCCAGATAAGGCTTGGCGAACACCCGTGGCGGGAAGGGCAGCATGCGCAGTTCGTAGGCCAGGCCCAGTTCCTCAAGCGCCCAGAGTGGCCGGAACGAGCGGGCGTCGGCGCAGTGGTAAAGGATCATCGGCAGCCTCCCAGGTCCGTGGACAGCTTAGCGGGCTTGCTAGCCAAGTCACGGAGGCGATTGACGTTTTTCTCGCTTTCAGCGTGTGGATGACGGCGCTTCCCCCTGTGGCTGAACGTCGCGGAAAAACCGCCATCTCACCGCTTATTAACCGCTCGGCTCTAGCGTGTGGATATGCAACGCCATGAGGAGGCGACCCGCGTGAGTGACAATCCGACGGTTCAGGTGATCCAGAGCCCCAACATGCTGAAGCTGAAGGTTGGCGGCAGGTTGGGCGGCATCGACCCCAGCGCTATCGCCAAGGCCGAGGCCGCGCTGAAGAGCCTGTCCGGCAACTTCGCCGAATGGCTGAACGACGAGGTCACCAAGCTGGAGAAGGCCCAGGCCCGTATCCACACCGAGGGCGTCAACCGCGACACCACCGAGAGCCTCTACATGCGGGCTCACGACCTCAAGGGTCTGGGCGCGACGTATGAATTCCCCCTGGTCACCCGCATCGCCGGCTCGCTCTGCCGGCTGATCGACGATCCCGAGACCCGCCAGAACGCTCCGATGTTCCTGGTCGACGCTCATATCGACGCCATCAAGGCGGCGGTGCGCGACGGCATCAAGACGGACACCCATCCGACCGGCCGCATGCTGGCTGAAGCGCTGGAAAGCCAGGTCGCGCAACTGGCGGCCTGACCACCAGGACCTAGCGGATCGCCGACATCGGCTCTTCAACCGCGCCGTAGCCGGCGTTGGGCGGGATGACCAGGACCGCGCCGCCCTCTCGGCGCTCGACCTTCGGCAGCACCGGCACCAAGGTGCGGGCGCGGGAGGTTTCTACCGCATGCGTCACACTGGAACTCTCGGCCAATAGCTGCAGGTTCATGCGGGTCGGGAAGATGATTGTCCGCTCGCCCGTCACCGCAAGGCGCAGCGCTTCGCCCGGCGCGATCCATTCGGCGTCGACCGTTTCGCGGCCGTCATGGGCGGCCAATTGGGTGCTGTCGGCCGAGACCACGTAGAACCAGGTATCGAACCGCTTTGGCATCATGTCCGGGGTGATCCAGCGGGCGAAGACCGTCAGGGCCGTCAGGTCCAGGCGGATGTCCAGTTCGCGCACCAGATCCAGGAAACTGCGGCGGTCGGCCTCGATCTCGGCGCGAGCGGCGTCGGCGCGCGGGTCGCCGTGGTAGGTGGATCCGTCCGGGTGACGGGCGACGATGATGCCCGCCTCTTCATAGGACTCGCGGATGGCGGCGATGCGCAGGGGCCGTTCGTCGGGCTCGACGTCATGCCAGCCGCTGGCATGACCTTCCCAGGCCTCGTCGTGGTCGCCCTGGTGGGTCTTGCCGCCCGGGAAGACCAGGGCGCCGGAGGCGAAATCGATCTGGTGATGGCGCTTGACCATCAGCACCTGGAATTCCGGCGCGTCGCGGACGAGCAGGACAGTGGCGGCGGGGCGGATCGGAACCGCAGACTTTTCTTCGGACATTCCCCAGCTTGGCGCGCGTCGCGGCCAGCGGGCAAGCCTCACCCAGCGGCAACCTTTTGGGCGGCTTCGCGCGTGATGCGGTCCATCTTGTCGAGCAGGTAGTCGACATCGTCGCGACTGGCGGTCTGGGGCTGAGTCAGGAAGCGCTGCAGCATGCGCTCCTGGAACCGCGCCCGGTCGTTCAGCCCACCGTCGAACTCGACGGAATGGAAGGTGTCCACGCCCGCCCGGAAAGCGGCGTACAGGCGGGCCGGCAGCCCTGCCCGCTCGTAGATGGCCCGCAGGCCAAGCGGTCCGGCGTCATGGATCATCAGCCAGGTGCGGTGATGCGGCACGCCCGCCAACTCGGCGATGCCGCACTCGAAGAAGGTCATGTGGCCGTGGGCCAGACTTCGCAGCAGCAGCGATGGCGTCAGCCGGTCGGCTTTTCGCAGATGGGCAGCGAAGGCCTTGGGGTCGGCGGCGCGGCCGGCCTGGTCGACCAGGTCGACGACGGCGCGCTCCTTGGTGTCGATGGTCAGCTGCAGCGCGGTCTCGGCCGAGACGGCGTGGTGGTTGATCAGGTGCTCGCGAACCTGGTCGCCAACCATCTCGATCAGCCGCTCGGTGATCGAAAGCGGCAAGGCGTTGCGATAGGCAACGGCGGCCAGGACCTGTTCGGACTTCTCGAACCGCTGGATCGCCTTGGACAGGGTCCGTTCCGAGAAGGTGGCATTGTCGTTGGCGCAGGCCGTCTTCACGGCCGCCTCGACGCCGTGCTCGACGATGGCGCTGGTGACCTTGTCTGAGAGGATGGGGCGCTTGGCGATCGCCACCTGCCGAACGGGGCCGCCCAGCCGGACAATCTCGCTAAGATCGTCGTCCGTGAAGACCGGCGAGAAGTTGAGCACCGGCAGGCAGACGCTCTCGACGTCCTTGGCCAGCTTCAGGGCCACGTCATGCGGCAGGACGTTGGATTGCTTGAGCGTGACAGCCAAAGCGCGGCGCACCAGCTCGGCGGCGTCGTTGGCCATGACCCGCAGGATGTCGCCGGCCTTGGCGCGGTCCTCGTCGGTCAGCTCGCCCCGGTCGATGACCCGGCATAGCTTGTGAGCGGCGATGGCGCGCTCGTCGGGCGTCGCGCCCTTGATCAGGGTGCGAATATCAGTGTCGGTCAGCGCGGCGCGCGTCGTGCCCATGAAACCCCTGCCCGCCCGTCAGTTCTTGCGGCGATGCTTAGGATCATGAGTCGTTAGGCTTAACGATCCATTATGAGTTCTCCCCAGATCGCTGTTCTTCGACCTGCAAATTAAGGGTGCGACGTAACATCTCAACAACCCTGACCGAGTAAGCTTCGCGCCTCTCATGTCGGGATAGCCCAAGTGCTGAAAATGCTGTTTCCAGGCGCCGCCGCGCCGGCCCGCGGCGGCCCGACGATGGCAATCCAGGCCCTCGAGGCTCAGCGCGCCCTGCTTCCCTACGCTCTGGGCTTCTTTGGGGTGTCCTTGCCCATCTATGTCTGGGCCGGATCCTTCGCCGCGGACGCCATGTGGATGGCGGCGACCTTCGCGGTGTTCGCCATCAACTGGGGCGCCTTCTATGCGGTAACCGGCTGGCTGCGGAAGCCTCAAGCGCAGGACCCCGCCTCGCGGGCCCGGGTGCAGATTTTGGGCGCTCTGCTCTGGGCCGGGGCTGTCGCCCAGATCGCCGCCTTCGCCGACGGCGCGGGCCTGGTGCGCGAACCCCTGCTGATGCTCAGCACTGCAGCGGCCGTGGCCGTGACCTTCTTCACCGCCCCCACCTTGACCGGCCTGTTGATCGTCGGTCCGATCGCCTGCGCCGGCCCGCTATGGGCGCTGTTCGCGCGCCAGCAGAGCTCGGACGCCGGCGTCCTGGCCTTCGGCGCGGTCGCGCTGTCGATGGCCCTCTGCCTGGTGGTCAACCGCACCCTGCGGGCCCAGGCCGCCATGGCCGCCGAGCGTGAGGCCCTGATCGCTGAACGGGCCGTATCGCTGGAGCGGGCGCAGAAGGTGGCGCAGTCCAAGTCCGACATTGTCGCCACCCTGAGCCACGAGATCCGCAATGGCCTGAACGGCGTCACCCACGTGCTGGCCGCCGCCGCCGGCCAGGGGGGTCGGGCCGCGCCGTCCCGCGAGCAGCTTTCAGCCGCCCTGACCGCCGCACAGGACCTGCTGGCTGTGCTCAACGCCACCCTGGATTCCGAAACCGCCGAGCAGGGCCGGCTGGTCCTGGACAACCAGCCCTTCGACCCGGTCCGCCTGACCCGCGACCTGATCGTACTGAACCGGCCCCATGCCGCGGCCAAGGGCGTCGAGCTGAGCCTGCATGTCGACGCTGAACTGGAAAACCGCACCAGCGGCGCCGTCGTCGCTGACATCACACGGGTGCGCCAGGTGCTGTCCAACCTCATGGGCAACGCGGTGAAGTACACCGTGCGTGGCCGCATCGAAGCCCGTATCGAGCGCCGCCCCGACGGTCGCATCGCCATAGAGATCGCCGACACCGGCCCAGGTCTGACCCCGGAAGAGCTGGAACAGGCCTTCGAGCCCTTCCGTCGCATCGAGCGCACTGGCGCCGGCGTGCCGGGCGCGGGCCTCGGCCTATCGCTGTCACGCCACCTGACCGACCTGATGGGCGGGCGGCTGGACTGCCGCAGCGCGCCGGGAGTCGGCAGTTGCTTCACTATCGATCTGGCCTTCGACGATACCGCCTTCGTCGAGGCAGGCGACCCCGCCGGCGCAGCGCCGGTCGATCCGGCCAAGCGCCAGATGCGGGTGCTGGTCGCCGAGGATGATCCGCTGAACGCCGCCATGCTGCGCGCCATCCTCGAACAGCTGGGCCACAAGGTGGTCCACGCCCAGAACGGCCGCCGGGCGGTTGACTTGGCGCAGCTGGCCGACTTCGACCTGATGATGCTCGACGGCCGCATGCCCGAGTTGGACGGCCCAGCGGCGGCGGCGGCCATCCGCGCTCTGGACGGCCCTGCCGCCAACACCCCCATCGTGGCGGTCATCGGCGGCGACGCCGACGAGGCCCGCGAATGCCTGGACGCCGGCGTCGACGCGGTGCTGCGCAAGCCGGTGACGGTGGCGGGCGTCGCCCGGGCCGTGGCCGACGCGGCGGCGCGTGGGCGGGGCGAGGATGCGGCAGCGCGAGCGGCGGTCGCTTAGGGCAGCCCGCCGACCATCGCCCCAACAGCCAGCCCCCGCTTCGCCGCTTCGCCACCCGCCAGTTCCAATACCCAGCGCCCTACGGCCCGTGACAGGTCCGCCGGAACCGCCGCGTCCGACCAGGCCGGCGCGGTCTCGACGTGCAGGACCCGGCCCGCGGCATCCAGCCAGACGATATCCAGCGCCACCCGCACCCCGCGCATGAAAAAGGGGTGCGGACCGGCGTCCGCGAGGTCGAACACCATCCCCTCAACCCGATCGCGGTGCATCAGGCCCTGGGCGCGCGGGACCGGGTCTCGCGGGAACTCGGCCTTCACGAAACTGCCGTCGGGCAGGGTCAGGCGGAGCGGCTTTTCCGTCGCTGCGGCCGGCACGGATCGCAGCGCCCGGGGATTGGCCCCTTCGATTATCTGGTTCGGCTTGAAACCGCGCACCGCCCAGCCCGCAGCCTCCGCCGGGTCAGAGACGCCGCGCGCCACCCAGGGAGAGGGGTCGGCAACGCCATAGGAGGCCCAGAGGGTTTCCGCGCCCGTCAATCGGGCCGCCCTCACCTGAAGATCTGCACTGGCCAGGGCCGCGTCATTTCGCAGAGCCAGGCGCTCCGCGCGCCATAGCGGCTTACCAGCCGTCCGATCCAGCCAGACTTGCACGGCTTCGGCAATCGGCGGCGCCTTCGGCATGGGCTCGCCGAACAGGGCGGCGAAGGTGCGGCTCCCCTCGTATTCCCGCTGCCGCGAGGCGGCCTCGCGGGCCAGCAGCAGGGCGACCAGGCGCGGCGCGGCTGGGTCGGTCCCCTGGAGTTTCGTCAGCGCCTGGTCGGCCATGGCGGCGGTGGCGGTCAGGTCGTCGTTCAGGCGCTGGGTCAGATCCCCCAGGCCCGGCGGGGCGCATGGCAATCCCCGAGCCTGCTGGGCGGCGACCCGCTCGACCCCGGCGAGCACGCCGCGCAGCGCCTCGGCCGTCTGCATCCAGGGCGGGGCGGCCAGGCCCTCGGCGTCGAAGGCGGCCCGCAGGTAGAGTGCCCCATGCAGCGCGGCGGCCAGGGCGTTGACGTTGGCGTGCTCTGCCTTCAGGGCCTCGCTGGCCGGGCCGGGCTGGGCGTCCAGGTGCAACAGCCAGGCGTCGAACCGGCCCTGCTGGGCGTGGCGGAAGGCGTCGCGGGCGACGGTCTGGTCCTGGCCCGACAGCGCCGCCCAGCGCGCCTGAAGTTCGGCCGTGGAGCCCATAGGGGCGGCGGCCCGCCAGGCGTCGAACGGCGCGCGGCGGGGGCCGGTGGCCAGCAGTTCGGCCAGCTCATCAAGACGTGGCCCCAGCGTGTCCAATCCCCTGCCCGCCACCAGCAGCCGGCCGGCCAGTGTCAGATAGCCGAGGAGGTCCCCCTCCCCCCAGGCGGCGTCCCAGGCATCCTCCTGCAGGGCGACGATCTCGGCCTCGTCCAGGCCGTCCTGCGGAACCTCGAAATCGTGGCGGCAACGGTAGTAGCCCTTGGCGCCGGCATTGCCGAAGGCCCAGCCATCGATGGTCAGGCGGGCCTCGACCGTGTTCAGTAGCAGGGTCCGCATGCCCGACACCGTTTTCAGGAACACCGGCATGACGCGCGGCTCGCCCAGTTGGCGGATGACCAGATCATTGCCATCGCGACTGAAGCTGAGGGTCGGAACGCCAGCCCGTTCGGCAAGCGGCGCGGCGACGAGAGCCACGGGCTGACCGCTCTCGGCCTCCAGCGCCGCCCAGAGGTCGTCGGCCGTGACCGTCCCCCCGATCGCCACATACCGGCGCACGCCGGCTTGAAACACGGCCTCACCCAGCCAGGCCTCCAACAGGGTCAGAAGGGCCGCGCCCTTGCGGTAGGCGGCGATGTCGAAGCGGGCTTGAATCTCGGCCTCGGTGACGGCGTCACGCCGCAGCGGCTGGGTGTCGACCGCCATGGCCGTGCGAACCGCCCGAGCCTGGACGGCGTCGTATTCAGGATCGGGACCTGCGGCGCGGATCGTCTTGGCCGCCATCCAGGTGGCGAAGCCCTCGTTGAGCCATAGGTCGCGCCAGCCTGCAGGGCTGACGATGCCGCCAAACCACTGGTGGGCGACCTCATGGGCGACCAGTTCGGCGATGTCGCGCAGACGTGTGGGCGGACCCTCTTCCTCGGAGGCCATCACGGCCCGCTCTTGCAGGAAGATGGCCCCAATGTTCTCCATCCCCACCGCCCCTAAGCGCCCTACGGCGACCAGATCGAGCTTGCCGATGGGCGGAGGACGGCCATGCCAGGCGATGTTGAAGGCCAGGGCTCGCGCGGCCGCCGCCCGGGCGAACTCCAACCTGTCGAGGTGGGCCATGCCATGCATGTGAACCGGAATGCCGCCGACCAGGGTTTCGCGACTGGCGCCGTGGCTGATCGCCAGGGCAAGCAGATTGGTCGGCAGCGGGGGCGTCGGTTCGAAATGGCGCCAGTCACCCTCGGTGGCTCGCAGGGGCGCATTGGCGACCGCCTCGCGCCGCGGCGCAGGCCCGGTCACCCCACTGATGTCGATCCGCACCGACAACTCGAAGGGGCAGCGGTAGACCGGATCGTCAAAGCAAGGAAACACCCGCCGCGCATTGGTCGGCTGCATCTGGCTGAGCAACCAGTCGCCATCGCTGTAGAGCCCTCGGGAGGGCTCGCGGATGTGACCTGTAAAGGCGATGGCGAGTTCGGCCTCTCCCGCCACCGGCGCCCGCACCGTCAGCTTGCCATCCGCCAGCGCCCAAGGCGCGGGCGTCCCATCTGCTTCGACACTAAGGATATCGAGACCGACGCAGTCCAGTTCAACGGTGTCCGCCGCGCCGCTCAGGCCGATGACAACTCGCCCCGCGAACCGGCGCTCGGCCAGGTTCGGCTCTAAGGCGAGGCGATAGTGATGGGGAGCAGCGACCATGAGCGGCCGCGAACTTGGCCGGTTCGTCCGCTAGCGTCCAGTCTTGCGGGCGTCGGACAGCACCTTGAGCATTTCGGCCGACAACATGCTGCTGGGCAGGCCGAGGCCGCTGGGGCGATCGGGAGACTGGGGGCCGCGCAGGATGAAGTCGACCAGCTCGGCCTGTTGCTGTTGCGCCAGGTCGGCGTTGCGGCCGCGGGCGTACTGCAGGAAGCCCTGGTCGGGCGTGACCTGTGGGGCCACCGCGCCGCCTGTTCCGCCAGAGCGGGTCAGGTTGCCGTAGAGCTCGGCCACCGTTACAGGTCGGCCGTTCTTGTAGAAGATCGAGCGGTTGGACGCCGCCGCATCGGGGAACAGGCTGGCAGCGCTGGCGCTGGGACTGGAGCCCATCGCCTGAATCAATTGGGCCGAGCCTTTGGGGCCCAGGAAGTGGGCGGCGTACAGCTCGCCCGAGGTCGGCTCGCGGCCGATGCGGCCCCGGATGTAGGCGGCGTTGTCGGCGGTCAGTTCGCCGGCCATCAGCGCGGCGATCTTGGGATCAAACCGCAGGTCCATGACCGCCTTGCGCGCGTCATCGCCATTGATCCGATAGCGGCCGTCGGCTCCTTGGGTGATCAGGTCGGCATAGCGGGCATAGCCGTGCTTGGCGCCGTACTTCTTCAGCGTTCCCAGCCAGGTCTGTTCGACGAACTGGAAGAGGCCGGCGGCTGAGCTGGTTGGAGCCTTGGCCGATGGTCGCAGGCCGGACTCGCGGTTGGCGGTCCCCAGCAGGAACGAGAAATCAACGCCCGTCGCCGCTGAGGCCTTCTGGATTGCGCCTTCAACGACGCCCCGGATTCCATCGACGGCCATGGGGTCTTAGTGGCCCAGTATGGTTAAGTGGGGATTAACCATGTGGGCGTGGCCAAGTCGCCCGCCGCCTGAAAAACGCACAAAACAAACGTTCGTTGAATCTTCGAACCACTCGCCTTTTCCCGTTTACGGACTTCCAGGTCCGTGTGACGCTGCGTCAACCACAACAAGGCCCAGGGAGGGTCCGATGGTCGTCACTGAGAGAGGGTTTGCAGCTCCGATCGGCTCGGAGGACTACGTCAAACGAAGGGGGCTTTCTCGACTGATGCTGCTGGCCATCGGGGTGTCGGTCAGCGTCCACATCGCCCTGGTTGCCTATCTCGCCTACACCAAGTTCAGCCAACCGGCAGAGATGGCGATCCCGGATGGACCACCGATGATCGCCATTCGACCCAAAGTCACGCCGCCGCCAACGCCGACTCCGCGCGCCATTCAGAAGACAGTTCAGATCCACGAAACCACGGTTCCGACCGATCCGACCGTGGCCACCCTTCCGACTCCACTCAGCGACGATATCGACAAGGGCAAGACGGCGGTGGATGTTCCGGTTACGCTCGATCCCGGCACGACGACCCGCCAGGTCGATCCGATCACCGGGCCGGCGGTGATCGGCAGGCCCAACTGGGTTCGGGTCCCCGGCCCGAAGGAATTCAGCAAATACTATCCTGAGATGGCCATGACCCAGGGCCTGTCAGGCACGGTAAACCTGCGCTGCACGGTGGCGGCCAACGGCTCGGTCGGCAACTGCCAGGTCGTTTCGGAAACCCCGTCTGGCAAGGGTTTTGGCAAGGCGGCTCAGAAACTGGCCCGCTACTTCCAGATGACCCCCCAGACCCAGGACGGCCGCCCGGTTGATGGGGCGCTGGTCAACATCCCGATCCGGTTCGCCCTGGACTAGCCTAAGCAGCGAAGCCTCTTCCGGCAGGAGGAGGCTTCGCTCCAACTCCCGCCTTGCCCTTGCCGCAAGGGGCGGCGATGTTGCGGGCCGTTCCTGTCGCGGCCCAGAGATTTTGATGATCCGTATCCTTCGTTCGGCGCTGGTCGCCGTGGCCGCGCTGAGCCTGACCGCCTGTGGTCTCCAGCTTCACGTGCCGCAGTTCGGCAAACCTGCTTCCGCCGGCAAGCCTTCCACTGCGCCATCGGCTGCCCCTGCCAAGACTATCCGCAAGCCGCAATGGCCCCAGGGCCAGTCCGACCTGGCCGCCGACCCGCGCGTACGGTTCGGGGTGCTGCCCAACGGCATGCGCTACGCGATCATGCAGAACGCCACCCCGCCCGGACAAGCCTCGCTGCGCCTGCGCTTCAGCGCCGGGTCGCTGAACGAGACCGACGCCCAGCAGGGCCTGGCCCACTTCCTCGAGCACATGGCCTTCAACGGGTCAAAGGCCATTCCCGAAGGCGAGATGGTCAAGATTCTGGAGCGCCACGGCCTGGCGTTCGGGGCCGACACCAACGCCTCCACCGATTTCGACGAGACGGTCTACAAGCTGGACCTGCCGCAGACCGACGACGACACCGTCGACAGCTCGCTGCAAATCCTGCGCGAAACGGCCAGCGAATTGCTGATCGCCCAGGACGCCGTCGACCGCGAGCGCGGCGTGGTGCTCAGCGAAGAGCGTACTCGCGATGGTCCCGGCTATCGCATCTACAAGTCGCGCCTGGCCTTCCTACTCAAGGGCCAGCGGCCGCCCAGCCGCTTCCCGATCGGCCAAGTCGATGTGCTAAAGACCGCCCCGGCCAGCCAGATCCGCGACTTCTACGCCAAATACTATCGCCCCGACCGGGCAGTGCTGGTGGCGGTTGGCGACTTCGACGTCGACCAGATGGAGGCCAAGATCAAGGCCCGCTTCGCCGACTGGAAGGCCGCCGCGCCGGACGGCGGCGACCCCGACCTCGGGACCCTGCCCAAGCGCGGCCCCGAGACCCTGCTGAAGATCGAACCGGGCTCGTCCACCTTCCTGCAGCTCAGCTGGACCGCCGCCCCGGACCTGGCGCCCGACAGCTACGAGAAGCGCCGCCGACAGTGGCTGGAGCGGCTGGGTTTTTCGGTGCTGAACCGGCGGTTCGGGGCCATAGCCCGGGCCGACAATCCGCCTTTCCTGAGCGCCGGTGCCTTCCGCGCTGACCAGTATCACGCCGCCCAGGTGACCAGCGTCGCCGTCGCCGCTCGCCCGGGCGAGTGGCAGGCGGCCCTGCAGGCCGTCGACCAGGAACAACGCCGCGCCGTGCAGTTCGGCGTGCGCCAGGACGAGCTGGACCGCGAGATTTCCGAAATTCGCGCCGCCCTGCAGGCCCAGCTGGCCGGGGCAGCCACCCAGAAGACGCCCAACATCGCCGGCGACATGCTGGACAGCCTGACCGACGATGACGTCATCACTGCACCCGACCAGGACCTGGAACTGTTCGAGAAGGTCGTGAAGGACCTCAAGGCCGACACGGTCTCGGCCAGCCTGAAGGCCGCCTTCGACGGCAATGGCCCCCTGCTCTACATGGCCTCGCCCACCGACGTCGCCGGGGGCGAAGCGGCCATTACCGCCGCCTATGTCGCCAGCCGCGCCACCCCGGTCACCGCCCAGACAGCCGCCACCCTGATGGCCTGGCCCTATGCCGCCTTCGGGACCCCCGGAAAGGTGGTCGAGCAGCGCGAGATCACCGATCTGGACACCGTCTTCGTGCGCTTCGACAACGGCGTGCGGCTGACCGTCAAGCCGACCAAGTTCCGTGACGACCAGGTGCTGGTGAAGGTGCGGATCGGTGACGGCCTGCTGGACCTCCCCAAGGATCGCCAGTCGATGGTCTGGGCCAGTTCCGCCCTGATCGAAGGCGGCCTGGGGAAGATGGGCGCTGAGGACATCGACCGGGTGCTGTCGGGCCGCATCTATGACGCCAATCTTCGCATCGAGGACGACGCCTTCACCCTCAGCGGCGCCACCCGGCGCGATGACCTGGACACCCAGCTGCAGGTGCTGGCCGCCTATGCCAGCGACCCGGGCTTCCGGCCCGAGGCCTTCGGACGGATGAAGAGCTATGTCGCCACGCTGGGCGACCAGCTGGTCGCCACCGACAGTGGCGTGTTCGGCCGGGACCTGCCGGGCCTGATCCACGCCAACGACGGCCGCTGGACCTTCCCGACATCCGCCGACATCGCCGCCAGCAGCCAGGCCGGCTTCAAGGCCCAGTTCGCCCCGCCGCTGGCCAGCGGTCCGATCGAGGTGGTCATTGTCGGCGACATCACTGTCGACAAGGCTATCGAAGCAGTCGCCGCCACCTTCGGCGCCCTGCCCGCCCGTCCCGACACTGCCCCGCCCTCGACCGACGCCCGCTCCGTCGCCTTCCCGGTGCCCGGCGGCCCGCCGGTGGTGCTGTTCCACAAGGGCCGCGCCGACCAGGCCATCGCCTATGTGGCCTGGAAGACCAGCGACTTCTTCGGCGATGTGCAGACCTCGCGCACCCTGACCCTGCTGGGCGATGTGCTGGAGCTGCGGCTTACCGATGAGATCCGCGAGAAGCAGGGGGTGACCTACTCGCCCCAGGTCGGCAGTGAATCCAGCCTGGTGTTCAAGGGCTGGGGCTATCTGTCGGCCCAGATCGAGGCCCCGCCGGCCAACATCGACGGCTTCTACCGCGACGTCGACAAGATCGTCGCCGACCTGCGCGACAAGCCGGTCACCGCCGACGAGCTGGAACGGGCCCGCAAGCCCAAGCTCGAGGGCCTGGCCAAGTCGCGCAGCACCAACGAGTACTGGCTCTACTTCCTGTCAGGCGGCCAGACCGACCCGCGCCGGCTGGACGCCATCCGCTCGGTGCAGGCCACCTACCAGCGCATCACCCCCGCCGATCTGCAGGCCGCGGCCCGCAAGTTCCTGACCGATGACCGGGCCTGGAAGGTCGAGGTCAAGCCGGAGAGCAAGTAAGCTAATGGTCTGCAAGACACTCCGCGCGGTCCTGGCGCTATCGCTGGCCTTCAGCCCGGTCATCCTGGCCGGTCCGGCATCGGCGGCATCGAACAAGGGTGAGGCTGCGGCCGTCGACAGCCCACAGACGACCGAGTTGCTGCGGTGGGGCCGGTGCGCCGCCGCCATCGCCGTCTACGAGGTGATGCTGAAGGACGGCGGCGGGACCAGCGCCGACCAGGCCCTGCTGGACCGCGCCCATGCCATCGAGCCCCGTCTGGAGGCCAAGGCCAACAGCCTGGCCGACGGCTTCACCGACGACCAGGCCTCGGCGATCAGCAACCGCAACGTCTCCGAGGCCATGGACCGCATGAACAACCACGACGGCGAGGCGGACCGCACCGGCGCCATCCTGGCCGAGTTCAAGCCGGACATGGAAACCTGCATCGCCGACGGCCTGGCGCTGCCGGACGCGCGCTGACCCTCCGCGGCCGGTCAGCGCCCCTGGTCTATCCAACCTGTACCCTTGCCCGATGCGTGCGGTTTGCTAGTTTGCCACTTGTCGGGGTGTGGTGCGAAGTAGGCGACTCCCCGCTTGTGGGGGATTTTCATTGTCTAAGACCTATACGACCGACGGATCGGTGGTGGCTGGCGAGTCGCTGGTTTTCACCGACGAAGGCGCGGCGGTTACCCTCTTCAGCTTCACCAGCACACCAACCCGGTTTCGCAACGCCGGCACGATCAGCATCGTTTCGGCCCAGCGCAATGTCACCGGAATCCTCAGCCCCTACAACGCCAACGCCGGCCTGTTCACCAACGACATCACGGGCATTATCCGCCTCGTCAGCCTATCGGCGGGGTCCTACGCGGTGGGCTATTCGGGCGACGTCGGCGATACCGGGATCCTCAACAAGGGCCTGTTCGAAATCCTCGCAAAGGGCGTCGCTCTCGGCGCTGAGAGCTACACGCCGGGCTTTACGTTTTCCAACTCCGGAACGTTCCGGGTGCAGGGCGACCAGGGCGCGACCGGGGTCAATCTGAGAAACGGCGGCCCGTTCGACAATTCCGGCCTCTTGGAGGTCAGCGGCGGCGGACTGGTGACCGGTCTCTATTTTCCCAACCTTTATTACAGCTTCAACAACAGCGGCACGCTGACCGCCACGACGACTTCCAACCTCTATGCCAGCGCCGCCGTCGTCATTGAGGCGATGGGCGACTATACCACCACCTATCGCAACACCGGGCTGATCCAGGGCGACTACGCCTTCTATGTCGATAACGCCATCCATCCGGCGGTTGCCCACTCGATCGAGGTGATCGAGAACATTGGAGAGATCCGTGGCGACATCAGCCTGGACCTGGGCGACGACGTCGTCCGCAACACAGGACTGATCACCGGCTTTATCGATCTGGGCGGCGGTGGCGATGTTTACGACGGCGCCAATGGACACCTGCTGGGTGGCGTGTACGGCGGCGATGGCGAAGACCTGCTGCTGGGCGGCAAAGAGAACGAATACCTGTATGGCGGCCAGGGCGCGGACGTCATTCTGGGCGGAGGCGGCGACGACCTCATCGACGGCGGCGCCGGCGCCGACCTGCTGGACGGCGGCGTAGGCAACGACACGCTGTCCTACCTGACATCGCGGATCGGTGTGCGGATCGACCTGGCGGCGGAGGTGTCCTACGGCCAGGGCATCGATCGCATCCGCGGCTTCGAGGCCGTCATCGGGTCGGGGCTAGCCGACATCATTCTTGGCGCGGGCATCGCCGAGACGCTGGAGGGCAACGCCGGCAATGACGTCATCTCGGCCGGCGGCGGCAATGACTTCCTGTTCGGCGACGGCGGGGCCGACACCCTGACCGGGGGTGTTGGCGCGGACCAGTTCTTCTTCACGGCCGGCGACGGCGCCGACACCATCACCGACTTCAAGGCCGGCGGAGATACCGACCGGCTGTTGTTCTATGGCTATACCAGCGCCCAGAGCATCACCCAGGTTGGGGCCGATACGCTAATTGTCCTGTCCGCGAGCGACAGCGTCCTGTTGAAAAACGTCCTGGCCTCAAGCCTGACGTCGAGCGATATCCGCTATACGGCCACCCCGCTGCAGCCTGCCCCGGCGCCTCAGCCCATGGACGGCGCACAGTCGATTTCCGACTATCTCCAGATCTTCGCTGGAGAGGTGATCAACGGCAGTCCCACCCCGCAGACCACAGCCGCGATCGGGGTTTCCGTCTATAACTACGACCGCGTCCCGACGATTTACAATGCGGGCACGATCCAAGTGGTCCTGCCCGGCGGCGGCGCCTACGGTATCCAAGGCGGGTCGACCAGCAATGGCGTCTTCTACAATCAGGCGACTGGCATCCTTCGCGTCGAGGCGCTCAATGCCGACGGAGCTAACGGCAGCGGCGACATCTACAACGCCGGCCTGATCTCGGTGGTGTCCACCGGACTCTACGGCCGCGACATATACACGGACCGGGTCGATTTCCAGTTGATCAACACCGGCGCCATGCAGGTAGCTTCGAGCGGGTTCGCCGAAGGGGTGGAGTCCTACAACAGCGCCTCGATCTACAACACCGGTCAGATCGCCGTGGCGGGCCTTCAGACCAGCTACGGGATCAACATCGGTCGCGCCCTGACGGCCTTCTACAACTCGGGCAGCATTACGGTGCAGGACGCGACCGCCGCCCAGGACAGCGTCGCGGTCCAGTTTTCCGACACCAACCTCTATGCCCAGACCGTCATCTTCAATTCCGGCCTGATCGCGGGGGATTTCTCGCTACGCCAGAACAGTTTCGGGTTCGAAGCCCAGCGGCTGATCTACAATTCCGGCGAGCTCCGGGGCGATGTGCTGTTCGCCGACGGCCGCGAAACCTTTTACAACCCCGGCAAGATCGTCGGCCAGGTCTGGCTGGGCGACGAGAATGATACCTTCGATGGCCGCTTGGGCACCGTAACCGGGCAGATCGGCGGCGGTCAGGGTAACGACGTCCTGCTGGCCGGGGCCGGCGACAACGCCCTCTACGGCGGGACCGGCGACGATTATCTGAGCGGCGGAGCCGGCGCGGATACTCTGTCGGGCGACACCGGCAATGACACCTTCCGTTTCGAGGCGGGCGGCGGGGCCGATATCATCACCGACTTCACCGCCGGCGGGACCGAGGATGTCATCGAGGTTTTTGGCTATTCGGCCTATCAATCCCTAACCCAGGTCGGCGCCGACACCAAAGTCACCTTCTCAGCAACCGACTCGATCCTCTTGAAGGGCGTCACCGTCGCCCAGGTCCAGAACGTCGATTTCCGGTACGTATCAACCGCCCTGCCCGCCGCGCCGCCCGCGCCCAACTTCATCCTACCTGCGGCGCCGACCCTGCCGCCGGTCGCCGCGCCGGGCTACCCACTGGTCGGCACGGAAAGCGCCGAGATCCTGCAGGGCTCGGCCGGCGCCGACACACTGCGCGGGATGGGTGGCAATGACTGGATCCGGGGCGGGGCCGGCGATGACCGCATCTGGGGCGGCGAAGGCAGTGACTCGCTGATCTATGCCGCCGGCGACGGCAATGACATTGTCTACGACTTCCACGGCGGCGATCGTCTCTTCCTCGTTGGCTATTCGACCTACACCGCCACCGCCGTTGGCTGGGACACCGTCATCACCCTGTCCGACGGGGGATCGGTGACGCTGCTGGGGATGAACGCTAACGAAGCGAACATCGTGGTCGCTCTGGGCCAGCCGGTCGGTCCGCCCCCGCCCTTGACCTTGACCGCCGACCCCACGACGCCCTTCTCGACACTGCCCCCGCCGGTTTCTCCGCCGCCGGTGGTGATCCCCACCCCGCCGCAACCAACGCCCCTGCCGATCCCACTACAGGCCACTGTGCCTGGGGCATCGACGGGGACCTCGGGCGACGATGTAATCTTGGGCCGGGATTTCGATGATGAGCTGTTCGGCCTGGCCGGCAACGACATCCTCGACGGCAGCTACGGCAATGATCGGCTTTCAGGTGGTTTAGGCAACGACCAACTGCGAGGCGGCGATGGCTTCGACCTCGCTGTCTTCCAGACTGCCGCAAACGGCGTGCAGGTCTCGCTGCTGCTGCAGGGGAGCGCCCAGAATACCCTCGAGGGCATGGATACCCTGACGGGCATCGAGGGGGTGATCGGTTCCCGGTTCAACGACACGCTGACTGGCGACAGCGGCGATAACAGCCTCTATGGCGGCGGCGGCGCCGACACGCTGTTTGGCGGCGACGGCAATGACGGCCTCAACAGCAGCATCGATACTGACACGGTGGGCGATCGCCTCGACGGCGGAGCCGGCAACGACGGCCTGTATGGGGCGGCCGGCGACGACGTCCTGATCGGCGGCTCAGGCAATGACCGTCTGGTGGGGGCGCGCGGCGCGGACACCATGACGGGCGGCGCGGGAGCCGACGAGTTCTGGCTGGGCGAAAGCGACGCCGACGTCATCACCGACTTCGATGTGGCCGTCGACAAGCTGCGCATTACCGAGGCCGGCGGCTGGGGCAGCGCCGCGCAGGTGGGCGCCGACACCGTGTTGACCCTGCACGACGGCAGCAGCGTACGGCTCCTGGGCGTACAGCTTTCATCCCTGGGCAGCCGCAACATCATCGGCGCCAATCCCCTCTCGCCGCCGCCGGCCATCCAGCAGGTCGGCACCGACGGCAATGATGTCATCAACGGCGACCTGGTCTATGCCGACCGTATCCTGGCCGGGGCCGGAGACGATCTGATCCGCACGGGCGACGGCGAGGACGATATCGACGGCGGCGCGGGGATCGATACCCTGGACATGAGCGGCTCGATCAATCCGGCGGGGGTCACCCTCGACCTGAATCTGACCGGCTGGCAAACGAGCACCGGATCGATGCAGCGCCGCGTCATCGGCGTCGAAAACCTGATTGGCACAGACAGCAACGACATCTTGCGGGGCGATGACGGCGACAACCGCATAGAAAGCGGAGCAGGCTTCAACAAGATCTATGGCGGCGGCGGCGATGATTGGCTGATCACCTCGGGCTTTGGCGATCTGCTGGAAGGCGGCGCGGGCAACGACCGTCTGCAGATCCGGTCGAGCGCTTACGCGACGGGCATTGGCCACACCCTCAATGGCGGCGATGGCGACGACGTCATCGATGTGGAGATCGGCACGGCCAATGTTGACGGCGGCGCCGGCGCGGACCTGCTTATCGTCAATGGCTACGACATGGGCGTGGGCGGCTTCAATGAGGCCCGCAACCTAGGCCTGATCATCACGCTCGATCTGCAGGCCGGCTTTTTTACCCGCTATGACCCCTCCTCCAACACCACCTATACCGGCAGCATCACCGGCATTGAGCGAGTCCAGTCGTTTGGCGGCGCGGCTTCCGACATTCTCCGTGGCGGCGCTGCCTCTGACGTATTGCTGGGCTCGTATGGCAATGACGTCCTGGAAGGCCGGGGCGGCGCCGACTTCCTGAACGGCGGAGTTGGCGACGACACCGTGCTCGGCGGGGCGGGCGACGACTATCTCGATGGTGGCGGCTCCGGCGACGGTGACCGTGGAACCGACACCGTGTCCTACGCCGATGCGACGGTGGGCGTTACCGTCGATCTGTCGATCACCGAGGCCCAGGAAACTGGGTTTGGGCGCGACCAGATCGTCTGGTTCGAAAACTTGACGGGCGGCGCCTTCAACGACACGCTTCGGGGTGATGGCGCTGACAACCGGCTTGATGGGGGCAACGGCGACGACGTGCTGGTCGGCGGGCTCGGCAACGACGTCCTGACCGGCGGCGCTGGCCGGGACCGCTTCATCTTCTCAGCCCGCAGTGGCGCCGACACCATCACTGACTTTGTCGTCGCGCAGGACTTGATCGACGCCTCCGCTCTGGGCTCGGCGACCATCGCCCAGGCGGGAAGCGACACACTCCTCAGCTTTGCGAGTGGAGATACCATCCGCCTCACCGGTGTGACCGCCTCAACGGTCACGACAGCGATCTTCCTGTCTCCGCCTCCGGCTCCGCCGCCCGCGCCGCCTCCCGCGCCTCCGCCTTCACCGCCTCCAGCCCCGCCGCCATCTCCCCCGCCGGTGTCGCCGCCGCCCGCGCCGCCGCCTTCGCCTCCTCCGGCCCCACCGCCAGCGCCGCCGCCCGCGCCTCCGCCTCCGCCTCCTCCGGCCCCACCGCCAGCCGTCTCGCCGCCGCCAGTGGCTTATGCGCGGACGATCAACGGCAACAACAACAACAACACCTCCAGCGGCGATAGCCGCAACGACCAGATCAACGGCCTGGGCGGCAACGACGTCCTCAGTGGCCTGGGCGGTTCCGACCGCCTGGACGGAGGTATCGGCAACGACCAGCTCAATGGTGGCGACGGCGACGACATCCTGATCGGTGGCGCTGGAACCGACATCCTGACCGGCGGCGCGGGAACCGATGTCTTCGTGTTCTCGCCGGGCGGTGGCTCCGACACCGTCACCGACTTCGTGGTTGGCCAGGACCTGATCGACGCCTCGGCGTTTGGATCGATCCAGTCGATCAGCCAGCAGGGCTCCGACGCCCTGATCACCTTCTCGGCCGGCGAGACGGCCCTGCTACAGGGCGTCACCGCCTCGCAGCTCACCACGGCCAGCGTGATCGGCGCGACCCTGCCGTCGCCGCCGCCTCCGCCCGCGCCGCCGCCGAGCC
>JBBRZO010000022.1:0-46986 GCA_038236615.1 Caulobacterales bacterium
GGGCGAGGTGGCGGCCCCCGGGTCGCGCGAAGCGCGCGCCCGAGGATAAACTCCGCCGACGGAGTGGGCCGTGGTCCACACAGGGCTTCAGGATCGAGCACCATCTGAGTGGGCCTTCCTTCGCCTATGTGCGGTCGGAAGGGCCCACTCCACCACTTCGTGGTCCCCCTCGCCCAATGGGCGAGGAATTTAAGAGAACGGCCGCTCATACCCCGCGCATGCCTTCGCCGGTGATGCGCTTCAGGACCTGCTCGACATGGGCCAGCGGCGTGTCGGGCAGGATGCCGTGGCCGAGGTTGAAGATGTAGGGGCCAGACCCCCATTGCTCGAGCAGGCCGTCGACCCGCGCGTCCAGCGCCTTACCGCCGGTGCGCAGCAGGATGGGATCGAGGGCGCCCTGGATGGGCTTGGTCTGCTGGATGCGCCGGCCGACGGCGGCGCTGGCCTGGGTGTCGAGGGCGACGGCGGTGACCGGGCAATCGCGGGCATAGTCCTCGACCAGCTGGCCGCCCCCGCGCGGCAGGCCGATGATCGGCAGATCGACGCCGGCGGCGCGGACCTGGTTGATGATGCGGGTGTGCGGGCCGGTTACCAATCGCTGGAACAGCGGTTCGGACAGGCCCTCGGCCCAGCTCTCGAAGATCTTCAGCACCTGGGCGCCTGCGTGCGCCTGCATCACCAGATAACGGGCGGTGGCGTCGCTGAGCAGCGCCAGCAGGCGGTCGGTCTCTTCCGGATGCTCATAGGCGTAGCGGCGGGCGCCGCTGCGGTCGGAGGACCTTCCCTCGATCATGTAGGTGGCCACCGTCCAGGGCGCGCCGGCGAAACCGATCAGCGCCTTCTCAGGATCCAGCGCCGCCCGGACCAGCTTGAGGGTCTCACCAATGTTGGTGAGGCGGGCGGTAGAGGCCTCGACCTCGGCCTCCATGGCGGCCAGCTCGGGCAACGGGCCCAGGCGCGGACCTTCGCCGGCCTCGAACCAGACCTTCTGGCCCAGCGCCCCGGGGATCAGCAGGATGTCGGCAAAGACGATGGCCGCGTCATAGGGAAAGCGCCGCATCGGCTGCAGGGTCGCCTCGGCGGCCTTTTCAGGGTCGAAACAGAAGCTGATGAAGTCGGGGGCGGTCTGGCGCAGGGCCCGATATTCGGCGAGATACCGGCCGGCCTGGCGCATGAACCAGACGGGGGGACGGTCGAGGGTCTCCCCGGCGAGGGATCTTAAGAGGCGGGGTGTTTGGGTCGTGGTCATCGCCGGCCTTGATAGGCCCCTGATCCCCCCTGGCAAGCCCTCTCCCGTCCGCCTTCTATTTCTTAATAAGATATTAAGATTGAACGAGAGGAAGGGGTTGGTCAGGGGCAAAGGCGGGAGAACTTCTCGCCCCGCAGGCGATAGAGGCTCGCTTCCCAGGGGTGGCGCCCAGTCTGTCCACAGACGGTATGGCGCCCTGTGAATCCTGGGGACAACCGCCAGGCGGCGGGATTCGCTCATCGAATCGGCACGCATAACGCGGATCGGTCCGGCGCCGCCGCACCTTTGGTTAACTGGCCAGGAAATCGCTGTGCCCAGACCGGGTATGGGCGAACGGCATGGGGACGGATTGGACCACGACCGGGGTGGTTCTACAGTCGCCGCCGGGGCCCGCGGATTCCATGCCCGGCCGGGGGCGGGCCGTTAAGACTTCGTTAACGAAATCTCCACAGCAAAAGCTCCCTCCGTATGGTGGCGTTGGCCCAACGGCGGATGTGGCGTTCTCGATCGTAAGATTTCTTGACCACGAACAACACGAACAACACGAACGGGTCCGAGCTGAACGCGGCCAATCGCCTAAGGCGGAAATTCATCGAAGACCCTACGGGTCGACCCTCGGGAAAGCGCTGCCGGTTCGTGTTGTTCGTGTTGTTCGTGGTCAAATTCTTCCTTTTCCCCTTCGCCAGACCTGTTCCGTCTCCTATGAATCCTCCGTGACCTCCGCGCCGCGCATCGCCACCTATTTCCACGTCCATCTCGTGTCGGACTCCACCGGCGAGACGCTGAACGCCATGGCGCGCGCGGTCTGCACCCAGTTCAATGACGTCCTGCCGATCGAGCACATCTATGCCCTGGTCCGCAGCCAACGACAGATGGACCGGGCGCTGGAAGAGATCGCCGGGGCGCCGGGGGTGGTGATGCACACCATCATGAACGCCATGCTGCGCCAGGCGCTGGAGGAGGGCTGCCGGGCCCTCGACATTCCCTGCATCGCCGCCCTGGATCCGGTGATGATGGCCATGAGCCGTTACCTGGGTGCGCCGATCTCCAGCCGGGTCGGGGCCCAGCACGTGCTGGACAATGACTATTTCAACCGCATGGACGCCCTGAACTACGCCATCGGCCATGACGACGGCCAGCTGGGCCAGGACTTCGAGAAGGCCGATGTGGTGCTGGTCGGGGTCTCGCGCACCTCCAAGACCCCGACCTGCATCTATCTGGCCCACCGCGGCATCCGCGCCGCCAATGTGCCGCTGATCCCCGGCTCGCCGCCGCCGCCGGCCCTGCTGAATCTGAAGAACACCCTGGTCGTCGGGCTGATCGCCTCGCCCGACCGGCTGGTGCAAATCCGCCGCAACCGCCTGCTGTCGCTGAAGGAAAACCGCGAGACCACCTACACCGACATCGAAAACGTCCGGGCCGAGATCATCGAGGCGCGTCGGCTGTTCGAGCGGCTGGACTGGCCGGTGATCGATGTTTCGCGGCGCTCGGTGGAGGAGACGGCGGCCTCGATCATGAACCTGCTGTCGGGCGGGCGGCCGCAAGTGGAAGTGCTGGGATGAAAGCTGTCACGCTGGCTTCGAAAAGCGCCGCGCGGGCCGCCGTGCTCAAGGGCGCAGGCGTGACCTTCGAAACCGCTGGCTCCGGCGTCGATGAGGACGCCGTCAAGGCCGGGATGCTGGCCGAGCGGGCGACGCCCCGCGAGGTGGCCGATGCGCTGGCCGAGCTGAAGGCGATCAAGGTCAGCCGCAGCCGCCCGGGCCTGGTGATCGGGGCGGACCAGACCCTGGAGCTGGACGGCAAGCTGTTCGACAAGGCCGAGAGCCTGGACGAGGCCCGCGAGCGGCTGAAGGCCATGCGTGGCAAGGTCCACAAGCTCCACTCCGCCGTGGTGGTCGCCGAGAATGGCGAGGCCATCTGGCGCGAGGTTCCGGTCGCCAAGCTTTCCATGCGGCCGTTCACCGACGACTTTCTTGAGGGCTATCTCAGCCGCGTCGGCGAGGACGTGCTGTCCAGCGTCGGCTGCTATCAGCTCGAGGGCGAGGGCGTGCAGCTCTTCGACCGCATCGAAGGCGACTATTTCACCATACTGGGGTTGCCGCTCACGGGTCTCCTGGACCTGCTGCGCCGGCATGGGGTGCTGGGACTATGAGTGTAGGCCTAACGGGGGCGGGCTGGGTGGCCGGGGTGGTCGGTAGTCCCATCAGCCATTCGCTCAGCCCGGTGATCCACAACGCCTGGATCGAGGAAGCCCAGCTGGACGCCGCCTATGTGCCGTTCAATCCGCCGCCGCCGGCCTTTCGCGCCTTCATCCAGGGCCTGCGCGGCGGGGCGATCCGGGGGCTGAACGTCACCATCCCGTTCAAGGAAGAGGCGCTGAGCCTGGCCGACGAGGCCAGTGACCTGGCCCGGCGGGCGGGAGCGGCCAACCTGCTGCTGTTCCGCCCCGACGGCGCGATCCTGGCCGACAATACCGACGGGGCCGGCATGCTGGCGGCCATGGCCGTGCAGGCCCAGTACCAACCGGCCGACGGTCCGGCGGTCATCCTGGGAGCAGGCGGCGCGGCGCGGGGCGCGGCGGCGGCCCTGCTGGAAGCCGGCGCCCCGGCGGTGCGGGTGATCAACCGAACGCGGGAGCGGGCCTTGGTCTTGGCCCGCCAGCTCGGACCCCTGGTCACCGGCTTTGGCCGCGAGGACGCTCATGTCGCCCTGCGCGACACCGCCTGCCTGATCAACGCCACTTCGCTAGGCCTGGGCGGCGGGGCCGGCCCGGACATCGACCTGGAGTCCGCGCCGCAGGGCGCGGTGGTCATGGACATGGTCTACAAGCCCCTGGAAACCGGCTTTATCCGGCGGGCCAGGGCCAGGGGCATGCGTACGGTCGACGGGCTGGAAATGCTGATCCGCCAGGCCGTGCCGTCGTTCGAGGCCTTCTACGGCTGCCGGCCGCCGACGACTGTGAATGTCCGCCAGCTGGCCCTGGAGACCCTGGCGATCCAGGAGGCCGCCAACCATGAATAGGGCGCCATGATCATCCTGGGTCTCACCGGCTCCATCGGCATGGGCAAGTCGACCACCGCGGCGATGTTCGCGGCCGAGGGCGTTCCGGTTTACGACGCCGACGCCGAGGTCCACGCCCTCTATGCCCCGGGCGGGGCGGCGGTCGAGCCGATCGAGGCGGCGTTTCCGGGCGTCACCGAGGGCGGGGCGGTCAACCGGGTCAAACTGAGCCAGCGCGTGGTCGGCCAGCCGGACGAGCTGAAGCGGCTGGAGGCCATCGTTCATCCGCTCGTCGGGGCGAGCCGCGGGACCTTCTTCGAGACGGCGATCGCCACCGGCGCCGACGTCGTGGTGCTGGACATCCCCCTGCTGTTCGAGACCGGCGGCGAAAAGCGGGTCGACGCGGTGGTGGTGGTCTCGGCCCCGGCCGACATGCAGCGGGCCCGGGTGCTGGCCCGCGAGGGCATGGACGAAGCCAAGCTCGACGCGATCCTGGCGAGGCAGATGGCGGACGCCGAGAAACGCGCCAGGGCCCACTACATCATCGACACCGGCCAGGGCTTGGACCATGCCCGGGTCCAGGTGAAAGAAGTTCTGGCCAAGGTGCGGGCGGGGCTGCCTGAGAAACCTTCGGCCTAAGCGGCGGACGCTGTGAGGACGGATTCTGCATCGCGCCTGTTGGCGTGTGATTTAGCCGCTTCGCGGGAAGGCAGAAAAGTTAGAGAAGAAGAGGAAGCGACAGCGGCTGGCTGGATGCGCCGCAGGCATTCATTCCGAATTTGTCGCCTGCGGCGCTTCTGTGATGACCCAGCCCCTTCCTCTGCTTCTCTTCCTTCTCTTCCTGTCGCGCAGCGACCCCAAAACCCACGCTTGAACGAGCCTCGGCGTCGGCGGACAGCGCTCCCGTTCGTGTGGTTCGTCGACTCATCCTTACCCACAACTGCGACCACCCCGACGCTTGACCGACTCCCACGAACAGCGCGATTGAAAGCCAATGGCGCGGCATATCGTACTCGACACCGAGACCACGGGGCTCGACCCCCGCAGCGGTCACCGGCTGATCGAAATCGCCTGCGTCGAGGTGGTCGACTACATCCCCACCGGCAAGAGCTTCCACCGCTACGTCCAGCCCGACCGGGCCATCGACCCGGACGCCGAGCGGGTGCACGGCATCTCTCTGGCCAGCCTGAAGGATAAGCCACGCTTCCATGAGAGCGTGGTCTGCGACGAATTCCTGGCCTTTGTCGGCGATGACCCGATCGTGGCCCACAACGCCCCCTTCGACCGCGGCTTCGTCAACGCCGAGCTGGAGCGGGCCGGCCGGCCGGTGACTCCCGACCACCGCTGGGTCGACACCCTGGTCATTGCCAAGAAGAAGTTCCCGGGGATGTACAACTCCCTGGACGCCCTCTGTAAGCGGATGAAGATCTCGCTGGACGGCCGCGAGAAGCACGGGGCGCTGATCGACGCCCAGCTGTTGGCCGCCGTCTATCTGGAACTTCAGGGCGGCAAGGAGCGCGGGCTGGATCTGACGGCCGCCGTGGTGCGCCAGGCGGTCGGCGCGGCGATGGCCGCCAGCTATGGTTCGAGGCCCCGGCCACTCACGCCACGCCTCAATGACACCGAACGCGCCGCCCACGAGGCCTTCGTGCGCGACGTGCTCAAGGACAAGGCTGTCTGGCTGTCGTTCGAGGGCTAAAGCCAGCCGCCTTCACAACACCGCCGGCCTCGCCCACACTGGCCCCAAGGGGAGGGCGCCAGCCATGGTCGGTCGATGAGACGGGTGTTCCTCGTCCTGGGGGTGGCGACCGCCCTGGCCTTGCTCGTCCTGTTCTGGACGCGGTGGGGCGTCGTGTCGGCGCCGCACGCGCCGGCCGACCCGCCGCCGGCCTCCGGCATGGCGCTCATCGACAGCTTCCAATGCCTGCCCGGCCAGACTCGCCACGTCGTTGTCCGAGGCGTGGAGGATAATTTCTCGCCGGCCGGCCGCGAGCCCGCCCCCATGCCGCCCCGCGCGGCGCCCGGTCAACTTCTGGCGGTCAGCACCCTGGCGGACTACGACTCCCCCCGCGCCAACCGGGTCATCTTCGACTGGTTCGACCTGCCCGCCAGCACGGTCGGCGGCCTGGTGGTGACCCGGCTGCGCCCGCTGGGCGACAATCTCAACGACACCCTGACGATGGGCGAAAACCGGGATGGCGACCTCAGATCCGCCCGCGATCACGTCAGCCTCCCGATCGCCACCCTGGAAGCCCAGCCCGGCTGGCGGCGCAGCGGCGACCTCTTCTGGGGCGACATGACCGAGATGCGGCTGATGTCCGGCGTACGCTTAATCAACTGGATCCGGTCGGCGAGTGGCCATCGCAACCTCGACGTCACCATCAACGACGACACTTCGGTCGACTTCATCGCCATCGCCTGGTGCCAGTCCCCGGACCGCCGCATGGGCATGACCTGGGCGAAGATTGACGATGGCAGAACCCCCACGCCCGGCCTGGTGGCGTTCGACTGTCTGCCTTCGGAGGGCAGGGCCGGCGCCTGCGGCTATGTCACCGGAGACCAGCCCTGCGACCGGCCCCTGCCGCTGCTGTGCTTCCATGACCTGGACCTGCCGCCGCCGAAGAAGGCGGTGGCGATCCGCGACCTGCTGAGCCGGCGCTGGAGCGGGGGCGAGGTGGCAGGCTCCGCGCCGGTCCGGGGCGACCGGTTCAGCTCGGTCAGCCAGGCCGACGCCTATTGCGCCGCTTCGTTCGGCAAGGATTGGCGGGTGGCCGAATGGCACGATGGCGGCAGCGGCCACGGGTTCGGCGCCCTCAGCGGCGGGCGCGCCTTCCCGGACCGCTACTGGGTCGACATCCACGGCATGCCCTACGCCACCTGCTGGGCCCATGACGATGACCAGTGAAACCCATTTGACTATCGGGGTGGTGGAGGACGATCCGGCGGTCGCCCGCTTCTTTGAGCAGGTGATCGGCCGGGACAGTGACCTGACCCTGACCTTCGTCGCGCCCAGCCTGGCCGAGGCCCGCAGGGCCCTGGCCCGGGGCCGCCCCAGCCTCTGCCTCGTCGACCTGGGTCTGCCCGACGGCAGCGGCATCGAGCTGGTGCGGGAGCTGAAGGCGGGCGGCGAGACGCGGACCCTGGTCACCACGGTGCTGGGCGACCGCGCCACGGTGATGGCGGCGTTGAAGGCCGGTGCGGACGGCTACATCCTCAAGACCGCCGGCGCCGACGACATGCTGGTCCATATCCGCCAGACCCTGGACGGCTTCACGCCGATCAGCCCGCAGGTCGCCACCTACCTGCTCGAGACCCTGCGCCCCGCCGGGCCGGGCGTGACCGAGGACGGCGAGACCCTGACGGCGCGCGAACTGGAAATCCTGTCGATCTTCGGCCGCGGCCTGACCTACCAGGAGACAGCCCAGGCCCTGGGCATTTCGGCCAATACGGTGCGCGACTTCGTCAAGAAGATCTACGGCAAGCTCAAGGTCCACAGCCGCAGCGAGGCGCTCTTCGAGGCCCTGAGCCTGGGGCTGATGCCCGGTTTGGACTAGGCGCCGGGCGCCTCCAGCCGCACCAGCCAGCCCCCGCCCGTCGTCAGCGGGCCGGCGGTCAGCTCGCCGCCGATGCGCCGAGCCCGCTCGGCCATGTTGCGCAGGCCGTTACCCGGCCCCGATGCCGCCGATCCGGCGCCGTCATCCTCGACCTCCACCACCAGGCGGTCAGCCTCCCAGCCGATCCGCACCCAAACCCGGTTGGCGCCGGCATGGCGCACGACGTTGGTCGAGGCCTCCTGCAGGATGCGGAACACCTGCAACAGGGCCCGGCTGTCCTTGAGGGCGTGGCCCTCCAGGTCGTCCTGACTCCAGTCCAGCGCGACGCCGGCGGCCTTGAAGGCTGGGGTGATGCGGGTGCGCAGGGTGGAAAACGCCACCCCCAGCGCCGCCGGCGCATGGTCCAGGGCGTCGATCATCAGCCGAAGATCTTCCAGCGCCCGCTCCAGGCCGCTCTCAAGGTCCTCCTCGCGCAGGCTGCCGGTCCTGGCGCGCAACAGCAGCGAGGTCAGAGAGCCGCCGACCCCGTCATGGATATCGCGGGAGAACCGCTCGCGCTCCTCCAGCACGGCCCGCAGGCTGATTTCCCGTTCCAGGGCGGCCTGCTGCTCGGCGATGCGGACCTGTTGTTCGCGCACCAACCGGCCCAGGCTCAGCCGCTGCTGCAGCGCCGCCTCGCCGTCCAGGAGGGCGCGGAGGGCGACCGAGGCGAACCAGGCCGCCGTGTAGAGGCCGGCGCAGACGCTGCCCAGAGCCGGGCCCAGCAGCAGGCTCCACGGCCCCAGCAGGGTCATCCGTCCCACCACCGCGCCCAGCAGGGACAGGGCGGCCAGGGCGATGATGGCGCGCTGCGGGGGCGACCAGGCTGCCCGCACGCCCTTTCCGGCCAGGACCAGGACCAGACCGCCGCCGCCTCCGGTCAGGACCGCGAGCCCGGCCGCCCAGAGCGCCAGGGTCACCGCCGTGTCAGGCGTCGCCAGGGCCAACGGCCCGCTGACCATCAGGATGACCAGGAAGCCGGCGGCGAGGCGGACCGCCACGGTCACAGGCCGGGCCCAGCCGTCCTTCTCGCTGCCCGTGGTCAGCAGGATCTGCAGAGCGGCGGCGGCGGACAGCACCAGTCCCGCCCAGGTCCAGGGCAGCAGGCCGGGGCCCGCCCCATCCCGAAGGGTTACGGCGGCCAGGCCGGCGAAGGTCAGGGCCAGGACCGAGCCCGGCGCCAGCGCCTGGCGATCGCGACGGGTCAGGGCCAGCAGGAAGCCCAGCAGGGCGCCGCCCGCGCCGAGCAGGGTGGCGGCTATCAGCCCCCAGTGCTCGATCGCCACCAGGCGGATCCCCGCCGCCTCCAGGCCGTCCATCGGTCCGACGAAAACCGCCCGCAGCCGCCGGAACCGGCCGGGCGGATCGACGATCAACTCCAGCCGGTTGCGGCCGGTCAGCAGGCCCTCGCGCCGGATATCGCCCAGCAGCACCGCGCCGCGCGGGTCCAGGCGCTCGTCCCCGACCCGCAGGCCGTTGAGGTAGACCCGCGACTCCGCGAGCGTCGGGAGCGCCAGAACCCCCAGCTGCCCGCGAGGGACGTCGGTCCGCTGAAAGTTCGCCGTGTATTGTAAAGGCCCCGGCGGGACACGGCCGGCGTCCAGGGTCGCGGCGCGGTTGCCGTCGCGGGGCCGCCAGGGCCGCTCGTCGACGGGGGCCGGGATGACGGTGATCCGGGCGGGGGAAATCAGGAATGGGGCCTGGGTCAACACCGGCCGCAACAGGAGCAGCGTCGTCAGCAGGCCCAGGGCCAGAGCCATCCAGGGGAGTTGGGTAAGCCAGCGCACCAGACCCCCCTCTCCGCCGACTCCGACGGTACGGCCGGGTTCTCCGGCGCGGCGATGTCTGACCCTAGACCGGCCCCGGCCGGGGAGCCAGGGCGGGCGAGCCGGAGCCGAATGCAACCACATCATCATGTGGTTTCGCCCCGCCCGCCTCGCGCCGACTGTCAGGCGGCGTCAAGTCGGGGCCTCCGTAGGCTCCCTCTCCCCCCAGTGGCTTTCCCCCCAGTGGCTTTCCAACACGCCCGCATCCGGGCCTCAGACCTATCGGAGAACACCCATGTCCAAGCGTAAGATCGCCCTCACCGGCGCCCTGGCCGTCGCCGCCCTGGCCATCGCGGGTCAGGCCATGGCCGCCCTGCCCTTCACGGCCTCGACCAACATGCAGACCCTGGCCATGGCCGGTCAGAACTTCGACATCTCCAAGATCGGCAACGGCAACACCACCACCATGGACGGCTTTGCCGCGACCGGGAAAACCGGAACCATCACCCTGGAGCTCCAGCGCTGCGGCACGGTGCGGTCGTTCATGCTCTACAACAACATCAACGCCACCCAGAACGGCGTGAAGACCTTCGAACTGAAGTTCTTCGGCGAGCACGGCACCCTGCTGGGCAGCAAGACGGTCACGGTGAACAACGGCGCCGCCCCGCAGACCGTGATGGTCAACGGCAGCACCGGCTTCCAGTTCGTCCACACCGTCGAGATGAACATCACCGCCTCCTTCGACGACCGGGCCGAGATCCGCGAGATCGTCCTCGACGGCGAACCGGGCGAGTGCTGCCCCTAACCGACTTGGACAGGGCCGGGGCTCGCGCTCCGGCCCAATCTTTCGGGATTTGACCCCACTCCTTCAGGACTTGACCATGCCGCTTCCCACCCGCCGCGCCCTGCTGCTGGCGCCCGGCCTCCTGCTCATGGCCGGCCAGGCCCGCGCACGCACCGGAGGCGTCAAGGTCTCGGTGCAGGGCTTCGGCTCCAGCAGCCTGCTGGGGGCGGAGGCCACCGAGGACAGCCTGGTGGCCATCCTCATCGAGGAACTGATCGCCCAGGGCGGCTGGATCGTCATGGACGAGACCGGCGGGACGTCCGGGGAGGAACAGCCCCTGGTGCTGCGCGGTGTTGTGACCAAGTATGCCGCGGGCGGGGCCGGCGGGCTGTCGCTGGGCGGGCTGGGCGGTCCGCTGGCCGGCAAGGCGGGCCTCAAGGCCGAGACCATCAGCCTGTCGATCGGCCTGCGCCTGCTCGATCCCAAGACCCGCCAGGTGCTGGGCATCTCAAGCGGCGAGGCGTCGACCTCCAGCCGGGGCGTGTCCGCCGGCGCCATCAGCCGGGGCGGCCAGACGGTGGAGGCCGAGAAACTCAGCAACCCCGCCGTCGAAGCGGCTGTTCGCGAGGCCATCCGCCAGGCCATCGTCAAGCTGCTGCCGGCTGCTGAAAAGGCCGCGGGCGCCGCTTCGGGCGTCTAGTTGTGGTGGCTGGGGACAGCTGACCCCCAGCTTCCTGGGATACTGCCACCCCCCAACCAGGCCGACTGTCGCCGGGCGTTCGTCGACGTCCCCTGGCGGGCCGACGCGCCCAGTAGCTTTCCCAGCAACATGGCGCCCGCTGCTCTGGCGCACAGCAAGACTCGGAGTTGAAGATGTCCAAACGCAAGCTCGCGCTTTCCGCGGTTCTGGCCGCCGCCGCCCTGGCCTTCGCCGGCCAGGCCATGGCCATGCCCATGTCCTACACGGCCAGCAGCACCATGACGCCCGCGACCTTCACCGGCGCGAACTGGAGCCTCGCGGCGCTCAGCAACGGCGACACCACGCCGATGGATGGGTTCGCCACCAACAGCGCCACGGGAAAGATCACCCTGGACCTGGAGCGCTGCGGCTCGCTGAAGTCCTTCACCATCTACAACAACATCAACGGCACCACGAATGGGGTGAAGACCTTCACCCTGAAGTTCTACGGCCAGAACGGCACCCTGCTGGGCACCCAGACGGGGAGCATCAACAACGGCGCCGCGCCGCAGACCATCGGCGTGCCGGGCGGGACTCTGATGCAGTTCGTACACAGCGTGGAGATGAACATCACCGCCTCGTTCGACTCGCGGATCGAAATCCGCGAAATCGTCCTGGACGGAACGCCGGGGACCTGCTGCCCGTAGCGCGACTGGGGGGCCGGGGCTCGCGCTCCGGCCTGCTTCCCTAGGCGGCGGCTGGCCCTCACCCGCTCGCGGTTCGCACCGCGAGTCGCCTCTCCCAGGGGGAGAGGGCGGAAGGCGCGGGCTACGCGCCCGCGACTTCCTCTGGCAGCCCGATCATGTGGAAGCCGGCGTCGACATGGACGACCTCGCCGGTGGTCGAGAAGCCCAGGTCCGACAACAGCCAAAGGGCGGCGCCGGCTACGCCTTCCATCGAGGTGTCTTCCTTCAGGGCGCTGAAGGCCCGGCCCTGGCTGATCATGCCGCGACCGCCGGAGATGCCGGCCAGGGACAGGGTGCGCATGGCGCCGGCCGAGATGGCGTTGACCCGGATCTTCTGCTGGCCGAGGTCCCGGGCGATATAGCGCATGGAGGCCTCGAGCGCGGCCTTGGCGACGCCCATGGTGTTGTAGTTGGGAATGACCCGCTCGGCGCCCAGATAGGTCATGGTCACCATCGAGCCGCCATTGGGCATCAGCTTCGAAGCGCGCTTGGCGCAGTCGACGAAGCTGAAGGCCGAGATGTTCATGGCGCTTAGGAAGCCGTCGCGGGTGGTGTTCTCCACGAAGCTGCCCTTCAGCTCGTCCTTTTTGGCGAAGGCGATGGAATGCAGGAAAGCGTCCAGCGTCCCCATCTCGCTTTCGATCTGGGCGAAGGCGGCGTCCATGGAGGCGTCGTCGGTGACCTCCATCGGCACGAAGGTCTTGACCCCGATGCTCTCGCCGAGCGGTTTGACCCGCTTTTCCATGTCCGGGAGATAGGCAAACGCCAGCTCGGCGCCCTGGGCGGCCAGCTGTGAGGCGATGCCCCAGGCGATGGAGTTGTGGTTGGCCACCCCGGTGATCAGGGCCTTCTTGCCCTTCATCAGCTCGCCGGTCGGGAAGTTGTAGTCGTCGGCCATGTTTGCAGCCCCTGTGGTCATTAGTGGGGTTGTGGCCGGATGTCGCGAGGGGTGCAACCTACCGCGATGCCTTTTCGCTCTTGAGACTACACTTGGTTAAGCCCGGAAGCCTCAAGCAAGGTGGTATGCTAAATCAAGCCAGCGAAACCCCTAAGCTGTCAATAGGAAGATTGCGGTCTCTCGCAAATATCGCAATCCTGGCTTCAATTAAGGACGCGGTAGAGCCAGTGTACCCATCCCTGACGAGGAATATTACATTATAGCGTCCATCTTTTTCTATAATATCAATACAATCAATTCCATTGATAGACATTAAGAATTTTGCGAGAGACCTAGCCGTATCTTCAGATGAGTCCCTAATAGACACAGAGATGCGATCAGGATTTCTGCTCTGGACGCGATCTGATCGCTGGTGTGTCGACTGCAGGTCCGATCCTCGCTCGATTCTACTGATGCGAGACCTAAGTTCTTCCAGAAGGGAAATAATCAGATCATCCTTTGGTACTGACCGTGTCTCGGGCTCTATTACGTCGACGACGACTTTACCAAGAAATGGTGTATAGTTTCCCGCCGAAAAAGCAGCGTGTTTTTGCTTAAGAACCGAGGAAAGCTTCTCTATGAAGCTTTCCATTGAAATAATGGTTAGGTCTGACGGATAGATAACAGCGTTAAAATCTCTTATATCAAAGGGTATTGATCCGATTGAGTCCACTACCACAACGGTGGGTTTCTTTGATGAAAGGCGCAAACCCAACTCAAGCATTACATTGGGATTTAGGTCACTAATGTCGGCGACAGCTATATCATGAGAGAAAATATTTCCGACTATCCTTTCCGAAATACGATCTACTACCTCATTTTCCCACACATTTACTGGATCAAACCCGGCGTTGCGGATGGCCCGATGTATAAGTGTTTGAACCTCACCCCAGTGTTGTTCCGAGTGGTTGCTGGTCGCTGAAATGGGCATGATCACGCCGCATTTAACAGACGGGACAGATGCGCCTTTTCCTGTCGATTGGCTCGGCGCGTCGTGGAGATTCTTACTGGACAAGTTGACTCCGTCAGCCGTCAAATGAACGCCCGTTAAGGGTGTCTTAGATCAAGGATAGCGTCAATCGAGTGCCAACCATAGTCCCTGTTCAACGCCACCCCTGCGCTACTCACGCCACTCCACTTTGATGAAAGTGCGCTGCCTGTTTTAGACCCGGCTAAAGATCAGCGTCCCGTTCGTCCCGCCGAAGCCGAAGCTGTTGGACATCACCGTGGTCAGTTCCCGGTCGATGCGGCTGCGGGCAATCGGCAGGCCTTCGAACAGCGGGTCGAGGTTCTCGATGTTGGCGCTCTCGGCGACAAAGCCGTTGCCCAGCATCAAGAGGCTGTAGATCGCCTCCTGCGCCCCGGCGGCGCCCAGGCTGTGGCCGGTGAGGGACTTGGTCGAGGAGATCAGCGGGGCCTTGTCGCCGAACACTTCGCGCACGGCGCCCATCTCCTTCTCGTCGCCGACCGGCGTCGAGGTGCCGTGCGGGTTGAGATAGTCGATGGTGCGGCCGCCGGCCTCGGCCATGGCCAGGCGCATGCAGCGGATGGCGCCCTCGCCCGAGGGGGCGACCATGTCGAAGCCGTCGCTGTTGGCGGCGACACCGACGATCTCGCCGTAGATCTTGGCCCCCCGCGCCTTGGCGTGCTCGAGCTCTTCCAGCACCAGCATGCCGGCGCCGCCGGCGATGACGAAGCCGTCGCGGTCCTTGTCATAGGCGCGGCTGGCCTTGGCGGGTGTGTCGTTGAAGCTCGACGACATCGCGCCCATGGCGTCGAACAGGTTGGAGAGGGTCCAGTCCAGTTCTTCGGTGCCGCCGGCGAAGATGATGTCCTGCTTGCCCATCTGGATCTGCTCGGCGCCGGCCCCGATGCAGTGGGCGCTGGTCGCGCAGGCCGAGGAGATCGAATAGTTGATCCCCTTGATCTTGAACCAGGTCGACAACACGGCCGAGGGACCCGAGCTCATGGCCTTGGGGACGGCGAACGGGCCGATCCGCTTGGGGCCTTTTTCCTTGGTGATCTCGGCGGCGTTGACGATGGCCCGCGTCGAGGGCCCGCCCGAGCCGACGATAAGCCCGGTGCGGACATTGGAGATGTCGGACTCTTCCAGGCCGGAGTCGGTGATGGCCTGTTCCATGGCGATGTGGCCGTAGGCGGTGCCGGGGGCCAGGAAGCGGGCGGCCCGGCGGTCGACCATGGATTCCCAGTCGATCTGCGGCGCGGCATGCACCCGGCAGCGGAAGCCCAGCTCGGCATAGTCGGGGGCGGCGATGACCCCGGAGCGGGCCTCGCGCAGGGAGGCCAGGACTTCGTTGGAATTGTTGCCGATCGAGGACACGATCCCCATGCCGGTGACGACGACGCGACGCATTTGCGCTCCTTGTTCCTTTCCCACCCCACCCGGGCCTTGTTGGACCCGGTCTTCTCAGGACGCTTTGATCTAGGTCTTTTAGGTATAAAGCCCGACCCTAAGGTCGGTCGCCTCATAGATGGGCTTGCCATCGGCCAGGAGAACCCCGTCGCCGATGCCCATGACCAGGCGGCGCAGGATCACCCGCTTCAGCTCGATGCGGTACTCGACCTTCTTGATCGCCGGCGTCACCTCGCCGGTGAACTTCACTTCGCCGACGCCGAGGGCCCGGCCTTTGCCCGGCGCGCCCGACCAGCCGAGGAAGAAGCCGACCAGCTGCCACATGGCGTCCAGGCCGAGGCACCCCGGCATCACCGGGTCATTGATGAAGTGGCATTTGAAGAACCACAGGTCGGGATTGATATCGAGCTCGGCGGTGATCACGCCCTTACCGGCCGCGCCGCCGTTGTCGTCGATATGGGTGATGCGGTCGAACATCAGCATCGGCGGCACAGGCAGCTGGGCGTTGCCCGGCCCGAACATGCGGCCGTTCCCGCAGTCGATGAGGTCCTGGTAGTCGTAGCTGGATTTGGCTTTGGCCGCCGTCATTCCGTTCACCGTGCTTCCTGCCCGTTCAACCCGGAACGGAAGGCTCTGGTTGCCGGGGTAGCAGAGCAAAGCGGCAGGGACCAGAGGTTAGGGACGGAGGCTCCGGCAGATAGAGCGGCTCCACTATTCCTCGCCCATTGGGCGAGGTGGCGGCGAAGCTGACGGAGTGGGCTGCGGCGCACACGGCGCTTCAGGATTGAACGCGGTCGAAGTGGATGTGCTTTCGCCGTTGTGCCGGCTGAAGAGCCCACTCCACCACTTCGTGGTCCCCCTCGCCCAACGGGCGAGGAATTTGCGAGGCGCCGCCCCTACTTCGGCCGCGCCCGGCACACAGGCGGGGGGCCGCCGCCCCAGACGTCTTCCTGGCGCACCCAGCCCTTCACGCCCGAGGCCTTGAGGCGGCACCAGCCCTTGTCGCACTTGTCCAGGTCGGCGATGGCGTGGGGCTGTAGCCAGGCGACCACCTTGGCGCCGTCCTTGGGCTCGGCCCGCAGGCCGGCGGCGGCGGGGGCGTAGCGCAGGGCCCGGCGGCGGCCGTCGACCAGCCGCTTGTTGACCCAGGCGACCGAGCCGTCGGCGGCCTGCACCTTGCGCCAGTCGCTGGTCTCGGCCACCACCTTCACCGGCAGGCCCTTGCCGTGCCAGATCCAGACGACGTCGTAGTCCTCGCCGGGACCCTTGCGGGCGTTCACCTCGTCGAACTTCAGGGCCACGAAGCGCGGCACCGGCAGGGTCGAGGGGGTGGCGCAGTTCTGGTCACCGGCCCCGCGACAGGCTCCCAGCAGCAGCAAAAGCCCGCAAATCGCCGAAAGCGACAGCATATGGCCTCGCCGGCCCCGGTTCGCTTGGACCATCGCTTGGACTGGGGCCGCCGCTTTGCTAGAGGTGCCCAGACACCTCCGTCCTCGACGCCCGTCCGGGCGGCGCCCGTTTCCGTCAGAATCGCTCATGGCCGCCCAGAAGCCCAAAGTCGTCGTTACCCGCAAGTTGCCCGATCCGGTTGAAACCCGGATGCTGGAACTGTTTGGTAAAGAAACCGAACTGAATTTCGACGACACGCCGTTTACGGCGGACCGGCTGCTCGACGCCATGAACCGTTGCGACGTGCTGGTCCCGACCATCACCGACCGCCTCGACAAGTCCCTGCTGGCCCGGGCCGGCGACCGGCTGAAGCTGATCGCCAACTTCGGGGCCGGGGTCGACAACATCGACGTGGCCACCGCCAACGCCCGCGGCTTCATCGTCACCAATACGCCCGGCGTGCTGACCGAGGACACCGCCGACCTGACCATGAGCCTGATCATGGCCAGCTCGCGGCGCATCGTCGAAGGCGCCAATGTCGTGCAGAGCGGCGGCTTCCACGGCTGGTCGCCGACCTGGATGATGGGCCGGCGGATCTGGGGCAAGCGGCTGGGCATCATCGGCATGGGCCGGATCGGCCAAGCCCTGGCTCGGCGCGCGGCCGCCTTCGGCCTGTCGATCCACTATCACAACAGAAAGCCGGTCAGCCCGCGCATCGCCGAGGAACTGGGCGCCACCTACTGGGAGAGCCTCGACCAGATGCTGGCCCGGATGGACATCATCTCGGTCAACTGCCCGCACACGCCCGCCACCTATCACCTGCTGTCGGCCCGCCGGCTGAAGCTGCTGCAGCCCCAGGCCATCGTGGTCAACACGGCGCGCGGCGAGGTGATCGACGAAGGCGCCCTGGCCAACATGCTGGCCCGCGGCGAGATCGCCGGAGCGGGCCTGGACGTCTACGAGCACGAGCCGGCCATCAACCCAAAGCTCCTGAAGCTGCCCAACGTCGTGCTGCTGCCCCATATGGGCTCGGCAACGGTCGAGGGCCGGATCGACATGGGCGAGAAGGTCATCGTCAACATCAAGACCTTCATGGACGGCCACCGGCCGCCGGACCGCGTCATCCCGGCGATGCTTTAACGCCACAACAGGATAGCGCCGCCAACACGCGCTTGACGATCTGTGCGGTCTTTGTTCAACCTGACCCTCAGTAGGGGGACGGGCGTTGTTCAATCGCAGAAAACTGATGGCGACCGCCGTGGCGACGCCGCTTCTCCTGGCCGTGCGCCCGGTGATGGCCGCCGATGCGCCGCCGCCCGTGGCCGCTGCGCCGCCCAGCCTGGATGAGCTGCTGAAAAAACCGCTGCTGCTCGACGCGGCCCTGTCGCCCGACGGCGAGCGGGTGGCGATGCTGCGCGAGCAGCGGGAGGGCGACAAGCGGCTGTCCTATCTGCGCATGAACCGGGTCGCCGACCTGGACGGCCAGCCCGTGGATGTGGCGCTGGGCGATTTCGACGTCGAGCAGGTGGAATGGGCCAGCAATGACCGGCTGCTGGTCTGGGTGCTGTTCGACAAGGCCACCGACGGCAAGCCGACCGGCGTGTGGATCTATGACACCTTCGTGCCCATCCCGGTGCGGCGGGTGATGGCCATCGGCGCCGACGGCAAGAATGCGGTGGTGCTGTTCAACAACCAGAAACAGACCCTGCGCCGGGACTTCAATCTCGGCCAGGTGGTCGACATGACCCCCGATGAGCCCGGCCATGTCATCATGCAGATCTGGGACTACGTCCATGATTGCTGGGCCCTGCACCAGGTCGACCTGTTCACCGGCGAGGCGACCGAGTTCGAGCGCGGGACAACGGCCACCGACGGCTGGTTCATGCAGGCCGGCGTTCCGGTGCTGCGCTACGATTCCAACCAGACCGGGACCTCGGTGTCGGTCTTTGCCCGCGCGCCGGGCGAGACCGAGTGGACGCTGTATCGCAAATTCCGCCGCAACGAGCTCAAGAAGCTGGCCGACTTCGACGTGCTGGCCGCCACGCCGGAGCCGGGCGTGCTGCTGATCGCCAGCCAGACGGACAGCGAGGACACGGTGACGGTCAAGCGCTTCGACCTGCGCACCCTGACCGTCGGCGACGTGGTGGCCAGCAAGCCGGGCCACGATATCGAGGCGGTGTTCTGCGACGAGAAATGGGGCTTCGTCGGGGCTCGCTACACCGACGAGCGCGACGCCTACCAGTTCACCGACCCCAACCTGGCCGCCCACTACAAGGGCATGAACGCCTTCTTCGGCAACAGCTGCAACGTCCGGCTCTACGACGTCAATCACAGCCATACCCGCTTCATCACCAAGGTCAGCGGCCCGCAACAGGCTCACAGCTTCTATCTCTATGACCGCGAGGCCAAGCAGTACGCCCCGCTGGGCCAGAGCCGGCCCTGGCTGAAGGGCCGCCTGGCGCCGATGGAGATTCTCAAGGTCAAGGCGCGCGACGGCCTGGAGGTGACGGCCTACCTGACCACGCCAGTCACCCCTTCGACGGGGCCCCGGCCCATGGTGGTCATGCCGCACGGCGGGCCGGAGCTGCGCGACAGCTACAGCTACGACACCTGGGTCCAGGCCCTGGCCGCCCAGGGCTGGCTGGTGCTGCAGCCCAACTTCCGCGGCTCGGGCGGCTACGGCAAGGTCTTCGCCAATGCCGGCCACCACCACTGGGGCGACGCCATGCAGTGGGATGTCGAGGACTGCGTCGACAGCCTGGTCAGGGCCGGCCGGGCCGATCCGGGCCGGCTGGCGATCATGGGCGCCAGCTACGGCGGCTACGCGGCGCTGATGGGCATCGTGCTCAAGCCCGATCTTTACCGCTGCGCCATCTCGCGGGCCGGCGACAGCGACCTGAACCAGCTGCTCAACTACGCCCGGCGCGAGGAGGGCAACGACTCTCTGACCTACAAATGGTGGGTCAAGCTGGTGGGTGATCCCAAGGACGACGCGGCCATGCTCAAGACCGGCTCGCCCAGGCTGCGGGTGGCGGAGATCAAGACGCCGCTGCTGCTCTATCACGGCAGCGAGGACAACATCGTCAACCCCGACGCCTCGCGCGACATGGCCAAGGCGATGAAGAAGGCGGGCAAGACCTGCGACTATGTCGAGGTCAAGGGCGAAGGCCACAGGGGCTGGAGCGACGACAACGAACGCCAGTTCATCACGCGCGCGATCGGCTTCATCGGCGCGCATTTCACGACCACGGCTTGACGACGGCGGGCCGGACCGACCACACAGAACCTAAGTACCTGGGGGAGTAAGACATTGATTAAACGTAGAACGCTGCTCGGTGGAGCGCTCGCCGCGCCGGGCCTCGCCGCCGCGCTGGGGCTCTGGAGCCCGGCCCTGGCCGACCCCGCCGTCACCCCGCCCACCCTGGATGAGCTGATGAAGCGGCCCGAGGTGCTGGGCGCGTCCCTGTCGCCTGATGGCGAGCGGGTGGCGATCCTGCGCGAGCAGCGCGTCCCTTCTTCAGGTCAGGGGGGCGACAAGCGCACGGCCTTCCTGCTGATCGTCAAGGCGAGCGACCTGGGGGCCAGTCCCAAGACCGTGGTGCTGGGCAACTACGACGTCATCGACCTGTTCTGGGGCAGCAACGAGCGGCTGATCGTTCGGCTGGCCATGGACCGGGACGGCAAGGGCGAACTGATCCGAGGCTATTATGACGGCGCCCTGGTGCCGATCATCCTCTACCGGGCCATGGCCATCGGGGCCGACGGCTCCAATCCGGTCATCCTGCTGGGCGACCGCGACAACGCCCAGAAGGACGTCCTTGATCTGAGCGAGGTTGTCGACCAGCTGGCCGACGATCCCGACCATATCATCATGCAGTTCTGGGACCCGGGCCACAGCCTGATGGCCCTGCTGAAGGTCGACATCAACACCGGGACCGGGGTGACCATCGAGCAGGGCTCGAAGTCCACCGTCGGCTGGGCCATGCAAAACGGCCAGGCGGTGCTGCGCTACGACAGCAATGTCATGAACACCGTCTTCAGCCTGTACGTCCGTTCGCCGGGCGAGGCCGACTGGACCTTCTACCGCAAGGTCCGCGCCAAGCAGGACGATGTGCCGCCCGAATTCGCGCTGGTCGGGGTGACGCCGGAGCCGGGCGTGCTGCTGGCCCAGGACTATCCGGACAGCGAGGACGGCTATGTGGTGCGCAAATTCGACATCAAGACCCGGGCCCTGGGCGACGTCGTAGCCCGCCAGGCCGGCCGCGATATCGAAGGCCCGCTGCTCGACCGCCGCAACATCCTGGTCGGGGCCAGCTATGGCGACGACCGGCTGAACTACCAGTTCTTCGAGAAGGGCATCGCGCCGCACTTCAAGGGCATGAACGCCTTCTTCAACAACCAGTGCAACGTGCGGATCACCGACATCTCCGACAACCACGACCGCTATGTCGTGCAGGTCTCGGGGCCGCAACAGCCGTTCGCCTACTACCTCTATGACCGCAAGGCGGCGCGGTTCGACGTGCTGGGCGAATCCCGGCCCTGGCTGACCGGCCGGCTGGCCAATATGGAGATCGTCAAGGTCAAGGCGCGCGACGGCCAGGACCTGACCGCCTATCTGACCACGCCCGTCACCCCCGCGACCGGTCCCCGGCCAATGGTGGTCATGCCGCACGGCGGGCCGCAGCTGCGCGACAGCCTGGACTATGACCGCTGGGCCCAGACCCTGGCGGCCCAGGGCTGGCTGGTGCTGCAGCCCAACTTCCGGGGTTCCGGCGGCTATGGCCGGGCGTTCGCCGACGCTGGCCACCATCACTGGGGCGACGCCATGCAGTGGGACGTCGAGGATTGCGTCGCCGCCGTCGTCGCCTCCGGCAAGGCCGATCCCAAGCGGCTGGCCATCCTGGGCGCCAGCTACGGCGGCTATGCGGCCCTGATGGGCGGCATCCTCAAGCCCGACCTCTACAAGGCCGTGGTTTCGCGCGCCGGTCCCTCGGACCTGTTGAAGGACCTGGCCCAGACCAGGTCGCAGGGCGGCGCCGAATCCGAAATCTATGACTGGTGGACCACCCTGATGGGCGACCCGGCCAAGGACGGCGCCATGCTCAGGACCGCCTCGCCGGTGCTGCGGGCCGCCGAGATGAAGGCCCCGGTGCTGCTGTTCCACGGGACCAAGGACCCGGTCGTCGACGTCTTCGCCTCGCGCGACATGAACGCGGCCCTGAGCAAGGCCGGCAAGTCGGTGACCTATGTCGAGGTCAAGGGCGAGAAGCACGGCGGCTGGAAGGATGAGCACGAGAAGGACTTCCTGGCGCAGTCCACGGCCTTTATCGCCAAGGCGTTTGGGTCATGATCGATCGTCGGCGGCTGATCGCCACAAGCCTCATCGCTCCCGCCTTGACTGGATCGGCTCTGGCCGGGTCGGCCTGGGCCGCTGACGGGACGCCCGCCGCGACGACATCTGCCATCCAGCCCGCAACCCTGGAGGATCTTTTCCGCAAGCCGGTTCTGCTTGACGCAGCGCTGTCGCCGGACGGCGAGCGGGTGGCGGTGCTGCGTGAGGAGCGTGGCCTTGCGCCGCCTGGGAGCACGCCCGCAGCCAAGCAACTAAAGCCGCAAGGAACGTTCAGGCCAGCGCCCGGCTCCAAACTGGCGCCGCCAGGTCCGCCGAAGGCCCGGTTAGCCTATGTGCGCCTGTCCCGGGTGGCTGATCTGGACGGCAAGCCTGTGCAGGTCCTGCTGGGCGATCATGACGTACGACAGGTTGAATGGGCGAATAACGAGCGGCTGCTGGTCTGGATCACTATTGAAGGTTCAGCCGACATCACCCAGGCCGATGAGGGGCCGGCAAAGTTGCGTTCGCGTAACGATTCCCGGGCAAAACGGGTCATGTCTATCGGCGCCGACGGCAAGGATTCGGTGCTGCTGGCCGCCGATCCTCGGTACGGCTTCGACAAGAACTGGAACATGGACAATGTGGTCGATCTGCTGCCGAACGACCCGGACCATGTCATCATGCAGATCGGGCGGAACAACCGCTGGAACCTGTACCGGGTGAATGTCTACACCGGTGAGCCGGTGCTGATGGAGCAGGGTTTCCCCAACACCGACGCCTGGTTCCTGCAGGACGGGATTCCGGTTCTGCGCCTCGATTCCAACGGCAACGACACCGTCGTTACCGTCTTTGCCCGGGCGCCCGGCGCGAGCGACTGGACGCTCTATCACCGGTTCCGGCGCAACGAGGTGGACAAACTCGCAGACTTCGACGTCGTCGGCGCGACGAACGAACCCGGCATTCTGCTCGTGGCCAGCCAGCAGCCCGGCGACGACACCGTGAAGGTCCGGCGCTTCGATGTGGCGAGCCTGACCCTGGGCGATACGGTCGCCCAGCACCCGGGCCGGGACATCGAGGAAGTCTTTCAGGACGAGGCTGGCGGCATCGTAGGCGCGCGCTACATCGAGGACCGTGACGCCTACGACTTCGTCGATTCAGGGCTCGCGCTGCATTTCCGGGCGCTGAACAAATTCTACGAGGACCAGTGCAACATCCGCCTCTTCGACGTCAGCCGCGACCACAGCCGCTTCATCGTCAAAGTCTCCGGGCCCCAGCAACCGGGGGCCTTCAGCCTCTATGACCGAAATGCCCTGCATGTGGAGGATCTAGGAGAGACCCGGCCTTGGCTCTCAGGGCATCTGGCCGGCATGGAGGTCCTGCGGATGCAGGCGCGCGACGGCCTGTCCCTCACCGCCTATCTGACCGTGCCGATCAATCCTCCCAAAGCTCCGGCTCCGATGGTGGTCATGCCCCACGGCGGGCCGCAGGCGCGCGACAGCTACAGCTACGATCGCTGGGTACAGGTGCTGGCAGCGCGGGGCTGGCTGGTGCTGCAGCCCAACTTTCGGGGCTCAGGAGGCCTGGGCCGGGCCTTCGCCGAGGCCGGCCACCATCGCTGGGGTGAGGCCATGCAGTGGGATGTCCAGGACTGTGTCGAAGTGCTGGTTAAGTCCGGCCGGGCGGACCCGGGCCGACTGGCGATCATGGGCGGCAGCTACGGTGGCTACGCCGCGATGATGGGGGCGATCCTGCAGCCGGACCGCTATCGATGCGTGATCTCGCGAGCCGGCCCGTCGGACTTGACGGACTTCCTGACCTATGTCCGCGGCGTGGATGGACCCAAGTCGCCCCTTTACAGCTGGTGGACGAGCCTGATCGGCGACCCGGCTCAGGACGCAGCCATGCTGGCCGCGGCTTCTCCGGCCAGCCGCGCCGGCGAGTTGAAGGCGCCACTGCTGTTGTTTCATGGCGCGTGGGATCCCATCGTGCCGGTGGCAGCGTCGCGCGACATGGAAAAGGCCATGAAAAAGGCCGGTCGATTCTGCGCCTATTATGAAGTCGGCGCTGAAGGCCACAGTGGCTGGGCCTTTGACGACGAGGCGATTTTTCTCAAAAAGTCAGCCGACTTCATCGCTCAGAGCTTCGGTGTATAAGCCCCGCCGCGCTCAGCGCCCGGCCGGATAGACCTTCAGCTTCAGCCACCCATCCAGGTCCGCCGCCGACTTGTCGGGGATCTGCTCCATCGGCACGTGGCCGACGCCGTCATAGGCGATCAGGGTGGCGCCCGGGATGGCCTTGGCGAAGGCCTCGCCGTTCGCGAACGGGATCAGCTTGTCCTGGCGGCCGTGCATGACCAGGGTCGGGACCTTGATCGCCGCCAGCCGGGCGGCCGTCGCCGGCTCCCGAAAGCTGGACTGCAGGCCCAGCAGGATATCGCGGTGGCCGGGCGCGCGGGCCAGGTCCAGGTAGCGGCTGACCAGGGCGTCGGTGACCAGCGACTTGTCGAGATAGGCGTCCTCCAGCCCGGCCTTGGTCAGGCGGCTGGCGTCGATGTTCTTGATCAGGGCCCTGCCGAGCGGATTGGCCATGACCTTGAAGATCAGCGGGCCGCCCTTGCTGTCTTTCGGGCGGGACCAGCCGGCGGCGTCGACCAGCACCAGGCCGTCCAGCCGCTCGGGGTGAACCAGGGCGTAGTTCCAGGCCACGCCGCCGCCCATCGAATTGCCGGCGATGACGAACTTGCCGAGCTTCAGGTGGTCCGCCACCCCCTGCACCACGTCGATGAAGGTGTCGGGGCCGACCCTGTAGCCCTTGGGCGTCTGGGTCAGGCCATGGCCCGGCAGGTCGAGGGTGACGATGCGATAAGTCCCGCCCAACCGCTTCACCCAGGGCTCCCAGGCATCGGCATTGGCCGAGAAGCCATGGACCAGCACCAGGGTTGGGCCGTTCGGGGCGCCCTGGTCGCGGTAGTGGACATGCAGCCCGCCCGGCAGGTCGACATAGCGCGAGGCGGCGGTCTGATACTTGGCCTGCAGGGTGGTCCAGGGGAGGTCGGGCCTCTGCAAGGCGAACCAGCCGACGGCCAGCACGGCGACGATCAGCAGGGCGAGCCCGCCCAGAATGCGCAACAGAGTCTTCATGGCGGCCTCCCCGACCTGTTTTGCGCGGATTTGAGGCCCGGCGCCGTGCGACGTCAACCGCCGCAGGCCGGGCAGGCGGGATCGGCCCCCACCTTCAGCGTCCGGCTCTCGCCGCTCAGCCCGTCATAGACCAGCAGCCGGCCGGCCAGCGGCGTCCCTGCGCCGGTCAGCAGCTTCACCGCCTCCAGGGCCATCATCGAGCCGACCACCCCGGCCAATGCCCCCACCACGCCCACGGCGACGCAGGTCTCGGCGTCGGGCGGGATCTCGGGGACCAGGCAGCGGTAGCAGGGCTTGCCGCCGAAGATCCCGACCTGGCCGGTCCAGCGGCCGATGGCCCCGCTGACCAGGGGAACGCCGTGCCGCAGGCAGGCGGCATTGACCGCGAAGCGCGTCTCGAAATTGTCCGTGCCGTCCAGCACCAGGTCGCAGCCGGCGACCAGGTTGGCGTCGAAGGCCTGCGGATGGGCGATGATCTCGATCTCGGGATTGAGGGCGGCCAGGTGTTCGGCGGCGGCCTCGGTTTTCGGCCGATCGATGTCGGCGGTTGTGTAGATGACCTGACGCTGCAGATTAGAAAGGGCGACGGTGTCGGGATCGATCAGTTCGATCCGCCCCACCCCGGCGGCGGCCAGATACAGGGCGGCGGGCGCGCCCAGGCCGCCGGCCCCGACGATCAGCACCCGGGCGGCCTTCAGTCTCTGCTGTCCCGGCCCGCCGACTTCGCGCAGCACCAGGTGGCGGGCGTAGCGTTCGACCTCGGCGTCTGAAAAGCTCATGCGTCTTGACCCGGTCCTGTAGCTTGGTCCCCTATCACGGGATGCGGAACACGACATCCTTCCCCGATGGTCTTGGCGCTGCCCTTCTGGCCGCTGCGCTCCTGGCCGTCACTTCGGCGACTGCCGCCGTCATCCCCATCACGCCCGCCCCTGTGGTCCAGGCCGAGCGCGACTTCGCTGCCGACGGCGCGGCCAACGGCATCAAGAAGAGCTTCCTGGCTCACATGGCCGACGACGCCATCGTGCTGAACCCAGACCCGGTCAGCGCCAAGGCCCTCTACGGCGCTCAACCGGACCGCAAGGGGCCGCTGCTGGAATGGTGGCCGGTCTGGGCCGGGATCGCCAGGTCGGGGGACCTGGGCTTCACCACGGGGCCATACACGGTGAACGGCAAGCCGGGCGCCTTCTACTTCACGGTCTGGAAGAAGCAGCCCGACGGCCAGTGGAAATGGATCTTCGATGGCGGCGCCGACGCCGATCCGACCGGGGCGCCGGCCAAGGATTCCGAACCCGCCTACCTGACGACGTCGAACCGCAAGGGCCAGTATCCCGAAAGCGCCACGGCGGACCTGGCCAAGGCCGAGCAGGCTCTGGCTGACGCCGCCGACCAGGCCGCCGCCTACCGCGCCGTGCTGGCCTGCGATGGCCGCCTCTATACCGAGGGCAGGGTTCCGGCCATCGGCTGCAGCAAGTTCGGCCCGGCGCTGGCGACCCGGCCGGACCATCTGAAGTTGGCGCCGCTGAGCGTCACAATGTCCGCCGCCGGCGACCTGGCCTTCACCTATGGCGACGCCGCCTGGACCAAGGCCGGCGCCGCCCAACGGGGGCACTATGCCCGAATCTGGCAGCGCCGGGCCGGAGGCTGGAAGCTGGTCTTCGACGAACTGGCCGCCGTTTGACCGGGTCCGGCCTGGACGAGCCTATGTCGTAGCGACCGGAGCGAACGCCGCTTCGAACTGGGCCAGACCCACGGCCGAAAACGCGACGACCCGCGATCCAGCTTCCAGCCGCGCCCAGCCCAGCTCGGTCATCCGGCCCAGCAGTCCCGCCCCCATCGCCCCGGCCAGGTGACTGCGGCGGGCCGACCAGTCGAGGCAGCTGCGGCACAGCGGCCGCTTCTGGGCGCGCAGGGCGTCGGGGTCGAGCCCGAAGTCGCGCAGGAAGCTCTCGCCCGTTTCGGTCAGGATGGGGTGTTCATCGACCAGGGCCAGCCGGCCATCGGCGACCAGGGCCTCGAACATGGCCACCCCCAGTTCGCCGGCCAGATGATCGTAGCAGCGGCGGGCCTTGCGCAGGGCCGGGTCGCTGGGGCCGGGGCGGGTGCGGCGGTGGCCCACCCGGGCGGCCAGGCTCATCAGCCCCTCCAGCACGGCGGCGACATCGGGTCCGGCCAGGGTGAAGTAGCGGTGACGGCCGGCCTGGCGCACGCTGATCAGGCCGCCGGTTTCGAGCCGGGCCAGGTGCGAGCTGGCGGTCTGGGCGGTGACCCCGGCTTCGCGGGCCAGCTCGCCGGCGGTCAGGGCCTGGCCGCCCATCAGCGCGGTCAGCATGTTGGCCCGGGCCGGATCGCCCAGCAGGGCGGCGGCGCGGACGATGTCTGGGCCATCCTTCATGCAAGAGAGACCTTCATAGTTCGACGGTAGTCGAAACATGAAGGCCGTTCCAGCGACTAGAACCCCGGCATGACCATCACCTGCTGCATCCGCTACGAGATCGATCCGTTCCAGAAGGAAGCCTTCGAGGCCTATTCCAAAGCCTGGCTGGAGATTATCCCGGCCTGCGGCGGCGACCTGCTCGGCTATTTCATGCCGCATGAGGGGACCAACAATGTCGCCCTGGCGATGATCGGCTTCGAGAGCCTGGCCGCTTACGAAGCCTACCGCGCCCGCCTGCGGGCCGACCCGGCCGGCAGGGCCAATTTCGCCTTCGCGGAACAGCAGCGGCTGATCCTGCGGGAAGAGCGGACGTTTCTGCGACCGGTAAAGCCAGGCTGAGGCCGCCGCCGTTTCACCACGCCTCATGGTTAAACAAACGGCTTCTCATTTGCCGCGTGTGGGATAACCTGCCTCCCTCAAGCCGGGCATTGGGGGGCCGATGCGACCTCTATTAGTGGTGTTCGCGGCCGCAGTATTGCTGGCCGCCTGTTCCAAGACCGACACATCGGCCGACGACGCCCTGGCGGCGCGGAGCGGACCGCTGCCGATCCTTATCCTTCCCCGCGCCACCCAGGCCGCGGCAGCGACCCCGGCCACACCCGCCGGCTCAGCGCTCTTCGAATGCAGCGCGCCGGGCAGCCCCTCAGGCATGAAGGTCCAGGAGACCAGCAGCCGGGTGGACGCCGCCAGCAACCCGATCTCGGTGATCTACTACGAACCGTCCGGCGTGACGGTGTTCGGCCTTCCCGCCATCGGCCTTGAACAGGTCAGCGACAATGCCGGCTGGACCGGCGTGGCGGCCTATGTCGCCGCCGACATCGCCACGGTGCGAACCGCCCTGATGGCCCGTTTCCCGCAAGCCCATAGCGACGATGGGCTGGTCTATGCGGGTGGCGGCATTGTCTCGGCCCTGCGGCTGGAAACCTCGACAGACAATGGGACACGCCTCGAATGCGCACCAATTCGATGAGGCGCCCGCTGACGCTCGGCGAAGAGACCGTCCAGGTCGAATCCGCCCCGCCGCTGGCCTGGGAGTCCCTGGTCACCGATGGCCATGTCCGGGCCGCCCGGCTGCGTTGGCTGCAGCCCTGGCTCTACGGCCTGGGCCTGCTGGCCCTGCTGGCGGGGATGTGGATGTTCGGCCAGATCAAGCCCCATGCGGCGGTCAACAACCGGGATGACCGGCTGTACGCCCAGGTGGCGGCCGCTCAGCGCAAGGCGCTGATCGCCTTCAACGGCCTGGCCCAGCCGACGATCCGGGAAGAAGATCTGCCAAAGGTCCTGACCGGTGAGCGGATCAAGGCCGGTATCGAAGCCATCCGGGTCGAGCTCAATCGATCCGACGCGCTGCCCGGCAAGGATCAGCTTCCGATCCAGTTGGAGTCACCGTCCGAATTCTGGCGCAAACCCTGGCCGATCGACCGCTTCGTGGCGACCGGAAAAGGCGATGTGAAGATCGTCGGAGTCATCGGCCGATCGGACGACAGCGCCGAACGCGGACGCTGGATGGGTGTCTACCGCAAGCGTGGGGGGACATGGTCCCTGGTGTCCGTGGTTGGCGAGGGCTTTGAGAATTTCAGTGATTATCCGGCCGTTTCGATCACCGACATCCCGATCACGCTGAAGCCCCTGCTCAAGACCCGAGCCGGCGGCCTGGGGAACAAGTGATGCCCGGGACCCTCAACAACCTGTTCAGCCTCCTGATCGTGCTGGTGTTTGTCATCGGCCTGCTGTGGGCTGTCAGCCGGTTCCGGCCGGTGCGACGCTTCTTTGCCTTCATTGCCAGCCTCCCGCCGGCGGCCCTGCTGGGCGGGGTGGGCCTGTTCGCCATGGTGTTCTGGCGCCCGGTGGGCTGGCTGGCCGATCTGGTCGTGCGGTTCATCCCGCTGGACCGGTTTGCCCAGGTGATCCTCGAAATCCCGCCCCGCTTCAGCAAGAATCCCCTGATCCTGGGCAAGCGACGGTTCTTCGCCGAGCTGGTCTGGGAGCCGGAAATCTACCCGGACCTCTACTGCCAAGTGCCCGCCGACATCGTCCGGCCCCTGTATGAAGACGGCCGGCTGCTGGGCGGCGCGCCCATCACCTGGCTGGCGGACCGGCATGTCACCGAGGGCGCCTTCCGCTCGGCGGTGAGGGCGGCGTTCAAATCGGCGCTGATCGTGCTGCTGCTGATCCTGATCTTCGTGCTGTTGGGCGCGGTGTTCGGATTGACCAACTTCCTGGGCGCCCTGGTGTCCGGTGAGCGGCCTATCCTCGAGCAATGGCCCGGGGACGAGCCCGTGCGGGTCTCGTTCTGGGCTCTGGTCGGGGCCAATCTGAGCGCCGCCGCCTCGGACCTGGCAACCAAGCTGGCCGCGCTGGCCGTCTACCTGCCGGCCACGGCGGTGATCGCGGTCGGCGCGGGCCTGATCATCTTCCTGCTGCTGTTCGCCGCCTGGATGCGCATGAAGGCCGAGCCCTATCGCCTGGTCACCAAGGACGCCGACGTCCGCTGGCCGTTCCGGATCGAGACCCGCAACCTGCTGCGCGAGACCTATCGCCAACAGGTCAAACAGGCGACCGGCTATCTCAAGGACGCCGCCACCTATGCCGTGGGCGTCGCCACCGGCACGCTTCGGACCCGGGGCGACCTGGCCGCGCCGAGCGCCGGCCAGTCGCTGCGGCTGGACCGTGAGTCGCTGTTCCAGCACCTGCTGGTGTTCGGCGGCACCGGCGAGGGCAAGACCACCGCCCTGCTCAAGCCGCTGCTGCGGCAGGTTCTGGCCGACCGCTCGTTCGGCGCCTATGTCGCCGACGCCAAGGGCGTGCTCTGGCGCGACGCCCAGGGCGTGGCGCAGGCCTGTGGGCGGGCGGCCGATGTGATGGTGATCGGGGCCGAACCGGGCCAGCTTGGCCTGGACCCCATCGCCCAGCTGACCCCCAACCAGGTCGCGGCGACCATTCGCTCTGTGCTGCGCCAGGCCAGCGGATCGGGCGGCGGCGACAGCTTCTGGCCCGAAATGGCCGCCAATATCCTGCGGCACATGCTGACCCTGGGCCAGGCCTATGCCCGCACCCCCAAGGCCAAGGCCGACCCCGCCAGCGTCAAGCTGTCGCCCTACAGCCTGTGGTGGGCCTATCAGGCGGTGATCACGCCCGACCTGACGCTGGCGGCGATCAAGACCGTCAAGGCGGACTATGACCGGCGCACCGATGAGATCGCCGTGGCCGAGAAGGCCAAGGACCCGGGCAAGGCCGAAGCCCTGCTGAGCGCCCTGATGGCGGACTATTCGTCCGAACTGTTGGCCAGCATCGCCTATCTCGAGGGGCCCTGGCCGGCCATGGCCGCCGAGACCCGCACCGGGATCATCGCCTCGGTGACCCAGCTGCTGGATGGGTTCTCAGGCTCGCCGGTGCTGCGGGAACGCTTCGCCAGCGGCCGGTCCGACAAGGGCATGAGCCTGCAGTCGGCGCTCGAGGGCAAGATCGTCCTCAACGCCCTCTCCTCGATCGAGGACGGCCTGCCGGCCCGTCTGGTCAGCATCCTGATCAAGACCTCGCTCTACCGCGAAGCCCGGGTCCGCGAGGCCCATATGAAGTCCTCCGGCGCGGCGGGATCGCCGCAGGATCGCCCCTGCCTGGTGATGATCGACGAGGTGCAGGAACTGGCCACGGTAGATCCCGCCTCGGGCCTCAGCGACGCCAGCTTCTGGAACGTGGCCCGGTCCACCGGCCTGGCGGGGGTGTTCGCCACCCAGACCCTGGCGGCCCTGGACCAGTCGATGGGCGAGGCCGCCGCGCGCAATTTCGTGCAGCAGGCGCGATCGAAGGTGTTCTTCCGGGCCGAGGACCAGGCGACGGTGGACTATGCCTGCTGGAGCGCCGGCGAGTTCGAGCGCAACCGCGTCTATGACGACGGCCACCGCGAGAGCATCGAGTACCGCAACCTGATCGACGGCTGGGACCCCTTCCTGCCGATCGACCAGACCGAGGGCCTGATCCCCGGACCCGGCGCCTATTTCGAGGCGGCGCTGGGCCTGCTGATCCCGGATCGGCTGTCGATGGCGCGGGCCGGCGCGCGCCCGACCTACGGCCTGGACACCCGCTTCATCGCCACGGACGCCACGCCCGGGCTGGGCGGCGGCACGGCCGGCAACTCGGCCTTCATGGGATCGGTGCAGGCCAGCGCCTGGCGATCCGAAGACCTGACCCGTCAGTACCGCACCCAGGGCAATGAGCGGCAGGCCGCCCTTACCCCGTCGGACATCCTGCACATGGGCCGCTGGCACGCTTTCGCGCATATTCAGCGTGCAGGGGCGGCCCGGCAGGATATCATCAGGATCGAACACGATTTTGGCTGAGGCCGGTAGAATGAGTGCGCGGCGTTCCCTGTCGGTCCTGGTCTTGCTGGCGGCCCTGGCGGCCGCCGCGACCGCCGCCGCCGTACCCCGGCCTGCCGCCCCGCCACCGGCCCCCCGGCCCCAACCGGCCGCTCCGCCTCCGGCGCCGGGTGCGACGCCCAAGCCGGCTCGCCCGGCGCCCGCTCCCAGCAAGCCCGCGCCCAAGCCCAGGCCGAAACCCGCCCCGCCCCGCGCTCCCGCCAAGAGGGCGCCGCCCTTACCGGCCGCGGTCGCCAGCTACCTGCAGACCCTCTGCGCCTCCGGTCAGGTGGCGGGCGACGGCTGGGACTATCTGCAGCAGTTCGACCTCGACGGCGACGGCGACAATGACGTCCTGATCGACCAGCGCCAGGTCCGGTGCGCCGGGCAGAACGCGCCCCACAGGCCGGGGACGCCTTTCCGGATGGCCATCCTGCTGTCCCGCCCGGGCGGCCCGGTGCTGAGCGCCTACGCCGATGTGATTGACCTGCAGATCGACCGTTCCGGGTCCGCGCCCGCCGTGACCGTGGTGCTGCGGGGCACAGATTGCGGCAATGTTCCGCCCGACCAGCTCTGCCGCTCGCTCCTGGTCTGGCAGACCGCCGCGCGCAAGTTCGGGGTCGGTCCCAAGATCTTCATCGACGAAAACGGCCGGGTGCTGCCGGGGCCGCGCTGGCCGGCCCTGGCCGAGGACCTGCCGCCGGGCTTTGCCATCGGCAAGCTGAACATGCCCAAGAAGGCCCCGCCCGGGGGCGGCTGCAACATCTTCTACAGCGACAGCCAGCGGGACATCCTGATGGGGGCCTATCGGCGTTCGGACTGGAATGAACTGGCGCGGCGGACCATCGCCATGGGCTGCAACTCGGACCTGCCCTGGTATTTCCTGGGTCTGTCCGCCGAACGGATGGGCAAGTTCGACGCCGCCCGGATCTATTACGCCAAGGCGCTGGAGCGGGCGCGGAAGCTGTCGCTCAACCTGTTTTCGACCTGTGCGATCGACCCGCTTGGCAACTGCTGGGGCATCAATCTGATAGGCGAGACCAATGGCGCGATGGCTCGTCTGCAGACGAGCCCCGGCGGCAATCCTTAAGGGGGCCCGGTCATGGCGGACAAGGCAACCTGGCTGGGGCCGACAGAGGCGGAACTGGCGCAGCAGATCCAGGCGCGGTTCGAACTGGATCCCCCGAGGGCCGCGCGGCATGCAGCCAAGGTCGCCAGCCTGAATGCGAGGCTGCGGCCCGCCTTCAAATCCTTCTGGGACGAGGGCGTGCTGGATGCCCATCTGGCGGTCGGAAACTGGAGCCTTGTTGGGCTGGTCAGCGATCGCAACCTGATCCCGCTGGCGGCCTTTGCGACCCTGGACTGGCTTATCCGCGAACCCGAAGAGGCTGACCGCACCATCAGGGCGGGCGTTCACCGCATCAGCCTGAGCCGGCAGCCGTGAGCGCCCGCTCGCCCCGTGAGGCGGTTCTGGAACGGGGGGCCTGGCGCGAGGCGTCCTATCAGGAGCGGCTGGATGGCCTGCGGGCCATGGAAGAGCGCCTCGCCGATGAGCAGGGCCGAGAGGCGGCGGTTGTCGAGCCGGCTGTGCTGGAGCCGAACACCCTGGGCCAGTACCAGCAGGGCGGGGGACCGGGCGGCAAGGATCGTATCGAGATCGGCCCAGGCCAGATTGCCGACGACGATCCGCGCGAAGCGGTGGACACCATCGCCCATGAAGGTCGACACGCCTACCAGTACGACTGCGCCAGCCGCCCCGACCAACATCCGGAAGTCAGCCCCCAGACCGCCGACGCCTGGCGTGAGAACTTCAAGCCTGAGAACTACAAGAAGGCAGAAACGGATGGCTACGAAGAGTATCGGTACCAGCCGATCGAGGCCGACGCGCACGACTACGCCGACAAGGTCACCGAGGAGATGTACGGCAAGGAGTCCTCTCAGGCCTATGGCGGCCCGGCCTCCGATCAACCCTCCGCCAGCGACCGCGCCGCCGCCTACCGTCCGGCGGGCTGGGCGCGGGAACCCGATGAGCCCGGTCCACCCGCCCAGGCTCGCGACAGCGAGATGAGCGCCTCGGAACGGGCCGCCGTCAACCGCCCCTCTCCCCCGCCGCCGCCACCGCCTCCGGAACCGGACGACCAGGACCAGAGCGAGACGCGCGGCCGGGGCCGTTGAGGCCGGTCAGCCGGCGCGGGCCACGGCCTCGAGTCCCAGCATCGCGGCCTTGCGGCCCAGGCCCCAGTGATAGCCGGTCAGCCGGCCGTCGCGGGCGATCACCCGATGGCACGGGATCAGCAGCGAGACCGGATTGGCCCCGATAGCGGCCCCGGCGGCGCGGTTGGCCCCCGGCTTGCCGGCCCAGTCGGCGACCTGGCCGTAGGAGGCGGTCTGGCCGGGCGGGATGCGCAGCAGGGCCTTCCAGACCTGGACATGGAAGGGTGAGCCGATCAGCACCAGCGGGATAGGCTCGCGGGCGTCGCCGAACGCCTGGGTGGCCATGGTCTCAGCGGCGCCGTCGTCGCGCAGCCAGGTCGCGGCCGGGAAACGGGCGTGCATGTCGGCGAAGGCGCTGTCCTCCTCGCCCGGTCCGGCGAAACCCAGCCCGGCCAGGCCGCGCGGGGCGACCACGAACAGGCCCCGGCCGAACGGCGTGGGCGCGAACCCCCACTTCAGGGTCAGGCCCTCGCCGCGCCGCCGGGCTTCGCCGGGGGTGACAGACTCCTGGGCGATGAACAGGTCGTGCAGCCGCGAAGGACCGGACAGGCCGGTGTCCAGGGCGGCGTCGAGCACAGGCGCCCCCTCTTCCAGCAGCACCCGGGCCTCGGCATGGGCGATGGCGGCCAGAAAGGTCTTGGGACTGACCCCGGCCCAGCGGGTGAACAGCCGCTGATAGTGGAAGGGCGACAGCCCCGCGGCCTCGGCGGCTTCCTCGAGGCTGGGCCGCTCGCGCCAGCGCTCGGCCAGCCAGGCCAGGGACTTTTCCATGCGGTCATAGTCACGGGCCCGGTCTTCGAGCCGGACGATGACGCCGCTGGGGTCTGGGGTGTGGGTCATGAGGTCCATGCGCGCACTCTAGGGGGCGGACGAAGGCAAATCCGCCCGGTTCTTGCGGTGTTCACCACCCCGGATGCCGATCCGCCCGCGCAGCCCGGATAGCCTTGTCGATGGCTTCGCCAAGGCCCACGCGCTCGCCCGGGCTGAGGTCGCGTCCGACGGTGTAGCGCTTGCCCGACAGCCGCAGCCGCACGCGCATGTCGTCCTCGCCGGGCTGTTCGATGTCGAGGGCAGTGAAGGCGGTCGGGGATTCCCAGACGACCTCGCTGATGTCGTCATGCTCCTTGAGCACCTTGACGGTCTCGGCGCTGATCTGCAGCCGCTCGCGCCGCTCGGCGGCCCGGAAGTTGGACCTCAGGGCCAGCCACAGAAAGAAGACGTCCAGCCCCAGGAAGAAGGGCGCCACCATCCCGGCTCCCAGGATGATCAGCGCCACGGCCATGATCATGCTGCCGACGATGGCGATGCCCAGCACGATCTTGAAACCCTGCGGTCCCATGGAGCGGTTGGGGGTGATCACCGCGTCCATGTACAGCCTGCCGCTCATTACGCTTCCTGCCCCAGCCCCTTTCACTGCGTGCGGGCATCGGCCAAAACAAGGCCATGCCCGTTGCAAAGAAACCTGCCGCAAAACGCGTGTCGCCGAAAGAGCGGGAGCGCATCGAAACTCTGTTCCAGCGGTTCCGGGCGCTGGCCGAAGACCCGCGCACCGAACTGGACTTCAAGAACCCCTTCACCCTGCTGGTCGCCGTCGCCCTGTCGGCCCAGGCGACCGACAAGCAGGTCAACAAGGCCACCGGCCCCTTGTTCGAGGTGGCCGACAACCCGGCCGACATGCTGGCGCTCGGCGAGCCGGGCCTGACGACATACATCGCCTCGATCGGCCTGTTCCGGACCAAGGCCAAGAACGTCATCAACCTCAGCCGGATCATCATCGAACAGCACGGCGGCCAGGTCCCGCTCGAGCGCGAGGCGCTGATGGCCTTGCCGGGTGTGGGCCGCAAGACCGCCAGCGTGGTGCTCAACGAACTGGACATCGAACCGGCCATCGCCGTCGACACCCACGTCTACCGGGTCAGCCACCGGCTGAAGCTGTCGGCGGGCAAGACCCCCGACCAGGTCGAGGCCGACCTGATGCGGATCGTGCCAGGGCCCTATCAGACGCGGGCGCACCACTGGCTGATCCTGCATGGGCGGTATGTGTGTCTGGCGCGGCGGCCGAAGTGCGAGGTCTGTCAGGTGTCGGACCTGTGTCCGTCGCGGGAACTGTTCATGGGGGCCTAGGGCCCGTCCTTCCGCCAGGTCGGCAGGTTGCTGAACAGCCTCACCCCCAGCCCGAAATGGATCAGGAAGCCCAGAGCGAAGAAGGACGGGAAGGCGATGAACACCGTCCGCTTGAGCACCGCGATGGCCTGGCCGGTGCGGGCCGGAATGTAGACGGTCCGGCCGTGTTCGGTGAGCGGCCAGTCGGCGGCGGCCGTCGGGGCGGCATGGCCGTCATGGACGCTCTTCTGGTCCAGGTACATGAAGCCCATGAAGGTCAGCCAGAGGATCAGGCCAGCGGTGGTGTAGGCGCGGACAACCCAGGCCTGCCAGCCGTAGGGAGAGCGCTGGACCAGCGGCGCGGTTTCGCTGCGCTCAGAGGTCATGAAGGCGGGCTTGGGCGGAGTGATGTCGGCCTGGAACTCCACCTGGGTTCCACGCACCAGGTTGAGGCTCTTGAGCAGGTTGAAGGCCGCGATTCCGGCGACGGCCAGGAACCGGGGCATCAGCAGGGCCCGGTTGGCCGGCAGGTTCTGCGCGGCGACGAAGGCCAGGACGCCGGCGAAACCCAGGCCTGCCAGAGCGCCCAGCCAGGCCTTGGCGTCCGCGCCCGGCCAGCGCCACCCCGCTCGCCGCTTGTGAAGGGTCGAGGCCAGGGCGATTAATGTCGCCCAGCCGCCTGCGATGGCCAACTCCAGCGGCACAGTCAGTCGCGACGCCGCCAGGAACAGCAGCATCATGACGCCATGAAAGGCAAACATCAGCTTGGCGTCGAAAGACAGACGCTGTTTCGGTTCGCCCCAGGCCATGGCCTTTTCCCGTTGTCCGGCCGGGATTCTACGCCTCGATGGATCGGGCTTGAAGGGCTTGCTTCACCGCCACCCCGAACATCGCCCCGCCGTCGGGGGCGTGTTCCAGGAAGAGGTCGGGCTCGATGGCTTCCAGCTCCATCAGGGCCAGGCGGCCGTCCAGGGCGCGGATCAGGTCGATGCGGCAATAACTCAGGGGCCGGCCGGCGGCCTTCAGCACCGCCTCGGCGGCGGCGAGGGCCTCGGGCGGCGGGTCGATGGGCGTGGCCTGGCCGCCGAACTGGAATTGGACGCGGAATTCGCCGGGGGCGGCGACCTTGGCGACGGCGTGGCTGAAGCGGCCGCCGAAATAGAACAGGGCCAACTCGCCCTCCTCGCCGACGGCCGGCAGGAAGGGCTGGATCAGGGCCGGGCCGGAAGGGGCGCCGTCCAGGCTGTCGCCGGGGGCAAGCTTGAGGGTCTCGTGCGAGCCGCCCGAGACCTGCGGCTTGGCGACGACGATGGCCGAGCCGAATTGCCGGCGGGCCTGGTCGATCAGGGCGGGGGTGACCTTATCGACCGTCAGGGTCGGGACCACCGGCGCGCCGTGGGCGGCGAGGTCGGCCAGATAGGTCTTGGTGGTGTTCCAGCGCAGGGTTTCGACGGGGTTGAGCACCCTGGCGCCCGAGGCCTCCAGCCGGTCCAGCAGGGCGAACCACTGGGCGATCTTGAAGTGATAGCCCCAGGTCAGCAGCGGCATGACGGCGGCGTAGGGGGCCGGATCGAAAGGCTCGGTCCAGGACTGCGGCTCGGCGGTCAGGCCGGCGGCAGCCAGGGCCGCTTCCAGCTTGTCGTACCATTTCCGATAGAATGCGACGTACTGGGCGTTATCGGCGGCGGGGGTGAGCAGGGCGATGCGGGCCATAGGGCGGCGGGTAGCGCGCGCTGGAGCGGAGAGCAATGGTCGCCAAGGCCTTCCCCCGCTGGCGGGGGAAGTGGGCCGACAGCGAAGCTGGAGGGTCGTTGGGGGCCCTTTACGGGCTGTGTGCCGCTCGCCAACGCCGCAAGGACCCCCATCGACCTTCGATGCAAGAGCATCTCAGGCCACTTCCCCCGCCAGCGGGGGAAGGGCTCACCAAAGTTGCTCCCTTGGTCTCCCCCCTGTAACAAGCCTGTCCCACGCTGCACGGAACCGCCCATGACCCTGCAATTCGACGTCGCCGCGATCGGCAACGCCATTGTCGATGTGATCGCGTCCTCGGATGACGCCTTCCTGGCGGCGCAGGGGTTGGTCAAGGGTTCGATGGCGCTGATCGACGCTGATCAGGCCGAGCACCTCTATGGCAAGATGGCCCAGGCCATCGAGACCTCGGGCGGGTCGGCCGGCAACACCATCGCCGGGGTGGCCAGCCTGGGCGGGGCGGCGGCCTATATCGGCAAGGTGGCGGACGACCAGCTGGGCAGCTTCTTCGCCCATGACCTCAAGGCCATCGGGGCGCATTTTCACGGCAGGCCCCTGGTCGGCGGCGCGCCCACGGCCCGCAGCCTGATCAACGTCACCCCCGACGGCGAGCGGACCATGTGCACCTATCTGGGGGCCTGCACCGAGCTGACCGCCGCCGATGTCGATCCGGCCATCATCGAGGGCAGCTTCTGCGCCTATCTTGAGGGCTATCTGTTCGACCCGCCGGAAGCCCGTCGCGCCTTCGCCAAGGCCGCCGGCCTGGCGCACGGGGCCGGGCGGCTGATCGCCATGACCCTGTCGGACAGCTTCGTGGTCGAGCGCCACCGCGAGGGCCTTCTGGCCTTCATCGACACCCAGGTCGACGTGGTGTTCGCCAACGCCGACGAGGTGAAGGCCCTGTTCCAGACCGACGACTTCGACAGCGCCGCCGCCCGGCTGGGCGAGAAGGTCAAGATCGCCGCCGTGACCAACGGCTCCCAGGGCTCGGTGGTGCTCTCCGGACGCGACAGTCATCTCATTCCGGCGGTCCCGGTGGATAAAGTCGTGGACACCACGGGCGCGGGCGACCAATACGCGGCGGGGTTCCTGTTCGGCCTGGCCCGGGGCCGGTCGCTCGAGATCTGCGGGCGACTGGGTTCGATGGCGGCGGCCGAGGTGATCTCGCACATTGGCCCCCGGCCGCTGGTCAACCTCGCTGACCTCGCCCGGACGCAAGGACTACTCTGATGAGCCGCAGCGCTGAGGTGGTCCGCCAGACCAGGGAGACCCAGATCCGGGTCTCCATCGACCTGGACGGGACCGGAGAGTCGACCGTCAGCACCGGCATCGGCTTCTTCGACCACATGCTGGAAAGCTTCGCCCGCCACGGCGGCTTTGACCTGACGGTCGAGACCAAGGGCGACCTGCATATCGACATGCACCACACCGTCGAGGACACCGGCATCGTCATCGGCCAGGCGGTGAACAAGGCGCTGGACGGCTTCAAGGGCATCCGGCGGTTCGGCCATGCCTATGTGCCGATGGACGAGACCCTGACCCGCTGCGCCCTGGACCTTTCCAACCGGCCCTACCTGATCTGGAAGGTCGCCTATGCGCGGCCCAAGGTCGGGGAGATGGACACCGAGCTGTTCAAGGAATTCCACCACGCCTTCGCCATGAACTGCGGCGCCTGCGTGCACCTGGAAACCCTCTACGGCGACAACAGCCACCACATCGCCGAGAGCGGATTCAAGGCCCTGGCGAGGGCCCTGCGCGACGCGGTCGAGATCGACCCCAAGACCCATGGCCACGCCCCCTCCACCAAGGGCGTGCTCTGATATTTCCATGCAGAGTGTCGCCCTGATCGACTACGGGTCGGGCAACCTTCGCTCGGCCGAAAAAGCCCTTCGCCGTGCGGCGGAGCAGCTTTCGCGCGCGCCCGACATCGTCGTGACCGCCGATCCCGAGGTGGTGGCCAGGGCCGACCGGGTCGTACTGCCCGGCGTCGGGGCTTTCGCCGCCTGCATGGCCGCCTTCGAGGCCCGCGACGGGCTGGAAGCGGCGATGAGCGAGGCCTGCCGCACGCGCGGGGCGCCGTTCCTGGGCATCTGTGTCGGCATGCAGCTGTTGGCCGAGCGCGGGCTGGAGTTCGGCGAAACCGCGGGGCTGGGCTGGATTGCCGGCGACGTGGCGCGCATCACGCCGAACGACCCGCATGCCAAGATTCCGCACATGGGCTGGAACGGTCTGGTTGAAATGCGGGATCATTCGCTGTTCGCCGGCCTGCCGGACGATTGCCACATGTATTTCACCCACAGCTTCGCCATGACACCCACCGACCCGGCCGACCGGCTGGCGGCGGTGGATCACGGCGGCCGCTTCACCGCCGCCGTCGCCCGGGACAACCTGGCGGGCGTGCAGTTTCACCCCGAGAAGTCGCAGGGCGCGGGCCTGAAGCTGCTGACGAATTTCCTGGAGTGGGCGCCTTGATCCTCTATCCGGCCATCGACCTGAAGGACGGGCGCTGCGTGCGCCTGCTGCATGGCGACCTCTCCAAGGAAACCGTGTTCAACACCTCGCCCGGCGACCAGGCCGAGCGCTTCCAGAAGGCAGGGTTCGAGTGGCTGCACGTGGTCGACCTGAACGGCGCCATCGAGGGCCGTCCGGTCAACGCCGCCGCGGTGGCGCAGATCATGAGCGCCGTCTCCATTCCCGTGCAGCTGGGCGGCGGCATCCGCACCCTGGAACAGGTCGAGACCTGGATCGAGGCGGGGGTCAGCCGGGTCATCCTGGGCACCATCGCCGTGCGCGACCCGGCCCTGGTCCGCGAGGCCGGGCGGCTGTGGCCCGAGCAGATCGCCGTGGCGGTCGACGTGCGTGACGGTAAGGTGGCGACCGAGGGCTGGGTCGGTTCGTCCGAGCTGGACGCCGTGAGCCTGGCCCGCCGGTTCGAGGACGCCGGCATGGCGGCCCTGATCGTTACCGACATCGGCCGCGACGGGGCGATGACCGGGCTGAACGTCGCCCAGGTCGGCGAAGTGGCCGATGCGGTGGCGATTCCGGTGATCGCCTCCGGGGGGCTGGCCTCGGTGAAAGACATCATCGCCCTGCGCGAGCGGACGGGCGTGCCGATCGCCGGGGCCATCCTCGGCCGGGCGCTTTACGAGGGCGCCATCACCGCCGATGAAGCCATCGGGGCGGCGGCCTGATGCTGAAGGTCCGCCTCATCCCCTGCCTGGACGTCAAGGCCGGCCGGGTGGTCAAGGGCGTGCAGTTCCTTGAGCTGCGCGACGCCGGCGATCCGGTCGAGCAGGCGGCGACCTATGACGCCGCCGGGGCCGACGAGCTGATGTTCCTGGACATCACCGCCAGCCATGAGGGCCGGGGCGCTATCCTGGACGTCATCGCCCGCACGGCGGACGTCTGCTTCATGCCGCTGTCGGTCGGTGGGGGCATCCGCACGGTCGAGGACGCCCGCGCCCTGCTGCGGGCGGGGGCCGACAAGATCTCGGTGATGACCTCGGCGGTCGAGGACCCCGACCTGATCTCCCGTCTCGCCGACGCCTTCGGCAGCCAGGCGGTGGTGGTGTCGGTGGACGCCAAGGCTCGTGACGGCGGCTGGCGCGTCTTCACCTACGGTGGGCGCAACGACACCGGCCTGGACGCCGTCGAATACGCCGCGCTGTCGGTCGAGCGCGGGGCGGGCGAGGTGCTGCTGACCTCGATGGACCGCGACGGGGCCAAGAACGGCTATGACACCGCGCTGCTGCGGGCGGTGACGGGCGCCGTCAGCGTGCCGGTGATCGCCAGCGGCGGGGCTGGGAACGCCCAGCACCTGGTCGAGGCTGTCAAGGACGGCGGGGCGGACGCGGTGCTGGCGGCCTCGATTTTCCACTTCGGCGAGGTCTCGATCGCCCAGGCCAAGGCGGCGATGGCGGCGGCGGGCATTCCGGTGCGGCCGGTGTGGGAGGATGCGGCATGAGTCGGCTTGCGGACGTCGTGGATCGCCTGACGGCGACCCTGGAAGCCCGGCGCGGGGCCGACCCGTCGACCTCCTGGAGCGCCAAACTGATCGCTGACCCAAAACTGGCCGCTCGCAAGCTGGGTGAGGAAGCGGTCGAGGCGGTCATCGCGGCGGTCAGCGACGACCGTGAGGAATTGGCCAAGGAAGCCGCCGACGTGATCTATCACCTGCTGGCGTTGCTGGCGGCCAAGGGTGTGTCGGCCGACGAGGTCGCTGCCGTGCTTGAGGCCCGCGAGGGAACGTCTGGGGTGGCGGAGAAGGCTTCAAGATAAAGCCCTTCCCCCGCTGGCGGGGGAAGTGGGCCGACAGCGAAGCTGGAGGCTCGTTGGGGGCCCTTTGCTGACTCAGTGCAGCCCGCCAGCGCCGCAAGAACCCCCAACGACCTTCGATGCTGCGCACCTCAGGCCACTTCCCCCGCCAGCGGGGGAAGGGCTTGTGCCTTCAAGCCAACCCCAACCGCTCCGCATCCGCCCGCACCGGCAGTTGCAGGTCCGCGAACAGCGCCGAGCGGTCCGGCCCCAGCCGCGCGGGATAAAACGCCGCGTTCCGGGTCTTGCCGCGCGACCAGGCCCGCATGACCTTGGCCAGGTTGGCCGGCCGCTTGATCCAGGCGTCGGAGGATTCCAGCATGTGGAAGCCGCGCATGAAGTCGCGCATCAGGTCGGGGTCCGAGCGCAGGGCCACGCCGATGCCGTCCTCGGCGAAGCTCTTGATCAGCTTGGCGCGCAGTTTGGGCTGGTAGTCGGGGTTCAGACCGTGTTTCGCTCGGCGGATGGCGCCGCGATCCTGGTCGCGCATCTGGACGTAGAAGGGCCGCAGCTGCTCGTTGACCAGCTTCTGGTAAGTCACCGCCCGCGCTGCCGGGTCCTCGCTGGAGGCGACGGCCCTGGCCAGCAGCTGGGCCTCGACGGCGGCGAAGCTGCAGCCCCGGCCGTACAGCGGATTGGTGCGCACCAGGCCATCGCCGGCCGCGAACAGGTTCAGAGCCAACGGCTTTCCCTCAGGCGCGGTGTCGCGCCAGCGGCTCTTGAGGTCGCCCATGCCGAACACCTTGCTGATCGGCTCGGACTTGTCCGGATCGGTCCAGGGGGCGACGCCGGGCAGCAGGGCGCAGATGCGGTCGAACACCTCGGGCCGCAGCACCGCCTGGCGCAGGGTCAGCTCGATCTCCGGCACCGCCAGGGTCACCGAGAAACAGCCGTTGTCGCCGGGGAACACCCCGAACTTGATGAAGCCCAGGTCGCCGGCCCCGGAGGCCTTGCCGCGCTCGGGCTGGGCCTGGCCGGGCCGCAGCCGCCAGTGGCGGGTGAAGTAGAGGATACCGGCGTCCTCTTCCTCTTCCGGCGCCTTGAGGCCGAGTTCGGCCAGGGATTCGAACAGGCCAGTGGTGCGGCCGGCGCCGTCCACAACGATGTCGGCGACCCGATCTCCCTGATCAGTCTTCAGGCCGGTGCAAACGAAGTGCCCCAGCGCGTCCAGTGCGCCCAGCAGGCCGGTGACGTTGACGCCGCTCTCGAGGGTGACGCTGGGCATGGCCAGGACATGCCGGCGGATGACCAGTTCCAGCGTGGTGCGGCGGCTGGTCAGGATGGTCAGGGCCTCGTCGCCCGGCTGCGGCTTGTAGAGATAGCGGCTGACGATCGGCAGGTTGTCGACGAAGGGCAGCTCGCGGACGCCCGCGTCGACCAGTTCCTTGAGCAGGTCCGGGTGTTCCTTGACCAGGATCTCGCGCAGCCGGGCCAGGAAGGCGTGGCTGTGGCGCAGATGCCCGACGCCCCGGCGGTTCCAGGCCTCGAAAGCCTCATCGGCGCCGCCCTCGGGCGCGGGCGGATCGCGCTCCAGGATGGTGACCTTGTGGCCGGCCTTGCCCAGGGCCAGGGCCGTGAACAGCCCCGCCATGCCGGCGCCGACGACCAGTACCGATTGGCTCACGGAAACACTCCAGATCGCAGTTTCGCGGACTATGCAGAAACCGCGATTTCCACGCCAGTCTGACCCGGCGTCACTCGCGGCAACTTCAGTCCTGAGCGCGTTTCAGCGCTACATACAGCGCGCCTTCGCCCCCGTGCCGGCGCGCGGCGGGAGACACGCCCGCGACCAGCTCCCGAAGACCCGGCGCATTCAGCCAGTCCGGGACGGAGCGGCGCAGGATGCCGTCGCCCAGGCGGCCCTTGCCGGTGATGACCAGGACGGCGCGGTGCTGCTGGACCACGGCGCGGCGTAGGAAGCTTTCCAGGGCGGCGCGGGCGACGTCCCAGGTCATGCCGTGCAGGTCGATGCGGGCCTCGATGACGTCGCGCTCGCGGACCAGGCGGCGGTGACGGCGGGGCTCGATCAGGTCAGGGGGCGGCTTGGGGCCGGCGCGGCGGCGGACGTGGGGGATGTCGGCCATGACGGCGGCCGGCGTGGCGGTCGGCTTGGCGGCGATGGGGGGCGGCGGCTCTTCGATCTTGGGAACGACGCGGCCGGGGCGCGGGGTCACGGTCTCGGCGACCTTGGCCCAGAGTCGCAGATCTTCCGGGCGGTGCGGCCGTTTCATCCGCCCAGGATGGGGACGAGGCGGTAGAGGCGCAAGACGTGGCGGACCCTACCGGCCTCGGTACCGGCCGCCTTGCCGCGACCAATATAGAGGTCGGCGCGGATATCGCCCTTGATCGCGCCCCCGGTGTCGAGCGCCATGACGGCGCGGCGATAGCTGGGGAAGGCGCCGCTCAGGCTGGGGGCCTCTGCCGAGACCCAGTAGAACTCGCCATAGCCGTGGCGGCTGGGGTCGACGGCGATGGCGCGGCCGGCCGGCAGGGGGACGCCCGCTGCGCCGGCGGGCTCTGCTCCGTCGTCGTCCTGCAGCCGGAAGAAGACGAAGCGTGGGTTCAGCGCCATGATGGCGTCGGCCTCGGGGCCGCGATGCTGGGCCAGCCAGTCGAGGATGGCCCCGCCGGAGGTGTTCTCAGGCGCCAGCAGGCCCTGCTCGCGCATCGGCGTGGCGATGCCCTTGAAGGGCAGGCCGTTTGTCCCGGTGAAGATGGCCCGCTTGCGGGTCCCGTCGGGCAGGACCAGCGTGCCCGAGCCCTGGATCTGCAGGAAGAACAGCTCTTCCGGCCGCATCCAGGCCAGGGGCTGGGGCTCGTCGCGGGCCTCGATCTCGGCGCGCTCGGGATAGGGCTTGCCGTCGACCAGGTCGTCGGGGCGCGGGCGGACCGGGGCGGTGAACTCGTCGTCGCTGGAGAAGCGGGCCTCGTATTCGGGGGAATAGTAGGCGGTCAGCAGGCCGGTCTGGCCGGGGTCGCCGACCGGGACGGGGCGAAAATGGCTCTCGATGAAATAGCGCGAGGCGGCCTCGTCCAGCGGCCCGGCGGCCCGGGCCCGGCGGCAGACCTCGCGGCCGGCGGGATCCTTGTCGGCGCCGCAGCCGGCCCGATAGGCGGCCAGGGCGGCGGCGTGGTCCTCGCTGTCCCAGCCGGGCAGGTCGGCGAAGGCGATGGCGGGCCGGGGCGGCTCGGGCGGCCTGGGCGGGGCCTCAGGCTTGGGCTGAGGCTTTGCCGGCGGCTTGGGGGCCGGCTTCGACGCCACGGGCGGCCGTTTGTGCGGGTGCGGCTTGCGGCCCGGGGCGTGAGGCGTCGTGGCGCAGGCCGCGAGCAAGAGGGCCGCGGCCAGAACAGCACTTCGCCCGAACATGTTAGGCCTCCGCGGGATCCACCTGCACGAGGGTCCAGTTGGGGTCGCGGCTGTTAAGATTACGTTGGAATGTCCAGACCTCGGCGGTGCGGCGGTCGTCGACGGCCTCGCCTTCAGGGCCTTTGGAGCGGGCGCGGTATTCGCCCAGGAAGCGGACGCGGGCCTTGGCCACCGTCCCGTCGGTGTCGACGCCGTCCAGATCGGCCCTGGGCGGTTGCAGGAAATCGACCCGTTCAGAGCGCCCTTGAGACTCACGCTCGGCGATGGCGGTCTCGAAGCCGGCCAGGACGTGCGGGGCCAGCAGCTTCTTCAGCGTCTCGCGGTCGCCCTCAGCGAAGGCCTTGACCACCATCTCGTAGGCGGCGCGGGAACCGGCCAGGAAGCGGGCGACGTCGAAGCTGGGATCGTGAGCCTTGACGGCGGCCAGGCCCGTCAGCTCCACCCCATCCGCCGCCTCGAGCGGGGGCGGCAGGCCGGGGGCGGCCGGCGCGGGCAGGTCTTCAGGCCCCCGGCCGACGCGGCGACCCAGCACCGAATAGAGCTGATAGAGCACCACGCCCGCCAGGACAGCCAGGATGATCAACTGAATCATGGTGTTCACGGCGAAGGGCTTCCTCTGGCGGGTGTTTCCAACCCTATATAGTCCGGTCGGCGACTTAAGTCAGGGACTGCGCACCATAACCCCTAAGGCGGCGTGACGTTGCGTGGTGAAGGGCTCTCGTGTTAGCAGCCCGCCTCGACCTTTTCATGGCGTTTCAGGGCCTTAAGCCCGCGCCCCTGCTGGACCCGCGCATTCATGACCGACACGCCCCCCTCGTCAGAAAGTCTTGGGGCCGAACAGACCCCCGGCTTCCACATCCTGGCCCAGTTTGTCCGCGACTTTTCGTTCGAGAACCCGCTGGCTCCGGAATCCCTGCGCGCCACGGGCGGCCAGCCGGCCATCGACATCGGCGTGGAGCTGAACGCCCGCCGCCGGCCCGACGACCTCTATGAGATCGACCTCAAGCTGACGGTGAAGGCCGAGCGCGGGACGGAAACCGCCTTCGTGGTCGAGCTGGTCTATGGCGGCCTCTTCCAGGTGGTCGGCGTGCCTGAGGAAGAGCTGGAAAAGGTCTTGCTGATCGAATGCCCGCGCTACCTGTTCCCCTACGCGCGCCGGGTGATCTCGGACATGACCGGCGAAGGCGGCTTCCCCCCCTTCATGCTGGAGCCCATCGATTTCGGCGCGGTCTACGCGGCCCGCCAGGCCCAGGGCAGCGATACGATCACGATCGGCAACGCTTAAGCGTTAAGGGCGCTCCGCTCATTCCTCGCCCGTTGGGCGAGGTGGCGGCCCCCGGGTCGCGCGAAGCGCGCGCCCGAGGATAAACTCCGCCGACGGAGTGGGCCGTGGTCCACACAGGGCTTCAGGATCGAGCACCATCTGAGTGGGCCTTCCTTCGCCTATGTGCGGTCGGA
>JBBRZO010000023.1:0-29638 GCA_038236615.1 Caulobacterales bacterium
CCGCCGCCTTGACCACCTTGACCGCCGCCCCATTGGCCGCCGCCTTGACCGCCCTGGCCGCCGCCGCGCGGACCACGAGGACCGCCGCCTTGACCGCCACCTTGACCGCCTTGGCCGCCGCCCCACTGACCGCCGCCCTGACCGCCCTGGCCACCGCCGCCGCCTTGGCCGCCACCTTGACCGCCACCTTGACCGCCTTGGCCGCCGCCCCATTGGCCGCCGCCCTGACCGCCTTGACCGCCGCCGCCTTGACCGCCGCCGCCTGGGCCACCCTGGCCGCCGCGCGGACCACGAGGACCGCCGCTCCATTGACCGCCTTGACCGCCCTGACCGCCGCCCCACTGGCCGCCGCCTTGACCGCCGCCACCTTGGCCACCTTGGCCGCCGCCGCCCTGACCGCCTTGGCCGCCGCCGCCTTGGCCACCCTGGCCGCCGCCTTGGCCACCACCGCCCTGGCCGCCGCCGCGCGGACCGCGCTGGCCCCCGCCGCCGCCCTGGCCGCTACCGCGCGGGCCAATCTGCGGCCCCTTGGGCGGATCCTGCGGTTGTCCTGCTTCGGGCGTGCGATCACGCCAGTCGCTCTCGCCACGGGGCGCAGCCTGGGCCACGGTCCCGGCCATCAGCGCCAACACGGCAGTCGCCGTGATCAGACGTTTCATGTCTTCCTCCTGAGGCCGCCCCGACGGTCAGCCACACACTAGTCCCTGGAATTGGTGATTGCGCTTTTCATTGTGAACCGAACTTGAACGATTTGCGCGGCGGACATACCCCGTTGCTGCGTAGCGAGGAGGCCTTCATGGCGGCGGTTCCCAACGATGTGGTCGGCTTCTGGACCAGCGCCGGACCCAAGAAGTGGTTCGCCAAGAACGCCGCCTTCGACCAGGCCATAAGCCTGAAGTTCGAGCCGACCCATTTTGCCGCCGCCCGGGGCGAATACGACGCCTGGCGCGGCTCGGCCGAAGGGACCCTGGCCCTGCTGATCTTGTTGGACCAGTTCCCCCGCAACCTGTTCAGGGGAAGCGCCCACGCCTTCGCCACTGACCCCCTGGCCCGCCAGATCGCCCGGGCCGCGGCGCAGGACGACCTTGATCTGGCGGTCGAGCCGATCCTGCGGCCCTTCTTCTACCTGCCATTCGAGCATTCCGAGGCCCTGGCCGACCAGGACCTGTCGGTGCGGCTTTCCGAGGCCCACCGCGACCGCACAGGCGACGCTGACACCTTGAAATGGGCGGTGATCCATCGCGACATCGTCGTGAAGTTCGGCCGCTTTCCGCATCGCAACAAGGCGCTCGGCCGGGACACCACCCCTGAGGAACAGGCCTTCCTCGATGAGGGCGGCTTCGCCGGCTAGCCGCGCGCACTAGTCGCGGACCCTAGTCACGGGTTTGGCGGTTGCTGTCGCCCGTGTCGAGCAGCCGATCGGTCTTGCGGCGTTCGGCGTCCTGCAGCTTCTTCCACTCCTCGCGGGTGTGGCAGATCTTGCGAGTGAACAGCGTCCCGGCCTGGGTTTCCTTGAAGCAGATGACCCGGTTGGGATCGGGCGCGGCTGGCGCGGTCGCTGGCGCCGGGTCGGCCGTCGGTGCGGGTTGGGTGGGGGCAACGGGCTCGTCGCCCATGGCAAGCAGCATAAAGGCAAGCACTAACACTGTGACGCTCCTCCCAAGCTTTTGCGCATGGTCGGTCAGGATGGCGGGTCAGGCAACCGCTCGAAGTTGTGGATGATTCGCCGCAGGCCCTGCTCGAGCCGACAAGATCGGCCGAATCACCGCTATTCTCTGGTCTCATCCAGCCTGGACGCGCGCCGTGAACGCCATCGCACCCGTCATCGCCGCCCCACCCCTCGCCGATCCGGGTCACCCGGAGCGGCAATACCTGGGCCTGCTGGCCGACATCATGGCCAACGGCGTGGAACGGGGCGACCGCACCGGCACCGGCACGCTGGGGGTTTTCGGCCGCCAGATGCGTTTTGACCTGGCCCGTGGCTTCCCGCTGCTGACCACCAAGAAGCTGCATCTGAAGTCGATCATCATCGAGCTGCTCTGGTTCCTGCGCGGCGAGACCAATGTGCGCTGGCTGCAGGACCGCGGCGTCAGCATCTGGAACGAGTGGGCCGACGCCGAGGGCGAGTTGGGCCCGGTCTACGGCAAGCAATGGCGCAGTTGGACGGCCCCCGACGGCCGTGTGGTCGACCAGATTTCCGGCTTGATCGAGGGTTTGAAGACCAACCCCAACAGCCGCCGCCACATCGTCAGCGCCTGGAACCCGGCCGATGTCGACGACATGGCCCTGCCGCCCTGCCACTGCCTGTTTCAGTTCTTCGTGGCCGACGGCAAGCTGTCCTGCCAGCTCTACCAGCGTAGCGCGGACGTCTTCCTGGGCGTGCCGTTCAACATCGCCAGCTACGCCCTGCTGACCATGATGGTGGCCCAGGTCGTGGGTCTGAAGCCCGGCGAGTTCGTGCACAGCTTCGGCGACGCCCACCTCTATCTGAACCATCTGAACCAGGCCAAAGAGCAGCTCCGCCGCGAGCCCTACCCCTTCCCGACCATGACCATTGCGCCAAAGCGGGATCTGTTCGCGTTCGAATACGAGGACTTTAAGCTCGAGGGCTATCAGGCCCACCCCGGCATCAAGGCGCCGATCGCGGTTTGAGCCAGCCCATCCTCACCCTCGGCCCGGTCGCCCGCGGCCGCAACGGCGTCATTGGCCGGGACGGCAACCTGCCCTGGCGGTTGAAGTCGGACATGAAGCTGTTCCGTGAGCTGACCATGGGCAAGCCGGTCATCATGGGCCGCAAGACCTGGGACAGCCTGGGCATCCGGCCGCTGAAGGGCCGAATGAACATCGTCCTCTCTCGCGACGGCTCATTTGAGCCGCACGGAGCGGTGGTCTGCGAGAGCTTTTCCGAAGCGGTGCAGTTCGGCCGTGAGCAGGCCGAGGACGATGGCGTCGACGAGGTCTGCGTGATCGGCGGTTCGGCCCTGTTCGAGATGGCCATGCCCAGGGCCCGGCGCATTTACCTGACCGAGGTTGACATGGCCCCGGAAGGCGACGTGCTGATGCCGGCTTTCGACGAGACCGCCTGGACGGAGGTCAAGCGCGAGTTCCACCCGGCCGGCGAGGACGACGACTGCGACTGGACGTTTCGAGTGCTGGAAAAGCGCTGAAGCTCTTGCGTTGCCTCTGGGTCACCGGGTTCAATTCCGACCAACGATAAAACGCGAGGAACGCCATGGACATCGAACTGGTCGCCGAAGGTTTCGAATTCCCCGAAGGCCCCATCGCCATGGCCGACGGCTCGATCATCCTGACCGAGATCGCTGGCCAACGCCTGACCCGCGTGACGCCCGACGGCAAAAAGGAAACCGTGGCCGAGACGGGCGGCGGTCCGAACGGGGCGGCCATTGGTCCGGACGGCAAGATCTGGGTGACCAACAACGGCGGCGCCTTCCACTTCCATGACGTCGGCGGCCTTCTGATCCCCGGCCCGACCCCGCCCAGCCATGTCGGCGGCTCGATCCAGAAGGTCGATATCAGGTCCGGCAAGGTCGAGACGGTCTACGAGAGCTGCGACGGCAAGCGGCTGATCGGCCCCAACGACATCGTCTTCGACAAGGCGGGCGGGATGTGGTTCACCGACCACGGCTGCTCCACGCCGGAAGGCCGCAAGTTCGGCGGGGTCTACTATGCGACCACCGACGGCAAGATGATCAGCCGCCAGCGCGACGGGCTGATCTCGCCCAACGGCATCGGCCTCTCGCCCGACGAGAAGACGGTCTATGTCGCCGACACCAATCTGGGCCGCCTGTGGGGCTTCGACACCTCGGGCGTCGGCCAGCTGGCCGAGGGCCCGCCCTTCCAGCCGGGCCGGGTAGTCTGCAACCTGCCGGGCTACCAGCTGCTGGACAGCCTGGCGGTCGAGGCCGGCGGCAAGGTCTGTGTCGCCACCATCATCAACGGCGGCATCACCGCTTTCGACGAGGACGGCACGACCGAGCACTATCCCTTCCCGGACATCCTCTGCACCAACATCGTGTTCGGTGGGGATGACATGCGGACAGCGTGGATCACCGCGTCGGGGACCGGCAAGCTCTACAAGGCCAAGTGGCCTCGCCCGGGGCTGAAACTGAACTTCAACGCTTAGGCAAACGCGAAAAGCCCTTTCCCCGCCAGCGGGGAAAGGGCTTGAGCTGCTAGCCCCCTAGTACAGCGTCATCATCGCCGAGCGTTCGAAGCTCTTGAGCTCGTCATTACGCCCGTCGCGGACCTTGACCACCCATTCGGGGTCTTGCAGCAGCGCCCGCCCGACCGCGACCAGGTCGAACTCATTCGCGTCCATACGGCGCTCCAACTCCTCCAGCGAGGCGGGCTGCGACGCCTCGCCGCCATACGAGGCGATGAACTCGCCAGACAGGCCCACCGAGCCCACCGTGATGGTCGGCTGGCCGGTCAGCTTCTTGGCCCAGCCGGCGAAGTTGAGGTCGCTTCCGTCGAACTCCGGCTCCCAGAACCGGCGCTGCGAGCAGTGGAAGATGTCGGCGCCGGCGTCGGCCAGCGGTGACAGCCAGGCCTCCATCTCGGCCGGGGTGTGGGCCAGCCTGGCGGTGAAGTCCTGCTGCTTCCATTGCGAGAGGCGAATGATCACCGGGTAGTCGGGACCGACGGCGGCGCGCACCGCCTTGAGAATTTCGGCGGCAAACCGCCCACGCTCCGGCAGGCTCGGGCCTCCGAAGGCGTCATCGCGCTGATTGACTCCGTCCCAGAAGAACTGGTCGATCAGATAGCCGTGGGCGCCATGCAGCTCGACGGCCTCGAAGCCCAGGGCCTTGGCCTCGCCCGCGGCCTTGCCGAATGCAGCAATGGCGTCGCCGACTTCCGAGTCGCTCATCGGCTCGCCGAACTGGTGGCCCGGGCTGGAGAGGCCCGAGGGGCTGTCATACTTTTCCGGCTGCCATTCGGGGTGGCGGCTGCGCACCGCGCCCACATGCCAGAGCTGGGGCGCCATCACCCCGCCGGCGCTGTGCACAGCGTCAATGACCGTCTTCCAGCCCGCCAGTTCCTTGTCGCCATGGAAGCGCGGGATGTTGGGGTCGTTCAGCGAGACCGGCCGGTCGACCCCCGTACCTTCCGAAATGATCAGGCCGACATCGTTCTCGGCGCGACGGCGGTAATAGTCGGCGACATCCTGCGTCGCGACCCCGCCCGGTGAGAAGGATCGGGTCATGGGGGCCATGACAATGCGGTTCTTCAGGGTCAGGCCCTTGTAGGAAAACGGCTTGAACAGCGGGTTGGTCACGTTGGTCCTCCAGACAGCTCCGCCGTTTAAACAGTCGTTTGAGTGCTCCGCCACGCAGAAAAACTCATCGCGCCCTGTCCTCTCAGTCCTCGATTTGGGGAGTTCTTCGCATTCCGTTCATCTGACGTTGTTCTGCGATGACCCATAGTGGGTTAGGAAAGGTGGGTGCGTCGGGCCAGAGAACGGGTCTGAGACGCCAGGTGGTGTGATGCAGAGTCTGAAGGCGGCCGAGTTCTCCTGGCCCGAAACGCTCGCGAGCAGGACGGCCGAGGGCCGGCCGATGCAGGCGTTTTACGACGCCTGGCCAACGCTGGAATCCGCAGCCCTGCATGAGCCGGAACGTCTGGCCGATGTGCTCACCGAGATCGTCAATTCCCCCGCGGCCAACGCCTTCGCCACCCATGCGCCGGCCGGCGGCCTGGTCAGCGCCGTGGTCTCGGCCGACGGTCAGACCCTCTATACCGACAAGGGTTTTCGCGACTGGTTCGGCGTGCCGGGCGACGCCCCCGCCTTCCGCCGCCTGGTGCGGTTGGCCCTGAAGAGCGGGCAGGCCTCAGGCTTGGTCGAGGCGCGCGACGGCGACGCCATCGCCTGCTGCGCCGGCCTGTCAGAAATCACGGCGGGCTGGCCGATTCCGGACGCCTGCCGCGCCGCGCTGGAAGGTCCCGGCAAGCGCGTGGTGCTGCTGGGCTTTTCACCCTCGCGCTCTAGCGAGCTGACCCAGAGGGCGGCCGAGGCCTATGGCCTGACGCCGCTTGAGGCGCGGCTGGCCGAGGCCCTGCTCGATTCGCCGAACCTGGAAGCCGCCGCCGCCAAGATCGGGGTCGGCCGGGAAACCGCGCGCGAAGCCCTGAAAAAGGCCATGCGCAAGGCCGGCGCCAAGCGATCCCCCGAACTGGTCCGCAAGATGATGGACCTGATCTGCGGCGACCATCCGCCTTCCGCCGACGTCGAGGCCACCCTGGCCGCCTCGTTCGGCGCGACGCCCGCCGAGGCCCGCGCCGCCGCCGCCTTCGCCCGAGGCCTGACCGCCCGTGAGGTCGCCGCCGCGCTGGGCGTCAAGGAAGCCACCGTGCGCGGCCAGCTCAAGGCCGTGTTCGCCAAGACCGGTGTCAACAAGGCCAAGGACCTGGTGCGGCTGTCGGTCGAGACCAGTTCGCTGGCGGCGATGATCTCCAACGCCGAATCGGTGGTGTCCGACCATGATCCCGGCGGTCGCCTGCGGATGTTGGTGGCGCCGGGCGACCGGAGGGTGGCCTTCACCGACTATGGTCCCCGCAGCGGCCAGGCTCTGTTCGTGCTGCACGGCCAGGCCACGGGACGCAATCTGCCCCGCCCCTTCGTGGCCGCCCTGCAGGCCAAGGGATTTCGGCCCATCGTGCCGCAGCGTCCTGGCTTTGGCCTGACCGACCCCGCCATCGGGGACGTCCTCGAGACCGGCGCGGCCGACATGACGGCGATCCTGGACACCTTGAAGATCCCGCGGGTCATCCTCCTGGTCCGCGACGGGGCCGTCGCGGCCGGCCTGACCTTCGCGGCCCGCTATCCGCTGCGGGTGGTCCGGGGCGTCGTCGCCAACGGCAAGTGGCCGGCCCATGAGCGCCTGGCCTCGGCCGGCATGATGAACGCCGTCTTCCGGGCCTTCCTGACTAATCCCGACCTAATCGGGGTTTTCGCCGAGATGATGCGCCACCAGACCCGCAGTGACCTGGTGCGCAACGCTCTCCGCAGCTCGCTGAAGGACAACCCCGCCGACCGCGAGGCGCTCGAGCAGCCCGGCGTGCTGGACTATATGGTGCGCGAGACCCAGGCGATGAGCGCCCGTTCTTCGCGGGGCTTCACCGACGAACACGCCGCCTATGCCCGCGGCTGGCGGGTGCCCAAGGGCCTGGGCGGCGAGCGCTGGCTGGTGATGGAGGCCGACACCCTGGCCCTGGACGGTGTTGAGCGGGTCTTCGGCGACCTGCCCAACGCCCGCTTCGTCAGGGTCCCGAATGCCGGGCTGCTGATGTTTATCTCGCAAGCCCAGGCCGTGGCCGACCTGGTGGCGGCGGGCTGAGATCCTCCGTCTCGCTACCCCCCAAAACTAGGGAGACGCCGGAACGCTGTGGGGCTAATCTCCTCGATCAGTGTTCGGCGGATGCTTGTTGTGTTCGCCGGTCCGCGCGCGGAAGTCGGGAGCCGGCGCGGGCTTTTGAAGTCCAGTTAGAAGCACGCCAAATTCCCCGGAGGGGCCATGCGCAAAATCACCACCGCCGTCGCTGCCGTCAGCCTGATCCTGAGCGGGCTGGCCGTCACCACGCCAGCCTATGCCCAGTTCGGCATGGACAAGAAGCCGCCCAAGAACGCCTCCACGCCCGAGCTGCCCAAGTGCGCCCGGCCGCTGGGCACGGCGGCAGTCCAGGAGCCCGAGAACCGCTGGTGGACCCAGCTGGGCCTCTCCAGCCCTGAAGCCCTGATCAAGCTGTTCGCCGCCCGTTCGGGGTGCCTGCGGATGGTCGACCGCAATGCGGGCCTGGCCATGCGCGACCAGGAGCGCGACCTCGCCAGCTCCGGCGACCTGCAGCAGGGCAGCAATATCGGCCGTGGCCAGGTCAAGGCCGCTGACTTCTTCCTGGTGCCAGACATCGCCAACTCGAACTCCAATTCGGGCGGCAGCAATATCGGCGCGGTGGCCGGCAGCTTCCTGCCCGGCGGCTTCGGCGCCCTGGCCGGCAAGCTGCAGACCAAGTCCTCGGAAGCCCAGGTGATCATCACCCTGGTCGACGCGCGGACCACCGAGCAGCTCTACGTCGCCGAAGGCACGGCCAAGAAGACCGACATCGGCTTTGGCGCGGGCGGCGCCTTGGTCGGCACCACCGGCGGCGGCGCCCTGGCCGGCGGCGGCTATTCCAACACAGAGATCGGCAAGGTCATCACGGCCGCCTACTTCAACGCCTTCATCGACCTCATCAACTATCTGCAGACTCAGGCCCCGACCGGCGAACAGACCTCGGCCGCCGCGCCTTCGGCCCAGGTCACCACCCAGGCCATCCCGATGCGCCAGCAGCCCTCGCCATCCTCGCCGGTGGTGCTGACCCTGCGCAGCGGCGCCATCGTCTACCCGACCGGCGGCCGCAACGGCGTCTGGATGGAAGTCGATGACGAGCAAGGCAACCGCGGCTGGGTGTCGTCGGCCTATCTGACGGCCCGCTAATAACTACGACTTCGGATCGTGCGCCTCCTCCGGGGGGCGCACGTTTCTGAACATGAAGAGCAGCAGAAGATCGTAGGCGATCTTCAGCCCCCCGCCGGCCAGCAGCGGCCAGGCAAATCCCCCCAGACCAAGCATCCATCCCGCCAGCATCGGCCCCGCCGCCGAGGTGAGGCTACGCGGCACCGCCGTGAAGCTGGCCGCCGCGGCGCGCTCCGGCGGGGTGACGATGGCCATGACGTAGGAGGTGCGGGCTGGGACATCCATCGACGACAGCGAGGCGCGGACCAGCAGCAGGGCCAGCACCACCCACAGGTTCGGCGTGAAGGCGGCGACGATCAGGCAGAGGCTGGCCGGGATGTGGGTAAAGACCATGGTGTTGATCAACCCGAACCGCCGACCCAGCCACGGCGCGACCAAGAAGGAAGCGGTGGTAAACAGGCCCGTCCAGAAGAAGAATAGCCCGCCCTGCGCCAGGCTCAGCCCGAAGCGGTTGAACAGCCACAGGGCCAACAGGCTCTGAACCAGGAAGCCGCCGCCAAAGCTGTCGAGGCTGAACACTGCGGCGAGCAGCAGGACCCGCTTGCGCGAGGGGCCTAGCGGCGTGCGCGGCGCGGCGTCCTCCGAGGGCGCGGCAGGCAGACGGCGATAGAGGAAGAAGACCGTGAGGCCGGCCAGGGCGTAGAGGCCGAACATCCAGCGGATGGCGTCCATCATCGGCACGACGTGGCGCAGCACATCCGGCAGGCCCGCCGCCAGCGCCCCCACGGCCCCAACCAGCGAGGCGACCAGACTGTAGCGGGCGAACAGGCTGGTGCGGTCGCGGTCCGACACCGCGTGGGCCAGCAGGCTGTGCTCTAGCGGCAGGAACAGGCTGACATCGCCCGCGGTCGGATTGAGGGTGCCGATGAAGCCGACCACGGCCAGCGGCCAGAAGTCGGTCAGGCCGGCAAAGCAGAGACCTGTGACGGTCATCACCAGGGCGGCGACCAGCAGCAGGGCGCGCGGGGCGATGCGGTGGGCGGTGAAACCCACACCCAGGGTCATCACCGCCGAGCCTGCCAGGGTCAGGCTGGCCAGCAGCCCGACCTTGGCCGGGCCGTAGCCGAGGCCCGTCAGATAGACCGGCAGCAGTAGGGCCACGAAACCGTCGGCGAAGGCCCGCACGCCACGCGTGGTGAGCAGCAGGCGCGCGGCGGCGCGACCCTCAGCGGGTGTGTCTGGCAGCCAGCCGGCCGTCAGAGCCCCAGGACCAGCTTGGCCATGATGTTGCGCTGGATCTCATTGGACCCGGCGTAGATCGAGGCCTTGCGGTAGTTGAAATAGGCCGGCGCGGCAGGGGCCGCATAGTCCGGGCCCGGGAGTGTGATGTTGCTGTCGCCGCGCAGATGCGCCCAGCTGTCCTGCACGAACGGCTGGCCGTAGACGCCCACCGCCTCCAGGGCCAGTTCGGTGATGGCTTGCTGGGCCTCGGACCCGGCGCATTTCAGCATCGAGGACGCCGGCCCGACCGGCTCGCCCCCCGCCATGGCCGAAAAGATGCGCAACTCGGTGGCGTTCAGCGCTTCGATGGCGATCTCCATCTCGGACAGCTTGCGGCGGAAGTCAGGGTCGCGGATCAGCGGCTCGGCGCGGTCGGACTGTTCGATCGAAGCGATCCGCCGGACCTTTTTCAGCTGGTTGAGCAGGCCGGGCGCATAGGCGTTGCCGCGCTCGAACTCGAGCAGATACTTGGCGTAGGTCCAGCCCTTGTTCTCCTCGCCGATACGTTGGGCGACAGGAACGCGGACGTTGTCGAAGAAGACCTGGTTGATCTCCTGCTCGCCCTCAACCGGACCGTCGATTGTGGGCAGCGGCTTTATGCTGATCCCCGGCGTATCCATGCGCAGCAGCACGAAGGAGATGCCGCTCTGCCGATTGCCCTCGGTCGAGGTGCGCACCAGGCAGAACATCCAGTCGGCCCATTGCGCGTGGGTGGTCCAGATCTTCGAGCCGTTCAGCACATAGTCGTCGCCATCCCGCTCGGCCTTCATGGTCAGGGAGGCCAGGTCCGAACCGGAGCCCGGCTCGCTGTAACCCTGGCACCACCAGATGTCGGACTGCAGGATCGGCGGCAGATGCTGGCGTTTCTGCTCTTCGGTCCCGAAGGCCAGGATGACCGGGGCCACCATCTTCAGCCCCATGGGGCTGGAGGTCGGCACGCCGGCCAGGCTCATCTCAACATTGTAGATGTAGCGCTGCGAGGCGGTAAAGCCCGCCCCGCCCCACTCCACCGGCCAGTCAGTGGCCGCCCAACCGCGGGCGGCCAGCTTCTTCTGCCATTTCACCTGGCCGGCCTTGTCGAGATAGCCGTTCTTGGACTGCGCAAGCTTGGAGCGCAGATCCTCGTCATAATTCTCGGCGATCCAGGCGCGGACCTCGTCGCGGAAAGCGAGGTCGTCGGCAGACAGGGCCAGGTCCATGGACGTCAGACCGCGTCGAGATATTCAACGCTGGGACGGCCGCCCAGGCAGGCGCCGATACCGGGGCCGGCGGCTTTGAAATAATCGGTCGAGCCGTGGTGCTTGAGGGCTTCCTCGGAGGCGTACAGCTCCAGCACCTTGTAGACGTTGGGTTCGGTGCGCGACTTGGTCAGCTGGTACATCAGGCAACCGGACTCATTGGCCTTCACCTTGGCGGCCAGGTCAGCGAACACCGCTTCAAGATCCGCGCCCTTGCCGTCCGCGGCCGTAAGGGTTGCCACAACACCAATCATCGTATCCTCCCGAACATCTGTTTGAATGGGGAGACTAGCCGCGCGAAGGGGCGGCGTGAAGGGTGTCGCTGCGAAAGCGAATAATTACGCCCGGTCGTTCCAGCCGTAGGCCACCCAGCTGTGGCCGCCCATGTGGCGGGCTTCGATCAGGTTGGGGTCGGCATTGGCGCGCGCCTTGGCTGTCCGCTTGGCGCGCATGGCCAGGCCCGCGAAGGCCAGGGTGGCGCTGGCCATCAGGGCCAGGACCACGACGGTGACCGTCGCGAAAACGGCCAGAACGGCGGCAACCGCCAGGGCGGCCACGGTGGCCAGAAGACCGCCAACCCAGGCCAGGCTCTTGAAAGCGCCGGAGCCGTTCGCCAGTCGTCCCATCGAAAAACCCTTTCCCGGGTAACCGCCGGTTAAGCCTCTAATGTCTGCCCGGCGGGGCAGGACGTCAACTGAACATGCCTGTAAGGCGGATTTTCGGCAGCGTTGTGTGGTTCTTAGGCAGACTACTGGGGCAGCCTACTGCGCGGGCGCCATCGCCCGGCGTTCGCGCATCACCGTGTCGAAGGCGGCGTTGATCGAGGCGGACTTGGCCTCGGCCACCTCGATGAACTCGCTGGGCAGGCCCCGGGCGCGGGCCCGGTCGGGGTGGGCGACCGAGAGGGCCGACTTCCAGGCGGTGCGGACGACATCGTCCGGCGCGTCCGGCGGCACGTCCAGGATGACATAGGGATCGTTGGGGCCGGCCCCCAGATGCGTGGCCTTGATCCGGCGATAGGTCAGCGGCGAAAGACCGAACAACACGCCCACCGTCTCCAGATAGACCAGCTCGTCATGGGTCACCGCCCCGTCCGATCCGGCGATGTGGAACAGACCGTCCAGCACGTCTTCCAGAAGCTGGGGGCAGGCCTTGTAGCGCTTGGCCAGCTGCTTGGCGTAGCTCTCATAGCCACGGGTGGTCTGGCGGGCCAGATCGTACAGACGATAGACGTTGCGTTCCGACGCCTGGTCGGGCTGGAAAACCCCGGTGAAAGCTGCGAATTCATCAGGGTCGGCGCGGCCGTCGGCCTTGGCCAGCTTGGCGCCGAGCGCTGTGACCGCGGTCGAGAAGGCGGGGTCCTCGCCCGGCAGGCCGGGAGGACAGGTCGAGCAATCGGCCTCGTCGACACGCTTGGCGGCGAGGCTTGCAATGTTGCGCCAGAAGCTCATGGGATCGAGTTGAAGCTTATGATCGTGGCGCACGGATGACAACTGAACTTGGCGTAACAATCGGTTGGAGTTTCTGGATCGACCGCGGCGGCACCTTTACCGACGTCATCGGCCGTTCGCCCGACGGGGCGGAACAGACCCTGAAGCTGCTGTCCGCCTCGCCCAACTATGCCGACGCCGCCGTCGAAGCGATGCGTCGCCTGCTGGGTGTGGAGCCCGGCGCGCCGTTCCCGGCCGAGCGGGTCGCCGCGATCAAGATGGGCACCACCGTCGCCACCAACGCGCTGCTTGAGCGCAAGGGCGCCCGCACCCTGCTGCTGGTGACCGAGGGATTCGCCGACGCTCTGCTGATCGGCGACCAGTCGCGGCCCGAGCTGTTCGCCCTCGACGTTATCCGGCCCGACCCGCTCTACAGTGGCGTTGCTGAAGCCGAGGAGCGGCTGGCAGCGGACGGAGCAGTGGTGCGTCCATTGGACGAGGCGGCCCTGGCCAAGGCGCTGAGCGCCGCCAAGCTCGAGGGCTATGAGGCCATCGCCATCGCCTTCCTGCATTCCGACCTCAACCCGGCTCACGAGTTGAAGGCGGGGGAAATCGCGCGAACCGCCGGCTTCGCCCACGTCACCCTCAGCCATGAGGCCAGCCCCCTGCCCCGCTTCGTGGCGCGGGCCGAGACGGCCGTGGCTGACGCCTATCTGACCCCGGTGCTGCAGGCCTATGTCCGCCAAGTGAGCGAGGCGGTGAACGGCGCCCCGCTGTGGTTCATGACCTCGGCCGGCGGGCTGGTTCACGCCGAGGCCTTCCGGGGCAAGGACGCGGTGGTCTCAGGTCCGGCCGGCGGGGTGGTGGGCGTGGCCCGCACAGCGCAGGCGGCGGGCGCGGCGGCGGTGCTGGGCTTCGACATGGGCGGCACCTCGACCGATGTCTGCCGCTATGCCGGGGCGCTGGAGCGGCGCGACACCGCGAAGGTGGCCGGGGCGCGGTTGCGCAGTCCGATGCTGGACGTCGAGACCGTAGCGGCCGGCGGCGGCTCGATCCTGACCTTTGACGGCTTCCGGGCCCGGGTGGGGCCGCACAGCGCCGGGGCCGATCCAGGTCCGGCCTGCTATGGCCGCGGCGGGCCGGCGACGGTGACCGACGCCAATCTGGTGCTGGGGCGGCTGGACCCGCTTTATTTCCCGCTGGTCTTTGGTCCGAAGGGCGATGGTCCGCTCGATGTGGCGGCCGCCCAGCAGAAGCTGGCCGAGCTGGCCGACGCCATGAACCTGCCCAGCGCCGAAGCCGCCGCCGAGGGCTTCCTGGCCGTCGCCGTCGAGCAGATGGCCCAGGCGGTGCGGCGCATCTCCACCGAGCGGGGCTTCGATCCGCGCGGACATGCCCTGGTGGCGTTCGGCGGCGCGGCGGGCCAGTGCGCCTGCCAGGTGGCCGACGCTCTGGGCGTCGATGAAGTGCTCAGCCCGCGCTATGCCTCGCTGCTGTCGGCTTGGGGGATCGGCCAGGCGCGGGTGCGGGTGCTGCGGCAGGCTGGGCTGGAAAAACCGCTCGGCGAGGCGCTGGCCGAGGCCGGCGGGTTGGCGGAGCGGCTGGCCCGTGAGGCGGAGGCCGGCATGGCTGACCAGGGCGCGACGGCAGGAACGACAGAGCGGCGGCTGATGCTACGATACGATGGCGCCGATGCGGTGCTCGCGGTCCCGCTGAGCGATGCGGCCAGCGCCAAGGCCGCCTTCGAGGCGGCCCACCAACGGCTGTTCGGCTTCGTAGAGCCGGAGCGGACCATCCTCATTGGCAGTGTTGAAGTGGAAGTCGAGGCGGCCGGCGGCGGAGAAACAAAAAGCGAAAAAAGCCTGGGTCCCCGCCTACGCGGGGATGAGCGGGGGGTGGTGTTTGCCGAGAACCTGGATGAGTCCGACGGCCCTGTCCTGATCGTCCGGGGCGACACACAGATCGCCGTAGCCGACGGCTGGCGCGCCAGGGGCGAGGCCGACGGCCTGATTCGACTTGTCCGCACCCGGCCACTCTCGACGGCCGCGATCGCCGCCGACAAGCCCGATCCCGTCACTCTCGAACTCTTCAACCGCCGCTTCATGGGCGTGGCCGAGGCCATGGGGGCGGCGCTTGAGCGAACGGCGCACTCGGTCAATATCAAGGAGCGATTGGACTTTTCCTGCGCCCTGTTCGACGCCGACGGTGGACTGGTCGCCAACGCCCCGCACATGCCGGTCCACCTGGGCAGCATGGGGGCCAGCGTGCGGGCCGTGCAGGTCCGCCATCCGGTGCTCAGGCCCGGTGACGCCTTCGCGCTCAACAATCCCTATTTCGGCGGCACCCACCTGCCCGACATCACGGTGGTGATGCCGATCTTCATGCCCAATACTGAGAAGCCAGATCAGCCGGCCTTCTACGTCGCCGCCCGAGGCCATCATGCCGATGTCGGCGGGGTGCAGCCGGGCTCGATGCCGCCCTTCTCGCACACCATCGATGAGGAAGGCGTGATGCTGGACGCCGTGCCGATCATGCGGGACGGCCGTTTCCTGCAGGAGGACACGCTCGCCGCCCTGAAAACCGGCCGGTGGCCGGCTCGCGCGCCCGACCGCAACATCGCCGACCTCAAGGCCCAAATTGCCGCCTGCCAGGCCGGCGCCCAGGCCGTCTCCGGCATGATCGAGGCCCATGGCGCCCAGACGGTCGCCCGCTACATGGGCTTCGTTCAACAGAATGCCGAGGCAGCGGTGCGTCGGGCTCTGGGCCGGCTCACCGACGGCGAGGCCCGCGTGCCGCTCGACGGGTCGGGCGAGATCGTGGTGACCATCAAGGTCGACGCCGGCGCCCGCGAGGCAGTCCTGGACTTCCGGCAGTCGGCCGACCAGCTCGACACCAACTTCAACGCCCCCTCGGCCATCGTCTCGGCCGCCGCTCTGTATGTCTTCCGCACCCTGGTTGACGACGACATCCCATTGAACGCCGGGTGCCTCGCCCCGCTCAACATCCTGACCCGCGAGGGCTCGATGCTGGACCCCAAAAGCCCGGCCGCGGTCGTGGCCGGCAATGTCGAGACCAGCCAGCACGTCGTCGACGCCCTCTATGCGGCGCTGGGGGTGATGGCCAACGGCCAGGGGACGATGAACAACTTCACCTTCGGCGACGAGACCCGGCAGTACTACGAGACCATCTGCGGCGGGGCCGGGGCGACCGCCAATCGCGACGGAACCAGCGCGGTTCATATCCACATGACAAATTCCCGCCTCACCGATCCGGAAATACTGGAGCGTCGTTTCCCGGTTCGGGTCGAGTCTTTCGGAGTCCGGCACGGCTCCGGAGGCCCAGGTCTGAGACGCGGCGGCGACGGCGCGGTGCGGCGGATTCGCTTCCTGGCCCCCATGGAAGCGGCCCTGTTGTCGAGCCGCCGCCAGAACGCGCCGCAGGGGATCGCCGGCGGCGGTCCGGCGCTCGCCGGGCGACAACGGTTGATCGCCGCCACCGGCGCGGTAAAGGAACTGGCCGGCTGCTTCTCCGTCACGGTGGAGCCCGGCGATGTGATCGAGATCGAAACCCCCGGGGGCGGTGGTTTCGGAAGACCCGCTTAAAGGACACGCATGGCGCCCTTCCTCGTTTTCGCCCTCGCCCTGCTGGGCGCCGATGATCCCTCGACCACCCCGGCCGAGCCGGCGGCGCCGCCCGCAGCGGCCGCTCCCGCCGCGCCGGCGCCCGATACCATGGGTTCCAGCCCGGTCTCGGCCCCGACCGATGACTATGGCTACGTCGCCTGGTGCTACGGCGCGATCAGCGCCTATGTCGACCTCTACGACAAGGCCATGCCCGAGGTGATCCGCATCGAGCGCGCCTGGCCCACGCCCGACACCGAAGAGAATATCAACGAGGTCTATCCGGGTCAGAAGAAGGAAAGCCTGGCCGAGCTGAAGCTGTTCCGACGCGCCATGACGGCCGCCGAGAAGGCCAGCGCCCAGCCCATCCAGGACCGCGGCGCCGCCGCCATCAAGCGCGGCCGGGCTGTCTGGGCCGGCGCTGACAGCGTCAAGCCCGCCCAACTGGCTCAGTTCTGGATGTCCTGGTCCCCGCCCGCCAAGTGCGAAGAGACCGCCAAGTCCCTGGAAAAGAAGTCGAAACTGTTCGGTCAAGCCCTGACCTATAACTCCGGAGAGGAACCCGAGGCCAAGCCGGCGGACGCGGCCCCGCCCGCCGATGCCGCCGCCGCCAGTCCGCCGGCCGATGCCGCGGCGCCTGCAGCCGACAGCGCGGCCGGAGATGTGATGACCGGCCTGGCAGAAGGCGCTTCCCCGGCCCCTGTCGCTGCTCCCGAACCGACGCCAGACGCCGCTGTCTCAGCGGCCGACGCTCCCGCCGCTGATGCCGACAAGCCGCCCGAATCGACAAGTGAAGCGCCACCGGCCTCACCCGTCCTTGAACCGAGCCTGGAGCCTCTGGTGGTGACTGATCCTCCGACGTCGGCGGACTTGACGTCGATTCCGGACACCATCGCGCCCGCTCCTAAGGGCGACGCCCCTTCGGCCACGGGGTTTAAGCCGCGCAAGAAGAAACCCGCCTTGCGCGGCCCGCAGTAGGGATCAGGCCGCGTTCTTGGCCGCGCTCAGCGGATCGTAGGCCAGGATCGGCGCCAGCCAGCGCTCGGCCGTCGTCAGGTCCATGCTCTTGCGCCGCGCATAGTCGGCGACCTGGTCGCGGTCGATGCGTCCGACGCCGAAATAGTGCGCCTGCGGGTGGCTGAAATAGAGGCCTGACACCGAAGACGGCGGGGTCATGGCAAAGCTTTCGGTCAGTTCAATCCCAGTCTGAGTCGTGGCGTCCAATAGATTGAACAACGTGGCTTTTTCGGTGTGATCGGGCTGGGCTGGATAGCCGGGCGCCGGGCGGATGCCGACGTATTTCTCGCCGATCAGCGCGCCGATGTCGAAGGTCTCGTCGGCGGCGTAACCCCACAGTTCCTGGCGGACCTTGAAGTGCATGGCTTCGGCGAAGGCCTCGGCCAGGCGGTCACCCAGGGCCGCTGACAGGATGGCGTTGTAGTCATCGCCGGCGGCCTTAAAGCGGGCGGCGATCTCGATCTCGTTGTGGCCGGCGGTGACCGCGAAGCCGCCGATATAGTCGGGCGCGCCGCCCACTGGGGCGATGAAGTCGGCCAGGGCCAGGTGCGGCTTGCCGGCGGTGCGTGCCATCTGTTGGCGCAGGGTGTGGAGGCGGGCCTTCTCGGTGGTGCGGCTCTCATCCTCATAGACCACGATATCGTCGCCGTCGGCGGCGGCCGGCCAGAAGCCGACGACGCCCCGCGCCTCGAACCAGCGCTCCTCGACGATCTGCTTCAGCATTGCCTGGGCGTCCGTGAACAGGCCGCGCGCCGCTTCGCCGACAACGTCGTCATCCAGGATAGCCGGGTAATGGCCGATCAATTCCCAGCTGGCGAAGAAGGGTGTCCAGTCGATGTATTTTGCCAGATCTCCCAAGTCGTAAGCATCGAAAGTTCGCGTGCCGATGAAACTGGGTTTGGGCTGAGTCAGGGTGAAGTCGGTCGGGTAGCGGTTGGCCCGCGCCACGTCGATCGGGGTGCGGTTCTTCTGGTCCTGGCCCCGGGCGAACTGCTCGCGGATGCGGATGTATTCGGCCCGGGTCTCGGCCTGGAAACGATCCTTCTCGGTCGGCGAGAGCAGGTTGGAGACCACGCCCACCGCCCGGCTGGCGTCGAGCACATAGGTGGTCGAACCCCGCCGATAGGCCGGCTCGATCTTCACCGCCGTGTGGGTGCGGCTGGTGGTGGCGCCGCCGATCAACAGCGGCTTGTCGAAGCCGCGCCGCTCCATCTCGCTGGCCAGATAGACCATCTCGTCCAGCGAGGGGGTGATCAGGCCCGAGAGGCCGATGATGTCGACGTTATGCTCGATGGCTTCTGCCAGGATGCGGTCGGCGGGCACCATCACCCCAAGGTCGATGACCTCGTAGTTGTTGCACTGCAGGACCACGCCGACGATGTTCTTGCCGATGTCGTGGACGTCGCCCTTGACGGTGGCCATCAGCACCTTGCCGGCGGTCTGGCGCACCTGGCCTTCCTTCTCGGCCTCCATGAACGGCATCAGCCAGGCCACCGCCTGCTTCATGACCCGGGCCGATTTGACCACCTGGGGCAGGAACATTTTCCCGGCGCCGAACAGGTCGCCGACCACGTTCATCCCGGCCATCAGCGGCCCTTCGATGACATGCAGCGGCCGCTCGGCCTGCAGCCGCGCTTCCTCGGTGTCCGTCTCGATGAACTCGGTGATGCCGTGGACCAGGGCGTGGCTCAGCCGGTCGGCGACGGGCTGGTCGCGCCAGGCCAGGTCCGGCGCCTTAGCCTGGGACTTGTCGCCCTTGTAGTTGGGGGCGATCTCGACCAGCCGCTCGGTGGGGTCCAGGCCGTCGGCGCGGGTGCGGTTGAGGATGACGTCCTCGACCACCTCGCGCAGTTCCTTGTCGATGTCGTCATAGACCGGCAGGTCGCCGGCGTTGACGATGCCCATGTCCATGCCGGCGTTGATGGCGTGGTAGAGAAACACCGAGTGGATCGCCCGCCGCACCGGCTCGTTGCCGCGGAAACTGAACGACACGTTCGAAACGCCGCCCGAGATGCGGGCGTGGGGCAACAGCTGCTTGATCCGCCGGGTCGCCTCGATGAAGTCGACGGCGTAATTCTTGTGCTCGTCGATCCCGGTCGCCACGGCGAAGATGTTGGGGTCGAAGATGATGTCCTCGGGCGGGAAACCGACCTGGTCGACCAGGATGCGGTAGGCCCGCTCGCAGATCTCGACCTTGCGGTCAGCGGTGTCGGCCTGACCGACCTCGTCGAAGGCCATGACCACCACGGCGGCGCCATAGCGCAGGCATTTGCGGGCCTGCTCGATGAACTCGGCCTCACCGGCCTTCATGCTGATCGAGTTAACGATGGCCTTGCCCTGCACGCAGCGTAAGCCCGCCTCGATGACCTCCCATTTGGAGCTGTCGATCATCACCGGCACCCGGGCGATGTCCGGCTCGGCGGCGACCAGGTTGAGGAAGGTGACCATGGCCGCCTTCGAATCCAGCAGGCCCTCGTCCATGTTGACGTCGATGACCTGCGCTCCGGCCTCGACCTGCTGGCGAGCCACCGACAGGGCCTCGCCATACTGGCCGTCGGCGACGAGTTTGCGGAACTTGGCCGAGCCGGTGACGTTGGTGCGCTCACCGATATTGACGAACAGGGGCCTCAAGACGCGGTGACTCCAACTTCTATGGCGGGCTCGCGGCCGGCCAGGACCAGGCGGCGGCTGAACACCGCCTGCGGCAGGCCATCAGCGAGGGCCTGGACGATCAGCGGCGGCTGGCCCTTCAACAGGTTCAGCCCGGCGATGGCGGCGCGCAGGCCGGCCATATTGGCGGTGGCCACAGCGGCCTTGAAGGCGGCCGGGTCAGCGGTCCGCCAGGTCTTGTCGTCGGGCCGAGGCGTCAGGTCGACGCGGGCGGCGACCTGAGCGATGGCGTTGAACAGCACCACCGCCGCCTTGCCGTTGATGGGCCGTCCGAGCCGGCTGCGCAGGTCGCGCAGAATCTCGACTTCCACGGCGCCGAGCGCCAGGGCCTTGTCGTGTGGGAGCATGGGTCAGGCCAGCTCGAAGGCTTCAAGACCGGCCAGGCGCATGGCCGTCGGCCGCTCCGGCAGCTGGCGCGGCGGCTTGCCGGCGGCGCCTTCAGCGACGTGGCGGATATGCTCGGGCGTGGTGCCGCAGCAGCCGCCCAGGATGTTGACGATCCCGGCTTCCGCCCACTCTTCCAGCATGCAGGCGGTCTGGTGAGGCTCCTCGTCATACTGGCCCATGGCGTTGGGCAGGCCGGCGTTCGGGAAGGCGGCGACCAGGGTGTCGGCGATCCGCGACAGCTCGGCGATGTGGGGCCGCATCAGGTCGGCGCCCAGGGCGCAGTTTAGCCCGATGGCGAAGGGCTTGGCGTGGCGCACGCTATTCCAGAAGGCCTCGACGGTCTGGCCCGACAGGGTGCGGCCCGACCTGTCGGTGATGGTGCCGCTGATCCAGATCGGCAGCGGCTCGGCCCCCTCGTCCTGCAGGTCCAGGATGGCCTTGATGGCGGCCTTGCAGTTGAGGGTGTCGGTGATGGTCTCGACCAGGAACAGGTGCACCCCGCCGGCATGCAGGGCAGAGACCTGCTCGCGGTAGGCCTCGTAGACCTGGTCGAAGGTCACCTTGCGGGCCCCCGGATCGTTCACGTCCGAGGACATCGACAGCATGACGTTGAGCGGCCCGATCGAGCCGGCGGCGAAGCGCGGCTTGTCCGGGGTCTTGGCCGTCCAGCGGTCGGCCGCCTCGCGGACCAGCCGCGCGCCCTCGTAATTGATATCCCAGACGGCGCTCTGCAGGCCGTAGTCGGCCTGGGCGATGGCGGTGGCCGAGAAGGTGTTGCTCTCGCTGATATCGGCGCCAGCCTCGAAATAGGCGTCATGCAGCCCGGCGATGATGTCGGGCCGGGTGACGCACAGCAGGTCGTTGTTGCCGCGCAGCTGGCCGTCATGGTCCTTGAACCGCTCGCCGCGGAAGTCGGCTTCGGAGAGGCCCTGGCGCTGGATCATAACGCCCCAGGAGCCGTCGAGGATCAGGATGCGCTGCTTGGCGGCCTGGTGCAGCAGGGCGATACGGTCAGAGCGGTCAGTCATTTTGGGGCTGCTTTCGGCGCCGCGGCGGCGCCCTGCTGGCGGGCCAGTTCGGCCTCGAAGGCGGCCTGATAGGCGGCCATGGCCTTGGCATACTCGCCGGGGACGATGAAGGGGTTGGGCTTGCCGGGGCCCATGGCGGCCCGCTTGGCGACCAGGTTGAACTGCTCGGCGTGCGGGGCCAGGAAGATGTCGGGATCGATGCGGCCGGCCCGGGCGAAGGTCTTCTGATAGTCGCCGACGATGGTCGGATACTGCGGGTTGGGGGCCAGGCGGTTGGCGGCCACGCTGGCGCTGCAGAAGAACAGGATCTTGTGCGTGGCGCCGGCGCTGTCCTTCACCCCCATCAGCCAGCTGGTGCAGCCGGCCGTGTGACCCGGCATCAGCACCGGGGTCAGGTTATTGTGCCCAACCGTCAACGTCCCGCCATCGTCGAAGGTCGCATCGACCTTGACCGGCGGAAAGGCGAAGGCGGCGACGTCTTCCGAGCCCGGATAGAGGCCGTGCTCGAGCGCCCAGCGGTCGCCGACGCTGGAGGCCAGCACTGCCCCCTTGCCAGCGTCCTTCTTCAACTGGGCCAGCGCCCCAGCGTGGTCAAAGTGGGCGTGGGTGTTCAGCAGCAGCTTCACATCGGTGATCTTGAAGCCCAGCGCCGCGATATTGGCCTCGACCAGGTCGGCGCTGCCGGGCATGCCGCCATCGATCAGGATGTGGCCCTTGGGGCTGGTGATCAGCCAGACCGAGATGCCCTCGGTGCCGACATAGTAGACGTTACCGATGACGTTGAACGGCTTGGCCGGAGCGGTCCAGCTGGCCGGGATCGACGAGCTGCCGGCCGCCATCAGGCCGACGACGGCGATCAGGGCGGCGGCGGCTTTGACGAATGCGCGGATCATGCGGCAGCCTCCGAGGGAGCGGTTGTCGGTTCACGCACCCCCAGCACGCGGCAGAGGGCATAGACCAGGTCGGCGCGGTTGAGGGTGTAGAAGTGGAAGTCGGAAAAGCCCTCCTCCTCCAGCCGGGCGCACATCTCGGCGGCCACCGAGCAGGCGATCAGCCGGCGGGTCTCGGGATCGTTGTCCAGTCCGTCGAACAGGTTGGCCAGCCAGGGCGGGATCGGAATGCCGCAGGGTCCGGCCATGCGCTGCAGACCCTTGAAGTTCGACACCGGCATGATGCCCGGCGAGATCGGGATGGTGACCCCGGCCTTGCGGACCTGGTCGGTGAACCGCAGGAATGTGTCGGTGTCGAAGAAGAACTGGGTGATGGCCCGGGTGGCGCCGGCGTCGACCTTGGCCTTCAGCACGTCGATATCGTGCTGGGTCCCCGGGCTTTCCGGGTGCACCTGCGGATAGAGTCCGACTGAAATTTCGAATGGCGCGATCTTTGCGATGGCGGCGGTCAGTTCGGTGGCGTTGGCATAGCCGTCGGCGCGCGGCTCATAGGCCCCGCCGATCGAGCCGGGCGGATCGCCGCGCAGGGCGACGATGTGGCGGATGCCGCTTTCCCAATAGTCGCGCACGACCTCATCGACCTCGTCGCGGCTAGCGCCGACGCAGGTCAGGTGAGCGGCGGGGGCCAGGCCCGTCTCGTCCAGCATGCGTTTGACGGTGCGGTGAGTGCGCTCGCGGGTCGAGCCACCCGCGCCGTAGGTCACCGACACGAACGATGGGTTCAGTGGCTCCAGCCGGCGGATGGCGTGCCACAGGCTCTCCTCCGCCTCGGGAGTCTTGGGCGGCGAGAACTCGAACGAGACGCGCATGCCGGCATGATCGCGGCCGCCGGAGCGGGCGACGGGTCCCAGAGACGTTGAATGGGGGGTGGAAGCGCGGGGGGGCAGCGTCATGCGGCGCTCCTCTTGTGATCGGCGGCGCGTCGGCCACTCCAGATCTTGACGGTCAGGCCCTCGCCCGAGGCGGTGGGTAGAGTTGCGTCGACATGGGCTTCCAGCCCGGCGGCGGCCAACCAGCGCAGGATCTCCTCGTCGGAGAAACCGAGGCGCCGGTGCTGGTGCTGCTCGCGCAGGAATTCCAGGCGGTGGGGTGCGAAATCCACGATCAGCAGCCGCCCGCCCGGCCCGATCAGCCGCGCCGCCTCGGCGACGGCGGCGGCAGGATCGCCCAGGTAATGCAGCACCTGATGCACGGTCACCAGGTCGGCGGCGCCGTCAGGCAGGCCGGTGGCGAAGATGTCGCCGTGGCGCAGCTCGCAGAACTGCAGCCCAGCTTCTCCTACGTGAAGCCTCGCGATGTTGAGCATCTGCTGGGACAGGTCCAGACCGATGGAGCGCCCGGCCCGACTGCCCAGCAGGGTCAGCATGCGGCCGGTGCCCGCGCCCAGGTCGACCAGCAGGCCGGGCTGCTCGGCGCCCAGCGCGGCGAGGATGGCCGTCTCGACCTCAGTTTCGCTGACATAGAGCGAGCGGATCTCATCCCAGCGAGCGGCGTTGCGGGCGAAGTAGGCGGCGGCGGCGGCGGCCCGCTCGCCGGCGATCGCGGCCAACTGATCGGCGTCATGCTTGAGAACGGTATCACCCTCGGCGATCAGACCCAGGGCCAGGTCGACCAGCCCGCGTCCGCCGGTCCCACCGGTCAGGCGATAAAAGACCCAGGCGCCGTCTGGGAACCGCTCAACCAGCCCGGCCTCGGCAAGTAGCTTGAGATGGCGCGAGACGCGAGGCTGGCTCTGGCCCAGGATGCGGCACAGCTCCAGCACCGACAGTTCCTCATGCGACAGCAGGGCGAGGATGCGCAGCCGGGTGGTCTCGCCCGCCGCGCGCAGGATTTCGACAGCCTGTCCGGAACTCAGCGCCATAGGGACATAAAGAAATCTTTATGTCCCTATTGTCAAGGCGTCTCCCGACCTTTGGCCCAGTCCTCTGACCATTGCATCAACGGCCAAAGGGCGGTCAGGAGAGCCGATCCCTGTCCGGTAAGCCGGTAACCGCCTTCAGGCTCGACGATGGCGGCGACGCGCAATTCCTTGATCCTGCTGTTCAACGTGCCGGGCGGCAGGTCGCTGGCCGCCGCCAGCGCGCGAAAGCTCAGCGCCCTGCCCTCCCGAAGTTCCCAAAGGACTCGCAGCGCCCCGCGGCGGCCCAGCAGATCGAGGGCGGCCATGATCGGCCGGCCGGTGTCCGACCCTCGTACCGGAACACCCGGAATAGGTGCTTCAATTTCTGTAGCGGCAGGCTCATTTGTCATGCTATGGTTTTTGTAGCACCCAACCAGAACCGACGCCATGACCCCTCGCATCGCCCCCGCCGCCCCGCCCTGGTCCGACGCCGTCGCCAGGACTCTGGCCCCCCTGACCCCGCCCGGGACCGAGCCTCTGGTCCTGTTCCGCACCCTGGCCCGCGATGAGCGACTGTTTGGGCGGTTCATGGGCGGCGGGCTGCTGGACCGGGGCCATCTGACGCTCACAGAACGCGAGATCGTCATCGATCGGATCTGCGCCCTGAACGGCGCCGAGTATGAGTGGGGCGTCCATGCCGCCATCTTCGCCAAGGCGGCTGGTTTGACGCCGCAGCGGCTGGCGGCGACGGTGCATGGTGACGAGCGCTCACCCTGCTGGACGCCCAAGGAGGCCCTGCTCATCCGCTTCTGCGACACGGTGAACGCCAAGGCCGATATCGATGATGCGCTCTGGGCGGCGCTCAGCGAGCATTTCAGCGAGCCCGCGCGGCTGGAACTGATGTTGCTGGCTGGCTTCTATCGGACGGTGTCGTTGCTGGTGAACGGCCTGCGCCTGCCGATGGAGCCGGGTGCAGTCCCCTTCCCCACCTAGTCGGCTACCGGCGTCGGCAGCGGCTCGCCGGCGAAGTAGCAGCGCAGGTTCTCCAGGCAGGAAGCAATCATCAGGGGAATGGAGCCTACCGTGCCGCCGGCCGAGTGAGGCGTCAGGACAGTGTTGGGCACATCGGCCCAGCGGCTCGCGGGGGTGGGCTCCTCGGCGAAGACGTCCAGACCGGCCAAGCCCAGCTTCCCAGTCTTCAGCGCCGCAATCAGGGCATCCTCGTCGACCACCGAGCCTCGCGACACGTTGATCACGGCCCCCTGCGTCCCGACGGCGGCGATGACCTCCGCCGAGATCAACTTCTCGGTCTCCGGGCTGGCCCGGCAGCACACCATCAGAGCGTCGGTGTCGCGGGCCAGATCCAGCAGGCTGGCGGCCATGGGCCAGGGAGAGCCCGGCTTGGGCCGGTGGCCCCACCAGCTCACCGTCATGCCGAAAGCTTCCAGGCGGCGGCCGACCGCCTCGCCGATATGGCCCAGTCCCACGATGCCGGCCTTCTTGCCGCGCAACGAGGCCCGGGGCCGCATGCGGTCGGTCAGGGTCCAGCTCCCGTCCCTGACCATCCGGTCGCCCTCGACAATGCCCCGCCAGCCGGCGATCAGCATCCCTACGGCATGGTCGGCGACATCGTCGGCATTGAGGCCCTTTGAGTGGGTGACTTCGATGCCATTGGCCCGGCACCAGGGTACGTCCACCCCGTCATAACCGACGCTGACATTGGCGATCAGGCCCAGGTTCGGCATCCGGGCCAGCAGCGCCGGCTCCAGTTTGATCTCGCCGACATGGACAATGGCCCGCACGACCTGGCCGGGCCCGGCAATGAAGGCGTCCGCATCCGGAAAGTCCCAGAACCGGTGAACCTCATAGGCGCCCTCAAGGACCGGCTGCATGGGACCGATCATCGGATGGAAGAGGGCGACGACGGGCTTGGGGGCGGTCTGGGACATGGGCAAGAGCCTTAGCGCCCGCCCATGTCCCGTCAATCACTGGCTGCGGCTAGAGGACCCAGCCGGTGGTTATGTGTCCACTCAGCGTAATGACCATGTCCGCCACCCCATCGCCGTTCACATCGAACGACAGCGTGGTGAGGTTGGCCCCGCTGTTAAAGGTCACCGCCATTTCACCCGCGTGGTTGGTGAAGGCGCTGACCTGGGTGAAGGCCTGATCGCCGGCCAGGCTGGTATTGGCGTCAATGAAACTGACGTCCAGCGTATCGCCCTGGGTGACGTTGAAGTCCTTGATGAAGTCTGGCGCGTCGGGCGTGGAATCGGTCAGAGCCAAATAGATATAGGTGTCGGCCCCAAGGCCGCCCGACAGCGTGTCGCCGCCGGCGCCGCCGATGATCACATCATCGCCGGCTTCGCCGTAGAGACCGTCCACGCCGTTGTCGCCATAAAGCCAGTCATTGCCGGCCCCGGCTTTCACCGAGTCATTGCCGTCCAGTCCGTGGATCAGGTCATAGCCTGAGCTTCCGGTCAGCAGGTTATTGGCCGAGGTGCCGGTGATGTCGTTGTGCCCGTCCGGAGGCGTCGGAACCAAAGGTGGCGGCGGCGACGGCGGCGGACTCGGCGGAGGAGCCGGCGGCGGGCTGGGTGGCGGCGACGGCGGAGGAGCCGGGGGCGGAGACGGGGGCGGCGCCGGCGGCGGACTCGGGGGCGGCGCAGGCGGAGGCGACGGCGGCGGCGCAGGCGGAGGCGACGGCGGTGGGGCCGGCGGGGGGGACGGTGGAGGGCTTGGCGGCGGCGCCGGTGGTGGCGACGGCGGCGGGGCCGGTGGTGGGCTGGGGGGCGGAGCTGGCGGCGGCGTAGGCGGCGCAAGTCCGACGAAACTGGCGTCCGTCACACTGGCGGCGTTGACGTTGCTCAGCAGCAGCGTCGAACCGTCGGCAAACGTCACCAGGGTGCTCCCGCCCTGTTGGGCGATGCTCTGGTAGGCGCCGAAAGCGGTGGCGTCGATATGGTCGACCCCGACCTGGAAGTCAGCGACGGTGTCAGCGCCGCTGCCGGCGGTGACCACGAAGAGATCAGCGCCGGCGCCGCCGGTCAGGGTGTCGTTGCCGGCCCCACCCCAGAGCGTGTCGTTGCCGGCCTCGCCGTACAGGCGGTCATCGCCATTGCCGCCAGAGACCCAGTCGTCGCTGCCGGCCGCCTTGATGACGTCGTTGCCGTCGAGACCGTAGATGGCGTCGACACCGACCGTGCCGTTCAGAGAGTTATTGGCCGCCGTACCATTGATAACGTGAGCGCCGAACGGCGGCGTTGGCGGTGGCGGCGGGGCCGGCGGTGGTGAAGGCGGAGGACTTGGCGGCGGCGCCGGTGGCGGCGACGGCGGCGGGCTCGGGGGCGGGGCCGGCGGCGGTGAGGGCGGCGGTGAGGGTGGTGGGGCCGGCGGCGGGCTCGGAGGTGGAGCCGGCGGCGGACTGGGCGGCGGCGGACTGGGCGGCGGCGGACTGGGCGGCGGCGAACTGATGCCAGAGAAACTGGCCGCGGTGACCGTGGAGGCCGTGACGCCGTTCAGGAGGAAGGAGACGCCGGAGGCCACGGTCACCAGAGTGTTGCCGCCCTGCTGGACGATGCTCTGGTACGAGCCGAAGGCGGATACATCGATCAGGTCGGTCCCGACCTGGAAGTCGGTAATGGTGTCGGCGCCGCCGCCAGCCGTGGCGACGAAAGTGTCGACCCCTGCCCCACCCGTCAGCGTGTCATTGCCGGCGTTGCCGGTCAGCCGATTGGCGGCGCTGTTGCCGAGGATGGTGTCGACGCCCGATCCGCCGATGGCGTTCTCGATCACCGCGCCCATGGCGATGGCGACGTTGCCGATCATCGCGCCATAGCCGCCGACCGACCCGACGCTGGAGAAGTGGCCTTGGTTCAGATCGATGGTCTGGGTGTTGGAATAGCCCGAGAAGTCGAAGGTGTCGTTGCCGCCCGCATCCCAGACGGCGAAGACCAGAGGCTGGCCGAGCACGGCAATGAACCAGGGGCGGTCAGCATTGGAATTGAAACCGTAGACCGTATCGCCGGTCCGGGTGGTCATGTTGGCGCCATAGCCGCGCTGGATCGAAGCGATGTCATCCAGTTGGGGGGCGGCGGGATAGGCCCAGGCGAAATTGGCCCCGGTGTGGTCTTCGGTGAAGTAGCTCATCACCGTGTACTGGTGAGAGTCCTCGTAATAGATGGCGTCACCATCATAAGTGATGGGACCGCCGCCCGATCCGGCGTTGTAATCGGCCGGGTGCGACAGGCCGATGGCGTGGCCAGTCTCGTGGGTGAGGGTCAGTTGGCCGTAATTATAGAGGCTCGGATTGATGTTGTAGCTGAGGGTCGAGTTGACCCAGACGTCGCCGCCGCTGGCCCCTAGGCTCGGATAATAGGCGAAGGCCGCCGCGCCGGCTGCGCCGGTGGCGTAGTTGCCATAGAGAATGGTGGCGTTGTTGGTGTAGGCTCCCTCACCCGTCGTTCCCGAACCCTGCCGCACGAATATGATGTTGGCCACATCCGCCCAGGCCGCCAGGCTGAGCTCGGCGGCGGCGATCTGCGTGGCGTTGAATCGTGTGAAGCCGCCGGTATCGTCCGGCATGCTGGCCGGCGCCGTGGACCGGAAGCCGTAGGTGACGATCGAGACGGGGCCGGTCCAATAGTTGTTGACGTCCGCCACGCCTGGCTGCGGGGCGAAATCGTTCCAGGTCGCGTAGGTGCGGTTCAGCTGGTAGGCGGCCTGGGGAATGGTCTTGGACGGCTTGCCATTGTCGGACGTGCCGCCGCGGTCCTCGGCGTTGAGGAAGTCGCTGGGCGTCACCGGCCCCGTTCCGCCCACGATCTCCTTCGGCGGGCCGCCCCAGTCCAGATCGTGGGTGGCAGTGGCGGTCAGGGGCGCGACCAAGTAGCCGGCGCCGGGCGCGGTAAAGTTCAGGCTGTCGCCTGAAGACCAGGCCGTGTGCGGAGCCTTGCGGGAAACAGCGTCGTCATCGAACACCGTGTCGAAAGCCAATGGGTCGATGACGCGCATGAAAACACTTCCTGGCTAGCCCGAGCCCCGTGACTAGCCAGGAAACTAGGCCGCGCCGTGACGCCCTTCAAGCCGGGTGACAATGCGACGCGGCGGGTTAGCAAAATTACAACACCCAGCCGCGCGCCCTAGCTGATGATCCAGTCTCCGTGGGATGAAGCCGCGTCGATGAGGCCGCCGGGCTGGTAGCCGGCCCAGTCGGCATGGGTCGACCAGGCCAGGGCCAGTTTCGGCGGATCCTGACTGATTGCCACCTCGTCCGTGTGGACCGCCTGAACCTTGAGCTGGGCCAGCGGCATGGCGGCGGTCTGTGGCGAGGCGACCGTCGTGATAAAGCTGGCCGAGGTCAGGCTGGCGGCGCTGACGCCGCTGACTGTGACGTAGGAGCCGTCGCTGAAGATGACCTTGGCCCCGCCGGCGGTCTGGGTGATCGTGCTGAAGCCGCCAAACACCGAGCAGTCGATCAGGTCCTGGCCCACCGTGAAGTCGGTGATGGTGTTGGCGCCATCGCCGAAGCCGAACACGAAGATGTCGGCCCCGGCCCCGCCGGTCAGAGTATCGGTCCCCGCCCCGCCGACCAGCACGTCATCGCCGTCGCCGCCGTTGAGCTTGTCGCTCCCGTCGCCGCCTTCCAGGCGGTCGTTGCCGGCCATGCCGCTCAGGGTGTCGTTGCCGCCCAGGCCCTGGATCAGGTCC
>JBBRZO010000024.1:0-16040 GCA_038236615.1 Caulobacterales bacterium
CTGAACCGTCGTTCGACGATCCAGATCAACTTCTGATCTGAAATTCAGCGTCTGACCTAAGCGAACCCCCGGCCCAAAAGGCCGGGGGTTTTGCTTTGCGGGCTTGCCTGGGGCGATGTGTGGGCTGAGGCGGCCGTAAGAGGTTTGTTCGTGGACAATTCTTCTTCGACCGGCGCGACCGTCAGTCCGCCTTGCGGGCCGGGGTCAGAGGGCCAGCTGGACGCTGTGCTTGACCTCTTCCAGCACCGCATAGGTGCGGGTCTCGCGCACGCCGGGCATGCGCACCAGGATGTCGCCCAGGAACCGGCGATAGGCGTCCATGTCGGCGACACGGGCCTTGATCAGATAGTCAAAGCCGCCGGCCACCATGTGGCACTCCAGGATCTCGGGCGTGCGGCGCACCGTGGCGGCGAACTGCTCGAACACCTCGCCGGTCGTGCGGTCCAGAAGCACCTCGACGAAGATCAGCAGCGGGAGGCCGACCTTGTCGGGATCGAGCAGGGCAGCGTAGCCGGCGATGACGCCGCGATCACGCAGCCGCTTGATGCGGTCGAAGCAGGCGGCGGGCGACAGATTGGCCTGCTGCGCCAGCGCCTGATTGGTGATCCGCCCGTCGGCCTGCAGGATGCGCAGCAGACGCCGGTCGGTCTCGTCCAGAGCGGACATGAGATTTCCCCTCGATTTGCCGAACAAGCTTCGGCAATCGGGCCCAAAATGCCAAGCACATTCAGCCAGATCAGCGTTACACCGACGACATTCCAACTTTAGAGACCGCCATGACCTGGGACGACCTGGACGAAGGCAAGCACCGCGACGAGACCGCCGCCGTGACCGCCCTGCTGGCCGCCGCGCCGCTGAGCCTGGAGGAGCGGGCCGCCGTGCGCGCGGAAGCTGAGGCCCTGGTCCGCACCGCCCGCCGCTCGGCCCGCAAGCAGGGCGTAGTGGAGAGCTTCCTGCAGGAGTTCTCGCTGGGCACCAAGGAGGGCCTGGCCCTGATGTGCCTGGCCGAGGCCCTGCTGCGCACCCCTGACGAGGAGACCCGCGACCGGTTGATCGCCGAGAAGATCAGCAGCGCCGACTGGGCCAGCCATTTCGGCAAGTCCGGCAACCTGTTCGTCAACGCTTCGACCTGGGGCCTGATGCTGACTGGCAAGCTGGTCGATGTCGACGAGGACGCCAAGGCGGACCTGCCGGGCTTCATCAGGAAGGTCGCCGGCCGGGTCGGCGAGCCGGTGATCCGCGGCGCCGTCGCCGCCGCCATCCGCATCATGGGCGAGCAGTTCGTACTGGGCCGCACCATCGAGGCGGCCATCAAGCGCGCCGCCGGCGAAGGCTATATGTGCAGCTTCGACATGCTGGGCGAGGGCGCGCGCACCGCCGCCGACGCCGAGCGCTACGAGAAGTCCTACGCCCAGGCCATCGAAACTGTGGGAAAGTTGTCTAACGGCGCCGGACCGGAAGCGGGCCACGGTATCTCGGTCAAGCTCTCGGCCCTTTGTCCGCGCTATGAAGACACCCATGCGGCCCGGGTCTGGGCCGAGCTCTATCCCCGCACCCTGCGCCTCGCCGAGATCGCCGCCCGCCACAACCTCAACTTCACTATCGACGCCGAGGAGGCCGACCGCCTCACCCTGTCGCTGAAGCTGCTCGACCGTCTGGCCCGCGAGCCTTCGCTGGGCGAGTGGCGGGGTCTGGGCCTGGCTGTACAGGCCTACCAGAAGCGGGCGCCGCAGGTGATCGCCAAGGTTTCCGAGTTGGCCCGCGACAGCGGCCGGCGGCTGATGGTGCGGCTGGTCAAGGGCGCCTACTGGGACAGCGAGATCAAGCGCGGCCAGGTCAATGGCCGCCCGGACTATCCGGTCTACACCACCAAGCCGGCCACCGATCTTTCCTATCTGGTCTGCGCCAAGGCGCTGATCGGGGCGGCCCCGCACCTCTATGCCCAGTTCGCCACCCACAACGCCCATAGCCTGGCGGCCGTCCGCCGCATGGCCCACACCGCCGGGGTGAAGATCGAGTTCCAGCGCCTGCATGGCATGGGCGAGGCCCTCTACCGCGCCGCCGACGACCTCTATGACGGCGTCACCCTGCGCGCCTACGCGCCGGTCGGTGGGCACGAAGACCTGCTGCCCTACCTGGTCCGCCGCCTGCTGGAAAACGGGGCCAACACCAGCTTCGTCCACAGCCTGCTGGACGAGAAGGTGCCGGCCGAGGCCGTGGTCGTCGATCCGATCAGCGCCGTGGAAGCTGTCGGGCCGGGCCCACACCCCCGCATCGCCAAACCGTCAGACATCTATGGCGACGAACGGGTCAACTCTTCCGGGGTTGACCTGTCGGTGGGGACCGAGCGCGACCGCCTGACTGCCGCCGTCGCTGCCCTGGGCGTGTTGACCCCGCCGGCGGAAGCCACGAGCGCCGAGATCGACAAGGCGTTTGCCGCCGCCCGCGCCGCCCAGCCCGCCTGGAACGCCGCCGGCGGTCCGGCCAGGGCCAAGGTGCTGCGGGCCATGGGCGACGTGCTGGAAGCGAACCAGGATCGGCTGATCGCCATCTGCGCCCGTGAGGCCGGCAAGACCCTGGCCGATGGCGTTGCCGAGGTGCGCGAGGCGGTCGACTTCTGCCGCTACTACGCCCATCTCGCCGAAGAGAAGTTCGCCGCGCCGGAGCTGCTCAAGGGCCCGGTCGGCGAGGTCAATACGCTGAGCCTGCATGGCCGGGGCGTCTTCGTCTGCATCAGCCCGTGGAACTTCCCGCTGGCTATCTTCACCGGCCAGGTCTGTGCGGCGCTGGCGGCGGGCAACGCGGTGATCGCCAAGCCGGCTGAGCAGACCCCGATCATCGCCGCCGAGGCGGTGAAGCTCTATCACGCCGCCGGCCTCGATCCCCGCCTGCTGGCCCTCACCCCCGGCCGGGGCGAGACGGTGGGCGCGGCCCTGGTCGCCCACCCCGGCTGTGATGGCGTCGCCTTCACCGGCGGCACTGACACCGCCCGGCGGATCAACACTTCGCTCGCCGGCCGCGACGGTCCCATCGTCCCCTTCATCGCCGAGACCGGGGGCCTCAACGGCATGTTCGTCGACACCACCGCCCAGCGCGAACAGGTGATCGACGACGTCATCCTCTCCGCCTTTGGGTCAGCCGGCCAGCGCTGCTCAGCCCTGCGCATCCTGTTCCTGCCCAAGGACACCGCCGATCAAATGATCGCCGGCCTGAAGGGGGCCATGGACTGCCTGGTCGTCGGCGACCCGGCCGATCCGGGCACGGACGTCGGCCCGGTGATCGACACCGAGGCCAAGGACGCGCTGGAAAAGCACCTGCATCGCTTGAACGCCGAGGCCACCGTGCTGCACCGGCTGGACGCCCCCATCGAGGGGACCTTCTTCGGCCCGGTCCTGGCGGAAATTCCGTCGGCGGACTTTCTCGAGCGCGAGGTATTCGGGCCGATCCTGCACGTCGTCCGCTACGACCCCGAGGACCTTTCGTCCGTGGCCGGAATGCTGGCTTCCCGCCGCTATGGCCTGACCCTCGGCGTCCACAGCCGCATCGAAGCTTTTGCCAACGAGGTGGCCGAACTGGTCCCCGCCGGCAACGTCTACGTCAACCGCTCGATCATCGGGGCGGTGGTCGGTGTGCAGCCGTTCGGCGGCGAGGGGCTGTCGGGGACCGGGCCCAAGGCCGGCGGTCCGAACGCCCTGTCGCGCTATGCCCTGGAGCGGGCGGTGAGCGTCAACATCACGGCGCAAGGTGGGGACCCGGCGCTGCTGAATCTCTGAGGCACAAGCCCTTCCCCCGCTGGCGGGGGAAGTGGGCCGACAGCGAAGCTGGAGGCTCGTTGGGGGTCCTTACGGCGCTGGCCAGCGCACCGGCCTCTCCTGCAAGGGCCCCCAACGACCTTCGTCGCTACGCGCCTCAGGCCACTTCCCCCGCCAGCGGGGGAAGGACTTGTTCCTTGCGCCTAGCTCAGCAACACCCAAACCCCCAGCCCGGCGAACGCCGCCGCGGCGGCCCAACGGATGTATTTCAGCGGCAGCCGCGTCGCCGCCGCCTCGCCGATCAGCACGGCGGGGGTGTTGGCGAGCATCATGCCGACCGTGGTGCCGGCGGCGACCCAGAGGATCTCGTGGAACCTCGCCGCCAGGGCGATAGTGGCCACCTGGGTCTTGTCGCCCATCTCCACGAAGAAGAAGGCGATCAGGGTCGCGACGAAGATCGACTGGCCGGACTTCTCCACGGGAACATCGCTGTCCTCGAACTTGTCGGGGATCAGCGCCCAGGCCCCGAAGGCGATGAAAGCGACGCCCAGCACCCACTTGACCCACCAGCCCTGCAGGAAGCCGCCGGCCAACGAGCCGACGGTGGCGGCCAGCAGGTGGTTGGCGATGGTGGCGGCGAGGATGCCGAGCAGGATCGGGACCGGCTTGCGCCAGCGGGCCGCCAGCACGATGGCCAGCAACATGGTCTTGTCGCCGATTTCGGCCAGGGCCACGAGCCCGGTGGAGACGAGGAAGGCTTCCATCTGAATTGTCATCCTGCGGGGCCGATCGGACGGACCATTGGCGTTCCGGGCCCACGGCCCCGCGGCCGCACCCGAAAGCCAAAGGTCTCGCTAGGCCCTCCGATCGGAAGGCTACCTGCGCCACGAAGCGAACTTCGATTGTGTTGACGCGGGTCCCGCTGGGTGCGGGCGGCTACTCCCCAGTGACAACCGCCAGATAGGCTCGCCAGCCGACATATGCAACCGCAAAGCCCTGCGACCCGTTAGCCGGGAGAACTCTCGCCGGGGCGTCATGACTACTCCACAAATCCTTTCCTTCGCCCTGATCCTGGGCACGGTCGCCGTGTTCGCTTGGGGGCGGTTCCGCTATGATCTAGTGGCCCTGGGCTCGCTGGTCGTTGGGCTGGCGCTGGGCATCGTGCCGGCCAAGAAGGCCTTCGACGGCCTGTCGGACGACATCACCGTCATCATCGCCTCGGCCCTGATCGTCAGCGCCGCCGTCGCCCGCTCCGGCGCGGTCGAGGTGGCCCTGCGGCCTCTGCTGGCCAGGCTGCCCACCGAGAAGACCCAGGCGCCGGTGCTCGCCACGCTGACGGCCCTGCTGTCGATGGTCACCAAGAACGTCGGAGCCCTGGCCATCCTGATGCCGCCGGCTCTGCAGCTGGCCAAGCGGACCGGCAGCGCGCCGTCGCGCCTGTTGATGCCAATGTCCTTCGCGGCGCTGCTGGGCGGCATGGTGACCCTGGTCGGCACCTCGCCCAACATCATCGTCTCGGGCATCCGCCAGGACATCCTGGGCAAGCCGTTCGGCATGTATGACTACGCCCCGGTCGGGCTGATCCTCACGGCCGCCGGCCTGCTGTTCCTGGTGTTCGGCTATCGGCTGCTGCCCAAGGGCCGGCAGGGAGCCGAATCGATGGACGCCGCCCTCGCGGCCAACACCTACGTCACCGAGGCCGAGGTCCCCGACCCCTGGCCGATGGGGCCGATGACCATTGCTGACCTGCGCCGCCTGGCGGGCGAGGAGATCGAGGTCTCGGCCCTGGAACGGGGCTCGGAGCGCCGCGATGGACCGCACGCCAACAGCAGGATCCAGCCGGGCGATCGCCTGGTGCTGTCCGGGCCACAGGAGGTGCTCAATCAGCTGATCGCCGCCGCCCGCCTCAGCCTGCATTCCGACACCCGGCCGGCCACCCGTCCCAGCAAGGCCGAGGACATCCTGGCCGTCGAGGCGGTGGTGCAGGCCGGCTCCAGCCTGACCGGGCGGTCGGCCAAGAGCATGGCCCTGCATGCCGAGCACGGCGTCACCCTGATGGCGGTCGCCCGCAGCGGCCAGCGGCTGACCCGACGCCTGGATTCCACGCCGATCCGGGTCAGCGATGTCCTGCTGCTGCAGGGCGCGGAAACCGTGCTTCCAGGGGTTCTGACCCATCTTGGCCTCCTGCCCCTGGCGAAGCGCGAGGTGCGGCTGGGCGACGCTCGCTGGCGGTTCCTGCCGGTGATCATCCTGGCGGCGGCGATGATCCTGGTGGCGGTCAAGATCGTCCCGGTTGCGGTCGCCTTCTTCGGGGCGGCGGTGCTGATGGTGGCCACCCGTTCGCTGACCATGCGCGAGGCTTACGGCGCCCTGGACGCCCCGGTGCTGATTCTGGTCGCCGCCCTGATTCCCGTCAGCGAGACGGTGCAGTCGACCGGCGGCACGGCGCTGATTGCCCAGGGGCTGGCGCACCTGTTCGCCAATCTGCCGCCGATCGCCGCCCTGGCCGCCACCATGCTGGTGGCCATGGCCGCCACGCCCTTCCTCAACAACGCCGCCACCGTGCTGATCATCGCCCCCGTCGGCGCCGACCTGGCCCAGCGGCTGCACCTCAACCCGGACCCGTTCCTGATGGCGGTGGCGGTCGGGGCGGCCTGCGATTTCCTCACCCCGATCGGCCACCAGTGCAATACGCTGATCATGGCGCCGGGCGGCTACCGGTTCGGCGACTATCCTCGGTTGGGGGCGCCCCTATCAGTTCTCGTCGTGGTTTTGGGCGTGCCGTTGATCACGTTTTTTTGGCCGCTTTCAGGCTGAGCGACCATCGGTCGCTGGCGCCCCGCAACCCCTGGATTTTGCTGGGTTCGCGACGGTCCGGTGACAGTCCGTTAACACCTTGTTAACGAAAAACTCGCGGTGCGGCGACTTCGCCTCATTGACGAGTCATTCATCCTCATGCCCCCATATAGTGGGTCATGGGGGCGCTTCGCCCACTACATATGGGGTTACGGCGAGGCGCGACCGTGAGGGGCGCTTTGGCGAAACGGCTGAAAGTTGACGGGTTTTGGGCAAATGATGGGTGATGCGGCAAGACAGATTCCCCTGGGCGAGGCTTCCGGCAGCACGCCGTGGACCTCTGAGCGCCCGGCGCTGTCTCTGGTTCAGAAGGTGGTCGTCGACCGCAGCCGTGATGCGCTGCTGACCGACTTCGGCAAGACGACTCTTGAAGACCGTTATTTGCTGGCGGGCGAGTCCTATCAGGACATGTTCGCCCGGGTTTCGACAGCCTATGCCGACGACGCCGAGCACGCCCAGCGGGTCTACGACTATATGAGCCGGCTGTGGTTCATGCCGGCCACCCCGGTGCTCAGCAACGGCGGGGCCGAGCGCGGCCTGCCGATCAGCTGCTTCCTCAACGCCGTGGGCGATTCGCTGGAAAGCATCGTCGGCACCTGGAACGAGAACGTCTGGCTGGCGGCCAACGGCGGCGGCATCGGCACATACTGGGGCGGCGTCCGGTCGATCGGCGAGAAGGTCAAGGGCGCCGGCCAGACCAGCGGCATCATCCCCTTCATCCGGGTGATGGACAGCCTGACGCTGGCCATCAGCCAGGGCAGCCTGCGCCGCGGCTCGGCGGCGGTCTATCTCGACGTCCACCACCCCGAGATCGAAGAGTTCCTCGAGATCCGCAAACCCTCGGGCGACTTCAACCGCAAGTCGCTGAACCTGCACCACGGCATCTCGATCACTGACGAGTTCATGGAAGCGGTGCGCGACGGGACCAAGTTCGGCCTGCGCTCGCCCAAGAACGACGAAGTCCTGCGCGAGGTCGACGCCCGCTCACTGTGGCAGAAGATCCTGGAGGTGCGCCTGCAGACCGGCGAGCCCTACCTGATCTTCTCCGACACCGTGAACAAGGCCATGCCGGCCCACCAGCGCGAGCTGGGGCTGAAGGTGCGCCAGTCGAACCTGTGCAGCGAGATCATGCTGCACACCGGCAAGGACCACCTGGGCAAGGAGCGGACCGCCGTCTGCTGCCTGTCGTCGGTGAACGCCGAGACCTTCATGGAATGGCGCGACGAGCCGATGTTCCTCGAGGACATCATGCGCTTCCTCGACAACGTCCTGCAGGACTTCATCGACCGCGCCCCGTCCGACGCCGCCGCCGCTGTCTACGCCGCCCAGCGCGAGCGCTCGGTGGGCCTGGGCCTGATGGGCTTCCACAGCTTCCTGCAGGCCCAGAACGTGCCGTTCGAGAGCGCCATGGCCAAGTCGTGGAACATGCGGCTGTTCAAACATCTGCGCCGTGGCGTCGACGTTGCCTCCAAGAAGCTGGCCGAAGAGCGCGGGCCCTGCCCCGACGCCGCCGACGCCGGCGTCATGGAACGCTTCAGCCACAAGCTGGCCATCGCCCCGACCGCCTCGATCAGCATCATCTGCGGCGGCACGTCGGCGGGCATCGAGCCGATCCCGGCCAACATCTACACCCACAAGACCCTGTCGGGCTCGTTCGCGGTGAAGAACCCCTACCTGGAGCGCCTGCTCGAGGAAAAGGGCCAGAACACCTCCGCCGTCTGGGACACCATCCTGGAGAACGAGGGCTCGGTTCAGCACCTCGACTGCCTCAGCCAGGACGAGAAGGACGTCTACAAGACCGCCTTCGAACTGGACCAGCGCTGGGTGGTGGAGCTTGCCGCCGACCGCACGCCGGACATCTGCCAGAGCCAGTCGGTCAACCTGTTCATCCCCGGCGACGTGGACAAATGGGACCTGCACATGCTGCACTGGCAGGCCTGGGAGCGGGGCGTCAAAAGCCTCTACTACCTGCGCTCCAAGTCGGTGCAGCGCGCCAGCCACGCCGGCAGCGACGCCGAGGCGGTGGTGGTCCAGGACAGCGCCCGGACGGACTACGAGGAATGTCTGGCCTGTCAGTAGGTTGAGGGAATCCTCCCCCTCCGGGTGAGGATTGGCGCTAGCTGAAATCCTTCGCCAACTCGGCCCGTGCTTCCGGGCCGAGGATGGCCAGGTGGCCGTACTGCGGGTGATCGCAGCCTAGCATCACGTTCGCCCCAGGATCGGCGAACACCGCCTTCTGCGCGCCCGTCAGCGTGAACTTCAGGAAGTGCACCGAGCTGGTCTTGCCGTCCTCGCGCGTACGCTCGATGTCGCCCTCGGGAATCCCGACCGCCTTCTCGCCGCCGATCTGCAGGAAGAACCGGTCTTCGACCCCGCCCAGCCGGCCCAGGGTCGCGGCGCGCCGGACCGGGTCGTCGATCTCGAACAGCACCGTGGCCACCAGCTCCGAGCCCTGCGGGATCAGCGGGTTGTAGGCCGAGAGCTCATCGGGGATCTGCGCGGCGCCGCCCTTTTCGATCAGCAGCATCTCCTGCACCTGGAAGAGCATGGTCTCATAACTCTCGAAGTGGAAGGTGCAGTCGGGGCCGAGCGAGACGCGCCGCAGCCGCTTGGTGGGGAGCAGGACGGCGCGGCGCTCCTTGCGGACCTTGGCGAAGTCGGCGTCGGGCAGCAGGTCGGCCGGGTCGATACGGCGGGCGTTGGCGGGCATGAACTTACCTCAGACCAGTCCGTAGGACCGGGCAATGATCTCGATGGGGTGGGCCTGGGCCGGCTGGGCGCTGCCGTCCGGCAGTTCGGCGATCAGCAACTGGCCCAGGTGCTTACAGGCCAGCGGGCAGTCGGAGCACAGGGTTTCGTCGGCCTTCTGGGCGACCTGTTTGGCGGCCGGCTTGCCGACCTTCATCGCCATCGGCCGGGTTTCCTTCATCACCCCGAAGGTGCCGCCGTGGCCCGAGCAGCGCTCGATCAGGTCGACCTTGGTGTCGGGGATCAGCCGCAGCATCTCGGCCGACTTGGCGCCCATGTTCTGGGCCCGGGCGTGGCAGGCGTGGTGGATGGCCACTCCGCCCGGGATGGGAGTGAGGCCGGGGGCCAGGCCGTTGGCCTTGGAGAGACCGACCATGTACTCGCTGATGTCGCGGGTCGAGGCGGCCAGAGCCTTGACCGCCTGGTTCTCCGGGACCAGCAGCGGCCATTCGAACTTCAGCATCAGGCCGCATGACGCGGTGAGCGCCACCACCTCGTAGCCGTCGGCGATATAGGGCGCGAACACCTTGGCCACCCGCTCGGCGCGGCCGGCGACGTCGGCGAGATCCCCGGCCTCGAGCTGGGGCATGCCGCAGCATTCCGGATAGACCAGCTTGGCTTCCACGCCCTGCTTGGCCAGCACGGCCAGGGCGGCCGTGGCCGTCTTGGTGTCGTTGTATTCGGTGAAGCAGGTCGCATAGACGGCGACCTTGCGGCCGGCCGAGGGGCCGACAAGATCGGCCTTGGGGGCCTTCTTCGCCAGGTCGGTGGCGGTCTTCGAGTGGAACAGCGGCAGCTCGGCCTTGGCGTCGATGCCGGCGATGGCTTCCAGGAAGCCGCGCAGGGGGGTGTTGTCGCGGGCGGTGGCCCAGTTGGCGAGGCCCGCCACCGGCTTGGCCATTTTGCCGTTGCGGTCGGTGCGGCCCAGCTGCTCGCGCACGAACTCCCCGCCATTCGCTTTCCGCTTGGCGGCCCGGTAGCGCAGGATCAGGTGGGGGAAGTCCAGGTCGAACTGGTGCGGCGGCACGTAGGGACATTTGGTCAGGAAGCACATGTCGCAGAGGGTGCAGGCCTCGTCGACCTTGGCGTAATCGGCCTTGGCGACGCCATCCAGCTCGCCGGTCGGGCTCTCGTCGACCATGTCGAACAGCTTGGGAAAGGCGTCGCACAGATTGAAGCAGCGCCGGCAGCCGTGACAGATGTCGAAGACCCGCTCCATCTCCTTCTCGACCGCCGCCAGGTCGTAATAGGCCTCATCCCGCCAGGCGATGGGATGGCGCATCGGCGCGTCCAGGCTGCCCTCTGATTTCGGCGGCGGCGGCTTGATCGGATTGTCGCTCATGGTCGCTCCTGGCGCGGGGTCTCGACCCCTCTCCCGCGTGGGAGAGGGGCAAGGTCAACAGCTAGCCGTCGATGTCAGTCCAGGGTGTCCAAGGCGCGTTGAAAACGTCCGGCGTGGGACTTTTCGGCCTTGGCCAGGGTCTCGAACCAGTCGGCGATCTCGTCATGGCCCTCGTCACGGGCCGTGCGGGCCATGCCGGGGTACATGTCGGTGTATTCGTGGGTCTCGCCGGCGATGGCGGCCTTGAGGTTGTCGCCGGTGGGGCCGATCGGCAGGCCGGTGGCCGGGTCGCCGACGCTTTCCATGAATTCGAGGTGGCCGTGGGCGTGGCCGGTCTCGCCTTCGGCGGTCGAGCGGAACACGGCGGCGACGTCGTTGTAGCCTTCCACGTCGGCCTTCTGGGCGAAGTAGAGGTAACGGCGGTTGGCCTGGCTCTCGCCGGCGAAGGCGGCCTTGAGGTTTTCGAGGGTCTTGCTGGTGGCGAGCGACATGGTGGTCTCCGTATGAGGTCTCTTCCCGGGCCGCAGGGTATGCGCCCGACAGGGTCTTGGGCCAATCGATAGATTTAATAGTTTGGATAGAGTGGGCCTATCGCTCCCAGCCGGGTTCGAACGGGAACCGCGCCGCCCAGAAGGCCTCCAGCGCCGGCAGCGCATCCACCTTCGCCATCACCGGCGCCATCTTGGGCGCGACCTCGCGGAAGCGGCGGCGGCCCAGGCCCCAGCGGCTGATCACCGCCACATAGAGGTCCAGGACACTCAGCCGGTCACCGATCAGGAACGCCCCCGGCTCGATCTGGCTGTCCATCATCCGCCAGCAGTCGAGAATGCGCTCTCCGGTCCGCGTCTTGACCAGGTCGTCATGCTCCGGCCCCGGCGACAGGCGCGACGGATCGTCCCGCACCCAGAACATCGAATAGATGGCGGCCGGCACATAGACCATCCAGCGCAGGTAGGCGGCGCGAAGGGGGCTGTCGGGGGCAGGGGCCAGGACATTGCCGCCATAGCGGTCGGCCAGCCAGATCAGCATGGCGGCGCTCTCGGTCATCACCTCGCCGCTCCTCCCAGTGCTTGGGGGCAGGACCAGGGCCGGCACCTGCTTGAGCGGATTGACCTTTTCGACTCGCGCCAGGGCCTGGGGGTCGTTGGTCCAGGTCGCCCCCTCGACCACATCGAAGGGGAGGCCCAGCAGGGTCAGGGCGGCCTCGACGGGCACGCTGCCCGAGCCCAGGGCGCCGTAGACGGTGAATCGGTCGGACATGGTTATCCCCATGGCGTGCACAACATCTTGAGGGGGTGCGTTAACTCGCCGCTAGATGTTGCGTGATTGGCTGGTAGGGTAGTGGTTCGAGTTTTGAGTTTGCCGATTCCGCATCTCCAGGGAAGTGAAGACGCCGTGACCGCCTCCAGCCTCATTCTGCCGGGCCTGCTGACCGCTTCAAAGGGCTACAAGCCCTTCCGTTATCCGTGGGCCTACGACTTCTGGAAGAAGCAGCAGCAGGTCCACTGGATGCCCGAGGAAATCCCGCTGGGCGAGGACTGCAAGGACTGGGCGGCGCGGCTGAACGACAAGGAGCGCAATCTGCTGACGCAGATTTTCCGCTTCTTCACCCAGTCGGACGTCGAGGTCGCCGACAACTACATGGAACGCTACGCGCTGGTGTTCAAACCGACCGAAGTGAAGATGATGCTGGCCTCCTTCACCAATATGGAGACCATCCACATCGCCGCCTACGCGCTGCTGCTCGAGACGATCGGCATGCCGGAAAGCGAGTTCTCGGCCTTCATGGAATACGAGGCGCTGAAGGCCAAGCACGACTACATGCAGCAGTTCGGGGTCGGCTCGAACGCCGATATCGCCCGCACGGTGGCCATGTTCGGCGGCTTCACCGAAGGGCTGCAGCTGTTCGCCAGCTTCGCCATGCTGATGAACTTCCCGCGCTTCAACAAGATGAAGGGGATGGGCCAGATCGTCTCCTGGTCGGTGCGCGACGAGAGCCTGCACTGCGAGGGCATGATCCAGCTGTTCCACGCCTTTAACGCTGAGACCCAGTGCGTGACCAAGAGCGTGGCCGACGACATCGTCGACTGCTGCAAGACGGTGGTGGGCCTGGAAGACCGCTTCATCGACCTGGCCTTCGAGGCCGGTGAGGTCCAGGGCATGACACCTGAAGATATCAAGAGGTACATCCGCTTCATCGCCGACTGGCGGCTGCGCCAGCTCAAGCTGCCGGAAGTCTACGGCGTGAAGGAAAACCCGCTGCCCTGGCTGCAGAGCCTGCTCAGCGGCGTCGAACACGCCAACTTCTTTGAGGCCCGGGCCACGGAATATTCCAAGGCCGCCACCAAGGGCCAGTGGCAGGGCGAAGGCGGCGTCTGGGGCGAGTTCGACAAGCTGATGGCCAAGCGCTCGGAAAACCTGCTGCCGGCCGAGTAGGGAAGCCATCTTCGCGCATTCCTCGCCCGTTGGGCGAGGTGGCGGCGAAGCCGACGGAGTGGGCTCTTCCGACCGCACATAGGGGGGATTGAACGCCGTATCGGGGGCATGGCTTTTTCTGTGTGCGGTCGGAAGAGCCCACTCCACCACTTCGTGGTCCCCCTCGCCCAACGGGCGAGGAATTTGACGCGCTAGCCGCCGACCGCCCATCGTCCTAAACCTGCCTGATGAGCGCTCGCCCTGGTCCCCGCAACCTGATCACCGACGTCCCCGGCATCGCCGTGGGGCAGGCGCAGGACGCACGCGTCCGCACCGGCGTCACCATTATCCTACCGGACCAGGCCGCGGTCTGCGCCTGCGACGTGCGCGGCGGCGGGCCGGGCACCAGAGAGACCGACGCCCTGGCCGCCGACACCCTGGTCGACGCGGTGGACGCGGTGGTGCTGTCGGGTGGCTCGTCCTGGGGCCTGGCGGCCGGGGACGGGGCCGCCGCCTGGCTGGGCGCGCGGGGCAGGGGCTTTGCCTTCGCCAACCGGCCCGGCGTGCCGCCTTCGCCGATGGTGCCGGCCGCCATCCTCTATGACCTGGCCAACGGCGGCGACAAGGCCTGGGGCGAGGACCCGCCCTACCGGGCCCTGGCGATGCAGGCCATCGCCGCCGCCGGGCCCGACTTCACCCTGGGCACGGCCGGCGCCGGCTACGGAGCCATGGCCGGCACGCTGAAGGGCGGCACGGGCTCGGCCTCCATCGTCACCGACGACGGCATCACGGTCGGGGCCGTGGTCGCGGTCAACAGCTTCGGCTCGGTCACCGCGGGCGACTATCGCACCTTCTGGGCGACCCCCTACGAGATCGACGGCGAGTTCGGCGGCCTGGGCCCCTCCGGCCTCACCGCCGCCCCCGACGACTGGGGCCAGTCCCGCCTCTCCATGGCCGTGGCCCGCGCCAACACCACCATCGCCTGCATCGCCACCGACGCCGCCCTGACCCCCGCCCAGGCCCGCCGCATCGCCATCATGGCCCAGGACGGCCTCAGCCGAGCCATCCGCCCCGTCCACGCCCCGACGGACGGAGACGTGGTCTTCGTGCTGTCGACGGCCCGGCGCCCGCTGCCGGATCCCAGCCCGCTGACCCTGGCGAGGATCGGCGGTCTGGCGGCCGACACGCTCAGCCGCGCGGTTGCCAGAGGTGTCTACGAAGCCACCCCCTGGCCAGGCGCCGAGGTCGCCTGCTGGCGCGGTTGACGGGCTTGCGCCAGATCAACGCTATGTGACTGCAGACCAGCAAGAAGAACTGGACGCCGTCGGCGCTGAGGATTTCCCTTCGCACCGGGCAGTGATCGGGAGACAGGCATGACCTTCAGGGGCAGGGCCGGACTGGTTATCGGCGCGGCGGTACTGGCGGGCGCGGCAGCCGCGCCCTCGGCGCCCAGGCAGGTCGTCACCGGGCCGGTGGCGGTCTATTGGGTCAGCGCCCAGACCAACAGCGGGTTCGGCGCCATGAACGCCGGTGGCGGGCGGCCGTCACTGGCCTCGATCATGGGCGGGATGCGCGGCGGCAACGTCACCCGTATGCTCCTCCTGCAACTGGGCTCGTCGCAGAAGCCAACTGGCGCGCCGGCCGCCGACCATCTGCCGCCGCAGGGCCTGGGCGCGGGGCCTGACCTGCCCCTGGTCACGCCGGTCCAGCAGAGCGCTCCGACCATCCGCGAGGAACCGGGCGCCCCGAGCCAGTATCAGAAGCCTCGGGGCCGCATGCTGATCTTCTGGGGCTGTGGCGAGCATGCGCGGCCGGGTCAGCCCGTGGTCATCGACTTCGCCAAAGTGGCCGAGGGCCAGATGCCGCCCGCCTTCGCCCAGATGATGCGAGGCCTCAACATCACCCCCATGCAGCCGCCCTCGCCCAGCCGCAACGCGACCTACGGCGAATGGCCCAACGCCCGCGCCCGCACCAGTGTGCCTGCCAATGGCTCGCTGATCGGCGACCATGTGGTGCGCGGCAACTACAGCCCCGAGATCCGCTTCAGCCTCGGGCAGGACCAGGACTTCATGCCGCCGTTCGACCTGACATCGAACGCCAAACTTGCCAGCGGTGCAATGCAGTTGGCCTGGCGGCCGGTGCGCTCGGCCCAGGCCTATGCCGCCTCGACTATGGGCAGCGACGGCAACGAGACCATGGTGATGTGGAGCTCCAGCGAGCTGCAAAGCCTGATGTTCGCCCTGCCGGATTTCCTGCGGCCCGAGGACATCCAGCGCCTGGTCGCCCAGAAGGCCCTTCTGGCCCCCGCCACGACCAGCTGCGCCGTCCCCAAGGAGGTGGTCGACGCCGCCCCGCAATCGATGTTCAACCTGGTCGCCTATGGCCCGGAAGCCAATTTCGCCTTCCCGGCCCGCCCCGCCGATCCCAAGGTCGCCTGGAACATCGCCTGGCAGGTCAAGGTCCGCTACCGCTCGGCCACCAGTGGCCTCCTGGGCATGGCCTCGCCCGGCATGGGCGATGACGAGGACGCCCCGCCGGCCCGTCCCGGCCAGCCCAAACCCAAGCCCGCCAAGCCCAAGGCAGGCGATATCCTCAAGGGGCTGGGCCTGCCGTTCCCGGGCTGAGCAGGCGCGACTGAAAAAACCTGCCGGACCGGGTTGCGCTTCCAGGATTGTGCGACTAGGTTCCGCGCCCTCGCTGGGACCCTACCAGGGCCTCTGTGAAGTGCGCGCTCGTAGCTCAGCTGGATAGAGCATCAGACTACGAATCTGAGGGTCGGGCGTTCGAATCGCTCCGAGCGCGCCATCCCTTCTTCCATCGTTGAAAACACTACAGTTTTGCCGCCTGGGGGACCGTCTGAGGACGATTGCTACACAGGCCTGCAACACAATTTGGACCATGATACGGGACCAAGTCTCAGTAAAGGC
>JBBRZO010000025.1:0-5996 GCA_038236615.1 Caulobacterales bacterium
AGCCAATCAGCCGCAAAGCGCAGTCGGTCGTCCATGGCGCTGCTCTTGAGCCACGGCATCGCACAGCCCTCCTCCAAAACACCGGAGAACTGTTACCCATCTATCCGGGCTACTCTGTCACCTCTCTAACCGGGCAGGACAAAAGCCCTTCCCCCGCAAGCGGGGGAAGGGCTCGCTACTGCGCCTGCATGTCCTCGCGGGTGATGCGGTAGCCCTCGTCCAGCCAAAGGACCACCTCGGCCGCGGCGGGATGGTCGAAGGCCGCATATTGCGCCCGCAGCTTCGCCCTGGCCTCCGCGTCCAGGGTGTCGAGGCCGCCGTCCTGGAAGGCCAGGATGTGGCGCTGCAGCAGGTCGGCCAGGGCCGGGCCGGCCACAGCCTCGGCGGCGGCGCGCCAGGCGTGGGTGTAGCCGTAGGCGTCGCCCTGGCCATAGGCGTCGGCCAGGGTCAGGGCTGGGATCAGCGACAGGGCCGGCTGCAGGGCCGGGTTGACGGCGTGGCCGCTGATCCGGCTGGCGTTGGCGGCGGGGCGGCCGGTGAAGGCGCGCAGGTGCAGATGGCGGCTCATGCGCGGGCCGTCATTGACCGGCCAGTTGTCCCAGAGCAACGGCGGACGCTTCAGCTGGCCGGCGACCCGGTCGAGATGGCCGACGCCGAGCTCGCGCGAGCAGACCTCCTCGCCGGTCCAGAAGATGTCGATGGCCGGGTCGAGGTCGCGGCCCAGGGTCTCCAGATAGCAGTCCGGCCGCGCGCCGAAGAAGCGGTCCAGGACCGGATCGTCGCTGTAATAGGTCGGACAGAGGATGACCTTGTCCGCCGTCGTGCGTTCGGCGATCCAGTGCAGGATGTGGACTTGGCGATCGGCAAGGTCCGGCGTGTCGCCGCGCATGTCGTCGAACAGGATGGCCAGGCGCCGCACGCCAAGACTGTCCAGATGCTTCAGCTTGGCCGCCAGGGCGTCCTGGGTCTCGGCGTTGAAATCCTGGTAGATCTCGTAGGGGCTCAGCCCCACCCCGAACGCCACGCCCGCTGCGTCGCAGTGGCGGGCGAAGGCGGCGATGCTTTGGGCTTCCGCGTCGGGATGTGGTTCGGACCAGCGGCGGCGCAGATAGGGGTCGGCCTTGGGGGCGTAGAGGTAGAAGTCGTAGCCGGCCGGGGCCAGGCGATCGACCACGCCGGCGCGCTCGGTCCAGGTCCAGGGGCGGCCGTAATAGCCTTCGATAATGCCTAGCGGTGGGATGGCCATGAACCCAGTCTAGGTGGCGGCGACGAAAAGCGTCATGGTTAAGCCCTCTCTCAGGTGAAAAATATCGACGGTCGGTCGATGTGTCGATCAAATGGGGACATGGGGGCCATGGCCTATTTCCGAGCGCGCGTGACCGCGGGGCTGGCTGCCTTCGCGGCCGTCTGCCTGCTGGCCGGCGCAGCGTCTGCCGCGGCCCAGGATAGTATTGGAAGCCGGTTCTTCACCGCCAGCGACGGAACCCGGCTGCACTATCTGGAAGCCGGCGCGGCCAATGCCGACACCATCGTGCTGGTGCCAGGCTGGACTATGCCGGCCTGGATCTGGCAGCCGCAGCTCGACGCCCTGTCGGCCCGTTACCACGTCATCGCCTTCGACCCGCGCGGCCAGGGTCAATCCGAGATCGCCGCCACTGGCTACGAGCCTGACCGGCGCGGCCGCGACATCGAGGACCTGATCGAAAGTCAGGGGGTGGGGCAGGGATCCCGGCCCGTGCTGCTGGTCGGCTGGTCGCTGGGCGTGCTGGACGCCCTCTCCTATGTCGCCCAGTGCGGCGACAGCCAGATTGCCGGGCTGGTGCTGGTCGACAACAGCATCGGCGAAGACCCACCCCCCATTCCCGGCCCACCGCGTCCCAGAGGTCCCAAGCCGCCACGGGAGGCCGCGCGGGCGGCCTTCGTGAAGGGCATGTTCCATCACCAGCAGAGCCCCGATTATCTGGACCGTCTGACCCGCGCTTCGCTGCAGCTGCCCGAGCCCCAGGCCCGGGCCCTGCTGGGCTATGACCGGCCGCGCAGCTACTGGCGTGACGCCGTCTATTCGACCAAGAAGCCGGTGCTCTACATCATCCGGCCCCGCTGGCAGGGCCAGGCGGCTAATCTGCTGGCCCGCCACCCCAACGCCGAAAGCGTGCTCTTCGAGACCGCCGGCCATGCCCTGTTCGTCGACGAACCGCAGCGTTTCAACGCCGTCCTGACCGACTTCATCAGCCGGAAGGTCTGGCCGTGAGTAAAGCGCCCCGCGCCAGCCTTCTGCCGCTGTTCCTGGTCTCGGCCGGGGCGGTCGGATTCGAGAACGCCCTGACCCGCTACTTCGCCGTCGCGAAGTGGTCGGAGTACGGCTACTGGGTGATCTCCATCGTCATGGTCGGCTTTGCCCTGAGCGGCGTGGTCATGGCCCTGTTCCGCGATCCGCTGGCCAGGATGGGGCCGACGCTTCGGGCCATCCTGCCCGGCCTGATGACGGCGGCGGCGGCCCTTGGCTACTACCTGACCAGCCAGAACCCGTTCAATCCGCTGGAACTGCAGAACCCGGCCACATGGCTGCCGCAGCTGGGCAATATCGCCCTCTACTACGCCTACCTGCTGCCCTTCTATTTCCTGACCGGCCTCTACATCTCGCTGACCTTCGTGATGAACGCGAACGAGATCGGCCGGGTCTATGGCTATGACCTGCTGGGCGCGGGGGCCGGCGCGGCCCTGGCCCTGGCCCTGATGTTCGTGGTCCATCCGTACGACCTGGTCCCGCTGCTGATCATCCTCCTGGCCGTGGCGGCCATCTTCCAGGCCGGCGAGCGGCGCTGGCTGGGCATGGTCATGGCCCTGATGGCGCTGAGCGGCGGCGAGGCGCTGCTGACCTTCGGCCATCCCCCGGTGGTCAACCAGTTCAAGGCCGTCTACGCCCCCAGTCAGACCCCGGGCGCCCAGGTGCTGGATACGGTCAAGTCGCCGCGCGGCTACTACCAGCTGCTGGATGACTTCACCGAGCGGGTGGACACCGACGTCTCCAACAACGCCGGCCTGATGGGCCTGGCCGGGCCGCCCAAGACCTTCGGCCTCTATCGGGACGGCAACCGCATCGCCGCCATCGCCAGGCCCGGCGACCTCGACTCCCGCTACGCCCCGGCGACTATGTCGGCCGCGCCCTATCTGATGAAGCCGACCTCGCGCGTCCTGCTGATCGGCGCCTCGGGCGGCTACCGCGCCGCCGAGGCCCTGGCCCTGGGCGCGGCCCATGTCGATGTCGTCGAGCCCGAGCCGGTGATCCGCAAGGCGATGGTCGACGGCCTGGACCGGGCCAGCCGCCTGGCGCCGGACGAGCGGGTGGCGGTCCTGGACATCGGGCCGGTCGCCGCCGTGCGGGCCGCCCGCTACGACATCATCGACATCGCCCCCGATTTCATGGACGCCGGCCCGGCCAACGAGAGCGCCTTCGCCGCCGAGACCATCGCCAGCGATCTGGAGGCCCTTCGCCCCGACGGCATCGTCTCGATCCCCATCTCGATCCGCGACTTCCCGGTCTATTCCCTGCGCATGCTGGCCACCGTTCGCGAGGGCCTCAAGCTCAGCGGCGCCGACGATCCCGCCGCCCATGTGGTGGTCTACCGCTCGGCCTGGAGCGTGCGGATCCTGCTCTCCAAGTCGCCCTGGACGCCGCTGGCCCTGGCCCAGCTCAAGGCCTTCTGCGACCAGCGCAGCTTCGACATGAGCTACTATCCCGGCATCGACGTCGCGGCGCTGCGGGGCGGCCTCTACAACGACCTGCCGCAGGTCAGCTTCGACAGCGGCGAGATCGTCAGCCAGGGGCCGGACGACGCCATCGCCGACGAAGCGTCCGCGGTGCTGCGCGGCGAGGCCGTGCCCAGCGGCTACGCCTTCAACCTCTCGCCCGTGACCCTGGACCGGCCGGCCTTCCATTCGGTTCTCAAGCTGAACCACGTCGAGACCCTGATCCGCCGGATCGAGATCCTGCCCCAGGCCGAGATCGGCGCCCTGGTGAACCTGGCGGTGCTGGCCCAGGCCGTGCTGATCGCCCTGGTGGTGCTGGCCGTGCCGCTGCTGGCCCCGCGCCGGGTGCGGCCCAAGGCCGGGAGCAGCCGGGCCTGGCCGGTGGCCTATTTCCCGGCGCTGGGCCTCGGCTTCCTGTTTATCGAGATCTACCTGATCGAGAAGGCCAGCTTCTATCTCAACGACCGGACCAGCGCCTTCGCCCTGGTGCTGACCGGCATGCTGATCTTCTCGGGCCTCGGCAGCATGATCGCCGGACGGCTGACCCACAAACCCAAGCTGGCCACGGCCATCGCGGCCCTGCTGGTCGTGATCTGGTGCGCCGGAGCCTGGCGGTTCGGCCAGGGCCTGCTGATGAGCAGCCTGGACCTGCCCTTCGCCGTCCGCGCCCTGGTGGTGGTGCTGATCGCCGCCCCGCCGTCGCTGGCGCTGGGCCTGCCCTTCCCCATGGGCCTCACCCAGGTCGGCGACAGCCCGGCCCTGCCCTGGGCCTGGGGCCTGAACGGCGCCTTCAGCGTGGTCGCCACGCCCCTGGCCAACCTGATCGCCCGCGAGGCGGGTTTCTCCTGGCTGCTGATCGGCGCGGCCGGGCTCTATGTCATCGCCGCCCTGACCCTTCCCGCGGCTGCGCGGAAGACCAGGGCGCAAACTGAAGATCCACCAGAGAGGATAGCGGCATGATTACCCGACGCGGACTCGTCGCGACCGGCGGCGTTCTGGCGGCGGCCGGCGGCCTGGCCGCCTGCGACCGGCTGACCGGCGGCCAGCAACAGGCGGCGACGTCCAAGGACGTGGTGGCCCCGGCCGGCAAGGCGACAACGCCCACGGCGGCGGCTCCGGCCGCGCCGACGACGGCCGGCGTCCCCGCCTTCACGCCCAACCCGAACTGGACCAAGGACGCCTTCGAGGCCGCCATGGCCGCCTCGGGCCGGCCCACCCAGATCAGCCAGGCGGTGTTCGACGCCATCCAGGCCCGCAAGCCCGCCGCCCTGGCCAATATCGAGCGCTACCTGACCGCTCATTTCGGCTCGGCCGATCCCGGCGTCATGGCGGCCTTCCAGGCCATTCCGCGCGAATACTACCACTACGCCTACGCCGAGAAGCAGTCGCAGGCCCAGCTGGCCTACGAGCCCAACGCCAAGCCCTGGCCGCTGGGCTTCGGCTCGGTGCTCAGCGACTATCTGGGCCAGGCCTACATGACCCAGCTGGCCGCCCCCAAGCCGGGCGAGACCACCCTGGAAGTCGGCACCGGCAGCGGCTTCCAGTCATCGCTGCTCTCGCGCATGGCCAAGCAGTCCTACTCCATCGAGATCATCGAGCCGATCGGCCGGGCGGTGGACCAGATCTGGAAGCCGCTGGGCTTCGACAACATCGAGGGCCGGGTCGGCGACGGCTATTTCGGCTGGCCCGAGGTCAAGGAAGGCTTCGACATCATCATCGTCACCTGCGTGGCCCAGTACGCCCCGCCGGAGCTGTTCCGCCAGCTGAAGCCGGGCGGCCGCCTGCTGATCCCGATCGGCCAGCCCTTCCGGCGCGGCCAGGTGCTCTACGTCTACACCAAGGACGCGGAGGGCAAGGTCCACAGCCGCCGCGACGTGGGGGTGTTCTTCATCCCGATGACCGGGGCGATGCAGAAGAATCCGCCGCCGGCGGCGTAACCGTCGAGGGCTCTGCCCACATCATCCCTCAGCCCAAGCCCTTCCCCCGCTGGCGGGGGAAGTGGCCTGAGATGCGCAGCATCGAAGGTCGTTGGGGGCCCTTTGCGGCGTTGGCAGGTGGCACACAGCCCGTAAAGAGCCCCCAACGAGCCTCCAGCTCCGCTGTCGGTGTCCAGCGGATAGATGGGTAACGGTTTAGCCCGGTTGCATGGGTAACAGTCGCTGGCCGGTGTGATCGAGGATGCCGATAGGCTGAGCGTAGAACCAGAGCGTCCAGCCCCGTTGTGTCTGTTCCAGAGCGACAGTCTC